>JBBCFZ010000006.1:0-640692 GCA_037200505.1 Terricaulis sp. | reverse complement strand
CGGGAACCTCTTGGGACCCCGTTGAAACGTCGCCCAGGCCGCGACGTTCCTAAATCATACCGCGATGCGACGAGCGCGCTTTAAGCCGGGGCGAGCAGCCCGCGCTCGCTGGCCTGCTTCTTCATGGCTTTCTGCAGCTTCTCGAACGCCCGCACTTCGATCTGACGCACACGCTCGCGGCTGACGCCATATTCCTTGGAGAGATCCTCCAAGGTCGCCGGCTCGTCTTTCAGGCGACGTTCCTCGATGATGTGGCGTTCCCGCTCCGAGAGGTCGCCCATCGCCGATTGGAGGAGGCCCATGCGCGCGCCGAATTCCTCGCGGTCCGCGAGGCGCGTCTCTTGGGTCTCTTCCTTGTCGTCCTTCAGCCAGTCCATCCACTCGGCGTCGCCTTCGCCGCCCGAGCCGCCGACGGGCGCGTTCAAGCTGGCGTCGCCGCCGCCCGACATGCGCCGGTTCATCGATGTCACTTCTTCTTCGGTGACGGCGAGTTTGTGCGCGATGATCTTCACTTGGTCGGGCTTGAGATCGCCTTCCTCAAGCGCGGCCATCTCGCCCTTCAGCCGGCGCAGATTGAAGAACAGCTTCTTCTGCGCCGCCGTGGTGCCCATTTTCACGAGGCTCCAGGAGCGCAGGATGTATTCCTGGATCGCGGCGCGGATCCACCACATCGCATAGGTCGCGAGGCGGAAGCCCTTGTCCGGATCGAATTTCTTCACGGCCTGCATTAGGCCCACATTGCCTTCGGAGATGACTTCACCGATCGGCAGGCCATAGCCGCGATAGCCCATGGCGATCTTCGCCACGAGCCGCAGATGCGACGTTACCAGCTTGTGCGCGCTCTGACCGTCCTCATGCTCCTGCCAGCGCTTGGCGAGCATGAATTCCTCGTCCTTTTCGAGCATGGGAAATTTCCGGATCTCCGAGAGATACCGGGCAAGACCCTGTTCGGGCGAGAGCGCGAGTGTGAGCGCGGTGGAAGTAGCCATGGTGCAAATCCCCTCCGTCGCGCGAGGCGCGACTGGGCACATATAGGAACCGGATCGGCCGTCCCCAAGGAGGGCGGACGACCCAGCGAACGCAGTTCTTCTAAACCCGGCCGGCGCCAAAAAGACGGCGCTCCGGATGCGCGCTCAGTCTAGAACAAAAAGGGAACGAGAGTCAAGCTTAGCGGGCGCTCTTCGGCGCGGGCTTCGGCGGGACCAGGGTTTCCGCCAACGCCCAAACGCAAAGCGCGATGATGACGCCCACCAGCCCCCACCGGATCGCGACATCGGCGCTGCTCAGGAACACCTCTTGCGGCTGGCCGAAAGCGCGCAGGAAAACACCGTGCGGGAAGCCGCCTTCCATCTGCCGGGGGCTCATATTGACGAGGCGCATTTCGTTGAGCGTGAACACCAGCAAAGCGGCCACCGCCGCGAACACGCGTTCAACTTTCGCGATCATAGAATCCCCCAAACCGAGCGTGCTTTTCATACCGCACCGCACGCGCCGATGGGAGCGGCAAGTACAGTCTATTTTCAGAGCGCGCGTAGGGTTTCGAGCAGGTTTTCCATGTCGGCGGGCAGCGGGCTTTGAAAGCGCAGCGCCGCGCCCGTGATGGGGTGCACGAAGCCAAGCACGGCCGCGTGCAAAGCTTGGCGGGAAAACGCGCGCACCGCCGCTTCCGCTGCTGGGCCGTGCGGTCCTGCCGCGCCCAAAGCGCGCTGTTTGCCGTAAAGCGGATCGCCGATCAGCGGCGCGCCAAGATGAGCCAGATGCGCGCGAATTTGGTGCGTGCGGCCAGTTTGCAGCCGGCATTCCATCAGCGCGGCGGCGGGGCGCCCGGCGGCCTCGCCGATATGCTGCCCAAAGCTCTCCATGGTCCAATATTGCGTAATCGCGCGCTTGCCCGCTTCGCTCTCCGCATTACGCACCACCACGAATTTGCGCCGATCCTCGCCCGAGCGCGCGAGCCGGTTATCGACGGTGCCCGCACGCTCCTTCGGCGCGCCGCGCGTGATCGCGTAATAGACGCGCTCGATGTCGTGCTTGAAGAACAGCTTGGCGAGGCCCTGATGGGCCGCGTCGTGTTTGGCGACGACGACGAGGCCGGTCGTATCCTTATCGATGCGATGCACGATGCCCGGCCGCGCGACGCCGCCAATGCCGGACAGCGATCCCGCGCAATGAAACAGCAGCGCATTGACGAGCGTCCCGCGCATTGAGCCCGGTGCCGGGTGCGCGGCCATGCCGGCGGCCTTGTCCACCACGATCAGATGCTCGTCCTCGAACGCAATCGAGAGCGGAATGTCCTCGGGTTCGGGCGAGGCCGGTTCGGGCGCGGGCAGGATGAGTTCGTAACGCGCGCCGGGGCGGGTCTTTTCCTTGGCGTGCGTCACCGGCGCGCCATCGGCGCTCAGTTTCCCCGCGCCAATCAATCCCTGGATGCGGGCGCGCGAAATATCCGGCCAGACGCGCGCCAGCCACGCGTCCACCCGGTCGCCCGGCGCATCGTCCGGCGCCAGCGCGACTCGGGCTTCCCCATCGTCGCCTTGGGTTTCTGTTTCGTCCTCATCCATCTGCGCGCCATTGACCCTCGACATCGCCTGGGCGCAAGGCATTGATAGCGGCCAAGTGCGATGGGGGATCGTATGGAAGGGGTATTTAATCTCGCGCCCAGCGAAGCCGACGACCTGATCCTGCTGGGCGTGACTTACGCGCTCGCGGTCGGGTTGTTGCTGCTGAGCTATGTGCTGGCCGGCTATGTTTGGGTTGAGCGGCACTCGGTGCGCTTTACGACGGCGAAGGGTCCGCAGCGCGTCTCCGGGTTCTGGGGCGAGTTCTTCCTCTTCACCGCCTGCGCGCTCGTAGTGATGGTGGCGATCCTCTTCACCAGCGTCGACGTCACCGATCTTGTCGCGACGCATCAACTCGCGATCGTGCTCGCCTTCCTCGCGACCTTCGTCATCTATCTCATCTACGCGTTCAACGTCGTCGCTTCGGCCGAGCGCGAGGGCAAGGAGAAGGGTTACGTCAACCGGCTCCGCAACGCCTATTGCGGCTATGCGTGCTATTCGGTGGTGTTCTTCGCGTGCGGCGCGCTTGTGATCGCGCTGCTGTCGATCGAGTTTCTGGCCGACAAAGCCGTCTTCGAAACCCAGGCGCGCGCGGTACTCGATCTGCTGGCGCGCGCGGAAGTCGCCTCGATGGATCCGCTGCGCGACGCGGCGGGACGCATCGATGCATCGCTTGCTTATGTGGAGGAGGCCAATGGCGGCGTCGCCATGGCCACCAATCTCCTGCAAGACCAGATGAACCCGACCTTCCTGTTCGCGGCCAGCGTCTTCTTCGTAAACATCCTGATCGCCGCAACGCCGATCAAGCACGCCTTCCTCAGCGGCGCGCGCGCCATCACGCAAGTTTCCACGGCCATCGCAATCGGCGGCGTGCTGCTGATGGGCCTCTTGATTTATTTTGGCTCATATTCCGTGCTGATCGAAGAGGCGCTGAAGGCGCTCGCGCATGTCCGCCCCGATCCCGCACTCGGCGAATGGGAGGCGACGCGGCGCTATAATGAGGTCGTGGTCGAGCTCAATGCGCGGCGCAATCTGTTGGGCTTTGCGGGCGCCATGGGCGGGGAGGGTTCAGGCGTTGCGCTCTTCGCCGCGGGCATTCAGTTCGCGGTCGACCGCACCACCAAGCCGAAGGAGCCTTCGGCATGATGCGCGCGTTAAAGATTTTGGCGGCGGTCGTTGTCGGGCTCGCGCTTTTCATCGGGGCATATCTGTTGGCGAATTCCGGCGTCGCGGCCAAACCGCAAGACATCGTCCGTGTCGCGCGCGAAGGCCTGCCGCCAGCGGGCGATGAACTGACCATCGTCACATGGAATCTCGGCTATGCGGGCCTCGGCGCCGGCAGCGATTTCGCCGTCGATGGCGGCAAGCATTACTTCCCGCCCTCGCGCGAAGCCGTGCTCGCGAACGCCGCTGGCATCGCCTCGTTTCTGGAAACGCAAAGCGACGCGGATGTCATATTGCTCGAAGAACTCGCCCATGGCGGCCCGATCAATCGCTGGGTGAACCTCAAGCAGCGCGTGGACGCCGCACTCGCCGATCGCGACCAGCTCTACTTCGCCGACTTCAAAACCCGCTTCTTGCCCTGGCCGCTCCACATGAGCCACGGACAAGGCATTTATGCCCGCCGCGCCATCGAGGGCGCCGACGTGATCGCGCTGCCTGCGGAAAATTCCGGCATCCTCGGCGTGCGGCGGCGTTATGCGTCGCTGGTGTCGCGCTTGCCGATCGAGGGACAAGACGGCGGCTGGACAGTTGCGAGCGTGCACCTTGCGGCCTTCGATGAAGACGCCGCCGTCCGCACGCACCAGCTGCGCGAGCTAATGGCCTGGGCGCAGCAGGAGTACGCCAGCGGACGCCATGTCGTGATCGGCGGCGATTGGAATCTGCGCCTGGTGGACACCAATTTCCCGAGCACGACCGAACAGCAATATCTCTTCTGGGTCTTCCCGTTCCCCATGGACGCACTGCCCGAAGGCTGGCGCATCGCCGCCGACGCTGGCGCGCCCTCGGTCCGCACCAATGAGCGCGCCTACATCCGAGGCGAAAATTACCGCACCGTGATCGACGGCTTCATCGTCTCGCCAAATGTGAGCGTCGAAGAAATCCACGGCATCGATCTCGATTTCCAGAACAGCGACCACAATCCGGTGCGCGTGCGTGTGCGCGCCATCCCAGGAGCAAATCCATGAGCAAGGGCTGGACACGGCGGGGCGCGCTCACAGGCATCGGCCTCACCACAGCCGCCGCCGCGGCCTGCACGCCAAAGATCGAGGCGCCGCTCTATGATGGCGCGCTCACGTTCTCGCACGGCGTCGCCAGCGGCGATCCCGGCAATGACCGCGTCGTGATCTGGACGCGCGTCACGCCGCAGCAAGTCGGCGCCGTGCCGGTGCGCTGGGTGGTGGCGCGCAACCGCGAACTCACCGACGTCGTGAAGACTGGCGTGTTCGAGACCAACGAAGCGCGCGATTACACGGTCAAAGTGGATGTCACCGGCCTCCGCGCCGGCGCGCCCTATTTCTACGGCTTCCTCGCCGGCGACCAGACATCCCCAATCGGCAAAACCAGCACGCTCCCGCGCGGCAGCCTTGAGTCTCTGAAGCTCGCCGTCGTCTCCTGCGCCTCATTCCCGCACGGCTTCTTCAACGCCTACGAAGCCATCGGCGCGCGCGACGATGTCGATCTCGTCGTCCATCTCGGCGATTACATCTACGAATTCGGCGCGGACGGTTACGGCAGTGAAAGCGCCATCGCGTTGGGGCGCATTCCAAGCCCCGAAGTCGAGTGTCTCCGCGTCGAGGATTATCGCTTGCGCCACGCGCAAGCGAAGGCCGAGCCCGAACTGCAAGCGGCGCACGCCGTCGCGCCTTGGGTCGTGGTGTGGGACGACCACGAAACCGCCAACGATGCGTGGACCAGCGGCGCCGATAATCACCAGCCACAAGAGGGCGATTGGGCCGCGCGCAAACGCGCCGCGCTGCAAGCCTATTACGAATGGATGCCGATCCGCGAACCGGAAGCCGGCCGCGCGTTCGAAGCCATCAACCGCTCGTTCCAGTTCGGCGATCTCTTCACGCTCGTCATGGTGGAGACGCGCCTGCTCGCGCGCACGCGCCCGTTCAACTACGCGACCGATATTCCCGTCGAGATGCGCCCCTGGGATTTCTCCAATCCCACCGCGCCGCGCCCGCTGCCCATCGGCACGCCGCCCGCATCCAACACGCGCATGCTGCCGGTGCCGTATGAAGAAGTGAACGGCGAATTGCGCCCCGTTTCCGATTGGGCGCGCGTCGGCCCCGCCGTGCGCGATCCGGCGCATCTGCCCGCCGGACTTTTCTTCATGCCGGACGTGCCCACGCTCAACGCCGCGCTCGCAACGCCAGACCGCGTCATGCTCGGCGAAGCACAAGAAGCGTGGCTCGCGAGCCAAATCGCATCGTCCGCGCAAGCGGGCACGACGTGGCAAGTGCTCGGCAACCAAGTGCTGATGACGCCGATCATCGCGCCCGATCTTTCACAAACGCCCGCGCCGCTCGCCGCAGCACTCGAGCGCCTCCGCCCTGGCGTCACCACTTTGCTGGGCTTCACGCGCGCGCTCATCCCGCTCAATCCCGATGCGTGGGACGGCTATCCCGCCGCCCGCGCGCGCGTCTACGAGATGTTCCGCGCCAGCAGCGGCAATGCGCTTGTCTTGAGTGGCGATTCACACTCCGCCTGGGCGAGCGAACTTGAAGACGCCCAAGGCCGCGTCGCCGTCGAACTCGGCACGACCGCGATCACCTCGCCCAGCGACGCAAGCTTCTTCGTGCAAGCCGGCGTCGATTTCGGCGGCGGCATCCGCGCCCGCAATCCGCACATCAAATGGACCGATCAACTCAATCGCGGCTTCCTGATCCTCAGCCTCACCAAGACCGAAGCGACGGCGGAATTCTTCACCGTCTCCACCGTGACCTCGAAAGAATACGAAGTCGCCCGCGCCGCCGCGTTCACGATCGCGGCGGCTGAAGGACCGGGTGTGGGTGCGATTACGCCGGTGACGTGAGCACCTATGCAAAATTACGCGTTCTCCCTCCACCGTCATCCCGGCCGACCGTAGGGAGAGCCGGGACCCAGGAGATTGAAGAGTGCTGCGCTCGCCACTGGGTCCCGGATCGCGCTCCGCGCGTCCGGGATGACGGGAGCTAAAGTCTTTCCAAACCCGTCGCCGTAATCGCGCGATAAAAGCAGCTGCGCTCGCCCGTGTGGCACGCCGCGCCGATCTGCTCGACGCGCAGCAGCACCGCGTCCTGATCGCAATCGATGCGCGCTTCGATCACACGCTGGGTGTGGCCGCTGGTTTCGCCCTTTCGCCACAGCGCGCCGCGCGAGCGCGACCAGTACGTGGCTTGCCCCGTCTCCAAAGTGAGCCGCAGCGCCTCGGCGTTCATCCAGGCGAGCATGAGCACTTCGCCGGTGACGTGATCTTGCGCGATGGCGGCGATGAGGCCGTTGGCGTCAAAGCGGGGCGTGAGGGTGGTGGCGGTTTCGATCTCGGACATGCCTGCACCATACCCACTTCAGTCATTCCGGGCGAGCGGAGCGAGACCCGGAATCCAGGGATCGTAGAGCGTGGTGCGTTGGCCCTGGATTCCAGATCGCGCTCCGCGCGTCTGGAATGACGGGAGGAGGGAGTGGGCGAGATGGCGCAAACCTTCATCCCTCCCCTCGATGGGGAGGGTGTCGCTGACGAAGTCAGCGACGGGTGGGGTGGATGCTCGATGCCGCAGGACGAGCCTTGTGTGGCTCATCTTAGGGAAGGGAGCGCGCCACCCCTTCAGTCAGCGCGCTTTCGCGCGCTGACAGCTTCCCCATCGAGGGGAAGCATGGGGCTAACTCTCAGCCGTACCCAGCCAACTTCAAAAACCTGTTCCGCAAATCCGCATCATCCTTGAACGCGCCGGTGAATTGCGTCGTCACCGTCGTTACGTCCTTGTGGTGCACGCCGCGCGTGGACATGCACTGGTGCTCCGCGTCGATCAGCACGGCGACGCCGCGCGGCGCCAAGCTCTCGTTCAGCGCTTCGGCGATTTGCGAGGTCATGGTTTCTTGCGTCTGCAGGCGCTTGGAAAAAATCTCCACAACGCGCGCGATCTTGGAAATGCCGACGACTTTCTCGACCGGCAGATACGCCACAAACGCCTTGCCGAGAAATGGCGCCATGTGGTGCTCGCAATGGCTCTCCACATCGATCTTTTTCAGCATGACGATGTCGTCATAGCCCTGCACGTCCTCGAAGGTGCGGCTGAGCTCTTCGGCCGGGCATTGCTCATAGCCGGCGAACCATTCGCGGTAGGCGTCGACCACGCGCTTGGGGGTGTCGATGAGGCCCTCGCGCGCGGGATCGTCGCCCGCCCAGGCGATCAGGGTGCGCACCGCTTCCATCGCCGCTTCGCGGGAGGGACGCGGCGGCGCCGCGGCGCCGGTGCGCCACTTCAGGATTTCGCTCATCCAGGAATTTCCTTCGTCTGAGCAGCGGAGGTCGAGCCGGGAGGGTTCTGGGGGCAAACGCCCTGAGACACCCGGTCTTAACGCCCGCCCGCGGGTTTACCCTCAGGCCCGGGGCCCATCGCCCCATCGACATATGGAGCTTAGCACATCTCCCCGCTAGAACCCATCCCGGCGCCGCAAGGTCAGTTTATGCAAATTCAGCTCACCAACACCCTTACCAGGCGCAAGGCGACCTTCGAGCCCGCCGACCCTTCGCGCGTCACGCTCTATGTCTGCGGGCCGACCGTTTACTCCTACGCCCATATCGGCAACGCCCGCCCGCCGGTGGTGTTCGACGTGCTCTTCCGCCTGCTGCGCCGCGCTTACGGCGAAGACGCCGTCATCTATGCGCGCAACTACACCGACATCGACGACAAGATCATCACCGCGGCGGCCACCGCAGGCGTCGCGATCGAAGCCATCACCAACAAGTTCAAGGCAATCTACGAAGAGGACATGAGCGCACTCGGCGTGCTCGCGCCCACCTTGAGCCCGCGCGCCACGGCGCACGTGCCCGACATGATTGCCCTGATCGAAAAGCTAATCGAGCAGGGCGCCGCTTACGCCGTGCCGAGCGGCGTCTACTTCTCCGTCGCCGCCGACGCCGATTACGGCAAACTCTCCGGCCGCGCGCAGGATGAGCTCAAAGCCGGCGCGCGCGTCGAGGGCGAGGACGATAAACGCGGGCCATCGGACTTCGCGCTCTGGAAAGCCGCCAAGCCCGGTGAGCCGCAATGGGATGCGCCGTTCGGCGCGGGGCGGCCGGGCTGGCACATCGAGTGCTCGGCCATGATCGAGAAAACCCTCGGCCGCACCATCGACATCCATGGCGGCGGCATCGATCTCGTCTTCCCGCACCACGAAAACGAAATCGCGCAGAGCGAGACCGCGCATGGCGCGCCCTTAGCGCGCGTTTGGCTGCACAACGGCTTTCTCACCATGGACCGTGAGAAGATGTCGAAATCCATCGGCAACATCGTCACGCCGCGCGAACTCTTGGACGCAGGCTGGGCCGGCGAAACCATCCGCTGGGCGCTGCTCTCGGCGCATTATCGCGCGCCCTTGGATTGGAGCGACGATCTCCTCGCCCAAGCGCAAGCCAGCCTCGACCGTCTCTACGGCGCGCTCCTGCGTCTCGCGCATGTCAGCGCCAGCGTCAGCGAAGCGCCTGAGGCCTTCACCGATGCCCTCGCCGACGATCTCAACACCCCCAACGCCATCGCCGAGCTCTCAGCGCTCGGCACCGCCGCCAACATCGCCACCAAACCCGCCGATCAAGCGCGCGCCAAATCAGCGTTGCTCGCGGCCGGTGCGCTGATGGGCGTGCTGCAAGCCGATCCCGAGCACTGGTTTCGCGCTTCCTTCGGCGCCGAAAAAGCCGCCGAGATCGACGCACTGGTCGCCCAACGCGTCGAAGCCCGGGGCGCCCGCGATTTCGCCGAAGCCGACCGCCTGCGCGTCGTGCTGGCGGAGATGGGTGTCGAAGTGATGGACGGCCCGAACGGAAGCACGTGGCGGCGCAAAACTTAGTTTCACGCGTCCGTTCTCTCACCGCCCCCCGGCCAGCGTGCGAAGCACGCGTTTGAGCCGGGGTCCATCGATCGGACATTTTCGTGTTGGATGGATGGACCCCGGATCTTCGCTTCGCTTCCTCCGGGGAGCGGCAGCGGCGAGCCACGTTTTACCAGGAACACGCATTCCCGCACGCCCGTTAATCCGCTATCCCAACAAAAAGGAGCAGGGCATGCACAAGAATACGATCTGCATCTGGTACGACAAGGACGCCGAAGCCGCGGCCCGCTTCTATGCCGAAATTTTCCCCGACACCGCAATCACCGCCGTGCATCGCGCGCCGAGCGATTATCCGTCCGGCAAGGCAGGCGATGTAATCACGGTCGAGTTCACAGTTCTTGGCATCCCATGCCTCGGCCTCAATGGCGGCCCCGCGTTCAAGCAGACCGAAGCTTTTTCCTTCCAGATCGCCACCGAAGATCAAGCTGAGACTGATCGCTACTGGAACGCCATCGTCGGCAATGGCGGGCGCGAGAGCGAATGCGGCTGGTGCAAAGATAAGTGGGGCCTCAACTGGCAGATCACGCCGCGCGTGCTGAGCGAAGCCATGGCCGCCGGCGGCGCCGAAGCCAAGCGCGCCTTCGAAGCGATGATGACCATGAAGAAGATCGACGTCGCCAAAATCGAAGCCGCGCGGAAGGGCTGAGGGCGTGGCGCATCGTTCGCAGCGCAACCGGGCGCGCTTGACGACGCAGCTCGTGCTCGCGTTTCTGCTTGCCGCGTGCGCGCCTGAGCCGCGCGGCCCGCGCGCTATCGGTCCAGACGTCGAGGCGGTGCGCGCGCGGCACGTCGCCTATGGCGAGGCTCTGGCGGCGCGCGATGCGACGGCCACCGCCGATTTCTGCGCGACCTGTCAGATTTTGGATGTGGAAGAGGATGAAGCCGGTCCATACGTAAAGGTGTCGCTCGGCAATGCGTCACTCGTCGCCGACGCGGGCAGCGCCGTCACATTCGGATACGCGGACGTCCAATTATCCGGCGACCTGGCGGTTTCGAGCAGCGAGTGCTCCGTCACGCGCACCAGCCCGCGAACCCAACGCGCCATTCTGCGCAGGGGATATTGCACGATCGTGTGGCAGCGACGAGAGGATGAGGTTTGGCGTATCCACTCGGAAAGCCGCAACGTCTCGGACTCGCTCGTTCAACCCGGCGATGAAGCCACTAGCGAGCATGAGCAATGACCACGCGCACCGCCTCATGCAGCTGCGGCCAGCTTCGCGTCACCTGCGAAGGCGAGCCGATCCGCGTCTCCATCTGCCACTGCCTCGACTGCCAGAAACGCACCGGCAGCGTGTTCGCGGCGCAAGCGCGTTTCCCGCGCGATCGCGTGACGATCGAAGGCCGCGCCGCACACTGGACCCGCGCCGGCGATAGCGGCGCGACCGCCATGTTCAGCTTCTGCCCCGTGTGCGGCTCGACTGTTTCCTGGGCGCCGACCGAACCCGTGGATTTCATCTATGTCGCCACCGGGGCCTTCGCCGACCCAAACTTTCCGCCCCCACAAATCTCCGTCTACGAAGACCGCCAACACCCCTGGACGCGCGCGCTAGGGGAGGCGCCGATGGAGCATATGGCCTAGTTTTTCCGCGGTGAGTCCGCTCGTGGCCCGGTTGAGAAGTTGGTCGTATGAAACTGTAATGGTTGCATCAGGTAATCCGTACCGGCGCACGCTGTCTCAAGAAGAACTGGCGTTTGCCCAAAAAACCCTCACCGAACGGTGGGGGATCACGACGCACTACTGGTATCCGCTGACAGAATCGACACACCCGCTGACGGCAAAATTTCCTTTGGTAGCGGTGTCGCTGGACAAGCGCGCATATCTTCCTGCGGGCTTGGAAGTTCATGACGAAAAGGCGCTGTATCGGAAAATCCGCAGCTTTTTAGACAGGCGAGGCGTCAAGCGGGTGTTTGAAATCTGGGAGCATGGCGAAAGCTACTCTCTTGACTTGTCGCTTGCCGCCTTCCGATACGGTCCAGGGTTAGAAGGGTACTGGTTTGATGAAGCTAGTGACTGGCTGGTCTATTGCTCTCACGAATCCTCTGTAACGCTTGCCGGTGCAATCGCTGAGATTGTCGCTCCACCAAAACCAGGCTGACGTCCGCTCCCGCCGAATAGCGGACCCAAAATACGGGGATAGAATCCCCTCAATCCTACACCCCCCGCACCCGCGCTATACTCCGCACATCGCTTTCGCCGGAGAGCAGTTGGTACCCTGTTCAAACCAATGCGAGAGCGCTGCAGTTGAGCGTGGCGCCTCATTGTTTGCTCCCCCGTTTACGGGGGAGCTGGCAGGCTGCGAAGCAGACTGACTGAGGGGGGAGCCCAATCCTCCCCCCTTCGTCTCTCGCTTCGCGAGAGCCACTTCCCCCGCACGCGGGGGAAGAAACAAGAAAGCGCGCAAAGCCCACGGAGCGCCATAACCGTGGGAGCAACAACCAGGGACCGCGAGAACGGCGCGGCCTGCACGCTTCCGGGGACCTATCCAGAGGAGTGAAACAACTCCTTGTGACGGCCCGGAATATCCCAGCTGCGGGGACGCGGGATTTCGCGTCATAAAGCGCCGAACCAGCGGCGCACCTTCTACGACGCGCGACCCCGCGTCCCCGGCTCTCCATCTCGCGCCGCTTCGGCGTGCGGGAATGCGCAAGCTATGCATAAGTGTCGGATAGGGCCGACCGATGGTCGGAGGGGAGAAGACGCCGTGGCGATTTCATTGCGCGCGCCGGAAAGCTACGCGGCCTTGGCGCTCAGAGTGCTGCTTGGCGCGCTTTTTATCGCGCACCTTTATTGGAAGCTGTTTGTGCTCGAAGGCGGCATTGGCGCCTGGTGGACGGGATTGGTCGGGCACGGCTATCCGGCTTTTGTGCCAGCTTATGTGCTTTCAGCCGAGATCGCGGGCGCGCTTTTGCTGATCCCTGGAATTTTCAGCCGCTATGTCGCGCTCTACGCGATGCCCATGATGGCGGGCGCGGCGCATTTCTGGCTGGTGCGCAACGGCTTTTATTTCACCCATGCCGGCGCCGAGCTGCCGCTGGTGTGGCTCGCGCTCCTCGGCATCCAGGCTCAGTTGGGCGACGGGCGCTTCGCACTCGCGTCATTGCGCAAGACGCCGTGATCTGCGCGCCGCGCTGCACACGAATCGCGCGCGCTGTTAGTTTGATCCCATGACCTCGCTCACCGAACTCGAATGCGATCATCTGAGGGAGAAGTTCCCGCGCTCGTACAAGGCGCTGGTGCAGCTCTATCCGTTCGCGTGGGATCAGATGCTGAGCGTCGTCAACGCCGCGATGGAGACGGGCAAGACCGCCTCCGTGATCGCCGGCAAGCTCTCAATCCTGCGGGGTTTGGAGCGCTCCACGCGCCGCTGGCTGGTGCTGTGCTTCGCCGCCGATCGCCGCGAAATCGTGATGCGCGGGCAGAGGAGTTTCCTGACGCAACTGCACGATAAATCGCTCGACGATATCCTGGCCGAACTCAAAGAACTCGAACGTGCCGACGCCGCGTCGGGCGCCGTGCCAAAGCCGCCGAACGACAATCTGCCGCGCGACTACATTTTCATTTCCCACCACAGCGCCACCCAAGGAAAACTGGCGCTCACAATCGCGGAAGGCTTGGAAACGCTCGGTCATTCCTGCTGGATCGCGCCGCGCGATGTTCGCCACGGCTTCAACTGGAACGAAGACGTTTACGGCGCCGCGCAACGCTGCGCCGCGATGGTGCTGCTTCATTCGGGTGACGCAACGCACAGCCGCCACGTGCAGGGCGAAGTGCATATCGCCGTCGGGCGGGGCGTGCCGGTGTTCGTGGTGAAGTTCGCCGACGACGATCCGGCGCGGCTCAATATTGGCTTAGCGTCGTATCAACACATCGATTGGCGCGGCCGTTCTCACGCCGATGCCGATCAATTGGTGCGTCGTCTCCATGCCGATATCGGCGCCGCTGAAAGTCCGGTCGCTGCGTTGCTCCGCTAGCGCCTTACGCTGCTGGCGAACGAAGCGCGCCGCGCAGCACGCGCGCCTTCAACGTATCGAGCTTCGCGCCGCCGCCTTCGCGCAGCCAAGCGCGTCCGCCGCCGATCAGGCTGATCGCGGCCCAGATCAATTCTTGGCCGATGGTGCCGATGTCGCCCGTATCGAACTCGTGCGCCGCGCCGATCAGCACCAGCAGCGCGCCAATGCCGTTGACGATGAAGAAAACCGGCTTCTCCGGGCTCACCTTGCCCATGCTGACCGCCGCATACATGCCCACGCAGCACGCCGCGCCGAGCAATCCGGAAAGGGAGATCAGATGTTCCATGGGCGAGGGCTCCTCACACGATGACGCTCTGAGATCACGCCAAACCCGCGCCGGGCGCCGTGACGCGCGTCACCCGTGAGCGCGCGGCTTGAACAAGCCGGGGCGCCCGACTAAGCCAGCCGGCAGGGACAGGAAAAACATATGCGCATCTTGGCATTGGCGATGATCGCGGCTCTGGCCGGTTGCGCGGTGGGCGGCGGCCCCGCGCCAGAACCCACGACGACCAGCGCCGTTTTTCCCGCCCAGCGCGGCACAGCCCCGCCGCCGCCCGCATCGTCGGTCCGCCAAAGCGCGCCGCCCGAAGGCGTCCATGGCGGCGGCGTCGATTTCGGCCAATGGCGCCAAGCGGACCCAGCGACCTATCAGCCGCGTTTCCAGACGCAGATCCGTCAGCGCCTCGCCGGCAAAAACAATGCTGAGGCGATTGCCGATCTCGAGCGCAACGGCTTTGCATGCGAGCAAGGCGGGCGGCTCGAATGCCGGATCGAGATCATGGAGCAGCAGTGCGGCATCGATTGGTATGTCGTGATCGAGCCGAACAACCCCCAGCCGATCGCGGGCTTTGATAGAATGTGCCTGGGCGCGCGCTGACGGGCAGGAGGAAACCAATGAAACATGCAATCGTTCTGGCTTCCGCCTTCGCGCTTATGCTCAGCGCCTGCGCCACGCCGACTTCGCCGTCTGGCCCCGCCGCACCCTCCGGTCCGCCTTCGATCCCGACATCTGCGATCGATCTCGGCAATTGGCGCGGCGGCAGCGAAGCGGCCGTGCTCGGCGAATTTCAGCAGAGCATCGCGCGCCGCTATGGCGAGGGTTTGCAGCTCAGCGCCGTCGCCGCCGATCTTCGCCGCAACCAATTCAGTTGCGCGGCGACCACCGGCCAAACGCGCGGCGATCCGCCCGCGCAAATTTGCCGCAAGACCTCCACCGAAGCCGGCTGCACGCACACCTGGCAGGTTCACTTGTACGACCAAGCCGGCAATGCCGCGCTCGCCCGCACACGCGGGCTTTATGATCGGCGTTGCGGCGGCGATGGCCTACTCGGGGGCCCCAGTTGAGCCGGACCGGCGCGGCGCTGGCGGCGGCGGCGCGGGCGTTTCGTTCGGCATAGCGAGATAGGCGTCGACGTCCTCGGCTTCGAGCGTGAGGCGCGGCGTGAGATTCATATTGATGATGACGTTGGTGCCGCGCATGCGCTCCAGCGCTTCACGTCCCGTCAGCATCACGATCGGCGCGGAATCGCCCATCACCGAAACCGCGCGCGCGGCGCTGGTGAAGATGAGGCAGGCACGCACATTCGGCGCAAGCTCGATCTGACGCGGCGGCGTGCCGGGATCGCGCGATGAAAGCGCCATCGCCACGCGCGACACCAGAAACAAGCGCCGAAAGCCCTGCCGCAATTGCTCGTTGGAAGACGCCGCGAGAAACGCCGTCTCCAGCGCGTTCTGCGCCGTGATCGGAGCCGGCGGGGTGCGCACGCTGCTCGCTTGCGCCCACGCGACAGCCGGCAGCGCCAGCGCGCCCAGGGATGCTGTCACGAATGTCCGTCTGCGCACCAAAGGCCTCCCGCGCCGCTCACGCCTTTGCATCGCCGCCAAGGAAGGCCACATAAGGGCAAATGGAAGACCTCTACCATTCCCGCGTGCTCGAACTCGCCGCCGACATGCCCCATGTCGGCCGGCTCGATGCGCCGGACGGGGCCTCCACCAAGGTCAGCCGTGTCTGCGGTTCGGTGGTGACGGTGGAGCTGAAGTTGAAGGACGGCGTGGTGTCCGAGATCGCCGTGCACCCCAAAGCCTGCGCGCTCGGCCAGGCTGCGACCGGGGTGCTCGCGATGCACGCGGTGGGCGCAACGCCCGCCGAAATCGTGGCCGCGCGCGATGGGCTCAAAGCCATGCTGAAAGAGGGCGCGGCCCCGCCGCAGGGCCGGTTCTGGGAGCTCCGCCACCTCGAAGGCGTCCGCGAATATCCGCCCCGCCACGCCTCGACCATGCTCGCCTTCGACGCCGCCGTGGATGCGCTGCACAAGGCCGGCGCTGTCTAACGGCGCGGTAATTCCCTTGGCGCGCGGCCCCGTTGCCTCTAGCTTCCGGCCCCAGGGACAAGGGAGTGACGCACATGTTGAGGCTGATTGGACTGCTCGTCGTGGTCGCGGTGGCGGCGTATTTCACCAAGCCGGATGAAGCCAAGATGGCCGCCGCGGCAAATGCCAAGGCGGCGGAAGTGACTGAAGCAGCGGCCGAGAATGTCGATATCGGCGGCGCGATCGGCGGCCTCGTCACGCAGGCTTCGGGCGGCGTTTATGAGAATTTCTACGTGGTCGCGCGCTATTCCGCGCCGAACCTCGACAGCCCGCTGGTGCAGTGCTGGGGCGCGTTCACGCAGACCCTGTGCAACAAGGTCGGCAGCCCGGAATAGAGCGGGGATCAAGAGGCGCCGATGCGATTTCTGTTTCTGCTGATCCTGATGGCAGGCGTCGGCGCCTATTTCACCAAGCCCGATGAAGCCGCCCATCGCGCGGCGGCGGAAGCGGTGCTGGATGAAGCGCGCGACGCGGCCGTCGGCGTCGTCGACTTATCGGCGCTGCTCAATCTCAGCGTCGCGAGCGTCATGCAGCAGGGCTACTACGAAGACCTCACGCTCGTCTCCAAATACACTGTGAGCGTCCACAATCAGCCGCTCATGGTGTGCTGGGGCGCGTTCCAGCAGGTTCGCTGCAGCATGGAAGCGGCGGCGGCCGAGCAGGCGGCGCGCTCGCTCGTGCCGCAGAGCAATTGAGACGAGGCGGCAAATCGGTTATGGAAGCGCAATGTCTGGCTTGAACACGACGACCACCACTTACTAAAGCCGGCGGCGCGAGATCGGGCGCGCCGCTGCGGCGGCGCTTTGTCCCGGTCGCTTCACACGAACAAACCGATCGAACACTATGTCGCCGAGCCTGCCAGCACGGGGCCTCTTGGGCCTCATCCAGGTTTATAAATGGACCCTCTCGCCCATCATCGGGCGCGATTGCCGTTATCTGCCGACATGCTCGTCCTACGCCGCCGACGCGGTGCGCCGCCACGGCGCCTGGGCCGGCAGCTGGATGGCGACGGCGCGCATCTGCCGTTGCCACCCCTGGGCCGGCCACGGCTGGGATCCCGCGCCGGAGACGATCAAAACGAATTCGTGGTGGCGGCCTTGGCGCTACGGCGATTGGCGTTGGACGAAGCGTGAAGCGCCGAACATTGGTGAAGCGGAACGCCCCTCACCCCCTACCCCCTCCCCGCAAGGGGGAGGGGACGCGAAACCTGAATCATTAGAGAAGCAGCCATGAGCATCTCCCTCACATTCCCGGACGGCGCATCGCGCGACTATGCCGACGCCATCACGCCGCTCGCCGTCGCTGAAGGCATTTCCAAATCGCTGGCCAAGAAGGTCGTTGCGGCGAAGCTTGACGGCCAATGGTGGGACCTTGCGCGCCCGCTGGAGCAGAGCGGCAAGTTCGAGCTTGTGCTGCGCGACAGCGCCGATGGCCTCGAAGTGCTCCGCCACGACGCGGCGCACGTGCTGGCGCAAGCGGTGCAGGAATTGTTCCCCGGCACGCAGGTCACGATCGGCCCCGTGATCGAGGACGGCTTCTTCTACGATTTCGCGCGCATGACGCCATTCTCGATCGAGGATTTCGAGAAGATCGAAAAGCGCATGCGCGAGATCGTGAATGAGGATTTGCCGATCACGCGCGAAGTCTGGCAGCGCGACGAAGCCATCGCGCATTTCGACTCCATCGGCGAAAAGTACAAAGCCGAGATCATCCGAGATCTGCCCGAGAACGACACGATCACGGTCTACCGTCAGGGCGAGAACTGGAAGGACCTCTGCCGTGGGCCGCACCTGCCTTCAACGGGCCGGCTCGGCAAAGCCTTCAAGCTGATGAAGCTCGCGGGCGCTTACTGGCGCGGCGATCATCGGAACGCCCAGCTGCAACGCATCTATGGGACGGCCTGGGCTGACGAGAAGCAGCTCGAAGATCATCTGAAGCGGCTCGAAGAAGCCGAGAAGCGCGATCACCGCAAAGTCGGCAAGGCGATGGACCTCTTCCACATGCAGGAAGAGGGCAAGGGCATGGTGTTCTGGCACCAGAAGGGCCTGACGCTCTGGCGCACGATCGAAGCCTATATGCGCCGTCGCCTCGACGCGGCAGGCTACGTCGAAGTGCGCACGCCCCAAGTGCTCGACCGCGTGTTCTGGGAAAAATCCGGTCACTGGGACAAGTACCGCGCCAATATGTTCGTGTGCGAGACGGTGGAGGGCGAGACGCTGTCGCTTAAGCCGATGAACTGCCCCGGGCACGTCCAGATCTTCAAGTTCGGTCAGAAGAGCTATCGCGATTTGCCGTTGCGCATGGCCGAGTTCGGCGCCTGTCACCGCTACGAGCCGTCCGGCGCTCTGCACGGCCTGATGCGCGTCCGCGCCTTCACGCAGGACGATGCGCATATTTTCTGTCGCGAAGATCAGATCGAAGAAGAGACGGCGCGCTTCATCACGCTCGCCAAATCCGTGCACAGCGATTTCGGCCTCACGACCGACCACATCGCGCTCGCGACGCGGCCAGAACTCCGCGCCGGCAGCGACGAGTTCTGGGATAAAGCCGAAGCGCAAATGCTGAACGCCGCGCGCAAGGCCGGCGTCGAGCCTGTGATCGCTGAAGGCGACGGCGCCTTCTATGCGCCGAAGCTCGACTTCGCGATCAAGGACGCCATCGGCCGCGAATGGACCATCGGCACGATCCAACTCGACTATGTGCTGCCGGATCGCCTGGAGGCCGATTATGTCGGCGAGGACGGGCAGAAGCACCGCCCCGTCATGCTGCACCGCGCGATCCTGGGTTCGCTCGAGCGCTTCATCGGCGTGCTGATCGAGCATTATGCGGGCGCCTTCCCGCTCTGGCTCGCGCCAACGCAAATCGTGGTCGCAACGATTACCTCCGACGCCGATGGCTATGCGGATGAAGTCGCGGCGGCATTCCGGGCGGCAGGCCTTCGCGTTGAGACCGACAAGCGCAACGAAAAGGTCGGCTACAAGGTGCGTGAGCACTCGCTGGCGAAGGTCCCGGTGATCGCGGTCGTCGGGCGCAAAGAGGCCGAGGAGCGCAAGGTCGCGCTCCGCCGCCTGGGCGGAGACGCGCAATCGGTGCTGGGTTTGGAGGAGGCGATCGCCGCTTTAGCGAGCGAAGCGGCGCCGCCGGACCTGAAACCTGTGTAATCAAGCGTTTCTTTCGTTAATTGTGCAGATCACGCCATCGCAACGCCCTAGACGGGCTCGTTCTGGCGCGACAAAGTGCGAGTCCAGGCGCGGCTGCGCGCGCCTCCCCACGCAGGAGACTTGGTGGATCGGTTTCCCTCTCGCGAACGCTCCGCAACGGTATCGCTGGAGCCGCGGGTCACCGCCATTATCGTCACCCGGCACACCGGCCAGTCGCTGGAATTGTGCCTGCGCAGCGCGTTGGCCGAGCCGTGGATCGACGAGGTCGTCATCGTCGACAATGGCAATCCGCCGCCGGTGCGCTCGGCGCTTCGCGCGCTGCAGGCCGATCGGCGCGACGTGAAACTGGTGCAGACCGAAACGGAACTCAGCGTCGCCGCCGCTTCCAATCTCGGCGCCGCCAAAGCGCTTGGCCGGTGGCTCCTCTTCCTCGACCCGCATGTCGTCCTGCAACGCGGCGCCGTCGCGCGCATGGCGGCGGCTGGCGGCGGGGCGGCGACGCCGTGGATCGTCGGCGGGCGTCTGACGGACACCAATGGCCGGGAGCGCCGCGCCGTTCGCGCGGGCGCATTGACGCCGTGGTCCGCGCTTGCGGTGGCGATCGATTGGCCGAGCGCCAGCCCGCTCCCGAAGCAGCGCAAGAAGAAGACCGATACCAATCCGCCCGAAGCCACCAAGGTCTCGGCGGTGTCGGCGGCGCTGATGCTGATCCCGCGCGCCGACTTCCACGATCTCGGCGGCTTCGACGAAGCCTTCGTCACCGACGCCGCCGATCTCGACCTCTGCCGCCGCGCCGGTGAAGCAGGCGGCAGCATTCTGTTTCAGCCAGCCGCGTCCGGCGTTCAATTTGCCGGCAAACGCTCAGGCCGCCGTGAAGCGCAAGGCTTGGCGCGGTTCGCCGCTAAAAGCGCGCGCACGCCGATCCAAAAAGCCTTCGCGCTGATCGCGGGGCCATCGCTGGCGCTGGTGCTGGGCTTGCGCGATCTCGTCGGCGGGCGCCCGCCCGCGCGCAAAGAACGCGCCACGCGCTAATCGGCGGCGTGCGCCGGCGCGACCTCGCCGACATACAAATCCACCCGGTCGCCATTGCTGTAATTGAACCCGGACACCGGCGCGCCGCGGCGCGCGAACACCAGATGGCGCGCGGCGAGTTCGGCTTCGGTCTCCGCCAGCGCGCGGCTCTCGATCAGCATGGCCTCGCCTTCGCCCGCATGTTCGCCGGCATCGGTTGGCGAGGTCATGTGAACATTTGTGCGCGTGAGGAAGACGAGGCTCGTCTCGTTATAGCCCACCACCCAAAGCGCACGGTCGTCGCGCGGCGTGAGTCGTTCGCGCGTCAGCGCCGCGGCGGCTTCCGCGCTCACATGAATGGCGCGCGCCTCCGGCAGCACGTGCTGGCGCAGCATGAACTCGAACGCCAGCGCCGCCAGTACAGCTGTGCCCGTGCGGTAGAGCGGCAGCCGAACCAAAGCCAGCACCGCCGCCGCGCCGCCTAAAATGCCCGCGCCGATCAGCGCGCTTTGCAGAGCGCGGCGAAAATCGGCGGCGTCGTCGCCGGGCATGAAGGTGGCGGTGTACGCCGTGATCGCCACCCACGCCCCGCCGCCGAGAAGGAAAAGCGCAACGCCGGCAATGGTGGTGAAACGCCAGCGCAGGCGCGCCGAGGCAAACAGCGCCGCGCCGCAGAGGAGCGCGATCGCGGGATAAGTCGGCAGCGGATAATGGATGAGCTTGGTCGGGATCAGTTCGAACAGCAAAAACGTCGGCACGGCCCACGCGATCAAAAAACGCAGCGGATCATGCTCGGCGCGGGGCTGGCGCGCACTGCGCCAAACCAAGCGCGCCGCCGCTGGCAGCGCGAAGCTTGCCGGGAAAATGAGCAGCGGCAGCAGGATCAGGTGATAACTCGGCCAACCGAAATGGCCCTCCTGTCCGCCCGCGAGCTTGGGCGCCATGTCCCGCGCGATGGCTTCGATGAAGAAGCCGCCGCCCGTCGCGATGCTGATCGCCAGCATCCACGGCGCGACGATCAGCGCCGCAAGCAGCGGCCCCGGCCACCAGGCCAGCGGCTTCATCCAGGCAAAGCGCCGCTCCCACAAAGCCAGCGCGCCCAGCGTGAGTGCGGCCACCGCCGGCGTCACCGGCCCCTTGATCAAAATCCCCGCGCCGATTGCGGCCCAGAAGAGGAGGGCGATCCACTTACCCCCTCTCCCTTGCGGAGAGCGGGCAGGGGGTGAGGGGCGTTCCGCCGAGCGTGATGCGTTCGCATAAAGCTGCGCCAATGCTGCGAGCGCGAGTGTCGTGAAGCCCGTCATCACCGCGTCGGTCTTGGCGATCATGCCTTCGCCGCCGAGCAGCGCGCAGCTCGCCAGCAACGCCGCGCCCATGAACGCGGCGCGCCGGTCGAGCAGGGCCGTGCCCGCCCAGAACGCGGCGAGTGTCGCGAGGATCGCGCCCAGCACGGAGGGCACGCGATAGGCCCAGATCTCGTTGTTGCGCCCCGTTATCGGCTCGGTGACGGAAACCGCGACAGCTTGCAGCCAATGAATGCCGATCGGTTTTTTGTTGCGATCGGTCTCCTGCACGCGGATGCGGACGAAATCGCCCGTCTCCAGCATTTGCCGCGTCGCTTGCGCAAAGCGCGCTTCGTCGCGGTCGAGCACCGGCATGCGCCCGACACCCGGCAGCGCCGCCATCAGCGCGATCAGCGCCAGCAGCGCATAGGCTCGCCAGCCGCGCGCGAGCTGTTCAAACAATGCGGGCGCGGCGGGCTCGGCCATGGGCGGGTGATACCCAAGCCCGCGCGGCTTGTCTTGCAGCCTCACCCGCTTGCGACATGGGCGCTCGCCAGCGCGCCCGCCGCCCGCTAAGACACCCCGCTTCGCGAAGCGTCAGGGATCGTTTTGGCCGAACCGATAGAATTTAGCGTGGTCGTGCCGGTGCGCGACGAGGCCGGTAATGCCGGGGCGCTCGCGCGCGAGATCGCACGCGCGCTCGACGGGCGCTCCTATGAAATGATTTTCGTGGACGATTCCAGCCGCGACGAAACCCGGGATGAACTGGCTGCGCTGAAGGCCGAATACCCGGCGCTCAGGCTGATCGGGCACCGGCGCAATTCCGGGCAGAGCCGGGCGGTGCGGACCGGGGTGCTGGCCGCCCGCGCCCCCATCATCGGCACGCTCGACGGCGACGGCCAGAACGACCCGGCCGACCTGCCGCGCCTGCTGACCCGGCTCGTCCGGGCCGACGCCCCGGCCAATCTGGGCATGGTCGGCGGCAAGCGGACCAAGCGCCAGGACAGCTTTTCCAAGCGCCTGAGCTCCAAGCTCGCCAACAGCTTCCGCAAGGCCCTGCTCAAGGATGGCGCCGACGACAGCGGCTCGGGGGTCAAGGTGTTCAAACGGGAGGCGTTTTTGCGCATTCCCTATTTCGATCACATGCACCGCTACATGCCTGCCCTGATGTTGCGGGAAGGCTATGCAGTCGAGTTTTTAGACGTTAACCATCGTGCAAGGGGCGCCGGCCGTTCGAAGTATACCAACCTCGGGCGATTGGCCGCCAATGCGACGGACCTGTTTGGCGTGATGTGGCTCAGGGGCCGCTCGCGCAATCCAGGCGGCGCCGACGAGCTGTAGGCGTTCGGCCCGGCGCGACGTAAGGTTTGCTACGGCACGCGCGGGGGCGCGGCGCCCAAACGACGAGGGGATGACCAATGGGCGCGATTTTCAACGTCTTTCCGCTGATCCTGATACCGGTCCTGATTTACAATATTTGGGCCTTCGCCTCGACGGCGGGCGGCACCACCGCGCGCGATGTCCGTGAGCATTTGCGTGCCGACATGTTCCGCGTGCCGATGGCTTCGTCAGAGCCTAGCGCCCAGATGACGGGCGTGATGCAGACGGTGGAATGGGCAGTTTCGTTCGGCGATCTCTTGGTTCTGTTCGCGCTGGGCCTGCTCTTTATCGAGCTTCTGAAATCCACCTCCACCGGCACTTCGGCGATCTTCAATCACGCCCTCTCGATGCTGGTGTTCATCATCTGCCTGGTGGAATTCCTGCTGCACCCGGCTTTCGCCACCAGCGTGTTTTTCCTCATCATGATCATGTCGTTGCTGGACGTGCTGGCGGGCGTGGTGGTGACGATCGTCTCGGCCCGCCGCGACGTGGAATTCGCTGGCCAGCACTAGGCTTAGACGGCGCACCGCAATGACGTCCGTGCTTGGCGCGGGCAAGCGGTGCGCCTATTCCTGCCGGCGATGACCTCTGTATCCGCCAAGACGCCTGAATGGCGAAACGTCGACCGCGACGTTTTCTACAACGAGATCGTGCCGGCAAATCGGCCCGCGGTGCTGAAGGGCCTCGTCGCCAATTGGCCGGCGGTGCGCGCGGGCGCGCAGTCGCCGCAGGCGATGAACCAATATCTGCAAGGCTTCGATATCAACCGGCCCTTCGTCACCCTGATCGGCGATCCAGCGATCAAGGGCCGCTTTTTCTACCGTGACGACCTGAAAGGCGTGAATTTCGAGCGCCGGCGCGAGGCTTTCGCCGTTTCGATGGATCGGCTGCTTGGCCTGGTCGATGCGCCCAACCCGCCCTCGGTGTTCATCCAGTCCGCGGCGATCCGCGATCATCTGCCGGCGTTTGAAGCTCAGAACCGGCTCGACCTTCTGGACGATGTCGCGCAGCGGATATGGATCGGCAATTCGGTGGTGGTGCAGACGCACTTCGACCCGTTCGACAATATCGCCTGCGTCGTGGCTGGGCAGCGCCGGTTCACATTCTTCCCGCCGGAGCAATTCGCCAACCTCTATGCCGGCCCGCTCGACGCAACGCCCTCGGGCGCGCCGGTCAGCATGGTGTCCTTGCTGGAGCCCGACTTCGAGCGCTTCCCGCGTTTCGCCCAAGCGCTTGAGGCGGCCGAGAGCGCCGAGCTGGAAGCGGGGGATGGGGTCTACATCCCATATTTTTGGTGGCACCACGTCCAATCGCTCAGCCGCTTCAATGTGCTGATCAATTATTGGTGGAACGATGCGAAGGCGTTCCTCGGATCGCCGTTCGATTGCCTGCTGCATGCGGTGCTGTCGCTGCGCGAGCTGCCGCCGCGCCAGCGCGATGTGTGGCGCATGATGTTCGAGCATTACATTTTCCAGGGCGGCGGCGAGCCGCTGGCGCACTTACCGGTCGAGCAGCGTGGCATGATGGGGCCGCTAACGCCCGAGCGCGCGCAAAGCATTCGCGCCGATCTCGCGCGTCTTCTGGGCAGCCGTCCAGGCTAGATCAGAGGCACCAAAGCCCGAGCGCCAGGGCGATCGTGAAATCGATCACCAGATCGACGCGGGGAAGCGCAAGCGTCCGCATCAGGCTTTGCAATTCACCACCACGCCGCGGCGAAGCGCTGGCGGCGCGGCGCGGTACGCGGCCGGCACAGTGCTGCTGGACGGCGTGACCTGGTTAATCAGGGTGGCGGCGAAGAGGGGATCGATACGGCGGCGCGGCGCACGGCGATCGCTGGCGCGGCGGTCACAATCGCGCCGGTCGCCCTCGCCGCCCTCTGAGGCAGGCGCTGCGCGAAGCCAATCGGTGCTGCGGCGGCCGGTGATCATGGCCCGGGCGCTGCATACCGCGTGCCAAACGCGGCTTAACCAAGAGTTGGAAGCTTAAGCGCCCGGCTTGCGGGGCGGGTTGGCGATCAGGTCGAGCTGCTTTTGCATGGCTTCGACTTGCTTGCGCAGCTCCACCAGCTGCTCTTCGCTGGCCGGGCCTTCCTCGGGCTGGGCGGGCGGCTTGCCCACCATGCCGGGCGCGAAGGGCGCCCACATCGAGAGCGCTTGCTGGAAGAGGGCCATATTGTTGCGGGCTGATTCCTCGAACGCGGCGATGGGCGTCTTGGCCCCGAAGGTGCGCGAGAAGGTTTCGCGGAGCTGGTCCTGGCTCTTGGAGAAGCTCTCCATGCTCATTTCCAGATAGGGCGGCAGGAAGCCCTGCATGCTGTCGCCATAAAAGCGGATCAGACGGCGCAGGAATTGGACCGGCAGCATGCTTTGCCCACGGCTTTCCTGCTCAAAAATGATCTGGGTCAGCACCGAGCGGGTGATGTCGTCGCCGGTCTTGGCGTCGAGCACGATGAAATCGACGTTCTCACGCACCATCTCACTCAAATGTTCGAGCGTGACGTAGGAGCTGGTCGCGGTGTTGTAGAGCCGCCGGTTGGCGTACTTTTTGATCGTGACGAGCGGGGCTTCGGCTTCCGCGCCCTCGGTTTTCCCGCCATTGGTATCGGCCACGTCACAACCCTCTCTCGCGGCCGCGAAGGCGGCGCGCTCGTGCAAAATCTTCTTTCCTTCGCCGCAATGCAAGATGAAGCGTCCGTTTTGCGTCACTCGGCGCCCCCGGCGCGCGTGGAATTCGCCTCGCGGCTGTGCAATAGCTCAAAACCCGCACTTCTTAAGCCTTTGAGGGACCCCGCCCCATGACCGACATCGTGATCGCTTCCGCCGCCCGCACTGCCGTCGGCTCGTTCGGAGGCGCTTTTGCTGCAACGCCCGCGCACGATCTCGGCGCCATCGTCATTAAGGAAGCGCTGCAGCGCGCCAATGTCGATCCGGCCGACGTGTCCGAAGTGGTGCTGGGGCAGGTGCTGACGGCGGCGCAGGGCATGAACCCGGCCCGCCAAGCCAGCCGCGCCGCCGGCGTGCCGGATGTCGCGCCCGCCTGGAGCCTCAATCAGGTATGCGGTTCGGGGCTGCGTGCTGTTGTGACAGGTTCGCAGCAGATCCAAGCGGGGGACGCTAGAATCGTCGTCGCGGGCGGGCAGGAGAACATGACGCTCTCGCCGCATGCGCAAGCGCTGCGCGCGGGCGTGAAGATGGGCCCGCTCGAACTGATCGACACCATGATCAAGGACGGCCTGACCGACGTTTTCTACGGCTATCACATGGGCGTCACCGCAGAGAATGTCGCGGAGAAATGGCAAGTCAGCCGCGAGGATCAGGACCGTTTCGCGACCGGCTCGCAGAACAAAGCCGAGGCGGCGCAGAAGGCCGGCAAGTTCAAGGATGAGATCGTCGCGGTGACGCTGAAGACGCGCAAGGGCGAGATCGTCATCGACGCCGACGAATATATCCGCGCTGGCGCGACCATGGAAGCCGCCGCTAATTTGAAACCGGCGTTCAAGAAAGACGGCACCGTCACCGCCGGCAATGCGTCTGGGCTCAATGATGGCGCGGCGGCGCTCGTGCTGATGACGGCCGAAGAGGCAGAGCGGCGCGGCATCGAGCCTTTGGCGCGGATCGCGTCATGGGCCTCGCGCGGCGTCGACCCGGCGGTGATGGGCTCGGGCCCGATCCCCGCGTCGCGCGCCGCTTTGGAGAAAGCCGGCTGGAAAGCCTCCGACCTCGATCTCATCGAAGCCAACGAAGCCTTCGCCGCTCAAGCCATCGCCGTGAACAAGGACATGGGCTGGGACCCGGCCCTGGTGAACGTCAATGGCGGCGCCATCGCCATCGGACACCCGATCGGCGCCTCGGGCGCGCGCGTACTGACGACGCTCCTCCACGAACTGAAGCGCCGCGGCAAATCCAAGGGCCTCGCCACGCTCTGCATCGGCGGCGGCATGGGCATCGCGGTGTGCGTGGAGCGCTAGCTCAATCCTCGCGCAGGTAATAGTTCCGCTCCGCCCCGTCGAAGGCGGCCGGTTTTCATGCAGCATTTCTTGAAACAGCCTCCGCGACTTGCAGGGGCAGAGGTCGTTGCGGCCTAGTTTTTCGATGAGTTCAATGGCGCCGCCGCGCACCGAACGTGGGCCTTGCTTCACTTTCGTTTCGCTAGGGAACCCTTTGCGGCGTTTCGAGGAGCGCTCAAAAGCAGGGCAGGTCGGCGGGGTTTTTGATCCGGGTCATGGCGGCCTCCATCGTTGGCGGTGCTGCTTGCCACGTTGCGCGAGACGCGCAAAGTGGACTCAGTCTGAAAACACGTCGGCTCAAAGCCGGGAACTGGGAGGATAGTATGGCGCGCGTTGCGTTGGTTACGGGCGGGACACGTGGGATTGGCAAAGCCATCGCGCAGCGTCTGAAAGCGGACGGTTACAAAGTCGCGGCAGGTTACTCGGGCAACGAAGAAGCGGCCCAGGCGACGGCGCGCGAACTGGGCGTCATGGTCGTGAAGGGCAATGTCGGGCTGTACGAAGATTGCGAGCGCGCGGTGGCGGCGATCGAGGCTGAGCTTGGGCCGGTCGATGTGCTCATCAACAATGCCGGCATCACCCGCGACGGCTTCTTCCACAAGATGAACAAGGAGCAGTGGTCCGACGTGATCCGCGTCAACATGGACAGCGTTTTCAACATGACGCGCCAGGTGATCGGCGGCATGCGCGAACGAAGCTGGGGCCGCATCATCAACATCACGTCGATCAACGGCCAAAAGGGCCAAGTCGGGCAGACAAATTATTCCGCCGCGAAAGCCGGCATGATCGGTTTCACCAAAGCGCTCGCGCAGGAAAGCGCGAGCAAGGGCATCACGGTGAATTGCATCGCGCCTGGCTACATCGATACAGAAATGGTGGCTGCGGTACCGGAAGAAGCGATGAAAAAAATCGTCGCCGCAATTCCGGTTGGGCGCTTGGGTTCAGCGGTCGAGATCGCGAACGCAGTGGCTTATTTGGCAAGCGAAGATTCGGGTTTTATCACCGGCTCGACGCTCACAATTAATGGCGGACAATACATCTCCGGCTAGCCAAAAACCGGAACTTCGCGCGCGCCCCGGTGTTTGCTCTTTGTGAATTTCAAGGAGCAGGATCATGGACAAGGAACATCTGAAAAGCGCTGCCGACAAAGCGTCGGGCGCCGTGAAGGAAGCCGCCGGCAAAGTAACGGGCGACAAGCGCCTCGAAGCTGAAGGCAAGGTCGATAAGGTCAAAGGCGATGCACGCGAATTTCTTGGCGACGCCAAGGATGCGGCGCGCAAAGCCGATCGGGGCGAAGTGAACTAATCTCACTTCACTCCAAAACGAAGCGGCCCGCGTGTGAAGCGCGGGCCGCTTTCGTTTTAGGGCTTGTGTACGAATTCGAGCTTTAGGCCGTCAGGATCGGCGAAAAAGACAGCGTAATAAGTCGGGCCGTATTGTGGATACGCGGCCGGCGCGTCGAGAATAGTTGCGCCGATCTTGAGCAGCAGATCATGCAACGCATCCACATCAGCGCGGCTTTCGGCCGTCCATGCGATGTGATGGAGACCTGGCGAATAACGGTCGTGCACGCGCTCCGCGTGCGGGCCCTTGGCCTTGAGGATGCCGATCGAGCAGAAGCTGCCATCCGCCGAGACAAGATCAAGATCGTAACCGTGCGGATGATCGTCGACCAAGCGATAGCCCATGAAGCCGAGCACGGCGCTGTAGAAGGCGCGCGACGCTTCGGGGTCTTTGACGGTGAGATCGACGTGATGGATCTGGCCGCGCATCAGCGGTTCGCGCCCGGCGTCCAGAGCACGTCGGCGCGGCCGCCATCGTTGGCGGCGCGCGCCGCGACGAACAGCAAATCCGAGACACGGTTGGCGTACTTCACCGCGATCGGTGAAACCGGCGCCGACGCCGCCAGATGCGCGACCGCGCGTTCAGCGCGCCGCGCGATGGCGCGGGCGAGGTGGAGATGCGCGGAAGCGGGCGAGCCCGCGGGGAGCACAAAGGAGGTCAGCGGCGACAGCGGCGCGTTGAGTTCATCGATCTCGCGCTCCAGCCGCTCGACTTGCGCTTCGGTGACGCGAAGCGCTTCGAACTTGTCGGTGTCGGGCGTGGCGAGATCGGCGCCCAGGTCGAAGAGATCGTTCTGCACGCGCGCCAGAATCGCGTCGAGCTGCGGCGCATCGCCCGTGAAGAGGCGCGCGACGCCGAGCGCGGAATTGGCTTCATCGACCGCGCCATAGGCTTCGACGCGCGGATGGGCCTTGGAGACTTGCTCGCCTGTGGCCAGGCGCGTCTGCCCGCCGTCGCCGGCCTTGGTGACGATCTTGTCGAGCCTGACCATGTTTATTCCTCAGCCGAAATGCTGCTTGGCCCACATCGCCGCGACCAGCACCAGGATGGCGCAAAACTGCGCGACCACCCGTATCCGCATCGCCTTGTTGGACCAGGAGCGCCCAAAATCGCCGCCGCGAAACATCGCGAAAATGCCAAAGCAAAGCGCGGCGAACACGACGCCGAGCGAAATCGGGATGAGGTAAGAGAAAATATCCATGGGGCGGGAGTTTAGCGCGTCGCTTCCGTGCGCGCTACTTCGGACCGCCGGCGCCTCGCCGGAAATGGCGCTGCAGGCGAGGGCGCCGGCGGTCCAGAGAACCTGCTAAATTCGCCGCATGACCGAATCGCTTTTGCTCGCCGCCCTTGTCGCCGCCACCGCCTTGGCGTGCTGGTTCGCGTTCCGCGCCGCCAAGGCGCAGGAGCTTTCCGCCGCCGCCAATGTCATCCGCGAGGAGCGCGACCGCGCCGTCGCGGACCGTGAAGCGGGGCGGCTGGAGATTTTGCGGTTGAGCGGCGAGTTGGCG
This sequence comes from Terricaulis sp., assembly GCA_037200505.1. GTDB lineage: Bacteria > Pseudomonadota > Alphaproteobacteria > Caulobacterales > Aquidulcibacteraceae > Vitreimonas. The sequence goes on along the minus strand of JBBCFZ010000006.1, from coordinate 610,963 downwards.
GCCGAGCGTGGCGCCGCGGATGCGCGCCGGATGGCGGTGGAAGAGCAGGCCAAGGGATTGGAGAAGCAGTTCGTCGCGCTGGCGACCCAAGCGCTCGACGCCAATCAGCAGCGCTTCCTCTCGCTCGCGAATGAGACGTTCGAGAAGCACAAGGCCGCTGCGCAAGGCGGCATGAAGGAAGTGGTCGCTCCGGCGCAGGAAGCTTTGGTCAAACTTGCGGGGCAGGTTGAGGCGCTGGAAAAATCGCGGACGCAAGATAAGGCGGCGCTCGGCGAGCAGGTGCGCAATCTGCTTGAAGTGGTCGGCACAACCAACACCACCACCAACAAGCTGATCAATGTACTGCGCGCGTCTCCGAAGGCGCGCGGACGCTGGGGCGAGCAGACCTTGCGCAACGTGCTCGAGCTTGCGGGCCTCGCGCCGCGCGTCGATTTCAGCGAGCAGACGACGACGCAGGACGGTGAGGGCGGGCGGCTTCGTCCGGACGTCGTGATCAATCTTCCAGGCGGGCGCTGCATCGCGGTCGATTCTAAGGTCGCGCTATCGGGTTATCTCGACGCCATGGACGCGACCGATGAAGCGACGCGCGAGACGCATCTGAAAAAGCACGCCGCCGAATTGCGCGGGCATGTGAAGAATCTCTCGTCGAAGGAATATTGGAAGCATCTGCCGACGGCCGACTTCGTAGTGCTGTTCGTGCCGGGCGATAATTTCCTCAGCGCCGCGCTCGAACGCGATCCAACTTTGATGGACGACGCTTTCGCCGTGAACATCATCATCACGACGCCCTCGACCATGGTCGCGCTGGCAAAATCGGTGGCCTATGGCTGGCGCCAGGAAGATTCCGCCAAGAACGCCCAAGAGATCGCCACGCTCGGCCGGCTGCTTTACGAGCGGCTCTCCACCATGGGCGAGCATATCGGCAAGGTCGGTAAGGCGATTGGCGATTCCGTTTCGCGTTACAACGATCTCGTCGGCTCGATTGACACGCGCGTTCTGGTGACGGCGCGCAAGTTCAAGGAATTGGGCGCGGCGGATGCGGGCGTTGAGATCAACACGCCGCTGCAGATCGACGCGGCTCCGCGCACGCTCGCGCCGCCGCCAGAGCTTGAACTCACGCCGCCGCCGATGGCGAAGAAGCGTGGCGGTGCGCTCCGCCCATTTTGATCGAAACGTAACGGTCGTTCAAAGCATTCCGCGAGACTCCCGCCCGCCTCGGCGCTAAAGCGGCGCCATTATGTGGGAGGACGATATGCGTGCACTTCTGATTGCGGCAACTTGCGCCTTGCTGGCGGGATGCGCCGGCGGCGCGATTTACGGGATCTATGCGGCGCCGGCGGCTGCAACGGTTTCGGCCAGTGCGCCAAACATTGTCGCGGCCGTCGCCGATACGCGCCGCCCGACCGCCGACCGTGATCGCGACGCCCTCCGCCATCCCGCCGACATGCTGGCCTTCGCGCAAATCGAGCCGGGCGACCGCGTCGCCGACATTCTGCCGGGCGGGGGCTATTTCACGCGGCTCTTTGCCGTCGCCGTCGGTGAGAGCGGGCGCGTCTATCCGGTAATCCGCCCGCCGGAAACCGCCAGCCAGTACGAAACGCCAATCCTCGAAGTCGCGGCGCAATATCCAAACGCCGTGATGGCGCGCGTGCCGTTCACGGCTTTGGCGTTTCCGGAGCCGCTCGACGTTGTGTTCACCGCGCAGAATTATCACGACCTCAAAATAGCTGAGTACAATATGGGCGACACCAATGCGGTGAACCGCGCCGCGTTCAATGCGCTGAAGCCCGGCGGGATTTACGTCGTGATCGATCATTCCGCCGCGGACGGAAGCGGGCTTGCCTCAACGGAATCGCTGCACCGCATCGATCAGGCCCTGGTGCGCCGTGAGGTCGAAGCGGCGGGCTTTGTGTTCGACGGTGAGAGCGATGTGCTGCGCAATCCGGCCGACGCGCGCACGCTCAATGTGTTCGACGGCGCCATTCGCGGCCACACCGATCAGTTCGCGCTACGCTTCCGCAAACCCGCATAAATTCGGACCGCCGGCGCCTCGCCGGCAGCGATGTTTGCCGGCGAGGGCGCCGGCGGTCCGAATGGCTCAGTCTTCGTCTTTTGGCCGGCCACGCATGCTCTTGATGTCGCCCCGATGCGCCTTGCCTTCGAGCCGCTTCAGTTTCGCGGCCTTGGGCGGGCGCGTCGGGCGGCGCGGCGTGGGGCGGTGCGCGGCGCGTGCGACGAGATCGACCAGGCGCGCAAGGGCATCGTCACGGTTGCGCTCTTGCGTGCGATGGCTCTGCGCCTTGATCACAATCACGCCATCGAGCGAGGCGCGCCGGCCAGCGAGCCCGACAAGGCGCGCCAGCACGTCCTCCGGTAAATTGCTGAAACCATGGAGATCGAAGCGCAATTCGACAGCAGTCGAGACCTTGTTGACGTTCTGCCCGCCAGGCCCACCCGCGCGCACGAAGCGTTCCTCTAGGTCACGCTCGTCAAGCGCGATGGTTTCTGTCACGGGAATCATGGCTCCTGAATTTATCGCCGCCGCGCCTTAAGCGCTCCCTTATAAGCTCGCACTATGCCGCTACCACGAAATCCCAACGCCTTTGCAAATGCGCCGCTGGACCGCGCCGGTCATCGCCGGCGGGACGCGGACTGGCTGACCGAGGCTGCCGAAGCGCCCGAGACGAAGTTGATCGCGTTTCATCAGAGCCGGCCCTTCATCGTTGAGCGCGAGGGCGCGCTGGAGGCGGGCTGGCTCGACGCGCATGCGGCCACGGCCATCGCGCCAGCCGAGACGCCGCTGCTTTTCTTAGGTGTCGATGCACACCAGGCGCCGCATTTCGCGATCGACCTGCCGGACGCTGAACCGCTCGCGGGCGCGGGGCGGTTTGAGGATCTGCGCGCCATCGCGCCGCGCCTCGATGCGAACGACCTTGCGATCCTCGGCTGCGCCAAGGCGATCTTTGAATGGCATGCCAGCCATGGCTTCTGCGCGCGTTGCGGCGCGGCGAGCACAATTGTCGATGCAGGCTGGAAGCGTGAATGCAGCGCCTGCAAGGCCGAGCATTTCCCGCGCGTCGATCCGGTCGTGATCATGATCCCGACTTTTGGAGAGCGGTGTTTGCTCGGCCGTCAAGCACGCTGGCCCGCCGGCATGCATTCGGCGCTGGCCGGGTTCGTGGAGCCGGGCGAAACGATCGAGGAAGCGGTCGCGCGCGAAACGCTGGAGGAGGCGGGGCTGGTTGTGAGCGCGGTGCGTTTGCACTCGACGCAGCCCTGGCCATTTCCGTCTTCGCTGATGATCGGCGCGCTGTGCGATGTCGAGCATGATGCGGTGACGATTGACGGCGAGGAGCTTGAAAGCGCGCGCTGGTTCACGCGAGACGAGGCGCGGGCCTTGATCGCCGGTAAGCATCCGGACGCGTTCGCGCCGCCGCCGGTAGCGATTGCGCATCAATTGCTCAAGAGCTGGGCTAGCTAATCAATCGTGCCGGCAGTCGGTGCGCGCGACGCGCTCCACTTGCAGCGTGACATGGCCGATCGAGAAATCGTGCTCTAGCCCATGCGTCACGCTTGCGAGGAACGCATCGTCGCCGCCTTCGGGGCGCACGAGGTGGGCGGTGAGGGCAGGTTCACTCGCGCCCATCGCCCAGACGTGAAGATCATGCACCGCGACCACGCCCGGCTGTCCCGCGAGATAGGCGCGCACGGCGGCGACATCGATGTGCGAGGGCGCCGCGTCCATCGCGAGCGCGGTGGATTCCTTGAGGAGGCCCCACGTGCCCCAGAGAATGAGCGCAACGACGATGACGCTTGCCGCCGGGTCGATCCATGCCGCGCCGGTGAACCAGATCGCGGCGCCCGCCACGATCACGCCTGCTGAAACGCCAGCGTCCGCGAGCATGTGGAGGAACGCGCCGCGCACATTCACGTCCTGCTTGCGCCCTGCGACAAAAAGGAGGGCGGTCGCGCCGTTCACCAGCACGCCCGCGCCAGCGGTGAGCATCACCAGCACCGGCGTCGTGCTTTCAGGCGTGGAGAAACGCGACAACGCTTCCCAAAGAATCGCGCCGCACGCGCCCACAAGAACCAGCGCGTTCGCGAGCGCGGCCAAGACGGTAGCTTTGGAAAATCCGTATGTGCGTCGTTCGCTCGAGGCTTGCGTCGCCAGCCAGGCCGCGCCGCCCGCGAGCGCGAGCCCCAGCACATCGGAAAGATTGTGTGCGGCGTCCGAGAGAAGGGCGGTGGAGTTGGCGTAAACGCCAGCGATCACTTCGATGATGACGAAGCCCAGATTGAGCGCGATTGCGATGCTATAACGTCTGTCGCTGGGCTTTAGCGCGGAATGGCCGTGAGAATGGCCGTGATGATCGTGCCCGTGATGTGCGTGGCCGCCATGCATCCTCGCAGGTGTCAGGATTCAGGTGTCAGGTGTCAATCTTTTCGCTGACACCTGACACCTGACACCTGACACCTGATACCTGATACCTGATACCTGATTAGAGCGGCATGAAGAGAACGCGGCCGCCTTCGGTCGTCGCGATGGTGCGCGCGACGCGGCAATCGCTTTCCGCCGGTTGTTGCTCGGCGGCGACGTTGTTCAGCCAAGCGCGGCAATAGCCAGGGCGCGGCAGTGATTCCACCGGCACGCCGGCGAAATCGTTGCGGCCTTCATACGAAGCGCGCTCCACGGAGCCCGTTTCGGTGCTCTCGATGACGCGGCCGCCCCAGCGTTGCGCCAGCCAATCGGCGTGTTCGCATTCCATGCGCGCCGGTTGCGATGACGCGGGCAGCTCATTGTACCAGATGCGGCATTGGCCGCTCGGCGGCAGCTCTTCGGCGGGCACGCCGCTGATATTGCTTTCCGCCACAACACGCACCGGCGCCGCTTCAGCAGCTTGCGTTGTCACGCCTTGGTTCGATGCGGCGCTCAGCAGAAGAGCGGCGCCGACAACCATGGAGGAGAGAACGAAGGTACGCATTTTGATGTCGCCTGAGGGACCCAACCGGTCCGTAGGAGCAAGAGATAGGGACACGTCGGGGTTCCTGCAGTGACCACGGTCACGCAGAAAAATTATAAGCGATTACAGTTAATTAAGAGGGGATGAGGCGTGGTTAAGCCGCGCCAAACAAAGCGCTGACTAAGCGTTATCAGAGTTGAAAAGCGCCCTTAGAGGCGCGCTTCCATCAACGCGCATATGGGCGTTTGGTTCGTGGTCAACAATACGGGGCAAAGCCGTGCGCGGATCAGTCGGCGCTTGGGCGAAACGTTAAGCCGCGTTGCGCGCCGCGACCGGCGTGGCGCGTCGGTCGATGAAGGTGCGGAGCGCCGTTTCGACGTCGGACGGCTGGCAGCGCGCGAGCACTTCATCGTCCGCGTCGAAATAGGTGTCGCCGCGCCAGTCGATGGTAAAGCGGCATTCACCAATTTCGCGCCCGCCGCGTTCCAGCGTGATCGCGAGCGTGTAGAGACACCCCGCGCGCTCCACCGGCCATTCCGCCAGCCGCAAGCCTTGCGCAAGCGTCTCTTCGTTGAGGCTGGTCAAAGCCGCGCGCACCGCGCCGTAGAGCGCCGATTGGATTTGCAGGATCTGCGCAAGCGTTACTGGCACGCGAGGCACTCCTCATAGTCGGTGCGTTCGGTCGGCATCTGCACGGCGTCCGGATCGGCGACCAATTCTTCGCCGCCGGCGAAGCTGGCGCGCTGCACGCTCTTGGAGCGGCAATAATAGAGGCTTTTGACGCCGCGCTCCCACGCCATCCAATGCAGCATGTGGAGGTCCCACTTATCGACATCGCCCGGCAGGAAGATGTTGAGCGATTGCGATTGGCAGATCAGCGGCGTGCGATCGGCGGCAAGCTCGATGATCCAGCGTTGATCGATTTCGAACGCGGTCTTGAACACGTCCTTCTCATCGTCGCTGAGGCAATCGAGATGCTGCACCGAGCCTTCGTTCTTGAGGATCGAAGACCACACCGTCTCGGTGTTCATGCCCTTCTCTGTGAGGATGCGTTCCAGATAGGGGTTCTTCACCGCGAACGAGCCCGAGAGCGTCTTGTGTGTGTAGATATTGGCCGGGATCGGTTCGACGCCTGCTGACGTGCCGCCGCAGATGATGGAGATCGACGCGGTCGGCGCGATCGCCAGCTTGTGCGAAAAGCGCGCCATCACGCCGCCTTCGGCCGCATCCGGGCAGGGGCCGCGCTCTTGCGCAAGCTTGACGCTCGCCGCATCGGCGCCGCGGCGGATGTGCTTGAAGATGCGGTTGTTCCACACCTTCGACATCGCCGATTCCATCGGCACGTTCTGCGCTTGCAGGAAGGAGTGAAAGCCCATGAGCCCCAGGCCCACGCTGCGTTCACGGTACGCGGCGTACTTGGCGCGCTCCATTTCATCTGGCGCGCGCTCGATGAAATCTTGGAGCACGTTGTCGAGGAAGCGGAAGATGTCTTCGAGGAAGCGCTCGTCCTTTTCCCATTCCAGGAAAGTCTCGGCGCTCAGCGAAGAGAGGCAGCACACGGCGGTGCGTTCGCGGCCTTGGTGATCCTTGCCGGTGTGCAGCATGATCTCAGAGCACAGATTGGATTGGCGCACTTTGAGGCCAAGCTTCTTCTGGTGCGCCGGCATCTGCTTGTTCACGGTGTCGGAGAAGATGATGTAGGGCTCGCCGGTTTGCAGGCGGAGCTCCAGGATTTTCTGCCAGAGCTTGCGCGCGCTGACATGCTTCAGCGGTTCTTGATTCTTCGGGCTGCGCAGCGCGAACGGCAGGTCATCACGCACAGCGATCATGAATTCGTCGGTGATGTTGATGCCGTGATGGAGATTGAGGCTCTTGCGGTTGAAATCGCCGGCGGGCTTACGAATTTCGAGGAATTCCTCGATCTCCGGGTGATGCACGTCGAGATAAACCGCGGCGCTGCCGCGGCGGAGCGAGCCTTGGGAGATCGCGAGCGTCAGCGAATCCATCACGCGGATGAACGGAATGATCCCGGAGGTCTGGCCGTTTTGTCCGACCTTTTCGCCGATGGAACGAACGCCGCCCCAATAGGTGCCGATGCCGCCGCCATTGGAGGCGAGCCACACATTCTCGTTCCAGCTGTCCATGATGCCGTCGAGCGAGTCGCCGACGGAATTGAGGAAGCAGGAGATCGGCAGGCCGCGCTCGGCGCCGCCGTTCGAGAGCACCGGCGTCGCGGGCATGAACCAGAGCTTGGAGATATAGTCATAGAGACGCTGCGCGTGCTCGATGTCGTCGGCGTAAGCCGTGGCGACGCGCGCGAACATGTCCTGGAAGCTTTCGCCGGCGAGCAGGTAGCGATCGCGGAGCGTGGTCTTGCCGAACTCGGTCAGCAGCGCATCGCGCGACGGGTCGGTGACGACCTTATCCACCACCTTGAGCGGGCGCAGCGGTTTGGGTTTGCCGCGATGGACCTCGCCCATGCGGTGGACCCCAGTTTGTGCTCCCGCCCGGTTGTACATAGTGCCGTCCCTCACGCTTTCTTAACTAGACTCGCTGCTGGACCAAACCCCAAGTGATGGTGTGTCCGAAGCGAACCTTACCGCTATATATAGTGATGACAGGCATTAAGACGGGGTCAACGGCCAAGGCGGGTTCTCCAGATTTTTTTCGTGCACAACGTCTTAATTGGGGGGCCGTTTGGGGAACGCCAATTAAGCATAATCCCGGTTTTGGCCGCCTCGATTTCCCCCGCCCCGGACCCTTGCGCGCCGCCATTTTCCAGGGCTTTTCCTGGGCATGAAGGGCGGGGACGGTAGTGGTTTTAGCAGCTCGGGCGCAGCGCTCGCCGTCATGGCTGGAGCGGCGCTGTTAGGGCTTTCACCGCTCGGGGTCCGCCTTTCTGAACTCGGACCGCAGGCGACGACCTTCTGGCGATTCGCCCTGTCGCTGCCGATTCTCCTGCTGTGGTCGCAGTGGGACGGCCCCAAGCCCTCGCGGCGGCAGGTTTGGCTGCTGATTCTGGCGGGTGTGCTGTTCGGGCTCGATGTTTGCCTCTGGTCGGCGGCGCTGGGGCACACCTCGGTCGCCAACGCGACTTTACTCTCAAACATGACGCCGGTGTTCGCGGCCGCCTTCGGCTGGCTGGTGTTCAAGGAGCGACTGGGCGCGGCGGTGCTGACGGGCGGAGCGGTGGCGTTGGCAGGCGCGGTGCTGCTGGCGTTGGCGCGGGCGCAGTCCGACACGGGGCCTGCGAGCAGCGACGCCGAAGGCTGGCTCGGCGATGGCCTGGGGCTCGTCTCCGCGGTTTGGTACGCGGGCTATCTCTTGATGGTGCGCAGCATCGGGCGGAGCGTGAGTCTTGGCGCTGTGATGTTCTGGGCGACGCTCGGCGCCATGGGGCTCGCACTCTGCACGACCTTCATCATGGGCGAGCGCTTGGTGCCGCAGACTTCGCGCGGCTGGGCGATCCTGGTTGGGCTTGCGCTCGTGGTGCAGATCGGCGGGCAGGGATTGATCGCGTATGGCGTCGGGCGTTTGCAGATTGCATTCTCGACTGTGCTGCTCTGGGTGCAGCCGCTGGCAGCGGCGGCGTTGTCGTGGATGTTCTTCGATGAACGGCTCGGCGCGATGGCTTTCGTGGGCGCGGCGTTGATCCTGGGCGGCGTGTGGCTGGTGCAGCGCGCGCGCGGGCTTGCGGAGAAAGTCGCATGAGGCCGCTCGGCATCGCGATTGGATCAATCCGCGCGGCGTTTCGCGATATTTTTTCCGCGCGTCTCGGCGGCCTTGCGTTTCTGTGCATCGCTGTCGCGCTCGCGGGCACGATCGGCGCGGCTTGGGCCGCGATGCGGTTTCTCGGGCCGCTTATTCCAGAAGGCACGGGAACGCTCGGCACGGCGTACATGGTGGCGCACTGGCTGATCAATGCGGGCATCGTGATTATCGCGATCGCGCTCTCGCCAGCCGTTTCGATGATTGCGGGCGGTGGCTTGTTCGATGTCGCGGCGGCGCGTGTGGAAAAAGCCATCGGCGCGCCGCCGGGGCGGGGCGTGCCGGCTCTGAAGGGCTTCTTTAATGGCCTGCGTATCGCGCTGCCGGCGCTCTTCTTCAACGTGATTGTGATTCCGCTCTATTTCATTCCCGTCGTCGGCGTCATCGTGTTCTTCTGGCTCAACGGCTATCTGATGGGCCGGGAATACGGCACGCTCGCCGCGACGCGGCGCATGACATGGCGCGAGGCGCGGAGACTGCGGCGGAGCGCGCCTTTGTCCTTCTTCCTGGTGGGACTGGTGTGCTCAGTGATCCCGTTCGTTGCGCCGCTCCTGGGCGCGAGCGCGATGACGCGGCTGGTCACGCGGCTTTCTTCAGGAAGTAATAGCGCGTGAGCGTCGCAAAGCCCGCGCTTTCATAGAGCGCGATAGCGGGCGCGTTGTCGGCGTCGACTTGCAGGAAAAGCGTGCGCGCGCCGAGCGCTTTGGCGCGATTCGCCAGCGCATCTAGCACCAAGCGCGCCAAGCCTTGGCGGCGCGCATGTGGCATGGTGCGCATGAGGAAGATGCCGGCGAGCGCTTCCGAAACCACGGTCATGCCGATGCTCGCAACCTCGTTATCGCGCCGCGCGATGGCGAAGCATCTCGGTTGTGGGGCGCGGCGCGCGATAATGACGCGCTCGTCGTATTCGGCGGCGTCGCGCGACATGGCTTGGAGCGCGGCGTCGAAGGCCGGCGGCATCGCGTCGCTGAGGTCGACATCGGCGCGCGTTTCGGCGGCGCACGCGGGCATTGTCATGACGAGTGTCGGGTAAGCCTCGGTATAGCCGCGCTCGAGGAGCGCCTCACGCAAGTTATCCGGCGCGATCGCGCCGTCCGTCATCTTGAAACGCGGCGGCAGATGGTGCGCGGCGTACCAGGCTTCGACGTCGTCGATCGCCGCATGAAGCGAAGCGCCGCGCCAGTCCAAGGGAAACACGGCGTTCACACGCCCGGTCACGCCGCCATCGGCAAGATAGAACCAGCCGTCGCGTTCTTCTGTCACGCGCGCGGGCCAGGTGCGGATGGTGGCGTGTTCAATGTCGAGCGGGGTCATCCCGCCGCAAGCCTCGGCCACATCAATCGTGCATCGGCCTTAGCCAGCGTGCGTGACAGGCGGTGTCGGCGCAGCGGCGCGGCGCGTAATACACTGTCTCCGCGCGGCCAATCAGGTCTTCGATCGGCACGACACCCATGCCCGCCCAGCGGCTGTCGAGCGAATTGTCGCGATTGTCGCCCATGAAAAACAACGCACCCGCCGGCACGCGATAGGGGCCGAAATTGTCGAGCGGATTTTCGCCGGCGAACTCGTGCACGATGTGGCGCACGTCGCCCGGCAGCGTTTCTTCGCGCCGTGTCGCGAGTTCGAGGCCGGACCGATAGCGCTGGCGGAGCAGAGAAACGGGCGCGGTGCTCGGCAAGTCGACGCCATTGATCGAGAGCCTGCCGCCGCGCACCTCGATCACGTCGCCCGGCAAGCCTACGAGGCGCTTGATCATGGTGCGGCCGTCGCGTGGATGCACGAACACGATAACATCGCCGCGCGCTGGCATGCGCTCGAGCAGTCGATGCTCGGAGGGCGGCATCAGCGCGCCGATATTAAACGGCAGCGAATGGCGGCTGTAGCCGTACGCGAATTTGCTGACCACGAGGCGATCGCCAACCTCGAGTGTCGGCACCATGCTTTCGGACGGGATCGCGTAATTGGCGTACGCCACCGTTGTGATGGCGCAATAAGTGAGGAAGGCGGCGACGATCGTTTTCGCCCAGCCGATGATTTCATCCCGCCATTGCGTGCGCATGAGCTTGTCTCCGTTCCGCGATTTCGGCGCGCCCGGCGCCGGCTGTCAAGGCGTGCTGGCTGCTACCAGCTTCACAACATCCGCCATGATGCCGGTGATCTTGAAATCCTTCGGCGTGTAGACGCCCACGACCCCCATCTGGCGCAGCGGCCAGCGCGTCGGCGGGCGGAATGATGCCGCCGACGACGAGCGGCACATGGCCCAGGCCCTCGGCGCGCATCAGTTGCGCAACTTCGCGGACGAGATCGAGGTGCGAGCCGGAGAGAATGGAGAGGCCGACCGCGTGTGCGCGTTTTTTCCTTGGCGGCGGCGACGATTTCGGCGGGCGTCAGGCGAATGCCTTCATAAATCACGTTCATGCCGACAGCGCGGCCGCGTGCGGCGATTTGTTCGGCGCCGTTGGAATGGCCGCTCGAGGCCCGGCTTGCCGACGAGGAACGTGAGGGCGCGGCCGAGTTTTTCCGAGAGCGCGGCGACATCGCGCTTCACGGCGTCCACATCTTCGCCCTCGCTCTCGATCACCAGTGCAACGCCCGTCGGCGCGCGATATTCGCCGTAAACGCGCCGCAGCGTCTCGGCCCATTCGCCGGTGGTGACGCCCGCGCGCGCGCAGGCGAGTGTAGCCGGCATGATGTTCACGTCAGCGCGCGCATCGCTTTCGAGCGCGGTGAGTTGTCGTTCGACATCGCTCACCTTTCGGGTGGCGCGCCACGCTTTGAGGCGCGCGATCTGCTCGGCCTCCGCCGCGAAGTCGACTGTGTGGATGGCGCTGTCGCCGGCTTCGAGCGGGAGGGTTCGGCTTCGGTGAAGCAATTGACGCCGACAACCTTGAAGTCGCCGCGCTCGATGGCCTCGGTGCGCAAGCGGTTTGACTCAACCAGCGCCTCTTTCATGTAGCCGCTCTCGACCGCCACGATCGAGCCCCCCATGGCGTCGAGCCGCGCGAGTTCTGCACGCGCGCCTTCCTTCAATTGCTCGACCTTGGCTTCGATCACTTTCGAGCCGTCGAACAAATCCTCGAATTCCAGAAGGTCGGTTTCGTAAGCCAAAATCTGCTGCAGGCGCAGCGACCATTGCTGATCCCATGGCCGCGGCAGGCCGAGCGCTTCGTTCCACGCGGGCAATTGCACGGCGCGAGCGCGAGCATTCTTGGAGAGCGTCACCGCCAGCGTTTCCAGCAAGATGCGATAGACGTTGTTTTCGGCCTGCTGCTCGGTGAGCCCCAGGCTGTTCACCTGCACGCCATAGCGAAAGCGCCGCGATTTTTCGTCCGTGACGCCATAGCGGTCGCGCCCGATCTCGTCCCACAGTTCAGCGAAAGCGCGCATCTTGGAAAGCTCGGTGACGAACCGGAGGCCCGCGTTCACGAAAAACGACATGCGCGAGAAGATGAGCGCGCGTTGGACCGCCGGCATCTTGCCGGCATCTGTCTGCCGGCTGGAAGCCGGCGGTCCGAAGACCGCGTCGAGCACAGCGATTGCCGTGGCGAGCGCGAACGCCAACTCCTGCTCCGGCGTCGCGCCGGCTTCCTGCAGGTGATACGAGCAGACATTCATCGGATTCCATTTCGGAATCGCGTCGAGCGCCCAGGAGATCGTGTCGGCGGTGAGCTTCAAGCTTGGCTTCGGCGGGAAGATGTACGTGCCGCGCGAAAGATATTCCTTGATGACGTCGTTCTGCGTTGTGCCTTGCAGCTCTTCGGATCAGCGCCTTGCTCTTCTGCGAGCGCCACATAAAGCGCGATCAGCCACGCCGCCGGTGCGTTGATCGTCATCGAGGTGTTCATGGTCTCGAGCGGGATGTCCGCGAAGAGCGCTCGCATGTCGCCCAGATGGCAGATCGGCACGCCGACTTTGCCAACTTCGCCGCGCGCGAGCGGATGATCGCTGTCGTATCCCGTTTGCGTGGGGAGATCGAAAGCGACTGAGAGACCTGTTTGGCCGCGCGCGAGATTGGCGCGGTAGAGCTTGTTGGACTCAGCGGGCGTCGAATGGCCGGCATAAGTCCGGAAAATCCAGGGCGGATCGGGCGGGTGCTGAAACGCGGCCATGACGGCAGCAAACACCGCTTCATGGTGCGCCGCAATAGCGCGGGGAGTGCTGATTTCCCTTGAGGAACGCCGCGCTCAAGGTCGCGTTATTGCGCAGTGCAGCAAAATCGCGCATCCTCGACGCTGAGGGATATCGGGAGCCGGGCCATGGCCAAAGCCAGCAATGCCGCGCTGAAGGGCGTCAAAGACCTCTACGAACTCGGCGAGATTCCTCCGCAATTTCATGTGCCGAAGACCATGTGGGCGTGGGCGATCCGCAAGGAGCGCCATGGCCGCCCGCGCGCCGCCATGCAGCTCGAAGCGGTGCCGACGCCCGAGGTCGGCGAGGACGAAGCGCTCGTGCTCGTGATGGCGGCGGGCGTGAATTATAACGGCATCTGGGCTGCGCTCGGCGAGCCGATGAGCGTGCTCGACGTTCACAAGCAGCCCTATCACGTTGCCGGCTCCGATGCGTCGGGCATCGTCTGGGCCGTTGGCGCCAAGGTGAAGCGCTGGAAGCCGGGCGACGAGGTCGTCATCCATTGCAATCAGGACGATGGCGACGACGAAGAATGTAATGGCGGCGATCCGATGTTTTCGCCGTCACAGCGCATCTGGGGTTACGAGACCAGCGACGGCAGCTTTGCGCAATTCTGCAAAGTGCAAGCGCGCCAACTCATGCCGCGCCCCAAGCATCTGACCTGGGAAGAGAGCGCTTGCTACACGCTGACGCTCGCCACCGCCTATCGCATGTTGTTCGGCTGGCGCCCGAACGTGATCCGGCCTGGGCAGAACGTGCTGGTATGGGGCGCGAGCGGCGGGCTGGGCGTGTTCGCGGTTCAGCTCTGCGCGGTCAGCGGCGCGCACGCGATTGGGGTCGTCTCCGATGACGATAAAGCCGATTACGTGATGAGCATGGGCGCGAAAGCCGTGCTCAATCGCAAGAATTTCAATTGCTGGGGCCAGCTGCCGAAAGTGAATTCGGATGAGTTCGCCGCTTACATGAAAGAGAGCCGCAAATTCGGCAAAGCCATCTGGGAGATCACCGGCGGCAAGGATGTCGACATCGTGTTCGAGCATCCGGGCGAGCAGACTTTTCCGGTCTCGGTGCTAGTGTGCAAGCGCGGCGGCATGGTGGTTATCTGCGCCGGCACCACGGGCTACAATCTCACCATGGACGCGCGCTTTTATGGATGCGCCAAAAGCGCGTGCAAGGCTCGCACTTCGCGCATCTCTATCACGCCTCGCAGGCAAACCAGCTCGTCATCGACCGCCGCATCGATCCCGCGATGTCGGAAGTCTTCCCCTGGGACAAATCCCCGACGCGCACGAGAAGATGCTCGATAACAAACACGCGCCGGGCAACATGGCCGTGCTGGTGAACGCGACGCGGAGCGGGCTGCGCACGTATGAGGACGTGCTGGAAGCAAGCGCGGCGCGGGCTTAGCTACCAGGCCAACAAACTCAGGCCCGGCACGTCCGAAAAATCGTCGGCGTTCATGGTGACCAAGGTCGCGCGGTGCTGCAGCGCTTGCGCGGCGATCATGCGGTCGAGAAGTTTGCGCCGCGAATAGCCAGCGTTGGCGACGATCGCGCCGTAGATCTGAGCCGCCGCATCGTCGAACGCGATTACGGGGATAGCGGCGAGCATCGCGTCGAGGCGCGCGCGGCGCAGTGGCGCATGCGCGGGCTCGCGATGGACGCCGCCCTCAAGTTCGACGCGGGTGACAACCGACATCAGGAGGGCGTCGTTAAGCGCCGCGATCTTCGTCGCAATGCTGGCATCGCCGTCGCGCAGATGGATGGCGACATCTGTGTCGATCAAAAACGCCATCGGTTCAGAGGCCAGGCCGTTCCGGGATTTCCTCGGTGTCGCGTTGCTCGATTGCTGGCGGCGCGGGCAGCGCGCGCAGGCGCTCAATCATCTCGGCGACGGATGTCGCCGTCGGGTAGATCGTCATAACGTCGCCGGAGCGGACGATCGTCAGTTCGACGTCCTCGCCAAACGCCACATCGCGCGGCAGCCGGACCGCCTCGCTATTGCCGCTTCGAAACGTGCGGGTTCTCGCTATACCCATTTTTGCTCCAGTATATACAAGTATATACCGAAATAGCATTTAAATGCAACAGGCTTTTACCGCTCGATCGTCGCGCTCCAGGCGTTGGCCGGCCCGTGGTCCCAGGCGCAAGTATACGACCCGCTGGCGGAGCGACGGTTGCCAGCCATGACGCCGGTATAGGTGCATTGGCCGCGCCGTTGCGTGCGCACGATGGTGACCTGATCGCCTTGCACGGTGATTTCGAGGGTTGCGCTGTCTTGGCGGCTTTCCTTGGTCGCCGCGCCTCGTCCATGGTGCCGCGCCAGCCGTCGAACTCGACCTCGTTCCAGACGCGGCCGAGCGGATCGACGGGCGGACGCGGCGGCGGCGGGGGCGGGATGTTTGCAGCGCTGGCGGCTGCCGCTGCCGCCGCGCGCTCGGCGCGTTCGCGGCGTGCTTGCTCTTCGGCGAGTTGGCGCCGGTCGGCCTCGGCGGCGGCGAGCGCATCGTCGCGCTGCTGGGCGAGCGCGGCGGCTTCCTCTTTGCTGGCGCTGGAGATCTTCGGCGGTTGGTCCGGCAGGCGTCGTCTGTTGTGCGACGACCGGCGGCGGGGCGGTGTTGTCGTCGCGCAAGAAATAATAGGCGCCGCCCACGCCCGCGAGAATGAAGGGCGGCGACGATGAGCATGGGCGCCGTGGGATTTGCGCGGCGCGGGCGAAAATTGCGCGGGCTCGGCGCGGCGCGCGGCGCGCCGGCGCGCGTGCTGCGCACGATGCGGTCGAGCGCCCGTTCGCCCTCGGCGCGATACTCGATCCATTGCGTGTTGCGGAGATAATAGTCGAGGCCGGGGCCAGGTTCGCTGCTGTCGGCGCGGATCGGAATGAAGGGCTTGCGATAATGGCTGGCGAGTTCGAGCTCGCGCTTGATCGCATCCGACGCGTTCGCGGCGGCGCTGAGAATCACCGCGCACGCCGAGCAATCGCGCATCGCCTGGGTGATGGCCTCGGCATAGATCGAGGCGGGGCGGAATATCGCGCGACGCCAGCCAGCAGGCCCACGCCCCGTCCTTCGAGATAAGCGACGATGCGCGCCGCCGTCTCGCTGTCTTCCCCCGCATGGCTGACGAACAATTTTAAGCCGCTCATCTTGACCTCGCGCGCCGAGCATACGCGCGACCTGGGCGTGTAGAAAGCGCTCCTTGTTTTAGATGAGAATGTCGACGCTGACCAAGGCCTTCGCGCGAGGCTGCTTCGGTCCTTGGCATTGACGCCTGCTTGGACGGGGGCGCTTACTCTCCGCCGGGCCACGATAACAGCCCCGGGGGAGCTGAACTCATGTGGCGCTTAGCGCTTGCTGGCTTGGGGCTGGTGTTGGTGATGTTCGCCGGCTTCGTCGGCTACCGAACCGTCACATACACCGCCCGCGCCGCCGCCCGCTGAAGTCGCCGCCCCGGACCTTGCCGCCTACCCGCTCGATGTGGCCGCGGCCGCCGGGCATCTGAGCGAGGCGATCCGCTTCCGCACGGTTTCCCTGGCGGGCGCACCGACGGACGATCCAACACATTCACGCAATTTCACACCTGGCTCGCGGCGACCTATCCGGCGTTTCACGCGGCGGCGAAGCTCGAACTGATCAATTCGCTGAGCCTCATGTATACGTGGGAGGGCAGCGATCCCGCGCAGCCGCCGCTCCTGTTGCTCGCGCACCAGGACGTTGTGCCCGTGCCGACGCGACACCATCGAGCAATGGCAGGCCCGATCCGTTCGGCGGCGTCTTGCGCGACGGCGTGGTGTGGGGGCGTGGCGCGATCGACGACAAGAGCTCGATCGTCGGCCTCATGGAAGCGGCGGAGATGCTGGCGCGTGCGGGGCGGCGGCCGACGCGCACCATCATCTTCGCGTTCGGGCATGATGAGGAATTGGGTGGCGAGAAGGGCGCTTCGGTTATCGCGGCCTTGCTCGCCGAGCGCGGCGTGCGCGCGTGGTTTGCCTTGGACGAAGGCTTGGCGGCCGTTTCGGAGCATCCGCTCACCGGGGGGCCAGCGGCACTGATTGGCGTCACGGAAAAAGGCTCGGGCTCGCTCCGCGTTACAGCGACGGGCATTCCGGGCCATTCCTCCATGCCGCCGCGCGCGAAACGGCCGTGTCCACTCTGGCGGTGGCTGTCACCGCGATCCACGCCATGCCGATCCGCCGAAGCATATCGGGCGGCACCGCCGATGACATGATGCGCGCGCTCTCGCCGCATATGAGTCTCGGCACGCGCGTCGCGCTTGCGAACGAGTGGCTGTTCGCGCCGGTGCTGCGCGCGCGGCTGGCGGATAATCGCGCCGCGCAGGCGCTGCTCGGCACCACCGTCGCGCCGACGATGATCAATGGCGGCATCCGCACGAATGTTCTGCGGGCGAGGCGACGGCCTTCATCAATCTGCGCATTCATCCCCGCGACACCGCCGATGGCTTGCTGGGCCACGGCGGCGCGCGGCAGTGGCCGATATGGAGGGTGTGACGGTCGAGTGGGCCGAAGAGCCGCGCGAGGCGAGCCCGATCTCCAGCGCGACGTCTTCGAGCTACGCGCTGATTGCCGCGCTGTCGCGCGCGGCTTTGCCCGATGCGCCGGTTGCCCCGGGCCTCGTGCTCGCGGGCACGGATTCGCGGCTCTATTCGGAGGTGGCCGAGAACGTCTATCGGTATCAGCCGCTGCTGCTTGGAACCGAGGATTACGAAGCGATCCATGGCGTGAACGAGCACGTGTCGGTGGAAAATTTCGAGCGCCTGATCCGGTTCTATGCGGGATTGATGGAAGCGGGAGCGATGCAATGAAGACGGACCGCCGGCGCCCTCGCCGGCAATCAACACGCTGGCCGGCGTGGGCGCCGGCGGTTCTGTTTGTCGTGTTCGCTGTGAACGCGCAGGCGCAGGAAGCGCCGCTGCGTCGGTGCACACATTCTCCATCGTCGCGCGCGATCCGGCGACGGGTCAGCTTGGCGTCGCCGTGCAATCGCATTGGTTTTCGGTGGGCTCGGTGGTGCCGTGGGCGGCGCCCGGCGTCGGGGCGGGTGGCGACGCAATCTTTTGTCGAGCCGAGCTATGGGCCGCGCGGTCTTGAACTGATGCGCGCTGGACAAGCAGCGCCGCAGGCCTTGGCCGCTTTGCTTGCGGAAGATGCGCACGCGGACGTTCGTCAAGTCGGCATGATCGACGCGCGGGGCAATGTCGCCTCGCACACGGGCGACAACGCCATTCGCGAGCATTGCAATATCACCGGCGCGAACTTCGCCGTGCAAGCCAATCTCATGGAGCGTCCCACGGTCTGCACGGCAATGGCCGCGGCATTCCAGCATGCGGAGGGCGATCTCGCGAGCCGTATGATGGCGGCGCTCGTCGCCGCGCAAGGCGAGGGCGGCGATATCCGCGGCCAGCAATCGGCGGCGCTGATCGTGGGTCGAGGGGCGAGGCGAGCCTGCCGGCTTGGGGCGGGCGCGTGTTCGATCTCCGCGTCGAGGATAATCCCGCGCCGCTCGCGGAACTCGCGCGCCTGCTCGAACTGGCCGCGCGCGTATAATCTCATGACCGCTGGTGATATGCCGTCGCGGCGGGCGACGTCCCCGCCGCGCGCACGCACTACAATGCCGCCATGGCGCTCGCGCACGACAATCACGAAATGATGTTCTGGGAGCGCGGTGACCCTCGCGGGCACGGGCGATGTTGAGGCCGCCTTGCCCTTGTTCCGCCGCGCCTTTGCGCTTCATCCCTTGTGGCGCGAGCTGGTATTGCGCTTGCCAGCGGCGGGTTTGTTGCCGAACGATGCCGCCCTGATGGCGCGCATCAGAGCTGTGGAATGAGGAGCGTTGCGATGAAAGCCGTGATTATTGGCCTGGCTGTCGCTTTGATGGCGTGCGCGCCGAAGCCTTCGGGCGAGGAGGTGGGCCCGGTGTCCAACAATAGTTCAGTCTCGGCGCCGACGCCCGACGGCGTGAACATCAAGATCACCGCCGCGCAAGCGGGGCAGGTGGGTGCAGGTGCCGGTGAACCAGCGCTTCTCGGTCGAACTCGTGGGCGTGCCGACGGCGGGTTACGTTTTGGGCGCCCGCGACGCTCCCGCCCTTCATCACGCGCGCCGGCGAGGCGGACCCGGCCCCCACCATCGCGGCGCAGAGCCAGCCCGGCTATGTCGGCGGCAATCACTGGGAGGTGCTGATGTTCGCGGCGACAGCCCCTGGTCGCGGCGAACTGGTCATCGAGCAGCGCCGGCCCCTGGGAGACCAATGAGCCGCCCACCAACACGTTTCGCGTGACGATCGAAGCGCAGTGAGCGTCACGCCGCTTTGTGACGGCGCGTCTTTCCTGTATCTCGCGGCGCCATGAGCGACCTTCTGCGTGATCTTTGGTATTTCGCCGCGACCAGCGGCGAACTGCGCGACGGCGAGATGTTTCGCCGCGAAATCCTGGGCGAGCCGGGTTTTGCTGGGGGCGCGACGGCAAGGGCCCGCGTGTTCGCCAATGCGCGATATCTGCCCGCACCGCGCCCGTGCCTTTGTCAGCGGGCCGTGTGGGTGGAGACGGCGGGCGAGCAAACCGTCCGAGTGCCCGTATCACGGCTTCCTGCTTCGGCGCGGCCGATGGCGTCTGCAAGCTGATCCCGTCGTTGGTTGAAGGTCAGCCTTACGAAGCGCACCGCATCCGCGTGCGCCATTTCCCGACGGCGGAAGCCAACGGCATCGTGCTGATCTTCATCTCCGCCGATCCGCGTTTTGCCGGCGAGCCGCCGGCGCCGCCGAACTTTGGTCTGGGCGAATTCACCGCGCCGAAATTCGTGGTCGAGCGCATGTTCGCGGCGAGCATGGACAATGCCGTCGTTGGGCTCATGGACCCCGCGCATGTGCCTTACGTGCATAATCAATGGGTGGTGGCGCCCGCCGAGCACCGGCAAAAAGCTGAAGCAAAAAGCCTTCGAACCGCGCGAGCGCGGCTGGGCGATTGCACGTCATGCGCCGGCGTCTAACTCGCTGGCATATCGCATGCTGTTCGGCGGCGATGTGACGACGGAAATCCAGTTTATGCTGCCGGGCTTTCGGTGGGAGGTGGTGGAGAATTCGAAAGCGCGGCTTTTCACGCTGACGTGCCTCACGCCGGAAAACGAAAATTCCACGCGCATCACGCAGATCACTTATTGGTCGAATGCGCTGCTGCTCGACGTGATCAAGCCGATTCTCATTCCTGCGGCGCGTGAGTTTCTGGATCAAGACGGCCGCATGGTCGATCTGCAGAATGAGGGACTGAAATATTCTCCGTCCATGCTGTGGATCGACGATATCGACGTGCAGGCCAAATGGTATTTGAAGCTCAAAAAAGAATGGACCGCGAGCCGCAGCGAAGGCCGCGACTTCATCAATCCGATCCAGCCGACAACACTGAAATGGATGAGCTGAACTAGCCCGCGTGTTGTTCGCGGCACTTCACCGAAGCATGCGTGATGCGCGTATCCATTGTGCCCTCGGCGCGGAACGTCGCCATCGCGGCTTCATATTCTTCGTAGGTGACGGCGCGGGTGATCCTGTCCCAGGTGCAGGTGCAGACCGGATTATCGGCAGGGCATTGGGAGTGGAATTCGGCCTGCGCTTGGGCGGGAAATTCGTTGGGCGCGGCCTCGCCGCACGCCGCCAGGGCAAATCCCATCAGCAGAACGGTGAAAGCCCGTTGCATCGCGATCCTCCGCCACGCGCTCGCGCACGATAGGTTAATATAACGCGATAAATCTTAAGATTGTGCGTAATCGGCCGGGCGGATCACTCTTCCAGCAAGCGCCGCCCGATCACTTGCGCCTGAATTTCGCCGGCGCCCTCGAAAATATTGAGGATGCGCGCGTCGCAGAGCACGCGGCTGATCGGGTATTCCAGCGCAAAGCCGTTGCCGCCATGAATCTGCAACGCATTGTCTGCCGCCGCCCACGCCACGCGCGCGGCGAGCAGTTTGGCCATGCCAGCTTCGAGATCGCAGCGCTTGCCGCTGTCTTTCCGGCGCGCCGCGAAATAGGCGATCTGCCGCGCCGCCATGATCTCCGCCGCGATCATCACGAGCTTGTTGGCGACGCGGGGAAAATTGAAAATCTCTTGCCCGAACTGCTTGCGCTCCAGCGCGTAGCTCAAACCCAGCTCCAACGCGCATTGCGCGACGCCCACGGCGCGCGCCGCGGTTTGGATACGCGCGCTTTCGAACGTGGCCATCAATTGCTTGAAGCCCTGACCCTCGACGCCGCCGAGAAGATTTTCCGCCGGCACCGCAAAGCCGTCGAAGCCGATCTCGTATTCCTTCATGCCGCGATAGCCGAGCACCTCGATCTCGCCGCCGCTCATGCCGGTTGCGGGGAAGGGATCATCCACGCTCCCGCGTGGCTTTTCCGCGAGCAGCATGGAGAGGCCGCGATGATCTTCTGTGCTCGCGTCCGTACGCACGAGCAAAGTCATGAGATCGGCGCGTGCTGCGTGTGTGATCCAAGTCTTGTTGCCAGTTACGCTATATGCATCGCCATCAAGCGCCGCGCGCGCGCGCAGCGAGCCGAGGTCGGAGCCGGTGTTTGGTTCGGTAAACACTGCAGTCGGCAAGATTTCCGCGCTGGCGATGCGCGGCAGCCAGTACGCCTTCTGCTCGTCCGTGCCGCCGGTGAGGATCAGCTCCGCCGCAATCTCCGAGCGCGTGCCGAGTGAGCCCACGCCAATATAGCCGCGCGACAGCTCCTCGCTCACCACGCACATCGCGGTCTTGCCAAGCCCCGCGCCGCCGAACTCTTCCGGGATCGTGAGGCCGAACACGCCAAGCGCGCCCATTTGCTCGACGATCTCCATCGGGATCAATTCGTCGCGCAAATGCCAGCCATGGGCGTGCGGCACGACTTCGGCTTCGGCGAATTTGCGGAACTGATCGCGGATGAGGTCGAGCTCTTCATCGAGCCCCGTCTGTTCGAAGGTCGCGCGTCCACGCGCATCGCGCAGCAGAGAAGCAAGCCGCGACTTCTGCAATTGATCCACGAACATCCGCACCGGCGGTGGTTCGAGGCCAAAGTCGGCGGGACGGATCATCTCCACTTGCGTCATCGGCAAGCCGCCCGCGAGCTGCGCGGAATATTCCGCCGCCACCACCCGCGCGAGCAGCGTCTCCACTTCGCCGAACAGTCCCTTGGCGCTCAGGCTCCGCGCCCAGTCCGCGACTTCGCGCAGGGTTTCGGCATAGGTCGCGATCCAGGCGAGGCCGTGAACGACATGCTGCTTGGCGTCGAGCAGGGCGCGATCGATCTTGCCGGAAGGCGCGACGCGCACGGAAGCGGCCTCGCGTACCGCTCGGCAATAAGCGCCGGCGTCGGCGGCCACAGAATCTAGGTCGAACAGAAAATCTTCGCCGGGCGCGAGCTTGGTGCTGGAGGGCATGGCGACACGATAGCGGCTTTTCGCACGTGCGAAAGGCTCACAGGGATGTGCTGTGCGCAGCCGCTGCCGAAGTGGGCGCCGCGCGCGACTCTGCCGGGCGCGCCTGCTAGGGTGAACATTACAAAAAGGAGAGTTCCCGATGGTTCGTGCTTTAGCGTTGAGCGCCGCGCTCGCCCTCATGGCCTGTTCGCCGGCCGCTGAGACGCCTGCGCCCGCCCCCGAAGCGCCCGCGCCGGTCGCCGCGGCGGCCTCCACCGCTTCACTGGTCATCGTCGCGAGCCCGCTTGCCAATGCGCGCGTCACCAGTCCGTTGCAGGTCACCGGCACGGCGCCGGCGCAATGGGTTTTCGAAGCGCAGTTTCCGCTCCAGCTCGTGGGCGCCGATGGCGCTGTGCTGGCGGAAGCGCCCGCGCGGACGGATGGCGACGCCGTTACGCCGCAACTCGCCTTTGCCGGCGAACTCACTTTCACGGTCGCCGCCGAAACGCCCGCGACTTTGGTTCTGCAGGAAGACATGCCGGAAGAGGGCGCGGTCCCGCAGGAAGTACGCATCCCCATCGTGCTGATGCCGGCGCGCTGAACGAACGAACCCCAATCAAATCTCATCGAAGGACATTGAATGATGCTGCGCGCTCTGTTGCTTTCCACGGCTGTCATGCTCACCGCATGCACGCCGCCCGCCGCCACCACCACTTCAACGGAAATATATCTCGGCGTCCTCGAAGAGCGTCCGGGCTCAATGGAGGGTGAAGCGAGCCGCCGCGTCGTGCGCGCGCTTTTCCACAAGGATGGCGCTGAATGGCGCGCGCTTGATGCGGCGTCTGGTGCACCCAACGAAATGAGCTGGACCATCGCCTCGCGCGGAGCCGAACTTGGCGCGCTCACAAGCCGCGGTCCGGCGGCGACCGCTATGATCTCGGATGTTGGCATTCAAGAAATCGATGCGGATCAGACCGTTCCGACAGTCGGCGAGCGTACAGCTGAATTCGCCGGTTGGGCCGGCACGGATATCTACCGTCCCCTCGTTGCGGTCTCGCAGCCCAATGTCGCCGATCCTGACGCATGGACCGCGCGCGCGCTCGACGCCGGTGAAACCCAACGCCTCGTGCAAGCATTCCGCGCGCAATTTCCGAGCATCACCAATTGCGTCAGTCCCGAAGCCAATGTCCCGCAGCCCTGGGCTTATACCGACGCCGACATTGATCTGACCCACGCCAACGCCATTGCTTCATCGCAAGGCTGGGTGGTGGCGAACACGGTGCTCGCCAATTATCGCTGCGACGGTCCGCTCGGCTCGGGCGAGGCCAGTCCGTTCGTGACGCAGACGTTTGCGATTTCACCGGAAGGCGAAGTGCGCTTGCTCGGCCAAGGTCTCACCTTTGTCGACGCTGGCGATTACGACGCCGACGGCGCATCGGAGCTCGTGTTCGCTCTCAGCGATTATAATCGCGGCGGCTACACGCTCTTCTACGATCACTTGGCCAAGAACGCGGCGTTCACGTTCAGCTACCACTGACGGGTCAGGCGCGCTTCAGCACACGGTCGAGGCTGAGCGCGCCGCCGCCGGCCGCGGAGAAATAGAGAAACACGAAGCAGAACAGGATCGCCGATTCCCCGCCATTGAGCGTCGGATAAGGGCTCTGCGGCGCATGCGCGATGAAATACGCAAACGCCATCTGGCCCGAGAGAATGAACGCAACAGGCCGGGTGAACAGGCCCAGCGCGATCAGCACGCCGCCGACAAGCTCAAGGACGCCCGCGAACCAGATCATCGTGAAGGATTCAGGCGGACCGCCGCCAAACATCTCCGACGGCGGAAAGTTGAGCATCTTCATCGTGCCGTGTTCGAGAAAGAGCAGGCCGGTGATGACCCGAAGCAGGCTCAAAAGACGATCGCTTTGGCTGGTCCAGAAACTTGGCATCGCTGGTGCTCCGTTTCGTTTTGATTTGCGCCGATGCGCCCCATCGCCGGCGAGCCTACCGAATTTATCGACCTCGGTATCGATAAACTGGCGGCCCGACCGGCGCGGGTGCGCTTATCGCACGCAACTCGTTGGATCTAGAAGCGCCGCAACGCGAACATGCCGAGGACGCCGGTTGTCGCGTCGCCGGAGACGAAGCTGTACTCCAGGCGGAAATCCCAGCTCTCACTCCGAAAGCCGCCGCCGGCGCCGAACGAAGCGCCGCTGACCTCGACGTCGTCAAAAGACCCGTAGCCCTCTATCTCGCGCTCCACTTGGACGCTGGCATAGCCGGCCTTGCCAAGCACATAGGCGCCGCTGGCGCCGAACGGTATCGTGACAACAGCGTGGGCGCCTAACGGACCAGAGACGCCGATATCGCCATTGAGACTGCCATTGTCCGAGAAGTCAGAGTCCGCGCCGCCGACGCCGGCTTCCGCTTCGACGGCGAAGTAGCGATTAAACGAATAACCGACGCGGCCCATAAAGGCGCCGGGCGAAGGCTGATCCTCGAAATAGATCGGCATGCCGCTGGCGGCGTCGTCTTTGTCGATAAAATAGAGATTGATTCCAACGCCAGCGTAGAACCCGGACTCTTTGGCGGCCTCTTTGGGTTGATCGGGCGCGACCGCGTCCTGTGCATGCGCGATAGCTGGCGCTCCAATGAGTCCGCCGAGCATGGAAATGGCGGCAAGCGCCGAACGCTTCATCATGATCTTCCCCCATAACAGCACTGTTGCTGCTCCCGCTAAGGTTGTTAGCGGCCCCATTTGAACGGAGCAAGGAGCCGAGGGCCTCGGCGTTCGAGCGTGTCAGCGAGCGTTTTATTTGCGCAACACTCGGATCGGCTGTCGCCGCCAAATCTGAAACGGTCATCCAGGTCGTGCGCCAGATTTCGGCGGTGCGCCGCTACGATTGATCGATAAGGCTGAGGCGTCCCACAATCGTCCCGGGCGCCAGCAATGCGCCGGGCGCGATCACGGCATTTGCGCCGACGCGCGCGCCATCGCCGGCGAGCGTACCGAATTTATCGACGCCGGTATCGATGATCTCCTGGTCCCAGACGATGCGGATGCGCTTGTCGGCGCGCTCGTTGCGATAATTGGCGAGCATGGCGCCCGCTTCGACATTGACGTCCGCGCCCAGCACGCTGTCGCCGACGAAGTTCAAATGCGCCAGCTTCGAGCCGGTGAAGACAAAACTGGTCTTCAGCTCGCAGCACGGGCCGATGATGACGCCGCGATCGAGCCAACAGCCGCCGCGAATGAGCGCGGTGGAAGAAATGAAACAGCCGGGTCCGATGATGGCGGGCGCCTTGATCGCCGCGCCAGCTTCAATCGTCGCCGAATTGTGGATCGCGACGCCGCCGACGATCGCATAGTCCGCGCCGCAATGGCTAAGCAGCGCGCGCACAATGGCGTCGGCGCTTTTGGTCCATTCCCAGGGCGGGCGGTCGGCGAGATCGGCAAGGGGCGTGGTGTCGATGCCATCGACGAAATCGCGAACCCGCACGCTCATCACACGCTCCTGCGGCTCTGCAGCGCGGCGAAGAGCGTGCCGTCGTCAAGGAGATCAAGTTCGCCCCCGACCGGCACGCCGTGCGAAAGCCGGCTCACCGAAATGCCGAGCGGCTGCAAACGCTCGCTGAGATAATGGCCGGTGGTTTGCCCATCGACGGTTGCCGCGAGCGCGAGGATCACTTCGCGAATGCCTTCGTGGCCCGCGCGCTCAACGAGCTTGGCGATGCGCAGATCTTCAGGCCTGACGCCGTCGAGCGCCGAGAGCACGCCGCCCAGCACATGATAGCGCCCTTTGAACGCGCCCGCGCGCTCCAGCGCCCACACATCGCCAACCTCGGCGACAACGCAGATGATGGTGTCATCACGGTCGGGCGCCGAGCAGATGGCGCAGGGATCGATCGCGTCGAGCGCGCCGCAGCGCGAGCAGGCCTTCACTTTCTCCGCCGCATCCGTGATCGCGGCGGCGAGCGGCCGCATCAGCTGGTCGCGCTTCTTCAATAGCTGCAAGGCCGCGCGCCGCGCCGAGCGCGGACCCAGCCCCGGCACCTTCGCCAACAAGGCGATCAGCGCTTCAATTTCCGGCGCGGCGATAATGGCTTTGGTGCGCATGGCCTGGATGTAGCGTGCGCCGCCCCCCGGCGCGAGGGGGCGGGCGTGACGGGCAGTGCTTGATCCTGTTATAGCGCAGCGGCGCCCGCGACCGCTGGCGGGCCGACGAAGATTCCACCGAGAGCTGAGTGCATGCCCCCCCGTACCGATCAAGCTTCTGAACATCGCACTTTGGCCGTGCTCGTCGATAACGAGCCGGGGGTGCTGGCGCGGGTGGTGGGGCTGTTCTCTGCGCGGGGGTATAATATCGAGAGCCTGACGGTCGCCGAGACGGATCGCGCGCAGCATGCTTCGCGCATCACGATCGTCACCTCCGGTCAGCCCATCATCCTCGATCAGATCAAGGCGCAGCTGGAGCGGATCGTGTCGGTGCGGCAGGTGATCGACGTGACGCTCGATCCCGCCGGCGTCGAGCGCGAGCTGGCGCTGATCAAGGTGCGGGGCTCGGGGCCCGACCGGATCGAGGCGCTGCGGCTCGCGGATATTTTCCGCGCCAAGGTGATCGACACGACGCTGGAGAGCTTCATTTTCGAACTGACCGGCGCGAGCGCCAAGATTGACGGCTTTCTGGAGCTAATGCGGCCGATTGGGCTGGTCGAGGTCAGCCGGACTGGGGTGCTCTCCATCCATCGGGGTCCCGAGGCGATCTGATTGTTGGACCGCCGGCGCCCTCGCCGGCACGTGTGGATGCCGGCGAGGGCGCCGGCGGTCCAAATAAGCCGCTGCTCCAGATCATTTCCTTCTGCCGCCAAGGCATGGGAAAAGAGCCGGGGACGGGACGACCAGCGGGGACTTTCATGATTGTGCGGGCAGTTGCGGCGGCGCTGGCGGCGTTGGCCTTGAGCGTGGGCGCGGCGCACGCGCAGAATCTCTCGCTGCGCGGGCCGGCTTGGGCGCAGCCTTTGCTGGCCTCCGACATCATCCCGACCAATGGGGGGCGCGCGGCCCTCAATGAGCCGGGCGTCGACGTGGCCGCGCGCATCACCATCGCGCCCAATCCGGGCGGCGTGGCGCGCGTAATCCGCTTCGAAGACCGGGGCGAGACCAGCATCGTTGCACTGCGGCGCTTCACGGGTCACCCGACCACGGGATGGTGGATGTGGGGGCCCGATACGCCGACTGTGAGCACGCCCACAGCAGCGCAGCGGGCGGAACTGGCGGGGTTGGTGCGCTCGGCGATGGGGGTTGGCGCGACCTTGAGTTCGGATGCTGGGGAAGGTTGTCCGAGCGGTGAGCAGGCGTTCGTCGAACTGGCGCAGGGCGGACGATCGCTCAGCGTGTCGCGCCTGTGCGTGACTGCCGCTGATCCGGTCGGGCGCCTGGCGCTGCGGCTCTCGGAGATCGCGGGCTCGCGCAATGAGGAAGAATTGCAGACCGCCGCGGTCGAGGAATTACTCGGCGTGGATCGGGCATTTAATGCGAAGGCGCAAGCCGATGGCGTGGGCGCGGCGTTCGCGCAATACGCTGCCTCGGACGCGATCCTGATGGGCGCGCAGCCGATCGTGGGGCAGGAGGCGGTCGCTGCCGCCTACGCCAACTGGCCAGCCGGCGCGCGCCTGCAATGGGCGCCGGAAACCGCGCGCGTCTCCTCGCGCGGCGACATGGGCTGGACCTGGGGACGCTCCACCTACACGCCCGCCGGCGGCGCGGCGCGGGCCGGGCGATATGTTACGATCTGGAAGCGCGATTTCGACGGCAATTGGCGCTTCTCGTTCGATGCGCCGATTAGCGCGACGCCGTAATCATCCCCCAAAACCGCCGCTCGCCAGGAACGCCTCTTCTTGCGGCGTGGTGTGGCGGCCGAGGCAGGTGTTGCGGTGGGGGAAGCGGCCGAAGCGGGCAATGATGTCGGCGTGGGCGAGCGCCCATTTGGTGTAGTTCGCATCGGCCATGCTTTCGCAGAGTTCGATCGCGCGCGCCTGATCGCCGTGATCTTCCGAATGCTCGAACGGCAGATAGAAGAAGACGCGAAGCCCATGATCGACGACGCGGTCAAAGCCCCGCGCGATGGCGCGGCTGGCGATGCCGCGCGCCAGCGGGTCGGTGGCGTAAGCGTGCGCCGAGCCGCGGTACATATTGCGCGGAAATTGATCGAGCAGCAGCAGGAGTGCGAGCGCGCCATCGGCGCTTGCTTCCCAATACGCATACTCGCCGCGCGCCGCGCAATGATGCGCGGTCTCAAAGCGGTCGCGGATGTCGGTGTCGAAGCCGACATCCTTGCCGAACCAGCGCTTCTCTCCTGCTAGCTGCCAGAACGAGAGAATGTCGGACGGGCTCACGCGGGGAGCGCCTTGTGCTTGCGAATGAACATGATGACGAAGAGGAGCGTCGCGGTGATGACGATGAACGAGCCCACAATCGCGCCGATGAACACTTGGTGCAACAAGCCGTAAGCGATGCCCGCTGGCAACAGAACCGCGCCGATCACGGCGAGCACGCATTGCACGGGCGCCAAGCGCGAGGTCTTCAGCCCCGGATAGGTGCGATGGATGAGCCCGTAGAGTGAGAGTGTGACCCAGCCGACGAGGTTCAAATGGGCGTGCGCGGGGGCGAGCGTGAAATTCTCATGCACCCCCATCCAGATGCCCAGGCCTTCCCCGCACAACAGGCAAAGCAGGCCGGCGATTATGAATATGGCGTCGTAGCGCATGGTTTTTCCTCCCCTAAGCGCCGCTTTTGGACGCTTCCCGGTGGCGAAGGCTAAAGTCCTCCTTTAGAGACGCAAGGCCAAAGCGGCCGGAGCGCCGCAACGTCAAGTTCAGGAGCAAGCCTAAGCCCATGCGTGTTTATTACGATCGCGACGCCGACCTCGCCCTCATCCAAGGCAAGAAGGTCGGCATTGTCGGCTATGGCAGCCAGGGCCACGCCCACGCGCTTAATCTCCGCGATAGCGGCGTGAAGGACGTGATGGTCGCGCTGCGCTCGACGTCGGCGTCGGGGAAGAAGGCCAAAGCCGAGAAGCTCGCCGTGGTGTCGGTGGCGGAAGCGGCGAAGGACGCCGACGTGCTAATGGTGCTGGCGCCGGACGAATCGCAGGCGGAAATTTATGCCGGCGAAATCGCGCCGCACATGAAGGCCGGCAAGACTTTGCTCTTTGGGCACGGCTTCAATGTGCATTTCAAACTGATCGAAGCGCCGGCGGACGTTGATGTTGGCATGGTGGCGCCGAAGGGCCCGGGGCACACGGTGCGCGGGGAATACCTTAAAGGCGGCGGCGTGCCGTGCCTGGTCGCGGTGCACCAAAATCCGAGCGGCAATGCGCTTGAGCTTGCGCTGTCTTATGCATCGGCCGTCGGCGGCGGGCGTTCGGGCATTATTGAGACCAATTTCCGCGAAGAGTGCGAGACCGATCTTTTCGGCGAGCAAGTCGTGCTGTGCGGCGGCCTCGTCGAACTCATCCGCGCCGGTTTTGAGACGCTGACGGAAGCGGGCTATGCGCCGGAGATGGCGTATTTCGAATGCCTGCACGAAGTGAAGCTGATCGTGGACCTGATCTATGAAGGCGGCATCGCCAACATGAATTACTCGATCTCCAACACCGCCGAATACGGCGAATACGTCACCGGCCCGCGCATCGTGACGGCCGAGACGAAAGCTGAAATGAAGCGCGTGCTGGCGGATATCCAGTCCGGCAAATTCGCGCGCGACTGGATGCTGGAAAACAAGGTCGGCCAGCCGAGCTTCAAAGCACACCGCCGCATGACGGCCGAGCATCCGATCGAGGACGTGGGCAAACAGCTGCGCGGGATGATGCCGTGGATCACGAAAAACAAGCTGGTGGATCAGAGCAAGAATTGATGTGACGCCGCACGGGAGCGGGCGGTGACGGCAAAAAGCGAAAAGCCCGTAGAGAAGCTGACCGCGGCCGAGGCGGAGGGTGAGCTTGCGCGGCTCGCCGCGGAAATCGCCGCGCACGACAAGCGTTATTATCGTGAGGACGCCCCGGCGATCTCCGACGCGGAATACGATCTGCTGCGTGTGCGCAATGCCGCGATCGAGGCGCGGTTTCCGGATTTGGTTCGGACGGATTCGCCGTCGCGGCGCGTGGGCGCGGCGCCGGCGGAGAAGTTCGGCAAGGTGCGCCACGCCGCGCCCATGCTCTCGCTGGATAATGCGTTCGATGCGGAGGATGCCCGCGCTTTCGTGGAGCGGGTGCGGCGGTTTTTGAATTTGCCCGAGCCGCCGGTGATTACGGCGGAGCCGAAGATCGACGGGCTCTCGGCGTCGCTGCGGTACG
The DNA here is from genome assembly GCA_037200505.1 of Terricaulis sp. Taxonomy (GTDB): domain Bacteria; phylum Pseudomonadota; class Alphaproteobacteria; order Caulobacterales; family Aquidulcibacteraceae; genus Vitreimonas. Next base: position 580,358 of record JBBCFZ010000006.1, on the reverse strand, counting down.
AGAACGGCCGCTTCGTGCAAGGCGCGACGCGCGGCGATGGTCGCGAGGGCGAGGACGTCACCGCCAATCTGCGCACGCTGAAGGATATTCCGCACACGATCAAAGGCGCGCCCGATGTTTTTGAAGTGCGCGGCGAAGTTTACATGGAGAAAAAGGCGTTCGAGGAAATGAACAGGGGGCTCGAGGAGGAGGGAAAAGCGACATACGTCAATCCGAGAAACTCTGCGGCCGGGTCGCTTAGGCAACTAGATCCAGCAATAACCGCATCGAGGCCGCTGAAGTTCTTCGCTTGGGCGTGGCGCGATGACTCTGAGACAAACCCCCCGACGCATTTCGAAGGTCTTGAGAGGCTGAAGCGACTGGGCTTTCCGGTCAGTGACCTAGTCGTGCGATGCAATAGCCTCGAGGAACTTCTTAGCCACTATTCTTTACTATTGGAGTGTCGCCCTGACCTTCCTCATGAAATCGATGGGGTCGTCTACAAAGTAGATCGGCGTGATTACCAGCAGCGCTTGGGTTTCGTGTCGCGCTCGCCGCGCTGGGCGATCGCGCACAAGTTCAAGGCCGAGCAGGCCGAGACTTTGCTGGAAGGCATCGACATTCAGGTCGGCCGCACGGGGGCGCTAACGCCAGTGGGGCGCTTGAAGCCGGTGTTTGTCGGCGGGGCGACGGTCACGAACGTGACGCTGCACAATCCAGATTATATCGAGGGCGTTGGTTCGGACGGCGCGCCGATCCGCGATGGCAAGGATTTGCGCATTGGCGACGCGGTGATCATTCAGCGCGCGGGCGATGTGATCCCGCAGATCGTTGACGTGCTGGTTGAGAAGCGTCCGCGAGGCCTCAAGCGCTATCACTTCCCGGAAATCTGTCCGTGCCCGTTGAAGACGACGGTTTCGGCGGAGGAGGGTTCAGTGCGGCGCTGTACGGGTGAGTTTGCGTGCCCGTTTCAGCGCATCGAGCATTTGCGACATTTCGTAGCGCGGCGCGCGATCGATATTGAAGGGCTGGGCTTTAAGCAGATCGAGGAATTCTTCGAGGCGGGTTACGTCAAAGAGCCAGCGGACATTTTTAAGCTTAAGCAACACGCCGATGAAATTCGCGAGCGTGAAGGCTATGGCGAAAAGAGCGTGACGAATTTGCTCGCCGCGATCGAAGCGCGGCGCGAGGTGGAATTGTCGCGCTTTCTTTATGCGCTTGGCGCGCGCGATATCGGCGAGACCACCGCGGGCGTGCTCGCGCGGCGCTATGAGACTTGGGAGGCGTTTGAGAGTGCGGTCGAGCGCGCGGTGAAGGCGCGCGCGGGCACGGCTTACCTTGCGCTGGCGCAGGTTGAGGGCGTGGGCGATGGCGCGCGCGCGAATTTGATCGCGGCGGCGGATGTGCTGGAGACCGCCGGCGCCCCGCCGGCTCTTTTTGAAAATGCCGGCGAGGACGCGGGCGGTCCAATGCCCAAAGTCAAAGGCGTGAACGCACGCGCTTGGGAGGGGCTGATCAAAGCGTTTGGTTCAGTCGCTGAAGCGATTGCCGCGATCAAGAGTGCGGCGAAAGAGGCGCCCGGCGATGACTATCTCGATCTAGCGCGCACTGATGGTGTGGGCCCCGTCGCGGCGGAGCATTTGTGCGCGTTTTTCGCCGAGCCGCACAATCGCGCCGCGCTTGATCGTTTGCTGAAGGAAGTGCGCGTGCGCGCGGAGCCGAAAGCCGCTTCGTCCAGCAAAGTCGCGGGTCTGACCATCGTGTTCACTGGATCGTTGGAAAAGATGACGCGCGATGAAGCCAAGGCGCGCGCGGTGGCGCTCGGGGCCAAGGTGTCGGGCAGCGTATCGAGCAAGACCGATCTCGTGGTTGCGGGGCCGGGCGCTGGTTCCAAGCTCGCGGAAGCGGAAAAGCACGGCGTTAAAGTGATCGACGAAGATGCGTGGATCGCGTTAAGTCGTGCGTGATGCGCACAATCAGGTCTTTCCTCGCGCTCGCTGCGCTGGCGCTGACGCTTGCGAGCTGCGGCCATCGCATTGAAGTTCCTGAGTTTGTGGGTGAGGCCGGCGAGGTGCTGGCGCGGATGGTGGAGACGCCGTCCGGGCGCGTCGCGCTGCCGCTCAAGACCGATGGGCCGCGCATTGTCGACCAGAGTGGAACGCGCGTGCGTCTCGTCAGCGTGAACTGGTTCGGCGCGGAATCTGGGTCGTTTGTGGTTGGCGGCCTCGACAAGCAAGCGATCGCGCAGATCGCGCGCACGATACGCGCGGGCGGCTTCAATTCGGTGCGGTTGCCTTGGTCGAACGAGATGGTGGAGACCAATCCGGTGATTGAAGCGCGTTATCTGAGCGCCAATCCAGACCTTGTAGGCAAAACCGCGCTAGAAGTGTTCGATGCGGTGATCGATGGGCTGGGGCGCGAGGGCTTGCTCGTCATTCTCGACAATCATCGCAGCCGTGGCGATTGGTGCTGCGACGAAGAACATGGCGACGGGCTCTGGCACACGCCCGCATTTCCGGAATCGGCATGGCTCGCCGATTGGCGCGAGATGGCCGAGCGCTATCAGAATCGCCCGAACGTGATCGCCGCTGAACTGCGCAACGAAATTCGGCCCGATCCGAGCCAGGGTCTGACACCGACTTGGGGCGGCGCCGATCCGCGCACGGATTGGCGCGCGGCTGCGATGCGGGGCGGTGAAGTTGTGCTGAGCGTTGCGCCGCATTGGCTGATCATTGTCGGCGGGCTTCGCTATCAGGAAGACCTGATCGATGTGCGCAGCGCGCCGATCCTGCTTTCAGTGCAAAACCGCGTGGTCTATGCGGCGCATGATTATGCCTGGTGGCGCACGCCCGCTGAGCTTGCCGATCCGGCCGCGTTTGCCGCAGGATCGCAACGGCGCTGGGGTTATATTTTGTCGCCGGGGCAGAATTACACCGCGCCGGTTTATGTCAGTGAGTGGGGCGGGTGCGTGCAGCCGAGTGCGCAAGGCCAGCCCTGTCCGGCCGATCGCGCCGCGTATTTCTACGCGTTCGCGCAATATGCGCAGGCGAGCGGGATCGATTACGCCTACTGGCCGCTCAATGGCACGCAATCGGCAGGCTATAACCGTACCGAAGGCGCGCCAGAGAGCTACGGCTTGCTCGACGCGACATGGAGCCGCTACGCGAACGCGGAAGCGATGGATGCGTTGATGGGCGAAGCGGAGGTCGAGGCGCCGCACTAGCACTTCCCGTCATTCTGACACATCCTCACCTCAGTCATTCCGGGGGAGCGGAGCGAGACCCGGAACCCAGGGATCGTAGCGCTATGTGTTTGCCCTGGGTTCCGGGTTCGGCTTCGCCGCCCCGGAATGACTGAGGTGTAGGAGAGAAGAGGGCTAGACCTTCGAATCCTCTTCCACCGTCAGAATATCCTTCTCCGTAAAGAGATATTCCCTGAGCTGCTTGTCGAAATGCACGCTGTTGCGGCGGAGCCATTCGATCAGCATGGCGGCGTGTTCGATCTCTTCGCGCATATTGTGCAGCAGGATTTCCTTGAGGCTCGGATTGTCGCAATCGTCGGCGCGCTGGCGGTACCAGTCGGCGGCTTCGAGCTCCTCCATGAGCGAGACGATGGCGTGGTGCATCTCCACGGTCTCGGTGCTGAGGCGCTCGCGCGGGGCGTGAAGGGATTCGCTGCTCATGCGTTTTATGTCTCCGGAAAATTCAAATCGGCGCGGTCGCCGCTTCAAGCCACGTGCGCGCTTCGCCATCGAGTTGCGGTGCGATCTTGGCGCGGACGCGGGCGTGATAGGCGTCGAGCCACGCGCGCTCTTCCTTGGTGAGAAGCCTTTTGTCGATCAGGCTGCGTTCGATCGGCGCGAGGGTGAGTGTTTCAAAGCCAAGCATGGCGCGTTCGCCTCCCTCGATATCGGCGGCGGGGGTAACGACTTGCAGGTTCTCGATACGGATGCCGTAGGCGCCAGTTTTGTAATAGCCGGGTTCGTTCGAGACGATCATGCCCGGTTCGAGCGGCACGGCATTTAGTGCTTTGGAAATGCGGTGCGGGCCTTCGTGGACGCCGAGATAGGCGCCGACGCCGTGGCCGGTTCCATGATCATAATCGAGCCCCGCATCCCACAGCGACATGCGCGCCAGCGCATCGAGCTGATGGCCGGTCGTGCCTTTGGGAAACCGCACGCGCGCGAGCGCAATGTGGCCTTTGAGCACGCGCGTGAAGCGGTCCTTCATTTCCGGTGAGGCGCGGCCGATCGGAACGGTGCGCGTGATGTCGGTGGTGCCGTCGAGATACTGGCCGCCGGAATCGATCAGGAAAAGCTGGCCGCGCGCGAGGCGTCGATTGGTGCGCGTGGTGACGCGGTAGTGAACAATCGCGCCATTGGGGCCGGCGCCGGAAATGGAATCGAAGGAGAGGTCTTTGAGCGCGCCGGTGGCTTGGCGGAAGCTTTCGAGTTGCATGCAGGCGTCGATCTCTTTGACCTTGCCGCTTTGCCCTTCCGTCGCGAGCCAGTGCAAGAAGCGCGACACCGCCGCGCCGTCGCGCACATGCGCCTGGCGCGATCCTTCGACTTCTTTTTCGTTCTTGCACGCGCGCGGCAGCGCGACGGGGTCGGCGCCGCGCACAATGGTCGCGCCCGCGCTGGTGAGCTGCTCGAAATACCAGGCCGAGGCGCTCGCGGGATCGACTCGTACGCTCTTGCCGCTGAGCGCGGCGATGGCGGGCGCAAGATCATTGCTCGGCCGCACCGCGACTTCGTTACCGAGCCATTGGATAAGCTCCGGTGAGACTTTCGCGCTGTCGAGGAAAAGATCGGCGCTGCCGTCGGCGCGCAGGATCGCCTCGCCCAGAGGCAGTGGCGAACGCGCGACGTCGCCGCCGCGAATATTGAACAGCCACGCAAGCGAGGCGGGCGAGGTGATGATGGTGGCGTCGGCGCCGTCGCCAGCCAGCGCTTCGCCGAGGCGATGGCGCTTGGAGGTCGCCGCTTCGCCGGCGAAGTTCTCCGGCTGTGGTTTCACCATCGCGGCGGGCAAGGGCGGGCGATCGCTCCAGACCGTGTCGATCGGATTGGGCGCGACCGGCACGAGGCTCGCGCCCGCCGCTTCCGCCGCGAGGCGCAGGCGTTCGACCGCGTCGGGGCTAAGCAGCTTTGGATCGAAGCCAATGCGCGCGCCCTTGGGCGCACGTTCGCGCAGAAACGCGGCAGGGCCGCCCTCGATCAGATCGCGATAGGCGAAGAGCGACCCGTCAACCTGGTCGCGGACTTGCAAGGTGTAGCGGCCGTCGGTGAAAACCGCCGCTTCGTCCTTCAACACCACAGCCGCGCCGGCCGAGCCGGTGAAGCCGGTGAGCCAGGCGAGGCGGTCATACGCGGGCGGCACATATTCGTTCTGCCACTCGTCTTCGTGCGGCACGACGAAGCCGTCGAGGCCGAGCTGGGTGAGCGCCTTCCGAAGCTGCGGCAGATGCTTGCGGCCAAGCGCTGGGCCGCCGGGATCGTCATAGGTCTGGAACACGTGCCAATTCCCTTTTGGGGGTTCATTTGGGGTTCAGTGGGACTGAGTTTAGGTGCTAGCGGGCTCAGGTTCGAGGGGCAAACCGGCGTTCGGGCCGGGGAGATGCATGAGCGGGTCGATCGGAAAGCGCATTGCGGCGGCTTTTGCCTTGCTTGCGATCTTGGGCGCCCCGGCGGCGGCCCAGGTTCCGAGCACGTTCGCACGCGAACTGGCGCGGCAATTGGCGCAAGGCGAGCAAGTGCTGGCGCAGCACGGCTATAGCCGCGCCGCGGGGCCGTTCGCGGGCGGGCTCGATCACCGCGCGCAGCGGCGGTTTCCGGTGACGTTACGCGCCGGGCAGGATTACCGCGTGCTCGGCGTTTGCGACTCGCGCTGCGGCGATCTCGACTTGCGGCTGCTGGATATGAACGACGCGGTGATCGCGGCGGATAATCTGACGGACGATGTGCCAATCTTGCAGATACGGCCGCGCACGACGGGCGTGCACACGATCGAGGTGACGATGTACCGGTGCTCGGCTGGGCCGTGCTATTTCGCTTTCAATGTTTATGCGCTGAGTGAGTAGCGGCGCCGTCGCCCGCGCCCCGGCCAGCGCGCGAAGCACGCGTTTGAGCCGGGTCCATGGATGGTGTGACGCGGTGGATGGATGGACTCCGGATCGCCTTCGGCGTCCGGGGAGCGGTTAGCTCGATTGCCTCTCAGGGCAGGGTTTTCGCCAAACCAAAGTTGCCCAGGCTTCGCGCTTGATCATGCGCTCCAGCACTAAGCCGCGCGAGGCGTAGGCCAGTCGCACTAGCGGCGCTTGCGTGCGTAATAGCCCCGAAAGCACAAGCGTTCCGCCCGGCGCAACAACTGGCACAAGGCGCGGCGCGAGGCCGATCAGTGGGCGCATCAGGATATTTGCGAACACCAGATCGAACTGCTTGCCGGCGATAGAGCGCGCGCCGTCGCCCGCGATCACGCGCACGCGGTTGGCTAAATGATTTTGGCGTGCATTGACGCCCGCGATGTGCGCGGCGCGCGGATCAATCTCGATCGCGAGCGCATGCGCGCCCGCTTTCGCCGCCGCGATCGCAAGCACGCCAGAGCCCGCGCCGACATCGAGCACGCGAAAGCTTGGACCGCCGGCTTCCAGCCGGCTCTTTTGGTTTGCCGGCTGGAAGCCGGCGGTCCCATGCGCGCGCCGCCTGAGATAATCTTCCAGCGCGAGCAGGCAGCCCTTCGTCGTGCCGTGATGGCCGGTGCCAAAGGCTTCGCTGGCTTCGATCCAGATGCGTTTGCGCCCGCCGCTCTCCATCGCCAGCGCATGCGCGCCCGCGACCACGAAGCGGCCGGCCCGCACAGCGGGGAGGCCGTCGAGCGCCATCGCGACCCAGTCGGCGGGCTGCACCTCGGAGATATTGACGTGCAGCTCCGGCGCGCCGCAGCCGATGATGGCGCGCGCGCTGTCGGCGTCCTGTTCGGTGGGGACGTAAACCTCGAGCCGAAAACGCCCCGCATCCTCCTCGAACCAGGAGACGGCGTCGGCGGGGGATGGATCGTGGCGGTCGAGCTCGTCCGCGGCGGCGCGGATCAGGGCCAGCGGGCCGATGGCGGAGAGGAGAAGCATGGGCTGGGAGGCTTAAGGGCCGGGCGACGCGCTGTCGAATGCTGGTTTTGACCGGGTGACGCGCGTGTGATAGGAAGAAGGTGGAATTTTAGGAAGAAGGTGGAAACGCCGTGGCGCTCAATATCAAGAACCCCGAGACCGAACGCATGGCCCGCGAACTCGCGCGCCGGCGCGGGACGGGTGTGACGGAGGCGGTAACGGCGGCGCTGGAGGCAGAACTCAAGCGCGAACAGAACCGCGTGCGGGAGCCGGGGCTGGCGGAGCGGCTGAAGAAGATCGCGGAGGAGTATCAAAAACTGCCGACCTACGATGATCGCACGGACGACGAGATTCTTGGCTATGACGAGTTCGGCGTGCCGCGCTGATGGTCATCGACAGCTCGGCGATCATGGCAATCTTGCTTGGCGAACCAGAAGAACTGGCATTCGTTGAACTGATCGGCGCCGCGGAAACGCGGCTCATGTCGCCAATCAACTTGGTTGAAACGCACATAGTGTGTTTCGGTCGCAAGCGAGAGGCGGGCGTGCGTGAGTTGCAGGCGTTCCTCAACGCCGCGCAGATCACCATTGCTTCGATAGAGCCTGCGCAAGCAAACCTCGCCCGCGACGCCTTCGATCGCTACGGCAAAGGCCGCCATCCCGCTGCGCTAAATCTGGGCGATTGCTTTGCGTATGCGCTCTCGAAGACCAGCGGCGAGCCGCTGTTGTTCAAGGGCGCGGATTTCGCGAAGACGGATGTGGTGGCGGCGCTTTAAGCCGCGCTAGCCGGGATCACGAAGCTGTCGATCACGCGCTTCTCTCCCGCTTTTTCGAACGCCACGGTGAGTTTGTTGCCTTCGACGGCGCGCACTTGGCCGTAGCCGAATTTTTGGTGGAAGACGCGCTCGCCTTTGTGGAAGTGAGAATCGTCGGCGCCGGATCGCGCGATGAGGCGGGCTTCGCCTTCGATCTGCGGTGGTTTGCCGGGGACGCTTTTGCGTTCTTGCGCGCGGCGCCAGCCGGGGCTTTGATAGCCGGACGTGAAGGGTTCAATGCGCGCGGCTTCGCGTGGGTTTGCGCCATAGCCGGTTTCGCTGATCGCATCGACATGCGCGGGCGGTAATTCATCCACGAAACGCGACGGCAGCACGCTTTGCCAGCGGCCGTAGATCTGGCGATTTGCGGCGAAGGAAATGCGCGCGCTTTCGCGGGCGCGCGTGATGCCGACATAAGCGAGGCGGCGTTCCTCTTCGAGGCCCTTATCGCCGCTCTCTTCGATGGCGCGCTGCGAGGGAAACACGGTTTCTTCCCAGCCAGGCAGGAAAACCAGCGGCCATTCGAGGCCTTTGGCCGCGTGGAGCGTCGAGATGTGTACGTTCTCGCCATCGCTTTCCGCCTCGATGTCGAGCACCAGCGCGACATGTTCGAGATAGGCTTCCAGCGTGTCGAACTGGCCCATGCTCTGGACTAGTTCTTTCAAGTTCTCGAGCCGCGTCTGCGCTTGCGGGCTTTTGTCGACGCGCAGCATTTCGGTGTAGCCGCTCTCGTCGAGGATGGTTTCGGCCAATTCGACGTGTGGGACTTGCCGCGATTTTTCGCGCCAGCGATCGATATCGGTGAGGAAAGAACGGAGCGCTGTGCGCGCTTTCAAAGGTAAATCATCGCCGCGCACCAATTCGCGCGCGGCGGCCATAAGGCTGCGATAGCGCGTGGCGCCGCCGGCGGCGGGCTGTTGTGTTTCGATCACTTCGCCAGTGCTCTCGTCAAACAACGGGCCATGATCGGTGACCCATCGCGTCGGCGGTTTGCCGGCTTCCGCGTGGAGTTTTGCGAGCGAGGTGTCGCCGAAACCGCGCTTGGGCTGATTGACGATGCGTTCGAAGGCGAGGTCGTCGTCTTCGGAACGGATGAGGCGGAGATAAGCGTGGGTGTCGCGTACTTCGGCGCGTTCGAAGAAGCGCGGGCCGCCGATGACTTTGTACGGGATGCGCAGCATCAAGAAGCGCTCTTCAAACGCCCGCATCTGCCAGGCCGCGCGCACCAGCACGGCGCAATCGGCGTAGGAGTGCTTGGGCTCGGCGGAATTCCAGCCTTCGATATCGTCGGCGATCAGGCGTGCTTCGCCTTCGCCGTCCCACACGCCGCGTACCTTGACGCGGTTGCCGAGTTCATCGTCGGTAAAGAGTGTTTTGCCAAGGCGGCCGCGATTGTGCGCGATGAGCTGGCTCGCGGCGCCGAGGATGTGGCCGGTGGAGCGGTAATTGCGTTCGAGCCGCACGACTTTCGCGCCTGGAAAATCGTGCTCGAAGCGGAGGATGTTATCGACCTCGGCGCCGCGCCAGCCATAGATCGATTGATCGTCATCGCCGACGACGCAGACATTGTGCGCCTTCTGGCCAAGCAAGCGCAGCCAAAGATATTGGGCGACGTTGGTATCCTGATATTCGTCGACCATCAGGTGCGTGATCTTGCGGTGATAATCGCCGAGCACGTCGGGATTATTCTGAAAGATCGTAATCATGTGCATCAAGAGATCGCCGAAATCGCAGGCGTTCAAAATCTTGAGCCGCTCTTGATACATTGCATAGAGCGCACCGCCCTTGCCGTCGCCGAACGAGAAGGTTTCGTTCTTCGGCACGTTGGCTGGCGCGAGCGCACGGTTTTTCCAGCTATCGATCTGGCCCGCGAGCGTGCGCGCCGGCCAGCGCTTTTCATCGACGCCTTCCGCTTCGATGATCTGCTTCAGCAGGCGCACCTGATCGTCGGTATCGAGAATGGTGAAATTGCTTTTGAGCCCGACCAGTTCGGCGTGGCTCCGGAGCATGCGCGCCGAGATCGAGTGGAAGGTGCCGAGGAACGGCAGGCCGCCCGCGCCGGGGCCGAGCAAGCGCTCCACACGCTCGCGCATTTCGCGCGCGGCTTTGTTGGTGAAGGTGACGGCGAGCACGCCCCAGGGCTTGGCGCGGCCGGTGGAGAGAAGATGCGCCATGCGCGTCGTCAGCACGCGCGTTTTGCCGGTGCCGGCGCCGGCGAGCACGAGCACCGGGCCGTCGAGCGCTTCAACCGCCGCGCGCTGCTCGGGGTTGAGGCCCGCGAGGTAGGGCGGTGCGGCGCTGGCGCGCTGCGAGATGGGCAAGTCTTCTGACATCGAATCTAGATCGGCATCGTATCAGCACGAAGCAAGAACAAAAAGCCGCTGCGGCGCAGACACTTCTGCGTTAAGCTTCGTGAACGCGCGGGCGGGGGCAAGGGGCGATGGCGGACGTCTTTCTGAGCTACAAAAGCGAGGACCGGGACTTGGTGCAGACGCTCGCGCACGCGCTGGAGCGCGAGGGCATCAGCGTCTGGTGGGACAAGAAAATCGCCGCCGGCGGCACCTGGCGCGAAACCATCGCGAGCGCGCTTGCCGAGGCGAAGGTCGTGATCGTTGCGTGGTCGAAGCGCACGGAAAATTCGGTCGATGCGGCCTGGGTGTTTAACGAGGTCGATGAAGCGCAGCGCATGAAGCTGCCGATGATCCCGGTGCAGTTGGAGGCGTGCAACATCCCGCTTGGGTATCGCCATGTGCAGGCGGCCGACCTCACTGCCTGGCGCGGCGATCCGAGCAATCACGAATGGCTTGAAGTGCGCGACGGCGTGCGCGCGGCGATTGCGGGCAAGGCCGTTGGCGGCGCGACCACCGCGCGGCGCGCTGCCGCGCCGGCGCCTGCGCCGGTGAAGGAAAAAAGCGGCGGCATGGGCGGCGTGCTTGTGGCGCTGGTTGCGATCTTGGTGCTGGGCGGCGGGGGTTATGCGGCGTGGCGCATGATGGCGTCGCCGCAAGCGGCGCAGGAAGGCGCTGTTGTCGAAACCGCTGCGACAGCGCCGCTGACTTCGCCGCAAGACGATGGCGGGCAGGAAAGCGCGGGGACCGATGGACCCGCGACAATTGCCATTGGCGAACCCAATCCCGCAACACCGCCGCCAGCGCCGCTTGCGCCGCCCCGCGTCGTGCATTTTGGCGGTGGCGGCGAGCAATTGGGCTCGTTTCGCAATGAGGGCAATGGCGTTTGGGGCGAGTATCGGTTGAACGGCGAACGCGCGTTTGAATTCCGCACCGCGCGCGAGACCGCGACCAAGACCGAGATTTACGATGAAAGCCGCCAAGTGTGGATCGAGATCGATTACGCGGCCAACGCGATCAATCTCCATGTAGGCGATAACACGCCCTATCAGCAGCAATATCTGATCACGTCGGTAGACCGCTAAACGGAACGGCGGCGCTTACGCCACGTTTCACTTGCATGCGTATGCTGTTCGTCATCGCCGTGCTCGCGCTTGCCGCGTGCAATCCAAGCGCCCCCGATCCTGACGCCGCGGCTAAGCTTGGCGCGCCGGAATCGCTGGAACGCGCGCTGCCGCCCGAGGGCGCGCAGCGTTATGTCGGGATGTGGGCCACGGCGCAGGATGATTGCCCGAGCGCGCCGTGGGAATTTCGTGCGGACGGTCTTTCAACGCAGGGCGAAGTCTCGTGCCGGTTCAACATCGTGAACGAGACAGAGACCGGTTATGCGATCGACGCTACCTGCACGGCCGAGGGCCCGCCCGCGCCCTACCAGATCCAGCTCGCTTTCGCCGAATCCGCGCATGCCATGCTGCTGACGGGCGGGCCGTGGATGGGTGAATCCACCGGCCTCGTCTATTGCGGCCCGCTGCCGGCGGAATGAATTTCGGAACCCTCGCCATGCCACGCGGTTGGTTTTGAGAAGGGACGAGATCATGGACGAGCACCGCCATTCCTCGATGGGACCGATCGCAGCGTTTCTCTTCGTGTTCCTGTTCGCGCTGATCGCCGCGAGCGCTTCGGTGTTGTGGTCCACACCGCGTGACGGCCCGATGCAATTTGCGTCGGTGGATTTGCCCGACCTGCCCAAGCTCTCGGTCCCCGAAAGCCTCGTAAAGCTCGCTTCGCCACCACGCCGTTGCTAGACCACTTGGCGGTAGCGGAGCCTTGAGTCGATGGCGGACGTCTTCATCTCCTATGCTCGCGAGGATAAGGCGCGCGCTGATCAAGTGGCGCATGCGCTGCAAAGCGCGGGCTATGACGTATTCTGGGATAGCGTGATCCCGCCCGGTCAGACTTGGTCCGATTTCATCGAAGCCAAGCTCGGCGTGTGCAAAGCCGTGATCGTGTTGTGGAGCGAGGCGTCCACCAAGTCGCAATGGGTGCGTGAAGAAGCGCGCATGGGGCGCGAGAAGGGCAAGCTCATCCCGGCGCGCATCGATGCGGCGGCGACGCCGTTCGGCTTTGGCGAAGTGCAGACCGCTGATCTTTCCACTTGGCGCGGCGAAACCGAGCACCGCGAATGGCAGCGCCTGCTGGAGGCCGTTCGGGGCGCGACCGGCGCGCCGTCTCAGCCCGCCGCCGCTCAGCCCCAGCCGCAAGCTCAACCGCAGACGGGCTGGGCGCCCGCGTCCGGCCCCGCCATCCCGCCGCCCTTCGCCGCCGACAATGCCGGCACGGCGCAGGTCATCTACATCCTCTATCTGGCCAGCATCGTTGCCGGGATCACGGCGATCATCGGTCTGGTGATGGCTTATATCTACAAGGACAAAGGGCCCGACTGGCTGGAATCGCACCATGTTTTCCTGATCCATACCTTCTGGATCGGCCTGCTCTATTCGGTGGTGTCGATGCTCTTCTTGTTCGTGGGCATCGGCTTCTTGATGCTGGTGGGGGTGCTGGTCTGGTGGATCGTGCGCTGCGTTCAGGGGTTGAATTATTTGTCCCAGCGCCAGCCGATCCCGGCCCCGCGCTCCTGGCTGCTAGCGAATAAACCGCCTCGCCTCAAACGGCGTGGATTGCTAAAAGAGCGCGGGACATGCGCGGGCCGCCCCGGGGCGGCGAGCGGAGGGATTATGGCGGACATTTTCGTTTCGTACGCACGCGAGGACAAAGCGCGGGCCGAACAGGTCGCCCGTGGGCTCGAAGCCATGGGGCTCGACGTGTTCTGGGATTCCGAGATCCGCCGGGGCAGACTTGGGCCGATTACATCGAAGACAAATTGTCCAAGTGCAAAGCGGTGATCGTGCTCTGGAGCGAGCACTCGACTCGCTCGCAATGGGTGCGCGAAGAAGCGCGCATGGGCCGCGATAAAGGCACGCTCATTCCGGCGATGCTGGATAATTCGCAAGCGCCGTTCGGCTTTGGCGAAGTGCAGGCGGCCAACCTCGCCAATTGGACGGGCGGCACCGATCATCCCGATTGGCGGCGTTTCTCCGAAGCGGTGCGTGGCGCCGTGGGTAGCGCTGGCGCCGCGCCCCCGCGTCCAGCGACCCCGCCGCCGCCGCATTACACGGCCCAGCCCAGCACGCAGTCGCAGACCGGTTGGCAAAGCGCGGCCAACATTCCCGCGCCCGCTTCGAAGGGCGGTATCAAGCTAGGCTATCTCATCGCCGGCGCGGCAGCCGTGGCGGTGCTCGGCGTCGGCGGCTTCATGATTGCCCAAGGCGGCAGCGCGGTGTCGCAGCAGCAACAAGGGGCGTTGAATCAGGGCGACCCTGGGCTTCCCGTGCCTATCCCCGATCCCGCGCCGACCACGGGCGGCGACAGCTCGCCAAACACCATTATCCTCGCGCAATTGCAGCAGGCGCAGCAGGTGTTCGCACAGCAGGGCTTTCAGCAGGTTGGCCAACCCGTCACCGGCGGCATGGCGCAGGGCGAAACCGGCTCGTTCCCGATCACGCTCAATGTCGGCTACGATTATCGCGTCGTCGGCGTGTGCGATCGCGATTGCTCGGATTTGGATCTGACGCTCTATGACCAGAACCAGACCATCATCTCGCAAGACACCTCGACCGACGATCACCCGGTGGTGGCGGTGCAGCCGTCTTGGACGGGGCCGTTCACGGTGACGGCGCTCATGTATAATTGCACCGTCGCGCCCTGCTATTACGCGCTGGTGCTCTACGGAAAGCCTGCGGGCTGACGCGACATCCTCCTCCTCGATGGAGGAGGTGGTTGAGCCGTAAAGCGGCGAAACCGGAGGAGGTGTTCGCGCTGCTGATGAAAGGGAAGCCTCCGGAGGCTAGATGCCCAACAGCAGCGGGCCTCACCTCCTCAGTCAGTCCGCTCACGCATCCTGACAGCTCCTCCATCGAGGAGGAGCGGGAAGCCTAAGCTCTATTCTGCAGCAAGAACACGCGCACCGCCGAGGCGAGCGACGGGCCGTCCTCGGTTTTCGCGCGCGCATTGTCGATCTCGGCGAGCAGGCGCGGCAGGCTGGTGTCGCGCTGCACCGCAATCTGTGTCAGCGCGTCCCAGAACTCAGCCTCGAGTGCGATGGACGTGCGGTGTCCCGCGATCCGCACCGACCGTTTTTGCAATGCGCCTTTAGTCATCGGCATTGCGCTTGTGGCCTTCGAGACGCTTGGCGGCGGCATCGGCCTTCGCCTTGGTCTGCGTCTTCTCGGATTTGGTGCGGCCATGCGCGGCGCGATTGGCCGCGGCCGTGCTCTCCGCTTCAGCGCGTGCGCGCTGCTTTTTGGCGCGCTTCAGATTGATGATCTCGCTCATGTGTCGGACATGTAACTCCGGTCGTGCGTGTGTCCAAGTGGACGCGCGATCTCATTACATGTTCCAACGATGCAACTTCGGAACGGGAACTCAGCCCGGTCCGATCATTTGTTCCGGCCGCACGATCGCATCGAAGTCTTCGGCAGGGATGCCGTCCTTGACGGCTTCTTCGCGGAGCGTGGTGCCGTTCTTATGCGCGGTCTTGGCGATCTTGGCGGCGCGGTCGTAGCCGTATTTCGGGGCGAGCGCGGGTGACGAGCATGAGCGAGCGGTCGAGCGAGGCTTTGATGTTTTCCTCGCGCGCTTCGATGCCGACGACGCAATGATCGGTGAAGCTTTGCGCGGCGTCGGCGAGCAGGCGCGCCGACTGCCAGAAATTATAGGCCATCACCGGGTTGAACACATTGAGCTCGAAATGGCCGCTGGCGCCGGCGAACGTGATCGCGGTTTGATTGCCGAACACGTGCACGCACACCATGGTCAGCGCTTCGCATTGGGTGGGGTTCACCTTGCCCGGCATGATGGACGAGCCCGGCTCGTTTTCCGGCAGCATCAGTTCGCCGAGGCCAGAGCGCGGGCCTGATCCCAAAAAGCGAATGTCGTTGGCGATCTTGAAGAGCGCCGCAGCCGCTGAATTGATAGCGCCGTGCGAGAACACCATCGCGTCGTGCGCGGCGAGGGCTTCGAATTTGTTGGGCGCGGTGACGAAGGGCAGGTGCGTGATGGCCGCGATGCGCGCAGCGACCTTTTCCGCAAAGCCGATCGGCGCATTGAGCCCGGTGCCCACCGCAGTGCCGCCTTGCGCGAGTTCGTAGAGGCCGTAGAGGCTTTCCTTCAGGCGATTGTTGGCGTTGCCGATCTGCGTGGCGTAGCCGGAGAATTCCTGGCCGAGCGTTAGCGGCGTCGCGTCCTGCGTGTGGGTGCGGCCGATTTTTATGATGTGCGCGAATTGCGTGACCTTGGCGCGCAGCGCCGTGTCGAGATGCGCGAGCGCTGGCATCAACACGCGCGCGACCATCTCCGCCGACGCTATATGCATGGCAGTCGGGAAAGTGTCGTTCGAGCTTTGGCTCATATTGACGTGGTCGTTCGGGTGCACCGGCTTCTTCGAGCCCATCACGCCGCCCAGCATCTCGATGGCGCGGTTCGAGATCACTTCGTTCGCGTTCATGTTGGACTGCGTGCCCGATCCGGTCTGCCAGACGCTGAGCGGGAAGTGCGCATCGAGCTTGCCGTCAATCACTTCTTGCGCGGCCGCGACGATCGCGTTGCCGATGGCGGGGGTCGAGGCGGCCCAGCTCCATGTTCACTTCGGCGGACGCGCGTTTGACGACGCCCAGCGCGCTGATCAGGGGCTTGGGCATCTTTTCCACGCCGATCTTGAAATTGCCGATCGAGCGCTGCGCCTGCGCGCCCCAATAGGCGTCGTTCGGCACTTCGATGGCGCCAAACGTGTCTGTTTCGGTGCGGGTGTTCATGGGAGGATGCTCGCGGGGCTCTGGAGGCCAAGAGGGATATGGCGATGGCGGAGGCCGATCAAGGGCCGCCCTGGTCGGGACGCGGCAAGGTGCGCGCGCGCAGCATCGGCGGCGCGGTCGAGATCGCCATCGACGGCATCACCACGCAGGCGCGCTATTACAAGCCCCTGGTCTACGAGTTTTTCCGCAAGGAATTTCAGATCAGACCGCGCTGGGGCGAGTTTGAAGTCGAAATCCGCATGGAGCATGTGGGCGAGGCGCCGACGCTCGATCTCGATAATCTCGCCAAAGCGCTGCTCGACGCGCTGAAGGGGC
Organism: Terricaulis sp.; assembly: GCA_037200505.1. Lineage (GTDB taxonomy): Bacteria > Pseudomonadota > Alphaproteobacteria > Caulobacterales > Aquidulcibacteraceae > Vitreimonas. The sequence goes on along the minus strand of JBBCFZ010000006.1, from coordinate 563,928 downwards.
ACGTGTTCTTCGACGACAGCCAGATCGCACGCTTGCTGTGCGAGCGCGCGGGCGGAGAGCGAGATCGGATTTTGCTGCGTGCGGTAAAGCGCGAGGGCTAATGCTGATCCCGGATCACGCTCGCGCGTGTCCGGGATGGTGCTCCGCAATCATTTCTTACGGAACGCGTCCAGGCTCACGACGGAGTTCGACGCTTGTGGCGCGGTCTCTTGCGTCGTTTGTCCGATGGGTCCCGATGCAGTCGCTGCTTGCGCGCCGCTATCGCCGCCCGATGCAAGGCGGCCTTCGTCCATCTGATGTTGTTCGAACTGCAGGCCGAACTTCACGGACGGATCGAAGAAGCGCGTCACCGCCGAGAGCGGGATCACGATCGGGTGCGGTTGGCCGGAGAATTTCAAGATCACGCGGAAGCGGTCGGGATAAACTTCGAGATCCCAGAATTGATGCTCGAGCACGATCGTCATTTCGTCGGGATAGCGCTGCGACAAATGCTCGGGGATGATCACGCCAGGCGCGCGCGTGCGAAAGGTCACATAGAAGTGATGCTTGCCCGGAAGACCGCTTGGGCGCGCAGCTTCCTGCAACGCAGCGCGAACCACGCCGCGCAGCGCATCCTGCATCAATTGGTCGTATCCGATTAGGTCTTCGGCCACGGCCGCCCCTCCTTGGCCATTTCAAGGTACCCTTACTGGCTCCGACAACGCAGTCAATTGCTGATCCAGGCGCGCGAATTCAAATTCAAATTCAGGCGTCGGCAGGCGAAATGCGCCCCAATCAGCATCGATCACGCCTCGTATCAAAGCATGTCCGCTCACTCGCGCAACGCGCTACGCCTGCTTCGCGTTTCCCCTACGCGTGTACGGAACTTTTCAACGCGCACGCGCATCAAATGATGATTGCGATGGAGAAAATCCCCGCCTTCTGTTGCCGGGTGGCGGGGGACCCCGCCTGACGATGCTACTCGTCAGGACTTAAGTGGCGAGAACACTCGCGCTGCTTACGCAGCGAGGGCGAACTCTTCAGCAGTGTTGTCATTGGCAACTGTGCTGTTTGGCCTGTGACGGGACCACCCGAGCAAAAGCAACGACCGTCAACGTCCGTCGATCCTATTTCGGCCCCTCATGGATCCCCAATGAGGTTTCCGCCACCGCCTGTTTCCTTCGTTTCCGCGCGGCCCGCCTTCGCCAAGGCTACGGCGCGGCAGCCTTCGCTGCGTTGCGTAGTCAAAGCTGGCTTGCCGAGCAGAAGCTCGTGAAACGAGCGAAGGCTGGTGGAGCCGCCGGGCATCGCACCCGGGTCCGATCCGCCTATCTTCGCGCGTTATCGCCATAGTCCGGTTGCCCGGACGAGTCGGAATATAGGCGCGTCGTGCGCGCGCCGCCAGCGCGGCTCGTAGCCTTGTCATGGACTCACTTTAAGGTTCGCGCCGGAGATCGGGGAGGGCGGCCATGACCAAGAAGCTTGCGGCGGAATTTGTCGGCACGTTTGCGCTGGTGCTGTTCGGCTGCGGGTCGGCCGTGCTGGCGGGTTTTGGCGTGGTTGGACAATTGGGCATCGCCTTCGCCTTCGGCCTCACCATCGTTGCGATGGCATACGGGATCGGTCCGGTATCGGGGGTGCCACGTCAACCCAGCGGTGAGCTTCGGCGCCTGGGTCGCCAAGCGCATGAATTTGAACGAGATGCTGGGCTATTGGGTGGCGCAATGCCTAGGCGCGGTGGTGGGCGCGGGCGTGCTCTATCTGATCGCGAGCGGCGCGCCGACCTTCGACATCGAGCGCGACGGGCTCGGGCAGAACGGCTTCGGGCTTGGGCACTCGCCTGGCGATTATGAGCTGATGGCATGTTTCGTGTTCGAGGCGGTGGCGACCTTCCTTTTTCTCGTGACAATCCTGGGCGTCACCACACCGGGCTCGACCATCACGCCGTTCGCCGGGCTCGGCATCGGCCTGGCTCTGGTGGTTATCCACATCGTGGGCATTCAGGTGACGGGCGTTTCGGTCAATCCCGCGCGCTCACTGGGGCCGGCGGTTTGGGTGACGGGGAGCGCGCTTGCGCAGCTTTGGCTCTTCATCGTCGCGCCTCTGCTGGGGGCGGGGCTTGCGGGGCTGGCGTTCCGCGCCAAACTGCTCAGCACCGAGGATTGATGAAGCGGCCGCGCACCCTTGTTGCAGGACTGATCGCGCTGGGGCTGGCGGGCTATTTGTTCATTCCGCTGCCAGCGCCGGCGATTCCCGCGCCGTCGTCGGCGGAAGATTGCGTGCAGCTGCATATGTGGTCGAACGGCTATCATTCCGACATCGGCTTCTCCGCCGACATTCTCCCGGCCGATCATCCGTTGCGGCGACTTTTTCCCGAGGCGCATTCGCTGCTGGTCGGCTGGGGCGAGCGTGCGTTCTATTATTCCGACGGGACCGATCTTTGGCTCGGTCTCGATGCGATCACGCCGCCGAGCCCTTCGGTGATGCATGTGGTCGATGGCGCGGAAGACGGCTCGCGTTATCTCGGGCCGAACGCGGACGCGACGTTCGCAATTTCGCGCGCGGGCGCCGCGAGTTTGGCGGCGTACCTCTCACGCGCACTTGTGCTCGATGCGCAAGGCGCGGTGATCCCGACGTCGACCGGAAAAGTGGTGGGGCGCAGCTTCTTCGTTGAGGCGCGCGAGAACTTCCACCTCTTCAATGTGTGCAATCATTGGATGGCGCGCGCGCTGCGGTCGGCGGGCATCAATGTCAATACGCGCAATAAATGGCTGGCCGCGCCGCTGCTGGAAGAGGCGCGCCGCGCCGTGCCGGCGGTGTGCCCGGCGGCGATAGCCCCTATGTTACCCCAATGAGTCTGCCCGCCGCCGCCGAACCCTCGCCCGCGCCGTCCCAGGCCGACAGCGCCTATTTCGCGCTGCTCCGCGATATTCTGGAGAACGGAATCGATCGCCCGGATCGCACCGGCGTCGGCACGCGCGGGCGTGTTCGGTCGTCAGATGCGCTTTGACTTGAGCGCGGGCTTTCCGCTGCTGACGACGAAGAAGGTGCACCTCAAGAGCATTATTCTCGAACTGCTCTGGTTTCTGCGCGGCGAGTCCAATGTGCGCTGGCTGCAGGAGCGCGGCGTCACGATCTGGGACGAGTGGGCCGATGAGAACGGCGATCTGGGGCCCGTGTACGGCAAGCAATGGCGGAGTTGGGAAACGCGCGACGGACGCGTGATCGATCAGATCGCGAACGTGGTGGAAAGCATCAAAAAAAATCCCGCTTCACGCCGCCATATCGTGAGCGCGTGGAACCCGGCGGAAGTCGACCAGATGGCGCTGCCGCCGTGCCATTGCCTGTTTCAGTTTCACGTCGCTGAGGGGCGGCTTAGCTGTCAGCTTTATCAGCGCAGCGCGGATGTGTTTCTGGGCGTGCCGTTCAACATCGCGTCTTACGCGTTGCTCACGCAAATGATGGCGCAAGTGACGGGGCTGGAAGTCGGCGATTTCGTGCACACGTTCGGCGACGCGCACCTTTATCTCAACCATTTCGAGCAAGCGAAGACGCAGCTGGCGCGCGAAGCGTTTCCGGCGCCGCGCATGAAGCTGAACGCGGACGTGCGGGATATTTTTGGCTTTGCGTATGAGGATTTTGAGTTGGTGGGATATCAGGCGCATCCGGGGGATCAAGGCGCCGATCGCGGTTTAGCGATCTCACCAAATCTCCTCAGTCATTCCGGGCGAGCGGAGCGAGACCCGGAACCCAGGGATCGTAGAGCGCGGTGCGTTGGCCCTGGGTTCCGGGTTCAGCTTCGCTGCCCCGGAATGACTGAGGAGTTTGAGAACGTCTTGCGCTCGCGCTCCTAAATCTCCGCCAAATCCGCCACCACCATCTTCGCGATCTTCTGCAAATCGGCGCGCGCCGCGTCGAGCGGGAGCGGCGTGAACTTTATCGTGGTGCCGACCATTTGCGGCTCGACTTCGCATTTGGCGACATAGATGTCGCCCGCGTTGGCGACGAGTTCGACGCCGTCCGTGGGGCCGGGCGCTTTGTTGGTGCCGGGTGTAGCCGGCGATGCGGTGTGGGCCGGGGGTGAGCAGGATGCGCGTGAAGCGCGGGCTTTTCAGTTGCGCGGCTTCGCGTCCGTCGATCACGACATTGATGCCGACCGCTTTGCCCACGAATTGATTGCGGAACACATAGAGCGCGGCTTTGCCGGGATCGGGCGTGAAGCTCAGCGCTTGCGCGCGCTGTTCGGGCGCGGCGTCCGCGACTTTGCGGTTGGTCTGCAGGTTTCGGTAAACCACCACGCCGCACACGACGAGCGCGATGACCGTGATGATGCCCATGATGCCGGGGCCGAGCAGGCTGCGCAGCACGCCGAACACGAGAAGGCCGACAATGACGGCGCCGCCATAGAGGAGGAGATTGCGTGGCATGACGCGACTTTAGCTGCGGCGATCAGGAGGCGCTATCTCCATCAGTCATTCCGGACACGCGAAGCGTGATCCGGAATCCAGGGATCGTAGATGAGTGCGTTCGCCCTGGGTTCCGGGTTCGGCTTCGCCGCCCCGGAATGACTGAGGATGGGGTGGCGTGTGGGCACGAAACAGCGGTGATTATGGGTCCCGGACTTGGCGCTGCGCGCCAATCCGGGAAATGGAAGAACGAGTGGTGCGTTGTGTGAAGCGCTTAGTGCGCCGCTTCAAGAAAACCGTTCACCTCAAGCCAGTGCATGAACGCATCAAACCAGATGTTGCTGGTGCGGTCGGGGTTGCCGAGGCCGAAGCCGTGGCCGCCGTTTTGATAATAGTGGAGTTCGACCGGGCGGCCCGCCGTGCGCCACGATTGGACGAGGTCGAAATCGGTCGGTCCGAACAAGGGATCGTCGGCCGCGAGCACTACGAACATCGGCGGCGCGTCGGCCGGCACCTCGACCGCGTTCAAGCCGCCATAGACGGGCGCGATGAAAGCAGGACGGTTTTGCGGCGCTTGCAATGTCGTCGCCATCGTCGTGCCGGCGCCGGCGGAGAAGCCCATCATGCCGATGCGGTTCGGGTCGACATGCCACTCGGCGGCGCGTGCGCGCACCATCGTGAACGCGGCGGTCGCGTCTTCGATCTGATCGTCGAGCGCCATCGGCGGACGCGGACCGGCGGGTCGCCCGGCGCCGGAGAAAAGATTGTTCATCTGCGTTTCGAATTCGGCCGCCGTGGGCGCGGTGGGGCGCAGGCGATACTTTAGCACGAAGGCCGCGACGCCGCGCGCGCGCAAAGCCTCGGCGACTTCCCAGCCTTCATTGCCCATTGAGAGCCACATGAAGCCGCCGCCGGGCGCGACAATCACGGCCGCGCCAGTGGCTTTGTCCGCATCGGGGATGAAGGGCGTCAAAGTCGCATCCGTGACGTTGCGCACCATGGGATCGCCCCATTGGCGGAACCAGATTTCGTTGGCGACGCCGCCTTCGACACCGCCTGTGTTGAGCGGGATAGCGTTCGGTTCGGCGGGCGCTTCCAACGGGTACATCGTGCCGTCGGGCGCGGCTGGCTGCGCCATCGCTGGCGTCATGAGCATCGCCGCGAACATGCCGCCGCACAGCGCCATCTGAAATGCGCGCATTTGCATGAAACTCTCTCCCCGCAACTTTTTTATTTGTATGAGTAATTGCCGGGGCGCGACGCGGTGTCAATCTCGGCGGCAATCGAGACCAGAGTGTTGCTGGGTTTTTCTAAGAGCTTCGCCGCTCGGCCAAGGTTCACCGCTTCGAGTATTCAATACTTGGACAGCGATCCCGCATTTCGATCATGTCGCATCCGGGAAATGGATGGCAGGCGCGTTCGCCTCCACCATCGCCACGTTTCGCAATGTATGCCGCGCACTTTCCACGCTCACGCGCTCGATCTGCACCGGCGCACGCCGCGCGCCGAAGCCGATCGTGAGGCGGAGCACGACGGCTTCTTCGCTGTGGGCGGTGAAGGTGAAGTCGACCGGCTGGGGGCCGAAAGAGGCGGTGAGAATGTGCTGGCCGGGTTCGATGTCGAGGCGGGTGAATTGCGGGCTTCTCAGCTGGGCGATCTCGCGGCCGTCGAGCGCGAGGGTCATGCTGGCGGCCTTGCCCATGACGCCGCTGCGCAAGAGATAGAGCGCGGCTTGCCGCGGCAGGGTCTCGAAGGCGAGAGCGCGCTGGCGAAAGGCGTCGTCCACCGGCGCGGTTTTGCGATTGGTGGCGATCGTGTTCATGATGAGCCAGACCAAAAAGCCCATGACGGCGCCGAGGATGAGGCCCGGCGCGCCGGGCTTTTCGCCGCCGACCGTCGCGCTGACGCCGAACAGGAAGCTCACGAACAAGGCGGTGGCGACGCCATAGAGAATGGGACCGATGGATTTCATGCCCGAGTTTGCCTTCACGCTCAGCGACGCCCTTAGCCGCGAAGGGAAGGTCCGTCCATGAGCATGCCTTTCCTGACGCTGGTCGCGGCGGTGGCGAAGAATGGCGTGATCGGCCGCGATGGCGCTCTGCCTTGGCGGCTGTCGTCCGATATGAAGCGCTTCAAGGCCGCAACGATGGGCAAGCCCGTGCTGATGGGGCGCAAAACCTGGGACTCATTGCCGCGCAAGCCGCTGCCTGGGCGGCCAATCTTGTGCTGTCGCGCGACCCTGCGTTTCGCGCCGAGGGGGCCTGGAGCTATTCCAAGCTGGACGCTTTCCTCTCCGCCGCCGCCGCCATGGCCGAAAGCGCCGGCGTCGATGAAATGTGCGTGATCGGCGGCTCGCTGCTTTACGCCGAAACGCTGCCGCTGGCCGAGCGGATCATCTTGACCGAGGTCGATCTTGAGCCGGAGGGCGATGCATTTTTTCCGCGCCTTGATCCGGCGCAGTGGGTCGAGGTTTCCCGGGAAGAAGCGCCGCGCGGCGAGAACGACGACGCCAGTTTTGCCGTCCGCGTGCTGGAGCGGCGCCGGTAAGCTGGACCGCCGGCTCCTCGCCGGTCGCCCCCTGTCGGCGAGGGCGCCGGCGGTCCGGCTCGGCCCAAACAAAGCCCCTGGACTTCTCCTGCGGCGCGCATTCGTATTGCGCCGGGCAAAATCTGGGAGAGGAACCCCTGTGAGTTCTCGTGACTGCAAGATCGTGGCGACCATGGGGCCAGCCAGCGATCCGCCGGAAACGGCTGGCCAAGCTGATCGAAACCGGCGTCGATTGCTTTCGGCTGAATTTCAGCCACGGCGCCAAGGAAGATCACGCGCGCCGGCTGGATGCGATCCGCACCGCCGAGCGCGTGGCGGGACGGCCAGTTGGCGTGTTCGCCGATTTGCAGGGGCCGAAGATCCGCGTCGGCAAGTTTGTCGATGGGCAAATCACGCTGCGGTATGGCGAGATCGTCACGCTCGAAGCGTCGAAGGAAGCGGGCGAGCCTGGCATCTTGCGTCTGCCGCATCCCGAGATCGTGGACACGCTTGAGACGGGCGACATTCTGAAACTCGACGACGGCAAGATGCAGATCACCGTCACCGAACGCGTCGGCAAAAATTTGAAAGCGCGCGTCGATTTCGGCGGCGAGCTCAAGAACCAGAAGGGGCTCAACGTCCCAACGCGGCGTATCCCGATTTCCGCTCTGACCGACAAAGACCGGGAAGACCTCGTCTACGCGCTCGAACTCGGCGTCGATTATATCGCGCTCTCCTTCGTGCAGCATGGCGACGACGTGCGCGAAGCGCGTGCGTTGATCGGCGATAAAGCCGGCATCATCTCCAAAATCGAAAAGCCCTCGGCGCTGGAGCACATCCACGAAATAGTGGATCTTTCCGACGCCGTGATGGTCGCACGTGGCGATCTCGGCGTCGAACTGCCGCCCGAACAAGTCCCGATCGCGCAACGCGCCCATCATCCGCGCGGCGCGCGCGGCGGGCCGCCCGGTGATCGTGGCGACGCACATGCTGGAAAGCATGGTCGACGCGCCGACGCCGACGCGCGCGGAAGCGTCCGACGTGGCGACCGCGGTCTATCAAGGGCGCGGACGCGGTGATGCTTTCGGCTGAAAGCGCCGTCGGCCGCCATCCGCAAACGGCCGTCGCGATCATGGATCGCATCATTCGCGCTGTCGAAGCCGACGCCGATTATTGGGCGAGCCTCCCGCGCGACATGACGCCGCCTCAGCCCACCACCGCAGACGCCATCGCGCTTTCCGCGCGGCACATGGCGGATGTGTTGGGCGCGGCGGCGGTCGTTGCCTACACCGCGACCGGCTCGACGGCGCTTCGTGTCGCGCGCGAGCGGCCGATCTGCGGTGTCGTCGGCCTAACGCCGGTGGTGAACACTGCGCGGCGACTGGCTTTGGTGTGGGGCGTGCGCAGCGTCGTCACGGACGATGTCGAGAATGTCGAGGACATGGTCGCGAAGGCGGATAAGGCCGTGCGCGATATCGGCGCCGCGACCAGCGGCGACCGCGTTGTGGTGATCGCGGGCATACCGTTTGGACGCGCTGGGAAGACGAACACGATCCGGGTGTTCAGGCTGGAGTAGCCTCTCTCCCTCCCCTCAGTCATTCCGGGGCGGCGAAGCCGAACCCGGAATCCAGGGAACGTAGAACGCAATGCGTTGGCCCTGGATTCCAGATCGCGCTCCGCGCGTCTGGAATGACTGAGGTTGTTCGGAAGTCGTTGAGCGGGCTCTTGGCAATCGCCGCTGCGCGGCGTCCGGGGAATGGTGGTTAGGTCAGAGTCTCCGCCACGCCACAAACCCCTCGCCGTCATATGCGCTGCACGTGATCGTCAGCGCCGAAACCGCCGCCGCGATCAGCGCTTCTTCCGACGCTTCCCGCTCACCTTCCTCAAACTCCGGCGCATATTCGCAGATCGCGGCCACCCCGTGCCAGATGGTGGCGCTTGACGGTGAGCGCGTCCACCAGAAGCTCTGGCGCGTCGGTCGAGGCGAAGAGGTGATAGAGCGCGTCCGATACCCCAAAGGCGTGCGCGTAGCGGGGCTCGTCGACGCGAACGTCTGACCAGCTCGGATTGAAATCATCTACGATGCAGACGGCTTCGGGCGCGGCGCGCATGATCGAGTGCAGATAGGCGGCTTGCTCGAATTTCAGCGAATCCACTGGCGCGATCTCGCCGTTCTCGTCGAGTTCGAGCAAGCGCGGCGCGGCGTGCAACAGTCCGCCTCGCCGAAGGCATGGAGCCGTTCTTGCGAAACGCCGCGCGGCGCGAGCGTGATGACTTTGCCAGGCGCGGCCTCCACCGCGGCGAGTAGCGCGGTGCAGAAGACGTTCACGCCGGCAAGATGTTCGCGGACATAATCGATTCCCGCATCGCCGAGATCGGTGAAGATGAGTTCGCTGGGCATGTTAGATCAGCCGTATGGTTGGCGCGGGCTTGTTGAGCCGCGTGATGTTTGCGAAGGCCGACGCGGCGATGTCGCGAAAGCGCCGTGAGAGCGGATGCTCTGGCTGCGCGACCACGAGCGGCACGCCCGCATCGCAGCTTTCACGAAGCGCGACTTCGATGGGAATTTCGCCCAGGAAGGGCGCGCCGGCAGCTGTCGCGGTGCGGCGCGCGCCGCCTTCGCCGAAGATCGCGACGCGCTTTGCCGCTCGCATCTTCGTACCAGCTCATATTCTCGATCACGCCCAGGATCGGCGCGTGCACTTTTTCGAACATCGCAATCCCGCGCCGCACATCCGCGAGCGCGACCTCTTGCGGGGTTGAGGACGATGATCGCGCCCCGCCAGCTGCAGGCGCTGCACGAGTGTGAGCTGCACGTCTCCGGTGCCGGGCGGCAAATCCAGCACCAGCACGTCGAGTTCGCCCCACGCGACTTCGTCCAGCATCTGCCGCACAGCGCTTGTCGCCATCGCGCCGCGCCAGATCATCGGGGAATCCGGATTGACCAGAAAGCCGATCGACATGGTCTTGAGGCCGTGGGCTTCGATCGGGAGAAGGATTTTGTCCGACCCCATTTCGGGCTTCACGCCGACGAGGCCGAGCAAAGTCGGTGCGGAGGGGCCGTAGACGTCGAGATCAAGCAGGCCGACGCGTTTGCCGAGCGCGGCGAAAGCGCACGCCAAATTGATCGCGACCGTGGATTTGCCGACGCCGCCCTTGGCGCTCGCCACCGCGATCACCGCGCGATCCGGGAGACGCCGCCGCTGCTCGCAGGTTCCGTCGTCGGCTCATGCGCCGTCAGCACCGCGAGCACGGAAACTGCGCCAGGCGCGTCGCGCGCGGCCTTTTCGGCGGGAATCGCGCACCGGGCGATAGCGATCGACGGCGTCGGCGGGGGCCTCGATCGTGAACGAAACCTTGCCGGCCGCATCGACGCTGAGCCCCGAAATGCGTCCTGAAGTGAACAAACCCTTGCGGTCAGCGGGTCCGCGACCGCGTCGAGGCGCCGTTCGACCTCTTCGCGCGAGAGCGCCAACTGGTTGTTCATGCTTGATCCTGTACGGTTTGAGCCACATATCGGCCCGCGACGCGACTACGCAAGGCGGCCAAGAATTGGCGCTGAGCCCACCGAAGTTGGGCGGGGATAGAATTTCTGATGCCTTGGAACGACCAATCCGGCGGCAGTGCTGGCGGCGGCGGGGATAAGGGCGGCCCTTGGGGCAGCGATCCGCGGTAAACCATGGGGCCAGCCCCCGCGCACGCCGCAAAGCCCGCAAGGGCCCGATCTCGAAGAAATTATGCGCCAATTCCGCGAACGCATGGGCGGGATGCTCGGCGGCGGCAGCGGCGGCGGCAATGGCGTGCGTTCGCGCGGGCCTGGCGGCTTCGGCTGGCCGCTGATCGCGGGCGTGCTGATTTTCGGCTGGCTCGCGCTTGGCGTTTACGTGGTCGACGAAGGCGAGCAGGCGGTGGTCACGCGCTTTGGCGCCTACACGCGCACCACTGGCCCAGGCCTCCACATGCACCTCCCTGTCCCGGTCGAGTCCAAGCAGGTGTTCAACGTCACTGGCCAGCGCACCGATCAGATCGGTTTCACGACCGACAACAACCAGGTCATCGACAATCCCGACGAGAGCTTGATGATCACGGGCGATCGCAACATCGTCGAGATTCATTTCAGCGTAAACTACACCATCAAGGACGTCGTCGCGTTTGCCTACAATGTGCGCTCGCCTGTTGGGACGAACACCGAGCCGGGCGCCGTGCGGCAGATCGCCGAAAGCGCGATGCGCGAAGTGATCGGCCAGCGCCAGCTTGAGCAAGTCATGACGACGGAACGGGTCGCGGTCGCGCAAGCCGTCGAGCAATTGATGCAACAGACGCTCGACGAATACGGCGCCGGCGTTCTCATCACGCAAGTGAACCTGTCGAGCGCCGCGGCGCCGCAGGAAGTCACCGAAGCGTTCAACGACGTTATCAATGCCGGGCAGGACGCCGAGGCCGCGATCAACAACGCCAACCGCGAAACCTCGCGCATCATCAATGAAGCGCAAGCCTATCAAGGCCGCGTCGTCCGCGAAGCCACCGGCGAGGCCGAGCGCTTCATCGCGGTGCACAACGAGTATCGCCAAGCCCCGCAAGTCACGCGCGACCGGCTCTATCTTGAAACCATGGAGCGGGTGTACCGCGACGGGAACACCATGATCATTGATCAGCGTGGCGGGGCCGTGCCTTATCTGCCGCTCGACACGGTGACGCGCCGGACGACGCCCGCGCCGGCCGCTGCTCAGCCGGGAGCGCGCTGATGCAACGCAATGTCCTCTTTCTGTCGCTGACGGCGCTAGCCGTTCTGGTCGTGGTGATGAACACGCTTTCATCGTCCGCCAGGATCGTCAGGCGATCGTGCTGCGTGTCGGCGAATATGTGCGGACCATCAATGCACCCGGCGCGCCGGGTCCGGGTCTCCACATCAAGGCGCCGTTCATCGATAGCGTCGTCTTCTACGACAACCGCAATATGGGCCTGCCGATCGAAGGCCAGTCGATCGTCGCCTCGGATCAGGAGCGTTTGATTGTCGATGCGGTCTTGCGCTGGCGCATCGTGGATCCGCGCCTGTTTTACCAAGGCGCCTTGACCGAATCCATTGGCGCCAATCGCCTGAGATCGCGTGCCGAATCCGCCTTGCGCGGCGCGCTCGGCGGCGCCACGTCAAACGAAATCATTTCAGGCCGCGCGCGGGTTTGATGCAGGCGATCGAAGCCGATCTCAACGAATCCGCCGCGACCGAACTCGGCGTCCGCATCGTGGACGTGCGTATCCGCCAAGCCGATCTGCCGCCGGAAACGCAAGCGCGGGTTTATGAGCGCATGCGCACGGAGCGTGGCCAAGTCGCGGGACGCATACGTGCGGAGGGCCGAGGCGCGAAGCAACCATCATCCGCGCCACGGCGCAGGAGCAGTCCGAGCGCCTGCGCGGTGAAGGCGAAGCGGAACGCGCCCGCATCTTCGCGCGCGCTTATGGCCGCGATCCGGAGTTTGCGGCGTTCTATCGCTCGATGCGCGCCTACGAATCGGCGCTCGGCAGCGGAACCCCCATCGTGGTGCCGCCGAACAGCGATTTCTTCCGCTATATGCAGAGCCGGCGCGGCGGCGGCTGAGGCCGGTTGCGCGGGGGGCGAGCGGGCGCCTAAAGCTGATCTTCTTCAAGGGGAGTGGTTCGGCCGATGGCGCGCGTTCGCTCAGTTCTGTTGCGTCTTGCCGCTGTCGCGCTTCTCGTCGTGGGCGCTGGGCCTGCTGTGGCGCAATCGCGGCTGCTGCCGCGTGAGGGCTATGCCGATCTCGCCGAGCGGTTATCCCCCGCCGTTGTGAACATCGCCACCAGCCAGCGCGTCGAGGGCGTCGACGAACTGCCGCGCTTTCCGCGCGGTTCGCCGCTGGAGCGCTTCAACGAAGGGCTGGGCGAAGGCGCGGCGCAAGTCACCTCGCTGGGCTCGGGCTTCATCATCTCCGCCGACGGCGTCGTGGTGACGAACAATCACGTCGTCGAAGCCGCCGACGTGATCGAAGTGATCCTGCAAGACGGCGCGCGGCTTGAGGCGACGGTGGTGGGCCGCGATCCGGCGACGGATGTGGCCGTGCTGCGCGTCGAAGGCGCCCCGGCCGCTGCCGTTCGTGAACCTTGGTGATAGCGACACCGCACGCGTCGGCGACATCGTGCTCGCCATCGGCAATCCGTTTGGCCTGGGCGGCTCGCTCAGCGTGGGCGTCGTCTCCGCGCGCAACCGCAATATCGATGCGGGGCGCTATGACGATTTCATCCAGACCGACGCCGCCATCAATCGCGGCAATTCCGGCGGGCCGTTGTTCAATCTCGACGGCGATGTGATCGGCATGAACACGGCGATCGTCTCGCCGACGGGCGGGTCGGTCGGCGTTGGCTTTGCGACGCCGTCCTCCATCGTGCGGCCGGTCGTCACGCAATTGCTGAACTATGGCGAGATCCGCCGCGGCTGGCTTGGCGTGCGGCTCGCGAATGTCACCGCTGAGATGGCCGAACGCGCTGGGATCGAGCGCGGCGGCGCGGTCGTCACGCGCATCACGCCGAGCGGCCCCCGCCGCGCGCGCAGGATTGCGGCCAGGCGACGTGGTGCTCAGCTTTGGCGGGCGCCCCGTCGCCGATAGCCGCGCGCTGACGCGCATGGTGGGCGAAGCGCAAGTCGGCGCGAAGGTGCCGATCGAGATTTTCCGCGACGGGCGCCGCTACAGCATCGAAGCGACCATCGCGCGCTTGGACGAGCCCGATAGTCCGCGCGTCGCGGCGCGCGAAGAGGGCGATAGCCCGCCGGTGCGCAGCGATGGCGGGCCGCGGGGCGGGCGCGTGTTCGGCGTTGGGCTATCGGAACTCGACGCCAGCTTGCGCGAAGAATTTCAGATCGAGCCCGACGTCGCGGGGCTTGTGGTGCTCACCATCGATCCGGGCGAAGACGCCGAAAATAAGCTTCGGCCTGGCGACGTGATCGAGCGCATCGGCTTTGAACCTGTCGACACCATCGCCGCCGCCCGCGCCATCGCCGGCCGCGCCGCGATTGGGGAGCACGCGGTCGTCGTGCGTGTGAATCGCGAAGGGCGGATCACGTATCGGAGCTTGGCTTCGGTGGATTGAAATACCTCCTCCTCGATGGAGGAGGTGGTTGAGCCGCAGCGCGGCGAAACCGGAGGAGGTGCGCGCGCGGTGTTCGAGAGAGCCTCCGGAGGCCCGCTTTCGAGAGCCGCGGGCCACACCTCCTCAGTCAGTCCGCTTCGCGTCCTGACAGCTCCTCCATCGAGGAGGAGCGGGGCTCATCTATCGAACAAATGCGTGACGTCATGGAGGCTGGTCGCGATCAGATTTGCTTTCGCGCGCATGTCGTCGTCGGCGGTGAGGAGGTCGGGGATCATCACCGTCATGAGGCCGGCAGCGTGCGCCGAATTGATGCCGGCGAACGAATCCTCCAGCGCGAGCGTTGCTTTAGCAGGCGCGCCAAGCGCTGCGACAGCTTTGAGATAGGGTTCAGGGTGCGGTTTGCCGTTGGCGACATCGCCTCGCGTGATCACCGCGCGAAAACGATCGGCAAGGCCATATGCCGCGAAATGGCGATCGACCCATGGGCGCTGCGATGAGGTGGCGAGCGCGTAGGGGAGATCAAGCGCATCGAGCTTGTCAAGCAATTCGATCGCGCCGGGCTTTAGCGCCGCTGGCGTTTCGCCGACATGGCCGTGCACCGCGGCGTAAAAATCCGCGAGCGGAAAGTTCGCGCCATAGAGCACGCGCAGGCGCGCATCATTGGCGTCGCGGCTGAGGCCGACGAGAGAGAGGAAATGGTCGTCGTTGAGCTCAATGCCGAAAGCGGGCGCGGCGTTCACGTAAGCGCGATGCACCAAGGCTTCGGAATCAATCAAAGTGCCATCGAGATCGAACACGATGGCTTGTGGCGGGCGTGGGAGTTTCACTGGGTGAAGTAGTCTGGGCACTCGGGGAGGGGCACGTCTGGGATATAGGCGCCGTCGGCGTTCCGCGAAAGGGTGCGGCGATAAGAACAGCGCTCATCGCGTACATGGACGAGATCGGCTTGCGTCAGCGGCGGGGCGGCGGTGGAATCTTCGCTGCGGCTGACGCGGCCGGGATAGGTACTGGCTTCTGTCGTGAAAATGAGAACGGGTGAGCCACTCGTCGGCGCGGTGTCGAGTGTCAGAGCGCCTTCGAAGTTGTATTGGTCTGAGCACGCGTCACGGCGATTGGCCGTGTCTTGCTCGGAGAAGCACGCGCGGATATCGGCGGCGCCGGCGAGCGGCAAGGGATGCTCCAGCGCCGTTGTCGCCAGCCCGCTCTCTGAAGAGATCGAATAAAGCTGCAGCAGCGATTGCGAAGCGCCCCCGCCGGAATAGCCCTCTTGTTTCGTGGCCGTGATGCCGACGATGACATCTTCTCCGCCGCCGGCGCCGCGCGAGCGAACGATCATGGGCCAGACCCCGGCGCTGCCTTCTTCGACCAGCGGCAGTTCGGTGGTCGTCTCGGTTTGCGTGTTGGTGACGGCGGGCGCGACCTCGTCGGAGGCGCTGACGCACCACACGCCATCGCCGGTGCACCAGCGCGCCGTGTGCTCCGCATCGGGGTTGGCAAGCGCCTCCATGCGGTTGCCTGCGCCGTCGGCGATGGAAAGCGTGTTGGACGCGTCTGGCGGCGTCGCGTCCGGTGCGCGCGAACAGGCCGCGAGAGCGAGCAAAACGAATAAGATGTGTTTCACGATGCAAATTCCTCGCGGCGATAGCCTTGGAAGAAGAGCGCGGCTTCCAGGCTCATATGATCGATCTTTGCGTCGGCTTCTGCGGCGACGATGGGCTTTGCGCGATAGGCGATGCCCAAGCCCGCCGCTTTGATCATGTCGAGATCATTGGCGCCGTCGCCGATTGCGAGCGTTTCGGAGAGCGGAATGCCCAGCGCGCTCGCTTCCGCTTCGAGCGTGGCGAGTTTCGCCGCACGTCCAAGAATTGGGCGGCCGACTTCGCCGGTGAGCGCGGCGCCGTCGTCGAGCAAGGTGTTGGCGCGGTCGGCGTGAAAGCCGGCGCGCGGCGCAACGCGGGAGGTGAAAAACGTAAAGCCGCCCGACACGAGCAAGCAGCGCGCGCCGTGCTCGGCCATAGTGCGCACGAAGGTGCGCGCGCCCGGATTGAGGTCGACGCGTTCGTCATAGCAGCGCTGCAACGCATCGAGGCCAAGGCCCTTCAGCTTGCCGACACGCTCGATGAGCGCGTCCTCGAACACGAGTTCTCCGCGCATCGCGCGCTCGGTGATGGCGGCGATCTCGGTCTTGAGGCCGGCGAAATCGGCCAGTTCATCGAGGCATTCGACATTGATGATGGTGGAATCCATGTCGGCGATGAGAAGGCGCTTGCGGCGCCCCTCGACCGGCACAAGCGCCCAGTCCACCGGCAGCTCTGCGACCGCGGCCCGCTGCTTCCTGGCGCAGCTCGCCGTCGATGGTGGGATAAATCCACTGCGCGCTCTCCCAGCCCGAAAGCACCTCCGGCGGCGGCAGCTTGCGCGACAACGCCACGCACCCAAGCATCAGCAGCGCCTCGCGGTAAGCGGGCTTGTTGTCGGCGGATGCGACGAAGACGAGGGCGTGGGCGTTGCTCATGAGAGTCCGTTTGAAGCGCCCCTCCCCCTAGAGGGGGGAGGGTAGGGTGGGGGTGAGAGCGTAGAGCGATGCATCCGGCCGCTCGCGCCCTACGCTCTCACCCCGCCCCCAACCCCTCCCCCTCTAGGGGAGGGGAGTAGATTGCGCTACAGCCCCGCAGCGATGAAGCGCATCTTGTTGATCATGGGCCCGACCGCCAGCGGCAAGTCCGCGCTCGCGTTGGAGCTGGCGGAGCGAGTCGGCGGGGAGATCGTCAACGCGGATTCCATGCAGGTGTACCGCGATCTCCGCGTGCTGACGGCGCGGCCGTCGGCTGAGGAAGAGGCGCGTGCGCCGCATCATCTTTATGGCCATGTCGACGCCGCTGAGCGTTATTCCGTCGGGCGCTGGCAGGTCGATGCGTTGGCGGCGATCACGGCGATCCTGGCCCGCGGCCATGTGCCGATCGTGGCGGGCGGGACGGGGCTTTATTTCAGCGCGCTGACGCTCGGGTTGGCGGAGATGCCGGCGCCCGATCCGGAGCTGCGCGCTGCGTTGCAGGACAAGCTGGTCGCGCTGGGGCCGCAGGCGCTGCACGCTGAACTTGCGGGAATTGATCCGGACACTGCGGCGCGGCTTTCGCCGCATGAGGGCCGCCGTCTCGTGCGCGCTTTGGAGATGGCGCTCGGCGCGGGGCGGTCGATCACGGATTTTCAGGCCGAGACCATCCCGCCGCTCCGCGCCGACGAATGGCTGGGCGTTGCGCTGACGCCGGATCGGGCTTCGCTCTACGACGCGATCAATGCGCGCTTCCAGGCGATGCTGGCGGCTGGCGCCTTGGACGAGGCGCGGGGGCTTGCGGCGCGGGGGCTCGATCCCGAACTTCCTGCCATGAAGGCGCATGGCGCGCCGGCTCTGATGGCGCATCTGCGCGGCGACTTAAGCCTTCCCGAGGCCGCCGCCATCGCCCAGCGCGACACGCGCCGCTACGCCAAGCGCCAATTCACCTGGATCGCCAACCAGATGACGGACTGGCCGCGTGTGGCGGAAAGCTCACTAGAGGAAAGATGCGCCCGTGTGACAGCTCTGTGGTGAGTTTTACCCCGTTCGGGCCATTGACGCCGGTTCCGGGGCAAATTAATCTCATCGTGTTAGGGCACGTGAAACGCCAATGCAAAATCCCTCAGTGAACCTTGTAAGCACCGCGCGGCCTGTATCCGGCTAAAAAAGCCGGAACGGACGCGCGCGACCACAAAGGGCCCTCGGGCCCTTTTTCTTTTGCCCTCTCCCTTTCCCATCCATCCCGCAGTACGGAGCCCCGCATGGGCGCGAAGATTCAAACCACCAAAGCCACAACCGCCGACGTCATGACGGGCGCGGAGATCGTCATCCGTGCGCTGAAGGATCAGGGCGTGGACGTGATCTTCGGTTATCCCGGCGGGGCGGTGCTGCCGATCTATGACGCGCTCTATTCGAGCGAAGGGCTGCGCCACATTCTGGTTCGGCACGAGCAGGGCGCCGGGCACATGGCGGAGGGCTATGCGCGCTCGACTGGCAAGGTGGGCGTCGCGCTCGTCACTTCGGGGCCGGGCGCGACCAATGTCGTGACGCCGCTGGCGGATGCGCTGCTGGATTCCATCCCGATCGTCGTGCTCTCGGGCCAGGTGCCGACGCACCTCATCGGCTCGGATGCGTTTCAGGAGTGCGACACGGTCGGCATCACGCGCTCCTGCACCAAACACAATTGGCTGGTGAAGGACGTGAACGATCTGGCGCGCATCATCCACGAAGCGTTCCATGTCGCGCGCAGCGGCCGGCCGGGGCCGGTGGTGGTCGATATTCCGAAGGACGTGCAATTCGCGAAGGGGACCTATGTCGGCCCCGACGCCGCGCGGCCGCGCTCGCGGCGCGTTGTGAATGCGCCCGATACGCAGAAAATCTCAGCCGCGCTCGATCTGATGGCGAACGCCAAGCGTCCGCTGTTTTACACCGGCGGCGGCGTCATCAATGCCGGCCCGCATGCCAGCACGGCTTTGCGCGCGCTGGTGAAGGAGACCGGCTTTCCGATCACCTCGACCTTGATGGGCCTGGGCGCCTATCCGGCCGCCGATCCGCAATGGCTCGGCATGCTCGGCATGCATGGTAGCTGGGAAGCCAACCACGCCATGCACGATTGTGACGTGATGATCTGTGTCGGCGCGCGCTTCGATGATCGCGTGACCGGGCGGCTCGATGCGTTCGCGCCCAATTCGAAGAAGATCCACATCGATATCGATCCCTCGTCCATCAACAAGAATGTGCTGGTCGATATCGGCATCATCGCGGACGCGGGCGCGGCGACCGAAGCGCTGCTGGAAGGCTGGCGCGCGCGCAACAAGCGCGTCGATGCGGCGTCGCTGAAGAATTGGTGGGACCAGATCGACGCCTGGCGCGGCCGCAAATGCTTCGCCTATCGGCCCGATGCGAAAGTCATCAAGCCGCAATATGCGATCGAGCGCTTGTACAATGCGGTGAAGGATAAGGACGTCTACATCACCACCGAAGTCGGCCAGCATCAGATGTGGGCCGCGCAATATTTCCACTTCGAGCGGCCCAATCGCTGGATGACGTCAGGCGGGCTGGGCACCATGGGCTATGGCCTGCCGGCGGCGGTGGGCGTGCAGGCGGCGCATCCGAACGCGCTCGTGATCGACATTGCCGGCGAAGCCAGCGTGCAGATGACGATGCAGGAAATGAGCACGGCCGTGCAGCACGACCTGCCGATCAAGGTGTTCATCCTCAACAATGAATGGATGGGCATGGTGCGCCAGTGGCAGCAGCTGTTGCACGGCGAGCGCTATTCGCACTCTTATTCAGAAGCGCTGCCCGATTTCGTGAAGATGGCCGAAGCCTTCGGCTGCGTGGGCTTGCGCGCGGAGAAGCCCGATGAGCTGGATGACAAGATCGCGGAGATGCTTGCCGTGAAGCGCCCAGTGATCTTCGATTGCCGTGTGACCAAGGATGAGAACTGCTTCCCGATGATCCCGTCCGGCAAGGCGCACAATGAAATGATCCTGGCGGAGAATTATACCGGCGCGGAAGAAGTGAGCGAGGCGGGGAAGATTTTGGTTTAGCGCTGCACAGAGAACCCTCCCCCTTGCGGGGAGGGCAGGGTGGAGGTGCGGGCGGAGACCTCTCCGGAGAAAGCACCCCCGTTACCCCCACCTCCATCTCCTCCCCGCAAGGGGGAGGAGAGTCGCTTTATTCTGCTCCTACATCACCCCCGCCTTCATCCAAGCTTCTTTCGGCCAGCGCCGATGCACCCAGAACCATTGCTCCGGCGCTTCGCGGATGCGCGCTTCCATGAATTGGTTGACGCGCCGGACGCCGTTCAGAATTTCTTCCTCCAGCGGCGCGTCGTAATCGAGCGCGATCGGTTCGTGCACGGTGACGCGGAAGCGCACGCCGTCGAGCCGCCGGCCTGAAAGCGGGATGAGCGGCACGCGGAAACGCAGAGCCATGCGCGTCGGGCCATCGGCGGTCATGCAGTCATAGCCGAACAGCGGCATGGCGACGCCCATATTATATTTCTGGTCGTTCATCAGCGCGACGGTCTTCTTCTTCGTCAGCGCGCGCATCAGACCCATGCCGCCTTCGCGTCCCTTCGCGGCTTGCAGTTCGAGGCCCATCGCGCGGCGTGTTTCCACGATGTAGCGATCGATGATCGGATTGTTCGCGGGGCGATAGGTGAAGTAGCAATCGGGATCGGCTTGCGCGAGGCAGACTGAGGTCACTTCCCAATTCGTGAAGTGTCCGCCGATGAAGACGGCGCCCTTGCCGCGCGTGGCCTCGATGATCTCGCGGCCGACGAACTCGACTTCGCCCTTGTGCAAGCGCTCCACGAATTCACCCATGTGCGGAAATTCGCCCGACATGCGCCCGACCTCGGCCCACACCGCCTTCATCACATCAGCGCGCCAGGCTTCGGTTTCGTTGGGATACGCCATGCGTAGATTGCGCAGGCCGGTTTTGTTGGCGCTGGTGAGCGGGCCGATGATGGGCAGTACGCGCGCGCCGAGATTGGACGCGCTCTCCAGCTTCAACGCGCCGAGGCCGCCTTGGTAAGCGTGCCACGCCAAGGCTTCGGCGCGGTAGAGCAGATTGATCGGCTTCGACTTGGCCATGCGCTAAGAGATAGGCTCTGACGCGCGCAGAATGAAATGACTCTCCTCCCCCTGGGGGGAGGAGATGGAGGAGGGGGGCGTGCAGCATGAGGCGCGACGGCGCCATTGCGCTTTATCCTGCACGCCCCCCCTCCCTACCCTCCCCCCAAGGGGGGAGGAGCGCATTGCTTGTTGGATCATCATGTCAAAGCATCCGCGCGGCGATGGGCGCGAGCAAGGCGTCGAGCGCGGCTTCATCTTCAAAGCGCGCGGCGATGGGGAGCGTCGCGACGTGCGCGCGCCAGGCGGGCGGCAGGCGCGCGAAATCCTTTTCCGTGGTGATGAGCTGGGCGTGGCGTTCGCGGGCGAGGGTTTGCAGCCAGGTGAAGTCGCCCTCGGTGAAAAGGTGATGATCGCCGTAAGGCACGGCCTCTTCGACTTGGGTGCCGAGCGCGGCAAGCGTGTCGAAGAATTTCTCCGGCCGCGCGATGCCGGCGAATGCGACGAGCCTGCCAGCGGGCGGGGCGCCGAGCGGGGCGATGTGGGCGTTGAGGATGGGGCGCTCGACATATTGGAGCCAGGGAAGCGTGTCCTCATGTGGCTCGGCGGCGCCATTGCGCAAGAGCACGATCGCATCGGCGCGCGCGAGGCCGTCCTTGAGGCGCTCGCGTAAGGGACCGGCGGGAAATACTGCGCCATTGCCGATGCCGGCCTCCGCGTCGATCACGACGATCGACAGCGTTTTCGCGAGCGCGGGGTTCTGAAAGCCGTCGTCCATCACGATCGCGCGCGCGCCGGCGCTGGCCGCTGCGAGCGCGCCCGCGACACGGTCTCGCGCGATCCAGGCCGCGCCATCGGCGGCGTGCAGCAGCGGTTCATCGCCCACTTCGCGCGCGTCCATGTCAGGCGTGACGCGGAGCGGGCCGTCGATGCGTCCGCCGTAGCCGCGCGAGAGGAGGTGCGCGTTGGGGCCCAGCTTGGCGCGCACCACGCGCGCGATCGGCGTTTTACCCGCGCCGCCGACGGTGAGATTGCCGATGCACACAACCGGCACTGGCGCTTGGCGCGAAACCGTTTGCGCGTTGCGGCGCGCGGCGATCCAGGCATAGGCCCATGAGATCGGCGTGAGCGCGGCGCGGAGCACAGGCGCGCGGTCGCGGCCGGCGGCGTCGCTGCTCCAAAACTCAGGCGGGCGCATCGGCCCTCGCTTCGATTGCGGGCGCTGGGAGCAATGCACTGAGGCGCGTCACCGTGTCGTCCAGTGCGGCGGCGCCTTGGTTCACCACTGTGCGCGCGGCGGCGATGCTACGCGCGCGGAGAGTTTCATCGCGCCACAATGCGGAAACCGTCTGCGCGATCGCTTCGGCATTGTCGGCTTGCGTGGCGCCGTTCGCTGCAATGAGCGCGCTGAACAAATCCTGGAAGCTCTCGACATGCGGCCCCGTGATGATCGCCGCATTGAGCTTTGCAGGTTCGGCGGGATTGTGGCCCTTGAGGTGCGGCAACAGGCTGCCCGCGATGAAGGCGACGGGCGCCAGCGCATAGAACATGCCGAGTTCGCCCATAGTGTCGGCGATATAGACGCTGGCCGCGCCGATCGGTTGGTTCTGCGCGCGGCGCGGCGCGTTGCCGGCCAGCGCTGCGATGGCCGCGCCGCGCTCGGGATGGCGCGGCGCGATGATGAGGAGGGCGTCCGAAAATTGTGCGCGCAGCAGCGCGTGCGCGGCGAGCAGGATGTCATCTTCCCCCGCATGCGTGCTGGCCGCGAGCCAGACCTTCCGCGCGCCGATCTCGGCAGCGAAGGCCGCGCGCGCTGGCAAATCGCTCGCCGGCGGATCGGCGGCGAGCTTGAGATTGCCCACGACCGGCGCGGGTGCTGTGCGAAGCTGTGAAAGCGCGGCCGCCGTGCGTTGATCGGCGGCGAGCACGATCGTGAACGCTTCGAGCAGGCGCCGACCCGCCGCGCGCCAGCGCGTCCAGCGCCCGAGCGATTTGGGGCTCATGCGCGCATTGACCAGCGCGAGCGGAATGGCGGCCGCTTGTGTTTCCAGAATGAGATGCGGCCAAAGCTCGCTTTCGACGAAAACGCCAAGGTCAGGCCGCCAATGCGTCAGGAAACGGCGCACCGCACTTGGACGATCGATTGGCGCATACACATGCGTTGCGCGCGCTGGCAGGCGCTTTGCGATGAGAGCGGCCGAAGTGCGCGTGCCGCTGGTCAGCACGAAGCTCAACGTGGAATCGCGCGCCGCGAGTGCTTCGGCGATCTGCAGCGCCACGCCTGATTCGCCGACGCTTGCGCCATGCAGCCACACCACGCGCCCGCGTGGCCGCGCCTGCGTGTAGCGTCCGAAGCGCTCGCTCAAGCGTGCGCGATCTTCCTTGCCTGCCGCCGCACGCTGCGACAGCCAGAGGCCCGCGAACGGCGCGGCGACCGCTGACGCGGCGCTGTAGAGTGTGAGGATGAGTGAGAAACTCACGTCGGAGATGTCGCCGGTTCAGGCGCGGCATGCGCGGGTTCGGAAGCATCGGGCGGGAAAAATCACGTCGACGCCTGCGAGGCGATCGGCCTCAGCACTGATGCGGTTGAGTTCGGCCTCCAGCGCCAGACGCGCGGTTTCCATTGCGGCGGAATCGGCGTCGCGCGGCACGAAGATCGGCTCGCCCCAGATGATAACGCCGCGTCCGAAGGGCAGCGGCAGAATGAACTTGTCCCAGGACTTGAACACATAACGCCAGCGCGTGGACCACGCCGTAGCCAAGAGCGGCGCGCCCGAAAGCTTGGCGAGTTGCACCGATCCGAGTTGCGCCGCATGCGAGGGCCGCGCGGGCCATCGGGCGTGACGCAGATCATCCCGTTCTGACCAAGATGGCGGATCATCTCGCGCATCGCCTCGAAGCCGCCCTTGGATTTGCCCTGCTTGGCGGTGGAGCCGCGGATCACCTGGGTCCGCACGGTGTGGGCGGCGTGGGTGATGATGCCGCCCTCGCGGGACTGCGAAATCAGCATCTTGGGCTTCTGCACGCCGGGCTCGTAACTCCAAATCTTGTGCCCAAGTATGAAGCGCCCATGCCAGATGCACCCGATCACAGCTTCGCCGCCGGCCCAGATTTGCTGGGCGCGGACGAGGTTTACCCTGCGCCAGCGCGTGGTCCCGCCCACCAGGTGCATGTAAAGCCCGATGGGCGCGGCCGATCAGAAACTGAACAAAGGGGGCGGCGAGGATTTTCTTGAGCATGACGTCCGGCGACGCACCCAGTGTAAAGAGGCGGCGCGGGTCCTTATAGGGGGGCTCGCCCCGCTCGCGCCAGAACCGCCCTCACGAGACGATCCCGCCATGGACCAACCCGCCCCGGCCAAGCCCAGCCGCTTCGACCTCGCAACGCCCGAGGGCCGCAAGCGCGCCGAGGACGATCTCACCTGGGGCGACCATGGCTTCCTGCGCGCCATGTTCAGCAACTTCCACTGGATCAGCCCGGAAATGGCCCGGGCCAACCAGCCTTCGCCGAAGCAGATCGCGCGCTATGCGGCGATGGGGTTCAAGACCATCCTCAATGTCCGGGGCCCGAGCGACACGGGTTATTACGCCCTTGAACGCGAGGCCTGCGCCGCTCACGGGTTGAAATTGGTGGACCTTCGGCTGCATTCGCGCGAGCCGCCGCGCAAAGATCAGATCCGCGCGGCCAAAGCGATCTTCGAAACCATCGAATATCCCGCGCTGATGCATTGCAAGTCGGGTTCCGACCGCGCGGGCGTGATGGCGGTGCTGTACGAGCATTTCCGCGCCGGCAAACCGATCGAACAGGCGATGCTGCAGCTCTCGCTCAAATACCTGCACGTCAAGCAGGGCAAGACCGGCATGATCGACTTCTTCTTCCAGCGCTATCTCGAAGAGACACGCGAGAGCGGCAAGCCCTTCATGCAATGGGTGGAGGAGGACTACGACCCCGCGAAGGTCAAAGCCGACTTTATGTCCGTGTGGTGGGCGAATGTTTTGGTGGACCGGGTATTGCGGCGCGAGTGAGCCGTTGCGGGAACCTGAAATCTCCGAAATAACCTGGGCGTGGCTGTATTGCGCGGGGCTCTATGACGGTCGTGTTGCTCGGGCGACGTTTGCCGGCGGTCGCCACCTATGCCGTGCTTGTGGGCGGCGCGTTTTTGCTTTTGCTGCTCACTGTCGGCGCCAGCTTCTGGCAGGCCGAGCGTCTGCATGCCTCGAATGAGGGCGTACAAGAATCATTTCGCGTCAGGGGTATCGCGCGCGAATTCCTGATTGCGCTGCAGGACGCCGAAACCGGGCAGCGCGGCTATCTGCTCACCGGCGACGCCGCCTATCTTGATCCCTACGAGGCCGCGCAGCGCCAGATCGAAGAGCATTTCCTGGCGCTCGGCGAATTCACGCCGGGCAACAGCGCCCTCGGTGAAGATGTCATCGCGCTGCGCGATCTCGCGCGCCGCAAGTTCGACGAACTCGATTTGACGGTCGAGCTGCGTCGGCGCGGCCGCACCGGCGAGGCGTTGGCGATCGTGCGCGCGGGCCGCGGCAAGGCGGTGATGGACAGCGCGCGCGCCGTGATCAACCGCATGATCGCGCGCGAAAGCACGGCTCTGGCGGCGCGCCTCCAGCAGACGGAAGAAGATAGCCGGACTTTGCGCACGCTCGGTCTCACCACCGCTTTGCTGCTGATCGGCATCGGCGTGCTGCTGATGATAACCGTGCGCAACGCGATGACCGTGCTGCGCGCCTCGCGTGACGACGCGCTTGGCGCCAATGCACGCATGGTTGAGGAAATGAACGCGCGTCAGCAGGCCGAGGCCAAGGTCGTGCAGATGCAGAAGATGGAGGCGATTGGCCAGCTTACGGGCGGCGTCGCGCACGATTTCAACAATATGTTGGCCGTGATCATGGGGGCGCTTTCGCTGGCGCAGCGCCGGCTGGAGCGCGGCGAGAACAATGTCGCGACTTACCTCGAAGCGGCTCACGATGGCGCGCGGCGCGCCGCGACTTTGACTGGCCGCTTGCTCGCGTTCGCGCGCCGCCAGCCGCTGAGCCCCGTCGTGCTCAATCCGAACCAGCTTGTCGGCGGCATGTCAGAATTGCTTCGGCGCACCTTGGGCGAGAGCATCCACATGGAAACCGTGCTTGCGGGCGGTTTGTGGAATGTCGAGGTCGATGCGGCGCAGCTGGAAAACGCCATCGTCAATATCTGCGTCAATGCGCGCGACGCGATGAACGCGGGCGGGCAACTGACGCTTGAAACCTCGAACGCCTATCTGGACGAACGCTACGCGGCGCAAAACGCGGACGTCACCGCTGGCCAATATGCGATGATCGCGATCACCGACACCGGCGCCGGCATGACGCCCGATATTATCCGCCGCGCCTTCGAGCCCTTCTTCACCACGAAGGACGTCGGCAAGGGCACGGGGCTTGGGCTCTCCCAAGTGCATGGTTTTCTGAAGCAGAGCGGCGGGCATGTCTCGGTCTATTCCGAGATCGGCCACGGCACGACGGTGAAGCTTTATTTGCCGCGCTCTAACAAAACTGCCGATGCGAGCGTCGGCGCAAACCCCGCCGATAGCGAAGCGGCGCCGCTCGGCGATCCCGATACTCTGATCCTGGTGGTGGAGGACGACGAGCGCGTCCGCACCATGAGCGTCGCGGCGCTTCGGGAGCTTGGCTACACGGTGATCAGCGCTGAGTCAGGGACAGCGGCGTTGGAGGTGCTGAAGGCGCAGCCGAATGTTGCCCTGCTCTTCACCGATATCGTGATGCCTGACATGAGCGGGCGCGTGCTGGCCGACACGGCGCGCGAACGCCTCCCGGGTCTGCGCGTCCTCTTCACCACCGGCTACACCCAGAACGCCATCGTCCATAACGGCGTTGTCGACGCCGATGCGCGGCTGCTGTTGAAGCCGTATTCGATTGGCGATCTGGCGCGCAAAATCCGCGCGGTGCTGACCGAGCAATTGCCCTAGCGCATCGCCACGACGATGGCGCCGTCCTGGGCGCGCCTGGCGAGCTGTGCGGTAACCGCGGGGGCATTGATCCGCGCCACCATCGAGCCAACGCTCTCATTGACGCACGCTTCCGCCGCAAGGCGCTCTTCCAGCGGACGCGGCGCCAAATCGAGCCCGCACACATGGCGCGCGGCGCCTTGCAGCCGGTTGAGCAGGATATCGGCGTCATAGGCGCTGGTGAGATCGAGATCTTCGTAAGAAATGAGGTTTGCAGGCGCGCGCGGCACGGGCGTATTCGCCGCCGCACCCGCGCCGCAGAGCGCGGCGGCCAAGGCGAGGGCGATAAACGAGCGGCTCATGTGCGGGTTCTCCAGCAAGGCGATGTCATACGCCAAAACGACGATTTATCAACCCATTCCGCGATCTGGCGTGGCGTTCGCTACGAGTTTCTGACCCGGAAAATGCGGCGGCTTGGTCGGGCCGCCGCACTTCGTGGGGTGGATTAACGCGAGGCCAGGGTGATCGTCCGGGTGCGGCCATTCATGGCGTAGCGCTGGGTCACAACTGGGTTGTTCAAGGCGGCGACCGCGTTCGCGACAGTCTGGCGCCGGCACATACGTTCGGCGGCGAATTCGTCCATCGCGCTCATGCCGCCATGGATGTCACAGACTTCGCGCGCTGCGTCGCGGATGCGGGTCAGCATTGTGTCGGCGTCATGGGAATTGGTGAGGTCGAGTTGGGCGTAGGATACGGTCTTGCTCGACTGTGCGGTGAAGTCCGAAGCGGTGGCGGGCGCGACGAAAGCCATCGTGGCGGCGGCTGCGATCGCGAAGAAAATTGAGCGCTTCATTGTGTGTCTTGCTCCTGAGTGCAGTCGCTTCGTTGCGACAACGCCCAGAGACACCCGCGCCGAGATTCGTTCCGTGACGGCGGTCACGCGGCGATAGCGCTTACGTTTTCGCTTCTGGATTTTGGAATTGCAGGCGGTTGAGACGCGCATAGAGGCCGCCGCGCGCCATGAGATCGTCGTGCCCGCCCATCTCCACGATGCGTCCGCCATCGAGCGCGAGAATGCGGTCGGCGTCGCGCACCGTCGAGAGGCGGTGCGCGATCACGAGCGTGGTGCGGCCGGCGGAGAGACGCTTCAGCGCCTCTTGCACCTTGGCTTCGCTTTCGGCGTCGAGCGCGCTGGTGGCTTCGTCGAGCAGGAGGATCGGCGCATTGCGCAGGAAGGCGCGCGCGAGCGCGATGCGCTGGCGCTCGCCGCCGGAGAGATTGGCGCCGCGTTCACCGACGATGGTGTCATATCCGGTGGAGATCGCGGTGATGAAATCGTGCGCCGCCGCCGCGCGCGCCGCTTCTACGATATCGACTTCGCTCGCGCCAGGGCGGCCGAGCGCGATATTGGCGCGGATGGTGTCGTTCAAAAGCGCCGGCTCTTGCGCGACGAGCGCGATGGATTGGCGGAGGTTCGCGAGCGTCACGTCGCGCACGTCCTGCCCGTCGATGCGCACGGCGCCGGCGGTGACGTCGTAGAGGCGCGGCAGCAGGTTGAAGATCGTGGATTTGCCCGCGCCCGATGGGCCGACCAGCGCGACGGTTTCGCCAGGCTCCACGCTGAACGCGACATGGTCGAGCGCGACGGCGCCGCCATAGGAGAACGACACATCGTGGAACGTGATGCGGCCCTTGGAGGCTTTCAGCGGCTGAGCGTTGGCGCGGTCGGTGATGGCGGCGGGTTCATCGATCAGGCCGAAGATGCGCGTCAGCGCCGCCAACGCTTCGTTGAGCAGGGTGTTGAACTGCCCGATGGCGCGCGCGGCGGGGGTTGCGACGCCGAACGCGGCGATGATGCCCGTCAAGTCGCCCAGCGTCATGTCGCCGCTCACGATGCGGACGCCCGCGACATAAAGAATGCCTGCAAGCGCGAGCCCGCCGACGATTTCCAGCAGCGGCACGGTATGCGCGCGGTTGCGCGCGAGCTTCATGGCGAGCTTGCGGCGTGCTTCGAAGGCGGCGCGGGCGCGCGTGGTTTCGTGCTCCTCGAGCCCATAGGTTTTGACAAAGCGTGCCGCGCCGAAGCTTTCAGCCAAGAGCGCCGAGAGCGAGCCCATCTGCTCCTGCGCCGCTTCGGTGCGTTTGCGCGCATTGCTCGCGATGCGCGCCATCGGTCCGCCCGCGACGGCAAACACCATCAGCACCAGCAGCGTGAGCGCCCAATCGAGCCAGAGCATGGACGCTACGGTGCCGATAAGCGTGAGGCTATCGCGGATTGTCGCTTGCCCGCCGCGCACGAGCGCTTCGCTCACGACATTGATGTCGTTGGTGAAGCGCGAAACGAGTTTGCCGGGCTCTTCGCGCGAGACGCGCGCGAAATCGGCGCTCATCAGCTTGCCGAACATCGCGCCTTGCAGATCGCGCAGCACTTTGAGCGCGAGCCCCTGGGAGAGGATTGCTTGGCCCCACATCGCTGCCGCGCGCACGATGGTGGCGGCGAGCGCGGCGAGCGGCCAGAAGATGATCGCGTTCCAATCGCCGGCGGCGATGCCGTCGGTCGCGTATTTCAGGATGAAGGCATAGGACACGCCCGCCAGCGCCACGAGCGCGAGTGTAGGCGCGAGCAGGGCAAGGTCGAGCTTGTGGCGCGAAACGTAGTCGCGCCAGAGGCGGGCGATGAGGGAGGGGGATTTCACTTTGAAGTGGGACCGCCGGCTTCCAGCCGGCAAAGAAGGGCCGGCTGGAAGCCGGCGGTCCAAGGAAATATGACGCTCAATGCGCGTGATCCCCTTCCGTTTCGGGATCGAGCAGGCGGTGGGCGTGGATGATGAAGTAGCGCATGCGCGCGTTGTCGACGGTGCGTTGGGCGGCGCCTTTCCAGGCGTCGTAGGCGCTTTTGTAGTTGGGATAGGCGCCGACGAAATCGACTTGAGTGAGGTCTTCGAACTCGGCGCGGTCGAGTTTTTTGAGCTCGCCGCCGATAACCAGATGCAGCAATTGGCGATCGTCACTCATGGCGCGGCGTCCTCGTTCACCCGCGTCGCTTCGCGAGGGTCGGGCAAGATTGAGAGGCGTTCGATTAGCAAAGCGTGCAGAGCCGGGCCAGCGGCGACGACGCCGGGCGCGCGCGGATCGGGTTGATTGAACTTGAGCGCGGCGCCCCAAGGGTCGGTGACGCGCCCGCCCGCCGCTTCCACGAGCGCAACGCCCGCGGCGATATCCCAATCATGCTTGAAGCCGGCCAGCACGACGCCGTCGAACTCGCCGGCGGCGATGAGTGCGAGCCGGTGCGCGATCGAGGGGCGGAAATCGAGATTCAGTTTCGGCCAGGGCTTCGGCCATTTGTCGTCGGCGAAGAAGCGCTTCTTGCCGATCAGCGCGGCGCCATCGAGTTTTTCGCGCTCGGTGACGCGGATCGGGCGGCGATTATGGTGCGCGCCTTCGCCGATGGCGCCTGAGAACATTTCGTCAGTGATCGGATTGTAAACGACGCCCGCGACGGCGCGGCCATTGTCGACGAGGCCAATCGAGATCGTGAAGCGCGGCTGGTGCGCGAGGAAAGCCGAGGTGCCGTCGATGGGATCGACCACGAAAACGCGCGTGTTCTTGAGGCGCGCCGCATTGTCCGGCTGCTCTTCGGAGAGCCAGCCATAATCGGGGCGCGCGGTGAGCAGTTTTTCGTGCAGCAATTTGTCGATCGCGAGATCGACTTCCGTCACCGGGCCGGCCGCGCCCTTCGACCACGTCTCGACTGGCTTGCCGTAAGACGCGCGGGCGATGGCGCCCGCGTCGCGCGCGGCGGCTTCGAGCAGAGAGAGATCAGACGCCGCCAATGGCCAGTCCGTCCACGAAGAGGCTCGGAATTTCGAGCGCGCCGCGCCGGTCAAGATCGGCGCCGGGCACGAGGCGCGCGAAGATGTCGAGCAATGTGCCGGCGACCGTGACTTCGCTCACCGGAAACGCGATGGCGCCGTCCTCGAACCAATAGCCCGACACGCCGACCGACCAATCGCCGGTGTTCATGTTGAGCGCGGGCGAGAACATCTCGGTGACGAAGAGGCCCTTGCCGGCATTGCGCATCAAAGCGGCTAGATCGTCGGGGCCGGGCTTCACGAAGAGATTTGACGTGGAGATGCCAGGCGGACCGCCATGGCCGAACGTGGCGTGGCCGGTTGGCGCCATGTTGAGCTGGCGCGCGGCAGAGGCGTTGAGCAGCCATGTGGTGATCACGCCGTCATCGATCAGCGCGCGCGCTTTCACAGCGCCGCCTTCGCCGTCGAACGGATGGCTGCCCGCGCCGCGCTTTACGAACGGGTCTTCATCGATGCGAAAGCTGGGCGCGAACACGCGCTCGCCGAGCTTGTCCTTCAAGAACGAAACGCCGCGCGCGACCGCCGCGCCGGAAATGCCGCCGAACAGCGGCGAGAGAATGCGGCCTGCGAGCCGGTTCTCGAAAATCACCGCCGCTTTCTGGCTATCGAGCTTGCGCGGGCCCAGGCGCGCCACGGCGCGCTCGCCGGCCTTGTGGCCGATCTCGGCGATGCCGGGCAGATCGGCAAAGAAGCGCTTGGAGCTGTATTCGTAGTCGCGCTCCATCTTGCCGTCGCGCTCGGCGATGGGCTGGGCGGAGACGCTGTACGAGGTGTGCCGGTCCGAGCCTTCAAAGCCGTCCGAGGTGGCGTAAACGAAAAAGCTGGCCGAACTCGACGCGCTGCCGCCTTCGGAATTGGTGACGCCTTGCACCGCGAGCGAGGCGGCCTCGCACTCGATCGCCATGGCGCGGAGCGCTTCGGCGGACGGGCGCGCGTCGTCGGCGAGTTCGAGATCGGGATAGGGGCCGCTCGCGCGGTATTGCGGATCGAGCAGCCCGCAATAGCGGTCCTCCGGGGCGGCCTTGGCCATTTCAGCGACACGCTCGGCCAGGAGCTTCAAGCCATTGCCGGAAAGATCGGTCGAAGAGGCGGCGGCTTGGCGCTTGCCGACGAAAGCCCGGAGCGCCACCGAGCGCGCCTCTTCCCGCTCCACGCCCTCCAGTTCCCCCAGCCGGACTTCCACCGACATGCTCTCGCGGGCGGCAAAGCTGGCTTCGGCGGCGTCCGCCCCGTTCTTGCGGACATGGTCGAGGAGGGCCGCGAGGGCGGCGTGGGATTCGGTGTCAAAGGCCATGGCCCCTACATGGAGGTTTTGGGGCTAGCGGGCAATCTGCCCTATCAACCACCAAATGGCGCCCGCGGATGCAATCACGCCCCCTATCCCGGCTTGAATCTGACCGAGCGCGCGGATTCTGCCACTCCAGCGGCGCGTGGTCTCCTCTTCGTCCGGGAGCTTCTGGTTGAGCAAGAACGCCCAGTCTCGCTCCTTTCGGTACTGAGAGTCCGCGATGTCATCCGAAAAGAACCAGGCAAAGCCGCCTAGAACGATCGCCCCCAGGCCCACAAGGATAACAGCGACGGTTCCGGACATTGTGCGGCCTCACAAACTCTGAGCGAAGCCGGCGTAAAGCAGCCCTCCACCGATCAAGGCGTAGGCGATCATGGTGAGCGCCATGCCGAAGATGCGCCCGGCATTGAGGGTGCCGGTATGGAGGCCGATGGCGTGAATTATTCTGCCCGAGGTCAGAGAAATTCCGGAGGCGTGCAGCAGCCAGGCGGGCGCGGCGGGATCGAGCAGGGCGAGCAAAACAATGCCGACGAGGCCGGCGGGGATGTATTCGGAGGCGTTGCCGTGCGCGCGAATGGCGCGGGCGGTGGCGTCATGGCCGCCATCTCCCAACGCGATCTTGTGGGTCTGCCGGCGCCGGACCACGAGATAAGCGAGCACCAAGAGCAGGAGGATATTCACCCCCACATAGATCGCGGCGATCTCCAGACGCACCATTTTTGTCCTCCCCAATACTTATTGCGCCCAAAGCTAGCCGTTTGCCGACTTCACCGCGAGCTGCGTTTCAATGTTTTGTTTTTGTTTTGGAAACGCGGCGTTCACCGCGCGCTGCCAGATTGCATTCATAGAACACGCCTCGAAGGCGGTCGGGATGGGTGGTTTGACGGACGCTGGTGCTTGGGGCCTCGCTTGGGCGACGCTCGCGGCGGTTGCTGGTCTTGGACTGGCGGCCGTCGCGGCGGTTTTCCTGCGACGCAGTCTCGAGGCCGGCGATCCGGATTTGTCGCTAGGCTATGACGCGCTCGCGCCCATGATGCGGCGCGAGGAAGCCTAGAGCTTCGTTTCAAAGACAAAGAGCGTTACGAAGAATGCGCGCTGCTAACGGCGCGCTTTTTCGCGAGCTTTCCATGCGCGCTTTCCTCTTCAGCATCGCCGTCGCTTCGCTCGCCGCATGCGGTCAGCCTCAGAGCACCGTCCCGCAGACGCCGCCGCAGCAGGGCGACACGATGGATCCGGTCGAACTTGAGATCGCCATTGGCCGCTACGGCGCGATGCAGAGTCAAGTTGAGGGCCTCACCGAAGAAGTCGGCAGCATAGCCGATCTGCCGGACGAATTCGCGCAACGCCGCGATCTGGCGCGCAAGCTGCGCGAAGAAGTGTGGCGCTACAATTTCCAACGCTCGCACCTCTGCGCGGAAGGCTATCTCACTGCGTCGACCTGCGGCGCGGCGTTCGCGCCGGTATGGCTGGATGAACCGGCGGATGCGGAGATCACGCACGAAACTCTGGTCGAGCGCGCGATCGAGGTGGGCGGCGTGGTGATGCCGCTGTGGAACGCGGTGTGCGAAGATGCGGGATCGCGCGTGCCAGAGGCGGAGCGGATGAGCGTTTGTCCGATGGAGTGAGATGAGCACCCTCCCCCTGGAGGGGGGAGGGCAGGGTGGGGGTGAGAGCGTGGAGCACGATCTTGCGGAATTTATCGCGCTCAGACTCTGCAAACATCGCGGCGGTGTCTCACCCCACCCCACCCCCAACCCCTCCCCCTCCAGGGAGGGGAGCTAAGCCAGCCGCCAAACCGCCGTGCGCTTGATTTCCGAATCCTCCAACTGACGCGAGACCGGTACGTCGTATTCCGCGATCTTCACCAGCCGATCCTTCGGCAGATACGTGCGGCCAGGGTCGCCGATCAAGATTTGCTTGCCTGCCGCTTGTAGCGTCAGCAGCCACTCGAACACCCGCGCGGCGAGCGTGCGATCATAGAAGGCGTCGCCGACAAGGATGGTGTCGCAGGGTGTGGGGTCGCCGATTGGATCGCCTTGGCGCGCATCGAGCGAAACCTCATTGAGCGCCGCGTTCAATGTGGTCGCATTGATCGCGAAATCATCGATATCCATGGCGATGGCGGAAGCCGCGCCCGCGCGCATCGCCGCGATCGCGACGATGCCGGAACCGGTCGCGACATCCAGCACGCTTTTGCCGCGCACCAGGGCCGGCGCGTCGATCACATAACGGGCCAAGGCTTGCCCGCCCGCCCACGCGAACGCCCAATAAGGCGGCGGCAATCCCATCTCGCCCATCTCTTCTTCCGTCAGCTCCCAGAGCGCGACGGCATTGTCAGCAAGGTGAAGCTTCAGCTCCGGCACATGCGGCGGCGCGAGCACGCGCGTGTTGGCGCGGATGAAAGCTGGGATGTCGGTGACCATGTGCGCGCAGCGATGGCGGATGCGGGCGCAAAGCGCAACAGCCGTTCCCCGGCCAGCGTGCGAAGCACGCGTTTGAGCCGGGGCCCATGTTTGCGTGCGCTTGATGGATGGACCCCGGATCCGCGCTGCGCGCCGTCCGGGGAGCGGTTAGGGCGTCTTGGTGTCCGCCACGCGCCACAAATGCCACGCCGCCGCCGAGCGCCACGGTCCCCAGCGCTCGCCGTATTTGCCGAGCTCTTTCGGCGTGAACTCGCGCTTATAGAGCTTCTTCGCGCCATTGCGGACGCCGAGATCGTCGATCGGCAGCACGTCGGGGCGGCCGAGCGTGAAGATGAGATACATCTCTACCGTCCAGCGCCCGACGCCGCGCGCGGCGGTGAGGCGCGCGATGACTTCCTCGTCTGGCAGGCGCGACAGCGACCGCGCCGGCGGGATCACGCCTTCGAGCCGCTTCACCGCGACATCTTTGAGAGCGGCCGTTTTCTGGCGCGATAGCCCCGCCGCGCGCAAAGTCTCGGGCGCGATCTCGATTAGGTCTTCGGGATCGGGAAAATCTTTGTCCGGAAAAAGCGCGATGACGCGGCCGAGGATGGTGGAGGCGGCTTTGCCGGAGAGCTGCTGAAACACCACCGAGCGCACCAAAGCGCGATAAGGGTCCTTGGATTTTTCAAAGCGTGTCGGGAACGGTTCATGGTTTGGCAACACACGCGCCATGCGCTTGCAGACGGCCGAGAGATGCTTTTCCGCTTCGCCCAACTCAGCCTCCCAGCATCGGGCGCAGGCTGCGCCACAGCGGCTCAAGCGCCAGCGCCGCGACAACGGCGAGCCCAATCCACGCATTGTATTTGAACGCCGCGAGCGAACTCCCAGGCTGCGCGTCATCGATCGATTGCAGCATCGGCCAGATCATCAACGCGCCGATGGCGCCGAGCGCGATCATGGTCGGCCATTGCGCGCCGGCCAGCACTGCGGCGACGCTCCAGAGGAAAAGCGCGGCGATGTCGAAGGCGAGCGTCCATGTGCGCCACTTGGCGCCGAAGAGGCGCGCCGTGGAGCGCACGCCGATCAGCGCATCGTCTTCGCGGTCTTGCAGTGCGTAGATCGTGTCATAACCGATCACCCAGGCGATGCAGCCGGCGTAGAGCGCGAGGCTCTCAGGCAGCAGTGTCGCGGGAAATGCGACCGCCGCGCCGCCCACCAGCGCGCCCCACGAAAACGCGAGCCCCAAAAACGCCTGCGGCCACCAGGTCACGCGTTTCATGAAAGGATAGATCGCCACCAGCGGCAGCGCGCAGAGCGAGACGATTTGCGCGAAGGGCGGCAACGCAACGAGTGCGGCGAGGCCCAGCAGAAGCTGCACGGCAAGCCACGCCCACGCGGCTTTCAGCGAGACGGCGCCAGACGGAATCGGACGCGCCCGCGTGCGGGCGACTTTGGCGTCGATGTCGCGGTCGACAATGTCGTTATAGGTGCAGCCCGCGCCGCGCATCGCGATCGCGCCGATGAGGAAGGCGGCGACGTAGCGTGCGTCTTCGGGAAAAAAGCCGTCCTGCGTGCGCACCAGCGCGAGCCCCATGAAGCAGGGCAGCAGCAGCAATTGCCAACCGATCGGGCGGTCGAGGCGTGACAGCTGCGCGAACGGGCGCGCGCGCGCCGGCAGGCGGTCGGTCCAGTGCTGCGCGAGCGCGTCGGCGGGCTTTTGGGTCATGCGCGCCGGACGATGCTGCGGCGGCTTTGCGGACGCAAGCGCTTGCGCGCGGAGGCTCGGCGCGGCAGCAAGAGCCATGGCACAGCCCCGGCTCCTGATCGACGCGGCGCTTTCCGCTGGCGTGGCGGTGGCGCTCGACGAAGGTCAGAGCCGCCATGTCGGGACCGTGCTGCGCTTGAACGAGGGCGACGCTCTGCGCGTGTTCAATGCGCGCGAGGGCGAGTGGCGCGCGGTGATCGCGGCGAAGGGCAAGCGCGGCATGGTGGTGCGCGTGGAGAGCTTCCTGCGCGCGCCGCGTGAAGCGCCGGATCTGGATTTGTTGTTCGCGCCGGTGAAGCGCCATGCGACCGATCTCATCGTGGAGAAAGCCACCGAACTCGGCGCGCGGCGCCTGCGTCCGGTGATCACGCAGCGGACGATTGCTGAAACGGTGCGTGTGGATCGCTTGGCGGCCATCGCGCGCGAAGCGGCCGAGCAGACCGAGCGTTTCGACGCGCCAGAGATTTGCGCGCCGCTGCCGCTGGCGAAGATACTCGATGGTTGGGATCAAACGCGGCCGCTGATTTATGCGGATGAAGCGGGCGATGATGAGGGTGCGCAGTGGGGTGGTGAGAGCGGGCGTGCGCAGCCGATCCTCGAAGCACTGCGAACCCTCCCCCTAGAGGGGGGAGGGCAGGGTGGGAGTGAGAGCATTGAGTGCGATGCTTCCGAACAATCGCACTCTACGATCTCACCCCGCCCCTTACCCCCCTCCCCCTCAAGGGGAGGGGGGATGGCGCTGCTCATCGGCCCCGAGGGCGGGTTCACGCCGGAAGAGCGCCGCATGCTGCGCGCGCTTTCGTTCGTCACGCCGGTGTCGCTCGGCCCGCGCATCCTGCGCGCTGAAACCGCGGTGATCGCGGCGCTTGGCGTGATACAGGCGGCGTGGGGCGACTGGCGGGGCGACTAGGGGTTGCTTCGCGCGATCGATCGCCCCACATCCGCCCGAAGCCGGCGAGGGAGGAAGACGTTGGCCAAGACCAAAGAGAAAGCCCCGGTCATCGAGGGCTTCCGCGATCTCGTTGCGCATCTGGAGCAAGGTCCAAAGCCTGACCGCTCAACATGGCGCATCGGGACCGAGCACGAGAAATTCGCGTTTTACAGAGATAGTCTGACGCCCGTTCCCTATGAAGGCGAGCGCGGCATTGGCGCGCTGCTGAACGCGCTGGCCGATACTTACGGTTGGAAGCGTGTCCAGGAGCACGGCAAGACGATTGCGCTGTTGCAAGCGGGCGCGTCGATCACGCTTGAGCCGGGCGGGCAGTTTGAGCTTTCAGGCGCGCCGCTCGAGCATCTGCATCAGACATGCAGTGAGACGGGATCGCATCTCAATCAATTGCGCGACGTCGCCGGCAAGATGGGCATCGCGTTTCTTGGCATGGGCTTTTCGCCGAAATGGTCGCTCGCTGAAACGCCGATCATGCCGAAGGGGCGCTATGAGATCATGCGCCGCTACATGACGCGCGTGGGCCGGCTTGGGCATCAGATGATGTTCCGCTCGTGCAC
Organism: Terricaulis sp.; assembly: GCA_037200505.1. GTDB lineage: Bacteria > Pseudomonadota > Alphaproteobacteria > Caulobacterales > Aquidulcibacteraceae > Vitreimonas. Next base: position 526,485 of record JBBCFZ010000006.1, on the reverse strand, counting down.
GGTGCAGACCAATCTCGATTTCGGCTCGGAAGCCGACATGGTGAAAAAGTTTCGCGTCGGCATAGCGCTGCAGCCGATCGTGACCGCGCTCTTCGCCGCGTCGCCCTTCGCGGAGGGGCGCACCAATGGCTTCCTCTCCTATCGCGGCCATATCTGGACCGACACCGATCCCGATCGCACCGGCATGCTGCCGTTTGTGTTCGAAGAGGGCTTTGGATTTGAGCGTTACGCTAAGTACGCGCTCGATGTGCCGATGTATTTTGTTTATCGCGACGGCGACTATATCGACGTCGCCGGCCGTTCGTTCCGCGATTTCATGGCGGGCAAGTTGCCCGAGCTGCCGGGCGAGCGCCCGGTCATCAAGGACTGGGAAGATCATCTCACGACGATCTTTCCCGAAGTGCGGCTGAAGACGTTCCTCGAAATGCGCGGCGCGGATTCTGGGCCCTGGTCGCGGCTTTGCGCGCTGCCGGCATTCTGGGCGGGCATCTTCTATTGCGACGCGGCGCTCGAAGCGGCGTGGAGCTTGGTGAAGTGTTGGAGCGCGGAAGATCGCGAAAGCTTGCGCCGCGCCGTGCCGGTGTTGGGGCTCAAGGCGCCGATCAAGGGCATCACCGCGCGCGATGTCGCGCAGGCGGCGCTGGCGATTTCGCGGCAAGGTTTGAAGTCGCGCGCGCAGCTTAATTCTTCGGGGGAGGATGAGACGCATTTCCTCGCGGAGCTGGACGACATCGCGGCGACTGGCGTTACGCCCGCCGAGCGCTTGCTGGAGCGCTACCGCACGGAGTGGGGCGGAGACGTGGATCAGGTTTTCGAGGCTTGCGCTTATTAATTGGACCGCCGGCTTCCAGCCGGCAGACAAAAAGGGCCGGCTGGAAGCCGGCGGTCCAAGTTTCCCCCCTCCGCTGCAAGTTTGTGTTGGAGCGAAGCGCTGAGTCGTGATCCCCTGCCTGTCAGGAGAAGCTGAGTGCGGGCACTCGAATATCCCCTGATCACGCCGCGTTTGCGGCTTGAGCCGGTGACGCCGGAACTCGCCGCCGCCGCGCGCGCGGGCGGCCAGGTGTTCGCCGAACATATCGGCGCCGATGTTCCCGCTGAGTGGCGCAATGCTAGCCTCCGCATGCTAGCCCGCACGCCAGGCGCGAACTGGGACGGAGAGACCTCCCCGATCCGCGCTGTCGCCATTCACCGCGAAGAAGGCTGCGTAATCGGCGATGTGCGCTTCGAGCCGGTGCCGCTCGAACCCAAGCTCGTGGAACTCGGCTATTCCATCGCCGTTGGTTGGCGCAGGCGCGGTTATGCGCTGGAAGCGGCGGGCGCGGTGCTCGACTGGCTGTTTGAGGAAGGCGAATGCAAGGCCGCCATCGCGGGTTGCGAGCGCGGCAATCTCGCCTCGGTCAAAACGCTGCGGAAACTGGGCTTCTGGCTCGATGGCAGCGCGGGCTCGGCCTTCTGGTGGACCATCACGCCGGATCTTCGCGACGCCGCCCTGGCTTGAAGCCGCCCGCCTCGGCGTGCTTGTGTGACGCCAACGTCATAAGCGCACGCGAGCCGGGGTAGCCCACATGTTCTGGAACATCGTCATCTTGGGCGGCCTCGTGATCACGGTGGTCACCTGCATCCCGGTTTTCGCGCAGATGCGCAGCCATCCCAAGGGCATGCACATCCTCTTCTTCACCGAGATGTGGGAGCGCTTCTCGTACTACGGCATGCGCGTGATCCTGCTGACCTATATGACGCAGCATTTCCTGTTCAAGGATGAGCTGGGGCAGGGCACGTACGGCGCCTACACGTCGCTGGTTTATTTGCTGCCGCTGATCGGCGGCTTCCTCGCGGACAAATTACTCGGCACGCGCAAGGCGATCGCGTTTGGCGCGCTGCTTCTGGTGGCGGGGCATTTGATGATGGCGGTCGAGCAGCCGCCCGCAACGCAGACGCTGACCTATCAAGGCCAGACCTACGAGTTCGCATCCGAAGGCCGCCAAGATCAGCGCCAGACTTGGTTCGTGCTCGACGGCCAACGCTACGAATACGGGCCCGCCGAAGGCGGCGGTATTGCTATTGAAGGACTGCCCGCTGGTTCCCCCGTGCCGAGCCTCTTGCCGCCGGGCAGCTATGAGATGGGCGTGACGGGCCAGATCCCATTCTTCGTCGACATCTTCTATCTCGCCATGGGCCTTATCATCATGGGCGTTGGCTTTTTGAAAGCGAACATCTCGACGTCGATCGGCCAGCTCTATGAGCCCGGCGATCCGCGGCGCGACGCAGGCTTCACGCTCTATTATTTCGGCATCAATCTCGGCGCCTTCTGGGCGCAGGTTTTGTGCGCGGGGCTTGCCGCGACTTATGGCTGGGCGTGGGGTTTTGGGCTCGCCGGCCTCGGCATGGCGTATGGCTTTCTGGTTTTCACCTTCAAGCGCTTCTTGTGGTTCATCCCCGGGCCGAAGCAATTACCGGATCACCTCGGCGTCTCGCCCAATCCCGAATTGCTGAAGCGTCCGCTCATTGGCCCGATCAACCGCGAATGGCTGATCTATATTCTCGGTATCGCGGGCGTGGGGCTGGTGTGGCTTCTGGTGCAGCGCGAGCCAGTCGTGAACACGGCTTTGAGCTGGGCGTCGCTGCTGATGCTCGCCTACTTCATCTTCTACATGGTCAAGAACTGCACCTGGGTGGAGAGCCAGCGCATCATCCTGGCGCTTATCCTCGTCGCGGCCTCGACAGTGTTCTTCGCGCTCTTCGAACTCGCGGGCTCAGCTCTCAACCAGTTCGCCGAACGCAACACGCAGCTGCCGAACGACGGCTTCTTCTCCATGACGTCCGGGCAGACGCAGAGCTTCAACGGCGCCTTCATCCTGCTGCTCGCGCCGGTGTTCGCCATGATGTGGAGCTGGCTCAACAAGCATAACCGCGACCCCGGCGACGCCGCTAAATTCGCGCTTGGCCTCATCCAGGTTGGCGCGGGCTTCCTGGTGCTGGTCTGGGGCGCGCAATATGCCGATGAGAGCGCCAAGGTGCCGCTGATCTTCTTGGCGCTGCTCTATCTTCTCCACACCACGGGCGAGCTTTTCCTCTCGCCAGTCGGCCTCTCGGCGATGACCAAACTTGCCCCCGCGGCGGTGGTCTCAACCATGATGGCGACCTGGTTTCTGGCGTCCTCGGTCGCCCAGGCGCTGGCGGCCCAGATTTCCAAGCTGACGGCCCAGGAAACGGTCGGCGGGCAGGTGCTCGATCCCCACGCCGCGCTCGCCACTTACGCGAGCGTTTTCACCAATATAGGGCTCTGGTCTATCGGGATTGGCGTGGTCCTTGGCATTGCTAGCCCATTCCTGAATAGGCTAGCACATTCAAAGGCTTACAATACGCCAACCAAGCCGCTCCCCGATGCGGCGAACGTCTAGCGGCGCATCTTTCATCACATTCGCTTTCACTGTGGAGAAAGCGTTGCGCGCTCGGGCTTTTCCGGGTGTTGTAGAGGGGCGTGGGCAAAAAGCCGGCGTGACGGTCCGGCGGGGGCGATTGTGGCGTGAAACGCTCCAATCGGGCCTAGTCCGGCCCCGATCAAAGATTACATCGACGTCACGGCCCGATTTGGCCGATGGGAGGCGCGCTCATGCCACGGCCCCGCAACGCACGCCCCAAAAAGCGGCCGCTTGAGGCCGTGGGCGAGTTGCCAGCCGAAAAGCGCCCGGAAATGGACCTGTTGCTGGGTTGGCGCGCCGCTGAGGCCGCAAAGGACCCGATCGGGTTCGGCGCGCCGCGCACCGCCATCGAAGCGCCCCCTGGCGAAGCCCCGATCCTCTATTCCGAAGACCGCCACCTGGTCACCATAGCGCCCACCGGCGCGGGGAAGGGCCGGGGCGTCATTATCCCTAATCTGCTGCGCTTTGAGGGCTCGGCCATCGTGATCGACCCCAAGGGCGAGACTTGGCACGTCACCGCCCGCCGGCGGAAAGAGATGGGCCAGGAAGTGCGGCTGCTCGATCCGTTCGGCGCCGTCTCCAAGCGCACCGATAGTTTGAACCCTTTCGATCTGTTCGATCGCCCCGGCGCGCTGCTCGATGCGGACGCGGAGATGCTGTCGTCGCTGCTCGCGGGCGATGCGGGTTTCCACAAGGAGCCCTTCTGGGACAATTGGGGCCGCTCGCTGATGTCGGGCGTGATCGCGGCGGTCGCGGAAACGGCGTCGCCTGCTGAGCGCCATTTCGGCAAGGTGCGCGAAATCCTGATGAGCGACGATGCGGTTTATAATCTCGCCGCGCTGATCGAGAACAATGAACCGCTGAACCGGCTCTCGAAGCAAAACATTTCAAGCTTCCTGCCGATCACGGAGCAAACGCGCTCGGGCATTCTTTCAACGGCGCAGAGCTATCTGAAGGTCGTGAATTCGGACTCCGCGCTCCGGTCGCTGTCGAAGTCCACGATCGATCTTGCCGCCGTGCGGCGCGGCGATCCGATGACGATCTATATCGTGATCCCGCCGGATAAACTTGAGAGCCATGGCGCGCTGCTGCGCCTCTGGGTCGGCGCGTTGATGCTGACCGTGATGGGCCGCAAGCGCCGGCCGAAACGCTCGACGCTTTTCCTGCTCGACGAATGCGCGCAACTGGGCGAGTTCGGCCCGCTCCGCCAATCGATGACATTGCTGCGCGGCTATGGCCTGCAGGTGTGGCCGTTCTTCCAGGATTTGAGCCAGCTGCAACGGCTCTACCCGAAAGACTGGCGCACGATTTTCAACAATGCTGGCGTGTTCCAGCTGTTCGGCGTCGCCAATCATCTGATGGCGAAGGAAAGCTCCGAGCTGATCGGCGATATCGACGCCGACGTGCTGCGCAATATGGGCAAGGACCGTCAGATCATCGCGATCTCCGGCGAGAAGGCGATGAGCGCGCGGCTGCCGGACTATATCGAAGATGCGCCGTTCAAGGATCAATGGGACTCAAACCCCATGTTCGACCCCGACCCCGCGCCAGTGGCGAAGCGACCAAGAGGGCGTGCGGGGCCTGCGCGGTAGTTTCGCGTAAGGAGCGCGCCGCCTCCGGCGGCGCATGATGAGCGCGGCCGGAGGCCGCGCGCTCCAACCTAAGTGGTCTGTGCTAGTTCGAACGCGCCGCCGCCCTCTGCCGCGCTAGCTCTTCATTGAACGCGGCTTCCGTCTCCGCATTGAAGCGCTGCAGTTCGCCTGCATCCACGAACGCGTTCGCGTCGCCCGCGGCCAGGCGTGCGCGTTTGGCGGCGAGGTCGAAGAAGGCGCCGTGATTGGCGAGCAACATGTCGGCTTCCAGCGTGCGGATGCGCGCGAAGGTCGCGCGATAGGCTTCCACCATGCCGGGATAGGAGGGCGGTTCGACGCTTTGGCCGCCGACGGTCGCGCTGCAATGGAAGAAGGCGCGGTGGCGCGCGCCATCGGGGCCGGCGATATCCATCATCCACGATGTGCAGCCTTCGGTGTGGCCGGGCGTCATCACCGCCGTGAGCGTGACGCCGCCGAGTGTCAGCGTATCGCCGTCGGCGATCACGCGCTCGACGCGCACCGGCGGAAACGCGATGTCGGCGGAAGGACCATAAGGGATGCGGCCAGCTTCGAGCGGGGCGCGATCGGGCGCACTCGCGGCCATCACCGCGCCGCTGTCATGCTGGAGCCGCGCGAGGCCGCCGGCGTGATCGTAATGCGCGTGCGTGTTGAGCAGGAATTTCACGTCGCGGATGTCGAAGCCGAGCGCGGCGATATTGGCTTCGATGATCGGGCCGCTTTGGGGCAGGCCGCCATCGATCAGGAAATGCCCATCCGGCGTGGTGATGAGATACGAACTCACCCCGGCCGGGCCGACATAATAGATATTGGCCATGACGTTGAACGGCGCGAACGCGTCGTTCCAGTGCGCGCCGCGAGCCTGCTCGCCAAGCGGCGTCTGCTCGGCGGCCACAATCTGCGCCTCGCTCGCGAGCGGCGGCTGGGATGTGGGCGCTGGCGCTACGGGATCGGGCGCGGCGCAGGCGGCCAGGAGGGTGAGCAAGGCGAGGGCATGTTTCTTCATCCGCCCGCTATCGCAAATCCGCTCCCATCGGCCAAGCGCGCCGTAACGCGCCGCTGAGTTCGATGATGGCCCAGGGCGCGGTTTCGAACTGGCGGCCCGTCACCTGCCGGGCAATCAAAGGTCCGCTGCGGTCGGTGTCGTAGAAGCGCCGGTCGCGCAGCACATCGCCGTCGGCGATGTTCGCGGCCGTCAGGCGCAGCTTCAAATTGTGCGGCAGCGCCGTCGTCTCCCACCAGAGGTCGACCCAGGGGCCTTCCTCCTGGATGTCGATCTCGCTCAGGCGATAGCCCTGCACCTCGCCCTGGCGCTCATACTCGATACCCCAGGACCAGCGCTGCGGCGCGAAGTCCTGCCGGAACGAGACATGGACCTGCGATTCCGGTTGGTAGGAGATGATGCGCGGCTGGCCGGTGACGGGATCGGTGACCTCGGTGTCCCAGAACTCGGCTTCGATGGTGAGGCGCGAATTGGGCAGGAGCGGCACGCGCGAAGAATAATTGAGCTCTAGGCTCCAGGCCTCCGCATCGCCGAGATTTCCCGGCGCGTCGAAGGTTACGTCCGTGGTCTCGTCGCCGTCGACGTTGGGATCTTCGTCTGGGTTAGGCACCGTCGCCGTGATCGGCACGACATCGTTGACGTCGCTGATGGCGTGGTGCGTCAGCGCAAAGCCGAGTGCGACGCCGCCGGGGAAGTGGAGGTCGCCGCCGAACTCGGCGCGCCAATCGGTCTGCGGCTGCAGGTTCGGATTGCCGCCCGTCGATGAGATTGTCCGAGATCGCCGCTGCGGAGACGAAGTCGTCGAAGTTGAGCTGGCCGACGTCGCGATAATACCGGATGCGGAGCTGGTTGGATTCGCCGAAGGTGTGCGAGAGTTGAACCGAGGGCTTCCAGAACGAAAGCTCGGTCTCCTGATTGGCGTCGCCGGTGAAGGTGAGGGTGGAGCTTTCGCGCGCGATGCGGGTCTCCAGCGTCCAGTGCTCGTCCGGGCGCCAGGTATGCACGGCGAAGAATTCGGAGCGGTTCTCCTCCACACGGACGTTTGAATTCGGGATCACGAGCACCTCGGGACCCGTGCCTTCATCGACGGTGAGCAGCAGCGCTGAATCCAGGCTGTTCACTGCGCCTTCACCGCCGAATTCGATGCGGTTCTGGGGATTGAGCGCGCGCGACAGCGTGCCGCGCAGAATGGTTTCGATGTTTCGCGGTTTTGGTGCTGGATCGTGGTCTCGGTCACCGCCCCGGTTTCGTCGGCGCTCAATGCTTCCTCGTGATATTGGAAAGGGTGCTGGGTTCGGAGGCCCACCAGCGCCAGCGCCCACGGCCCTAAGTCGCGGTCATAGTTGGCGCCGAGTTCGGAGAGCGTGCCTTCTTCCTTGAAGCGCGTGTCGAGCGAGGCCAGCGGTGCATCGGCCGCATCGCGGAAGCGGAAATGGTTTTCCTGCTCGTTGTTACCAATCGGGATTGATCATGCCGGTGGCGCTGAAGCGGCCGCCCAGCAGGGGGAAGGCGATATTGGCATTGTAATACGGGTCGAACAGATCGCGCGGATTGCTCATGATCGCGCGCCCGCCATACGTGCCGACGCCGTCGTAGAAATAGCGCTCGCCCCGAAGGTCGCGGTTCTGCGAGATCAGGCGATAGCCGACGCCCCACTCGAACTGGCCGTTGCGCCCATTGTAAGAGGCGTCGACGCGCGGCATGGCGCGGTCTTGGTGCTGACCGGACCATTCAACACCGACTTCGTAGACGCCGCTGCCGGATGTCGGCGTGCGGACGATGTTGATCAGCACCGCTTGGCCCGAGGCGTCGCCGGCGACCGCCGCGCCGCGCAGCACTTCAACGCGCAGCACCTGGGCCGCGGGGATATGCGAGAGGATGGCGTCGATGCTTTGAGTCTTGGCGGTGGGGCGCAGGCCGTCGATCAGCACATTGCCTACCGCCCCTGAGAAGCCGCGGCGCTGATCGCCGCCGTCGAGCGTGAAGCCCGGCGTCTGCGCGACCATGTCGAGCGCGGTGCTCGGGGAGTATTGCGCGAAATACGCTGCGTCATACGAGACGCGGCCATTGGCTTCGGCGGGGATGGGCGCGGGCGTTGGGGCCGCGGCGTCCTGCGCGTAGGCGGCGCCGGAGAAGGCCAGGGCCGTCATCAAAGTGCGCTTGAACATGAATCCGCCCCGAAATTATCGTCCCGCAGAATGATTTTATCGATTATCGGCAAGGCCCGTCAATGCCGTTGGTCGCAAATCTGCAGTGCGTGCTCTGCGATACGCCTGCCTGTTTCTGGGATGCGCGGGTGGGAACGATCGGATGCAAAGCGCGCTGCGATTTGGGCGCGCGAGACGATTCGTTAGCGTGGCGTTTTGCGTTCGCGCCGCGCGCCGATCGCGGATGCGCATCGCCACAAAACGAAACGCCGCCGAGCGTGAGCTCGACGGCGCTTCTGATTTAGATGGGTTAGAAGAAGACTACTTCTTCTTCGCCTTCTTAGCTGGCTTCGCGGCTTTCTTCGCGGCCTTCTTCGCAACTTTCTTAGCCATATTGGCCTCCCCAGACTGTGGACGTTGCGAACATCACGCGCAATCGCAGAAATGTCAAAGCTCTCGTCGCAAAATGCTGAAGAGTCTTAGTTCGAAAACGAAACGGGGTGCATCCATGATGATGCGATTTTCCGCGTTGTACAAAGGAAAAACGCACGTTTCGCGTTAACGAAGATTGATTGCAAAAAGTTCGTGAGCGCGCGTGCGAAGAAGCGCCGAGAGAGCGCTTCGAGCGCCGATGACGATCAGAATCACGCGCGAAGCGCCCGACTCACTCGCCGAATCTGCGGGGCGAGTCGCGCGTTTGATCGCGTCGTCGCGCATCGAGTCGCGTGCTCGCATCCTCGTGGGCGCACATCGCGAACAGCATCATCGTTGTCGCGTGGTATTGAAGGCGATGGGTGAAGCCGCTCACGCGCGCGAAATTTTGGACCGCCGGCTTCCAGCCGGCAGCGATGTGTGCGGCTGGAAGCCGGCGGTCCCAATAGAGTGCGATGTCGATGCGATGGCGCAGAGCGCGTTTAAGCACGATCAGCGCGCGCACCTCGCAAGTCCGTGCCGAGAAATTTTTCAGCATTAAAGCAAAGGCTTGCTGGCTTACGCCGCGCCGCCGACGGTGAGGCCTTCGATGTATAGTGTGGGCTGGCCGACTCCGACGGGGACGCTTTGCCCCGCTTTGCCGCAGGTGCCGACGCCATCGTCGAGCTTCAGATCGTTGCCGATCATCGTCACGCGCGTCAGCGCGCTCGGGCCGTCGCCGATCAAGGTCGCGCCTTTGATCGGCGCTTTGATCTTCCCGTCCTCGACCAGATAGGCCTCGGTGCATTGGAAGACGAACTTGCCGGACGTGATGTCGACCTGGCCGCCGCCGAAGTTCACGGCATAGACGCCCTTCTTCAGACTCGCGAGGATTTCGCCAGGGTCTTTGTCGCCGGCGGTCATGAAGGTGTTGGTCATGCGCGGCATCGGCCGGTGCGCGAAGCTCTCGCGGCGGCCATTGCCGGTGGGCGCGACGCCCATGAGGCGCGCATTCATGCGGTCCTGCAGATAGCCTTTGAGGATGCCGTCTTCGATGAGGACGGTGCGGCCAGTCGGCGTGCCTTCATCGTCGATGGTGAGGGAGCCTCGGCGATTCTCGAACGTGCCATCGTCCACCACGGTGACGCCCTTGGAGGCCACGCGCTCGCCGATTTTCCCGGCGAAAGCGGACGATCCTTTGCGGTTGAAGTCGCCCTCAAGGCCGTGTCCCACCGCTTCATGCAGCAGCACGCCGGGCCAGCCCGGCCCAAGCACAACGTCCATTTCGCCGACGGGCGCCGCGATCGAATCAAGGTTCACGAGCGCAATGCGCAGCGCTTCTTCCGCGAGGCCTTTCCAGCGATCTGGCGCGATAAAGGCTTCATACGCTTCACGCCCGCCCGCGCCCCGACGAGCCGCTTTCGCGGCGGCCGTCGCGCTCCACGGTCACGGAGACATTGATACGCACCAGCGGCCGCGCATCTTCCACGCGCGCGCCATCGGGGCGGAGGATCGTGATCGCGCGGCGCGAGCCCGCAAGTGAAACGGAGACTTGAACCACGCGCGGATCGCGCGCGCGGCAATAGGCGTCGATCTCTGCGAGGAGGGCGGTCTTGTCGGTGAAGGCCGGCGCTTCGATCGGATCGATGTCGGCATAGAGCCGGCGATTGACCCGCGTCGGGCCGACATCGAGCGTGCCGGTATGTCCGAGCTTGGCGCTGGCGGCGGCTTCGGCGGCGCGGCCGACCGCGCCTTCATCCAGCACGCTGGCATGCCCGTAACCCGCGCGTTCACCGGCGACGACGCGGAGGCCAAAGCCCTGCGCGGCGTCGAAGCTGGCCGATTTCAGCCGTCCATCGTCCCAGAGGAAACTTTCCGAACGGCTGTCCTCCGCGAACAGCTCCGCATCGTCCGCGCCCTGCGCCGCATCGGCCAGGATGCGTTGCGCGGCGTCCCAGTCCATCTCAGCGGCTTTGGTGTTGGCGTGCAGGGTGTCGGCCATGGATGGTCCTCGTCTTGTTCAAGCTGAATATAGAGTGCGTCGCGCCAACCGCACGCGGACGTTCTGCCGCCGAGACAGTTAAGGCCGGCCTGCTTCGGGATCGTCGGGATTGTTCAGGATGCTGGCGAGGCGTTCCTGGCGGGTGCGCACGAAGCGGGCGATCTCGGCTTCGGCCGGCCCCCATTCGGGGCGGATTTCGAGCGCGGTGGAGTAATCTTCGTAGGCGCCTCGGAGGTCGCCCAGGGCTTCGCGGGCCGCGCCTCTATTATAATAGGCCTTGTACGGCTCGCTCACGCCCATCGAGAGCGCCTCCGTCAGCGCCGCCACGGCGGGGCCGGGCCGGCCCATTTGCACCAGGGCCGCGCCCCGGTTGAGGTGCGCTTCGGGGTGGCGCGGCAACACGACGATCGCCGCATCGAAATCGGCCAGCGCCAGCGCGCTTTCGCCGCGGTTCAGATGGATGACGCCGCGATTGACCAGCAGCACCACGTGGTCATTGCTGGACTGGCGGTGCTCCAGCGCCTCGTTACAAGCCGTGATGGCGGCGTCTGACATGTCGCCGCGCGCGGGCGCGCCGGCGCAGGCCTGATAGAGCCGGTCGCCGCCAAGGACGGTGCGCGCGCGGGGCTCGCGGTCGTCAGCGGACGCAGCCCCGGCGGCGGCGAGCAGCAAGACGGCTGAAAGCAACGCGGGAAAGCGCCTTGGAACGCAGCGGCGGCTCATGCTAGCACCCTCGCGGCCACGGGACGGGCGGTGGATCAGGTTGGCGCGGTTGTTTGCCGCGCCCCGCGACTATAGGCGCGGCTCTCGGACCACGCCATACCGCTGGCCTTGAGTCTGCAGAGCGCGAAGACAGAATATGGAGACGTGCGCGTGAGGCGAGGGGCGTGGAGCATGGGCGCCGTTATGGCGGCGACATTCGCCGCAACGGGGCCGGCATGGGCTGTCGACGGCATTCCGACCGATCGCGCCATCAATTTCCAACCGCCTGCGACGGAGGTGATGCGGGAGATTGAGAATTTCCACGGCTTCCTGCTGATCCTGATCGCCGCGGTGACAGTGTTCGTGCTGGTGCTGCTGCTCTGGGTGATCCTCCGCTACAACCGCCGCGCCAATCCGGTGCCGCGCAAGTTCACGCACAATATGCTGGTCGAAGTGATCTGGACCATCGTGCCGGTGCTGATCCTGGTCGTGATCGCGTGGCGTTCGTTCCCGCTGCTCTATGAAGAAGAGCGCATTCCCGCCGAAGCCGAGCTGACTTTGAAGGTCACCGGCAATTCGTGGTTCTGGACTTACGAATATCCCGATCTCGGCGTGCAGATTTCATCGAACCTGATGCCGGAAGAGGAAGCGCGCGCGAACAATCGTCCGTGGCTCCTCGCCACCACCGCGCCGCTTTATGTGCCGGTCGATACGACGGTTCGCGTGCTGGTGACGTCGAACGACGTGATCCACGCTTTCGCGATGCCGGCGTTCGGCGTGAAGGAAGATGCGATCCAGGGCCGCGTGAACGAGACTTGGTTCAATGTCGATGAGCCGGGCGTGTTCTACGGGCAGTGCTCGGAATTGTGCGGCGTCAATCACGCTTTCATGCCGATCGAGATCCACGCCGTGAGCCGGCAGGAATTCAATGACTGGGTCGCCTCGCAGGGCGGCACGGCCTTAGGTGAACCCAGCCCCAGCGCGCCCGCGGGCGTCGCGCCGGCGCGCTGACGAAGATCTGGGAGCAGACAATGGCAGAGCCCGCTCACGATTCAGCGCACGGCCCCGAGCACGTCCACGCCGATCATCGGCCCAGCCTCTATGACTGGAAGCGCTGGGTCTATTCGACCAATCACAAGGACATCGGCACGATGTACCTGATCTTCGCGATTATCGCGGGGGTCATCGGGAGCGGCCTTTCAGGCCTCATCCGCTATGAATTGGCCGAGCCGGGCATTCAGCTGGGCGCGCTTCTGGGCGGCAATATCGAAGCGGCCAAGCACTTCTATAATAGCGTCGTCACCATGCACGGCCTGATCATGATCTTCTTCATGGTCATGCCGGCGATGATCGGCGGCTTCGGCAATTGGTTCGTGCCGTTGATGATCGGAGCGCCTGACATGGCGTTCCCGCGCATGAACAATATCTCGTTCTGGCTGCTGCCGGCTTCGTTCACTTTGGCGACTTTGTCGTTCTTCGTGCCGGGCAATGGCGAGTTCAACGGCTTTGGCGGCGGCTGGACGCTCTATCCGCCGCTCTCGACCTCGATGTCGCACCATAGCGGCCCATCGATGGATCTCTTGATCCTGTCGCTCCACATCGCGGGCGCGTCATCGATCCTGGGCGCGATCAATTTCATCACGACGATCTTCAACATGCGCGCGCCGGGCATGACGTTGCACCGCATGCCGCTGTTCGTGTGGTCGATCCTGGTGACGGTGTGGCTGCTCGTGCTGGCGCTGCCGGTGCTCGCGGGCGCGCTCACCATGTTGCTGACGGACCGCAATTTCGGCACGCAATTCTTCGAGCCCGCTGGCGGCGGCGATCCGGTCATGTACCAGCATCTGTTCTGGTTCTTCGGCCACCCCGAAGTTTACATCCTCATTCTTCCGGGCTTCGGCATGATCAGTCAGATCGTGTCGACCTTCTCGAAGAAGCCGGTGTTCGGTTATCTCGGCATGGCCTACGCCATGGTCTCGATCGGCTTCATCGGCTTCATCGTGTGGGCGCACCACATGTATACGGTGGGCATGGGCCTCGATCTGGAAGCCTATTTCATCGCCGCCACGATGGTGATCGCGGTGCCGACGGGCATCAAGATTTTCTCCTGGATCGCGACGATGTGGGGCGGCTCGATCGACTTCACCGTGCCGATGCTGTGGGCGATCGGGTTCATCTTCCTCTTCACGGTTGGCGGCGTCACCGGCGTCGTGCTCGCCAATTCCGGCGTCGATACCGCGCTCCACGACACCTATTACGTCGTCGCGCACTTCCACTATGTGCTCTCGCTCGGCGCCGTGTTCACGATCTTCGCGGGCTTTTACTACTGGCTGCCGAAGATGAGCGGCTATCGCTACAATGGCGTGCTGGGCGGGCTCCATTTCTGGATCACGTTCGTCGGCGTCAACATCATCTTCTTCCCGCAGCACTTCCTCGGTCTCAACGGCATGCCGCGGCGCTACATCGATTATCCGGAAGCCTTCCATTATTGGAATTTGGTTTCCTCGATCGGCTACGCGATCACGGTGGTGGGCACGCTCTTCTTTTTCGCGATGCTGGCCGAGCTCTTCATCGCCAAGCGCAAAGCCGGCGATAATCCATGGGGCGAGGGCGCGACCACGCTCGAATGGACGCTCTCTTCGCCGCCGCCGTTCCACCAATTCAGCGAACTCCCGGTCATCAAGCCGGACGCGCATCATTGACGCCGCGGCGCTGAAGCGCCGCGGGGATCGAAACAGATGACGATCGCCCAACTGGAAGACACACGCGCCGCATCGATTGGCGATTACGTCGCGCTTCTAAAGCCGCGCGTGATGAGCCTTGTCGTGTTTACGGGGCTGGTTGGGTATGTGTGCGCGCCGGGCGCTGGCGATGCGGTGCTGGCGTTCGCGGTGATCTTGGCGATCGCGGTGGCGGCGGGCGCTTCGGGCGCTCTCAATATGTGGTTCGATGCTGACATCGACGCCAAGATGAAGCGCACGCAGAGCCGGCCGATCCCGTCGGGCCATGTGCTGCCGGACGAAGCGCTGGGCCTTGGCCTCACGCTTTCAGTGTTCTCCGTGCTGACGATGTTGCTCGCCGCAGGGCTGCTCGCGGCGGGGCTGCTCGCGTTCACGATCTTCTTCTACGCGGTCGTCTACACGATGTGGCTGAAGCGCTCGACGCCGCAGAATATCGTCATCGGCGGCCTCGCTGGCGCGTTGCCGCCAGCCATCGCGTGGGCCGCGAAAACGGGATCGCTCAGCCTCGATCCGCTGCTCTTGGTCGCGATCATCTTCTTCTGGACGCCGCCGCACTTCTGGGCGCTCTCGCTGACGCAGAAGAACGACTACGCCGCCGCCGGCGTGCCGATGCTGCCGGTGACGCACGGCGCGAAGACGACACGCTGGCACATTCTGTCCTATGCGATCTTGCTTCCGCCGCTAGCGCTCGCGCCATCCTTCACCGGGCTTGGCGGCGCGGTCTACACCGCCGTCGCCGCGCTGGGCGGAGCAATCTTCATCGCGCTCGCAATCCGCATCGCCGCATCGCGCGCGGGGGAGGACCTGGGCAGCGAAGCTGATAAGCCGGCGCGCGCGATGTTCGCGTTCTCGATCTTCTATCTCTTCGCGCTGTTCGCGGCTCTGCTGCTCGAACGGCTGCTGCCGTGACCGAGGCCCCCAAGCCGCCACAGGAATTCGTCACGCTGACGCCAGAGCAGGTGAAGGCCCGCAACCGGCGTAACATCGTGCTGGCCCTCTCGATCGTCGCGTTCGTGATCCTGGTGTTTTTGATCACCCTCGCGAAGATCAAAGAAAACGGCGTCGGCCCGCCATGAGCCTCACCCCTGAAAAGCGCAAGCGCATGGCGATCACGGCGGCGGTCGTGAGTGCGATCGTCGTGGGCATGACGGGCATGGCCTTTGCCGCGGTGCCGCTCTACAGCTTGTTCTGCCAAGTCACCGGCTATGGCGGCACCACGCAGACCGCCAGCGCCGCCGCGACCACCATCCTCGACCGCCGCATCGAAGTCCGGTTCGACGCCAACACCGCAACCGGCGTGCCCATCGAATTCGAGCCGGCAGCCGTCTCGCAGTCGCTCCGCCTCGGGGAAACTGGGCTTGCCTTCTACCGCGTCCGCAATCTCTCCGATCAGCCGGTCACGGTGGTCGCGTCCTACAATGTGACGCCGCACAAGATCGGGAAGTATTTCGAGAAGCTGGAATGCTTCTGCTTCCAGGATCAGACCTTGGCGCCCGGGCAGAGCGCCGAGCTTCCGGTGGTCTATTTCGTCGATCCGGCCCTCGCGTCGGACCCCGACACCGAGGAGGTGAACACGGTGACCCTGTCCTACACCTTCTTCCGTTCGCAATATGAGGCCGTGGCGGCCCTGGAAGCGCAGGCCCAGCCGTGACTTTCAGCCGCTTGGCTTGGGAGCGGGGCTTACGCTAAATCCGGTAATGTTGAGTCTTTAGAGGGCTCGAGAGGGATCGAGATGTCGCACGGCGAGGTCAAACACGACTACCACCTGGTCAATCCGAGCCCGTGGCCGTTCGTCGGCTCGGTTTCGGCCCTGATCCTCGCCATTGGCGGCGTGATCCTGATGAAGGGCCTGGGGCCGGAGGGGAGTTTCTTCCTCGGCAAGGGCCAGGCCTGGGTGTTCGGCATCGGCGCCATCGGCATCGCACTCACCATGTTTGGCTGGTGGAGCGACGTGATCAAGGAAAGCCGCGCCGGCGATCACACGCCGGTCGTGGATATCGGCCTTCGCTACGGCATGATCCTCTTCATTGCGTCCGAGATCATGTTCTTCGTGGCGTGGTTCTGGGTGTTCTTCGAACTCGCCATCTATCACGGGCATCGCGCCGATTGGGTGGTGCCGACTTGGGATGAAGGCACGGCCGCTGCTTGGGCCAATTGGCCGCCGCCGCATGTCGAGACGTTCGATCCCTTCCATTTGCCGCTGATCAACACGCTTATCCTGTTGCTCTCCGGCACGACCGTGACATGGGCGCACCACGCGCTGCAGCAGGGCGAT
The DNA here is from genome assembly GCA_037200505.1 of Terricaulis sp. Lineage (GTDB taxonomy): Bacteria > Pseudomonadota > Alphaproteobacteria > Caulobacterales > Aquidulcibacteraceae > Vitreimonas. Next base: position 510,172 of record JBBCFZ010000006.1, on the reverse strand, counting down.
CGCGCGGGCGCCAAGCTTGCGCTCTTCCTCACGGTCGCGCTCGGCTGTCTCTTCAGCTATGTGCAGTTCGGCGTCGAATATCCTGAAGCCGGCTTCTCATTCGGCAATATGGGCGAGACCACCAACGCCACCGTCTATGGCGCGTCCTTCTTCATGGCGACGGGCTTTCACGGCGCGCACGTCATCATCGGCACGATCTTCCTGGCCGTGTGCCTCGGACGATTGCTGGCCGGACAATTCACGCCCACCAAGCATTTCGGGCTCGAAGCGGCGGCTTGGTATTGGCACTTCGTCGACGTGGTGTGGCTCTTCCTCTTCACCTTCGTTTACGTGATGCCGTACCTCACGATGCAGTCGCATTGATCCTTCGTCATCCCGGACACGCGAAGCGTGATCCGGGACCCAGGGCCAACGCACACTGCTTTACGCTCCCTGGATCCCGGGTCTCGCTCCGCTCGCCCGGGATGACGGAAGAGGTGTTTGCGCGATGAGTTCGCCCTCCGCGATTTCGGCAGGCTTGCTGCTCCGTTGCCCGCAATGCGGAAAGGGGAAGGTCTTTTCGGCCTATCTGCGCATCGCGCCGCGCTGCAATGTGTGCGGCGCGGACTTCGCCGCCGCTGACGCAGGCGATGGGCCGGCTGTGTTCGTGATCCTCGTCGTCGGCGCCATCGTCGCGCCGCTCTTGATCGTCCTGCAATTTGGTTTGGAGCTGCCGGCTGGATGGCGGTTTCGATTACGATGATCGCCGCCGTGGTGCTCTGCCTTGCGCTGCTGCCGCCGTTCAAAGCGGTGCTGTTCGCGCTGCAATGGAAACACAAGGCCAGCGCCGCGACCAATGCGGACATCGAGCGCAAGTGACGAAGCACGCTCTCTCTTTTCTTCCCCCGCGTGCGGGGAAGTGGCATCCGCGCAGCGGATGACGAAGGGGGCGGCGCTGTGCTTGAAGGATATGCGCCACCCCCCTCAGTCATCGCGCGTTGCGCGCTGACAGCTCCCCCCGCATGCGGGGGAGCATGATCCGCTTTCGTCCTCTTCCGCTGATGACGGTGCTGATGCTGAGCGCGTTCGCAGTGCTGCTGGTGCTCGGGCGTTGGCAGTGGGAGCGGTATCAGCTCAAGATCAATCTCGCGCACACGCCCGTCGCGGAGATGACGCTCGAAAATTACGAGCCAATCGAGGATGGCTTGCAATTTGTCAGCGGCGTGCGTGACGGTGAGCCAGGCTGGCGCGTGTTCGCGCCGGTGCGCTCGGGCGACAGCGTCGTGTTCGTGGACGCCGATTTCATCCCAGGCGTCGATACGCCCGACTGGCGCGAAGTGCGCTTCCCCGCGGCGCTCAGGACCGGCGCGCCGGTGGGCGGCGCCTCAATCCGGCCCGAGCCGCCCGGTGCGTTCGCGTTTGCGCCACGGCCGCTGCAGCGGATCTGGTTTTCGCCCGATCTGGCCGCCATGGGACGCACGATCGGCGTTGAAAACGTGGCGGATTTCTTCCTGGCTTCGCCTTATGTCGGGGCCGATGGGCGCTCCACGCCGAACCCGTTCGCCCATGCGCCAGGCGTTGATCCGCTGCCCCCGGAGCGCCACCTTGGCTACGCGCTGACATGGTGGGGGCTCGCGGCGGTGCTGCTTGGCGTCTATTTCGCCTATCATGGCAGCGTCGGGCGGCTCCGTTTTGCCGCGCCGCGCGCCGAAGACTGACGAAACAATAGCGGAATCAATGCGTTACATCTCAACGCGCGGGCAAAGCCCGCCGGTCTCATTCCTCGACGCGATTCTGGCGGGCCTCGCGCCCGACGGCGGGCTTTACGTGCCCGAAGGCTGGCCGCGGATTTTCACCGGCGGAGGCGAAAGCGCGCCCGCGACGCAGACGTTTGCGGAGACGGCGCGCACGGTGCTCGCGGCGTTCGCGGGTAATGATCTCAGCGCGCAAGAAGTCTCTGACCTTACCGACGAAGCTTATTGGTCGCCGACAATCCTGACGCCGCCCGCGCCACGTAAATGGCCGCCAGCGGTGACGCCGCTAGTGCAGATCGATAGCGGCGATTGGGTGCTCGAACTTTTTCGCGGGCCATCGCTCTCGTTCAAGGACGTGGCGATGCAGCTCATCGGGCCGCTCTACGAACTTGCGCTGGAAAAGCGCGACGCGCGCTTGAGCGTGGTGTGTGCAACATCGGGCGATACGGGCGGCGCGGCCGTCGAGGCACTGAAAGGCCGCGAGCGCGTCGATCTTTTCGTGCTCTTGCCGAAGGGCCGCACCTCGGACGTACAGCGCTTGTTCATGACGGCGTCCGGCGCCAGCAACGTGCATACAGTCGAAATCGCAGGCGATTTCGACGATTGCCAGCGCATCGTAAAAGCGATGTTCGCCGATCGCGACTTCACCAAGAATGCGGCGCTCTCGGGTGTGAACTCGATCAATTGGGCGCGCATCGTCGCGCAGTCGGTGTACTTCCATATCGCCGCCGCCGCGCTCTCGGCGCCAGGGCCTGTTGACTTCATCGTGCCGACCGGGAATTTCGGCGATGCATTTTCTGGTTGGGTCGCGAAGCAATGCGGCGCGCCGATCGGCAAGATAACGCTCGCGACCAATGAAAACGACATTCTCGCGCGGACGCTTAAAACCGGTGTTTACAAACGCGCCTCGCAATCGCACGCGACGCTTTCACCGGCGATGGACATCCAAGTCGCGAGCAATTTTGAGCGCATTTTGTTTGAAGTGCTGGAGCGCGATGGCGACGCTGTGCGTCGTCTCTATGAGCAATTCGCGCAATCGGGTGAGTTTGAAATTCCCGCGCACGCGCTCGAGCGTTTGCGCGCCGATTTCAACGCGGGAAGTGCAAACGACGCGGAAACAGTAGCGACGATGAAGGCGCGCTGGAGTGAAGGCGATGGCTATCTTATGTGCCCCCATACCGCCGTGGGCGTGCATGTCGGCGCCGGCGCCGAGGGCGCGCGCGTTTTTCTCGCCACCGCCCATCCCGCGAAATTCCCGGAAACCGTTGAAGCCGCTACGGGAATTTCCTCGCCGCTGCCGATGGGCTGCGCCGATCTCTTCGAGCGCACGGAAAAGTTCGATACGCTGGATGCTGATGTTGCGGCCGTGAAACGATATATCCGCGAACGGAGTAGGGCCTGGACTTGAAAGAGAGCAAAGAACTCGAACTCATTCGCTTACCCAATGGTGTGCGGGTCGCGCTCGATCCGATGCCGGGTTTGCACACGGCGGCTGTCGGCGTGTGGCAGCGCGTCGGCGCGCGCTGGGAAACCGCGGAAAATAACGGCGTCGCGCATTTGTTCGAACATATGGCGTTCAAGGGCGCGGGCTCACGCGACGCGCGCCAGTTTGCTGAAGCGATCGAGAATGTCGGCGGCGTGATGAACGCCGCGACCTCGTACGAGCGCACCGCCTATTTCGCGCGCGTTGTTGCGGAAAACGCCCCGTTCGCGCTCGATCTCATCGCGGACATTCTGTTCGCGCCACACTGGGCGCCGGGCGATCTGGAAAAGGAAAAGGGCGTCGTCGCGCAAGAGCGCGGCGAAGCTTTCGATCAGCCTGACGACCGCATCTTCGAACTCCATCAAGCCGCGCTCTATCCCGATCAACCGCTTGGGCGCCCGATCCTCGGCGAAGAAGAGACGCTCCGCCATATCAGCGTCGCCGATCTCAACGCGTTTCGCGAAGCGCACATGACGCCGGAGCGTGTCGTGATCAGCGTCGCCGGCGCATTCGACCGCGCGGCGTTGCTCGACACCATCGAGACGCGCTTCGGCGATCTCGCGCCAAAGCCCGTGCTGCATTGCGCCGGTGCGCACGCGCACAAAGGCGCGGCGGATGAAACGCGCGCGCTTGAGCAAACGCATCTTCTGCTCTCTTGGCCATCGCCGCCCGCTGGCTCGGAAGAAATGTTCGCGGCGCGTTTGCTCGCGGAGATTTTCGGCGGCGGGATGGCGTCACGGCTCTTCCAGGAAGTGCGCGAAACGCGGGGGCTGGTGTATGCGATCGACGCTTTCCTCGACGCCTTCGAGGATGACGGGCGCCTCCTCGTTTATGCCGGTTGCGCCGCCGAGCATGCGCGCGATGTCGCTGAGATCGTGCGCGATCAGCTCGCGGCGCTTGCCGAGCATGGCCCCACGGAAGCCGAGCTCCGCCGCGCCAAGGCCGTCGCCGGCGCGCAATTGCTGATGGGCATGGAAGCGCCGTCCGCGCGCGCCGAGGCGCATGCGGGCCGTGTGCTGCTCCGCGATCGCCTGATCCCCATGAGCGAGTTCAAGGCCAAGCTGGACGCGGTTTCCGTCGAGGCGCTGCAGGCTGTCGCCCGCGCCGCGCTCAAGGGCCCGGTCTGCGCCGCCGCCATCGGCCCCAAAGCGGGGCATGGCGCGATCGGCGCATTTCATGCACGATCTTGAGCATGGTCTTGCTGCGAAAAGACGGTGACGGCGCCCGCCGGATCGACGGGGAGGGCGTCTATTTGCGTGCGCCCGAAGCGCGGGACTATGCCGAATGGTCCGATCTGCGCGAACGCAGCCGCGCTTTTCTCGCGCCGTGGGAGCCGACCTGGGCGCTCGACGAATTATCGCGCGGTTCATTCCGGTACAAACTTCGCCGCTACGCCGAAGATGCGCGCGACGATAAGGCCTACGCGTTCTTCATTTTCCGAGAAGAGGACAGCGCGCTGACCGGCGGCGTCACCATGAGCAATGTCCGCCGCGGCGTCGCACAAGCGTGTTCGCTGGGCTATTGGGCGGGCGAGCCGTTTGCTGGGCGTGGCTACACCACGGCGGCCGTGCGCGCGGTGACGCGTTTCGCGTTCGACGACCTCGATCTTCACCGCATCGAAGCCGCATGCCAGCCCGAGAACGCTGCGTCACGCGCGGTGCTCACCAAGGCGGGCTTCACGCATGAAGGCCAAGCCAAAGCCTATTTGAAAATCAACGGCGCTTGGCGCGATCATTTGCTATTCGGACGCGTCAACGAAGCGGGCTGACCCGTCGCCACCGGAACGGCACTTTGCACAGATCGTTTCCACGCAGGGGCGATTCAGGAGGAGCGACCTTATGGCGTATGTTGATGGTTTCATATTGGCGGTGCCGAAGCAGAATATCGACGCTTACAAGGAAATGGCGCGCGTGGCCGGCTCGGTGTGGAAAGATCACGGCGCGCTCAGCTACGTCGAATGCATTGGCGATGATGTGCCGCACGGCGAAGTTACGTCGTTCCCGCGCGCGGTGCAGGCCAAGGACGATGAGATCGTCGTCTTCTCATGGATCACCTATCCCGACCGAGCCACGCGCGACGAGATCAACAAGAAGGTGATGGCTGACCCGCGCTTGGCGTGCTCCATGGACAATATGCCCTTCGACGCCAAGCGCATGATTTTCGGCGGGTTCGAAACATTCCTGGAAACGTGACGGATGCCGCATGAACGACAAAGGGCAGCGCTCGCGCGCTGGCCTTTGCTTTGACTGAGGCGCCGAACTTACTGGCTGTAGAGCTCGGAAAGCGCCAGGCGCGACGGCTCTATGGTCGCGCTGCCATAGGTGCCGACCCAGATGTCATACTGGCCGCTCGCGGGTTCGGTGAACACGACAGACGGATTGAGGCCAAGCACACCGCCGTCGTCATCGCAGACCCATGACGCATCGGGACCATTGACCACAAGCGTCGTGTCCGCCGCCGAGTGAACCGAGATGATGAGCGGCAGGCCCGTGCCCGCCGTGTAGTTCACGCGCAGATCCGGCGCTTCGGTGATGAAGCCCTTGCAGGAAGGATCGCGCGTCTCGGCGTCGATCGTGCCGCCCGAGCTCACGTCCACGACATGCGGATCGGGTTCGAAGCCGGCGGTCAGCTCGATCGTGCCGTAGTTCGGCGCGAGGCTGAAATCCTGCGCGACGACAGGGCTCGCGACGAGAGCGAGCAGGGCGGTGGACGCAAGAATGCGTGCGAGCGTGGACATGGAAATTTGACCTTGCGTTGAAGCGCGCGAAGAGATCGCGGCATGAAGAGGCGTCCCCCGCCTCGGCGCGACCATCCTCCCAAAGCCGCGCTCGGGCCAGCCAAATCGTTCCGCCGCCGCGCCGTTAGCGGTTTTTCAAGGCGGGCGGGCCGATGCTTCGAGGTTCCGGGGCCGAATTCGAGACATTTATGACAGACGTATCCAGACCAAGCATCGATTGGTCGCGCCCGTCGCTGAGCGCCTTGGCGCCGCCGCTGTTCGCTGGCGCGGTGTTCGCGAGCGCGGGGCTGGTTTTTCTGGTCGAGCCGATGATGGCGAAACTGATCCTGCCATCGCTCGGCGGATCGGCGGCGGTGTGGAATACGTGCCTGTGTTTTTTCCAGGCCATGCTGCTGATTGGCTACGGCTACGCGCACTTGCTGCAGCGACTCCCCTCGGTGCGCACGCAAGCCATCGTGCATGGCTGCGTGCTGCTTGCGGCGATCGCGACTTTGCCGCTGCAAGTCTCTGACGCGCTGGGCCCGCCCGACGCAAACGCGCCGGTGTTGTGGTTGCTGGGCGTGCTGACGCTTTCGCTGGGCTTGCCGTTCGCCGCGCTCTCGGCGACCGCGCCTCTGGTGCAATCATGGTACGCGCGTGTGCGCGCCGATAAGCCCGACGGCGCCAATCCTTACGTGCTCTATGCGGCGAGCAATCTCGGCAGCTTGATCGCGCTGCTGGCTTATCCGGTGATGGTCGAGCCGCTGCTGCGGCTTCATACGCAGGCGTTCAGCTGGAGCGGCGGCTTTGTGCTGTTCGCGTTGCTGATGGGCGCTGTGGGCTTGCTCGCATCGCGCGCGCCGACCGCGCCTGTGATTGCGCATGCTGCGCCCGCCACGCAAACGACATGGCGCGAGCGGTTCATCTGGATGGGCCTCGCCGCCGTGCCATCGAGCCTCATGCTCGGCGTCACGACCTATATCTCCACCGATGTCGCCTCCGCGCCGTTCCTCTGGATCGTGCCGCTGGCGCTTTATCTCGTCACCTTCATCATCGCATTCCAAGCCAAGCCTCTGATCAGCCGTTTCAATGCGCTGATCTTCCAGGCGCCGCTGCTTGCGTTGTGTGTCGCGACCATCGTCGCCCCGATCCCGTATTTCCCGCTGCAAATGCTGCTGCATCTCGGCGGTTTCTTTCTGACGGCGCTCGTCTGTCACCAAGCGCTCTCCGCGCGCCGGCCCGAGCCTGCGCGGCTCACGGAATTTTACTTGCTGATGTCCGCCGGCGGCGTGATCGGCGGCGTGTTCAACGCGCTCGTCGCGCCTGTCGTGTTCAACGCGGTGCTGGAATATCCGCTGGTGCTCGTGCTGGCGTGCTTAGCGAGACCTTGGGGCGCGTGGACGTTTACGCGCGATGAAACGATCAAGTTGGGGTTCGGTATCATCGCGGCCGTCACCACTTTGCTGATCGCGCAAATGTTCGGCTTTGGCCTCGCCGCGAAACTCGGCCTCGCCAGCGTGCTGGTCGCGGCGTTCTTGCTGCGTGACCGCGCCTTGATGTTTTTCGCGCTGATCGCGGCGGGTCGCGCTGCTGAGCCCCCTCATGGCGCCGCGCGAGAATGTGCTCTCCAGCCAACGCAGTTTCTTCGGCGTGCTGCGCGTGATGGCGCTCGATGCGCCCCATATCGGCGGCGCGCGGCGGATGGCGCACGGCACCACGCTTCACGGCGCCCAAGCGCTCTCGCCCGAATGGCGCTGTCAGCCGCTCGTGTATTACGCGCCGACCACGCCCATCGGGCAAACCTTCCGTGCCATGCAGGCGCGCCAGCCAGCGCTGACCATCGGCGCGATCGGCATGGGCGCGGGCACGGTCGCGGCTTACACGCGCGCCGCTGATACGTTGCGCTTCTACGAAATCGATCCGCTCGTCGTGCGCACCGCGAGCGATCCGGCGCAATTCAGCTACGTGAACGGCTGCGCGCAGGGAAGCGTTGATACCGTGCTTGGCGACGCGCGCCTCATGCTAGCGCATGAGCCCAGCGCGCGCTTCGATCTTCTGCTGGTGGATGCGTTCTCATCCGACTCGATCCCGGCGCATCTCCTCACCGTGGAAGCGATGCAGCTCTATCTCGATCGCATCAAGCCGGACGGCGTCATCATCATGCATCTGTCCAACCGTCATCTCGAACTGATCGAACCGGTGACGGTGACAGCGCGCGCCGCCGGCGGCGCCGCGATGGTGCAAATCTATCGCCCCGAAGATCCAAGCCCGCTGGTCGATACGCCGGAAGACGCCGTCATCATCGCGCGCGATCCCGCCGTGCTCGCGGCCTTCGCCGCCGATCCGCGCTGGACGCAGCCGCCCGCGTCCGAGACGCGCGTCTGGACCGATGACTATGTCAACTTGTTCGGCGCGCTCGTGCGCGGCATGAACCGCGAAGGGCGCTGACGCCACGCGGCCCAGACGATCAGCGCTGTCAGCGCGACGAAGAGAGCGATGCGCCCAAGATTTGTCGCGACGAGCTCTGTGTATGTGGTCGGGTAAAACCAAAAAACGGATCCATTGTGGAGCGCGTGCAAGCCCGCCGCCGCGGCGAACGCGGCCCATGGCGGCGCTCCGAAACGGCGAAGCGCCAGCACGGTCGCCGTTAGAAAGAGAAACAACCAGAACGGCACGAACGGCGTCAGCCAATAGCTCGCCGTCTCCCACGCCTCTGGCGCTGCGACGCGCGAGACTGTCGCCAGGTTAGCGGAGAATTTCGCGCCGCACTCCAGCGCCGCATAACCGACGCCAAACGCGATCCATGACGAAAGCCTCTCGTCCTCTCTATCTGCCTCGAAGATCGTGACGATAAACAATACGCGCATAGCCTCTTCGATCAGCGGCGGCGCGATCACGAGAAATACCCAGTCCGGCGCAAGCGGAAAGAGGAACGGAAAGCCGATGCTAAAGGGCAAGCCGATAAGATAGGCCGCCGCCGAACAGCTGAGGCCTATCAGGTAGGCGGCTCGCGATCGCCCCAACAGCAAGGCGATGAGGCCGGCGCCCACAGCAACAACCGCCATGGCCACAATTGATTGAAGTGTCTGGATCAGGGCGTGATGCATCGGCGCGCCCTCAAGCGCGCCCGGCTTCGCCTGTCAGCTGCGATGGATCAAAGCCCAAGGTACGGATGGCGCGCGCCCAGCGGTCTTCGTGCGCGCCTTCGAACACGATGGCGTCGCTGGCGTCGACGACGAGCCAAGCATTTTGCTTCAGCTCATTTTCAAGCTGTCCCGCGCCCCAGCCAGAGCAGCCGAGCGCGAGGATGAAGCGTTGCGGCGCATCCGCGCCCGCGACTGCCTCCAGCACGTCGCGCGTGGCGGTGAGGCGGATGCCGGGGCAAACGTCTTGCGTGCCTTCAGCGGCCTCGAAGTCTTCCGAGTGCAGCACATAGCCGCGATCGGGGCGCACCGGCCCGCCATCGAGCACGATGCGCGGCGCGACCTCCGCGCCCGCGGAAATACCCAGATGATCCAGCACGTCGCCCAACGTCATCTCGTCCTTGGGCTTGTTGATCACGAGCCCCATGGCGTGCTCGGCAGTGTGCGTGCACATCACGATCACGCTGCCTTCAAAGCGTGGATCGCCGATGCCCGGCATGGCGACGAGGAGCTTTCCGGCGAGCGTGTCGGTCATGGAACCAATGCTGTCTCCGCACGCTCGATAGCGCAAGGGGGCTAGGTGCTGTAGGCAGGCCTCACGAGGAGAGATGATATGATCGCAGTCGGCGACAAGCTGCCCGAGGCCACCTTCACCGTGCCCGGTCCCGATGGCCTGAAACAAATGAAGACGGCCGAGATTTTCGCCGGCAAACGCGTAGCGTTGTTTGCCGTGCCCGGCGCGTTCACGCCGACCTGTTCGGCCCGGCATTTGCCGGGTTTCCGCGACAAGGCGGCCGACCTCAAGGCCAAGGGGATCGACCTCATCGCTTGCGTTTCGGTCAATGACGGCCATGTGATGAAGGCCTGGGCCAAGGATCAGGACATCGGCGACAGCGTGCTGATGCTGGCCGACGGCAACGCCGATTTCGCCAAAGCGGTGGGTTTGGACGCCGATTTCTCCCAATTCGGGATGGGGCCTCGTTCCAAGCGTTATTCGATGGTCGTTAAGGACGGCGTGGTAGAAGCGCTCAATGTCGAAGCGCCGGGCGAATACAAAGTCTCCAGCGCCGAGTATTTACTTGGTAGTCTAAGTTAGCGCGGACTTAAGCCGCAGAAGCGGCGGAGGAAACGGATGTTTCAAGGCGATACGCTGGCGATTATTTTCGTCGTGCTCGCGGTGGTGCTGGCCTTCAGCACCATCAAGGTCGTGCCCCAGGGCCGGCAATGGACGGTCGAACGCTTCGGGCGCTACACCCGAACGCTGCGGCCCGGCATCTCTTTCCTTATTCCCTTCGTCGACCGCGTGGGCCGCCGGCTCTCCATGATGGAGACAGTGCTGCAAGTGCCGCAGCAGGACGTCATCACGCGCGATAACGCCATTGTCACTTGCGATGCGGTCGTGTTCATCCAAGTGATCGACGCGGCCAAGGCCGCCTACGAAGTCGAAAATCTCAATGTCGCCATTTTGAATTTGGCGATGACCAATCTGCGCACCGTGGTCGGCTCGATGGAGCTCGATGAAACGCTCTCGCAACGCGACGCCATCAATGCGCGCTTGTTGCACGTGATCGACGCGGCGACGACCGCCTGGGGCGTCAAGGTGATGCGGATCGAGATCAAGGATCTAACCCCGCCCGCCGACATCAACGAAGCCATGGCGCGGCAGATGAAGGCCGAGCGTATCAAGCGCGCGGAAATCCTCACCGCCGAAGGCGACCGCGCCGCGGCGATTCTCCGCGCCGAAGGCGCCAAGCAATCGGCGATCCTGGAAGCGGAAGGCCGGCGCGAAGCCGCGTTCCGCGACGCCGAAGCGCGCGAGCGTTCGGCGGAAGCGGAAGCCAAGGCCACAGAAGTCGTGTCGGACGCCATCTCCAAGGGCGACGTCAACGCCATCCGCTACTTCCTCGGCCTCAAATATGTCGAAGCCTTCTCGCAGCTCGCCAGCTCCAACCAGCAGCGCACCGTGATTGTGCCAGCGGATTTCGCGGGTCTTGCGGGTCTGGTGGAAAGCCTGCGGACGTTGAACGCGCAAGGCGGCGAGGGCGCTGGCGGCGGGGGTCCGTGGGGCGGTGTGCCGACGCGGCCAACAACCCCTCGCACTTAAGGGCCATCATCGCTACATTAGTCGGCGATGGACGCGATCTTTTCCCTGCTTGCCGCGATCGAGCCGCAACACTGGCTCGCGCTTGGCCTCGTTCTGCTGATCGCCGAAATGGCAACCGGCACGACTTATCTGCTTTGGCCCGCGGTCGCGGCCGGGATCACCGGCGCGGTTGCGTTTCTCGCGCCAATCGAGTGGGGCGCGGAACTGGCGCTGTTTGCAGTGCTCGTGATCGCGCTCACGATCTTCGCGCGGCCACTGCTGCGCAGTCGTTTGGTGAAGGCCAGCGACGATCCCGAACTCAATGAGCGCGGCGCCGCCATGATCGGCGCGCAAGGTTCGGTAAGCCAAAGCTTCGTGAACGGCCTCGGCATGGTCAGGATCAATGACAGCGTCTGGCGCGCGCAAAGCGACGAGGCGATCGAGATCGGCGCGCCCGTGCAAGTGCTCGCGGTGGATGGCGTGACGCTGACGGTGAAGCGCGCCGGTTAATCCCGCAGCGTCTTGATCGCGCCGCGCGCTAGGGCATCGGCGCGTTCGTTCATGACGTCGCCATCATGCCCGCGCACCCATTTCCATTCGACGGTGTGACGCGCCGCCGCAGCTTCAAGCGCCTGCCACAAATCCACATTGGCGACGGGTTTGCCATCGGCCGTCCGCCAATTGCGGCGCTTCCAATTGGGCATCCAGTCGTTGAGGCCCTTCATCACATACTGGCTGTCGGTGTGGAGCTTGACCTTGCTCGGCTTCTTCAGCGCGCCGAGCGCTTCGATCGCCGCCATCAGCTCCATGCGATTATTGGTGGTGGCAGCCTCCGCGCCCGAGATTTCTTTCTCGATCTCGCCCGCCTTCAGCACCGCACCCCAACCGCCAGGCCCAGGATTTCCGCTGCACGCGCCGTCCGTCCAGATGTCGATGGTTTGAGTCATGAGCGATTGCTAAGCGGGTTCAATCAAAAATGAAATGCGCTGCGGGCGGCGGATCACGGTCGGGGCGGCGGATCAGCCAGAACAGCCACGCCATCAAGGTGCAGGGAAGCATGGCAAAGAGTGAAAGTGCGATCACGATGCCGATGACAAAACCGGCGACTTCGGTTTCGCCGACCGCGCCGGGATTTTGCTGGAAATAGAGCGCCATCAGCACGCCCATCGCGACGAACCCGAGCGCGGCGCCGGCGCCAATGTATGTTGGCGCGGTCGTCCAGCGCTTGCGATAGGCGATCGCGTGAAACGGCCAGCCAAAGACGATCATGAGCGCAAGGGCGATGGCGCTAAGCCCGACGCACATCATGCCGAGCTGCGTCAGGGGTTGCCAAGCTTGACTGGCGGCGGAGACGATGAGGTAGAGCGCACTGGTTGCGAACATGCCGGCCGCGATTGGCGCGAGCGCAAGGCCGATCGCCGTGCGCCAGCGCCGTCGCACGCGAACCAGCGGCGGCGTGCTGGCGTCAACCGCCATAATCCGCCGCTCGCGTCGCTCTGCGGTGAAAATCGAGTTTGTCCGCGTATTCGAGCGGATTTTTCGGGCGCACCAAGGCGCCGGCGGGTGTTTCGCTCCAGTCGGCGAGGCGCGTGGCGAAGAAGCGCAGCGCCGCGCCGCGCGCGAGCAGGGGGAGAGCTTCGCGTTCTTCGGCGCCGAGCGCGCGCACGCTTTCGTAAGCGGAGATCAGCGCGCGGCCTTTGGTGATGTTGTATTCGCCGCGATCCTCGAAGCACCAGGCATTGAGGCAAACCGCGAGGTCGTAAGCGAGCGCGTCGGTGCAGGCGAAGTAGAAGTCGATCACGCCGCCGACCGCATCGTCGATGAAAAGCGCATTGTCCGGAAAGAGATCGGCGTGGATCACGCCGCGCGGCAACGCGCTCGGCCAGCGCGTCAGCACTGCTTCAAGGTCGCTTGCAATCGAAGCGCCTGATTCAGCGCGCAATTCCTCGGCCAGTGCGAGGCGCGGATTGATCAACGGCGCCCATCCCGCCGGCCCGAGCGCATTCTCGCGCGTCATCGTAAAACCCGCGAGCGCTTCATGCATGCGTGCGAGCGCGCCGCCGATGGCGCGGCACTGCGCGACGTTCGGGCGCTTGGGTGAAACACCGGTGAGAAACGTCACGATCGCGCATTGTTTGCCGCGCGCTTGCGCGAGGAGCCCGCCGCTGCGGGTGGCGAGCGGTTGCGGTGACGGAAAGCCGCGCTCGGCGAGGCGCGCCATCACCGCCATGAAGAAGGGGAGGTCTTCATCCGCGACGCGCTTTTCGAAAATCGTCAGGATGAAGCGCCCGCGCTCGGTCTCCATGAAGAAGTTCGAGTTCGACACGCCTTCGGCAATGCCCTTAAACGCCCGCAGCCCGCCCAGATCATAGGCCGCGACCACGCCCGCGAGTTCTTCGTCCGTGAGATCGGTGTAGACGGCCATCAGCGCTGCTCGATCCCGAGAATATTGCGATTTTCATCCAGCCGCACGATCCAGCCGGCGCGATGATGGCCCGCGAGCATCGCGCGCGTGATGCGCTCATAGTGCATGATGAAGCGATCGAGCGCGGCGCTTTCCTCGGCCGTCATCGCGCGCCCCAACATGGCTTCCTCCTGCTCGCCCCGCCAACGCCGCACGATCTCGAAATTCGGCGCTTGAAGATAGATTATTTGATCGAAGGCGTCGAAAAATCTGGAATAAGGCCCGCCGAGTTGAAGGTCGGTGTGCTTTTGCCATTGGCCGATGATGTCCTCCGGAACGACCAGCAATGGCGCCGCATCCGACGGCGTATTGGCCCCAAGGCACCATCCGTCGACCAGAATTGCCTGCGCTGGTCCTTTAAAAACCGGCCATGTCGCTTCCGGCGCGCGATCGTCCGCGCGCTTATCGAAACGCGGCAGCGGCGTGGGCGCGTCCTGGCGCAAACGCGCGATCAACCCATTGGCGAGACCAAGATCGTGCGTGCCTGGCGGACCGCGCGTGACATAGAGCGCCTTTAGTTTTGCGCAATCGTCAGCGGAGAGGTCCGAAGCGCTGCCGCCAAATTGCAAGGCGCGTCGCACACAGCTCGCCGCAATCTGCTCTCGCTCCGCGCGCGTTTTGTAGACATCGTCCAACGAGAAATGCGCCACGCTCGGATGTACTGCGGCGAACGCGCTGCACTGATGCGATTTCCCCGAACCCTGCGCGCCCGCGACGCCGATCAGAGCGGGGCGGCTCGGATGCCGGACGCGTGTTTCGGCGATCAGGTCGCTGAGCAAGTTCGCGATAGAAAAGGTGGCCACCTACGCCGCCGAAGCAGCGTCCTTCTCCCCTTGTGGGAGAAGGTGGCGCGAAGCGCCGGATGAGGGGTAACGGCGCTGGCCTTGCGACGCGGAGCTTATACCCCTCATCCGTCGTCGCTGCGCGCCGACACCTTCTCCCACAAGGGGAGAAGGACAGAGCGCGCGATGCATCACTCCGCCAGCACGCGCGGCAGTTTGAACGTCACGTCTTCCTTCACCACCACGATCTCTTCCACGCGCGCCGCAAAGCGCGCGGAGATCGCAGCGACCAGCGCGTCCACCAAATCTTCCGGCGCGCTGGCGCCCGCCGTCACGCCAACCGCGGAGACGCCTTCAAACCAAGTCCAGTTCACATTTTCCGCGCTCGCCACCAATTGCGCGTCGCGCGCGCCGGCGCGTTTGGCGACTTCCACCAGCCGCACCGAGTTCGATGATTTCGGTGAGCCGATCACCAGCACAAGCTCGGCGTGTTTCGCGAGCGCCTTCACCGCGTCTTGCCGGTTCGTGGTCGCGTAACAGATGTCCTCCTTGTGGGGCGCGGCGATCTCCGGAAAGCGCCGCTGCAGCACCGCGACGATCTCCGCGGTGTCGTCCACCGAGAGCGTCGTCTGCGTGACGAAGGCGAGGCGCGCGGGATCGCGCGGCATGAAGCGCTCGGCGTCGGCGGGCGTTTCAACCAGAGTGATGGCGCCGCCCGGAAGCTGCCCCATCGTGCCAATCACTTCGGGATGACCGGCATGACCGATCAAAACCAGCTCACGCCCAGCATCGTGCAAGCGCTCGGCCTCGACATGCACCTTGGAGACGAGCGGGCAGGTGGCGTCGACATAGATCATCTCGCGTCGCGCTGCCTCGGCCGGCACGGCTTTCGGCACGCCATGCGCCGAGAAAATCACCGGCCGATCGACCGGGCAGTCCGCCAATTCCTCGACGAACACCGCCCCCAAGGCCTCCAGCCGTTCCACCACATGGCGGTTGTGGACGATCTCGTGGCGCACATAGACAGGCCGGCCCCACTTCTCCAGCGCCCGCTCGACGATCTGAATGGCGCGGTCCACCCCCGCGCAGAACCCGCGCGGAGCGGCCAAGAGGATTGAAATCGGACGCTTTTCGAGGTCGGTCATCGGTTCGGTGGATAAACTCGCGGGAGGGGGCGCCCGGCCTTGTTGCGGGCGCCTTCGCCTCTAAGCTATCACGACCGGGACTTAAAGGTTCGTGGGCGGGGCATGAAGGGCGGTTGGCGCCGCATGGCCTGCCTTGCGGGAAACGAGGCCAGAATGAAGCTCCTCCATGCCGCCGCGCTGGCGTTTGTCCTGATCGGGGCCGCGGCCTGCTCATCGAGCGGCAATGGGCGGACCGTCGAACTGCCCGGCGGCGGGCCGTCGGAGGAAGAGCAGGCCAACGAAGTGCGCGACCGTTCCTGGTTCGAGCGCATGGTGGGTTCGGACGAGCGGCCGAATGTCGGCCCGTGTCCGCTGATGGGCGTGCTCTATGAGGGCTCGCGGCTGGTGGAGTTCACCGATCCCGCGCAGGAGCGTTACGCCAACATCGCGTTCACTGGCGAGATGCAAGGCGTGCGCGGTCTTTGCCGCTATGTCGACGCCGATCCCATCACGATGACGCTCTCGATCGACATGGCGTTTGGCCGAGGCCCCGCCGCGACCAGCGAAACCAAGACGTATCGTTATTGGGTGGCTGTCGCGCGGCGCGGCCGCGCGCCGATCGAGAAGCAATATTTCGATGTCGAAGTGCATTTCCGCGGCAATGAGCCGGTGGTGACCCGCACCGAAGAAATCGAGCAAATCGTGATCCCGCGCGCGGCGCCGGATACCTCGGGCGAGAATTTCGAAATCCTCGTCGGCTTCGACCTCACGCCGCAGCAGATCCAATTCAACCGCGACGGCAAACGCTTCCGGATCGACGCGGGCGGCACGAGCGCGAGCGACGGGCAGTAAGCGCCACGCTCAGGGGAGGCGCTATCTCTCCACCCCCCGCGCCCCTAGAGGGGGCGGGGTAAGGGGTGGGGTGAGAGCGTAGGGCGCTCATCCCACCAAATCGGCGCCGCTGAAATTCGTGACCGAGTTCTATGCTCTCACCCCCTCCCAACCTCCCCCCTCTAGGGGGAGGGGTGCATCGCGCTTGACGATCGAGTGCCGAAACCCCATCCCGCCCCCATGAAAGACCTCGCCGCACAACTCTCCGCCGCAAACGCCGAAGCCTTCGGCGCGCTTGGGCTCGAAGCGCGGTTCGCCGAAGTGCGCCGCTCGGACCGGCCGGACCTTGGCGATTTTCAGTGCAATGGCGCGTTGCCAGCCGCGAAAGCGCTCGGGCGCAAGCCGCCGGAAGTGGCGGCTGAGATCGCCGGCAAGTGGAGCGCGCTCGCGCTCGCGCCGACGCCGACCATCGCGGGGCCGGGCTTTCTGAATTTCAGCGTCAGTGAAGCCGCGCTCTCGGCGCGCGCGCAAGCGATCGCGGACGATCCGCGCGTGGGCGCGAGCGTGGGCGAGCGGCAAAAAGTCATCGTCGATTATGGCGGCCCGAACGTCGCCAAGGGCATGCATGTCGGGCATTTGCGCGCCTCGATCATCGGCGAAAGCTTGAAGCGCATCTTCCGCTTTCGCGGCGATGAAGTCTGGGGCGACGCGCATTTCGGCGACTGGGGCTTCCAGATGGGGCTCTTGATCGTGTCGCTCGAGGATGAACTTGGCGGGCTTGGCGATCAGAGCAAGGTCGATGCGTGGTTGGCCGCGCTGACGCTCGATCACCTCGAAGCCATGTATCCGCGCGCCGCAATGCGTGTTCGCGAAGATGAAGCGTTCCGCGACCGCGCCCGCAAGGCGACTGCCGCGTTGCAGAACGGCGCCGAACCGCATCGCAGCATCTGGCGCGCCATGCATGATGTATCGATGGCGGCGCAGAAGCGCGATTTTGCATCGCTCGGCGTCGACTTCGATCTCTGGCTCGGCGAGAGCGACGCCGATCCCCTGATCCCCGACATGATCGCCGATCTCGAGGCCAAGGGCCTCATCGAGGAAGACCAAGGCGCGCGCATTATGCGCGTGGCGGGCGCGGGCGAGACGCGCAAGAAGAAGCTCGACGACGGCAGCGTGGTGGAGGTCGAATATCCAGATCCGCTGCTGGTGGTGTCGTCGGAAGGTTCGGCCATGTACGGCACGACCGATCTCGCCACCATCGTGCAGCGCGCGCGCGATTTTGCGCCCGATCTTTATCTCTACACCGTCGATCAACGCCAAGCCGATCACTTCGAGCAAGTGTTCCGCGCCGCCGCCCGCGCAGGCTACGCGCCCCGCGAAGCGCTCCAGCATATCGGCTTCGGCACCATGAACGGCGCGGACGGCAAGCCGTTCAAAACGCGCGCCGGCGGCGTCGTGAAGCTCAACGACTTCATCGAGCAAGCGCGCGAGAAGGCGCGCGCGCGGCTGCGCGAAGCGGGGCTTGCGGAAGAGTTTTCCAGCGAAGAGTTCGAAGCGGTCGCCCACAAGGTCGCGATCGCGGCGATCAAGTTCGCCGATCTCTCGAACGCGCGCACCACGTCGTACGTGTTCGATCTCGACCGCTTCATGAGCTTTGAAGGCAAGACAGGGCCGTATCTGCTCTATCAAACCGTCCGCATCAAAAGCATCCTGCGCAAAGCCGAAGAGCAGGGTGTATCGCCGGGGCCGATCGCGGTAGCGCACGCCTCCGAACGAGCGCTGGCGCTTGCGCTTGATGCGTTCGACGGCGCGCTACGCTCTGCGATCGATAAGCGGATGCCGCATTTCTTGGCTGAGCACGCGTACAATTTGGCGCAGGCGTTCTCCGTGTTTTACACGCACTGTCCGATTCTGCCGGAGCAGGGCGCGCTACGCGCGTCGCGGCTAGCGCTGGCGGGCGTGACGCTGAGGCAGTTGGAAAAAACGCTGGAGTTGCTGGGGATTGAGACGCCCGAGCGGATGTAGCGCCCCTCCCCCTAGAGGGGGGAGGGTAGGGTGGGGGTGAGAGCGTAGAGCGCAACGCTGCCGCGTTTCACTCAAGCAAGAACGATCAAACTCTGGAGCGGTGTCTCACCCCTCCCCCAACCCCTCCCCCTCTAGGGGAGGGGAGTCGCACTGGACTAAAGCCTTGCCGCATCCACCGCGAACGTATCGCACTGCCGCGCATCGCCCGTATCAAACCCGCGCCGGAACCAGCGCACGCGTTGCGCGCTCGTGCCGTGCGTGAATTGCGCGGGGTTCACATAGCCTTGGCTGCCTTGCTGCAGCGTATCGTCGCCAATCGAGTGCGCGGCGTTCAGCGCTTCGCGGAGATCGGTATCGTCGATCGCGAGCGAGGCTTGCGCGGTATGGCCCCAGACACCCGCGAAGCAATCGGCCTGCAGTTCAACGCGCACCGAGGTTTCGTTCTGGCTCTCATTGCCGACACGCATCTGCGTCGCGCCGATCAGATTTTGCACATGGTGCCCGACTTCGTGCGCGATCACATAAGCCTGTGCGAAATCGCCGGGCGCGTTGAGGCGCTGCGCGAGCACGTCATAGAAGGAGAGGTCGATATAAAGTTTGCGGTCGCCCGGGCAGTAGAACGGGCCGACGGAAGAGGGCGCCGTGCCGCACGCGGTCTCGACGGCCTGTTCGAACAGAACGAGCGTTGGCTGCTCGTAAGCGCCCGCCGTGACGCCGCCATAGACGGGTAAGCGGCCTTCGGAAAATTGCTGCGCCCAGACATCTTCGGTCGAGCCCAGCACCGCCGACACGCCGTCGCACGCTGTATCGCCCGCCGGGCACTGGCCGGCCGCGACTTCGCCGCCCGACACGCCTTGCGAAGCGCCCCCCGAGCCGAACACCATTTCCTTGATCGAAGCTGGCGCGAAGAAATAGACGCCCGCGAGCACGAGGCCGATCACGATGATCGTCGGCAAGCTCATGCCGCGCGTGGAAATCGGCAGCCCCCCGCGCATGCCGCCGCCGCTCGCGCGTTGCCCGCGCCGGTCTTCGATGTTGCCCGAACGGCGTTGATCGCCAAAACGCATGGAGGCTGCTCCTCAAAAGGTCGCGCAACCTAGCGCGCGGCTGCTGGTGTGGGCAACGCTCAGGGACCCGCTAAGGCGCCGCGCGAAACAAATCCTGCTGATCACCCGCCCCCAGCGGGCGCGCGAATTGGGTGTGGTCGAGCACGATGCGCGCCTGGTTCAAGCCCAGCCGCCGGCACGCCGCCACGAAGCGCGCGGCGATCAGCTTGGCGTAGGGGCCTTCGCCCTTTTGCCGTTTGCCCCATTCGGGATCGTAATCGCGCCCGCCGCGCATCTGGCGGACGAGCGTCATCACGCGCGTGGCGCGGTCAGGGAAATGCGCGCGCAGCCATTCCTGGAAGAGGTCTTTGATCTCGAGCGGCAAGCGCAGCACCACATAGCCGGCTTCGCGCGCGCCGGCCTTCGCGGCGGCTTCCAGGATCGCTTCGATCTCGCTGTCATTGAGCGCGGGGATGAGCGGCGCTGTCATCACCGTCACCGGGACGCCGGCTTCTGCGAGAATACGGATGGTTTCGATACGCCGATGCGGCGCCGCCGCGCGCGGCTCCATCACGCGCGCGATGCGCCGATCCAAAGTGGTGACGGAGACCGCGACTTTCGCCAGCCCACGCGCGGCCAAAGGCGCGATAATGTCCAGATCGCGCACCACCAGCTGCGATTTCGTGATCATCGCCACCGGATGGCGCCAGCGCTCCATCACCTGCAGCAGCGAACGCGTGACGCCATAGCCGCGCTCGATGGGCTGATAAATATCGGTGACGCCGCCCATCATGATGGTGCGCGGCCGATAGGAAGGCTTGGAAAATTCCTGCTCCAGCAGCTCAGCCGCGTTCTGCTTCACGAACAGCTTGGTCTCGAAATCGATGCCCGGCGAGAGGCCGACGTAAGCGTGGTTCGGGCGCGCATAGCAGTAGATGCAGCCATGCTCGCAGCCGCGATAGGGATTGATCGATTGATCGAAGGAAATGTCGGGGCTGGTGTTGCGGCTGATGATGGTTTTGGCGGCTTCCGGCGTCACGATGGTTTCGAGCGGGACGATTTCCTCTTCGCTCCAGCCATCGTCGAATGCCTCGCGCGCAAAGCGCTCATAGCGCCCGCTGGCATTGGTCCGCGCGCCGCGGCCATGGAGGGGATCCTTGCTCACCCCCGGAATTTAGTCCTATAAAACGAACAAAACAAGAACAAAAGCGGCAATGGAAAAGGGCGCGGTTCGCGTCCGCGCCCTTAGATTTCGGTTTTTGGCATTGTGAATTCCGGTTTTGGCGTCGCTCAGACGATTTGCGCGGCTTGGTTCAGCGTGGCGTAGGCAACCGGGGCAAACACGATGCAAGCGACGATCAGGGAATAAAAGCGGGTCATTGAAGTGCTCCTTGGCTCTCCGGCCCGGCAACAGCGCCGTTCCGATGAGTGGAGATTAGGAGCGCGCTTACCGTGTCGCTGTGACGGAGGTAACGGGGCGATGCGCGGTGTGGGAACGCGTTCGCGTTTCTCTCGCAACCTCCACTTCCCGAATTGGCCGAAGGCCAAGTCCGGGATCCATACGCGCCGACTTTGCAGATATGAGCGCTGCGTTTTGAGAGCTGCGATCTTGGGTCCCGGACTGAATGCTGCGCATTCATCCGGGAATTGGAGAGAGGTGTGAGCGCTGCGCGCGTCTCACATAAACGCCATGTCGCGCTCGAAGCTGCGGAAGCGTCGCCCCGCATCGACATAAATCGTCTGCCCCGTGACAGCGGGGTTTTCCAACAGGAAGCGCGCGGCGTGGGCGATGTCTTGCGGGGTGGGGCCGTAGCCCAGCGGCGTGTCGTCGTGCAGGCGCTGGAAATCCGCATCGCTCTGGCCGGGCGCGGCGAGCACATAGCCGGGCGCCACCGCATTCACACGCACACGCGGCGCGAGCGCGCGCGCCAGGAGCTCTGTCGCGCCGGCGAGCGCGTATTTCGAGAGCGTGTAGGAGAAATGATCCGGGTAGGGGCTCGCCAGTTTGAAATCGAGAAAGTTCACCACCGAACCGCGCTCGGTGTCGTCGATGGTCTTCGCGAAAGCGCGAGCGAGCGAGGTTGGGGCGAGCGTGTTGAGGGTTATGTGCTGCGCCAGCAAATCGGCGCCGAGGCTTTCGAGGTCATCGTGCACGAAGATCGCCGCGCAATTGACCAGCGCCTTCAAGCCGCCCGCGGCCGCCGCGTGCGCCGCGGCGATGAGATCGGCGTGCGTGCTTTGGTCGGCGAGATCGGCCTTGATGGTGATCGCCGCCGCGCCCAGCGCGCGCGCTTGATCGGCGACCTCCTCGGCGTCCGCCGCCGAGTTCTGATAATGCACCGCAACGCCCCAGCCCGCATGCGCGAGATCGAGCGCGACCGCGCGCCCCAAGCGCTTGCCCGCGCCGGTGACGAGCGCCCAGCCCGGCGCGTTCATGACCGCTCTCGCCGCAACGTGACCGAGACCAGCCCATCGCCGCTCAGCACCGACGGCTTCTTCACGCACACCTCGACCCACGCCGCGCGCGCGCTGAGCTTCAGGCAATGCGCGGCGACACGGTCGGCGAGCGTTTCGATGAGATGCGCTGGCGTGCCCAGATCGTCGCGGATGAATGCGATGATGCGGTCGTAATCCACGGTCGCGCCGATGCGGTCGTGCGCCGGGTAGTCTGGCGGCTCATCGAGGCAAAGCGTCACCGAAATGCGCACCTCCTGCGGCGTGGCGCGCTCTGGATCAGGCACGCCGACGCGGACAAGCGCCTTGGCGTCCTCGACGCGGATGATTTGGGTTGAAGCCATAGCGCCCTTTTCCCATACGGGGAGGGGGAGGACTAGGTGTGGATTGCGGGTGTCGCCCCGTCTAGTCGTTGATGTGTAGTGTGCGGAGGAAAGCTAGCACAACTTCCCGCGGCGGCTCAGCGTTGGGATATCGCCCGCCCGAGCAGGTGACGCCGAAAATATAGCCGACGCCTCCGAAAACCGTTCCGACGCGACGGACAATCTGAACCCTTTCGACACCTGGTTCTGGAAGAGGCGTGGCGACATCGTAGTCCAAGATCCGCACACCATCGACTGTTTGTGCGGACATGTTTCGCATACGGCCACCCAGGCGGCGGTTCATTTCTCCTGTGTCGACATTCGCCTCAGCAGTGAACGCCGCAAGAGTTGGCTGCGTTTCTCGGCCGACTGTGCAATGCACAGGTTGTGCGGCGCCAGGTTTCGTCGCGGCGCCCATCACGATAGAGATATCACCAGTGGTGGCGCTCGGACTCGTGATCGGCCCAAAGTCCCAGTCGCTCGGGATTGTCAGCGAGATCGCACCTTCTGGGCTGGTCCAGACGGTTTGAGCAACCGCCTCCGGAACACAAAGCATGGCTGCAAGTCCAACGAGCGCGCCAAGCAGATTGCTCACGTTCTTCATTCGTATGCGTATAGCTGCAACGTCCGTTTTGGGCCAACAACAGACTCCCTTGGCCTGCATTCCCTTTGTGCGCTTTTTCTTCGACCCAATCCATGGTCGCGACCAGGACGCCGGACGAAGCGGAGGTGGATGATCACCTATCAGAAAGTGGGCGGCCGCAAAGGCATGTGCCTCACGTCACAGCTGCAGTGCGCGGCGGCACTTAGAGCTTCCTCATCCAGAGGGGCTGCCGATGTTGAAATTCCTGACCGCGTTTTTCGTTTCGTTCGCGTCCGCTGCGCCGATGGCGTGCGCTCATGCCGAGGCGCGGGCTTATTTGTAGCTCCTCAGTCATTCCGGGTTCAGCTCCGCTCGCCCGGAATGACTGAGAGAATCTAGCGCGCACGCGGCGCCCCACTCTCATCCATCTCCGCGATCCATTCCCGCATCAGCGCCACCGCGCGCTCATCCACCAATTGCCGCCCCAACTCCGGCATCATCACCCCGGGATCGGTGCTTTCCATGCGGTGCACCAGGATCGAGCGTTCGGGATGGCCGGGCTCGATCGCGAACTCCATTCCCGCTGAACCACGCCCCGCCGCGACCGGGCGCTTGCGCACGCCCCATGTGATCGCGGGCGAGGCGTTCCAGCGGAGATCGAGGCCGGAGGTGTTGGCTGGTCCCTCGGGGTTGTGGCAGTGCGCGCAATTCACATCGAGATAAGTGCGGGCGCGTGCGTCGAGCGTGCCGCTTTCGGGATCGTAGGCGTTCGGCGCGACCGGAATTTCCGCCGCTGCAGGCGCGCCGGTGATGAGCCCGATGCGCTGCCAATGGCTGACCTGATCCTCGTATCGCGCAACGGTCCGCATGTCGCGATTGAGATTGCGCGCGGTGGGGCCGATCGGCTGAACCGCGCCGGCGCGTGCGTGACAGCCGGCGCATTGATTGCGGTTGGGCACGAGCCAGTCGAGCGCGACTTCCGCGCCGGCTTCATCGATGAAGCGCGTGGGGATGGTGGCGCCAATGGGTGAGAGCCGCGCTTCGCTCTGCGCCTCGTTCCACACATAAGCCAAAGCCGACCAGCCTTCGGCGCGGCGGATCAGCAGGCGCGTCTCCAGCAAACGTACAGCGTAGCCCGGCGTGCGCATGTCCGCCGCGAAGGCGAAGCTTTTGATCAGCACCGCGCCCACCGGAAACTCGAACACGCCATCGGCCCGGTAGGCGGCTTGTTGGCCGGGCGGGAGATAGAGGTAGCGAAACTTCAGCGCGCCATCGGAATAGAGCGGCGTGTTGAGATCATAGGGCGTGACGCCGGGCGTCGGATCGCGACCGGCGGCGTCTTCGAAGAAGTGATAGGCAGAAAGAAGCTGCGGCGGGCGCGCGGCGCTGATGGCGCTCTGATCCACACGCTGCGGCTCAACCGCGCGCGCGCCGAGCGCGATGGAGAGGACGAGCAGTGTCAGCAAGAGCGCGGTGCGCATCAGCTAAAACTCTTCCCCTCCCCGCGAGGGGAGGGGGCAGGGAGTGGGGTGAACCGCGACGTCTGCATATTTTGCTTTGCTCGGGACGCTCGATGAGGAGGAATTCAGTGATCGCCGTCGTGAGTCACCCCACCCCCCAAACCCCCTCCCCTCGCGGGGAGGGGGAGTTTCAATTCAGCTCCACCCGCGCGGGCTCGGCGATGTTCACCAGCGGCGGCGGTGTTGGATCGGGCGCGGCTTCGCTCAAATCGCCGCCAGCCACCGGCACGCCGAGTGACAGGAAGCTGCCGATCTCGGTGCGCGTGGAGGTGTTGTCCGTGACCACGATGCGCACGATGTCGCTGCGTGGCGAGCCGCCGGCGAAATAGGTGTTGGCCCCGTCCCACAGCACATCGGGCATTGGCACGCCGGCGGCAGAGAGCGCGGCGAGATCGCCCGCCACCGCAAAGCCAGTATTGCCGAAGCGATTATTGCGGATCACGATATCGCGGGGCAGCGGGTTGTAGTTCGCGTCCTCGATCTGCGCGCGATAGGCGGTGACGATCACGTTCGCGGTGCCGTTGCCGCCGATATCGTTCTCGAACACATGCACATTGCGGTTGGCCATGATGAGAACGCCCGTGCCCGTTGGCACTGTTGCGACGATATTGCCGGCGGGCGCGAAGTTCGGCGTGTCATTGTTCATGATCTGATTGCGATAGACGCGGACCGAATGGCCGCCCATCTGCGGCAGGCCCGGCATGTCGAACACCAGGATGCCGCCGGTATTGTGCGTGGCGGTGTTGCCATAGACGTCGGCGTTCCAGCTGTTCTCCACCTCGATGCCGGCGACATTATATTCCGCGGTGCTGTTGCGGATGATGATGTTGCGCGACTGGCCGACATAGATGCCAGCGTCCGACGCGCCGCGCGCGACCGAGCCTTCGATCAGCACATTGGAGCAATTGACCGGATAGAGCCCGTAAGCGCCGTTCTCGGTGTTGGGCCCGCGCGTCCACTCGGCGCGCACATTGCGGAAGGTGATGCCCTCGCAATCCTTGACCTTGATCGCGTCGCCGCGCGCATTCTCGACCGCGAAGTTCCTGAGCACGACACGGTCGGCGGTGACGAGGAGGCCCTCGGCGCCGCGCGCTTGGTTGGTGAAGGAGAGGATCGTGTCGTCGAGGCCCGAGCCTGAAATCGTCACGTCATCGACCGCGAGCGAAAGCCCGGCCGTCAGCTCATAGCGTCCGCGCGCGAGCCGCACGGTGTCTCCCGGCTCGGCTTCAATCAGCGCGGTCTGCAGAGCGCCT
Organism: Terricaulis sp.; assembly: GCA_037200505.1. Classification (GTDB taxonomy): domain Bacteria; phylum Pseudomonadota; class Alphaproteobacteria; order Caulobacterales; family Aquidulcibacteraceae; genus Vitreimonas. Next base: position 484,570 of record JBBCFZ010000006.1, on the reverse strand, counting down.
TGCGCATCCGGGCCAGGCTCGACGCGGTGCGTGCGCGCTTCGGCGCTGCTAAACCCAAATGCGAGCGCCGCGAGCGCGACGGCGATGCGTTTCATGTCTGGCCTCCCTCATGCCGCATCGGGAGCGGCATGGCTTGAGGCCAAGTTTCACATCTCGCCCGCGCCGCGTAAAGGCGGGCGCGCCGTTCAGGTTCGAGAGTTCCGCAACGGGAAGCTCAGCTGCGCGCGCTCGTGAACGCCGCGACCACCGAGAGCACTTCGCGTGTCAGCTGCGGGTTGCGCGCGGCGAGCAGGCCCCCAAGCGCGGAAACAGCCACTGTGATGATCGGATGTTCGCGGCTGATCTCGCCCAGCAAGTGCGGCATGGATTCCAGCAATTGCGAATGGGCGCTCGCCGCCTCGCGCTCGCGGGCCTTGGCCTGCATCTGCGCGACGACCGCGTAGATGCCGACACCAAGCGCCGCGATGCCCGCGACCACAGCCGCCGCGCCCGCCGCGCCGACATGGGGCTGCACCAAAGCGTAAAGTGCAAACCCCGCTGCGACCACGGCGACGCCGACGGCGGCGCAAGCGGCCGCCGCGGCAATCACGGATGAGACGGCTCTATCGAACATTAACGGCGGCCGCCTCGGCTCAGGGCAAGGCCGATGATGAGGCCGATGCCGATCGCGCTCGCGGCCACGGTGAGCGGACGCTGACGGAACTGGCGCTTCAGATAGGTGTGGGCTTCGTCGATGCCGTCCTGCACCACGCCATACGCTTCTTCAGCGTGCTCGCGGGCGGATTCGTAAACATGTTCGGCGCCTTCACGGGCGGTTTCGTAAACCCGTTCGGCGCGCTCACGGGCCGCGACGCTCAGATCTTCGGCCAGTTGGCGCGCGCGGCGGCCATTGCTGCGGTCTCGTTCACTCATGGGAGGTCTCCTTCTAAGAACATACGGCAAATGCGTTAGCGTTGCCTTTCAGCAAGCCTGCAAGGCGAAATTTCGGACGCCCGCCTTTACTTAGGCGCTCTCTTCTAATCCGCCAGCAGCGCCCGCGCAGCCTCAATAACGCGCGAAGTCTCGCTCCAGAGCCCCAAGTTCGGCAATTCTTCTGGGGCAAAGAAGCGCGCCTCGGCCGCGTCATCGCCCGCTTGCGGCTCATTTGAGAGCCAGCGCGCGGCGAAATCGATCAGCACATAATGGCCCCAGGGCGCAGCCTCCGGCGCGCCGGACTTGGTCAACAAGGCGTCAACAACATCGACGAGACCGACAATCTCGGCGCTGACGCCGGTCTCTTCCTTAAGCTCGCGCAGCGCGGCATCGCGCGCGCGTTCGCCCCATTCAATGCGCCCGCCGGGCAGGGACCATTGATCCAGAAGCGGCGGTTTGCCTCGCCGGACCAGCAGCACATCGCGTCCGCGAAAGCACACGACGCCCGCCGCGGCGACCGGCGTTTGCGTGTCGCTCATGGCGTTTTGAGCGCGCCCCAGATGGTCCAGGCGCCGATGATGATGAAGGCCGCGCCCGCCGCGAGCTTCAGCCACGGCCCCTCAACGAGGCCCTTCGCGACGCTGCCGAGCGCGGTCGCGAGCGCCGCCGAAGCGACCAGCGCCGCCGATGAAGCAAGGAAGACCACCCAAGGCGATCGGCCCCCTTCAGCGGCGAAGAGGGCGGTGGCGATCTGTGTTTTGTCGCCAAGCTCGGCGAGGAACACGGAGAGGAAGATGGGAAGGAAAGCTGCCATCGTGCTTGGCTAGACGCCTTATGGCGCGGGCTCAAGCGCCCCGGCGCCGCACTGAAACCCCATGCCCCATAAAGAAGATGCGCGGCGCCTTCGGGCGCCGCGCATCTCGGATCCTGGCCATTTCCTAGTACAGCGCACCTTCAGCGGCGCGCCGACTTCGAGGCTATTTCTTTTTGGCGCTGCGCTTTTTGGCGGCGGCCTTTTTCGGTGCGGCGGCTTTCTTCGGCGCTGCCTTCTTCGCCTTCTTTGCTTTCTTGGCCATGCTTGGCTCCTCTTAAGTTACGGCGTCTATCGCCATGACAAATTTATATTGTCACGAACGCGCGCACTCAGCACGAAAAAAATTTCACGGCAACAGTGATCGACTCTGCGAAGCGCTTCGGTGCGCGCTCATCGCGTCTCGATCACATGCTCATCACGCTCTCTCACGCGCTTCGATGAGGCCATTCGCAAACGCGGAAGAAACCATCCGCGTCTTCGCCTCAAGAGAAGAGCGCGCGGGGGTTCATGATGCGCTTTGGGTCGAGCGCGCCCTTCACCGCGCGCATCATCGCGATGGCTGAAGGGTCCTTGAAGCGGTTGAAGTCGGCGATGCGCGCCACGCCGATGCCATGCTCGGCCGAGATCGAGCCGCCGAGCGAGACGGCAAGCTCATTGACGATGGCCGTGAGGGCGGGGCCGGGGAAAAGCGCGGGGTCCGAGCCCTCCGCATGCAGCACCGTGTAGTGCAGATTCCCGTCTCCCATATGGCCGAACGCCACGATGCGCGATCCTGGCGCGGCTTTCTCAACGGCGGCGGCGGCGCGTGCGATAAAGGTCGGCGTCATCGACACCGGCACGCTGATATCGTGGTTCACCTGCGCCCCTTCGGCCCTGTGACCCGCCGCAACGGCCTCGCGCACGCCCCAAAAAGCGCGCGCCTGCGCCTCGTTCTCGGCGATCAGCACATCGCTGGCTTCGCCAGCCTCGATCGCCTCGCTCAAAGTCGCTTCGATGCGCTCGCGCAGGCCCTCGGCGGTCGCCGCTTCGAACTCGAGGAGCGCCATATAGGGCGCCGCGGGCATAGGATCGCGCGCGCTCGGCACATTCTTCGCGACCAGCGCGACCGAGAGCCGGTCCATGATCTCGAACGCCGAGAGCGCGCCCGTCGCGGCCTTCACGCGGTGCAGCAGAGCGAGGCCATGCTCGGGCGAGGGCACGCTCGCGAGCGCCACTTCATGCGCGCGCGGGCGCGCATAGAGCTTAAGCGTCGCCGCCGTCACGATGCCAAGCGTGCCTTCCGCGCCGATGAAGAGCTGTTTCAGATCGTAGCCGGTGTTGTCTTTGCGAAGGCTCGAGAGCCCGCTCCACACCCGTCCATCGGGCAGCACGGCCTCGATGCCGAGCACCAGCTCACGCATCATGCCGTACCGAAGCACGTGCACGCCGCCCGCATTGGTGGAGATGAGCCCGCCAATTGTGGCGATACCTTCGCTCGCGAGGCTGAGCGGAAAGAGGCGGTCAGCGTCTTTCGCGGCTTGCTGCACATTGTGGAGGATGACGCCGGCCTCGGCCGTCAGCGCATCGTCGATCGGATCGACACTACGGATGGCGTTCATGCGCGTCAGCGACACCAACACCTCGCCCTTCGGGATCTGCGCGCCGACGAGCCCCGTATTGCCGCCCTGCGGCGTGATCGCCGCGCCGGCTTCCGCGCAGAGCTTCACCACATCGGAGACTTCCGCCGTGCTCGCCGGCATCGCCATGAAGGGCGTCTCGCCCTGATAGCGCTTGCGCCACTCAATCAAGCGGGGGGCGATCACATCAGGATCGGTCGAATAGCCTTTTGGCCCAAGCCGCGCCGCCAGGCGCTCGAAGAGTGCGTTGTTCATGGGCAACGCTATACGCTGGACCGTGAAAAGAGGGGAAGCGGGGAAGCGGGGATGCGAAGGCGATGTCCACCACCCCTCAGTCATTCCGGACACGCGAAGCGTGATCCGGAAGCCAGGGCCAACGCACTGCGCCCTACGATCCCTGGGTTCCGGGTCTCGCTCCGCTCGCCCGGAATGACTGAGTGTTATTTTGGGAACGAGCTAGCGCGGCGCCGCCGCACGCGCCAGCCGATCGCGGATCGCTTCGCCCAGCCCGTCGCGCGGGATCGGCGCGACCGCAATGCCAGCCGGCGCGCGTGCGTCGAGCGCACGCAGATGCGCATAGAGATTGGCCGCCGCCTCGATCAGATCGCCGCGCGGCGAGAGTGAGAGCCCGCCCGGCGGCGCTTCGCTGCCGAACGCGAGATAGGCTTCCCCCGGCAGCGGCGCTGTCGCATCGAGCCGCAGCGGCGCGCGCGGTGCGTAATGGCTCGCCATCATGCCCGGCGCCTCGATGCTCTGCGAAGGCGCGGCGAGCGGGCCGGTGATCGCCTCGATCTCTGCGCGCGCAATGGCGCCAGGGCGCAGAAGCGTGGCGGTCCCCATGTCATCGATGGCGACGATGGTGGATTCCAGCCCATGCGCGCTCGGCCCGCCATCGAGCACCAGCGCCACCGCATCGCCCAGATCATCGCGCGCATGCGCGGCGGTGGTGGGGCTGACATGCCCCGAGCGATTGGCGCTCGGCGCGGCAATCGGCTTGCCGAATGCTTCCAGCAGCGCTCGCGCTATGGGGTGCGACGGTGCGCGCAATGCAATCGTGCCAAGCCCCGCGCACGCAAGCTCCGCGACGCTGCTGCTCTCCAAGCGCGGCGCAACCAAGGTCAGCGGCCCTGGCCAGAATTTCTGCGCAAGCGCGACCGCCCTCGCATGCAGCCGCGCCTCAGCGCGTGCTTCTTCCAGCCCCAGCACATGCGCGATCAGCGGGTTGAAGTGCGGGCGGCCCTTCGTCGCGAAGATGCGCGCCACGGCTTCGGGGTTCGTCGCATCACCGCCGAGCCCATACACCGTCTCGGTCGGCAGAACGACCAATCCGCCAGCGCTCAGGATGGCGGCGGCGCGCGCGATCTCCTCGCTCATGGCGTCCGGCGCGCTTCCACGTGAACGACAATGCCGATCTCGCGCGACACGAACTCGGCGTCGGGATCGGAGGCTTGGCCGAGATCGGCCTCGCGCCGGTCGATGCTGGCTGTGCCTTCCATGATGGCGCGGTCGCCCTCGAAGCGGAGTGTGAAGGGGAGCGCCAAAGTGATCGGCTGGCCCTTCAATGTCAGCGAGCCGCGCGCTTCATAGGTGTTGGCCCCGCGCGCGCGGATGCGGGTGGTGCGGAAGATCGCGGTCGGGTGGTTCGCCACATCGAACCATTCTTCCTGCGGCAAGCTCTGATCGTGCAGCGGCACGCCGTCCGATGCCGAAGCCGTCTCGATCGTCACGCGGGCGCTGGAGGCGTCGAGATTGTTCGGGTCAAAGCGAATGTCCGCGCGCCAGCGCGAGAACGCGCCCTCGAAAGCGTTACCGGCATGCGTCCCGGTGAAATGGATCGAGCTTGCGCCGCGATCGACGGTCCACACCGGCGGCGGTCCCGCGACGACAGGCGCAGTTGCATCGGGCGCAGTCGTTTCATCTGCGGTCGGTGCGGGAAGCGGGACCGCATCCGCGTGCTCAACAGTCTCGGCGTGCTCTTGAGCTGGAATGGCGGGCGACGCGCCGGGCGGGTTGAGGAATGCGAAGGTCAGCGCGCCGAACGCGAGCGCGATCGCGGCAAAGCCGCCGATCAGGATCGGCGCGCGGCCGCGCTCGGGCGGCGGCGTTGCGGGCGCGCCGCCGAGTGGTTGCAGGCCTGGCACCATGTGCGTGAGCACATCGTCGCGATCGACGAAGTGATGCTTCAGCGCAGCGCCCACATGCAGCGCCGCCAGCCCAATCGCGCTCCACGCCAGGCCCCAATGGGTCAGCCCAATCGTTTTCGACAAAAACGCACGCGTGCTGTCCGCCAAATGGTTCAGGTCGAACAGATGCGGCACTTGGAAGAGGCCGAAATAGAGAGTCGGCACGTCCAGCGGCCGATCCGTGTGCGAGGACCAGCCGGTCGAGACATAAAGCCAGCCCGTCAGCGGCAGGCCGATCATCAAAACGTAGAACGCCCAGTGCGAAAGGCGCGCGATCAGCTTTTCCCAAGCCGGCATATGCGCGGGATAGCCCGGCGGCTTGTGCGTCAACCGCCAGATCAGGCGCACGATGCTGAGCAGCAGAACCGTAAGTCCGATCGATTTGTGAAGCTGATACGCGGCGGTCGCCTGCGCTTGGTGCTCGGCTTCGCCGATCGCGTCGGTCATCCACCAGGCGAGCGCGATCTGGCCGAAGATCGCCAGCGCAATCGCCCAATGCAGGACGATCGCGACGGCGGTGTAGCGCTGAGTGGAGGCCGTCATGGGCAAAGCGTCTCCCGGTGTCGCGCTTTATCTAGGCTCGCGCCTTCGTCCGCAACCGGCTCAATCGTGCACGAACTCGCCTTCGATCAGGATTTCGACCTCATCGCCCGCGAACTGGTTGAAGAGGAGGCTGCCGGCGTCCCATTGCGAGCGCTGGATGATGGTGCGGCCGGAGAAGGCGAGCACATATTTGCCGCCGCGCAACGCTACCGATTTGCCGCCCTGGAAGGTCGTCTCGAAAGTCGCGGGATGGGTCTGGCCGTTCATGCTGAGGTCGCCCGCGACGAGCCCGGTCGTAGGCCCAGTGCGGGTAATGCCAGTCGAGACGAACGTCACCTGCGGCTGGCGCTCGGCGCCGAGCACATTGGCGATGTCGCCGTCGAATGCGCGTTCGCCCTGCATGTTGACGAGCCCGGTGTTAAGCGCGGCGAGATTGGCGGTGACATTGAGCGTCGATTGCTCCGGCGCTTGCGGGTTGAACTCAATGGTCGCGGTGACGCCGGGTTCCTGGCAGCTCGCGGTCGAATGCAGGCACGTGTCGATGCGGCCGGTATAAAGGCTGAGCCCCATATGCCGCACGCGCCAGATTACGCTCGCATGCCGAGGATCGAGCCGGTACGTGCCGGCGCTGGCTTCGGACGCATCGATTGAAACGCCGTCGCCCGCGGGCAGTGCGGCGGGCGGCGCGGTCTGAGCCGATGCTGTGCCAATGCATGCGACGAGCATGAGGCTTGCGGTAATAAAGAGCGCGCGCATGAGCTTCTCCTATGGGAAGGCGATTTAGCACGGCGCGGCGGCGCGGGGAGGGCGCTCGCGCAAACGTGCTTTGGTATGTTGCGCGCTGAGAACACGGCTAGGATGTGGCGAAGGAGCTGAGTCTTGAGCTATCGCGCACCGATCGCCGACATGCGCTTTGCGCTCGAAGCCGCCGCCGATCTCTGGCGTGTGCGGGAGAGCGGGCGCTTCGCCGATCTCGATGAAGACTTGCTCGCCGCGATCCTCGACGGCGCGGCGGCTTTGGCGTCGGAAACCCTCGCGCCGCTCAATCGCAGCGGTGACCGCGCGGGCGTGACGTTGAAAGATGGCGTCGTCACCGCCGCGCCCGGGTTCAAGCAAGCTTACGGTGAATTCGCCGCTGCTGGCTGGCAGGGCCTCGCGGCCGATCCCGCTTACGGCGGCCAAGGCTTGCCGCGCACGGTGGCGCTTTGCGTGTTCGAGATGATCCACGCCGCCAATATGAGCTTCGGGCTTTGCCCGATGCTCACGCTCGGCGCCATCGAAGCGATCGAGACGCACGGCGCGCCGGACCAGAAAGAACTCTATCTCGCCAAGCTCATCTCCGGCGAGTGGACCGGCACGATGAACTTGACCGAGCCGCAAGCGGGCTCGGACCTCGGCGCGCTCACCACCAAAGCCGCCCCGCAAGCGGACGGCAGTTACGCCATCACCGGCCAAAAAATCTTCATCACCTGGGGCGAACACGACCTCACTGACAACATCATCCATCTCGTGCTCGCGCGCATCGAGGGCGCGCCGGCAGGCTCGAAAGGCATCTCGCTCTTCATCGTGCCGAAGTTTCGCGACGCGGATGGCTCGCGCAACGCGGTGCGGTGCATCGGTCTTGAAGAGAAGATGGGCATCCACGCCTCGCCGACCTGCACCATGGCCTACGAAGGCGCGACCGGCTGGCTGATTGGCGAAGAGAACCGAGGTCTCGCCGCCATGTTCACGATGATGAACGCCGCGCGCATCAATGTCGGCGTGCAGGGCGTCGCGATCGCGGAAGCGGCGTACCAAAAAGCGCTCGCCTATGCGCGCGAGCGCAAGCAGGGCGGCGCGCTCATCATCGAGCATCCGGATGTGCGCCGCATGTTGATGACGATGCGCGCCAAGATCCAAGCTGGCCGCGCCATTTGCTACGCGACCGCGGTCGCCGCCGATATCGGCGATAAGCCGCGCGAAGATGTGCTGACCCCGATCGCGAAGGCCTGGTGCACCGATATGGGCGTCGAAGCGGCAAGCCTCGGCGTCCAGGTGCATGGCGGCATGGGCTATGTTGAGGAAGGCGGCGCGGCGCAATTTTACCGCGATGCGCGTATCGCGCCGATCTATGAAGGCACGAACGGCATTCAGGCCCTCGATCTCATCGGCCGCAAGCTGCAAGGCGACAGCGGCGCCGCGATGCGCGCTCTGATCGCTGAAGCGCGCGGCGTGGACGCGCCGCATCTGGGGGCCGCGCTCGATGCGCTGGCGCATGCGACGGACTTTATGCTGCAAGCCCCGCGCGCTGATGCGCAGGCGGGCGCTTCGGCTTATCTCGCGCTCGCGGGCGATGTGATCGGCGGCGCGCTGATTGCGCAGGGCCTCAAGCGCACGCCGAATGCGGAGCAAGCCGCGCTGCTGAAGTTTTATGGCGAAACAATTCTCAGCGCCGCGCCTGCGCGACTAGCATCCATCAAACTCGGCGCCGAAATCCTAGCGGCCCTCCCCCTAGAGGGGGGAGGGTAGGGTGGGGGTGAGAACGTAGAGCGATCACGTGCAAGCATTTGCGCGCTGCACATTCTGAATCACAGCGCTCTACGCTCTCACCCCACCCCCAACCCCTCCCCCTCTAGGGGAGGGGAGTCAAAAGAGCCCCAGCATCCGCTTGCGCTCAGCGCGCATTTCATCCGCCTTCAGCTGCCGCGCCGCGATCTGACGCAGCACGCCTCTGAACGGACGCAGCGGCGTCGGCGCGTAGATCGGCGTCACGCGCGCCGCTTCCGCGCGTAGCGCGACGGAGATATCCAGATCGCGCTCGGCGTCCGCCAAAGTCGGCGCCTCGCGCTTGGCCCACACTTTGCGCGGGCGCATCGGGTAATTCATCGGCGAGAGGCTCTTCCAGAACTTCGGCCGCGTGATCTTTGAATCAAAGCCTAGCCCGCTCTCGCGCATCATCTGGTTGAGCGGAGATTCGTCGTCCCCATACGTCCCATAGAACCGAAGCCCTGCCGCCGCCGCGCCTTCGGCCACCCATTTCAGCGGCGCCGCCGACAACGCCGAGCCTTCGCCGCCGCCGACATCGCCATGCGTGCCGATAAACCAGCGCTGTTCGAACGCGGTGCGGCCAACGCGGGCATTGTCGATTTCGAGGTCTTCCCACAAAGTCGGCGGAAAACCCAAGCGCCGCTCATCCAGCGCCACCGCATGGCGCGCCTGCACCACGTTCGGGCAGATGCGCAGATTGTGGAAGCCATAGCGCTTGTTGAAGAGGTTCTTCACCGCACCCAAGGCATCCGGCACGCCGCGCTGTCCGACCGTGTCGAAGATACCGAGATAGGTGATTGGCGGGATATCGTCGCTCTGGACGCGCGTGCCGTCTTCGTTGCGCCGGCCCTTGCCATAGAGCAGGCGGAATTTCTGGCGCGCTTCGGTGTGTTCTTTCTTCTGGTCGTCGGTGGCGTTCTCGGGAAGGCGCTCGCGATAAAGCCGGAACGCTTCCCAGGCTTGCTCGGCGTGTTTGCGGCTCACGATGCCGGAGCAATTGATGAGGCCAACTAAGCTCCGCGCCGCGAAAGCGCCCCGGCTGAAGCCGAAGATGTAAAGCTCGTCGCCCGCTTCGTAATTGAAGGCCAGGCGCAGATACGTGTCGACGATGCCGTCTTCCAGGCCTTCGCCGAACACGCCCCCCGCCAGCTTGTTGAAGCTCGCTTGCGCGTTGCTGATGAAGCTGGTCGCGCCGAGCGCGTCGGTGTTGGCCCCGACGCCTTGGGAATAGAACACGATCTGCGAAATCTTCTCGCCGTTTGCCGCGGTGTTGGTGTGCGCGATGCTGCGGGCGATGATGCCGATATTGGTGAGCCGTTCCTGGGACAGCCGCTGCCAGGTCCCGTCCATGCAGACCACGATGCGCTTCATGAGCTTCCCCCACACGGATGCGGGTGCATTTTAGGCCCATGACGCGGCGGCGCCCATAGGCCAAAACGCTTTCGCTTTGCCTCCGATGCGCCCAATTTAGGGGGCGCTCCCCCTTGGGGCGAGCGGCGGAGGCTCAAGCCCGATGTCCATGGACGGTCTGGAAGACGCGCCGCTCGATCGGCCCGCACGCCCGCAACTGGCCTATCCCTTGGGCGAGCCGCCGGCGCCTGGCGTCGTCAAAGAGGTCGCGCCCGGGATTTTCTGGGTGTGCATGCCGCTGCCGTTCGCGCTCAAATGGATCAATCTGTGGCTGCTCGAAGATGGCGATGGCTGGACCATCGTCGATACCGGCATCGCCATGGAGCAATCGCGCGAGCATTGGCGCGCTATCTTCGCGTCGGTGCTCGGCGGCAAGCCGGTCACGCGCGTGATCTGCACGCACATGCATCCCGATCATCTGGGGCTCGCCGGTTGGATTTGCCGCAAGTTTGAGGCGCCGCTCTGGATGAGCCGGCTCGAATATGTGGTGGGCCGCGTGCTGGTCGCCGATACCGGCCGCGAAGCGCCGGAAGATGGTGTGAAGTTCTACCGCGCTGCCGGCTGGGATGAGGACGCGCTCGACAGCTACAAAGTGCGCTTCGGCGGCTTCGGCAAAATGGTGTCGCGCATTCCAGATTCGTATCGCCGCATCGAAGAGCACGACGAAATCGAGATTGGCGGGCGCATCTGGCGCGCCGTGATCGGCAACGGCCATTGCCCCGAGCATGTTTGCCTCTGGCAAGAGGAGCTGAAGCTCTTCATCTCCGGCGACCAAGTGCTGCCGCGCATCTCCTCCAATGTCTCGGTGTTTCCCACCGAGCCCGAGGCCGATCCGCTCAGCGATTGGATTTCATCGTGCGACAAACTTCGCCTTTCGATCCCGAACGATGTACTCGTGCTGCCCTCGCACAACGAGCCCTTCACGGGTCTGCACGAACGCCTCACCAATCTGATCGAAGGCCACGAGCGCTCGCTTGACCGCGTCGAGAAACGCCTCCGCGAAGCGCCCCGGCGCGCCGTCGATCTCTTCGGCGCGCTGTTTGCCCGCAAGATCGGCGGCGACCTCCTCGGCATGGCGACCGGGGAGGCCATCGCTCACGCCAATTGCCTGATCGCGCGCGGCCGTGCAAGAAAGCGCGTCGATGCCGATGGAGTGGCTTGGTATGAGCCCGTCTGACGCCCCCAATCCGGAACGCAAATCCAACAACGCTATCCTGTGCTTCTGCATTGGCGCGGGCTTCGCGGCCTTGGCTTACGTGTTCGGCTTCGGCGCCGTGCTGGCGACCGCGTTTTCCGGCGGTGATCCGGCCGCGATCGTAGGTGGGCTCGCCGCGATGGTCATTCTGGTGCTCGCCGCGATCTGCGGCGGCGTGATGATGCTGGTCGGCGGCGTCTGGATGATCGTGCGTGTCATTGCCGATCAGACCGGCGACAAGGAAGAACAACGCTATCGCGACGTGGAGCGCTGAACATGATCCTCTCAACCACCTTTGACGTCCCGGGCCGCACCATCGCGCAACCCCTTGGCCTTGTGCGCGGCAATGTGGTGCGGTCGCGCTTTATCGGGCGCGACATTGTCGCGAGCCTTCGCATGATCGTCGGCGGGGAGATCCACGAATACACCAAGCTGCTCGCCGAAAGCCGCGAGCAGGCGCTCGACCGCATGGTCGAGCAGGCGCGCGGATTGGGTGCGGATGCGATTGTCGGGCTCAGGTTTGAAACGACGGACGCTGGCCAAGGCCAGGCGACAGAAGTGCTGGCTTACGGCACGGCGGTGAAGCTTGGCTGATTTTGGACTGCCGGCGCCTCGCCGGCTAAATCTGCGCCGCTGAGATGTCCGTGCCGGCGAGGCGCCGGCGCTCCACGAACGGCGCCGCATGCGCCAAGCGCCACGCCACCAGCGCAACCAGGCCCGCCGAAACATCCAGCGTCAGCCCATAGGCCAACACAAAGAGCGCGTGATGCGCCAGCAGATGCGCGGCCGGCGCGGGCGCGAGTTCGCCCAAGCGCCAATCCGCCGCGCGCCGCAGCGCCCAGTCGAACACAAAGCCGCCCGCGACCACGCCGATCGTGAACGGAACCCAACTCGGCACATGCGGCAGATCGAGCGGCAGACCCGCCACCATGTGCGGCGCCGTGAACGCGACGATCGCCAATCCATAAAGCGGCGTCAGCCAAGCATGCGCGAGCGCGATCGGGCGCGCCTCGCCCGGGCGGCCCGCGATGTTTGCGAGCTGGCTGGCTTCACGCACGCTCCAGCGCGCATCGGCGAACAAGCGCCAGATGAAGATCATGCCAATCGCGGCGGAGAGATCGATCAGCGCGCCCGCAATCAACGCCGCGAACGCGGGCCCCAGCAAAGTCGCAAGCTTGATGCGCGGCGCGCCTTCGCCGCGCATCAACACGCGCGCGCCAAGCAGCGCCAGCACCAGCAGCGCGACGGGCGGTGAAGCAAGTGCGACCGCGCCGGCGCCAAACGCAATCATAAGCGCGCCCGCGGTGCGGCCGATCACGATGCGTCCAGCGAGTTCCGTGTGCGTCATTCCCGTCCTGGGCTCCGACAGCGCGGGCTTCTGCCCGCGCCTTCGCCCTATGCAATGACGGAACGTCGTGAATCGCGCGTAAACGCGGACCGCGATTCAGGATTTAGTTGTTTCGGCGACGCTCTGGCGGGGGAGGCGGCGGCGGTGGGGCCGCCGCTGCGGCGGCCGCAGCCGCTGCTTCTTCCGCGGCGCGCGTGACCAGCGCCGCATCCGTGGGCGTGCCCACTGAGCGGATCACATTGTCGTAAAGGGCAGCGCTGTCATTGCCCGAATACGTCTTGCAATGCGTCCAAAGCTCAACACCCGGGCGCAACTGGATCGCGCTGTGAAACAAACCGTCGGGCGATTGAATTTCCGCGCGCTGGATCGGCCACGGGCCATCGGTCTCAACCGATTGTGAAACCAGCACCGCCTGATCGTGAAACAACGGCATAGCGTTCGCGACCGAGACCCATGTCTCCGGCGCCAGCGGCGTCGCCGCGGTGTGGTTCACTTCCGCGATGGTGCGCGCCGCCGTTTCAGGGCGCGGCATCGCGACAATGTGGCACTCGTTGGAAGCGTTGCCGACGACGGCATACGTAAAACCATCGACCCGCTCTTTCGTCACCGGCCAGCTGGCGGGCGCGTCAAACACCAAAAGGGCGTCCGGATCGGTCCAGACCCCCAAGGCCGTGCCGGACAGCGCCGCCAAACCAAGAGCCGCGATCGCGGCGACCGCATAAGCGCGCATGGAATTCCTCCTCAACGTCAGGCCCTCTCGGGGGCGGGTTTTGTCCCATTTCTATGGCGTCATGGTGGCGACGGTCAAAACGCTTGTCAGCGATTGGCCTGGGAATTCGCGCGCGGCTTGATCGCCGGCGGCTTCCTGCACCCCGCGCACCATGTCTGATTGCGGACGCGCCTGCATGTTCGCGGCCCGGCGGCGCTCACGCTCCATCCGTTCGGCCGAGGCCTGAAGTTGCGCGTCGGTGGGCACGCTCACGGAGCGCAGAATGGTTTGATAGGCCGCCGGATCGTCCCGCGCCGGTGCGGCTGAGGCAGAAGGCCCAGAGCTCAAGGCCCGGCCGGAATTGGATGCCGGCGTGCACGACGCGGCCGTGCGAGTTGAAATCGGCGCGCTGCAGCGGCCAGAATTGTTCGGTCTCGATGGTCTGCGAGATCAGGGTGCCTCGCCATCGAACACCTCAGGCAGGTTCTGCACGATCGCGTTCCACGATTCCGGAGCAATCGGCGCCAACCCGGCGCGGCGAATGAGGTCCGGCGGCGTCACCTGCGTTTCAGGATGATCCGCCGAGGACGAAGTGGCATTCGCGCGCTTCAGTGTCGCTGGCGAGGAGATAAGTCACGCCTTCGATCGGTTGCGGCGTCACCGTCCAGCCGTCCGGCGTGTCGAACGCCATTTTCGAATCCGGGCTAACCCATGCCTTCGCCCGCAGCGGGCGCCGCTGCGGCAAGGCTGAACGCCAGAGCCATCATTATTGTACGCACGGCTAAACCCCCTGCTAAAACCCAGGCTACAGTCTAGCGACCGGACCGCTTTGGTCAAAGCCGCGGCGCATCACATATCGCAAAGGTGATCCATGAGCCTTGCCGGAAAGACCCTTTTCATCACCGGCGCGAGCCGGGGCATTGGCCTCGCCATCGCGCTTAAGGCTGCGGCGGATGGCGCGAACGTGGCGGTCGCGGCCAAAACCACCGAGCCGCACCCGAAACTCCCCGGCACCATTTATTCCGCCGCCGAAGCGATCGAGAAGGCCGGCGGGCAAGGCGCTGCCTTTGGTTGTGGACGTTCGGGACGAGGCCAATGTCCGCGACGCTGTGGATCAGACGGTAGCGGAATTCGGCGGCATCGATATTTGCGTCAACAATGCCTCCGCCATCAGCCTCACCGGCACGCTCGCCACTGAGATGAAGCGTTACGACCTGATGCATCAGATCAATACGCGCGGGACATACCTCGTCTCGAAAACCTGCGTGCCGCATCTGAAGCGCGCCGCCAATCCTCACGTGCTGATGCTGTCGCCCGCCGCTCGATATGAGCCCGCGCTGGTTCAGCGGGCACGTGGCTTACACGATGGCCAAGTACGGCATGTCGATGTGCGTGCTCGGCATGGCGGAAGAGTTTCGCGATGACGGCATCGCCTTCAACGCACTCTGGCCCCGCACCGGCATCGCCACCGCCGCCATCGAGTTCGCCCTCGCGGGCGGGGAAGCATGAAGCATTGCCGCACGCCCGACATCATGGCCGACGCCGCGTATGCCATCTTCAATCGCCCGCGCGCGCGAACTCCGGCAATTTCTACATCGACGATCTGGTGCTCTACGCTGAAAGCGAGCGCGACTTCGACAAATACCGCGTCGATCCGACGAAACCGCTCATGCCGGATTTCTTCGTGCCGAAAACACACCGCTGCCGCCGGGCGTGAGCATGGGCGCTGTTGTATAACGCTTGACGTATAATGCGGGACGTTATAGCGTGCGCTCGTGATCCGAAGCTATCGGACCCGCGATCTGGAGGCCTTTCACCGCGACGGCGTGACGCCGCGCGCATGGAGAGCCATCGCAAAAGCAGCGCTTCGCAAGCTGGACATGCTGGACGCCGCGCAAACGCTGAACGACATGCGCAGCCCACCCGGCAACAGGCTGGAGAGCTTGAAAGGGCGACAGGGCGGGCCAGCACAGTATCCGGATCAACGACCAGTTTCGGATTTGTTTTGTCTGGACGAGCAAGGGCCGGAGCGGGTTGAAATCGTCCATTATCATTGAGGCAAGACATGGCGCGCGTTCGAACCCATCCCGGCGAAGTGCTGAAAGAAGAATTCATGAGCCCGCTTGGTCTCTCGGCCAATCGCCTGGCGATTGATCTCGGCGTACCCGCGACGCGGATCGGCGACATCATCCGAGCGGAGAGTCCGCGTGCGGTATCGGCGGACACGGCATTGCGTCTCGCGCGTTATTTCAAACACCAGCCCGACCTTCTGGATGAATTTACAAAGCGCCTATGATCTCTCGAAGGCGGAGGCCGAGAAGGGCAAGGAAATCAAAAGCCGCATCCGTCCGCGAGAAACGGCGTGAGCATCTTCGGCGCGGCGCTGATCGCGATCTTCTCAACGCTTGCGCTGCTCCACCTCTATTGGGGCGTTGGCGGCTTTTGGCCGGCAGTGACGCGGAGACGCTTTCTGCGCGCGTCGCCGGTTGGAAATCGAAACGCTCAGCGGGGTTTTGGCCTTGCGCGATGGTAGCCGGCGCGCTCTTCGCCGCGCTGCGATCGTGTTCGCAGGCAGGGCAGTGTGAGCGGGCTACTGGCTTGGGTGATTTATGGCGGCTATGCCGTGATGATCGCCGTCTTCGCGCTCCGTGGTCTCGCGCCTTACGCCCACGCCTGCGTTCAACTATGCGCGCGGCACGCCGTTTTACGATCTCAACCGCCGCTATTACGCGCCGCTCTGCCTCGCGATCGCGGCGGCTTTGATCGCGGACTATCCGACGGGCATAGCGCGTTTCTTCGCGATATGAACCAAGCGCGCGTCGCCGCGTTGCTCAAGCCATGAGCCTTCCCCCAACACAGCCCCCGCCGCCCAGCCCGATCCCTCGCCTTATCCACCCACCGAAGTCCCCAAACCCCCGCCCATCGAACCGCCGCCCTCACCAAGCCCGCCGCCGCCGATGACGCTTAGCGCCCAGGAGCGGGATTAGGTGGTCCATCCTGCCGCAGCACATGCGGAAAGTGCTCAGCGTCCCAGTCATCTGGGCGCAGCAGCACTTTTCCGGATTGGAAGAGTTTGTCGCCCTCATTGTAAGGAATTGTTGCGAGCGGAACATCCGTATTAAAATTGTGTTCGGGATCGTCGAAATGGTCCAGATGAAAATGGTCCCAGCGTCTATCGAGGCCCAGTAGCTCTTTCACCAGCAGATCGCGCCGGCTTCGTTGAGCCAGATTTCAAATGAGCCATCAGGTCGCTCGCAGACCGTCACTCTTGCAGACATCTCTGAATTCCATTGTTCAGCGGCGTCGGCCACTTGCTCTGTGATGGCTCGCCGCGATTGGCGCTCAGCCTTCGCCGCGCTACATCTCGTCCATGCTTCTCTACACCCACAAAGCCATGCTCCGCCACGAGCCGCCCGCCGGCCATGCCGAAAGCCCCGCGCGCCTCGAAGCGGTGCTCCGCGGGCTTGAGCCGCTTCAGCTCGCCACGCGCGATGCGCCGTTCGCGCCGCGCGAGGCGATCGAGCGCGTGCATCCCGCGGCGTATGTCGATGCAATGGAGGAAGCCTTCGCTCAAGCGCGCGAGGGCAGCGTCGCGCTCGATCCCGACACCTTTCTCTCGCCCGGCTCACACGAAGCAGCGTGGCGCTCGGCAGGCGCGTGCGTTGCGGCGGTGGACGCGGTGCTCGGCGGTGAGGACGATGTCGCGTTCTGCGCTGTGCGCCCGCCCGGCCATCACGCCGAGCCGACGCAGCCGATGGGCTTTTGTCTCTTCAACAATGTCGCCATCGCCGCTTTGCACGCGCTCGATGCGCATGGGCTCTCGCGCGTCGCCGTGATCGATTTCGACGTGCATCACGGCAACGGCACGCAAACCGTCGCTGAAAGCGATCCGCGCGTGATGTTCGCATCCACGCACCAAAGCCCACTCTATCCCGGAACAGGCAGCGCGAGCGAGCGCGGCCCCGCCGACAATGTCGTTAACGCGCCGCTCCCGCCCGGCGCCGATGGCCCGGCTTGGCGGCGCGCCATGACCACTTCCATTCTTCCGGCTCTGGAACGCTTCGCGCCGGAACTTTTGCTGGTCTCGGCGGGGTTTGACGCCCACCGCGCCGACCCGCTCGCCCAGATGGCGCTTGAGGACGAGGATTACGCCTGGGCGGGGAAAGTTCTCCGCGCGTTTTCGGTCCGCCACTGCAAGGGCAAACTTGTCGCGACTCTGGAGGGGGGCTACGACTTGGCCGCGCTCACCCGTTCGGCTGCGGCCTTCGCGGGAGCGCTTAAGGCAGGGTGACGCCGCTCAAGGGGAGGGGGTGCGCCGGCCGCTGGGATCGCGATGACGACGACGGCGCCCGAAGAGACGCTTGATCGCCGACAGGGTGCGATTGGCTCGATCGTGATCGCGCGCCATGGCCAGCCCGACGCCGACCGCTCCGTCCGCATCACCTGGCGCGAATACATGGATTGGTGGGCCAATTACGACAGCGTGGGGCCTCCATCGCGACGAGCGCCCGCCGCAAAATCTGCTGGAAGAGGCCGCCAAGGCCGACATCATTTTCGCTTCCACCATTCCGCGCGCCATCTGCACGGCTGAAGCGGTCGCGGGCGGGCGCGAAATCACGACCGATCCTGTCTTCGTCGAAGCGCCGCTGCCGCCGCCGCCGATGCCGGGGCGCCGTAAGCCTAAAATGTGGGGCGTCTGGGCGCGCACCTTCTGGTGGTTCGGGCGCGCCGCGGGCGGGGAGACCCGCGAGCAAGCCGAACTCCGCGCGGAGGCCGCCGTCGCGACCGTGACAGCGCGCGCCTTACGCGGCGAGAACGTGCTCCTCTGCGCCCATGGCTGGTTCAACCGCATGATGCGCCCGGTGCTGAAACAGCAAGGTTGGCGCTGCGTTTACGATGGCGGCGACACCTATTGGTCGTTCCGCCGCTATGAGAAAGTGCGCTGACGTCTGAGTCTCGTGCGCGGGTTTTCGTTGTTTCCCAGCGTTTGAGCCCATACCTTATGAGTTCGGAGTTGCCTTTCCATGAGCCCAAGTCCCGCCGACGCAGCAACGCTGAGCTTCGAGGAAGCTTTGGCGGAGCTGGAAAAAATCGTCGCGCAATTAGAGCGCGGCGACGTTCCGCTCGCGGACTCGATCCGGATTTACAAGCGCGGCGCCGCCTTGAAAGCGCGCTGCGAAGGCCAGCTGAAAGACGCCCAGCTCGAAGTCGATCAGATCGTCATGGGGCCGGAAGGGCCTCGCGCCGAACCGGCGCGGCTTGGAAAGTAACCGAGGGAAAGTGACAGACATGAGCCACGACCCGCAATCCAACGCCCGTCTGCCGATCATCTCGTTCGATGATTTCCTGAAGGTGGATATCCGCCTCGGCACCATCATCGACGCCAAGGTGTTCGAAGATGCGAAGAAAGCCGCGTTCCAGCTCTGGATCGATTTCGGCGATCCGCTCGGCGTCAAGAAGAGCTCCGCGCAAGTGACGACGAATTACGATCTCGGCGAACTCATCGGCCGCCGCGTCGCCGCCGTGGTAAACTTCGAGCCGAAGCAAATCGGCAAGTTCATGAGCGAAGTGCTCTGCCTGGGTTTCCCCGACCGCAACGGCGAAGTCGTACTGCTGAACGTGGACCGGCCCGCAACGACTGGTGGGCGGCTTTATTGAGATGACGAAGCTCGAACTCGCCATCGAGCGCATCCGTAACTTGCCGCCGGAGCAGCAAGAATACGTCTTGGCGAATATTGAAGTCTTGCTCGACGATCCGACGCACGGCGAAAGTCTGTTCACTGACGAGGAGTGGGCGGACATCTTGCCGACGCTTGACGAAGATCGCGAAGAGATCCCGCACGAACAGATCGTCGCTGAATTCCAAACGAAATCTCCGGGATGAAAATCGTTTGGCGCGCTAGGGGCGCGCGCCGATCTGCGGGGCTTAGTCGCCCATACCACCGAAGATAGCCCCGCCGGCGCGCGCTGCGTTCAAGAGCGCATTGTTCATGTCATTGGCCTCCTTGCCGACTGGCCTCTTGCCGGACGCGAAGGGCGCGATGGTGTCGTGAATTGGTCGTGGGGCGAACGCCATACATCGCGATCTATCGCCACACGAACCGCGTTGTTGTTATTCTTCGCATTTTACACGGCAGCCGGCAGCGCTGAACGCCTGCAATAGCGTGCCCTCAGTCACAGCCCCAAGCTCCGCGCCTGGTTAGGTTCACTCATCGCCTCGGCGAACAAGTTCAACCCGACCAGACAAACGGAGCCTCCCATGACCTTCTTTTCCCGCATGGCCTGCATCGCCATCGCCGCCGCCATGTTCGCCCCCGTCGCCTTCGCGACCATGACGCAAGCCGCGCAAATCGTCTGAGCGCTGAGGCCACCCGCAAAACGAACAACGGCGCCGCTGGGCTAAGCGGCGCCGCCTTCGTTTGGAAAAGAGCGCCCGTATCCTGGGCGGCCACCGACGCTCCGAACGGCTAAGCTTCCGGGTGAATTTTCGTTCCTGCGCAACTCACAGATGTCAGTTTGTCGGCGGGGGTCCCCGCGCCATCCTCGGAGACCGGTGGCGGCCCGAGCGGCGTTGGTCCGCCGCCGCCGGCGTCGGGCGTGGGGGCGAGCGGTTCCACTGGATCGCCGCTGAGCGATTCCGGCGGCAGCAAATCTTCCGGCGCATAAGGCATGCCCGTCAGCGGATCGATTTCGGTTTCCGCCGTATCCGACGGCGGCGCTGCTTGCAGTTCAGCGATGCGCCCGCGCGCGGCGAGCACGTTCTCACCGTCCGGGAAATCGCTGACATAGCCTTGATACGCTTCGATCGAGTCCGATGAGCGCGCGGCCGCGTAGCTCTCCTCATCGAGCGAGGCGAGCGCGGCTTGCGCGTCTTCGCGCCGTGTCCCTGGATTGTCCGCGAGGAATGCGCGCAGCGCCGCGGGATCGGTCTTGTCGATATTTTCCCACGCGGTCGACGAGGCCTGCGAGCCTTGCATCTGCGTGAACGCGAAATAGCCGCCGCCGCCGAGCGCGGCGACGACGAGAAATGTCACGATGCCAATCATCACGAGACGGCTGCCGCCGCCTTCGCTCGGCTCTTCGGGCGGACGCATCGGCGCTTCGTAGCGCGGCGCGGGTTCAGCCGCGACCGGACGCGGCGCCGCGACGGGACGCGCGGCTTGCGGCGGCGCCTGGCGTTGCGGCGGCGCTTGCGCGCGCGGCGCGGCGGGCGGCGCGCCAGGTTGGAAGAAGGGGCTGGCCGACGGAGCGGGCGGGGTCACGCCGGCGCGATCGGCGACAGCCTTGGCGAGCTCTTGCCATGCGGGGAACGTGTCTTCGCCGCGCCAGCCGGTGAGATCGATATCGCGATCGCCTGCAAACTCTGGCGGGCTTGCCGCATTCTGCATGCGCACATGGATTACGGGGCCAGCGCCGCGCGCTGACGCCACTTCATCGATCAGCCCAAGCTGGCCGACCGAACGCGGCGACCACAACGCAACGACAGCATCCGCCGTTTGCACGGCGGCGCGCAGCGGCTCGCCGGGGCCTTTGTCGACCACGGTCGTCAGCCCCATCGCGCCCAACTTCTCGGCGAGCGCCCGCGCTGGCGCGGAATCTTCAGCGGCGTGCACAATCACGACCGTCGGCATGCTTTTATCCCCAGGCTTGGTTTGAGAGATGAGCCCGCGCCGCGGCAAAAGGAAGGAGCGCTTCCTCCGCCAAAGCCCCGGCCAATAATGCCCTGGAAGGGCGCCAGAAGGGAAGTCCGGCGACCATCGGCGCCGAATTCCCCTGAAAAGAGAGAGTCCATGAGCGTTTGCACGAACGCGGCGCTCTGCTAACGGGTCTCAATGTCTCTCCTCGAAGATCGTTTGAAAGAACATGCCGACCGGGTCAGCGTCGCGCTCGATGCGCTGCTGCCGCGCGATCAGGGCTCCGAATCGCGCCTCTTGAGCGCCATGCGTTATGCCTGCCTGGGCGGGGGAAAGCGCCTGCGGCCCTTCTTCACGCTGGAAGCGGGCGCGCTCTTCGAAGTCGACGAAAGCGCACTGCTGCGGGCCGCTGTCGCGATCGAATGCGTACACACCTTCTCCCTGATCCATGACGATCTGCCCTGCATGGACGACGACGATCTGCGCCGCGGCCGGGCGACCGTGCACAGAGAATATGACGAAGCCACGGCGCTTTTGGCCGGGGACGCGCTTCTGACCTTCGCTTTCGAGCTGATGGCCGAGCCCGCGACCCATCCTGATCCTCAAATGCGCTGCCTCCTGATCTCCGGCCTCGCCCGGGCGACAGGGGCCGCCGGCATGGTGGCGGGCCAGGCGGCCGACATGGCCGGCGCCGAGATCGGCAGCGATCTCATCGCCGTCACCCGGATGAACCGGCTGAAGACCGGTGCCCTCATCAATTACTCGGTCGAAGCCGGCGCCATCATCGCCTGCGCCCGCGACGACCAGCGCCTCGCGCTGTCGCGCTATGCCCATGATGTTGGGCTGGCTTTTCAGATGGTCGATGACCTCTTGGACGCCGAAGGTGTGGTCCGCGACACCGGCAAAGCCGTCCGCAAGGACGCTGGCCGCGGCAAGGTCAATTTCGTCACCGTGCTCGGCGTCGAAGCCACCCGCGAGCGCGTCGGCATGCTCGCGGCCCAAGCCAAAAAACACCTCGCCATGTTCGGTCCCCGCGCCCGAATTTTGCTGGACGTCGTCGATTTCATCGTTGAGCGGCGGTATTAGCGCGAAGTCCGCCAAGAATTGGCAAACTTTGCCTACGCCCCCTTGTGAACCATTCAAGCTTCGCCCCAGGGTCAAAGCCGGCGTTGCTGCTCAACACCGCGCAAGAGGGATGACCGATATGGATACCGGACAACGAGACCTGCACGCAGGCGCGACCGATGCGATGATCCGCGCGGGCGATTTCGAGACCATCCGCTTTCACGGCCATGTCGAGAACGGCAAGCTGGTCGCGGAGGGCATCCTCGCTGACCAAAGCGCGATCGATGACATCCCGGTCGGCATCTATGTGATCGAAAAAGACGGCACCCTGGTGAAGTGCAATTCCACCGCGATCGCCGCCTGGGGCCGCACGCCTGCGCTCGGCGCGAGCGAGAAATATTGCGGCGCCCATGTGCTGCGTTACCCCTCCGGCGAAGTGATGCCGCATGCTTCGGCGCCGCCGTCGGTCGTGATCAATAATGGCGGCACGGTCCGCAACGCGGATGTGATCTGCGAACAGCCGAGCGGCGCGCGCTTGCTGGCGCTGGTGAACGTCTTCCCAATCCGCAACGACAATGATGAAGTCGTCGGCGCGGTGAATGTGTTCCGCCACAACACCAGCAAGACGGTGCCTGGACTGAACGCCTAGGCTTTCCTTCCCGCTCGTTTGAACGCAAAAGCGGGGCGGCGGCGGTGCGGGGTGAATCTGTTTGTCGCCGGCGTGCGCGATGGACGAAGAAACAGCCGCGCACCGCTGTAGAAGGAGGGGTTTGTGACGCCTGCGGAACTTAGCGTGATGTTTTTCCTGCAGATGGCGCTGATCGTCGCCGTCTGCCGCGCTTTGGGCTGGGCGGTGAAGCGCTTCTTTGGGCAGCCTCAGGTCGTGGGCGAGATCATCGCCGGCGTGATGCTCGGCCCATCCTTGCTCGGCTCGCTCGCGCCTGACGTGCAAGCTTGGCTCTTCCCGCAACAATCGCGCGAGGTTCTCTTCGTCGTCGCGCAGTTCGGCATCGGCCTTTACATGTTCGTGGTTGGGCTCGGCTTTAACGTCGGCCACTTCCGCGCCAATGCGCCAAGCGCAGCTGCAGTGTCGTTCTCCGGCATGGCCGCGCCTTTCCTGGGCGCCGTGCTGCTGACGCCTTGGCTTTTGCACACGCCGGGCCTCTTCGGCGCCGAGATCACGACGCCGCAAGCCATGCTTTTCCTCGGCGCCTGCATCGCCATCACGGCGTTTCCAGTGCTCGCGCGCATCATCGAGGAGCGCCGGCTCAGCAACACGCCGCTCGGCACGCTGACGCTTTCGGCCGGCGCCATCGACGACGCGGCCGCATGGATCACGCTCTCGATCGTGCTCGCGAGCCTTGGCGCGGGCGCGAGCGTCGCGGTCAAAGCCATCGTCGGCGGCATCGCGTTCGTGCTCTTCATGGTCACGATCGCGCCGAAGCTGCTCGCGCCGCTCGCGCGCATGGTCGAGCGCCAGGGCAAGATCAATCACCTCGCGCTCGGCGTGATCTTCGTCGCCTTCATGCTCTCGGCTTTCGTCACCGATTATATCGGGCTGCATGCCGTGTTCGGCGGCTTCGTGCTGGGCGCGATCATGCCGCGCGGCTTGATGCAGATCGAACTGCGCCGCTGGCTCGAACCGTTCGCGACCGTCGTGCTGGTGCCGGTGTTCTTTTGCTATTCGGGGCTGAACACGTCGCTGACCACCGTGGCCCGCGTCGACCTTCTGGCGATCATGCTTGTCATTCTGGCGGTGTCGATTGTGACCAAGGGCGTCGCGTGCTGGGCGGCCGCGCGCGCGACCGGGCAGGATAACGCCACTGCCATGGGCATCGGCACGCTCATGAATGCGCGCGGCCTGATGGAGCTCATCATCATCAATATTGGGCTGCAGCGCGGCGTGATCGAAACGCCGCTCTTCTCGATGCTGGTGGTGATGGCCGTGGTGACGACCTTGATGACGTCGCCGCTGTTCGAGTTGGTTTACGGCAAACGCGCGCGCGAACGCGGCGAGCTTGGCGCGCTGACGGAATCTGAATCCGACGCCGCTCAATCGCCCGCGGCGCCCAAGTGATGGCGCGCGCGTAAGGCTCAGGCGATGTCAGACTTTTCCAGCTCCGCTCCGGCGCCGTCCGCGCGCTTCAAGATGTTCCAGCCGATCCTGGCCGGCGCGACGGTGCGCGATCGTGTGATCGCGTGCGTCGGCGCCGTGCTCGGTATCAGTCTCACCGGCCTTGTGAGCGCGCTCGCGCTCGGGCAGGGGGCGCATTTGCCTTTGATCATTGCGCCTTTGGGCGCTTCGGCGGTCTTGGTGTTCGCGGTGCCGGCGAGCCCGCTGGCGCAGCCTTGGTCGGTGATCGGCGGCAACACCATTTCCGCGATCATCGGCGTCGCGGTCGCGATGCTCGTGCCCGATACCATGCTCGCGAGCGGCTTGGCGGTTGGGCTGGCGATCGCGGCGATGTCGCTGACGCGTTCGCTCCATCCGCCTGGCGGCGCGATGGCGTTGACGGCTGTGATCGGCGGACACGCTGTCGCCGAGGCGGGCTTCATGTTTGCGCTCGTGCCGGCGTGTCTCAACTCATTGCTGCTCGCCGGGCTCGCCTGGGCGTTTCACCGCTTTTCGGGGCATTCTTATCCGCACGTCCCGGCGCCCGCGCCGAAGCAGACGCCGACGTCTCTGCACGCCGCCGACATCGACGCGGCGCTCAAAGACCTCGGCGAAACCTTCGACATCAACCGCGAAGATCTGGGACGCTTGCTGGAGCGGGCCGAGCAGCACGCGCAGGCGCGCGCCGGTAAACCGAGCTAAAGCTCAACCGCGAAAATGTGACAGCATGAGCACCGAAAGCCATGCCGCCGCGCCGGTCGCGAGCGCGCCCCAGGCGAGATCGACATAGGTCAAAAGCCCCGGCCAGTTCTTTAAAGTCGCCGCATTGGTGAGATTATAGGTCGCGTACGCCGCCAGCCCCAGCAGCATCCCTTGCCACAAGGCGCGCATCGGTACGGTTGCGGGCGCAACGATGAGCGCCGTCAGCACGCCGACATAGATGAGGTAAAATGCGATCGAGGGCCCAAGCACGATCTTGTCGCGCATCAGGTCGCCCAGTTGCGGCCGATAGAACGGCCCGCTCATCAAAGTGAGCCAGATCGCGTCGAGCGCGAGGAAGGCGCCGCCCGTGACGGCGTAGGCGATCAGGAACTTTGTCATGGGCAAATTACGCGCCGGGCCTGGCGCCGGATCATCGCCGGATCATCGCCGGGTGCGCCTTGTCGCCGCACGCCTGCGCGCCGTCTGCGCCGCGCGGCCGCTTTTCGCGTACAAAGGCGCCGATAACCCGTTCACCAAGGCCTTCAGAGCGGGTGCGCAAAAACTAGTGAAATCAGCCTTGTTCGCGCCGCCGGTCCGGGCTTTGCTGTGTTGTCGATTTAGGGGCTGATCGCGGCTAGACTGGCCCGGCCCGATTTGGTGGAAGGGACGCCCGCGCGCATGCCGCCCAAGACCCCGCTGCTCGACCAAGTCCGCATTCCCGCCGATCTCCGCGCGCTGCCGACGAGCGATCTCCGCCAAGTCGCCGATGAACTCCGCGAAGAGATGATCTCCGCGGTCTCCGTGACGGGCGGGCACCTCGGCGCCGGCCTCGGCGTGGTCGAGCTTACGGTGGCGCTCCACTACGTCTTCGAGACGCCGAAGGATGTCCTCATCTGGGACGTCGGCCACCAGGCTTACCCTCATAAGATCATCACCGGCCGGCGCGACCAGATCCGCACGCTCCGCCAGGGCGGGGGGCTATCGGGTTTCACCAAGCGCGCCGAGAGCGAATACGATCCCTTCGGCGCCGCCCACGCCGCGACCTCGATCTCCGCCGCGCTCGGCTTCTGCGCGGCGCGCGACGCGGCGGGCAAGGACCACCACGTCATCGCGGTGATTGGCGACGGCTCGATGTCGGCGGGCATGGCCTATGAGGCGATGAACAACGCCGCCGAATGCACCAAGCGTCTGATCGTCGTGCTCAACGACAATGATATGAGCATCGCGCCGCCCGTTGGCGGCATGAGCTCTTATCTAGGGCGCCTCGTCTCATCCAAAACCTATCGCCGCATCCGCCGCACCGCGAAGGGCATCGCCGAGCATCTGGGCGGCGCCGTGCACGACATCGCCAAGCGCGCAGAAGAATACGCCCGCACGCTCGTCACGGGCGGCACGTTTTTCGAAGAGCTGGGCTTTCACTATCTCGGCCCGTTCGACGGCCACGATGTGGATACGCTCGCGCTCATCTTGAAGAACGCCAAGGAATACGCCGATCGCCCGGTGTTGATCCATGTCGTCACCAAGAAGGGCAAGGGCTACGAGCCGGCCGAAAACGCCGACGACAAATATCACGGCGTCTCCAAATTCAACGTCATCACCGGCGAGCAAGCCCCGCCCGCCAATGCGCCGAGCTACACGCAAGTGTTCGCCGAGAGCCTCATCCGTGAAGCGGCGGTCGATGAACGCATCGTCGCCATCACCGCAGCCATGCCCTCGGGCACCGGGCTCGACCTCTTCGCGAAAAACTTCCCCGAGCGCTGCTTTGATGTCGGCATCGCCGAGCAGCACGCGGTGACGTTCGCGGCGGGCCTCGCCGCCGACGGCATGAAGCCGTTCGCCGCGATCTATTCCACCTTCCTGCAGCGCGCCTACGACCAGGTCGTGCACGATGTCGCGATTCAGCGCCTGCCGGTCCGGTTCGCGCTAGACCGCGCCGGCCTCGTCGGCGCCGACGGCCCCACGCATGCGGGCTCGTTCGACATCGGCTTCCTCGGCCAGCTGCCGCACTTCGTGCTGATGGCGGCGGCGGACGCCAACGAACTCTCCCGCATGGTCGCCACCTGCGCCATGATCGACGACGCGCCCTCAGGCGTCCGCTATCCGCGCGGCGAAGCGGCGGGCGTCTTGGGCGAAGACGCAAGCTTGCCGCTTCACATCGGCAAGGGCCGCGTCATCCGCGAAGGCACGACGGTGGCGCTCATCTCACTGGGCTCGCGCCTCGGCGAAGCCACGCGCGCCACCGACAAGCTCGCCGCCATGGGCCTTTCCACCACGCTCGTCGATGCGCGCTTTGCCAAGCCCCTCGACGAAGACCTCATCCGGCGCCTCGCGCGCGAGCATGAAGTGCTGATCACGATCGAGGAGGGCGCGATGGGCGGCTTCGGCGCCTTCGTGCTTCAGTTCCTGGCGCGCGAAGGCGCGCTCGACAGGGGCCTGCGCATCCGCACGCTGACGCTGCCCGACCGTTTCCAGGATCAGGACAAGCCCGAACTCATGTACGCGGAAGCCGGGCTCGACTGCGATTCCATCGCCGCCACAGCGCTCGCCGCGCTCGGACGCGACGTGATCGCCGAAGGCGGCGGCGTCAGAGCTTAGAATTTAGAAGGAGGAAGACCCATGGCCAAAGGTCAACAGCGCACCAGCAAGGAAAAGCGCAAACCGAAACAGGATAAGAAAGCAACGCCAGCGCCGAGCGCGGGCGGGATTGGGAGTGGCGGGAAGAAGTAGGGGGCGCTGACTCGCACTGCGAACTGAATCGCGCTGTCGCTGTGATCAACTTGAATACAGGCCGCTGAAGAACGGAACGGCGCCCGGAATGCCGGACGCCGCCGATCGTTTAAGTCAGGCGAACATACACGGCGAGCGTGAACACGCGCGCGATGCGGAGCCCGATCAAGATAACCGCCCTCATGGGGGACTCCTGGTCAGAAAGGTTGCGTTTACGTGCCGCTTGCGCGGCGTGTACGCGGGCCTTGCTCTCGCCTCTGCGCCTTTGCGTCTGGACCTTGAGCGATCGAGTCGCCCCTTCGTCTCTGCGCCTTGCGTCTGGGCCTCTGCTCTGGTCCGTTGCGCCGATCCGTGAGGCCTGCATGCTGGCCCTTCATCGTGCTGCTACTTAAGAGTGGGCCCGCCAATGGATGTTTGCAAGGCCCCTCTATCGTTGCGCGAGATCGCCCCCAAGAAAGAAATCCATTCCTTCGGGGCGGCGGAAGCAAGGCCTAGACTTGCTCCGCCAAATTGAGTGCTCGGGCGTAGCAGGGGTGAACGATTAGCGGCAACATCTCGTCAAAGAACGCTTCGTCATCGCGAAGCGCGTATATGGCTCGACCATTGCCTGTTATCTGCCCGAAAAAACCAAGGTCAAAAAGTCGAGACGCGAGTTGAAGCTTGTCGCCTTCGGTGCGCCCCGGGGCGGCCTTATCAACGATTGCGCAAAAGGTGGAGAAGTCCAGTCGGCTCTGCCTGGCTCCGGAAAGGCGGTTCAGCAGAATGTTCATGATCGGAAACTCTCCGGTCAATTCCTCCGAGAGCTCTTTCTTTAGGAAGGTGCCGAAGCTTCGTTTGGCGTCCTCAAGCACCGCTTTGTTTATTTTGACGATCTTGCCACGGTTGTCGCTCTCTTT
This sequence comes from Terricaulis sp., assembly GCA_037200505.1. GTDB lineage: Bacteria > Pseudomonadota > Alphaproteobacteria > Caulobacterales > Aquidulcibacteraceae > Vitreimonas. The sequence continues at coordinate 456,177 of JBBCFZ010000006.1, read as the reverse complement.
GCTCGCAATAGTCGCAGCGAGTTGAAGGAACGTCACGGCGTCACGAGGGCGAATGAGCGAGCAATCAACGATGTAGTCGACCAGCGGCATTTGGCGAGAATCGCCGAAAATGTCTGTCACTTTCTGTTTGGCGAACATGAACGTGTCGGTCAGCGCTTCCTTCTCGGTGATGCGGGAGTTGTTTAGCTTCGCTGCGCTGTGAATGCGATGTCGCGCGAAAGCCGCGAGTTCATCTTCGTCCCAGGTCAGCCTGACTCCCTGATTATTTTCCCACTTCGTTCGGTCATCAACTTGAAGCTGATCGAATATGTCGGTGCGCACAAACACCGTGGGAAGGATGGTGCGTCCAAGGTCTTTGAAGTGGTTCTTTATTTCAATTGACGCCCTTATCAGCGCTCCGATGACCCTTAGGTACAGTGGCTGCTTTCCCTCGGCACATGACTGGATGTAGCCGTGGTCTAGTCCATCAAATAGAATGAACATTTGCTTGGTGTAAAACTTCTCCTCGAGAAATGCGGTTAGTGCGGCGTTGCGCGCATCTATGGATGGGGCGGCCTGGCCACTGTCTCGGTGAAGGCCAACCTCAACTCCAATCACACTGGCATTTAGCTTCAGCGAGCGGATTCGATCCAAGGCACTGCGACCCTGTGTGGGCGCGAGGCCAAGCTCCTTTTCAAACGCCGCTCGCTGGGTGTTCGGTAGGCGGAGATTGTCGAGGCATATTTCGACTGCGGCTCGCAAGATCACATTGGTCCAGAATTTGACCAGCGTTTCGCTCGATCCGAATGTGCTGTTTCCTGGTTCAGGCAGCTCTACCGAACTGATGCCGATCGTGCTGACATGCCGATCGTGCTGACCAACATGTCGCTCCGGGGCGATGCAGCAATTTGTTTGGCTAGTGCGGTCTTTCCGCATCCCTTTCTGCCGATGACCACGATGCGCCGCTTTTCGACGATTTGGCGGTAGTGCTGGGATTCAAAAAAGTAGTGCGTGTCATGGTCTTCGTGTTCGGCAGCGTTGGCCCACTCGCTAATTCGCTTGATGGTTGGTGTGCCCACTGCGACCGCCCCCGCCAAATTGCCGAATGTTAACCATGTAGAGGTGCGCGGTAGGGTTGAAAAGCCTCCCGGCTAACTTGCGCACAAAAATCTATCCCACACCCCCACAACCAGCCGCATAATCCCCATACCCCCGCCTGGGAGGATCCTCGGGCCCGAGTTCTGACGATGCGGGGGGCGCGATTGAGCGTGTTGCGTCCGGTCTTCTCGCCAACGTGCGAGCGGCCAGCGGCGGTGAGATGCGGAGAAGTTCGCCTACCGAACACAACTCCGTTCAAGCCGCCGGCGCGTGGACCAAATCCCATGCGCGGCGATGTGCTGGCGGGGCGCCATAACCGCCAGGGACCGGGACCTCATAGTCGGAGAGGCCCGCACGCTCTTGGGGACTCATCCAGAGGAGTGAAACAACTCCTTGTGACGGCCCAAGAAAGAAGATCGCGACGGGGCGCGTGCGATGCGTCTAACGCCGGTCGCAAGATCGGCAATTATACCCGGCGTGTCTCACGCGCCCCGCCTCCCGCCTTCGCGGCAAAGCCGCTTCGGCGCGGCAAGCCCGCCCTTGTTTTTCGCGACGCGAAAACAAGCAAAGAAGCTCGTTTTTCGCAATGCGAAAAACGTCAGCGATGACGCATGCCCAAAGCTGAAGACGCGCAGAATAAAATGACTCTCCTCCCCCTCGCGGGGAGGAGATGGAGGTGGGGGCGCCGGCGCGGTCTTGGGCAAACGCTTGCGCTAGCACCCCCCTCCTACCTCCCCCGCAAGGGGGGAGGGCGCTAGAGTCTGCAAAAAGAAAAACCCGGCCTCGCGGCCGGGTTCGTGAAGTGCACTGCGGGGAAAAATCAGTTGTTGCGGTCGTTGTCCGGGGCGACGTCATCGCTCGCATTGTCGAGCGCGTTGGACGCATCGCCGCGCAATTCGTCGCCCGTGTTGTCGATCAGATTTTCGGCGCGGTCGCCGGCATTCTCGACCGCATCGCCTGCATCGGCGGTGATTTCGGCAGCCGCGTGATCGATGTTGCGGCCGACTTCTTGGGCGGTCCAATCATTGTCGATCCAGGCATAGGCGAGCACCGCGAGGCCCGCGACCAGCGCGACGAACATCACGCTGCGTCCGCCCGAGGTGACAGCCGGCGAATGCACATGTCCGCGTGAACTGGAGAACAGCGAAAACACGAGAGAAAGCACGAAAAGCGCGAGGAACAGCCAGAACAGAAGCTGCGCTATCCCTGCGAAGGTCGAAGCGATGGCGCCAAAGCCGAAGAGCGCGGCGACGACAGCGATGATGAAGAAATCCAACAGCCCAACTCAGCACGGCGTTTCCCTCCGAGGACGAAATGGTCAACGGTGGAACGCCAGATTTTTACCAAAAGTTCCCGATTAGATCGGCATCCGCAAGATTTCTTGGTAAGCCTGGATCACCTGATCGCGCACCGCAATCACGGTTTCGAGCTGTGTTTCGGCCGCCGCGATCGCGGTCACCACGTCAACAATGTCGCCTTGGCCGCCGGCGACTTGCACCGCGCTTTGCTCGGCAACGGCGGACGTGCGGCCAGCTTCGCGCACCGCTTCTTGGACGAGGCCTGCGAAATCGACGCCGTCCTCGCCTTGCGTGCCGCCCGACTGGCCGGCGCGCGCGACTTGCTGATAGGCACGTGCTGCTGAAAGCGGATCGATCGCCATGGGCTATTCCTATCTGCGCAAGAGATCCAAAGCCCGCGCCGTCATCGTGCGCGCCGCTTCGACCATGTTGAGGTTTGCTTCGTAAGCGCGCGTGGCGTCGCGAATATCCATCATCTCCACCAAGGTATCGACGTTCGGCAGGCGGACATAGCCTTCCGTATCCGCCGCGGGGTGAGAGGGATTATACTCGCTGCGGAACGCGCTCATGTCCCGCGCCGCGCCGGTGACGCGGACGCCCTCGGCGCCCCCAGCGAGGGTGGTGGATTCCAGGAGCGGAATGCGCCGCCGAAACGGCTCTTCGTTTGGATTGGCGCCGGTGGAGTTGGCGTTGGCGACATTCTCCGCCGCGACGCGCATCCGCACGGTTTGCGCGCGCATGCCGGAAGCGGCGGCGGCGAGGGCGGCTTGGATGTCGGTCATGCGCTAATCACCGTCCCGGAGGCTTCACGGCCATGCGCACGAGTTGCAGGCCTTTTTGGTAGAGCGCGATCGAGGTCTCGAACTGCATCCGCGTTTCGGCCGCGCGCGCCATCTGTTCTTCGAGCACGACCTGATTGCCGTCGATGGTCGTTTCGGAATCGGGACGGCTGATGATCTGCGCTTCAGTCCCGCTGCCGCCGCCGGGCGTCATGTGGCGGACATTGGTGCGCGTCATGTTGGTGGCGCCGCCGCCATTGGCCCGCGCCGCGACCATGGCTTCAAAGCCGCTGGTGTCGACGTCGCGCGGGCGATAGCCGGGGGTGGAGGCGTTGGCGATGTTCTCCGCGATCAGCCGCTGCCGCTCGCTCAGCTGATCCAGCCGCGTGCGCAGAAGGCCAAAAAACGGTGAGTTCGCAAGGTCCACGATTCGCTCCTCCCCGCGGACTCCATCAGCGCGAAGTTAATCGCGCCTTAAGCATATCGCAGTGCGTTAACACCTCGTTTACCAAACCGCCCCAACCCGAAGGCATGCTCCAGAACGGAGGCTCCTTTGGATCTGATCGATTGGGCGCGGACGGCCGCCGCCCTGGTGGCGACCCTGGCTCTCATCGCGGGCTTTGCCTATGTCGCGCGGCGCTTTGGCATGCTGCAGCCCGGTACGGGCGGGGCGGTGCGGCGCATGCGGGTGAGTGAAAGCCTGATGCTCGATCCGCGCCGGCGCCTCGTGTCGTGAAGTTCGACGACAAGGAGCATCTGCTGCTCCTCTCGCCCGCAGGCGATTGCGTGGTGACCTCGGCGGACGCCAAGCCGGAGCCGCAGCCATGAAGCGCTTTTTTGCTCTTGGCGCTGATGGGCGCAATGGTGGCGTTCGCGGGCAGCGACGCTTATGCGCAGGCTGCCGCCGATCCAACGCTCGCGATCAATCTCGGCACGGGCGAGGGGCTGACGGCGCGGGTGCTGCAGCTGACGGCATTGATCACGGTGCTTTCCCTGGCGCCCTCGATCCTCATCATGACGACGAGCTTCGTGCGCATCATTGTGGTGCTCTCGCTGTTGCGGACCGCGATTGGCCTCCAGCAAGCGCCGCCGAACGTGGTCATCGTGTCGCTCTCGCTCTTCCTCACAGCGTTCGTGATGCAGCCGGTCTGGGAGCAGGCTTACGAGAACGGCATCGGCCCGGTGATGCGGGAAGAAATGCCGCTGGATGAAAGCTTTCCGCGCATCGTCGAGCCGATGAAGGTGTTCATGGCCGCCCATGCGCGGACGCAGGACGTAGCGCTCTTCGTCGATATGGCGCGCATGGAAACGCCGCCAGCGAGCGCGGAGGAGACGCCGCTGCGCATCCTGATACCGGCATTCATGATCTCGGAGCTCAGGCGCGCCTTCGAGATCGGCTTTATGCTGTTCATTCCGTTCCTGATCATCGACCTCGTCATCTCGTCCCTGCTGATGAGCATGGGCATGATGATGGTGCCGCCGATTACGATCAGCTTGCCGTTAAATTGATCTTTTTCGTGCTTGTGGATGGTTGGCGGCTGGTCGCCGGGAGCTTGATCGAAAGCTTTTCCGCGGGCGTGCCTCCGCCGGGCGGTTAGCGCTTCAAACCCAGATCGGCGAGCAGCATGGATTTGAAATCATCTCCGCGCGGACGAAACATCCGCGAGAATTTGGCCGCAACCGTGCGCAATACGCGTGACATGTTTTCCCCCATCGCCCGCTCGACGCGCGACTTACGTCGGAGAGCTTGTCTTGGTTCCTCTAAGAAGCCCCGATTGCTGCGTGATTCGAACTAATTTCCCCTCTCTCGCACCGATTGATCACACCGCGTTGCAAGGCTGCATCAGTCTGGCTTGGCAAGAGATCGTTAACCGTAACGGGCGTCGATGCAGACGGTAGGCAGAAACTGCCGAGTCTCATCCGGAGTGCGCGATGAACGGCGCTGAAGTCCTGGACCTTGGCCGCGAGGCGATTTGGATCACGATCCTGGTGGCGGCGGGCCCGATGCTGGTTGGCCTGGTCGTGGGCCTTGTTGTTTCGCTGTTGCAAACGCTGACTCAGATTCAAGAGCAGACGCTTGTTTTCGTGCCGAAGATTCTCTCGATCTTCTTTGCGTTGATCCTGTTCCTGCCGATCATGGGCGGCCTCCTGGGCAATTTCACGCGCTCGCTGTTTGAGCGGATCGCCGCGTTTTGAGCGAAGGCGTCCTTACGTTCTGGGGCATCGACGTTTGGGCGGCGTCGCTGCTGTTCGCGCGCGTCGGCGCGATGCTGATGCTTTTGCCGGGCTTTGGCGAAACCACAGTGCCGGGGCGCATCCGCTTGGCGCTGGCGCTGCTTATCGCCATCAGTTTGTCGCCCACGCTCGCCGACCGCATGCCGGACCCGCCAAGCACGGCGTGGGGCATGGCGGCGGTCAGTGTCGGCGAACTCGTGATCGGCGTGATGCTGGGCGGCGCGGCGCGTCTCTTGATGTCGGCGCTCGCGACCGCGGGACAGATCATGGGCCTCGAGACCGGCCTCTCGTTCGCGCAAACCGCCGACCCCACGCAAGGGCAGGGCTCGGGACAAATTTTCTCGGTGTTTCTTGGGCTAATGGGCGTGACTTTGATTTTCGTCACCGGCCTCGACCACATGTTTCTCGCGGGGATCGCGGGCTCCTACGATGTGATCGCGCCCGGCGCGCCCGTGCCGTTTGGCGATGCCGCGCAACTGGCTGTCGATGCGGTCTCGGTGTCGTTTCGCGTCGGCTTTCAGATCGCGATGCCGGTTGTGGCGGCGGGGCTGATCTTCCGGATCGGGCTTGGCGTGCTGTCGCGGCTCATTCCGCAGATTCAAGTCTTCTTCGTCGCGCTGCCGCTGCAGCTGCTCGGCGGTTTCGTGATCATCGCGCTGGGGCTTTCGGCCGGCATGTTGGTTTGGCTGGATAGCTTGCAGCGCTACGCGACGTGGCTCGGTTAGAGCATGGCCGAGCAGGACGATTCCGACGATCGCACAGAAGAGCCCTCCCAGCGAAAGCTCGATCAGGCGCGCGAGAAGGGCGATATTATTTATAGCGCCGAGGTCGGCACGGCGTTTTCGCTGATCGCGGCGACGGCGATACTCTCGTTTCTGAGCGGGCCGATCGCGTCGGAGATCGCGCACGGCTTCATCGCGTTTATCGCAGCGCCGCAGCAATTTTCGACCGATCCAGCGGCGCTACGCGCCATCGCGGTCGCGGCTTTGATCAAGATGCTGATGATCTTCGGCATGGTCTCGGTAGCGCTCGCACTGGCCGGGCTTGCGGCGCGCTACATCCAGGACAAGCCGACTTTCACCGCCGAGCGCCTGACGCCGAAGCTCGACAAGCTCGATCCGATCAAGGGCTTTGGGCGTGTGTTCGGGAAGGCGGCGGTGTCGTCGTTTCTGAAGTCGATGCTGAAATTCGTCGTGGTGGGCTCGGCGCTCGGCTGGGCGCTCTGGCCGAAAGATGCGGAGCTGCAACGGATCTCGCTGCTCGATCCCGCCGCGCTCTTGCCCTGGGTGAAAGACAAAGCCGTCAGCATGCTGATCGCCATGACCAGCGCGGCGGCTCTGCTCGCGGCTGTGGATTACGTGTTCACGCGCCAGAGCTACATGAAACGCCAGCGCATGAGCCACCGCGAGATCAAAGAGGAGATGCGCCAGAGCGAAGGCGACCCGATGGTCAAAGCCAAGCTCCGCCAAATCCGTCACGAGCGCGCTCGCAAGCGCATGCTGGCGCAAGTGCCGCAGGCGAGCGTCGTGATCACCAATCCGACGCACTATGCGGTCGCTTTGCGCTACGAACAGGGCGAAACGCCCGCGCCGATCTGTCTGGCCAAGGGCGCCGACGATGTGGCGCTCCGCATCCGGGAGGTCGCGGAGGAACATAATATCCCCATCGTGGAGGATCCGCCCCTGGCGCGGGCGCTGTTTGCCGCCGCCGAGGTGGACGAGCCGATCCCCCGGGAACATTACGAGACTGTCGCGAAAGTCATTGGCTTCGTTATGCGGTTGGCAAAGCGCAGAGGCCGCGTGTCCGTCCCGCCGAATCGGCGTCAATAGGGCCCAAAGGCATGGAATGACCGAACAGGCAGAACTCCCCCCAAACCGCAACGGCCGGCTGGACCCGCTGCAGATCCTGTTTTGGGTCTCGGTGGCGATCGGCTTGGCGGCGGCCGGGGTCGCGATCACGGCGGGGCCGTCTGTCGGCCGGGCGGGCGCTGTGCTGCTGATTTTGCTGATGGCGGCGGGGCTGGTGCTCTTCTTCTGGATGTCGCGTGGCGCGGGCCGGCGTCACGGCGCGTTTCCGGAGCGCGGCGCGATCGAAGCGGCGGCGATGCACGCGAACAGGAACGAGTTCGTGGTCGTCGAAGCGCTCGATGAAGCCGCGATGGTGACGGACCGCAATCTTTCCCCGCTCGCCGCCAATCACGCTTATCTCGCGGTGGCGGAAGCAGCCGGCGTGTTGGGCGATAGCGATCGCCCGCCGATGCTGAGCCGCTTGTTTGGCGCCGACCCCATGCTGTCGGCGCCGATGTTCCGGCTCTCGAAGGCGGCCGGTTCAGGCCAAGCGCGGCGCGAGGAATTGCCGCCGACGACGTTCACGCAAGGCGCGCGCGCTGTGCGCTTTGAAGCGGCGGTGAGCCCTATGGCGGGGCAGCGCGTGCTCTGGCGCCTGCGCGAGATTGCGAATGCCGGCGAGCCCAGTGCAAGCGAGGAGGGCCGTCAGCTCTTTCTCGACGATGCGCCGATGGGCTTCTTCGCTGCGCGCGCCGATGGCTCGATCGTTTACATGAACCGGGCGCTGCGCGCCGTGCTCGGCGTGGGCGATGATCCGGCCAAGCTCAAAACCAAGGATATTCTGAAAGAAGATCCCTCGCGCTTGGTGCGCCGCGATCGCCGGGGCTTTGGCGCGACGCGCTCGCGCATCACTTTGAAAGCGCGTGATGGCGTTGAGACGCAAGCCGCTTCGCTCACCTTCTGGCCAACGGATGAAGTCGATGGCGCCGCGCGCACGTTGATCTTTTTCTCCGAAGCCGAAGCGCCATCGGAAGAGGGCGAAGCGCGCATCGAGCACGGCTCGGGACAGATCGACGGCGTGTTCGCGCATGCGCCGTTTGGCGCGGCCGTGCTCGACGGCGCCGATCCCGCCGCCGCGACGGTGCTGGATTCCAATCCAGCGCTCATGGAAATGACGCAAGGGCGCGCGGCGCCGGGTGTGGCGTTCGTCGATCTGTTCGATGCTTCCGAAGGACCGGCGGCGCTCGCGACGCGCCTGCGGCAGAGCAACGGCGATCCGATGGAGCTGATGCTCGCGACCGATCCCCCGATGGCCGCGCATGTGCAATTCGCGCGCTCCGGCGATGGGCGCGGGCTCGCCTACGTCATCAATGTCTCCGAGCAGCGCGAACTCGAAACGCGTCTCGCGCAAAGCGAAAAGATGCGCGAGATCGGCGAGCTTGCCGCGGGTGTCGCGCACGACTTCAACAATCTACTCACCGTCGTGATGCAGACTTGCTCTTACCTGCTGCGCCGCCACCCGGTGGGCGATGCCGATTATCCGCTGCTGCGCGAGATCACCGACAACGCCACGACGGCGAAGGAATTGTCGGAAATGCTGCGCGCCTATGCGCGTCAGCAGACCTTCGCGCGCGAAGTGTTCGACGTGTCGGATTTCGTCGGGCAGCGCCAGGAATTAATCCGGCGCATCGTCGGGGAATCCGTCAAATTCGAGCTGCGGCATGGCCGCGATTTGCCGTTTGTGAAGGTCGACAAAACCCAGCTTGAGCGCGTTCTGGTGAACCTCGCCACCAATGCACGCGACGCGATGACGCCGAAGGGCGCGCGCGTGGCGAAAGACAGCAAGCTCTTGCTGCGCACGTCGCCGATCACGGCGGAGGAAGCGCGCTCGCTCGGCCACAACCCGATCGAGGACGGCCTCTATGCGATGATCGAGGTCGAGGATACGGGCTCGGGCATCAAGCCGGAGCACGCCGCGAAAATCTTCCGCCCGTATCATTCCACCAAGGAAGCCGGGAAGGGCACCGGGCTTGGCCTTGCGACGTCCTACGGCATCATCAAGCAATCGGGCGGCTACATCTTTTTCTCAACCAAGCTCGGCGTCGGCACCACGTTCCGCATCTTTCTGCCGGCCTATGAACCCACCACGGAAGAAGTCGCCGACATCGCCGAGCGCGAACGCGCCATTCTCGCGCCGCCGATTAAGGACGTCGCGGGCGTTGGCAAGATTCTGTTCGTGGAAGATCAGACCGCGGTGCGCCGCTCGATCGTGCGCAATCTCAAGGACTGCGGCTACGAAGTTGAAGAAGCCGAGAACGGCGAGGATGCGCTCGAAATGCTCACCAACAATCCGGGCGTGTTCGACATCATCATCTCGGACGTCTCGATGCCCATCATGACCGGCCCTGAGATGATCCAGGCCGCCGGCATGGATATGATCGGCCGCGCCAAGGTGCTCTTCCTCTCAGGTTATGCGCCGGAAAGCTTCTCCTCGATGCTCGAGGAATATCCAGTCCACTACATGAGCAAGCCCGTGACGATGGAGCAGCTCGTCGGGCGCGTGAAGGAATTGCTCGCGAGCTAAGGCTTCATCCTCGCCCTTGATGGGCGAGGTGGCCGCGCAGCGGCCGGAGTGGGTGGCAGCTCAGTCGTGCAAACATCGGCGGAGTCACCCACTCAGTCAGGCCGCTGCGCGTCCTGACAGCTCGCCCATCAAGGGCGAGCATGGGTTGAGCTTAGAAACCAAACACCGCGCGTGTGGGGCGGAGCCGCGCTCGGGCGGCGGCGAGGATGACCAGCTTCTCGGAGGGCGGATAGACCACGACGCCGCCATCAGAGCCGTGCATCAGGACAATTTCAGGATCGTCGTTCGAGGGCGCCGGCGGGCCCTGCATGAACGCGGCCTTGACCCGGAACATGGCGCGCGCTTCCAGGGTCGGCGGGGCGCCGACGCGGAGTGGCGGGGTCAGAGCCAAGCTATCGTTCATGGCCGCGCTCCTCTTGGGCGCGCGTTAACGATTAGTCCACAGGCGCGGGAACACAAAGCGGCTTGTTTGCGGCGGCGAAAGTTCTTGTTGTGTTCCGGAACAAACGTGGTACAAATGAGTCTCTGGTTCGGGCTGTTCGGGCCTGGGGATTCAACTTAAAGCGGGAGCGCAAACGATGGCCGGCCTGAAGCTTGTTGAGAAAGACATGGAAACGGACAAGCAAAAGGCGCTGGCTGCGGCGCTCAAGCAAATCGATCAGGCCTTCGGTAAGGGCTCGGTCATGCGGCTGGGCGAGAAGCCTGTTGTTGAGATCGAAGCCATTTCCACCGGCTCGCTCGGGCTTGATATCGCGCTCGGCATCGGCGGCCTGCCGCGCGGCCGGATCGTGGAAATCTATGGACCTGAAAGCTCGGGCAAGACGACGCTCGCGCTCCATTGCATCGCCGAAGCGCAAAAGAGCGGCGGCGTCTGCGCGTTCGTGGACGCAGAGCACGCCATGGACCCGGTCTATGCGCAAAAGCTCGGCGTCGATCTCGACGATCTTCTGATTTCGCAGCCGGACACGGGCGAACAAGCGCTCGAAATCACCGACACGCTCGTGCGCTCTGGCGCGGTCGATGTGCTGGTGATCGACTCGGTCGCGGCCCTGACGCCGCGCGCTGAAATCGAAGGCGAGATGGGCGATTCATTGCCTGGTCTGCAGGCGCGCCTGATGAGCCAGGCGCTGCGCAAGCTCACGGCCTCGATCTCGAAATCCAACACGCTCGTCATCTTCATCAATCAGATCCGCATGAAGATCGGCGTGATGTACGGCAACCCGGAAACCACCACCGGCGGAAATGCGCTGAAATTCTACGCCTCGGTGCGTCTCGATATTCGCCGCCAAGGCCAGATCAAGGAACGCGACGAAGTCATCGGTTCGGAAACCCGCGTGAAAGTGGTGAAGAACAAGGTTGCGCCGCCGTTCAAGCAAGTGAACTTCGACATCATTTACGGCGAAGGCATTTCGAAGACGGGCGAGCTGATCGAACTTGGCGTCAAGGCCGGCGTGCTCGACAAGTCGGGCTCTTGGTACGCCTTTGGCAGCCAGAAGATCGGCCAAGGCAAGGAAGCGGCGCGCAAGTTCTTGAAGGAGCACAAGGACATCGCCGCGACTGTCGAAGAGGCTGTGCGCCAGAAATCTGGTCTGGTCTCGGATGCGATGTATTCCGCGCCTGAGGGCGATGAGGCGGACGAGACCGAAGAGGCATAAAGTTTGGCGGGCTCGTCCCGCCAATCGCCGGCTGGTGCGCGGGGTAACGACCCCAACCCCCATGCCTGGACAGCCTCGTGGGCCGGCCGGCGAATTTTATTCGGAGCATGCGCGATGGAACGGCGCATCAATTACATTACTCTCGGCGTCGCCGATCTGGCGCGGGCGCGGGCGTTTTACGAGGCGCTTGGTTTTCACGCGTCATCCGCCAGCCAGGGCGATATCGTCTTCTTTCAACTCGGCGCCGTGGCGCTCAGCATCTATCCGCGCGAAGAACTGGCCAAGGACGTTGGGATCAGCGCCGAAGGCGGCGGTTTTTCCGGCGTCACTCTGGCCCATAACGTCGCGAGCAAGGAGGAAGTCGCCGTCCTGCTCGCGGAGGCGGAAGCGGCGGGCGGTCGTATCGTAAAGCCGGCCCAGGACGTGTTCTGGGGCGGTCATTCCGGCTATTTCAGCGATCCGGACGGCCATCTCTGGGAAGTCGCGCACAATCCCTTCGTGACCTTCGGGCCAGGCGGCGTCATCACGCTGCCTGACTGAGGCTCGCGCCGCGCTTGGCGCACGCTGTCCGGCTCCCTATACCAAGCCTCTGGGTGATGGTCAGGGCTTGAGAGCGACGAAGCGATATGGCGAGCGTCAACGAAATCCGAAAGCAGTTCTTGGAGTTCTTCCGGGCGCGCGGTCACGAGACGCCCGCGTCCGCGCCCTTGCCGCCGCAGGACGATCCGACTTTGCTCTTCGTCAATGCCGGCATGGTGCCGTTCAAGAATTACTTCACCGGCGCCTCCACGCCGCCCTATCCGCGTGCGGCCACTAGCCAGAAGTGCGTCCGCGCCGGCGGCAAGCACAATGACCTCGACAATGTGGGCTACACCGCGCGCCACCACACCTTCTTCGAGATGCTCGGCAATTTCTCGTTCGGCGACTATTTCAAGGAAGGCGCGATCGACGCCGCTTGGTCGCTGCTGACGAAAGACTTCGCGCTGCCGAAGGATAAGCTGCTCGTCACCATCTATCACGATGACGATGAGGCGCATGGGCTTTGGAAGAAGATCGCGGGGCTCTCGGACGAGAAGATTATCCGCATCGACACCAACGATAATTTTTGGTCGATGGGCGATACCGGCCCTTGCGGTCCGTGCTCGGAAATCTTCTACGATCACGGCCCCAAAATCGCGGGCGGCCCGCCCGGCAGCGCCGACGCGGATGGCGACCGTTTCATCGAGATTTGGAATCTCGTCTTTATGCAATTCGAGCAATTCGCGGACGGGCGCCGCGAGCGCTTGCCGAAACCATCGATCGACACCGGCATGGGGCTCGAGCGGGTCGCCGCCGTGCTGCAGGGTGTGCATTCGAATTATGAGATCGATCTCTTCAAGACGTTGATCGCGGCGTCCGAAGACCTCACCGGCGTCAAGGCCGAGGGCGACAAGGCCGCGAGCCACCGCGTGATCGCGGATCATTTGCGCGCATCGTGTTTCCTGATCGCGGACGGCATCATGCCGTCGAAGGATGGGCGCGGTTACGTGCTGCGGCGGATCATGCGCCGCGCCATGCGCCATGCGCACATGCTGGGCGCGACCGAGCCGTTGATGCACAAGCTGGCGCCCACTTTGATCGCGGAAATGGGCGAAGCCTATCCCGAACTCGATCGCGCACGCCCGGTGATCCTCAACCAGCTCGAACAAGAAGAGGAGCAATTCCGCCGCACGCTCGGCAATGGCCTGAAGCTGCTGGAGGAAGAAGCGCGCACGCTGAAGAAGGGACAGCTCTTCAATGGCGACGTGGCGTTCAAACTGCACGACACCTACGGCTTTCCGCTCGATCTCACGCAAGACATCTTGCGCGGTCGCGATGTGGGCGTCGATGTCGAGGCGTTCGATGCGGCGATGAAAGGTCAGAAGGACGCTGGCAAGGCGAGTTGGAAAGGCGCTGACGGCGCTGACGATCCCGCGCTCTGGCTCGCGATCAAGGACCGCGTGCCGGGCAATGAGTTTCTGGGCTATGCGCACGAAGAGGGCGCGGGCGCCGTGGTTGCGATCGTCGTCAATGGCGAAGAGACGCATGCGCTGGAAGCGGGGCGCGATGCGGCTTTAGTGTTTGACCGCACGCCTTTCTATGCTGAAAGCGGCGGCCAGGCCGGCGACTACGGCACGATCATGTTCGCGAACGGCGCAGTGTTTGAAGTGGCGGACACGTTGAAGCAGGCGGGCGCGCTTCATGTGCATGTCGGCACGCTCGTGAAGGGCAAAGTCACGGTCGGCGACAAAGCCGATCTCGAAATCGATCACGCGCGTCGCCAGGCCATCCGCGCCAATCACAGTGCGACGCACTTGCTGCACGCGGCGCTGCGCAATGTGCTGGGGCCGCATGTGACGCAAAAGGGCTCGCAAGTGGAGTCCGAGCGCTTCCGGTTCGACTTCAGCCATGGCGCGCCCGTGACGCCCGACGAACTCGACCGTGTGGAAGAGGAGGTGAACGCCGTCATTCGTCAGAACGCCGAGGGCGTGATCAAGGAGATGACGCCGGACGCGGCGATCGCGGAGGGCGCGCTCGCGCTGTTCGGCGAGAAGTATGGCGACCGGGTTCGCGTGCTCAGGCTTGGCGATGCGCTGGATCACAGCGGCAAGGCTTATTCGGTGGAACTCTGCGGCGGCACGCATGTGCGACGCACCGGCGATATCGCGGTGTTCGCGATCCTGTCCGAGAGCGGCGTCGCGGCGGGCATTCGCCGCATCGAAGCGGCGACGGGCGCTGCGGCTCTCGCGCATTTCAAGGCGCAAGCCGCGCTGGCGAAGGCAACGGCGTCGAGCCTGAAGGCGCCGCTCGCCGAATTGCCGGAGCGCGTCGCCCAATTGCAGGACGAGCGCCGCAAGCTGGAGCGCGAACTCAGTGAAACCAAGAAGAAGCTCGCCATGGCCGGCTCTTCGGGATCGCCTGCGCCGGCGGGGCCGGAAAATGTTGGCGGCGTTGCGGTGCTGGCGCGTGTGCTCGAAGGCGTGCCGGCGAAGGATCTGCGCGGGCTGATCGATGAGGGCAAGAAGAGCTTGGGCTCGGGCGTTGTCGCTTATATCGGCGTCGATGAGGGCAAGGCTTCGCTCGCGGTCGGCGTGACGGATGATTTGAAGGGCAAGATCTCGGCGGTCGATCTGGTGCGCGCGGGTGTTGCGGTGGTCGGCGGCCAAGGCGGCGGCGGACGGCCCGACATGGCCCAAGGCGGCGGACCCGATGGCGCGAAAGCCGAAGGCGCGCTCGCCGCGATCCGCGCCGCGCTCGAAGGCGCGCTCGCGGCGTGACGATCAATGGCGGACCGCCGGCGCCTCGCCGGCAAGAGACTGTGCCGGCGAGGGCGCCGGCGGTCCTGTATCGCGACGCTTTACTTGAAGACGCTCCCGCGCTCGCCGTGATCTCGCGCGACACGTTCGTCGCGACGTTCGGGCATCTCTATCCGCCGGAAGACCTCGCGGCTTACATGGCGAGCAAGTACGGCGCAGATATCCAGCGCGCGGAGATCGCGGATGCATCTTCGCACTATCGTCTCGCATTCCGAGGCGATGCGCTCGTCGGCTATTGCAAGACCGGCGCGCTTGGGCTGCCGGTGGAAGAGCCGGGCGCGCTGGAGCTGCATCGGCTCTATGTCGAAGCGGCCGAGAAGGGCGCGGGGATTGCGCAGAGCTTGATGGACGAAGCGCTGGACTGGGCGCGTAAACAGGGCGCGCCGGCGATCTATCTCAGCGTCTGGGAAAACAACGCGCGCGCCCAGCGCTTTTATCGGCGTTACGGGTTCCAGCACGTCGGCGAGCACGGCTTCATGGTCGGGCGCATGCGGGACCGCGATCTGATCTGGCGGCTTGGCCTCTGACTCCATATCGCGTGCGTAACTTCTCGGAAACCAAATCACCGCTTTTTAGTCAGGCTGATTCGGCTGAGGGGACGCATGACGCACAACGACGCTCTTGCTGCCTTCTTGGGGCCCGAGCTTTTCGCGCGGCTCGAATGGAGCCTGCTGTCCGAGGCGCAGCGTGAAGCGATTCTGTCTGTGTTCCGAGTCGGGATTGGGGCGGGCGCCGCATCGGGCACGGTCTCGATGATCGAGGAGGTGCTGGCCGACGGGCGTGTGGTGATCTGCGAGGACGGCTCTCAATGGGCCGCGCGGGCGCGAGACGACGCCGAACTGATCGAGGATTGGGGCGAGGGCGCGATGGTCGCGATCCATCGCGGCATGGTCTATCGGCTTGATCCGCATGAGGCGGCGGAAGTGGATATTCTTCGGCTGTAGCGCAGGTCTCCTCCAAGTCATTCAATCCGGATCGCGCTCCGCGTCCGGAATGACGGAGGGCTAGAGCGGAGAGTCTATTCCCGCCGATACTGGATGAACCCTGATCGGGTCGCGATCTTGTCGTAGAGTTTGCGCGCGGCGGTGTTGGTCTCGTGCGTCAGCCAATAGATGCGGTCGCATTGTAGCGCGTCGGCGCGGTCATAGACCGCTTCGACCAAAGCGCCGCCGATGCCCGCGCCCCGCATCTCCGAGACAACAAATAAGTCTTCCAGATAGCAGATGTCCCGGACCGCCCAGGTGCCGCGATGGAGCACGCAATGGGCCAGGCCCACCAGGATGCCGGCGTGCTCGGCGACAAGGCAGAACATCGGCTCGGCGGGATCGTTCAGCCGCGCCCATGTCGTCTCCAGAACGACGGGATCAAGCGGATGAGAGTAAAACTCGAGGTAGCGCGCCCAAATCTCTTCCCAATCCGGGCGATCGGAAGGCGCCAAGTCGCGGATGATGAAATCGATTTGCATAGGTTCGAGCACGCAAGCGCGTTCGCGCGCGAGGCGTCAATAGGGCGCCCCAATACGTTGCAGCAATGCGACCGGCAGCGGTTTAGTTCGCCGCTGAGGCGCTGCGCGAAACCGCCGCCGAGGCTTCAAGGCCCGCGCGCTCCATCATGAAAGTTCCCGACCAGTTGCCGGGAATGTGCCATGTGCCTTCGATGCGCGTGAGGTCGCTGTCGGCTGTGCCGGCATAGTGGATGGCGTGCGAGACGCCGCCCGTGCCGTCCAGCGTTTTCACGAACTCGACCGCGCTGCCGCCCCGCGTGCCCACAATGGTAGCGAACAGACGCGGCGCGGAACTGGGCGCGAAGGTGTTGGGCTCGTCGGTGTCGCCGGTGAGATCGATCCCTTTTTCAACCAGCCGCGCATTGAACGGCACCCGCGTCACGCCGTGCATGGGATAGGGGTAAACGTACTCGCCGCTCCACGCGCCAGTGAGCGAGGTGAACTTGCCGGCGCGGCGCGCGAGCGCGGCGGGGCGTTTGGCGAACGCCGCGGCCAGTGCGTCGGCGTGGTGCGTCGTGGAAAAAACCAGCAGCGCCGCGCCTGCGATCACGAAAGGCGGATGCGTGCGCATCGCGCTAGCCCGTCACCGCGCGGGCGGCGAGTTTTTCGCGCCAGATTTCTTCGAGCGCCTTGAGATCGGCGCGCACGGCATAAGCGCTTGCGCCCTCATCCGGCAGCTCTTCCAGGATTTCGTAGCTGAACGCTGTTTCGCCGTGCGTTTTCCAAGCGGCTTGCAAGGCGCGGTTCGGGTGGCCGCCGCTGCGCAGGCCGAACCATGTGCTGTTCTGCTGGGTGTCGAGTGTCGGCGTTGCCGAGACCCACACTTCGCCCGTGGGCGCACACCGCACCGCGAACGCGCCGCGCCGCGCTTTGCGCTCCTTGTAAGCGCGCACGAGATCGCGTTTGCGGGTGTCAGGCATTGTTACGCGGCCTTGCTCATCGCGGCGTCGAGATTGTCGCCGACGGCGTCGAGATACCCTTCGGTGGTGAGCCAGGCTTGCTTGTCGCCGACGAGGAGGGCGAGGTCCTTGGTCATCTGGCCGGCTTCGACGGTGTCGACCACGACCTTCTCCAAGAGCAGCGCGTAGTCGATCAGCTTTTGATTGTTGTCGAGCTTGCCGCGATGGATGAGGCCGCGCGTCCAAGCGAAGATCGAGGCGACGGAATTGGTGGAGGTCGGCTCGCCTTTTTGGTGCTGACGGTAGTGACGCGTGACGGTGCCGTGGGCGGCTTCCGATTCCATGATCTTGCCGTCGGGCGTCAGCAGCACGGAGGTCATGAGGCCGAGCGAGCCGAAGCCTTGCGCCACGGTGTCCGATTGCACGTCGCCGTCGTAATTCTTGCACGCCCAGACGAACGCGCCCGACCATTTCAAGGCCGAGGCCACCATGTCGTCGATCAGGCGGTGCTCGTAAGTCATTTTGCGCGCGGCGAATTGATCCTTGAATTCGGCGTCGAACACTTCCTGGAAGAGATCCTTGAAGCGGCCGTCATAGGCTTTGAGAATTGTGTTCTTGGTCGAGAGATAAACCGGCCAGCCTTTGAGCAGGCCGTAATTGAACGACGAGCGCGCGAACTCGCGGATCGAGTCATCGAGATTGTACATCGCCATAGCGACGCCGGCGCCGGGCGCGTCATACACTTCGTGTTCGATCGTCTTGCCGTCTTCGCCTACAAACTTGATCGAGAGCTTGCCCTTGCCGGGGAACAGAAAATCCGTGGCGCGGTATTGATCGCCGAAGGCGTGACGGCCGACGACGATGGGCTGGGTCCAGCCCGGCACCAGGCGCGGCACGTTCTTGCAGATGATCGGCTCGCGGAAGATGACGCCGCCCAGAATGTTGCGGATCGTGCCGTTAGGCGACTTCCACATTTTCTTGAGGCCGAATTCCTTCACGCGCGCTTCGTCGGGCGTGATGGTCGCGCATTTTACGCCGACGCCATAGTGCTTGATCGCGTTGGCGGCATCGATTGTGACTTTGTCTTCGGTGGCGTCGCGGTGTTCGACGCCGAGATCGTAATATTTCAGATCGATGTCGAGATAGGGGAGGATCAGCCGGTCCTTGATGAGCTGCCAGATGATGCGGGTCATCTCATCGCCGTCGAGCTCGACGACTGGATTTTCGACCTTGATCTTCGCCATGGAAATTGTCCCCTCGAACGTGTCCGTTTCGGGGGGCGTGGTAGCAGCTTGAACCTTGGGCGCAAAGCCGCCGATCAGCGCGCTTGGGACACCGCTTCAAGTTCGGAGGCGTTGAGCCGCGGCAGGCCGTCGAACGGATCGGCGGCCGGCTCGATCTCGACATCGGAGAATTCCACGACCGGCGCGTCGGCCGCGATCGGCTGCGGGCGCGTGGCGCGGCGCGGGGCGGCGGGCGCAGGGGCCGCTTCCGGCGAGGCGGTGCGCGGCGGCAGGGGCGCGGCGCGCAATTGGATTTCCATCGGTCGCGGCGGGGGCGCCATCAGGCGTCGGAGCGCCATCACGCCCCAGGCCGAAGCGTAAATCGCGGCGATGGCCAGGATCAGGACGATGAGGTCCTTCGGCACGCGCTGCTTGCGGCGCGGGCGTGCATCGGAAATGAAGTGTGCCGTCATGGCGCCTTGCTCCGGCATTTTCCCAGGTCTCACCCGATGACGCGCGCACGAAACATGCCGCCGCCGATCGAGGAGGCGTGGCCGGCGATCTGCCTGGTGCGCCCGCAGATGGGGGAAAACATCGGCGCTGTGGCGCGGGTGATGCTGAATTTCGGGCTTTCGGCGCTCCGGCTGGTCGAGCCGCGCGACCGCTGGCCCAACCCGAAAGCCATCGCGGTGGCGTCGGGCGCGGACCGGGTGCTGGAGGCGGCGCGGATCGAGTGGAAGCTTGAGGACGCGCTGGCGGACGCGACTTTGGTGCTCGCCGCGACCGCCCGGCCGCGCGAATTGGAAAAACCGGTCTGGGGTCCGCGGGAGGCGGCGGCGAAGGTGCGGGCGGCGATCGCGGCGGGCGAGCGGCCGGTGGTGATGTTCGGACCAGAGGCGGCGGGGCTCGAAACCGACGACGTCGCGCGGGCCGACGCGATCTTAACGCTTCCGGTCAATCCGGGCTTTGCATCGCTAAATTTGAGCAATGCGGTCGCGGTGTTCGCGTTCGCCGTGGCCGAGAGCCGCCAGCAGCAAGATTTGCCGGCCTGGTTCACGGGGCACGACAGCCCGCCTGCGACACAGGCTGAACTCGATTCATTCTTCGAGCATCTGGAACAAGAGCTTGATCGAGGCCGTTTTTTTCATCCTGAAGACAAGGCGCCGCTGATGAAGCGCAACCTGCGGACGCTGTTTCAGCGCTCGCGGCTGACGCAAGCGGAGGCGCAGACGCTGCGGGGTGTCATCAAAGCGCTCACGATCGGGCGCGGCGGACGAAAGAAAGATGACACGTAAAATGAGGGATTCACGCCGCGCGCGAAAAGGGTTATCCACATTCTGCAAATGAGTTGGATCAGTCGCCTCATGCGAAAGCCAGCCGCCCCGGCGAAACAGCCGGGCCGCTCGCTTGTGCCATGGGGCGGCGAACATGTGGACGTTGACCGATACTGGGCCGAGGCCTGGGTCGATCTCCACCGCCGCCAGACTTTGCTCGCCAACAAGCTGAAGCTCGGCAAGGCGAACTGGACCGTGAACCAGGAAGCCGGCCTCATCGAGTTCGACCGCGCGGACGGCAAACTGGTCACCGCGCCGGTGCAGATTATCGGCTCATGGAATCCGCGCACCACGGCTTTCACCTGGGGCTGGGATCATCCGAGCGTGCAGACGCGGCTTCGCGCCGATGCTGAGCGCACGCGCTGGTTCGGCGACAAGCACGATCTGCCCGAACTCACCGAGCAGCCTCAAGATTTCCGAACAGGAAGCTTGGCGTCTCACGGCTGTCGCGATGAAAGTGAACGCCGCGGCTGGCGCTTATCGCGGCCCCACCGAAGGCCCGGTCGTATTCATGACGCTCGGTGCGCCCAAAGTGATCGGCTGAGCGCTTCTTCAGAAGCGCGCATTCATTCCAAAACGCAGACCCCAGCCGCGCTCTTCGACGCCGGGCAGCGGTTCGTCGATCGATTTCACCGCTTCGAGTTCAAGCGTTGATTGCGCATTGGCGCGGATGCGCGTGCCGATTCCGGCGGAGATGAGGTCACGCGAATAACCGGCGCTGAGCGGGCGATCGACGGTCCAGACCTGACCGCCATCGGTGAAGGTGTAGATTTCAGAGAGCGAGAGCCCCTTCGCGCCGCGCCGCGCGCCATGCAAGTTCAGCCGAGGCGGCCGCGCCGTAATCGCCGGCAACTTCCGCGGATTCAAATGCGCGCCGAAGCGTGCGCCGCCGAGCGCCATGCGTTCGGACGCGGGGAGTGCGTCGCTGCTGGCTTGGGCGGCGCCGGCGAGGCGCACCGCCCATGATGGGCCGAGATTGCGGTTATAGGCCGCTTGCAGATTGAGCTTGGTGAAATCGAGGTCCGTGCCCGGCGTGCTGGTGCGCGCGCCGAAATCGTCCCATGCCGAAACTCGCGGTGGCGGCGGCGCTGTAGCTGCGGTTGCGGCGCCCATCGCTGAACACGGCGGAGCCGCGCGCCACGCGCGTGCGCTCCGAGGCGATGGTGTCGCCGAGGGAAGGCGTTGTCGCTGTTGAGGCCGTCGATGCCCAAGCTCAAAGTCAGATTGCGCTGATAGGAGCGGATGGCTGGATAGACGAACACGACGCCGGCGGCGCGCGCCTGGCCGCTGACCCCGTTCGGCGGATCGGTTTCAAGAGCGCTGATGCGCGCCTGCACTGATGCGCCGTCATGGCCGAGCGGTTGGCGGTGCGAGAGCGTGACATAGGTGAAGCGCTCGAACTGGGAATCGGTTGAAACCGAGAGCCGCGTTTGATCGCCGAAGCGCGCGAGGCCGTTGGCGCTGACGCTGGCTTCGAGTTGCGTGCGCCCGAGTGAAGACGAGCCGCTGTTATTGATGCCGAACCCATATTCGAAACGGCGGCGTTGGAGACCAAGGCCCATGACCACGCCGCCCGCATCCGCCGCCGGCGCCATGCGCACATCGGTCTTGAGGCCAGGAATGTCGCTGAGCAGCAGCATCTCGCGCTCCATGGTGCGGCGCGAAAGTGGGCGTTCGGTCGTGAGCGCCGCCGCGTAGTGGCGCGCGAGCGTGATGTCGCCGTCGGGTATCGCCGCTGAGCGCGACATTGCTGACATGTCCCTCGATCGCTTGCAGGCGCACATGGCCATTCGCGAAATCCTGCGGCGGCACGAGGATGGTGTAGAGCGCGATATCGCTCTCGGCATAAACGCCCGAGATGGCGTCGGCGAGTTGGGAGAGGTTTGCGGCGTCGATGGTGTCGCCGCGCATCGATGCGATCGCCGCATCAAAAGCGCTGGGTGGGAGCGAGGCGCCTTCCACCTCGATGCTCTGCAACACGAACGGCGTGAACGGCGCGGCTGGTGTTTCGACATGGCCGCGTTCGCGCGCTGGTGCGGGCGGCGCATCGACGCTGGGCGGCCGGCGGTCGGCGCGGTCCTGATCGATGATGACGCCGCCTTCCTGCGCGAGCGCGGCGGTGAAACTGGCGCCAGCGAAAAGGCACGCGATTGAGACGCCCAGGAGCGAAGGCTTCATGTTCGGAAACTCTTTTGAGAAAGCGCGCGGGGCAGGCGCTTGTCGCGCCCGCCCCGCTAAGGCTCAGTGGATGCCGGGCAATGCGCCCTGCACGACCCCAGTGACGGCGTTCACCGCGCCGCCAGCCCCTGCTTGAGCGCCTTCGGGCGCGCCCACTTGCGCGTTGAGCACGTCGCCTTGGCTCAGCACATTGGCGCTTGCGGCGCTGCCCTGCTCATTGGTTGGCGTCAGCACGCCGACCGCGACGGCGTTGTTGTTACCGCCGATCACTTGGCTGTCGCCGGCCGCGACGCCGAGCAAGCCATTGGTCGATGCGCCTTCGGCGACATTCGCCGCTGCCGCGACCACTTGGCCGTTCGAGAGCACGCCGAGGCTCGCAACGTCGCCCTGCGTTTGGGTTGGTGAAAGCGCGCTGATGCCGAGCGCTTGATTGCTCGATGCCGCGCCCGAGCCGACCAGAGTTTCGTCGCCGACTGAAACGCGCGCGAGCGGGTTCAAGGTATTGTCCGCTGTTTCGACAATGCCCGATTGATCGACGCGGCCTCTGATATTGCTGGCCACGCCGCGTCCGCTTTGCCCGAGCACGCTCCCGGTGTTGCCGGAAGAGGCGAGCGCGTCGTCGGCGCCGTCGACAATGCGATCAACAGTGCCTGACGAAGACGCGGATGCGGGCGTGGTCGTGCCGCCGCCCCCCGCGCCCGAACCGCCATTGTTGGTGGAGCCGCCGCCGCCCGATCCCGAGCCTGATCCAGAACCAGATCCCGAACCGTTCGATCCAGAGCCGTTGCCGGCGCCGGATGAACCGAGCCCCGCGCCGCCCGCGAATGCCAGACGGCCATCGCTGCTGCATGCCGCAAGACCGAGAACCGCGACCAGCGCCGCCGCGTGAATGCCGAGTTTGTAATTGGATTTCATGACGCACCTCCTGCGCGTGACAACAGGAGATGCAATCGCTAGTTCCGGCGCGTGTTGAGGTTAAGTGTCAGAATTCGCAGTAAATATTTGAACACCATAAAACGGTTGTCAGCGATAAGCCATGCGCGCGCCTTCGCTAGTCGCGCATCGGATTGATGGTTTGGATCGAGCCGTCTTCGTTAAATGTGAGCGGCGTGATCTTCACGTTCCGGAGGTGCGTGCGGCCGGAGAGTTGGGTGTCGTGATAGGCGAGGTACCACTGGCCGTTTTGTTCGAAGATCGAGTGATGCGAGGTCCAGCCCTCAACCGGCTCCAAGATGCGGCCTTGATAGGTGAAGGGGCCATAGGGCGATGTGCCTGTTGCGTAGACGAGGTAGTGCGTGTCGCCCGTTGAATAGGTGAGGTAGTAGGTGTCGCCGCGCCGGAACGTCCATGTGCCTTCGAAGAAGCGGCGGTCGTGATCGCCGCCAAGCAGGGGATGGCCTTCGGCATCGTTGATGACGACAGCACGCGGCGTTTCGGCAAATTCCAACATATCGCCGCGCATGCGCGCGACGCGCGGTGTGAGCGCGGCGACGGCATCATTCTGCAAATCGGTGTTGCCGCCTTCGGCGTTGTACGAGCCGCTTGCCCAGCGCTGTAATTGGCCGCCCCAGATGCCGCCGAAATACATGTAATAAGCGCCGTCTTCGTCGCGGAAGACGTTGGGGTCCATCGAATAGCTGCCTTGGATCGGTTGCGGGCTGCGCGGTGAAGGGGCCAGTCGGCGACGTTGAAGTCGCGACGCCGATGCGGAAGATGTCTTCCTTATCCTTCACCGGAAAATAGAGAAAATAAGTGCCGTTGTTGAACGCGGCGTCCGGCGCCCACATCTGCCGGCCGGCCCATGGCACGTCGGCGATATCGAGCGCGACATCGTGCAAAGTCACCGGCGCGCCGACGCTGTCCATCGAGAGCACGCGATAATCGCGCATCGCGAAATGGCTGCCGAGATCGTCTTCGGCGACGCCTGCATCGATGTCGTGGCTGGGATAAATATAGATGCGCCCATCGGCCCACACATGCGCGGACGGATCGGCGGTGTAGATTTCGCTGACCAAAGGCTGTGCGATGTAGCGGTCAGCGGTGGCGCTCGGCGCCGGCGCATTGGCATTGCATCCGGCGGCCAGGGCCGCGACGAGGATGACAGCTGATAGACGCATTTGCTTTCCCCCGATCGGCAGGCTCGGGCCCGCGCTTATCTCGGCCAGTGCCATAGATTCATCGGTCATGCGCGTCGAGGGGAAACATGTTCGAGGCAGCGTTGAGGCGAGCGTCGCGCTTAGGCGGCTTTCGCCTCCGTCAGGCCGAACTGCGCCGCGACGGGCGCCGCAATTTGGCGCAAGCCCTCGGCGTCGGCGGCGATACGGGAAAGCTCGGGATCGGCGCGCAAGGCGCGCATCAGAACGTCATGCGTGAAGAGGTGCGCCGCGTTAAGATCGGTGGCGAGCGCATCGTCCCAGTGACGCAAGGTTTCCGAAAGAGCGATGATCCGTTCCGCGCAAGTTGACATGGGGGACGCCTCCTTGTTGCGCGGGCGATAAGCGGAGGTCTGCGACGCAAAGATGACGAAGACGCGGCGCGCGCGTTAAACGTCCGCAAGCAAGTCGGGCGCGGAAGCGGCGCCGCTGCGCGGGGCGGCTTAATCCGATTCAGCTTTCGGCTTGCGGATCTTCCAGCCCAGAAACATGCCGATATCGTCGGCGGCGGCGTCGGCCTGGCCGCGCACGACCGGGGATGGGGTCAACGAGCGCCGCTTCAAGGATCGGGCGCACGCGCGCTTCATCCAGCGCGCCGCAGAGCCGCGCGAGATGGCCAAAACCAAGCACGGCATTGCCGCGCACATCCTCGTGCTCATGCGCCGTAAGCGCGATGCAGATGTCTTGAGACCAGGCGCAATCGGGCGGGTTGAGCGAGACATAGAGCGGGATGTGCAGGAGCTCTTCGGGATCACCCCGCGCGATCACTGCTTCGGCATCGGCTTGGGTCCAGCCTTCCCGCAGGATCACGCGCGTTCGCCGATCAGTTCGTGGCCTTCGCCCGCGGTGATGGTGACGGCGAAGATAGCGCCCTCCGAGATTTCGCTTTCGCTTGAGATATAGACCACGCCGTCGATCTCCGGCGCATCCGCCTTGCTGCGGCAGGCATAGGCTTCCGCGTCTTCATCCCAGCCATCGCAGATCACATCGAGTGTTCGGCCGATCATGGCTTGGCCGCGGGCGTGGGCGAGCGTGGTTTGCACTTCCATGAAGCGCTCCCAGCGTTCGTCGACAATCTCTTGGTCGAGGGTGATCGGCGAGATCGCGCGAGGGGGCGCCTTCGACGTTTTCGTATTTGAAGCAGCCGGCCCGATCGATTTCGGCGCCTTCTACGAAATCGAGCAATGTCTCGAAATCCTCCTCCGTCTCGCCCGGAAAGCCGACGATGAAGGAGGAGCGAATGGTGAGGTCAGGCGCGATGGCGCGCCATTTGGCGATACGTTCGAGCATCTTGTCTTGGTTCGCCGGCCGCCGCATCGCTTTGAGCAAGCGAGGGCTCGCGTGCTGGAAGGGGATGTCGAGATAGGG
Source organism: Terricaulis sp. (assembly GCA_037200505.1). Lineage (GTDB taxonomy): Bacteria > Pseudomonadota > Alphaproteobacteria > Caulobacterales > Aquidulcibacteraceae > Vitreimonas. The sequence continues at coordinate 430,768 of JBBCFZ010000006.1, read as the reverse complement.
CAGAATTTTGCCTTCGGCCATCAGCGGGATGACGTCATCGACGTGCGGATAGGGATAGACGTAATGCATCCGCACCCAGACGCCGAGATCGCCGAGTTCCTTGGCGAGATCGTAGAATTTGGCGCGGACCATGCGGTCCTTCCATTTGCTCTCGGCGTATTTCACGTCGACGCCGTAGGCGCTGGTGTCCTGGCTGATGACGAGAATTTCGTTCACGCCAGCCTTCACCAAACCCTCGGCTTCCTTCAGTACCGCGTTGATGGGCCGTGAGACGAGATCGCCGCGAATGCTGGGGATGATGCAGAAGGAGCAGCGATTGTTGCAGCCTTCGGAGATTTTCAAATAGGCGTAGTGCCGGGGCGTGAGGCGAAGCCCGCCCTCGGGCACGAGATCGATCTTGGCGTCGTGCTTCTGCGGCAGATGCGCGTGCACCGCCGACATCACCGCTTCGTATTGGTGGGGGCCGGTGACGGCGAGCACGTTCGGGTGCGTCTGCCGGATGAGGCCCTCTTCCTTGCCGAGGCAGCCCGTGACGATGACCTTGCCGTTTTCCGCCAGCGCCTCACCGATCGCCTCCAGGCTCTCGGCCTTGGCGCTGTCGAGGAAGCCGCACGTGTTCACGACGACGAGGTCGGCCCCCTGATAGTCGCCGGACAGCGCATACCCTTCGCTCCTGAGCTTGGTCAGGATGCGTTCGCTGTCCACCAGCGCCTTGGGGCAGCCGAGGCTGACCATGCCGATCGTCGGGGCTTTTGCCATGAGGCGCGGCTTGTAGCGCAGGCGCAGGCAAGCCCCAAGCGCCGGGCCGCTCCCCGGCCAGCGTGCGTGAGCACGCGTTTGAGCCGGGGCCCATGGATCGGGCCGCCGAGTGGGTGAGGGATGGGCCCCGGATCGTCGCTTCGCTCCGTCCGGGGAGCGGCTTAACTGCGCCTGCTTGTGCGAATGACTTGCAATTGGCGCCGGATTTGCTACTTTCTTTGCGGCTGCGAGTGACTTGCCGGTTTCGGCTTTGCTTAGCGGGAAACGACGCATGTATGTCTGCAATTGCAACGGCGTGACCAAGCGCGAGGTCGATGAGGCCATCGCGGCGGGCGCGCGCCGTCCCAAGGAAGTGCTCTCCCATCATGGGTGCGAGCCTTGCTGCGGACGGTGCCTCCCGGAGATCGCCGATCAATTACAGTGCGGCGGAATGGCTTGCTCGGAGGGCCTCGTCGCGGCGGAGTAGTGCGCGATGAAGGGGCGATCCCGAGGTCATCAAAAAACTGAACGCGATCCTCACCAACGAGCTGACGTCGGGTGAACCAGTATTTCCTGCATGCCCGCATGTATCAGAGCGAGGGCTACGGGAAGCTGGGCAAAAAGACCTATGAAGAATCCATCGAGGAAATGAAGCACGCGGATCGTTTGATCAAACGCATCCTGCTGCTGGAAGGTCTGCCGAACCTGCAAGATCTCGGCAAACTGCAAATCGGTGAAGGCGTTGAAGAACGCCTGGCCGCTGACCTGGGGCGCTGAAACGCGCGGACGCACCGCCTTGGTGGAGACCATCACGCTCTGCGAAGTGAAGAAGGATTACGTCTCCCGGGACCTTCTTACCGAAATCCTCGACGATACCGAAGAGCACATCGACTTCCTGGAAACCCAGATCGCCGTGCTCGGCCAGGTGGGCCTGCAGAATTATTTGCAGAGCCAGTATGATTTGGACGACAGCGCGGGCTGAGCGGCGTGCGCGTGGTGCTCGATACGAACGTGCTCGTGGCGGGTATGCGAAGCCCGTCCGGCGCATCCGCGAAACTGATCCTCGCAGCTCTATCGGGTAGGATCGCCTTGGTCGCGAATGCGGCGCTGTTTGCAGAGTATGAGGCGGTGATGACGCGGCGGGAGCATTTGGCGGCGGCGCACGTCTCGCAAGCCGATATCGTTGCTGTGCTGGATGACTTGGCGCGCGTTATCCATCCCGCAGACCGTGACTTCTCTTGGAGGCCGCAACTCTCCGACCCGGACGACGAGATGGTGTTGGAGGCTGCGATTAATGGACAGGCCGAGGCGATCGCGACGTTCGAAATCGGCACGTTCACGGGTGCTGGCGCTCGGTTCGGTATTAGGATCATGACGCCAAGCGGCCTTTGGAGTATGCTCAAGCTATGAGTGAAACACTGACTGTCGAACTGCCGGAGGATGTATCCCGCGAAGTAGAGCGGCTTGCGCGCGAGCGGGGCGTAACGCCGGCGGAGTTCGCGGCGCGCGCCGTGGCCGATAAAGTGGGCGCGGCGGTGAGCGCGGCTGAGTATTTCGCGGAGCGTGGAAAGCGGGCGCGTCCTGGCGACGCGGAGCGGTTTTTTCAGCCGCGAAGGCGGCGAACGTCCCGCGTGCGGGCGACGAGGCGGAGTGAACCGACGACAGCGCGGGCTGAGTTGTCGCTTCAGGCTTGACGCGCGGATGTTTGGCGGTGCGCTTGAGCCGATGCGTGGCGCTTTCCTTCTAGTTCTGTTGCTCGCCGGCTGCGCGAGCGTTCCGTCTGCGCCATCTGCCGCGCCGGTGATCGCGGCGGAGCGGGCGTTTGCGGCGGGATGCGGGGGGTGCGCGGTTGGGTGTCGGCGTTTCGGGCGTCGGCCGCGCCGGATGGGTACATGCTGGGCCCGGATGTGGTGAGTGCGCCCGCGAATTTGGCGGCCACCGACGACGATGGCTTCACTGGTCTCACTTGGCGTCCCGCGTTCGCGGGCATGGCGCAATCCGGCGATTTTGGTTTTACGACCGGCCCGTTTTTCGCGCGCGGGCAAGCGGGCGCGCGTGGGCATTACTTCACCGTGTGGCGCAAACAGGCGGACGGCTCGTGGAAATGGATATTCGATGGCGGCGTGCCGGTGACGGACGCGGCGCCGATCGGCGCGGATGCTGCTGTGCTCGAACTCGCGCCATCGGCGCGCGAGGCAGGTTCGGCGGAAGCAGCGCTGGCCGAGGTCGGCGTACTGGAAGCGCGCATCGGTTGGGGCGGTGGTGATGCGCTGGCGGCTTTGCGCGGCGCGCTTGCGGAGGATGTGCGGCTCAATCGTGCGGGGCGAGGCGCCTGCGCTTGGGCGCAATGCGGCGGAGGCGCTGATCGCGCGCGATCCAGCGCCGCTTGGCTTTACGCCTTTGCGCGCGGAAGCTTCGGCGGCGGGCGATCTGGTGTTTGCGTTGGGCGAGGGTTTGGCGCACCGAGGGCGCGCCCCAAAAGCACGGCCACTACGCGCGCATCTGGCAGCGGCGCGCCGAAGGTTGGCGCATCGTGTTCGACGAGATTATTCCGTATCGCCCGCCGGCTTGACGCGCGCCGCGCGCTATCGCCACTTGGCGGCATGCGTATTTTTCTCATCGCCGCCGCGGCCTTGCTCGCCGCCTGTCAGCCGCCCGCCGTCGCGCCGACGCCGCCTGTCGTGGATACTGTCATCGCCGCCGAGCGCGATTTTGCGGCTGACGCGCGGCGGATCGGATGGGTGGAGGCGTCCGAGGCGCATGCGGCGCCCGACGCGTTCGTGCTCCAGCCCGGGCCTACGCCCGCGGTGCGCTTCTTCACCAATATCGATCCGGCCAATCGCGGCGATGTTTCCCTGAACTGGGACCCCTCGCTGGCGGTGGCGTCGAGTTCTGGCGAACTTGGTTTCACCACCGGGCCGTTCAATGGCGATGACAGCGCGTTTGGGCAATATCTCACGGTCTGGAAGCGCCAGCCGGATGGGACTTGGAAATGGATCTATGACGGCGGCACGGACTCGCCGATTCCGGTGACGATCCGCTTTGACGGCGAAGTCGAAGTGATCGAGCACGCCGCCGAAGGCGCGGATGCGGGTGAAGATGTGCTCGCGGCGGAAGCGGCACTCGCCTCGGCAGCCGCGTCCGACGCGGGCGGCGCGCTTGCCGCCGCGATGGCCGCGCGCGGCCGCGTCAGCCGCAACGATATTCCCGTTGGTATCGGCCCCGATGGCGCGCGCGCGATCTACGCCAATGGCCCGGCAAGGCTCACCTACACCGCGCCGATCAAGAGCGAGGTTACGCCCGATCTTGTGTTCACGCTGGGCGTGGTGCGCTGGACGGGCGGCGCGGGTTATTATTGCCGCATTTGTCTTGCAGGACGAGGGCTGGAAGATCGCCTTTGACCAGATCATCGAACGCACGGTCGAGCTTAATTAGGTCTCGCTGGGCTTTTCTTCCCTCTTCCTTGGCGCTCTCGATGGCGCCGCGGAAGGTGATCGGGTCGGCGATGTCGGGCAGGGTCACCGCGTCGATGCCGGTGCCCTCGATCCGGAGGCGCCCATACCCGGAACACGCGGCCCCAGAAGGTCTGCGTCAGCTGCACGCCTTCGATGTTTTGCAGCGAAATTTCGTTGGTGCGGAGGGTGAAGAGCCCGGTTTTTCTGAACGAAGCGGTGGCTGGTGACGGCGATCTCCGTCGTGCCGGCCCGGACCATCATGGCGACGAAAATCCAGATCCCGATCAGGCACCAGAACAGGAAGATCAGCGCCAGCCAGGCCTTGACGCTGTACCACCAGTGAAAAGTGCGCCCTGGCGATCACCCGCTCATGTTGCCCAGCGATTTCTCAAGATAGCCCATGGTCGCCGCCCTCAAACCCCAGCCAGCATACACGCCCCGAATTGACTTGAAGCCTCGCTTCCGTCAAAAGCGCCCGTTCTTGGATACCTAGCCTTCGGGCTGGGCAGGACCGGCTTGTCCGGTGATCCTCATACTGGTGACGGGCGCACCGCCAGGGCAGTCGTGGCTTCATAGCGAAGCCGCCGGTCCCGTCAGAACGAAAAGAAGGCGCTTCGCGCCATGACGAAACGCGTTCGTGCGAAATACAAATCCAATCGCCGCTTTGGGCAAAATCTTTGGGGCCGGCCGAAAATCGCCGGTCAATAAGCGCCAGTACGGCCCAGGCCAACACGGCCAACGCCGCAAGGGTAAGACTTCGGACTTCGGCCTCCAGCTGGTCGCCAAGCAGAAGCTCCGGCTCTATTACGGCAACATCACCGAAAGCAGTTCCGCCGCACCTATGAGGAAGCGGCGCGCCGGAAGGGCAACACCGCCGAGAACCTGATCGGTCTCTTGGAGAGCGCCTGGAATTCAGTGGTCTATCGCTGCAAGTTCACCCCGACGTGTTCTCCGCGCGCCAGTTCGTGAACCATGGCCACGTCAAGGTGAACGGCAAGCGCGTAAACATCCCGTCTTATGTCTGCAAGGTCGGCGACGTGATCGAAGTGCGCGAAAAAGCGCGCTCGATGGCCCATCGTGCTCGAAGCGCTGCAAAGCGGCGAACGCGATCAGCCCGACTATATCGAGGTCGACGCCAAGGCGATGACGGCCCGCTTCTCGCGTATGCCGAACCTCGCCGAAGTGCCGTACCCGGTGCAGATGGAGCCGAACTTGGTCGTCGAGTATTACGCGAGCTAAGTTGGGATTAGGGAATAGGGTTTAGGGATTGGGCATACGGCTCAATCCCTGGCCCTAAAGCCGAATCCATCCATGTCCCACGGCCGATACAGTCTTACGCTGCAGTGCCCCGACGCGATTGGCATCGTGGCGGCGACGGCTACTTTCCTTGCGGATCGCGGGCTTTCGATCGAAGAGAGCGACCAGTTTCACGACGCCTCGCGCGACTTCTTCTTTATGCGCACGGCGTTCTCGAAGCCGTCGCCCGGCGCCGCGAGCTTAGCGGAGCTTGAGGCGGGGTTTGCGCCGATTGCGCGGCGCTTTGGGATGACGTGGCGCATCCACGATACTGAGCAGCGCCCGAAGATCGTGTTGGCGGTTTCGAGGATCGGCCATTGCATGGTCGATCTGTTTCATCGCCAAGAGACGGGCTGGCTCGACGCGGATATCGCGGCGGTGGTGTCCAATCACGACGACATGGCGCCGTTCGTGGCGTGGCGGAAAAACGCCGTATCACGCGCTGCCGGCGGACAAGGCCGAAGCTGAAGCGCGCATGCTTGCCGTGATGGAAGAGACGGGCGCCGAGCTGCTCGTGCTCGCGCGTTACATGCAGATTTTGACCGCCGAGACGTGCGCCAAACTCGAAGGGCGGGCGATCAATATTCATCACTCCTTCCTGCCGAGCTTCAAAGGCGCGCAGCCCTACACGCAGGCGCATGCGCGCGGCGTGAAGATCATTGGCGCAAGCGCTCATTATGTGACGCCCCGATCTGGATGAAGGGGCCGATCATCGAGCAGGCGGTGGGGCGCGTGGCGCACCATCACACGCCGAAAGATCTGGTGGAGATTGGGCGCGACCTTGAGTGCCAGGTGCTGTCGCGTGCCGTCCGCTGGCATCTGGAGCGGCGCGTCGTGATCACCGGGAACAAGACGGTGGTGTTCGTTTAAACGGGGCGAACCTGGAAGCCAGGGCTGGCGCGATGCGCTATGCAGGCTTGGAACGACAGAAGGTTGCTCATGTCCAACTTGAAAAAGCTCGACGACAAAGTCCGCGTGAAGCCAGGAGACAAGGCGGGGCTCGCTTCGCGCGACACCGCAGGCGAAGGCATCTTCGCCGATAAGGACGAGGCCAAGGAAAGTCTGGCCGACGACGCCAAGGCGATCGACGTGTTGCAGGATCGGCTTTGGGCCGATGCGCACGCCGCGCTTTGCTTGTGGTGCTGCAGGGCACCGATACGTCCGGCAAGGACGGCACGGTGCGTGGCGTGTTCAATCATTGCGGGCCGCTCGGGGTGAGCGTCACCCGCGTTTGGGCGGCCGACCGAGGAAGAACTCGCGCATGATTTTTTGTGGCGCATTCATGCTGCGGCGCCCAAGAAGGGCTTGATCGGCGTGTTCAAACCGTTCGCATTATGAGGACGTGCTGGTGGGCAAGGTGCGCAAGCTCGCGCCGGCCAAGGCGATCGAAAAACGCTATGACGAGATCAATGCGTTCGAGCAGCACCTGATCGACAATGGCACGGTGATTTTGAAGTTCGCGCTGCACATCTCCAAGGAGGAGCAACGCGAGCGCTTGCAGGCGCGCGTGGACGAGGCCGGACAGTAATTGGAAATTCAACGCCAGCGATCTTGAAGATCGCAAGCTCTGGGACGCCTACGCGGACGCTTACGAAATCGCCATCACGCGGTGCTCGACCGCGCATGCGCCGTGGCGCGTGATCCCGGCGGATAAGAAATGGCGCCGCAATGCGATCATCGCGTCGATCGTGCGCGGCACGCTTGAAGAGATGAACCCGAAATATCCTAAGCCCGATTGGAAGCCTTCGGATTTCAAGATCGTCTAAGCCCGCTCCCCGGCCAGCGTGCGCAGCACGCGTTTGAGCCGGGGTCCATGGTGCGGCATGCGCGAATTCGTTGGATGAATGGCCCCGGATCGCCTTCGGCGTCCGGGGAGCGGCAACTGCTACTTCGGCGGCGCGAGGCGCGCATCGGCTTCCGCGTCGCGGATGATGCCGAGGGAAATGACGCGCTTTAGGGCTTCCTCTGGGGCTGATTGCGAGCGGGCGAAGGCGGGTGCGGGGAAGGTAAAGCAAGAAGCCCGAGGTTGGGATTGGCGCTTGCGGCACATAGACCGCCACCAATTCCTCGCCGATATCGTGCGCGACTTCGGAGGTGTCTTCATTGTGATGAAACCGATGGCCCAAGCACCGGGGTTCGGAAATTCCACCAGGACGGCTTGTTTGAACGAAGTGCGTTCGGGCGCGGCGACTTGTTTGAAGATTTGCTTTGCGCCGCCATAGATCGAGCGCACCAGCGGCAAGTTTGAGATGAAGCGATCGGCGGCGTCGACGATCCAGCGCCCAAACAGATTGCCCGCGAGCGCACCGACCAAAGTGAGCCCAACCAGCGCGAACATGACGCCGGCGCCTGGAATGGATTCCGCGACCGGGCGCAAGCCTGGCGGCAAAAGCGGCACGACGTTCCCGTCGATGAACGCAACCACCAGCCAGATCACCCAGCCCGTCACCAAAAACGGCAACACCAGCGCAACCCCCGCAAGGAAGGAATTGCGCATCCAAGTGAGGAGATCGAACTTCGGTTCTTCGGGAAGGGGATGTCGGCATGTGCGGCGGTCCATACGGCAAGGGTGCGCGGCGCGATAGCGGGCTAGCGCGAGCGCGATGGGGTTCCTACCTCTTGGCTTATGTTCGGTCTAAAGGCGGGGCGCGCGGCGCCTGTTTCCGACGCTGGCTCGCACGTCCGCGACGGATTTTCTGAGACAGTCATTGCGTGGTGAAAAAGCCGCGCCGTCGGTGATCGGGCGTTCGCCGAACGAGCCGCGGGCGCGATCTCTATGATGGCGCGGGGCTCTGGCGTGATCGTGTCGCCAGACGGCTACGCGCTGACCAATCATCACGTCGTCAAAGGCGCGGGGCGCATCGAGGGCGTGCTGCACGATGGGCGCGTAGTGAGCGCTGAAGTCGTGGGCGGCGATCTGATACTGATCTTGCGCTGCTGCGTCTGAGCGGCGGCGGGCACAAGCCCGCGACGCTCGGCGATTCCGATGCGTTGCGCGTGGGAGAACTCGCGGTCGCGATCGGCAATCCGCTCGGCCTGCAAGCCACCGTGACGGCGGGCGTGATCTCCGCCGTGCGGCGCACCTTGCGCGGCGAGGCGGGGGCGGGCTGATCGAGGACGTGATCCAAACCGACGCCGCGCTCAATCCCGGCAATTCCGGCGGCGCGCTGGTCGATGGCGCGGGGCGCGCTGGTCGATGGCGCGGGCCGCATGATCGGCGTCAATACGGCGATCATCGGCGGCGCGCAGGGTCTGTGCTTTGCCGTGCCGATCAATACCGCCAAACGCATCATCCCCGAACTGATGCGCGAAGGGCGCGTGGCGCGTGGCTGGTTCGGGATCGGCGGGCAGACGCAAGAGCTTTCGACCGCCTTGGTGCGGCGATTGAAGCTCGATGCGCAAAGCGCCGTTCTGGTCGTCGCGGTGTCGAGCGCTGGACCGGCGGGAGGCGGCGGGCTTGCGTGTGGGCGACGTCGTGCTCGCGCTTGACGGGCGCGCGACGTCTTCGGTGGACGCCGTTCACAAACTTTTGACCAGGGAAACGATCGGCCAGCGCGTGGCGCTCGACGTGCTGCGCGATGGGGCGCGCCTCAAGCTCGATCTGAAGGTTACGGAGCGTCCGGAAGAAAGGCGCGCGGCCTGACTAAGCCGCTTTGACCAAACCCTTTTCCGCCAGCAGCGTCTTGAGCTCGCCGGTTTGAAACATCTCGCGGACGATATCGCAGCCGCCGACGAATTCGCCTTTGACGTACAATTGCGGGATCGTGGGCCAATTGGCGAACGCCTTGATGCCGTCTCGCAGCTCGGAATTGGCCAGGACATTCACGTCCGCGAAGTCAACGCCAATGTGATCAAGGATTTGCACCACCTGACTGGAGAAGCCGCATTGGGGCGCCTCGGCGGTGCCTTTCATGAAGAGCACGACGTCATTGTCGGCGATGGTTTTGCGGATGTCGTCGAAGGCGGGCGTGTCGGCCATGAGGGAAAAGGGCTCCGGGTGAGATTTTTCAGGTAGGCGCTAGCGCCGCTTTCATCAAGCGCGCGCTATTTTGGGGCAGTTTCAAGCGCCAGCGCGTGGAGCGCCCCGCCCATGCGCCCCTGGAGCGCCGAATACACCAATTGATGCTGCGCAACGCGGCTTTTTCCCGCAAAAGCAGAGGACTTGATAACCGCTTTATAGTGATCGCCATCGCCGGCGAGGTCGTGAATCTCAATGTCGGCGTCCGCGAATGCGGCGCGCAGGAGCGTTTCGAGTTCGTGCGCCGACATAGCCATAGGCTTTGCTATCCAGTTTTGCGGCGGGCGCAAACCGGGAACGAATGTCAATCACGAAAGTTTTCTTGCCGCGTTGGTGCGCCCCGGTGCATTCGAAAGGGTCGGCAGTGGGGGCAAGGCGAACCTTCGGTTCGCTCACTGCGCGGGAGACGTTGACAAGGACACCTTTTCCTAAAATTTAGACACGAGCGACTTACTTCATCCGGAATACGAAGACCGCTTACGCGGCAGGCCGGGTGGAGACTGATGGAGGAAGCGAGCCGATCTAGTCCCTCAGAGGACGAAATCCATCGCTCTGCCGCCAGACCGCATCTAACTCGTCGGCCGGCGAACCAAGTTCGCCTCGTTTTCAGGGCAATCAAGGCTCGCCAGAGCAAGACACAGGGCACAAAGGGCAGATCATGACTTCGCTAATGTACTCGCTCATGACTTTTTACGCGCAACAAGGCGCAACGCCGGCTGGGCAAACGCCCGCGGGCGCGCCAGCCGCTCCGGCGGCGCCGCTTCCGCCGGCCCCTTCGGCCGCTGAACTGGAAGCTGCGCGTGCGCGCGGTCTTGAAGCGGCTGAAGCCGCCGGCGGCCACCAAGAGGTCAGCCTCTGGGCGCTGGTGCAACGGCTCGAGACGCTCGAACTCGTCGTCATGATTATCCTGGCGCTTTGCGCCATCTACGCCATCGCGCTGCTGTTTGAAAAAATCTACGTGATGCGCAAGGCCGGCAAGCAGACCAAGGATTTCCTGGCTGCCTTCCGCAAGGCCAACTCGGTTGAAGAAGCCGAAGCCATCGTTCGCAAGCTTCCCGCCTCCGGCATCAAATCGATGTTCGACGCCGGCATGGGCGAAGTGCGCCGCACCCAAGACCTCGGTCTCTACACCATGCGCGACGCGCGCGATCACACCATGCAGCGGGTCACCTCCGCGATGGTCTCGCGCCAGAACGAGCACCTTGAAGACCTCGGCTCCAACATGACCTTCCTGGCCTCGATCGGCGCGAACGCACCGTTCATTGGTCTGTTCGGTACGGTCTGGGGCATCATGGTCGCCTTCGTCGGCATCGCCGAAAGCCAAACCACCTCGCTCGCGGTCGTCGCGCCTGGTATCGCGGGCGCTCTGCTCGCCACCGCCGCCGGTCTCGCGGCCGCCATTCCCGCGGTGCTGATCTACAACTTCTCCGCCAAGCAAATCTCCAAGCAAGCTGGCAAACTCGACGACTTCGCCGCCGAGTTCATCGCGCTTGTCTCCCGCGATATGGATCGCCGGGCCGGTTAAGAGAGATTTGAACCGGAGGAACGCCAATGGCGGGTAAAGTAGGAGGGTCCGGCGGCGGTAAACGCGGCCGCTCGGACGTCAACGCGGATCCTAACGTGATCCCCTTCATCGACGTGATGCTCGTTCTGGTGATCATCTTTATGATCGCCGCGCCGATCTCCACCGTTGATATCGAAGTGGACATGCCCACGTCGAAGATCATGCCGTCCAAGCGCGTGGCGAAACCGACTTGGGTTTCCGTCACCGACGATGTGAACGGTATTCGTACGTTCGTGATGAACGACGAAGTGCCGGTCGCTCAGCTCGGCGAGAAAACGTACGAAGCGGTGCGGTTGAATTCGCCGACCATCGCCGACGACGAATATGAGCTCCTCGATCAGCGCATCTATATCCGCGCCGATTCCGAGACGGCTTATCGCAACGTGGTGCGGGTGATGAATCGTCTGCAGGACAAGGGCTTCACCAAAATCGGCCTCGTCGCCGAAGATCGGCGGAGGTGAGCCATGGGTGCTAAAGTAGCTTCCAGTGGCGGCGGTGGCGGCAAGCGCGAAAGCATGCAGCCCAATTCCGAGCCGAACGTCATTCCGTTCATCGACATTCTGCTCGTTCTGCTCATCATCTTCATGGTGACGGCGCCGATCCCGACCGTGGATATCAAGGTCGATTTGCCGCCGCCGAACCCGGTGCCCATCCGCTTGGAAGGCCTGAACCCGACGATCGTCGGTCTTCGGGAAACCCCCGCCGGCATGGTCATCTATGTCGACGAGGAAACCGTTCAGTTGTCGCAGCTCGCGGATACCACCGTTCAGCATGCGATCCGCAACAATCCGGCGCTCAATGTCGAAGACATTTACGCCGAAGCGCGGATCTTTGTGCGCGCTGATCAAGCACCGCGTACGGCAATGTCATCAGCGTTATGAGTCAGCTTCAGGAAGAAGGCTTCGCAAAAGTCGGCATCTTCGCTGAGCTGGCGAGCGAGGGATAAAGCACGATGGTCCGCCTTCGCCTTATATCCATGACTCTGGCGGCGCTGATCTGCTCGGCGCTGATCTACATGGCCATCACGCAAAAATTCAGCGCGATGACCGATCTGTTCGACGATACCGACGCCGTGAAGGTCGAGATCGAGCAGAAGGAAAAGCCGCCGCCGCCACCGCCGCCGCCGCCGCCGGATCGTCCGCCGCCGCCGCCGCCGCCGGAGCAACGCGTGCCTCCGCCGTCGCTCGACGCGCCGCCGACCCCGACGCCGATCCCGGTCGCTGTCGATCCGCCGCCGGCGCCGCCGACCCCGGCCGTGCTCACCGGGATGGTCTGGCTCGAACGCCCCAGCGCGCGCGACTACAGCCGCTTTTATCCCTCTCGGGCCAACGAGCGGGGGCAAGCCGGTACGGTTGTGCTCGATTGCTTGGTCGCGGCAGACGGCAACATCTCCTGCACGGTCGTCTCGGAAGACCCCAACGGCTGGGGCTTCGGAGAAGCGGCGATGCGGATGTCGCGTCTCTTCCGCGCCGCGGCGCAGAACTCCCAAGGTGTTCCAACCTCGGGCGGCCGCACACGGGTTCGCATCGGCTTCCAGACAGCCGGCTAATCCGAGCGTCACAACGAAAAGAGGGGCCGCGGCGCGAAAGCGTCGCGGCTTTCTCGCATCTGTGATCGAGATCGCGCGCGTGTGATCGGCGCGTGCGTGGACGCCTTAACGAACGCAGCGCACGCTTTCTTCGGCCGACGCGCGGTCGGCGAGGAGGCGCGTCATGCAGGTGAAAGCTTTGGGCGGCGTTCGCAAATCAAGCGCGATGTCGCGCGCATTGACGCCCGCGTTCGAGCCGAACGTCATTCCATTCATCGACGTGCTGTTGGTGCTGCTGATTATCTTCATGGTGACGGCGCCGCTGCCGACGGTCGACATCAAGGTCGATCTTCCGCAGAGCGGTGAGCCAAGCCCTGCGCCTGTCCATCCCACCATCGTCGCGCTGCGCGAAACGCCGAGCGGGCTCGAGGTTTCGGTCGATGGCGAAGTCACCAGCATGGACGTGCTGGGCGAGGCGACGCTCGCGCATGCGCGCGCCAAACAATCCGGGCACATCCTTCTCCGACATCTTCGCCGAAGCGCACATCTATGTGCGCGCCGATCAGAGCACGGCGTATCGCAATGTCGTCGCGGTGATGGATGCATTGCAGACCGGCGGTTTCGCGCAAGTCGGCGTGTTCGCGGAAACAGCTGAGGAAGGATGAATTTCCAAGCGCCACGCGCAAAAGTGATCGTGCATCACGCCGCGCGGCGCGTTCTCCCGCTTCTGTGATCGACATCGCGCGGCTGTGATCGTCCCGCGAATTGACGGTGCGGAGGGCCGCGATCAGGCTTCACCAAACGCCGGCGCACGATCGGCGTCAGGGAGGCATCGATGACGCAGACACTGCGCATGCGCGCCACTTCGCTTGGCGCTTCGACATTGGTTGTCGGCTTGTTGTTGGCCGCCGCGTTCACCGCGACGACGCAAGTGTGGTTGATGTCTCCGCTGGGCGAGGACGCGCCGACGATCATGATCGAAAGGCCGCCGCCGCCAGTTATTCCGCCGGTGACACCGCCTAAGCCTCAAGACCCGCCGCCGACGCGCGCGATCATTCGCAGCGGCCCGATCTCGCGGCCGGTGATCGATGAGTTTGAGGATTTCGCCACGGACTTGATCTCGACCAGCGCCTCGGGCGTCGGCGAAGGCCCCGTCGTCGTCACGTCGCCCTATTGGACGCGCCGTCCGGATAATCTCGCGCGCTATTATCCGCGCCGTGCGCTGGAGCGGGGGATAGAGGGCGTGGTGATGCTCGATTGCGTGGTGCGAATCAGCGGCACGCTCGATTGCACGCCCGTCAGCGAAACGCCGGCCAATTGGGGCTTTGCGGACGCCGCGCTGCGTATTTCTCGCGAGCATGTGATGACGCCTGCCATGCGAAACGGCTTGCCCGCCGAAGGGCGCTACCGCATGCGGGTTCCGTTCGATCTCAACTAGGAATGACATTACCGTTTCCGCATTTTGGCCTACTTTGATGGCGACATAGCGGGAGCGAAATTGTAGGGACGCGTCCGGAAACGACGACGGAGGAATGTATGAAGGTGTTGATCGGCGCTGGCGCCGCCCTGTTCATGTTCGCGGCGATTGCATCGGCCCAGACGCCGACGCCGGCGCCCGAGCCGGCCGCCAATCCGAACGTGCAGGTCGCCGCGTCGCAATGCCCGACGCCTCCGCCGAACCCGACGATCCCGGACGGCGCCGTCGCGGACGGCGCTCAGATGGAAGTGGCCAACACCGTTTACATGGCGTGGGCGACCACTATGCAGCAGATCACCGTGTGCCGCCGCAATGAGTACGAAACCGCACTGGCCACCGCGCGCGTTCGCCGCGACGAGCACAATGCGATCGCCGAACAGCTGAACACCGTCACGCAAAGCTGGACGGCCGAGAGCACGGAATATTGCGCTCGCCCGCGCATGAGTTGCTCGACCCAGTAGTCGTCAGCCTTCGAGATCCGTCGCTGCCGGCGGTTCAAAGTGCCAGAGACGTGTTGTGGCCGCGAGTACGCTCGCGGCCACAAGCAATCCAATCGCTGGAAAAAGCGCGCCGGTGCGCGGCCCGAAATGCTCCGCCGCTAAGCCGACGAGCAGTGAGCCGATCGGCGCCCCGCCCATAAAGCCCATCGAATAAGCCGCCAGCACGCGCCCGAGATAGCGCGGCTCGGATGTGGACTGCACGATGGTGCGGCTCATGCTGATCGCGATGCCGGCCGCCAGCCCCCACGCCACCACGATCGCGCCAAAGGCCCAGAACGGCTTGTCGAACGCGAAGGAGAGCAGCACCAGCCCGCCGACAATGTGGGCGATCAAAAGCGCGCGGCCTGGCCTGCGGATCGCGCTCAAGCGGCTGAGCGCCGCCGCGGAAATAAACGATGCGCCCCAGAACGCGGCGAAGAGCGCGCTGAGGCGTCCCGCTTGCTGGGTCGCGTCGCCGCCATAAGCGTCGCGGATCAGCAGCGGGAACAGCACCTGGAACGAGCCGAGAATGAAGACGCCCGCATACGCCGCCGAGATCAGCATGGGCGACATCACCGGATGGCGAAACGCGTAGATCAGGCCCTCGCGAATATCGCCGAACGGGTTTGAGAATTTCCGCGTCGTGGTGGCGATCCTGGGCGCGCGCAGCGTCAAGGCGACGGCGCCGCCCAGTGCGAGCGCCAGCGCCTGCGCGGCCAGGAAAGGGGCAGGGGACGCGCCCGCATAGCGCGCCAGCAGGATGCCGCCGATTTGCGCGCCGATCTGCACCGCCGTGGTCAGCGCCGCCGCCTTGGCGATCGGGGTGAAGCGGCCATGCCCGGTTTCGCGCACGAGCACACCGTTCAGCGCCGCGTCCCGTACCGGCATAATGAAAGCCGCGCTCGCCCCTGCGAATACCGCATAAACGAGCAGCACCGGATAAGTCAGCCAGCCCGCGCTGATCACAGCCGACAAGATGAGCGAAACGCAAGCGGCAAAGGCGTGCAGAATCGCCAAGGTCGGCCCAGGCCGCGCCCGTTCAGCCAGCACGCCGCCAAACAGCAGGAAGCAGAACATCGGCGCCGAGATCGCCATCTGCGCCACCCCAACCAGGATGGGCGGCTCGGCGAGGTAGAACGTCACCAGCGACGGATAAAGCACCGTCTGCATGCCGAACGCAAAAAAGTAAAAGCCGACAAGGATATAATAGAGGTTGAGCTCTGACTGGATGGTCAGCGGCGGCAGGCCGGGCGGGGTTTCCTCGCTCATGGCTCTAGCGATAGGCAGCGTTGGCGGCTCCCGTCCAGAGCCGGCGCCGCGCGTTGACGAGAGCTTAACGCGGCGCGTGATGTTCTCGCGGCAATCATGTCCAGCGCACTCCCGCCCCGGTCCGAGGCCTCCGCCGACGCAGCGCCCCTTGAGCTTGCGGCAAAGCCCATGGCGCGCACCGCGATCGTGCAGCGGCTGACGGAGATCGTTTCGTGGCCGGAAAGCCGCATTCCCGCTTATGAGCGCCAGCTCGCCGCCGATATTCTGGTGGGCATGCTCAGAACCAGCGGCGTCGAATTGCGGCGGCGCTGCGCGCTCGGGCTCATACTGATCCATGAAGCGCCGAAAGCGCTGCTCCGGTATCTGGCGCGCGACGAAATCAAGGTGGCGCGTGAATTGTTGGAGACGGCGGTCAGCTTCGACGATTCCGATCTCATCGCCACCATCCGCGCCGGCGTCACCGCGCGTCACCGCGCACTGGCTCGCCATTGCGCGCGCCGCAACCTGAATGAAGCCGTGACCGATGCGCTGATGCAGGACCGGCGATATCGCCGTGATGGAAGCGGTGCTGCGCAACCAAAATGCGCGGCTCTCCACGCAAGGCGTCGATCTCATCGTGTCGCGTTCGCGCGTGGCGTCTGGCTTGCCGCAGCTTCTGGTGGCGCGCACGGAATTGCGCCCGACGCAGGCTTTGTGTTGTTCTGGTGGGCGCCGTTTGAAGTGCGCGTGCATATTCTGCGGCGCTTTTGCAGTGGATCGCAGCGTGCTGATCCAGGAACTTGGCGACGTGTTCGCGCTCGCGGCCTCGGAAGGCTGGAGCGATGCGGACGCGCGCAAGACCTTGCAAGTGATCGAACGCCGCCAACGCAATCGCGCGGCGGCGGCGCAGAGCACGTATGGCTCGCTTGAAGGTGCGCTCATCCCACGCCGAGCACGGCCTCGACCAGGGGCTGATGAACGAAATCGCGCATCTTGCCGGCATTAAGCCAGCGACTGCCGCGCAAGTGTTCGCCGATCCGGGCGGCGAGGCGATCGCCGTATTTTGCAAAGCGGTCGGGCTGAAGCGTCCGGCGCTGTTGGCGCTCTGGCGGGCGCTGCGGCGGGCCGTATGGTGATGTGGAAGCGTCGAACAATCCGCTGGGGCCGGACTGTGTATATCTTTGACACTTTAGCGGACGACCAAGGCGCAAACCGTTCTGCGCTACTGGAATTGGTCGTTTACGGCCGATGCGTTGGGCCTCGAGCAAGTGGCGTTCGAGGACAATCTCGAAATGCCGTTGGCGCGCCGCAACGCCGCTTTGTTGTTCCACCGCAACGGATAGCAGCCGCCCGCGTCGCCGCTGGCGAATCCCTCCGCGCAGAGCTAGACCCGAAGCATGGGGTTCGCGGCGCATTTCAGCGTCGAAACGATCGCCGTGTTTTGCTGAAGCGCTCGCGGGGGAGCCGCCCCAGATGGTCAACGCCGCGGCGATGTTCATAACCCTTTGGGGCCTTTGGCTTCTGCTCGCGCAGCAAGGCCTTGGCGCCCAAGCGCTTGGTGTTAGCGCGGCGGTTTCGGCGCTCTGCGTGATCATTGCGGCGCGCCTCGGGGCGGTGGGCGGACGCGGCGTCTATACGCACGCGTTTCAATTGCTGGCCTTTGTGTTCGGACGCGCCGGAACTGTGGTTGCTGGCGCGCTGGGCGCGATGCGCGCGGCGATCGCGGCGGATGTTACGCTGAAGCCGGCTTTGGTGCGGATCAAAACGCGCGCGACGACGGCGCTTTCGCAAGCCGCGCTTGCCGATCTCATCAGCGCCGCGCCGGGCGCGGTCGTGGTGGAAGCCGACGCCGGGGGCTTGCTCGTGCATGTGCTGGATGAAGACGCCATCGACGCGCCCGCGCTGACGCGTTTCGAAGCGCGCGTGATTGCGGCGATCGATGGAAAGGCCGCGTCATGATCGCGATCATCGCCGCCGTCGGCGTTGTTCTGGTGCTCGTGCTGTCGCTCGCGCGGCTCTTCGCAGGGCCGACGCTTTACGATCGCACCTTGGCAGCGAGTGGTGCGGCGACGAAGGCCGCTTTGATCTGCGCCGCGCTCGCGGTGGCGGCGGGGCGCGCGGACTGGCTCGATGTGGCGTTTGCGCTGGTGCTGGCGGGTTTCGTGTTCACGCGGTGGTGCTGAAATTCTTCCGCGCGCGCACGTTCCAGTCGCCGCTCGAACGCCCCCGCGCCAGCCGAGGAGGGCGCGCCATGAGCATCGAGGCGCTTTCTCTGCTCGATCTCGCGCGGCTTGGCTTCGGCGGCATACTCGTTGCGATCGGGCTGCTCTTCATGCTGGGCGGAGCGATCGGCGTGCTGCGCTTTCCTGATTTCTACACGCGTCTGCACGCAGCCAGCGTCTCGGACGCGGTGGGCGCGGTGATCGTGATCGCGGGCTTGCGGTATCGTCAGCGGACGGCGCTGTGGTGCTGCGTTTAGCATTGCTCGCGGCGCTGATCGTCGCGATGGCGCCGACCTTGGCGCATCTCGCGGCGAACGCCGCGCATGGCGCCGGGCTTTCGCCGCTGGCCGGGCCTTATGTGGCGCCGCGCCCGGGGCGCGCAAAAACGCACCGAGCCGCCGGCATGATCGAGCGCATCCTCGCGGGCGCCGCGACTGGATCGCGCTTGCGCTGACCTTCGGCGTGATCGCGGCAGCGTTCGGCGCGGCGTCGGCGCGTTCGCTTTATGCGATGAGCATGTATCTCGGCGCCGCCGGCGCGCTCGCTGCCGCGGCTTTGCTCGCCCATGGCGCGGGCGACGCCGCCCTGGCGCAAGCTTTGATTGGGATCGGCCTTGCGCCGTTTCTGATACTCGCCGCTTTGCTCTTAAGCACGCGCGCCGCGAAGCCTCGGCGCGGCGGACGCGCTTGGCTCTCCATCGTGGCCGCGTGCATGTCGCCGCCGCGGTGCTGTGGATCTTGCCGGACCTCGGTGCGCCGACGCCGGCACGTGTGGCGCTTGCCGCCGAGCACGCACTCGCACCTTGGCTCGCGCCTTTGCTCTTGGTGCTTGCGGCGGCGTGCGTGGGATTGCTCGGTTTCGGTGAACGCGGCGCGCTTGAGCGCCATGAAGAGCGTCTCTGATGCGCGCGGGGCCTCATGTCGTGCTGCGCGCGGCGGCGAAGCTGCACACGCCGCTTATTCTACTTTTTGCGTTCTCCCTTCTCGCGATGCGCGCGCCGGGTGCGGGCATTGGGTTTGTCGCGGGGCTCGCGTTGGCGCTCGCGCTTGTGCTGCATGTGATCGTATTCGGCGCTGCGGCGGCGCGCGCGGCTTTTCCAGCGCCGTTGGCGCGTGCTCTGCTCGGGCTCGGCGTAATCGGCGCGCTGATCGGCGCGGGCGCGCCCAACTTACAACACGCGCCGCAGATTGCCGAGGCGGGCCTCTTTCTCGCCACCGTCAGCGCGCTTGCGCTCGTCATCGACGTGCTAGCGGGCCGCGCGCCGACCTTGCGCGACGAGGATTGGTGATGGCGCCCGAGCTTTTGATCGAGCGTCTGCACGTCGCGGCGGCCATCGCGCTCCTAATGATCGGCGCCGTCACGGCTTGGACGTCGGGCAATGTCGCCAAGCGCTTGGCGGGTCTCGTGATCGCCCAACTCGGCGCATTGCTCGCGCTCGCCGCGCTCGGGGCGCCAGTCGTGTTTTTGCTGGCCGGCATTGCCGTGAGCCTTGTGATGCTGGCGATCGGCGCCGCGCTCATGGTGCGGCTGCAGGAAGCTTATGGCGGCGTGGAGGCGAGCGAGTTCGACGCCGCCGACGAGCAAAGCGAACCGGCGGAGCCTGCCGCGTGATGCAGCCTTGGCTCGATCTGGCGCGGCTTCATGCGCCTTTGCTCATCGTGTTGGCGCCGCTCATCGGCGCGGCGCTTGTGATGGCGAGCCCGAGCGCGCGCCTGAGCTGGCTGATCGCATGGATCGCGGGCATCGCGACCGCTGTGATCGCGGTCGATCTCACCAACCGGTTCGTGCTGAGCGGCGGCGCGCTGACGCGGACACAAGAGGGCGTCGCGCTTTATCTCGATGGCGTCGCGAGTTTTGCGCTGCCGCTGCTGGCGGGCGCGGGCGCGCTCGTCTTGATTGCCGCCGCGGCGCTCTCGAACGGGCTCGGGGCGGCGCGCGCGACGCCGTTCGCGCTTGCGCTCGTGCTCTGCATGATCGGCGGCTGGAGCGGCGCACTTGTCGCGGGCGACTTCGTGGCCTTTTCATCTCCGCTGAAACCGCGTGGCTAGCGGGCGTCGGCCTGGTTGCGCTCTCGGGCGCGCGCGACCGCGGCGCGCTGAGCGGCGCGCTGCGCATGTTGGTGAGTGGCGGCGTAGCCGCCGCCTTGATGCTCGTCGGGATCGGTTTCATTGGCCGCAGCGTTGGTTCTGCCGATCTTGTGGCGCTTTCAAGCGCGGAGGATCGCGACGCCGAACCTCGCCTCCGTCGGCGTTGGACTTGTGATCGTGGCGCTTGCGCTGAAGGCGGGTGTCGCGCCGCTCCATGTGTGGATCGGCGCGGCGTATGGGCGTGCCGGGCCGCTTGCCGCGCTCGCGCTCGGCGTGATCGGCGCGGTGGGCGCGCTTTGCGTGCTAGCGCGTGTTGCGGTCGCGGGGAGCGTCGCGCCCACCATTGGCGCTGGCGTTGCCATAGCGTTGGCGACCATCGGCGTCGCCAGTGTGCTGATCGGCTCGGTGCAAGCGGTCGGCGCGCGCAATGTGCGTCGGCTCGCCGCTTACGCCAGCGCGGCGCAAGCGGGGATGCATCTTGGTGACACTGGCGCTGGGATCGCCGGCGGGGATCGCGGCGGCCCTGGTGCAGATTTTCGCGTTCGCCGCCGCTGCTTTGGCGTTGCTGGGCGGCGCCGGCGCGATCACCGGCTCGCCGTCGCTCGCCGCGCTCGACGGCCTTTCGCGCCGTGCGCCGCTTGCGAGCGCCGCGATCATGTTCGGTGCGCTGAGCCTCATGGGCGCGCCGCTGACCATTGGCTTTCTCGGACGCTGGCGCTTGATCGAAGCGGGCGTCGGCGGCGGCTGGTGGTGGACGGCGGGGACAGTGATCTTTGCGTCGCTCGCGGCGGTGTTCTACGGCGGACGCGTGATTGAGCGCCTCTATTTCCGGCGCGCGACGGGCGCAATCGAACAGAGCAATGATTGGCGCCGCTTTGCGCTCGCGCCGGTTCTGCTGGCGGCGATCGCGGGCGTCGCGCTGGCGCTTGAGCCTTCTGTTGCTGCGCGTTGCGGGCGTCGCGACACAGACGGGCGCCGCGCCATGAGCGCCGAGATCGCGCTCTTCGTCGCGCTTGGCGCGCCGGTTTTGTCAGCGGTGCTGGTGCTGTTGCTGCCGCGTCCGCCCGGTTTGCGCGACGTGATCCATATCGGCTTTGCGCTGCTGCTGGCCGCGGCGGCGCTTTACCTCGTGAGCGCGACGGCGAACGGGGAGAGCGCACGCATCGTGTTGGCGCGGCCGCTGCCGAATGTGGATCTGGCGTTTTCCATCGAGCCGCTCGGCGCGCTGGTGGCCGCGACAATCGCTGGGCTCGGCGTGCTGCACGCGATCCATACCGCGGCGTCGTGCGCGCAACGCAGGAGCGCACCGCCTCGCGACTGATGGCGGCGATTGCGCTGGCCTCCGCGGCGGCGATCGCGGCGGCTTATTCGGCGAACCTCTTTAGCTTCTTCGTGGTCGTACCAGGCGCTTACGCTCGCGACGTTCCCACTGGTTGCGCATGGCGGCGAGGAGAAGGGCCGGCGCGCGGCGCGACTTATCTCGCGACGCTTTTGGTGTCGTCTGTTGGTCTCTTCCTGCCGGCGATGGTGTGGACGTACGCGATCGCGGGCACCTTGGAGTTTCGTCCGGGCGGCATGCTGGCGGGCCATGTCGATCCCTTAACCGCGAACATCTTGCTTGCGCTCTTCGTGTTCGGGCTCGCCAAGATCGCGCCGCCGCCGCTGCATCGCTGGCTTTCGGCGTCGAGCGTCGCGCCTTATCCGGCTTTGGTTTCGATCCAGGCGCTCGCGGTGCTGCCGGCCGGCGGCGTGGGCCTCTTGAAGATCAGCGCTTATGTGTTCGGCGCGGCATTGCACCAAGCCGAGATCGCGGCGCGGCTGCTGCTGATCTTGGTTGGCGCGACGATGTGCGTTGCGGCGCTGATCGCGCTTTCCAGCAGGATATGCGCGAGCGCTTGGCTTATTCCACGATGGCGCAATCGATGGCGATCGCGATGGGCGCGCTGCTGGCGCTGCCGGCGGGCTTGTTCGCGGCGGACCTTGCAGATTGTCGCGCTCGCGTGCGCGTCGGCGACTTTGCTGATGGCGGCGGGCAGCGTTCATGCCGCGACCGGGCGGCGCGACGCGAAAGACTATGCGGGGCTCGGGCAATTGATGCCGTGGACGTTCGCGGCGTTCGCGCTGGGATCGGCAAGCATGATCGGCATGCCGCCCTTCTCCGGCGCGTGGGCAAACTTTGGCTCGTGACGGCCGCCGCTGATGCGGGCCTCATCTGGGCGGCGGTGCTGGCGGGCGCGGCGGCGGTGCTGACCTTCGCGCATCTTGGCCCGCTGGCGGCGAACGCACTCGCGGCCCAGGCGCCGGCCGATCCGTTCAAGCGCCCCGACGGCGCATCGATCATGCTGGTTGCGCCGGTCGTGCTTTCAGGCGCCGCGACTTTGCTGCTGCTCGTGATGGCGGACACCTTGTTTCATTTCTCGGACCCTTGTGGACTGCGCGACCATGAGCCGCGCGCCAAACCGCCGCGCGTGAGCGCGCAGAAGGGCAGAGGCGGCGCGCTCTTCATCGCGTTCGCGCTGATGGGCGGAGCGGGGCTTGCGCTCGATCTGACGACGCGCGGGCCGGGCGCGTTTTGGCTCGGCGCCGAACCGGGAGCGCGCGCCCTTATCGGCCTGGGCGCCGCGGCGTTCGTGCTGATCTGCGCGCACGTCGCGCGCTTTGTCCTCGCCAAACGCGAAGCAAAGGGAGGGCGCGATGCTGGCGATCACGCTTAACCCAGGCTTTGTGCTGATTTTCGCGCGCTCATTCTGCTCGCCACGCCCGCCGCGCTGCGCTTGCCGGTGATGATCGTGGCCGGCGGCTGCGCGATGTGGCTGCTGTTCGATCACGAGTTTGGCGCGGCGGCGGCGGTTGGCGCAGATCGGCCTGCCGGTCGTGCTGCTCGATCTTGATGCGCTGAACCAAGTGTTCGGCATCGCCTTCATCGGCTCTACAATATTGCTCGCGGTTTATGCGAGCGCGCGACGGCACCATTTCGAAGACGCCGCCATTCTTCTGCTCGCGGGAGGGTCGGTGTCGGCGCTCTTTGTGCTGGCTTCGCCTTATGCGCGCGCCCGGCGCTTCTGGCGTGCGTTTGCTAATCTGGCACGGCCTTGAAGGATTATTAGTTTCTGCTCGGCGTTGCGTTTCACTTGTCCGCGGGGCCAGCGAACGCGGCGGTGGAGCGGCTCGATGCGCGCACCATCGGCGGGACTTCTCATGTTCGCCGCGCTGCTGATCCGCGTCGGTGCGCCATTCGCGCATGTGTGGCTGAAGGACGTGGTCTCGCACGCCTCCGCGCGCCCGGGCGGTAGTGGCGCTCACCGTGTTCCCGGCCATGCTCGGCGTTTACGCGCTGGCGCGGCTCTTTCCCCCGCCGAAGCGTCGCTCATTCCGATCGGCGCGGCGATGATCGTGCTCGGCGTCTTTCTTCGCGGCGGGTGAAGGACGATCTCCGGCGCGCCGCGTCTTACGGGGCTTGACCGCGCAAATCGGCGAGTCTGTGTCGCGCTGATCGGCCTTGGCTCGCCGCTCGCGATGGCCGGCGTCGCCGCGCACAGCGTTCACGCTCATCTTTGCATTCATGCTGCTGGCGATGGCGCTCGGCATGGTCGCTTCGCGCGCGGGCGCGGCGCGTGCATCGGGACTTGCCGGGCTTAGGACGACGCATGCCGGCGACGGCGCCTCTTCATGCTCGTTGGGGGCCTCGCGGCTGCGGGTATGCCATGGCTCGGCGTCTATGCATCGCTCGCGGTGGCGCTGGAGGCGGCGTCGCAATGGGAGAACAGGCTGATCTGGCTTGCGTTCGCGGGGGTCTCGGCCGCGCTCGCGATTTGCTTGGCGCTGCGTCCCGCTTTGCTTGCATTCCAATCGGGACCGCAAAAGGCGCCGCTGCACGAAGCGCCGTTTACGATGCTGCTGGGAAACCGGGCTCGCGGACCTTCTTCTGCATCGCAGTCGGCTTGACACCAGCATGGCTTTACCGGCTGACGCCAACCAGCGTCTTGAATTTCGATCCCTACGCGCTCGATCGTCTCGCGCCGCAGCTGGAGCTCATCGGCGTGGCAGGCCGCGGTCTATATCGCGCTGCGCACGATGGGGCTCGCGCCGCGAGAGCGGCCGATCCAATTGCTCGACATGGATGCGCCTTTACCGCGGCCCGATCGCCGGCGCGGGGCGCTGGACGGGGGCTTCGTCATGCTTCGCCTCTATGGCGCGTCGCGCGTGGCGGCTGAGCGCATTTCTTGCATATTGCGGTAAGGGGTTCAGCCGGTGGGGCGCGGGCGTGCGATCGTCCTTACGCCGATAGCTGGGGCCCCGCGGTTCAGCTCAGCGCGATAGGCGTAGTGCTTGTTATTATATTGCTCTCACGCATTAATCATTGGAATGTTGTCGCCACATAGTCACCGCTGGCGCCTTCAGGCACAGCTAGGATAACTCGAAGGTCATTATTTCAAATCGTCATTCATCTTGTATAATCTCTTGTCGCGTCTATACTGATTACTCTAATTCTCACGTTGGTTGCACTGAAATGGAAAACAGGTCTGATCTTGTCGATATGGCCGCCGATATCGTCTCGGCTTATGTCTCGGCCAATACAGTTGCGCCACAAGACCTGCCCGCCTTGATCCGAACAGTACATTCCGCGCTCCGTGAGGTATCGGGAGGCCCACAAGTGGTCTCCGAACCTAGCCAAGAGCCCGCGATTTCCATCAAGAAGTCGGTCACGCCAGATTTCATCGTCTGCCTGGAAGACGGTAAGAAATTCAAATCTTTGAAGCGCCATCTGCGCACGCGCTACGGTATGACGCCGGAAGAATACCGGGCCCAAATGGGGCCTCTCCCACGACTATCCGATGGTCGCGCCAAACTACGCCAAGGCCCGCTCCGAACCTGGCCAAGCGCATGGGCCTCGGACTAGCCCGCCGCGGCGGCTAAACCCCGGCCTGCGGAATATTTTCCTAAGTTTAGGAAAAAAATCTATCCTACACGCGCTGAGCGATCGCATAATGGCGGTCAATCGAATGCGTGGAGGAGTGGATGGGCGTGGCGGAGACGCACGAGACGGATGAAGCGGCGGCGCACCTTGCGTCAGCGTGGCGAGCTTCGCGCTCGCGATCCCACAGGAAGAAATCCAAGGGCCGGCCCCCCGTGGAACGGGGGGCGGCGGGCGTTTGCGCGGGCAGACGGCGATTACCTCTGCCATGTCGCCGGTTCGAGTTCAGCTTGGCGCGCGTGGCGGCGGCCTTTGGGCGCGAACCGCTCGACCGTGGCGCATGCGTTGCCATGTGTTGATCGAGGACCGGCGGGACGATCCGGCGTTCGACGCCTGGATCGATACGCTGGAAAACGTGCTGCGCGACGCGCCCGCGCCCGCACTCGAGAAGAAGCGCTTCGCCATGGAGGCGCGTCGATGAGCGTGCGCGAGGAGCGGGCGGTTCTGCGCGCCTTGGCGCGTCTGGGGTGGGGCCGGAAGCGGTGCTGGCGCCTGACCGCGATGGCGCGGGGTTCGGCGTGTTCGCGCACGGCGATCGCCGGCGCCGGCCGATCGCGCGGCTTAGTGCGCCGCAAGTGAAGCGGCTCGCGAGCGATGGCGCGATCGTCGCGCTTGCCGGAAAAGAATGTGTTTCGCGCTGACAGCGGCGGGGCGCGCGCGCTTGCGGCGCGCGGCGGCGGCGCCGGACGAAAGCTTTGTCGCGCAGCACGAAGACATCACACAGCGCAGCGTCATCGATGCCGAAGGCGCGCTCCATGATGTGCGTGCGGTCGATGGCGCGGGCGCGATCAAACGGCTCAGTCAATTGCGCGCTGCGCGCGGCGCGCCCTTGGCTTGCGCCGGCGGAAACGGCGGCGGCGTTTCGGCTGCGCGAGGATTGGGAGGCGGGGCAGATCGGCTTGGGTGCGCGGCGCCGATTGGACAGCGCCGCCGCGCAGCGGAAGCAGCCGAGGCGCGGGCAACGTGCATGAGATCGTGATGAGTGCGGGCTGCGATGCGCGCCGTCGGGTTGCTGTGGCGCTCGATGGCCTGGCCCCGCCGCTGCGGCGCGTGGTGGAGCGCGTGTGTTTGCGTGAGGAAGGCCTGGAGGCGCTGGAGCGCAGCGAAGGCTGGCCCGCGCGTTCCGGCAAGATCGCGCTGAAACTTGGATTGGCGCAACTGGCGGCGCTGCAGGGACGCTAAAGCGCGGCGCTCGCTTCGCGGCGGATGCGTTCGATCATGGAGAAGAGGCCGTTCGAGCGCTGGGGGCGTGAGTGCGTCCTTGAGGGCCGAGGCGGTCGAACAGGGCGCGCGGTTCGACCGAAAGAATTTCCGCGGGCGTGCGGCCGGAATAAACCCGCATCAAAAGCGCGATCAGGCCGCGCACCAGATGCGCGTCGGAAATCGCCGCGAAAGAAAAGCTTGCCGGGCGCATCGTCGCGGCGTTCGGCGACCAGCCATACCTGGCTCGCGCACGCGCCCGCCACCTTCGTCGCCTCGGTGCGCTCGCTGTCGTTCAGCGGCTCAAGTGCGCGCGCCAGATCGATGACGTGCGCATAGCGCTCTTCCCAATCGGAAAAGAACGAAAATTCGTCGGCGATGTCTTCGATCGCGCCATCGATGCTTGCGGCCGGCCATGAGGGCGAGATGCGCCTTCGAAGCGGCGGAGGCAAGCGTCAGGGCGTGGCGGCGCCGATCGGCGCCACGCTCTGGGCCGGCGCCACCACCAGGGGCGCCGCCGCGGCCGCCGATGGGCGCGACGGTTGCGGCGGCCCGGCGCGACGACGAAGGCCGGCGCTGGCGCGGCGGGATCGGCGTTGGCCGGATCGCTGCCTTCGAGCGGGGAGAGTTGCGCAGGCCCTGGCGCGCTGATCGGCGTCATCGCGGCGACGTCAGGTTGCCCCCAGCGCGCCGATGCGGTGCTGACTTCGCGCAGGCCGTGTTCGGCGAGGCAGAACGCGTTTTCTCGTACACAAAACGCGCCGCCGACATGCACTGATAGAGCTGGAGCTGGGCCATCTCCATGCAGTCTTGCGAGCGCTGGTCGTCGAGATAAGCGCCGACCGCGGCAGTCTGCGTTTCGGCAACGCCGAGCGCCTGGAGCGCGGCGATCGAGGTCATGCGGTCGAGCGCTTCGGCGCGCGTATCGTTTATCGCGCCACGGCACGGTGATCTGCGAAGAGACATCGATGACATTAGGCGTGCCCGCTCACGGCATCCCCAAAAGCGCGCGCCGCCAAACGCGGCGCTGTCGGCGCTGATATTGATGGAGAGCGGCGTCACGGCCAGTTGCCGCGGCTGCGTTGATTGAGACGGCCGGCGCATAAGCGCCCGGCTGGGGCCACGTCCCGCATGCGTTGCAAGCGCGCGGGCTGGCCTTGCGCCACCGCATTCGCCCAGGACTGGCGTTGCAGCACATAGGCATATTCCTGATAGCGGTCGGCGACGTTCGCGACGCGCGCGGAATCGGCCTTCACCGAATTCAGCAACCAGCTGCGTGGCTTCTTCCCCCGCCCGCCAGCCGGCGCGCATAGGCGCGGTTGGTGGCGATGACATTGACCACGGAATCGCGGCCGAACTGTCCCGGACGCTTCCCGACACTGTGGACGAAGGTCGGCGATTGGGGACGCAATCTGCGCGCCATAGGCGACCCAGCCGCGCACGAAATTCTGCCGGTTGTGGTGGCGAGACGCGCTCAAGCGCGTAATCGATGTCGGCGACCGAGGTGATCTGTTTGGTCGAAAGCTCGGAGACATCGCCCTGGAAGGCGGCGTAGGCGATCAGCGCGCCTTGGACCGTGGGCGGCGCCGGCGCTGGCGCGACGGTCTCGGCAGGCGGCGCGACCGGCGCGTCGATCTGTGCGTTCGCGACGCCGAATAAAGCAATGGCAGCGACGGCCCCCAGGCCCCACGCGCTTCGCATCTAGCTCCCCCCAGAGAGCCCAGTCGGAATCCAATAAGGTGACTGTGGCGCCACCAAACTCGCGCCGAGAGCGAGTTGGTGTCAACGGGGCGCCCGCGAAACGGGCGCTACATAATGCAAATGGTCGCTAAAACCTTAGTTCAGGCTGCCCCCGGCGCCCGCCGCCGGCAGGACCGGGGCTGAAATCGGCGTCATCGCGGCGGTATCGGGCATGGCGAGCGTGCTGATGCAGGTCCCGACATTCCGCAGGCCATGTTCGCCGAGGCAGAAGGCGTTCTCATACCGGAAGCGCGCCGCCGACATGCATTGATAGAGTTGCAGCTGCGCCATCTCCAGGCAGTCGCGCGAGCGGGGATCGTTCATCAGCTGGCTGATGGCGCTGGAATGATCCTCGGTGGCGTTCAGGGCTTCGAGCGCCGCGATGGAGGTCATGCGGTAAAGCGCTTCGCCGCGCGTATCGTTGACCTTGAGGGGCGTTCGCGGCCTGAGCGGAAACCTGCACGATGTCCGCGCCGCCGCGCACTGAATCCCAGAAGCGGCCGGCCGCCGAACACGGTCGGATCGGCGCCGGGGCGAGAGACTGGCCCGGGGTTACGGCCAGGCGCGGGGTGATGTCGGCCGCGAGGGTCAGCACGGCGCCGCCGCGGGCGCCAAGGTCGCGGACGCGCTGGACGCGCTGGGCTTGCTGGGGCGCGATCGCATTGGCCCAGCGCAGGCGCTGCAGGCCGTAGGCCATTTCTTGATAGCGGTCGGCGACTGAAATGACGCGCGCGCCGTCTGCATTGGCGGCGTCCAGCACCAGGCGAGAAGCGTCCGGCGAGCCGCGCAGGGCCGTGAGCGAAATAGGGGTCAGGCTTCGATGGCGCGGATCACGGCGTCGCGGCCATAATAGGCGGCGGCGTCGCGGACGCCTTGAACGAAGGCCGGCGACAGAGCGGCGGTCATCGCGCCATAGGCGATCCAGCCGCGGGTGACGCCGTCACGATTGTGGCGGGCGGCGGTGTTGATCGCCGTTTCCCAGATCGTCGGCGGTATTGATTCGGATGCTCCGCAGGTCGGAGACGTCGGAATGGAAGAGGGCGTAAGCCGTCAACGCCTCTTCGAGGCTGCCGCTGGCTGCGACTGGGGTGACGGCTGGCGCGCGGTGACAACAGGGGCGTCTTGCGCGCTGGCCGCGCCGACGAAGGCGAGCGCCGCCGCCGTGGTCAAAAATCCCCAAGTTCCGCATCACAAAGTCTCCCGTCCTAGATGGGCGAGTCCGCTTTCGCCCATGACCCTTGACGCGCAGCATGTCTCGGGTCGCGTTAAGATTTTACTCGCTGATATGAAGACTGTGTCAACACAACAGGACGTAACGCTAGCTGCAAAAGCAGCGCCACACGCACTAGCCCTGGTTCCCGCTCTGTGGGGCTGGATGGCGGTGCTGGTGGCGGTCGCGATCCTGTCCTGGATGCAAGGCGGAACGGCCGGAGCGATCGCCGGCGCGACGGCGCTCGGCCTTGCCCCAGCCTTGGCCGGGTTCGTTTTGGCGCCGCGTCTGGACGAAGGTTGGGCGGCAGCCGGTTTGGTCGGCGGCCTGGCTGCTTGCGGCGGCGGGATTAATCGCGGGAACGGGTGGCCGCGCTCTCGCCGGCTGGCCGCCAGCGTGCTGATCGCGCCGGCGCTGACCTATGCGCTGGGCTGTGGAAAAATCGCGGAAGCGGCGGCGGCCGGGCGGCGGCCGGGGTGCTGGCTTATGCCGGCGGGGCGGTGGCTGCGTGGCTGTGGGGCGGATACGAGCCGGTCGGGCCGCTGCCGCAATTGATGGCCTCGGCCTCGATCGTGTTCGCGGGGAGCCTGCTGCTGCTCGCGCCGAAGCCGGCTGTGGCCGACGAGCCTCCAGCGCGGGAGGAGGCGGTTTCGCGGCGGCTGGCGGAGGTGTCGCACGAACTCCGCACGCCGCTGACGCATATCTTGGGCTTCGCCGAGATCATCGAGAAGGAGCTGTTCGGCGCTATCGGTCAACGCAATGTCGAATATGCGGGGCTGATCCGGACCAGTGGGACGCACCTTTTGCATCTCGTGAACGATCTGCTCGATCTCTCGAAGATCGATGCCGGGCGTTACGACCTGGAGCTTGAGCTGTTCGATGCGCGCACGGTGATCGATGAAGTGTTGCGCCTTTCAGCCGATTCGGCGGCGCGCAAGGCGATCGCGCTGTCCACTGACGCTCACGGCACGCCGCTGCCGGTGCGTGCCGATTCAACCGCATTTCGCCGCATGCTGATCAACACAGTGAGCAACGCCATCAAGTTCACACCCGAGCAGGGCCGGGTCACGGTTGAAGCGCGCGCCAGCGGACCAAGGCTCATCATCGACACGCTCGACACCGGCCCCGGTATTTCAGAAGCGGAACGCGATCGCTTGGGCGCGCCTTATGTGCGCGGCTCGTCGGGCGCGCATGTCGAAGGAACGGGGGCTCGGTCTGTCGCTGGTGCGTGCGCTGGCGCAATTGCACGGCGGCGCGCTCAGTTTTCACGATGCGCCGGGCGGCGGCGCCTTGGTGCGGATCGAAGCGCCTGTGATGGCGGATTAGCGCGCGTCGCGGATAGCCAGAAATGCGCGCGCCGCCGCGACATCGCCCACTTCAATGAGATAGCGCGCGCCTTGGCCATCGGCGCCCAGACGCACTTCAACGCTCTCGCGCGGATCGAGCGTGAGCATCGCCTGAAACGCCGCTTGCGGAAACACGAACGCCATGTACCGGACGCCCGCGATCGTCTCGATGCGCCGGCCGCTGGCGAGAAAGCGTTGTGCGGTGGCCGAAGAGGGCGCGCCGGCTTCGAGGCCGCGTGCTTGGCGTCCCGGTACGTCGAGATTGGCGCGGGCGCGCGCGCGGGATCGCGCATGATGAGCTGCGCGCTCGCGAGCAAAGGTGCGTTGCTGCGCGCCAGGATCGTGAATTGCTGCACGCCTTGATATTCGCGGACACCGAACGACGCTGCGCTCGGCGCCGGCACGTCTTGCTTCAGCATCCAGCCCGCGGCATCGGCAAAGCGCCGGGCGGTCCAGGAGCGTTCGCTGCCGGCAAACTGCATCGAGGGCGTCCGGGCCCATGACGCGAAGCTTGTGCTGGCTTGGGTCGCGGCTTCGGCCGTGCGCGGATCGTTGCAGGCGCGTGCGCGCGCGGCGTTCACGGCGGCGCGCTCAAGTTCGTCGAGCCGCGCCTGGGTCCAGCCACCGCGCAGCAGCGCGCCGCGTGCTTGGCCAGCGCCGGCTTGGAGCGCGAAGCGGATATCGTCGGTGAAGAGCCCGCATTGCGCGTCCGCTTCAAGCAAGCCCCGGCGCTCCACGAACGCCGATTGCGCGGCGGGGAACGGCGCCGGCGCTGGTGGCGATGGAGAGTGCGGCGGCGAGCGAGGCCGCGAACAAGGCAATGCGCATGGACGCGCACTTAACCGAGATTGGTTAAAAACGGGTCTTGCTTTGCCGGATTTGCCGGGCCGTGTGACGCCATGGAATTGCAGACCGAGCTTTGGGTTGGCGCGCTGCTCCGCCGGGTGGCGGTGGCTGGCGCGTTCGCGACCGTGGCGCGGCGGGGCGACCGCGACGCGGGCGCGGTGCTCGTCAAAGTCGCCACCCTAAACGGCAAAGCGCGTCTCTACGGGCCGGCGCTGAGCGGGGAGGGCGAGACTGTCTGGCTCGACCTTTCGGCCGGGAGCCTCGGTGATGCCGAGCGCGATGTGGACGCCTATGCCAATAAGCGCGCCGAAAGCGATCCGGACCTTTGGGTGGTCGAGATCGAGGATCGCCATGGCCGGACCTTCCTAACCGAGCCGATCGATCACCAAGCGGGTTAGGTCCGGTTAAGGAATGCGTGACGGCGCCGCGTTAGGGTCTCCGCTGGAGGCGAGAAACGCCATGCTGATCCTGCTCAATCAAGAAGTGATCGATGTCGGCGACCCGATGGAGTCGCTGCGCGCTTGCGGGGTGACCGACATGCGCGCGCCGCCTTCGATCGCCAAGATTGTGTCGCTCGGCCAGGACGCCGCCTTCGCCGCCGGCAGCCTGGAGAACGCCCATGTCGGCATTCGCCGGACCCTTGCGTGCTTCCTCGGGCTCTCGGGCGAGGCCAATTGCGCGCTCTTTTTGTGTCCGCCTAAGGCCCGCTCGCCTCGCGACGTGGCCGTGCGACTGGCGTTCGCGCCGCTCACGACTTTGGTGTTCCTGCTCTCGGCCCAGGAGGGCGGAAACCTCAATTCTGGCCTCATCAACCAGCAGGTCTGGCTTGCTCAACCGGGAGCGGCGGCGTAAAGCCGCGCGCTTTCCTCTACCCTGAGCAAGATGTCAGCAGAAACCGCCTCCGAGGCCGCACGCGCCAACTCGCCCGCAGCCCAAGCTGAGCGGCGCCGGACGTTCGCGATCATTTCGCACCCGGACGCGGGCAAGACCACGCTGACGGAATCGCTACTGCTCGCGGGCGGCGCGATCCATTTGGCCGGCCAGGTGCGCGCGCGCGGCGAGAGCCGTCGCACACGCTCGGACTGGATGAAGATCGAGCGCGAGCGCGGGATTTCGGTGTCGTCGTCGGTGATGATGTTCGAGCACCAAGGCTTGGTGTTCAATCTTCTCGACACGCCGGGCCACGAAGACTTTTCCGAAGACACCTATCGCACGCTCACGGCGGCGGATTTCCGCGGTAATGGTGCTCGACGCCGCCAAGGGCATCGAGCCGCAAACTTTGAAGCTGTTCGAAGTTTGCCGTCTGCGCGATATTCCGATCACCACCTTCATCAACAAGATGGACCGCGAGGCGCAGGACCCGTTCGCGCTGCTGGATGAGATCAATCAGAAGCTCGCGATGGATACAGCGCCCATGTATTGGCCCGCGGCGTCGGGTCAGCGCTTTGCCGCATGGTCGATCTGGTGCGCGATGAGTTCGTGCCGTTCCGCAGGCTGGAAGCGGGCGAGCAGGGGTTCGCCATCGAAGCGCGCCAGAAGCGCGGCGGCAATGATTTTATGGCCGACGTTTCCGACGATGTGCGCGCGGAGACGGAAGAAACTTCGGAACTGGCGCGCAGTGGCTTGCCCGCATTCGATCTCAAATCGTTTCGAGAAGGGCATTTGACGCCGGTTTATTTCGGCTCGGCGCTCAGGCGTTTCGGCGTGCTGGAATTGCTTGAGGGCCTAGCCACGAACGCGCCGCCGCCGCGCGAGCAGAAGGCGATGGCGAAGGGCGCGGCGACTGAGATCGAACCGGGGCGCGCCGAAGTTACCGGCTTTGTGTTCAAGATCCAGGCGAACATGGACCCTAAGCACCGCGATCGCGTGGGCTTCTTTCGTGTGTGCTCGGGGCGTTTTACGCGCGGCATGACGCTGAAGACCGCTGGCGGCAAAGCGCTCAATGTCCACAACCCGCTGATGTTCTTGGCGCAGGACCGCGAGATCACCGACGAAGCCTTTCCTGGCGACGTGATTGGCATTCCGAGCCATGGCGGCCTTCGCGTTGGAGACTCACTCTCGCAGAGCGGCGATGTTTCGTTTCAAGGCATCCCGAACTTCGCCCCGGAAATTCTAAAACGCTGCGGGTGAAAGACCCGCTGAAGCAGAAGCATTTGCGCAAGGCGCTCGATGCGCTCGCCGAAGAGGGTGTGACCCAAGTGTTCAAGCCGATGATCGGCGCCGACATGGTGATCGGCGCGGTTGGCGCGCTGCAGTTCGATGTGCTGGAAGAGCGCGTGAAAGCGGAATACGCGCTGGAGGTTCTGTTCGAGCCTTCGCCGTATCAAGCCGCGCGCTGGGTCAGCGCCGACACACGCGCTGATCTTGAAGCTTTCATCGAGAAGAGCCGCACGCAGATGGCCGAGGACGTCGATGGCGCGCCGGTGTTTCTGGGCAAGACCAGTTGGGAAATCGGCTACGTGCAAGAGAAGAACCCGAAAGTGCGGTTCTCTTCTGCGAAGGAGCGCGTGGGTTAGTCGCTCCGGCGCTGTACGATGTGCCACAGCACGCCGCTTGGATCGATCACGTAAGCCACGCGCAATCCCCAAGGCTGCATCGCTGGCGGCTTCGGCGGTGACACGCCGAATTGACCCGCGAGGTCGAGGCTCTCAATGTGCGTCCACCACGTATCGAGATCTTCCACCACGAACTGCATCATGAAATTCTCGGCCCAGTCCTTTTGATAATAGCGCTGCAGAATGAAGCCGCCCGATCCGGCGCTGAAGATCGCGACTTCACCGTCGAAGACCTTCTCAAAGCCAATTGCTTCATAGAAGCGCTTTGAAACATCAAAGTCCTTGGCCGGCAGGAAGGGGCGGGCAAGTTCGCTGCCTGTGAAAATCGGCGCCGGCATGTGTGTCCCCTTAAGGTCGCCGCGGCGTGCGCGGCGGCGGCAGTTGCAGTTCACGCCACACATAGTCGCACAGGCGCTTGGTGCGCGCGCTGATGATGCCGCCGTTCCAGACCGACTGGTTCACGACATCGGCGAGCGATTTGTACTTGCCGGCCTGCGCGCTGAGCACGGAGAGCTTGGTGAGAAAATCGCCATTGCCCATGCCGAGATTGGCCTTGTGATCCATCAAGGCAAGATTGCCGAGCGCGTGGCAATCATTGAAGCGCGCCTCTTCGTTCGGAAAATCCGCAAGCCATAGCGAACCCGGAAAAGGGCGCATCGGCAAGATGTGCTCCACGGAAGCGCGCGGGATCGAGCGGGGCGGGCGCTCGGGCCAGAGCGAGGTTTCGATCCAGCGCAGCAAGGTCAGCCGCGTTTCGTCATGCACCAGCGGCAGGCGCAGCGTTTCTTGGATGCGCTTATGGGCCTTTTCGTCAAAGCCGAGCGCGCCCTGGCGGTCGAGCGGATCGCGGCGCTGCGCGACCTGGCCAACGGCGCGGCCAAAGATCGTGCTGCGGTCGAGATCGGAATTGCCGTTGAGCGTGATGGCGAGGCACCGACGATGCAACGCATCGAAGCGCCGCGCGAACAAGGCGCGCGCGCGTTCGGCTTGGCCGGGATTGTCGCGTTGGCGGAGATATTGCGCCGTCCAGATCAGCGCGAGCGGCTTCCATTCGCGCCATTTGAAGAGGCGCAAGGTCCAGATCGAAGCGCCAACATCAGGATCGGCGGGTTCGAACAAGCGGATGTGGAGATCGCGCCAGGCTTCGGCGGAAATTTCGAGGCGATCGATCCATTCGCCGATACGGTCGCCGCCATAGCGCTTCAACAAATGGTCCGCGAGCTTGGTGAGACGGTCGGCGCCTTGGGCTTCGCGGCGCTCGATGAAGTCGAGCGCGCCGAGCAATTCCTCAAGGTCGTTGCCAACTTGCGCCTGCGCGTGCGCCCACACTTGCGCGACGCGGCGCGCGGTCGCCTCGTCCTGCGCAATGTCGATCAATTGGCCCTTGAAGAGCCCGACCTTATCGAGCGGCAACCCGCGCGCATTGGTAGTCACGAAGATCTGGCTCGCGAGCAGCGGATCGGCCGCGGCGATCGAGACGATCTGCACGCGGTGCATCAGGAAATCGCAAAACGCCCCGCGCCGCGGCCCATCCCAACGGCCCAGTTCGCGGCGAAACAAGGTGCAGGCCTTTCGCACGCGCTCGGCCATGTGGCTGGGCGGCGTCGAGCGGCGGGCGCGGCCCGCTTCGCCGCGCTTTTGCACTTCGTCGCGGAGCGTCGGGTCTTTGCCGGGGAGGGTGAGACGAAATTCGCCGTCCGGCGCAGCGACAAGATCATGAAGCGCCTTGCCGAGCGCGGGGTCGGAGCAGAGATCGCGCAACACGCAGATCATCACGGTCAGCGTGGTCAGGCGCTGCAAGCCGTCGAAGACTTCGAGCGGCGCGCCGGGACGCAGCACCACCGCGCCCAGAAAATAATCGCGCTGTTGCGAGGCCGGCGGCGGCTCGGTGTCCGGGAGCAGCGCGGGCTCCACATCATCGCTTTGCTGATCGGGAATGTCCGCCTCGTCGCGCGCGGCTTCGCTGGCGGCAAACACGCGTTCAAGATCGGAGAGCAGCTCCTGGCAGTGGCGCTCTTCCATTGATAATCGCGCTGCACCGACGCGGGCGCGAAACGCCCGAGACGAAACGTCTCCGCGACGTTCAAGATGCGCGCGTTCAGGTGATCCAAACCGATGCCCTCGTCTGCTGACGAATTTAGGGCCGGGCGCGAAGTGCATCAATTGGAAGATTTTTCCTGAACAGGAACAGCGCTAAGCGGCGGCTTTGCCGCCTTCGGCCGCTTTGCGCACCTTGAAGAAGCGCATGGCCCGCTGCGCGGCCTCAACCGGTACAGAATTGTACATGCGGCGAATTCTTCCGCTTTCGACATCGCGTCGCCGCCGCCGCACGCCAGCACGGCGATGGTGACGAAGAGCGGGCGCTCGACGCTCGCGGCGCGGCAGATCATGGCAAGGCCGTCGATGTCCTTGCGCTCGATGAGATCGCGCGCGGTTTCGTGGTCGAGCGAGGTGAGTTCGGCGAGGCCGTGGAGGAAATGCGCGCGCTTGGCTTCGCGATAGAGCGAGATGAGCAGCCGCGCATTGAGTTCGCCGCTGGCTTTCTTGGATTGGATGAAATCGGCGGCCTTGCGGTTTTCTTCGCCCACATCGCCAACGGATTTGCGCAAGCGTTCGCGGGTTTTGACGAGCGCGTCGTCCAAGGTCTTGGCGTCGACATTGGAATTCCTATGCAGAATTTGTTCGCGCAGCCCGGACTCGACGATGAAATACATCTCGTTCAAGAGGTCGAGCGGCAGGTCGCCGCGTTTCACCACGCCTTCATGCAGCACGGTGTTGCGCCGCGCGCGGTCAACCGCGACTTCCATGCTGTCGCGGGAAAGCTGGGCGCCGTCATTGCGGATCAGGGTGTCGAGCGCTGTATCGTCGCCAGGCGGACGATCGCCTCGGAAACCAGCTCGCTCACGATCGGCCGCTGCGCGACCGCCTGGATGTGCGACTGGCTTTGATAATTGACGATCTGCAGCAGGGTCTGGTCGTCGAGCGCCTTGGATTGGCGAAGCACCGTGCCCGCGATCTCGAAAGAATGATTGGCCAGATCGCGCATCAGGCCGACCGGCGCATCGTCGGCTTTGGCGAAAATCTCGGCCAGTTCGGCCAAGACGCCTTCCTGCATCTCGGCGGCGACCATTTTGAGCACGTCGTCGAACAGGGCGGATTCGCGCTCGGAGCGGTGGCCGCTGCTTTCGAAGAAAAGGTCCGTCACTTCGCGAAGCAGTTCGCGCCGCTGGCCGCTGTCAGGCGCGCGCGCCAATTCCACCAACTTCGCAAACCGCGACTGCATCGACCCGCTCCAGCTCAGGCTTGACCCTAGTATGCGGTCGTAAACAAAACTTAACCGCCGCCGCGCTCAGTGAAGCGCAACGGTCTCATTGGTGCGTGGACGCAGTGAAACCGGCGCCGTGAGCGGCCCGCCGAGCAATTCGCCGTTCTCGGCTGTTTCAAGCGCGCTATACGAGGCGTTCTCTGGAACGGCAGGCGCGGCCAGCCGGCGCGCGAAATCCGGTGCGCGCGAGCTAAGCCCTGAAATCGCGCCCATTTCCACGACAGGGCTCGAGGCGACGGCTTTGAGTTCGCAATCGCCGTCGCGCTGGGCGCGGAAAGTCCAGGCCATGCAGATAGCGTCTTCGCTGCAGAGCTGCGCGCAGGCCGCCGGTTCGCGGACGCTTAATGTTGTGTAAACGCCGCCAGGGCGGGCGATATTGGCCTGGCCGATCAGCGGCGTTTGAGCCGCGGCTTCGACCGCGAAGATCGCCAGAACGGCCGCGAAGAGAATGAGTGTGCGCATGGCGCGAAGAGGCGCGTGAGTCTGTTAACGCTCGGTCACTCCTCGGCGCCCAAAGCTTCCTTGCGCGCTTCGATCTCCAGCCATTCTTCCTCGGCGCTGTCTTTCTCGTGACGCGCGGCGGTGAGATCGCGCGCGAAGGAAGCCGCATCTGAGAGCGTCGCTTCAAGCTGCGGTGATCTCGGCGGCGAGTTTTGGCAGCAGCGCGTCGATCTCGGTGAGCCGAAACTCGTCCTTGAAGCTTAGCTTGCGCGCCTTGCGGACAGGTGAGGTCGGCGCCGGCGCGGTGCGTGGACGTTCCGGTGCAGCGCGCGCGTGTTCGGAGAAGCCGCCATGCTCGCGCTCGAAATCGGCCCATCCGCCGGGTGTTTCCGGCCCATTTGCCGTTGCCCACGGCGCCGATGATTTGCGTGGCGACGCCGTCGAGGAAGGCGCGGTCGTGGCTGACCAGGATTACGGTGCCTTCGTAGGCCGAGAGCATGTCTTCCAGCGCGTCGAGTGTGTCGAGATCGAGATCAATGGTCGGCTCGTCGAGCACGATGACGTCGGCGGGCCGCGCCAGCGCGACCGCCAGCGCAAGCCGGTTGCGTTCGCCGCCCGAGAGCGCACTGATTGGTTGGCGAAGCTGACTAGGCGCAAAGAGAAAGTCGCGCGCATAAGCCGCGACATGGCGGGGCTTGCCGCGCACGATCACCTGATCGCCGCCCATCGGCGCGAGCGCATCCCAGATGTATCCGTGGGTTCGAGAATGGCGCGCGTCTGATCGACATAAGCGATCTGCAAATTCGCGCCGAGGCGCACATGCCCCGCATCCGGTTCACGCCGGCCGAGCAGCAATTCCAGCAACGTGGTCTTGCCGGCGCCATTGGGGCCGACCACGCCGATGCGGTCGCCGCGAATGATGCGGAGCGAGAGATCGGCGACGACGGGCCGTCCGCCATAGGCCTTGGTGAGATGTTTGGCGACCAGCACCAGCTTGCCCGCTTCGCCCGCCTTTTTCCGCTTCAAGCGCGGCCTTCGGTGATGCGGCGAGGGCTCTGCGTTCGCGTCGTTCGCCGCGCATGGCTTCGAGCTTGCGCCGGCGGCCTTCGTTGCGGCTGCGGGCGCGCGGTGACGCCGCGCTGCAGGCCAATGCTCCTCGGCCTTTGAGAGTGCGTATCGAGCCGTCGCGAGCGCGCGTGCTTCTTCGGTCTCGACTTGCTCGGCCCATTCATCGAACGCGGCAAAGCCGCGATCATTCTTGATGACGCGCGTTGCCGGAGCCAAAGCGTTGCGGTCGAGGCGCGTTCCAGAAAGCGCCGATCGTGGCTGATGATAAGGCAGGCGCCGCGAAACGCGGTGATGCGCTCTTCGAGGTCTTCGATGGCGGGCGATGTCGAGATGGTTGGTGGGCTCGTCCAGCAGCAGGAGATCGGGCTCTGCCGCGAACGCGCGCGCGAGCGCGGCGCGGCGCATCTCACCGCCGGAGAGGCCCGCCGTGCCGCGATCGGGATCGAGGCCGAAGGCTTGCAATTGCGCCTCCGCCGCGTGGGCGGGGCGTGTGGGACGGCGTGCGGCTGCAGGAGGCTGAGCGCGCATAATCGCGCAGCGTGGCAAAGCCCGCGGACGTCGCTGTCTTGCGGCACAAGCGCGATGCTCGTGCCGTTGGCGAACGCGACTTCGCCGGTGTCTGGCTCTGTGGCGCCGGTGATAATGCGCATGAGGGTCGACTTGCCCGCGCCGTTGGCGCCGACAAGGCAGGCGCGCTCGCCCTTGCGCAGCGCGAAGTCGACGCCGTCGAACAGGGGATCGCCGCCAAGCGATAGGCGCACGTCTTTCAGATGCGCGAGCGCAGGTCCCGGCATTATCGCCATGGGCTAGTTATCGTCGCCGCTGTCGTCGTCGGAGAAGATGTCGCCAAGTTCGGTTGCCGAACGCATCCGCGAGCGAGTCGAAGAAGCTCGCCATTTCGACTTGGCGCGCGTGTGGACTGGCTGTTCGATGCCGGGCAGCGGATGCACCTCGACGCCTTCATGCGCGGCGCGCATGGCGTCGTTCCAGATTTGCGCCGGCAGCGTGCCGCCGGTGATGCGGCTCATCGGCGTGAAATCGTCGTGCCCGACCCAGACGCCGGCGGTGTAATCCGCCGTGTAGCCGACGAACCAGGCGTCGCGATAATCCGTGCTCGTGCCGGTCTTGCCCGCCGCGTCACGGCCCGCGAGCCGCGCCGCCGTGCCCCGTGCCGCGAATGACGACCGCGCCCATGAGGCTCGTCATGTCGCGCGCGATGCCTTCGTCGACCACGCGCCGCGCATTGGCCGTATCGACCGGCGCGCGGCGATAAACTTCATCGCCCGCGGAATTGAACGCCGCTTCCACGAGATAGGGCTGCACCTGGCGGCCCCTCCGCCATGAACGCGCCGAACGCGGTCGTCATGTCCCACAAGGTTACTTCGATTGAGCCCAGCGCGATGGACGGCGGCACGGGGCGATTGCGTTCGGGCATCGTGGTGATGCCGAGCCGGCGCGCGACGGCGGGCGACATTCTCCGGCCCCACTTCATCGGCCACTTCAGCAGCGACCGTGTTGAGCGAGAGCGCGAAGGCCGTGCGCAACGTCACCGCGCCGCGATAGCCTTCGTCATAATTGCGCGGACGCCAGCCATCGATCACGATCGGCTCGTCATAGCGCACATCTTCGGTGCCGAGGCCGTTTTCCAGCGCGGCGGTGTAAACGAACGTCTTGAACGCCGAACCCGGCTGGCGGCGCGCTTGCACGACGCGGTCGAACTTGGACTCGCCGTAATCGGTGCCGCCGATCAGCGCGCGCACCGCGCCCTGGCGGTCCATCACCATCGCGGAGGCTTGCAGCGGACGGCGCCCGAAGGCGCGGTTTGCCGAGGCGCCTACGCACGGAATCGCCAGTCGCAGTTTGGATATCGCGATCGATCGTCATTGGATGACGAGGTCGGGCGTTTCTTCCGGCAGCAGCGCCCGCGCCCTGCTCGACGGCAAGATCGAACGCGTAACCCCAGGTGCGCTCGACATTCGGGCGCCGGATCACGCGAATACGCTCGGCGACCGCCTGATCGCGCTGCTCTTCGCTGATGAAGTGCGCCTCCACCATCGCCCGCGAGCACGACCATGCTGACGCGCGGTGGCGGCTTCGAGATTCTCAGTCGGCGCCGAGCGCGATGGCGCCTTGGGCAGGCCCGCGAGCATCGCGGCTTCCGCGAGCGTCAATTCCGTCGCGGCCTTGCCGAAGAAGCGCCGCGCGGCGGCGTCGACGCCATAAGCCTGATCGCCGAGATAGACGCGGTTTAGATAAAGCTCGAGAATTTCGTCCTTCGTCAGCCGCCGGCTCGATGCGTGAAGCCAGCACCATTTCGCGGAGCTTGCGGTTTACAGTCTGCGCGGGGCTCAAGAAGAGGTTGCGCGCGAGTGCTGGCTGATCGTGGAGCCGCCTTGCACGGTCTCGCCGGCGCGGAGATTTGGCGAAGACCGCGCGCAGCACGGCGAGGCGATCGACGCCCTCATGTTCGTAGAAGCGCCGGTCCTCGATCGCGAGGAAACGCTTGCGGCACATAATTCCGGCATCGCGTCGAGATGCGCGCGGCGGCCATAATAGGGTCCGCGCACGCCGACGATGTCGCCGCTCTTGTCCAAGAACATGATCGAGGCTTGGCGATTGAGCGACCAGAGCGCGTTCGCGTCCGGCACGCGCGGCAAGCCCCAATAGATCCAGACCCAGACCGCGAGCACGCCCAGCAGCGCGATCCCAGCGCCACGGCTGCCGCGCGCGCGGGCGTGATGCGGCCAGGGCGGCCTATGGCCTGGGCGACCTTGCCGGCGCCTTGTTTCGCCCAGTCGATGCGCGGCGAAAATCGGCCACGTGTGTCTCCAAGTTGGAAGAGGGTGTGTCCAAATAGCGCTATGGCCGAATTCTGACCAGCCAGAGCAGCGTCCGCGCCGTCCTTGAGAGAGAAACGCGGATAGAGCCGGCTCGATCCCGAACTTTTGGACGCCAAGCGCCGAATTTTGTTCGGCTTTGCCAAAATCTATCCGACCGGCCCGGCGCGGCGACTAATATCCGGCATGTTCGAGAAATCAGCGCGGCCCCCGGGCCCCACTCAACTCAGAGAGAGCGCCGCTTCGCTCCGCGCCATGCTCGCGGGAGGCCGAGGAGACGATGGCCGCTGGCGATACGGGCGAGGCCGAGCGGGCGCGCCAAGGCAGTGTCGGCGCTGGGTGAAGGCGGCGCGCGACGTCGCCGACCTGGAGGCATTCGCGCGGTCGCAGCCGCCAGAGGAAGATGAAGAAGCCATACGCGCCGAAATCAGAAGCCGGATTGCTCGCTTCATTGAGGCCGACGTCGCTGGAGCTCCTGCTGACGTTATGGAGCGGCTCGCGCGGGAGGCATTTGAAGAATGATTGGCGGTTTTGGGGCAGGAAGGCTCAGCTCGATCCCGAAAGCGCTTGGCGCACTTGGCTCTTTCTGGGCGGACGTGGCGCGGGGAAAACCCGGGCGGGCGCGCAATGGGTTTCGGCGCAGGCGGCGCTATGGGCCCGCTCTTGGCCGGATCGCGCTGATCGGGCCGACGTTTCCACGATGTGCGCGAAGTCATGGTCGATGGCGCGTCGGGTTTGCGCTCTCTGCCGGACGAGCGGGCCGATCTATGAAGTGACGCGCCGGCGCGTACTCTGGTCGAACGGCGCGGAGGCCTTGTGTTTTTCGGCGGAGGATCCCGAGAGCCTGCGCGGACCGCAATTTGATGCGGCGTGGGCCGATGAACTTTGCATCTGGCCGCACCCGGATGAGACTTTGATGACGTTGTCTCATGGGCTCCGCCTCGGGCATCGCCCGCAGCTGATGGCGACGACGACGCCGCGCCCGATCAAGGCGCTCCCGAAAGCTGATGGCGGCGAAAGACGCGGTGGTGACGACCAGCACGAGCTGGGCCAATTGCCACAATCTCGCGAAGGATTTCTCCGCGAGCTTGTTTCGAGCGCTGGGCGGGCTCGGCGCACGAACCGCCAGGAATTGTTCGGCGATCTGATCGATGATCCCGAAGGCGCGCTGTGGAAGCGCGCGGATTTGGAAGCGCTCCGCACGCGGGATTTCGCAGCGCCGGAGCGTGTTGTTGTGGCCGTCGATCCGCCGGCGAGCATTGGCGCGAACGCCGATGCGTGCGGGATTGTCGCGGCAGGCGCGAGTGGTGAGGGGTTTGGCGCGCCGCGCGATCGTGCTGGCGGACCGAAGCGAAACTGGCCTCTTGCCGCACGTCTGGGCCGAACGCGCAGCAAGCCTTGCGCGCACGATCGGCGCCGACGCGATCGTCGCGGAGGGAAATAACGGCGGCGAAATGGTGCGCGCCGTGTTGCAAGCCGCCGCGCCCGACATGATCGTGCGCATCGTCCACGCCAGCATCGGCAAACGCGCCCCGCGCCGAACCGATCGCCGCGCTTTATGCGCAAGGCCGCGTGCAACACGCGCGGCGTTTCCGGCGCTGGAAGATGAAATGTGCGCGTTCGGCGCGCCCGGCTTCACGCAGAGCCCGGATCGGATGGATGCGCTTGTGTGGGCGCTGACGGATTTGATGTTTGGCGCGTGTCGCCGCGATCAGCTGCGGGCGACGCCCGAGCCGGAGCCCATGAGACAACGTCATCAAAGTCTCATCAGGATGCGGCCAGATACAAAGCTCATCGGCCCAGGCCGCATCAAATTGCGGCCCGCGCAGGCTCTCAGGATCCTCCGCCGAAAAGCACAAAGCCTCCGCGCCGTTCGACCAGACGACCGCGCCGGCGCGTCACTTCGTAGATCGGCCGCTCATCCGGCAGCGAGCGCAAGCCCGAGGCGCCATCGATCATCACTTCGCGCACATCGTGAAACGTCGGCCCGATCAGCGCGATCCGGCCAGAGCGGCCATAGCGCGCCCGCGCCGAAACCCATTGCGCGCCCGATCCAAAAGCCGGTTGCGGGCAGCATGCTCGACGCGGTTGATGGCGATGCGTTGGGCGGAGCCGAGTTCGCGCTCGATAGCGCGACCGGCATCGTTACGCTCGACACGCCGCCCGATTTGGACGCTGTCGTCACGGCCGGCTTTCTGTTCGATACGCCCGTTCGCTTTGATGTCGACCGCCTCGATCTCGCGCTGGACGGCTTCGGCGCGGGGCCATGCGCTCGCCGTGCCGCTGATCGAAATTCTCATCTAATGCGCACCATTCCCGTAGAGCTATCAGCCCGCCTCGCTAGCGGCGTGACGACGCTCGCGCATGTCTGGCGTGTGGAGCGGCGCGATGGCGAAGTGTTCGGCTTCACCGATCACGATCGCGCGCTGATACTCGATGGCCTCACATGCGCGCCATCTAGCGGCTTCAAAGCGGCGGCCATCGAGAAGAGTCTCGGCCTCTCCGTCGATACCGCAAGCATCGCTGGCGCGCTGAGCGCCGAAGCGATCACGGAAGAGGATCTCGCGCGCGGTCTATGGGATGGCGCGCGCGTGGGACATCTACCGTGTCGATTGAGTGAGCCGAGTCTGTTTGTGCAATGGCGAACCATTTGATCTGTCGCAAGTCGCGTGGCGTTTGCACAGTGGCGCCGAGGATCAAGCGCCGGATGCATTGATCGAAGCGA
This sequence comes from Terricaulis sp., assembly GCA_037200505.1. Taxonomy (GTDB): domain Bacteria; phylum Pseudomonadota; class Alphaproteobacteria; order Caulobacterales; family Aquidulcibacteraceae; genus Vitreimonas. Next base: position 386,388 of record JBBCFZ010000006.1, on the reverse strand, counting down.
TTGAGGGCGCGGAGAACGCGCCGGCCTATCGTGGGCTCGCTTACATCGTGTTCGAGGATTTGCCGCTGGATCGCTTCGGTAATTCCATCCCGCAACTCTCCTTCGAAATCATCCGGCCGACGCCAACGCGAAGCGATGCGCCGCGTCTGGAAGATTTGGTGCGCGGCGTGTGCATGATCCCGGCGCGGGCGAGTTTGTGTACGCGACTGAACCTGTGCGCCGCGAGATCGGGCCAGGGCAGGAAGCCGCCGAAAACGTGCATGCCGAGCGCGTGGTCGATGCGCCCGCATCGGCGCGCGATGCGCTCGCGGTCAGCTCGGCAGCGAGCACGTGATGCGCGCGCCGCATCCTGCTGGCGCGCGTATCGTGAAGCTCGACGCTCGCCTCGCGCGGCTCGATATCGGCGCGCACGAATGGGGCGATCCGCTCGTCTTCATCGCGCCGCCCACTGGCGCGTTGCCCAATGACGCCCCCGCGCCGCGCGGCTTGATCTCGCCCTCCCGAACGCCGCCGCGCGTCCCTGGGCGCCGGCGCATTTGCGCGCCCGCCGGCTGGCGAGCGGGGACGTCCGTATCACATGGGTGCGCCGCGCTCGCGCGGGAGGGATTTCTGGGGCGCGGGCGATCCGCCGCTCGGCGCGCCAAGTGAGTCGTACCGGCTCGATATCCTGGACGGCGCCGATGTGGTCCGCAGCGTCGATGTCGCGGCGCCGGCGTACGACTATTCCGCCGCCGATCAGACCGCCGATTTCGGCGGCGCGCCCGCTTCATTGCGCATCCCGGGTCGCTCAGGCGGGGGCTTCGGGCGCGCCGGGCTTGAGTATGGACTTAACTCTGCCGTTATAATGCTACATCTCTGAGGGGCCGGCGACGGTCCGGGAGCCTCGTAGAACACGGTGAGTTGGGATCCGTATACCGCCCTCGGCGTCGGCCGAACCGCCAGCGCGGATGAAGTTCGCTCAGCCTATCGCAAGCTCGCCAAGGAGCTGCACCCCCGACGTTCGCCCGAACGATGCGCAGGCCGAAGAGCGCTTCAAGCGCGCCACGGCCGCGTTCAATCTTCTCAGCGACACCAATTCGCGCACCCCGCTTTGATCGCGGCGAGATCGACGCCGACGGCAATGAGCGCATGGCTTTGGCTCGCGTCCTGGCGGGGGCGCGCACCAGCGCGCGCACGTCCGCTGGCGGGCCAACCGGCCCTGGCGGCGCCGAAGCGTTCGATCTCGGCGACATTTTCTCCGATCTCTTCGGCTTCGGGGCGCTGGCGGCGGGCGCGGCTTTTCCCGGATGCGCGGGCGCGACATCCGCTTCACGCTCGACGTGGAATTCCTCGACGCCATCAATGGCGCGCGCCGGCGTGTGTCATTGGCGGAGGGGCGCACGCTCGACGTCAATATCCCGCCCGGCGTCGAAACCGGCCAAGTGCTGCGGCTGAAAGGCCAGGGCGGACCAGGCGTGCAGGGCGGGCCAGCGGGCGATGCCTTGGTGGAGCTGCGCGTCAAACCGCACGCGACTTTTCGGCGCGAAGGCAATGACGTCCCACCTCGATCTCAATATCTCGCTGACCGAAGCCGTCGAAGGCGCTCGCATCCAGGCCCCGACGCCAAGCGGCCCGGTCTCCCTTACCATCCCCGCCGGCGCCAATACCGGCATGGTGCTCCGGCTCAAGGGCAAGGGCGCGGGAAACGGCGACCAGTTCGTCCGCCTCCTGGTCATGCCTGCCCGAGGCGCCCGACGACGAACTCAAGAAATTCATCAAGAAATGGCGCGGGCGGGACTACACGCCGCCCCGGCCGACCTAATCAAACCGCTTGCGTGCGCACCCGATTGTAACTAAATTCAGTTACAAAGTGAAGGGCGAGGCATGCCGAGCTCGAAAAGCTGATCGAGCGGTTCAAGTCGTGCCCCTCGGATTTTACCTGGGACGAATTGGTTCGGCTGCTGAAGCATCTTGGATATGTCGAAAAGAAGGGCGCTGGATCGCGTCGCAAATTCAGAGGCGAAGGTCTTCCGGCGATCAATCTTCATGAGCCTCATCCGAAGAAAATCGTGAAGCAATACGCACTGAGGCAAGTGCGCGAGGCGTTGGAGAGCGAGGGTCTGTTATGAGCTTGCTTGAGTACAAGGGCTATCTTGGCACCGCCGAGCTCAGTGAAGCGGACGGCGTTTTCAACGGCAAACTGGCCTATTTGCGCGATCTCATCACTTATGAGAGCGAGACGGCCGAAGGCTTGGTGAAGGCGTTTCACGAGGCGGTGGATGATTATCTCGCCGATTGCAAAGCCGAAGGGCGCGAGGCGGACAAGCCGTTCAAAGGACAGTTCAATGTGCGCACGCGGCCCGAGCTGCACCGGGCCTATGCGCGGCTCGCTGCGGAACGGGGGCTCTCGCTGAATGAAGTGGTTACCGATGCGCTGGAGGCGGCGCTGCCGAAATTGAAGCAAGGTGCGGCCTAACTGCATTTCTCCAGCGAGGGGAAGCCTATTCAGGCCCCATTCACGGCCGCTCCATTAAGTCACTCAGCCATGATCCGGGTCAAAACCCTCTTTTTCACGCTCCTGATCGGGCTTTCGCTGGTGACGCCGCTTGGCGTTGACGCGGATTCCCAGGCGCAGGGCATTCAGCCGGCCTGGGCCCAGTCCCGGCAGGAGCGCGCGGGCGATAACAGCCAGCGCATCCTCTCGGTGCGCGACGTGGTCGAGATCGTGCGCGGCCGCTTTGGCGGCGAGCTGATCAGCGCCCGGCTTGAGCAATCGAGCCGGCCCTTTTATGTCCTTCGCTGGCGGTTTCCGAACGAAAGCGTGGAAGACATCCGCGTTGACGCCGCCACCGGCCAGGTCTCCCGCTAAGGATAGCCCATGCGCGTTCTCGTCGTCGAAGATGATCGGAACTTGCGCGAGCAGCTGGCGACGGCGCTCGGCGACGCCGGCTACACCGTCGACACCGCCGACAATGGCGAGGACGGCCAGTTCATGGGCGAGACCGAGCCTTATGATTTGGCCATCCTCGACCTCGGCTTGCCGAAGATCGACGGGCTCTCCGTGCTGAAAGCCTGGCGCAAGGAAGGCCGCACGCTGCCCGTGCTGATCCTCTCGGCGCGCGATCGCTGGAGCGAAAAGGTCGAGGGCCTCGATCTCGGCGCCAATGATTATCTCACCAAGCCCTTCAACATGGCCGAACTGCTCGCGCGCGTGCGCGCGCATGTTCGTCGCCAGACCGATCACAAATCTGCCGTTCTGGAAGTCGGCGATCTCCGGCTCAATGCGGCGACGGGCCAAGTGACCGTCAACGGCTCGCCGGTGAAGCTCACGGCCTATCAGTACAAAGTGCTCGATTATCTGATGCACCATGCCGGCCGCATCGTCTCGCGCACCGAGCTGACCGAGAAAATCTACAGCCAGGATCACGAGCGCGATTCCAACACCATCGAGGTGTTCGTCGGGATTCTCCGCCGCAAGATCGGCTCCAACCGTATCCTGACCGAGAAGGGTCTCGGCTATCGGCTGATCGATCCCGCGGCGCAGCAGTGACGCCAGGCGGCGGGATCGAAAGTTTCCAAAACCTGATCCGCCGCTCGCTCGCGGCGCGGCTGCTCACCATCGCGACGATCAGCGTGCTCGGCCTCGTCGCGGTGGGCTGGATCGCGCAAGTGCAATTCAATCAGCGCCTCACGCGCTTGCTGATCGATCCCGAAATCCAGAGCGTCGCCGACAATCTCATCGCCACCGCAGGCCCTGGCCTCAACGGCGAAATATCGCTCCAGGATATCCCGTTCGATCCGCGCTATCTGCGCCCCGCCAGCGGGCGTTATTTTGAAGTGGCGCGCATCGAGCAGGACGGCACGCTCGACGTGCAGGTCATTTCGCCTTCCCTGTTCGACATCGTGATCGGCGTCGATCCCAAGCAATTGCGCCGCCTGACCGAGCTGGGCGCCGCGGGCGGGATTCAATTCTTCGATATCCCGAACGGTCCCGACGGCGAACCGCTGCGCGTTGCAACGCGAATCGCTGAGATACCTGAGCTTGAAGGGCGTTATCTTTTCCTGGTCGCCGTCGCGCCGCGCGAAACGCTGGCGCCCGCCGCCGATCTCGTGAGCCTCGCCTTCGCGGCGTTCGTGACTTTCTGCGCGCTGATGGTGGCGGGCGCGACGATGCTGCAAATCCGCGTGGGCCTCGAGCCGCTCAACCGCTTGACCCGCGACATCGCCGATGTGCGGCGGGGACAGTCCGAGCACCTCACCGGCGATTACGCCGCCGAACTCCAGCCCGTCGCGCACGAAATGAACGCGCTGGTCGATCACAACCGCGAAGTGGTGGAACGCGCGCGCCGCCATGTCGGCAATCTCGCGCACGCGCTGAAAACGCCGATCGCTGTCTTGAAGAACGCCAGCGCCGCGCGCGGAAGCGGCGATGAAGACGTGATGAAGCAATCGATCGAGGAGATGGAAGGCTTCGTCGAACGCCAACTCCGCCGCGCCCGCGTCGCCGCTCGCGCCGAAGCGCGCGCCGGCGCGCAAGCGCCGACCATCGGCTATCGCACGCCTGTGCTGCAAAACCTGAACGATCTCGTCTTCATGATGGAGCAGAAATACGATCACCAGAAAGCCATCGACATTTCGGTCGAGGCGGAAGCCGATGTGACGTTCCGGGGCGAACGCGAAGACCTGTTGGAGATGACCGCCAACCTCATCGACAACGCCTGCAAGTACGGCAAGAGCCAGGTCATCGTGCGCGTGCTGCCGCCGTTCGAGAGCAATGGCTTGATGGAGATCGTGGTGGAGGACGACGGCCCCGGCATGTCGGACGCCGATGTCGCGCAAGTGATGGCGGCGCGGGGCACGCGGCTCGACGAAGCCGCGCCCGGGCAGGGGCTTGGGCTTTCGATCTTGAAGGAAACCGTCGATCTTTATGCGGGCGAGCTGGTGTTCGAGCGCGGTCAGCTCGGCGGGCTGAAAGCGCGGCTGAGGCTCCCAGCCACGGATTGATTACTGGGACCGCCGGCTTCCAGCCGGCTCTTCTGTTGCCGGCTGGAAGCCGGCGGTCCAAAGAAACCCCATGTCCTTCGCCATCCTCATCCTCGCCGCGCTCATCGTCGCAGCTGCCGCCGCCTGGGTGCTGCGCGCTTACCGCCGCGCCGAAGGCGGGGACAAAGCGCGCGCTTGGCCGGTGTTCGCGGCGTGTGGCGTTGTTGGCGTGTGCGCGCTCGGGCTTTATCTCGTGATCGGCCGGCCTGATCTGCCCGGCGCGCCGTTCGCGGCGCGGCTTGAGGCGCTGCAAGGGCGCGATCCCACCAGCTACACGCTCGAAGAAGCGCTCGCGATTCTGCATGAAGCCTCGCGCGATCACCCCGAGGACGCCCAGCCCCTCATCTTCACCGGCAACATCCTGTTCGACAGCGGCCGCCCCGAAGAAGCCGCGCGCGCGTTTGACGCCGCGCTTCGCCGCGATCCGCGCTCAAGCGAAGCGATGCTGGGCATGGGCCGCGCCATGTTCCAGATCGACGAGGGGCGTGTTTCGCCCACGGCCTTGCGGCTCTTTGAATCCGCCGCTGTGCTTTCGCCCGCCGATCCCGTGCCGTGGATCTATCAGGCCATGGCCGCGATGCAGGCCGACCGCGCCGCCGACGCGCAGCGCTTCTGGGGCGAAGCGCTCGCCCGCATGGCCCCGGACGATCCGCGCCGGCAAATGGCCGCCCGCTTGAGCGCTGGACAATAAAGCGCAGCCGCGCCGCTGGAAGTCCGCCCGCGCCGGAGGCATGGTCCGCGCCAAAATGGGAGTGGAAACGTGCGGCGGCGGGACCAGCGTCTGATCGTGATCGCGGCGGCCGGTGCTTTGCTGGCGCTGGCGGTGACGCTGACTTTGATCGGGCTGAAGGATTCAGTGGTCTATTTCGTCGCGCCATCTGAGCTGGCGACGAAAGCCGAACCCGGGCAGCGCGTGCGCTTGGGCGGGCTCGTGGTCGCGGGCAGCTTGCGGCGCGAAGCGGGCGTGGTGCGCTTTACCGTGACGGACGGCGCGACTGAAACCGAAGTCCGTTACGACGGCGAACTCCCCGATCTTTTCCGCGAGGGCCAAGGCGTCGTTGCTGAAGGCGTGTGGAGTCCAGGCGCGGCGTTCCAAGCGACGCGCGTGCTGGCAAAGCACGACGAAACCTACATGCCGCGCGAAGTCGCCGAAGCGCTGAAAGCGCGCGGCGAATGGAACGGGCCGCAATGAACGCCCCTCTCGCAGGCACTGGCGCCACCCCCCTCCCCGCGAGGGGAGGGGGCAGGGGGTGGGGCGAAGCACCGTGCGCGCAATTTCACTTCAAACACGCAAATGACGATCATCGTGATTCATCCCGCCCCCTTACCCCCTCCCCTCGCGGGGAGGGGGGGCGGCAGACGTCGCGCTTTATGATTCCAGAACTCGGATTATTCGCCGCCGCGCTCGCTCTCGCGCTTTCCATTGCGCAAGGCGCGCTTGGCCTTGCCGCGTTCGGCCGCGCGCCGCGTGCTGCCGCCGCTGCCGCGTGCGCGCAAGCGGCGTCGCTTGCGTGCGTGTTTGCGTTCGCGTGTCTCATCGCTGTCTTCGTGCGCTCGGATTTCTCCGTCGCGGCGGTCGTCGCCAACTCGCACACGGATAAGCCGCTCATCTACAAGATCGCCGGCGCGTGGGGAAACCACGAAGGCTCCATGCTGCTCTGGTGCCTCGTCTCCGCGGGCTTCGGCGGCATTCTCGCGAGCATGCGCGGCGGGCAGGCGCAGGGCTTGTGGAGCAAAGCAATCGGCGTGCAAGGGCTAGTGACGGCGGGCGCGCTGGCTTACACTTTGCTGCTCTCGAACCCGTTCGCGCGGCTTGATCCTGCGCCGATGCAAGGCGCGGGGCTCAACCCGTTGCTGCAGGACCCTGCGCTCGCGATCCATCCGCCGATGCTTTATCTCGGTTATGTCGGCATGAGCGTGCCGTTCTCGCTTGCGATCGCCGCGCTGATCGAAGGCCGCGCCGATGAAGCCTGGGCGCGCGCGCTGCGGCCCTGGACTTTGATCGCATGGACATGCCTCACGCTCGGCATCGGGCTCGGCTCGTATTGGGCCTATTACGAACTTGGCTGGGGCGGCTGGTGGTTCTGGGATCCGGTCGAGAATGCGAGCTTCATGCCTTGGCTCGCGGCCTGCGCGCTGGTGCATTCGGGCATCGTCACCGAGCGGCGCGGCTCGCTGGCGACTTGGACGATCCTGCTCGCCATCCTCGGCTTCGGTCTCGCGCTGCTCGGGACATTCCTCGTGCGCTCCGGCGTCCTCACATCCGTGCATTCCTTCGCCGTCGATCCCAAGCGCGGCATCGCGGTGCTTGCGATGCTCGCCGTCGCACTCGGCGGCGGGCTTGCACTCTACGCATGGCGCGCGCCGAAGCTCGCGCGGCCCGCGGGCTTTGCCGCGTTCAGCCGCGAGAGTTTGCTGGTTTGGAATAATTTCGGGCTGGCGGTGGCGGCGGGCGTGGTGCTGATCGGCACGCTTTATCCGTTGATCGTGGAAGCCGCTGGCGGCGGACTTATCTCGGTCGGCCCGCCATTCTTCAACATCACGGTTGGGCCTTTGCTCGGCGTGCTCTTCCTCGTTTTGCCCTTCGGACCAATGATCGCATGGCGTAGCGGCGACGCGCGCGGCGCGCTGAAGCGTCTCGCGCCCGCCGCGATCGCCGCGCTCGCAACTCTGGCCATCGCGCTTTGGCTCACGCACTGGCGCGCATGGCCGGCGATTGGTCTGGCGCTCGGCGTTTGGCTGATTTTCGGCGGGCTCATCTATCTCTGGACGCGCGCCAATCGCGGCGCGGGCAAGCTTGCCGCGAAGATCGCGCTTCTGCCGCTCGCGGTGTGGTCGATGAGCGCGGCGCATATCGGCGCGGGCGTGATGACGATCGGTGCGGTGGCGGAAACGGCGTTCCGCGCCGAGCGCGCCGTTGCGCTTTCGCCCGGCGAGGGCGTCGATTTTGCCGGGCGGCGCGTCACCTTGCTGCAGATCGGCGAAACCGAAGGTCCGAACTATTCGGCGCTCCGCGCGCAATTTCGCGTCGATCGAAGCGGGAGCGCACAATCCATCAGCGCCGAGCGCCGTTATTTCCCGACCTCGCCCGCGCCCACCACCGAAGTCGGCATCTTGAGCGGCTTCGATGGCGATCTCTACATCGCGCTCGGCGAAGCTGGACCGCCGGTTTCCGAAGAAGGCCGGCAAGCTTCCAGCGGTCCGCAATGGACGGTGCGGCTCTATTTCAATCCGCTGGTGCACTTCATTTTCATCGGCGTTCTTCTAATGGCGCTTGGCGGCGCGCTTAGCCTCATCGCTATCGCGCGCCGCAAGCGGGCTGCGCCATGAGCCTTCTCTTTATTTTCGCCGCCGCCGTCGCGCCGCTCTCGGAACCGGCGCTCGAACAGCGCGCGCAATCGCTCGAGAACGAAATCCGCTGCGTGGTTTGCGAGAACGAACCGATCTCCCAATCCACCGCCGAGATCGCCGGCGACATGCGCCGGCTCGTCCGTGAGCGGATCGAGGCGGGCGACAGCGACGCGGAGATTCGCACCTTCTTCCGCCAGCGCTATGGCGACTTCGTGCTGCTGCGCCCGCCCATGGACCCGCGCACCTATGCGCTCTGGGCCGCGCCCTTCGCGCTGCTGGTCGCGGGCTTTATCGGAACCTGGTCGGTGCGGCGCAGGCGCACACCCGGCGAAACGCTGACCCCGGAGGAGGGAGAGCGTTAAAGCGCCATTGATCACCCCGATTGGCGAATTGGGGCCAGGGCCGGCATAAGCCTCCTCAAAAATGCCGCCGAGTTCTTTCTTACTCCATCGCAACTTCGCCCCAAACGCCCCATATGGGCGTGGCTGCACGGTACCGAACCGGCTTGAAACCGGCCTAGGCCCGGCGTCCAATGAAACCCGATCGAGGAAGTTCATGACCGAGGCTCCTAACGCCAAATTTTTCCACCGCACCCTGCTTTCCGGCAGCGTGGCTCTGGCCTTGCTCGTGGGCCTTGCGGTGAGCCCCACGATTTTGGCCCGGCATGCCGACGCCCAGGAAATCACGGCGGCGCCCGTACCCGTCACTCCGCCGCAGGGCTCGCCGATGAGCTTTGCCGACCTGATCGACCGCGTGCGCCCTGCCGTCGTCTCGATCCAGGTCCGCCAGCGCCCGGATGCGCAGGCCGAGGCCGAGACGCCCGAAGGTCTGCCCCCAGGGTTTGAAGAGTTTTTCCGTGGCCGCCCCGAGAGCCGGGGCCCCGGCATGTCGCTCGGCTCAGGCTTTTTCATCGATGAGAACGGCACCGTCGTCACGAATTATCACGTGATCGAAGGCGCCGAGGAAATCACCGTGAAGGTGTCCGATGGCCGCGAGCTGCGCGCCGAGATCGTCGGCTCCGACCAGCCGACCGATATCGCCGTGCTGCGCATTCCTTCGGGCGGGCGCTTTCCGTTCGTGCGCTTCGACGAAGATTCCGACGTCCGCGTCGGCGATTGGGTCGTCGCGGTCGGCAATCCGTTTGGCCTTGAGGGCACTGCCACCGCCGGCATTGTGTCCGCCATTGGCCGGCGCGACGCGGGCAGCACGGCTTATGTCGATTACATGCAGGTCGACGCGCCCATCAATCGCGGCAATTCCGGCGGCCCGACTTTCGACCTTCGCGGCCGCGTCATCGGCGTCAACAGCGCGATCTTCTCGCCGACCGGCGGCAATGTCGGCATCGGCTTTGCCATCCCCGCCGACACCGCCGCGCGCATCGTCGCGCAATTGCAGTCGGGCGGCCGCGTCTCGCGCGGCTGGATCGGCGTTAGCATTCAGCCGCTTGATGACGATATCGCGCGCAGTCTCGGCCTCGAAAACCGCCACGGCGCGCTTGTCGCCAATGTGGTCGCCGATGGCCCCGCCGCGCGCGCTGGCATCCAGCAAGGCGACGTGATCCTCAAGCTCGACGGCCACGACATCGAAGACAGCCGCGATCTGACGCAACGCGTCGGCGCGACGGCGATGGGCCGCACGTCGCGGGTTGAAATCCTGCGCGGTGGCGCGCGCCGCACTTTGAACATCCAGCTTGCCGAGCGGCCCGCCGAGCAAACCCTCGTCAACAACCGCACCACGCCGCAGCCCGATGCAACGACGCCGGAAGGCGGCGCGGCACAAGCCGCGCTCGGCGCATCAGTCCGCGCGCTCACGGCGGAAGATCGCACACGGCTTGAAATAACGGCTGCTGACGGCGGCCTTCTTGTCACGGCCGTCAGCCCCGACAGCGATCTTGCTGAAAAGGGCGTGCGTCCGGGCGATGTGATCTTGCAGGCCGGTGGCCATCAGGTGCGCACATCGGCCGATCTCGCGACCGCGACGCAGGCGGCGCAACGGGCAAACCGTCCGCTCTTGCTTCAAGTGCAGGGCCGCAGCGGCCAACGTGGTTATATCGCAGTAGAGGTCGGCGCCGGCTGATCGCCAGAACGGAGACTGAGATGAGGGTACTTCTCGTCGAAGACGATGCCGACATGGCCGAGAGCCTTCGGGCTTCCTTGGCCGACGACGATCACGACGTTGAACTCGCCGGCGACGGCGAGCTCGGCGAGAACATGGCCCTCAACGGCGCGTTCGATGTGATCGTGCTCGACCGCATGTTGCCCAAGAAGCAGGGCACCATCGTGGTCCGCAGTTTGCGCGACCAGGGCGTCTCGACGCCGGTTCTGATTCTCTCGGCGCTGCATGACGAAGATCATCGCATCGAGGGCCTCAATGCCGGCGCGAACGATTATCTCGGCAAACCCTTCTCCACCCGCGAGCTGCTCGCCCGCGTCCGCGCGCTCTGGCACGGACGCGACCGCGAGCCGCAGACCAAGCTGCAAGTCGGCGATCTGGAAATGGATTTGCTGGCGCGCACTGTGAAGCGGGAAGGCAAGAAGATCGATCTTCAGCCGCGTGAATTCCGCCTGCTCGAATATCTCATGCGCCATGCGGGGCAGACCGTGACGCGCAAGATGCTGCTCGAGAATGTCTGGGATTATCACTTCGATCCGCAGACCAATGTGATCGACGTGCACATTTCGCGGCTCCGTTCCAAGATCGACCGCGACTTCACGCAGACTCTGCTGCACACGGTCAGAGGCTCGGGCTATCGTATCGAGGCATGAGGCCCCGCCTTGAGGCGCTGCTTCGGACGACCACGTTCCGGCTTGCTCTCGTGCAAGCCGCGGTCGTGCTGTCGTTCGTGGTGGCGCTTCTCACTTATGTGTACATCGCCACCGCCGGCCAGCTGATCCGCGATTCCGACGAAGCGGCGGATCAGGAATATTCCGCCCTGGAGCGCGCCTATACCGAAGGCGGCATGCGCCGCCTCAATCAGGAAATCGTCGAGCGCGCGGCGCGGCAGGGGCCGATGCTTTATGTGCTGGCCGAAGCCGATGGCGACGTGGTCACCGGAGATTTTCAGCAGCTCACCAAGCTCCCCGGCGAAACCCCGGAGCGCATCGATTTTGGTTTTGACCGCACCGACGACGCGGGCGCGGTCTCGCGCGGCCGCGCACGCGGGCGCATAGGGCGCTTGCTCGGCGGGCCGATCCTGATGGTCGCGCGCGATCTGGGCGACAGCGCCGTCATCGCGGGCCGCATCACGCGCGTTTTGTGGACCGTCGCGATCCTCGGCCTTGTGCTCTCGGTCGTCAGCGGCTTGCTCGCCAGCTGGCAAGCCGCGCGCCGCGCCGAAGCGCTCTCCATCACCGCGCGCGATGTCATGGCGGGCGATCTTTCACGCCGCGCGCCGGTACGCGGCGGCGGCGATGAATTCGACGCGCTCGCCGAAGACCTGAACGCCATGCTCGATCGCCTGGAGCAATTGGTGCAAACCACGCGCACCGCCGGCGACGCCATCGCGCACGATCTGCGCTCGCCGCTCACGCGCTTTCGCCAAAAACTCGAAAGCGCACTCGACGCGCCGCCCGATTCCGATGGCGATCGCGAAGCCTTACGCAAGGCGCTGGGTGAAGCGGACCGTTTGCTCGATATGTTCGCGGCCGTGTTGAAAGTCGCGCGCGTCGAATCCGCCGGCAATTGGCGCTTCGAGAAAGTCGACGTCACCGAGATCGTTGTGGAATTGGTCGATTTCTACCAACCCGCCGCCGAAGAGATCGGGCTCACTTTTTCAAGCGAAGTCGGCGAGGGCCTCGCGCTCCGCGGCGATGCGGGCCTCGTCACCCAAGCGCTGTCGAACCTCATCGAGAACGCACTGAAGTACACGCCGAACGGTGGACATGTCGAAGTGCGCGCCGCGCGCCGCCGCGATGGCCGTTTGGAACTTTGTGTGCTGGACGATGGCCCCGGCATTCCCGAGAGCGACCGCCAGCGCGTGATGGAGCGCTTCGTGCGGCTCGAAACCGCGCGTTCCACGCCCGGCGTCGGCCTTGGCCTCAGTCTCGTGCAAGCCGTCGCGCGGCTGCACAAGGGCGGGCTTCATCTGCGCGAGGGCTTGGGCGAAGGCGAAAGACCGGGCCTTGCCGCCGCGCTTGTCTTGCCCGCGCTCGAATCGCCCCGTTAAGTGGCGCCGACATGAGCGCGCTTCCTTCCATCAACGCGGCGATCGCGTCCGGCGCCGCGCCAGACACGTTTGCCGGCTCGATCTGGGCCGATGCCGCCGCGAGCGCCGTCGCGAACGCGCCCTATCTCAAGCGTCTGATCGAACGGCGCCCCGATCTTCTCGCCAATCCTGACGCCGCATGGCCCGAACGCCTGCTCAATGAAGCGCTGCGCACCGCCGCTGAAATCGCGCGCGACCCCCCGCCAATCGAAGAGGCGATGGTCGCGCTGCGGCGCGCGAAGGACGCGGTGCATCTGGGCGCCGCGCTCGCCGATCTCGCACGCGCCTGGCCGCTCGACCGCGTTACCGGCGCGCTGACAGATTTCGCCGACGCTTCTTTGCGCGCCGCGCTCGCTCTGGCCGCGCGCGAGATGAAAGCGCGCGGCGAGATCGTGCCGGCGGATTGGAGCGCGCCGAACGGGCCGGTGCCAGGCTTTGCGCTCATCGCCATGGGCAAGATGGGCGCGCGCGAACTCAATTATTCCAGCGACATCGACTTTTCCGTCTTCTTCGACGGCGCCGCGCTCGAACGCGCCGGCGCGCGCGAGCCGCGCGTCGCGGCAGTGCGTCTGGTCGCGCCGATGGTGCGCGCGCTGCAGGAGATCACGGCGGACGGCTACGTTTTCCGCACCGATCTGCGCCTGCGTCCGGACCCAGGCTCGACGCCCGTTGCTGTCTCGATCGGTTCGGCGGAGCGCTATTACCAATCGCTCGGCCAAAATTGGGAGCGCGCGGCCTTCATTAAGGCGCGCCCCGCGGCCGGCGATGTCGCGACGGGCCGCGAATTTCTGCTGAGCCTCAGCCAATTCATTTGGCGCAAAAATCTCGACTTCTCCGCCGTGGCGGATGTGCACTCGATCAAGCGCCAAATCCTCTCCGCGCACAAAAGCGCCGAGCTGGGCGAGCCGGTGTTCGACGTGAAGCTGGGGCGCGGCGGCATTCGCGACATTGAGCTCTTCGTGCAAACCCAGCAGCTCATCCTCGGCGGCCGCAATCGCACGCTCCGCTCCCCCGCGACGCTCGCTGCGCTCGACGCCTTGACGCGCACCGGCGCGGTGGGCGTTGAGGCGCGCGATGCGCTGTGCCAAGCATACGTGTTCTTCCGCGAAGTAGAGCACCGCATCCAGATGCTTGAAGACGCGCACACCCACCGTGTGCCCGCCGATCCGGAAACCCGCGCACGACTGGCGGCTTTGTGCGGCTTCGCGTCTCTCCAGGATTTCGAGCGCGCGCTGATCGCGCAGCGCGCTCTGGTGGCGGAGATCGATCACGCGCTGTTCGGCGAAACCGAAAGCCTTGCTGACCCGATGGGCAGCCTCATCTTCACTGGCGTGGAGGATGATCCCGAAACGCTGCGCACCATTGGCAAGCTCGGCTATGCCGATCCCGCCGCCGTCAGCCAGACCATCCGCGGCTGGCACCATGGCCGCATCCGCGCCATGCGCTCGGAGCGCGCGCGCGAATTGCTGACAGCGCTCACGCCGCGCTTGCTGCGCGCATTCTCGCAAGCGGGTGAGCCCGATCAAGCATTTTCGCGCTTTGCATCCTTCTTCGCGGGCCTCTCAGCCGGCGTGCAAGTGCTCTCGCTCATGTCCGCGCGGCCGGCTTTGCTCGACATGCTGGCGCGCCTCTTCGCGGTCGCGCCCCGTCTGGCCACGGCATTGGCGCAACGCCCCGCCTTGCTCGACGCAATGATCGAGCCGCATTTCGGCCAAGCATTGTCGGACGATCCGCCAGGAGAGCGCCGCGCCGAACTCAGCGCGCGCGTCCGCGAGGCCGCGAGCTTTGAGGAAAAGCTCAATGTGGCGCGCCGCTTTCAGCGCGAAGAGGCGTTCCGCATCGGCGTGCAAGTGCTCGAAGGCGTCGCGAGCGCGGAGATCGCCGGCGCCGCGCGCGCCGATCTTGCGGAGGCGTGCGTCGAGGAAATGGCCGAGGCGGCCCTGGTGGAAGTGGAGCGGCTTTATGGCAAGGCGCCCGGCGCTTTCACCGTGCTGGCGTTCGGCAAGTTCGGCGGCCGCGAACTCGCCGAGGGTTCCGATCTCGACATCATGCTGGTCTATGACGCAGCCGAAGGCGCGCTCTCCGGCAATGGCGCCAGCGCCGGCGATTTCTACACGCGCCTCACGCAACGCCTCATCAGCGCGCTCTCCTCGCAGACCGAAGAGGGCGCGCTCTACGAAGTCGACATGCAATTGCGCCCGTCCGGCTCGAAAGGCCCGGTCGCGGTGCGCCGTTCTTCGTTCGAACGCTATTACGATGAAGAAGCCTGGATGTGGGAGTTGCAGGCGCTGACGCGGCTACGGCCTGTCGCGGGCGACGCAGCGCTTGGCGCGCAAGCGATCGCCACGGCGCGCGTCGTGCTGTCGCGTCCGCGCGATCCTGCGAAGACGCTCGCGGAAGTCGCCGACATGCGCGCGCGTATGGACCGCGAGCGGCCGGGCAAAAGCGCGTGGGATCTAAAGCTCGCGCCCGGCGGCTTCGTCGACATCGAGTTCATCGCGCAGGCGCTGCAGCTCAATTGGGCGGCGACGCATCCCGAGGTGCTCTCTTCCAATTCCGGCGCCGCGCTCGCCGCGCTCACCAAAGTCGGCGCGCTGACGCCCGACAAGGGGCTCGCGCTCACCGATGCGTGGACGTTGCTGAGCGATCTCCAGCAAGCGCTGCGCGTCTGCTTCGATGGCGACTTCGATCCCGCGCAAGCGTCGGAGGCTCTGAAGAAGCGCATGGCGATGCTGGGGCACACGCGCGATTTCGCCGAGCTGGAAGCTAAGCTCAAAGCGCGCCAAGCCGCGGCGCGCGCGGCGTTCGTCGAAATCATGGGCGGCTAATTATTCCGCCGCGGTCGCCTCTGCGCCGCGCTGACCGCCAAACACGCGCGGCAGCGTGATCGACACGATCGTGCCTTTACCGATCTCGCTTTGGATCGACAATTTGCCGCCGTGCATCTCCGCCAGCGATTTGGTGAGCGCAAGGCCAAGGCCCGTGCCCGAGTGATTGCGCGCCAATTCCGTCTCCACTTGCTGAAACGGCTGCGCGAGGCGCGGCAGGTGCTCGGCGGAGATCCCGCAGCCAGTGTCGATGACGCGCAAGGTTAGCCCCGTCGCGGTGGCGCGGCCATGCACCATGATCGCGCCTTGGTCGGTGAACTTCACGGCGTTCGAGAGCAGGTTCAGCAGCATCTGCTTCACCGCGCGGTGATCGGCTTCGATCTCCGGAAGCTCCTCGGCATCGACCACGATGCTGAGACCCTTTTCTTCCGCACGGCGCTTGGTGAGCCGCACAGCCTGATCGATTGCGACGGAGGGATCGAGCGGGCGCGGGGCGAGCGTCAGCTTGCCAGCTTCGATCTTCGCCATATCGAGGATGTCGTTGATCAGATCGAGCAGGTGATTGCCGCTGTCGAAGATGTCGCCGGAATATTGCCGGTATTGATCGTTGCCGATCGGGCCGAACAATTCCTTCGCCATGATTTCCGAAAAGCCGATCACGGCGTTCAACGGCGTGCGCAGTTCGTGACTCATATTGGCCAGGAACGCGCTCTTGGCGCGGCTGGCATCTTCCGCGCGCTGGCGCTCTTCGTGCGCTTCGCGCGCCAGCGCCTTGATCTTGTATTCCTGCGATTCCGCGCGCGTCAGCGCGTCCTGCAAGCGCCGCTCATTGCGCGCCAGCTCTTCCTCTTTGCGCTTCAGCGCCGTGATATCGACGCCGACCGTGACGAGGCCGCTATCGCCCGTGCGTCGTTCCACGATGTGCAGCCATTCGCCGGTAACGAGTTCGACAACGCGCACATCGGGATCGTTGGCATCGTGCTTTTCGCGGCGGATGCGCGCGGAGGAGGCGGCCGCGATCGCTTCGTACGACGCGCGCGGGCGCAGCAGTTCGGGGCCGAGCGCAAACATCTGCGCGAAGCTTTGGTTCCACAGAAGCAGGCGCTTGTTCTTGTCCCACAAGGCAAACGGCCCGGAGAACGATTCCAGCGCCGCGCGCAAATGGCGCTCCAGCCGCGACACGCGCGCCTCGGCTTCGTGGCGCTGCGTTGCATCGACAATCGTGCCGAAGAGACGCGCCGAGCCATGCCCGCTCGCATCCTCGATCGCGGCGCCATGCGCTTCGATCCACGCAATGCCCGCTGCCCGGTTCACGCGGAAGCGCGCATCGAGCATGCCGGACTGATGCGCGCGCCGAAATTCTTCTTCCACGGCGCTCCGGTCTTCCGCGACGATCAGTTCCAGAAGATCGCCGAGCGCGAGCGTATCGGTCGGCGAGCCCAGCAAGCGCGCCGCAAGTTCCGAAAGCTGCACCTGATCGAGATCGGCGCGCCATTCGAGCACGCCCGCTTTCGCGCCATCGGCCGCGAGTTGGAAATGCGTGGTGACGCGCGCCGCTTCCGCTTCGGCGATCGTGGCGCGCTGCGCGTTCTGGCGCATTAGGAGATAGAGCACGCTCATCGCCGCAAGCGGCGCGGCGGCTAGCACAGCAAAGCGCGCGATGGCGTCGAGCCACAGCATCAGCGGGCTGGGCGAGGGCGCGGCCGTCAGAACGTGAAAATCGCCGATCGAGACGCTCGCCGCCGCGACAGCCCAGTTCTTTCCCTCGCCGTCGCGAACGATCGCTGCGCCCGACGCGGCGCTGCGTGCGGAGGTCAGCACTTGCTGCTGCGCGAGCAGGCCCGCGCTTTGCAGCGCAGGGGTCGCGAACACGATCGCGCCGGAAGGCGCGGCGATCAGCACGCGCGCGTCGGCAGCAAGCTCTGGGAGCAGCGCGGCGGGATCGAGGATGGTGACAATGGCGCGGTCGCCGACATGCCGCACCATCGCGGGCGCGGAAGCGAGGCCGCCCATGTCCGGCGCGCCGGTCCACATGCCCGCATCGCCCGCATCGCGGAACGCCGCTTCCACCAAGGCTTGCTGCGCGCGGTTGGTGATCGCTTCGATCTCGCCCGCGCGGTTGAGCACCGCAGTCGCGCTCACAGGGCGCACATGCGCGGCGGCGTTGGCGACCGATTGCGGCGAGAGATCAAGATCGCTGCTGGTGCGCGCAAGTTCGGCTGCGCCAGACGCCGCGCCCATGGCGACGGCCAGATTGGCGTTGACGCGCTCGGCGATCAGCGACGCTTGCGCGCTTTGCACCTGGAGCGCGTCGCGCGCCGCATCATTGTGGTGCGCGTTGATCTGCACGACCGTTGCGAACGCAAACGCGAGCAGAAACAGAACGACCAAAATCAAGGTCGGCCGCTGGGCGCCGCTTTTGTCGGGCGCCGCATTCACGACGCTGTCTTGTTGGCGGTCTTTACTCACACGTTTGCCCCGGCGACGAATCGCCACTTTAGAATCCTCAGCCGTCACAATCCTAACGATTGATTAAATTGGGGTCGAGACGTGCGGAGCGCTCTCCCCACTTCTACACACCTGATCGCGTTAACCATTTTCAGGTGAGCGTGCGTTCCACCATTTCTCGGGCGTTTTTTGAGAGCTGTGGCATCGCGGCCAGGGCTTCAAGTTCCGCCTTGGCGTGTCCTTGGCGGCGCGCGTCGAATCGTTTCCAGGATTCGAACGGTGTCAAGAGGCGCGATGCGAGCGCCGGATTGAGTTCATCCACATCGCGCGCGAGCGTCGCGACGAAGCGATAGCCGGCGCCGTCGGCCGCGTGAAACGCGCGCGGATTGCGCATCGCGAACGCGGCGGCGAGCGCGCGCACACGGTTCGGGTTGCGGAGCGCGAAATCGCCGTGCTGGCGGAGGCGCTCGACGCGCGCATGCGCATCGGGGCGCGCCGCTGCGGCTTGCGTTGCGAACCATTTGTCGATCACGAGCGGGTTTGCTTGCCAACGCGCGTAAAATTCATCGAGCGCGGTGTCGAAGCCCGCGGCGCCGGAAGCGCCCAGCGCATCGAGCGCGGCGATGGTTTCGGTCATGCCGCCTGCAGTGTCGAACGCGGTGCGGATCACGTCCGCAGCGTCGGGGCCGAGCGCGGCGAGGAGATCGAGCGCGGCGCTCTTCAGCGAGCGCACGCCTGCCGCTTCCGCGCTGGCCGAAAAGGTCGCGGCGGCTTTGGTCTGTGCCAGCGGCACGAGCCGATCGTGCAAAGTGCGCGCGATCTCGGCGCGCAGCGCTTCGCGCGCGGTGAACAGCCGGTCGGGATCGGGCGAGGGCGCGGTGAGGATAAGTTCGGAAAGATCCGGCAAGCGCAGCGCGAGTGCGGCGAAGGCTGGATCTTCCTGCGCGCGATCAAGTTCGCGGCTAAGCGCGCCGGCGAGCGCGGCGGATGTGCCTTCGGGCGCGCGCTCCAGCATGATGGCGCGCGCGATGGATTGGCCGGCCTCCCAGCGCGTGAAGGGATCGGGATCGTGCGCCATGTGCGCGAGGCGATCTTCGACGCTGAGTCCATCATCGAGGGTGACGGGCGCTGAAAAGCCGCGCAGCACCGACGGGATCGGCGCGCGCGCCACGCCGGTAAACTTGAACACGGCTTCGCCGCTATCGAGCACCAGATCGTGCTCTTCGCGCGCGATGCTATCGCCTTCGCGCTTGGCGGCGAGGAGTGCGCCGTCCTTGGTGATCATGCCGAGACGCAAGGGGATCGGCAGCGGACGCTTCTCCGGCTGGCCGGGCGTCGGCGGCGTCGTTTGCGACACGCGGAGTTCGTAAGTGTGCGCCGCCGCATCATAAGCGCCGCGCACCACTAAAGCCGGCGTGCCAGCCTGATCGTACCAGCGCATGAATTGCGAAAGATCGCGCCCTGACGCTTCGGTGAAGCACGCGATGAAATCTTCCACGGTGGAGGCGGTGCCGTCGCGGCGCTCGAAATAGAGCTGCATGCCGCGCGAAAACGCTTTTTCGCCGATGATCCGCTTCAGCATACGGATCACTTCGCCGCCCTTTTCGTAGACGGTCGCGGTGTAGAAATTGTCGATCTTCTGATAGCTCGATGGCCGCACGGGATGGGCAAGCGGCCCCGCGTCTTCCGCGAACTGGCGTCCGCGCAAGCGCTTCACGTCCTTGATGCGCTGCACGGGACGCGAGCGCTGGTCGGCGGAAAACTCCTGCTCGCGATAGACCGTGAGCCCTTCCTTCAAGCAGAGTTGAAACCAATCGCGGCAGGTGATGCGGTTGCCGGTCCAGTTGTGGAAATATTCGTGGCCGACCACGGCTTCGATGGCTTCGAAGTCGCCGTCGGTCGCGGTGTCGGAATCGGCCAGGATCAACGATGAGTTGAAGACATTGAGGCCCTTGTTCTCCATTGCGCCGAAATTGAAATCGCGCACCGCCACGATATTGAAGACGTCGAGGTCGTATTCGCGCGCGAACGTCTCTTCGTCCCACTTCATTGAGCGCTTCAGCGCATCCATCGCGTAACGCGCGCGTTCGGCTTCGCCCGGATCGACATGGATCGCGAGCGCGACACGCCGGCCCGACATCGTGACGAACGCGTCCTCGATCGCATCGTAACGCCCCGCCACCAGCGCGAAGAGATAAGAGGGCTTCGGATGAGGGTCCATCCACACCGCGAAATGGCGCCCATCCGGCAAGGGGCCGCTCTCCATCAGATTGCCGTTGGAGAGAAGCGTCGGAAATTTCTCGCGGTCGGCCTCGATGCGCACCGCATAGCGCGCCAGCACGTCGGGACGATCGAGCGCGAACGTGATCGCGCGAAAGCCCTCCGCCTCGCACTGCGTGCAGAAGCGCCCGCCGGACATGTAAAGTCCTTCAAGCGCGGTATTGGCTGCGGGATTTATGCGCGTGACGATATCGAGCCGGAAACTCTCCGGCGGCGTCTCGATGATCAAACGGCCAGGCTCGATGCGATACTCGCTCGTGCTCAGCGCATGACCATCGATCGCGATGCTTTGCAGATCGAGCCGTTCGCCATCCAGCACAAGCGGGCAGGGCGCATGGCCAACGCGCCGCACATGAGAGCGCGCGCCCACCAGGGTCGCGTCCGGATCGAGTGTGAAGACAAGCGCGATCTCATCGATGAGATAGGCCGGCGGCTCGTATTCTGAGAGGCGGATGGTCGTCGTCTCGGCGTCGCGCATAAGGGTCTCCGGCAAGCAGAGACATGAGCCGCCGGGCCTTTAAAATCAATGCGCGTTATTGGCTCTGTGCAGGCGCCGCCGCATCAAGCTTGGGTGTCGGATCGTGATAGATCGCCGCCAGCACCATCTCCGACTGCCGCGCCAAATCCTGCAATTGAGCCGGCGTTTCATGCGGATGCTCGGTCGCGAACTCGATCAGCTCACGCGCCACGCGCATCAGGCGCAGGGCATTGGCCATCACGCGCGATTGGTGCTCGATGCGCGCGGGATCGCGATCATACTCGGCCATCGGCACGCGCCAGCCGCCCCAATCCTTTTCGTCCGTCACCACAACAGGATAGGTGCCGGGGAAGGGGTGGCGGGAATCGTGATTGTCGGCGCCCATGCGGTTGGAGGCGCGCAGGATGCGCCAATTCTCGGTTTCGAGCAGATCGGGCTTGGTCGGCTCTTTGTCTTCGGCCGCCAGCTCGTGCGCTTGGAAATCGCGGCCCAAGCTCACGTCATAGGTGACGCGCAGCGGCTCTTCGACGCCTTTGACCCATTGCGGATTTACGCGCTCAATGACCGCCCAAGTGGCCACCGGCTTCACATAAACGCGCTGGCCTTTGTGAAAGACCGCCTTCGCCATTTGACCACTACTCCGCCTCGTACCGAGTGGCTGAGCTTACGCGGCCTCGATTGAAGCTTCGTGAACACTCCCTTGACGCCAAGGCGCCCTTTCTGCCCGCGCGGGGCGGGTTAATATGTTGGAAACCGGAGGCGCGCCTTGAATTTCGACTTTTCCGACGACCAGAAAATGCTGAAAGATCAGGCGCGTAAGTTCCTGGCTGAGAAGAGCGCGTCCAAAATCGTACGCGGGGTGCTGGACGATCCCGCCCGCTCTTATGACGAAGATTTATGGCGCGGCGTGGCCGAGATGGGCTGGCTGGGCGCCGCGATCCCGGAAGAGCATGGCGGGCTTGGGCTTGGCCGGTTGGAGCTTTGCGTGCTGGCCGAGGAACTCGGCCGCGCGGTCGCCCCGATCCCGTTTGCCTCGACGCTCTATTTTTTCGCTGAAGCCGTGATGCTGGCGGGTTCTGACGCGCAGAAGGCGGAGCTGCTGCCGAAGATTGCGGCCGGGGAGATCATCGGCTGCTTTGCCGTCTCCGAAGGGCCGGGCGCGCCAAGCTCTTCAAGCATCCAAGCGCGCTTCGATGGCTCTGTGCTCTCCGGCGTTAAGATCCCGGTGACAGATGGCGATTGCGCCATCCATGCTGTCGTGCTCGCGAAAGAGGGCGGCGCTCTTTCGCTCGTGCTTGTGTCGCTCGACCAAAAGGGCGTCGCGCGCGAAAGCCTCCAAACGCTCGACCCCACGCGCGGCCACGCCAAGCTCACATTCGACAACGCCAAAGCCGAACGCCTCGGCGCCGCAGGCCAAGGCTGGGAGCTGAGCGAAGCCGTGCTCGACCGCGCCGCCGTGCTCATCGCCTTCGAACAAGTCGGCGGTTCGCAAGCGTGCTTGGAGATGGCGACCGACTTTGCAAAATCCCGCTACGCCTTCTCGCGCCCGATCGGCTCGTTCCAAGCCATCAAACACAAGCTCGCCGACATGTATGTCGCCATCGAGGTCGCGCGCTCAAACGCCTATTACGGCGCCTGGGCGCTTTCCACGGACGCTTCAGAACTCCCACTCGCCGCCGCCACCGCACGCGCCGCCGCGAGCGACGCGTTCTATCTCTGCGCCAAGGAAAACGTGCAGACCCATGGCGGCATGGGCTTCACCTGGGAAACCGACTGCCACCTCTTCTATCGCCGCGCCAAACTGCTCGCGGTGCAAGCCGGCGCGCCCGGTGTGTGGAAGGAAAAGCTGGTGAAGCGACTTGAGCAAAGGAATGCGGCGTGAGGGCCGCGATTGGTTGCCTGGCGATGCTCGCGGCGTGCGCGACTGCGATGCCCGACACCGATTTGGCGGACATCGTCGCTGCCCCAAGCGCATATGACGGGCAGACCGTGCGCACCTGCGGCTGGGTTTCGTACCCGCACATGGCTGGACGCCACCCCGCGCCTCCCAGGCTGATCACGGAGGAGGGCCAAGGCATCATGTTGTGGACCAAACGCCCGCTGACGCAAGGCAGCCAACGAGAGTGGAAATGCATGGCAGTGCGCATCGAGACGATGTGCCTCGATGCGGCTGACCCGGATTGCGTCGTGATATTTTCGCGTTGGCGTGCGGTCGAGCAATGAGCACGCTAGCCGCGACGCTTTCGCAAGATCATCAGAGAGGAATTCGGCGTGAAGTTTGAACCATCGTTTCTCATCAGCCTCGCGCTCGCAGTCGTGCTTGTGATCGCGGTCGCGGGCGGTTGCTATTTTCTGGGCTACCAGGCCGGCGAAGAGCACGGCTGGGATGCCGGGCGCGCGTCTGTCGTGCAAACACAATGATGCAGCAAGGCTATCTCATCCTCGCCCTCGATGGGCGAGGTGGCCGCGCAGCGGCCGGAATGGGTGGCTGCTCGATCCTGCAAGCACCGCGCTATCACCCACTCAGTCAGTCCGCTGCGCGTCCTGACAGCTCGCCCATCAAGGGCGAGCATGGCGCTCGTGTTGGAGAGCTCTGATGGATTTCAACGATGCGCCGGAAGAGGCCAAGTTTCGCAACGAAGCGCGCGCTTTTCTGCAAGCGACGCTGAAGCTCAAGGCCGACGAAACCGAGCGTTTGCAAAAGCGCCTGAGCGAGCGCGACTATCTCAAAGCCGCGCGCGCCTACCAGAAGCAAAAAGCCGAAGCCGGTTTTGCCGGCATCACCTGGGCCACCGAGCAGGGCGGGCGCGGCCTGCCGCCAATCTATTCGGTGATCTTCGGCCAGGAAGAAGCGAAGTTCGACGCGCCTTCAGCGCCGTTCGCGATTGGTCTTGGCATGTGCATCCCGACTCTCATCGCGTTCGCCAACGATGAAACCAAGCAGCGTTATGTCAGCCCCGCGCTCAAGGGCGATGAAATCTGGTGCCAGCTTTTCTCCGAGCCCAGCGCCGGCTCCGATGTCGCCTCGCTCAAAATGCGCGCGGTGAAGGACGGCGATGACTGGATCGTCAACGGCCAGAAAGTCTGGACCAGCGGCGCGCACTATTCCGATTACGGCCTATTGCTCACGCGCACGAACCCGGACGTCGCCAAGCACAAAGGCCTCACCATGTTCTTCCTCGACATGAAGAGCCCAGGCGTCGAGGTGCGGCCGATCCATCAGATGTCGGGCGGCTCGAACTTCAACGAAGTCTATTTCACCGATGTGCGCATCCCGGACGCGCAGCGCCTTGGCGAAGTCGGCGGCGGTTGGGGCGCGGCGCTTGTTACGCTGATGAATGAACGCCTCGCGGTCGGCGGCTCGATGGGGCCGGATTATCAGGAAATCATCGCGCTCGCACGCACGCTGCCCGCGCCCAGCGGGCAGGGCACGCTGCTGCAAGACAGCGCATTTCGTCAAAAGCTCGCCGATTGGGTGGTGCGCGCCGAAGGCTACAAACTCGCGAAATTCCGCACCATGACCGCGCTTTCAAAAGGCCAGATGCCCGGCCCCGAAAGTTCGATCGGTAAGGTGATCAACGCCAACCAAATGCTCGACATCGCCAACAGCGCCCTCGAAGGCCTCGATCATTACGGCATCATCAGCGATGAAGGTCTCGCGCCGATGGAGGCGTCGTTCCAGCAAAGCTATATGTGGGCGCCGGGCCTGCGCATCGCCGGCGGCACCGATGAGATCCTAAAGAACATCATCGCCGAACGCGTGCTGGGCCTCCCGCAAGATGTGCGCGTGGATAAGGACGTCGCGTTCAAGGATTTGCCCACGGGGCGTTGAACCATTGGACCGCCGGCTTCTAGCCGGCAGCTTCACATCGGCAACAACCACTCCGTCATCCCGGACGCGCGGAGCGCGATCCGGGACCCAGGGCTAATACACAGCGCTACGATCTCTGGGTCCCGGCCCTCCCGTCGGTCGGCCGGGATGACGGAGAGTTTGTGCCGGCTGGAAGCCGGCGGTCCAATTAGCGAGGCAACCGCGCCATCGCCTGATACCGCGCACGCGACGCATCCGCCTCACTCCGCGACGTGCCCGCAATGATCATCCGCTGCCCGCTCGCATACGTGCCCCAAGCCGGCAAGCCTTCGCCATTCGGATCGCCCGTCTTCACGAAATTCACGAAATAGCCCTGCATCAACTCCGACACCGCACGGTCTGTCTCCGTCCACGCGTAGATCGTATTGCCCGGCAGATTCCCAAGCGCGTACTCGATCTCCGCCGAATGCATCGCGCCCCGGGGCGAAACCCAGTTTGCGCCATAGGGGCTCACCATGCCTTCGCGCACTGGCGGTCGCGGTTGATCGAAATAATAGTAATACGTGTTGCGCCCGCCTGTGCGCGTGGCGGCGTCCATCCAATTCCACGTGTTTTGACCAATGAAGCGATCATTGGCCAATTCGCGCGCCGCGAGCGTGACGGGATCGCCGTCGCCGCTCGCGGGATAAGCCGCGAACACCGCGTCCGCGTGCGCGCCATAGAGCCGCGTCAAGGCTGCGCGATAATTCGCGATCGTGGGCGCGGCGCCGGCAAGCACGCCATCGGCGCCGCTCTCTTCGGAATTCGACCCCGCAAGGAGTGGCACGCGCGCTTGTTCGCCGGCCTCAATGATGTCGCGCGGCGCTTTGGGAAAGAAGTAGTCGTCGATGATCGGGCCTGGCGAATAGCCGCGCGCGCGTGCGAGCAACATCGCCGCTTCGGCCGGCAGAGCGCGCAACACAGCAATGCTGGAGCCCAGCGCGGCGCCTTGGCCTTCGGCATAAATGAGCGGCGGCGGCGCATCGCCCACCATCGAGCCGCTTTCCCCGATCGCGCCCGCGATCAAGTCTTTCGTCAGCGGCGAGAGCATCACCGCGCTCGATGACGCCGAACCCGCGCTTTCGCCAGCCACAGTCACGCGCGCCGGATCGCCGCCAAACGCGGCGATATTGTCGCGCACCCATTCGAGCGCCGCGACATGATCGAGGAAGGCGTAATTGCCGGAGGCGTGATAGGGCGCCTCCGTCGTCAATTCGGGATGCGCCAAGAAGCCGAAGAGGCCGAGGCGATAATTCATCGTGACGACGACGATGCCGCGCGCGGCGAGCGCTTCGCCGTCATAGCGGGGCTCGTCCCCGGCGCCGGTGATGTAGCCGCCGCCATAGAAATAGACGAGCACCGGCAGGCGCTCATCCGCTTCGCGCGCGGGCGTCCACACATTGAGCGTCAAGCAATCCTCGCTCCGGCCCGCGGAGCGAAACACCATGTCGTCGAAGTCTTGCGTTGGAATGCAGCGCGGCCCGAACGCCTTGGCCTCGCGCACGCCCTCCCAAGCCGCGACCGGCTGCGGCGCGCGCCAGCGATTTTCACCCGTGGGCGGCGCAGCGTAGGGAATGCCGCGAAACAACCGCACGCCAGACGTCTGCGCGCCCAGCCCTTCGACAATACCCGAAGCGATCCGCACCTGATCGCCGCCCGTTGTCGGCGCCGGATTGGCGCAAGCACTCAAAGCCAACGCGATCGCCGCGATCCACACGCGCATTATCGCCTCCCTCGTTGTTGTTTTGATCTTTGTGGACGATGGGGCGCGGGAGGGGAAGTGGGCCGTGTGCGCTAGTCTGCGTCCGTCAGCGCCGCGGGCACGTCCCGAGCGCCATGAACGATGCGGACGATGCGAACGGTGTCGGCCTGGACTTGAAATATGATCAAGTGAGCCTTCGCTACGACGCGTCGATATCCGTCTGGAAGGTCAGGCCGAGAGGCTGCTGCCGCGTCAATCTCCAGCGTCGCGCGGATGCCCGCTTGTAGTGTTCTGGCAACTTTGACTGCAGGCGCGGCGCCCATTTTGCGCCGATACCATGCGACAATTTCAATGAAGTCGCGCTTCGCTTGCGGCGCGATGACAACGCGTTTGCGCATCAAGCGCGCGGCGTTTCGGCGGCCTCGCGTTCAAGTCCTTCAATCAGAGTGTCCATCTCCGCGAGGAATGCGTCGCCTTCGATCCAGCCGTCGCGATCGGCCTCGCTGATGGCCGCGTCGAGCGACGCGCGGAACGTCTCGACCCGCGCGCGATGTGACTCCAGCGCTTCGGCCGCCAACGCTTCCACGCTCACCGCGCGGCCCGCCGCGACTTCAGCGCGCGCCCAGGTTTCGAAGCTCTTTGGCAGCGATAAGGTCATGTCGCATCGTACCACTTTTGCTGGGTTTAATTCAACGCGTCGAACAAGCTCGGCGCCGCGCGCACGCCCTCGATCTCCAGCATGCGCGCTTTCATGCCGACGCCGCCATTGGCGGAAAAGCCCACCATGGTTCCGTTCGAGCCGACGACGCGGTGGCACGGCACGATAATCGCGAACGGGTTGCGCCCCAATGCTTTACCCACGGCGCGCGCAGCGCCCGTCGCGCCGATGCTGCGCGCGATGTCGCCATAAGTGCGGGTCTGGCCGGGCGGGATGGCGCGGGCGGCTTCATAGACGCGGGCGTTGAATTCGGCGACGCCCATCATGTCGAGCGCGATGGCGCGCAAAGTGCGTTTTTCGCCGGCCATCAGCGCGGAGATGTCTTCGATGGCGCGCTTGATGGCGGCGGTTGGCGCGGTTTCATCCGCGGCGGGACAGTGGCGGAGGAGCCGTGTGCGGGTCGCGGTCACGGTCTTTTCCGGAAGCTGCACGCCGATGACGCCGCGCGCGCCCCAGGCGATGCCGCAACGGCCGATTGGAGTGTCGAAGAGGGCGATGCTGTAGGTCATTGCGCAGCCAATCCCTTGCAAAACGGAATCAGAAGATTAGAACATAAAGGGAACATGATCTCTGGTCTAGCCCCTCTCGCGCGCCCGAATGTCCAGGGCTTTTCCGCCCAGATTGCGGCGGCGCCCCTGCATGAAACAGGCCCGGCGGCGCCTGGCGCGGAAGCCGCGGCTTTGGGGTTTTCCTTAGGGATTTGCGCGGGTTGGCTGGGTTCAGCGGGCCTGATTTGGGCTGGCGAGGAGGCGGCCTTCGCCGAAGAAGGCGCGCCTTATCCGGTGGGGCTTGCGCAGTTCGGGATTGACCCCGCCCGGCTCATCGTCATCCGCGCGCAGAAGCGCGAAGAGGCGCTTTGGGCGGCTGAACAGGGGCTCGCCGTGCCGGGCGCGGTGGTGCTGTGCGCTTTGGGCGGGCGGGGCAAACCGCTCGATCTCAAAGCCACGCGCCGGCTGCTATTGATCGCCGAGCGCCACAAATCGCGCTGCCTGTTGCTCAAACCCGAAGACGCGCCGACCGCCGCCTGGACGCGCTGGTCCGTCGCGCCCGCGCCTAGCCAAGGGGCGGCCCGCGAACTCGGCGCGCCCGCCTTCACCGCCACGCTCACCCGCAACCGCGCCGGCCCCGCCGGCCGCTCCTTCACCTTGGAATGGAACGCTCATGGACGCGCTTTCGCAGAACGCGGCGCGCTGGCTGGCGATCTGGCTGCCGCGCCTGTCGACCGATCGCCTACGCCGCTCCGCCGACGCGCCTGACGCACCGCTCGCGACTTATGCGAAGGAAGCCAATGCGTTTGCGCTGACCTGCGTCGATGCGCGCGCCGCAGCGCTCGGCCTTCACGCCGGCATGCCGCTCGCGGACGCGCAGGCGATGCAGCCTTCGCTTTGCGTCGTGGAAGCAGAGCCGGCGGCCGATGCACGCGCGCTCGATGCGATTGCGGCCTGGTGCGAGCGCTTTACGCCAGTGGTGGCGATCGATTCCCCAGACGGTCTCTATCTCGACATCACCGGCTGCGCGCATCTCTTCGGCGACGAAGAAAGCCTGCGCGCCGATCTTATCGCGCGCTTGCGGTCGCAAAACTTCACTCTCCGCGCCGCCATCGCGCCCACGCTTGGCGCGGCTTGGGCTTTGGCGCGGTTTGAGCAAGCGGAGTCACAAATGCGACTCTCCTCCCCCCACCGGCTGCTGCGCAGCCGGCAAACTAAAATCGCGGGATCGCAAGCGATCCCGTGGCGGGGAGGAGTTGGAGGAGGGGGTGCAAGCGCCGTGCTTGCCGATATTGGCGCCGACACCCCCCTCCCTACCCTCCCCCGCAAGGGGGGAGGGGGAGAATTGCTTGCAGCCTTAGCGCCACTCCCAATTAAAGCATTGCGTCTTTCATCCGATAGCGCCGCTTTGCTTCGCCGCCTCGGCCTCAAAACCATATCCCAGCTCCACGGTGCACCGCGCAACGCCTTCACCGCGCGCGCGGGCGAGCATGCGATGCTGCGCCTCGATCAAGCGCTCGGCCGTGCGCCCGAAGCGGTGAGCCCGCGCCGTCCGCCGCCGCCGCTTTATGCGCTGCGGCGTTTCGTCGAGCCGCTCTTCACTGTCGAGGCCATACTCGAAGCCACGAAAACCCTGAGCCATGATCTGGTCACCAAGCTCGAACGGCGCGGCGTAGGCGTGCGGCGCGCGGCGCTGCATCTTTTCGGCGTCGATGGCCGCGACCGCGTGATCGAGATTGGCGTCAGCCGCCCCGAGCGCGACGTGAAAGCGATCCTGCGGCTCTTCCGCGAACGGCTGAACCTTTCGCCCGAAAGCATCGACGCCGAATTCGGCATCGAAGCGGCGCGGCTCGATGCGGTGCAAATCCAGCGCACCGATGCGGTGGCGCAAAATCTCGTGGCGATGGCGGAGGATGCCGAGAGCGCCGAAAAAATCGCCGCGCTCGTCGATGTGCTGAGCGCGCGTCTGGGGCCAAACCGCGTCGTCCGTCCGCGTTTTCGCGATACACATGTGCCAGAGCGTGCGGCGGGCTGGGGCGCGGCTCTTATGGGACCGCCGGCTTCTAGCCGGCAGGAAAAAGAAGCCGGCTGGAAGCCGGCGGTCCCAGGCCCGCCCGCCGACGGCGTGATGCGCCGTCCGCTTCGCGTCTTCGCGCGCCCGCAACCGATCGAAGCCATCGCCACCGTGCCTGATGGTCCGCCGATCCGTTTCCGTTGGCGACGCGTGCTCCGCGAAGTCGCGCGCGCCGAAGGACCAGAACGCATCGCCAGCGAATGGGCGCGCACGCCCGACGCGCTGACGCGCGACTATTACCGCGTCGAAGACGGCGAAGGGCGACGCTACTGGATTTTTCGCGAAGGCCTCTTCGGCGAAGAAAGCGCCGCGCCGCGCTGGTTCATTCAGGGGCTGTTCGCTTGAGGGCGGCGCGACCTTCATCCTCGCCCTTGATGGGCGAGGTGGCCGCGAAGCGGCCGGAGTGGGTGGCTGCTCAGCCTTGCAAGTACGGCGCTTTCACCCACTCAGTCATCGCGCTTCGCGCGCTGACAGCTCGCCCATCAAGGGCGAGCATGGAAGCGGTGCCATGAGCGCGTTCGCCGAACTCTGCACCACCACAAACTTCTCCTTCCTGCGCGGCGGCTCGCACCCGGAAGAACTCGTCGAGCAAGCGCGCGCACTCGGTCTTGCCGGCATCGGCGTCGCCGATCGCTGCACGCTTGCGGGTGTTGTCCGCGCGCATGTGGCGGCGAAGGAGTTTGGCGTAAAGCTCATTGTCGGCGCACGGTTGGTCTTCATCGACGGCGCGCCGGATGTGTTGGCTTATCCAAAGGACCGCGCCGCCTATTCCAAGCTCACGCGCCTGCTCACCATCGGCAATCGCCGCGCGCCGAAGGGCGAATGCCATCTGACGTTTTCCGATTTTCTCGAGCATGCTGAGGGCATGCAAGCGATCGTCCTTCCGCTCCCCGGCCAAGCTCGCGGAGCGAGCGCTGAGTCGGGGTCCATGGATCGGACAGGCGGCGCAGTTGATGGATGGACCCCGGATCTTCGCTTCGCTTCGTCCGGGGAGCGGGATGTTCTGTGTGCGATTAGAGAGAGAGCGGGAGAGGTCTGGCTCGCCGCGCCGTTTCGGATTGACGGCGAAGACCGCAGGCGTCTACGTCTCCTAAAAGAACTCGCAGCGCAAACTGGCGCGCGTCTACTTGCCAGCACCGAGCCGCTGATCCATTGCCCAGAGCGGCGCGATCTTCTCGACGTGCTCGCCTGCATCCGCGAAAAAACCACGCTCGACGCCGCCGGCACATTGCTCGCGCAAAATGCCGAGCGTCACTTAAAGCCGCATGCCGAAATGGCGCGCCTCTATCGCGATGCGCCCGAAGCGGTGGCCGAAAGCGTGCGCTTCCTGGGCGGCGTGACGTTCTCGCTCGACGATCTCCGCTACGAATATCCCGACGAAACCACGCAAGGCTATGAAAGCCCCCAAGATGCGCTCGAAGCCATGTCATGGGAGGGCGCTGCGCGGCGTTTCCCGAACGGCGTGCCGGAGAAAGTGCGCGAGGGCTTGATGCGTGAACTCGGCATCGTCGGGCGCTTGCGCTTTGCGCCCTATTTTCTCACCGTCGCCGATATCGTGCGTTTTGCGCGCTCGCCTTTCGATAAAGACGGCAACCCAAAAGACCCGATTCTCTGCCAAGGACGCGGTTCGGCGGCGAATTCATCGATCTGCTATTGTCTCGGCGTAACGGAGGTGAACCCCGCGCAGAACCAACTCCTGTTCGATCGCTTCGTTTCCGAAGAGCGCGGCGAGCCGCCGGATATCGACATCGATTTCGAGCACGAGCGGCGCGAAGAGGTGATCCAATACATCTACCAGAAGTACGGCCGCGAACGCGCGGGCCTCGCCGCGACGCTTATCTGCTATCGCGGCCGCAGCGCGATCCGCGAAGTCGGCAAGGCGTTTGGTTTTTCCGAAGATCGCATCGCAGGCCTCGCCAAGGCGCTGCATTGGTGGTCGCAAGGCATCGAGCATGAAGATCTGAAACGCCAAGGGCTTGATCTCAACGATCCGCGCCTGGCCGCATGCTTGCGCCTGTCGCAGGAAATGTACGGCTTTCCGCGCCACCTCTCGCAGCATGTCGGCGGCTTCGTGATCACGCGCGCGCGGCTGGATGATGTGGTGCCAATCCAGAACGCCGCGATGGAGGATCGGACTGTTGTCGAGTGGGATAAGAATGATCTCGAAGCGCTGGGGATTTTGAAAGTCGATGTGCTCGGGCTCGGCATGCTGACTTGCCTGAGGAAGGCGTTCGATCTGTTCGAGAAGCACTATGCCTTTCTTCCCCCGCCTGCGGGGGAAGTGGCCGCGCCGGAGGCGCGGACGAAGGGGGGAGGGCCAAGCTCCCCCCTCAGTCAGTCCGCTGCGCGTCCTGACAGCTCCCCCGTAAACGGGGGAGCAAAAAATGCGGAATGCATCTCTCTCTCATCGCCGCCGACCGATCCACGTGTCTACGCCATGCTGCAGCGCGCCGATTCCATCGGCGTGTTCCAGGTCGAGAGCCGCGCGCAGATGTCGATGCTGCCGCGTTTGCGGCCGGAGGAATTCTACGATCTCGTGATCGAGGTCGCGATCGTTCGGCCAGGGCCGATCCAGGGCGGGATGGTGCATCCTTATTTGCGCCGCAAACAAAAACTGGAAGCGGTGACCTATCCGTCGAAAGAATTGGAAGCGGTGCTCTCGCGCACGCTCGGCGTGCCGCTCTTCCAAGAGCAAGCCATGCAGATCGCCATCGTCGCCGCGGGCTTCACGCCGCCCGAGGCCGATAAACTCCGCCGCGCCATGGCCACATTCAAGCGCGTCGGCACCATCGGCCAGCTCAAGACCAAATTCATCGAAGGCATGGTGAGTAAGGGCTATGAGCGCGCCTTCGCCGAAGCGTCGTTCAGCCAGATCGAAGGCTTCGGCGAATACGGCTTTCCCGAAAGCCACGCCGCCAGCTTCGCGATCCTGGTCTATGCCTCGTCCTGGCTCAAATGCCATTACCCCGATATCTTCGCCGCTGCGTTGCTCAACGCTCAGCCCATGGGCTTTTACGCGCCGGCGCAGATCGTGCGCGACGCGATCGATCACGGCGTCGATGTACGCGCCATCGATATCAATCAATCCGATTGGGACAACACGCTCGAACCTGGCCCAGAAGCCGCGCAGCGTCTGCATGAACGCCACGCCGAGATGCGCGCCGACATCAAAACCACGCATGCACTCCGCCTCGGCTTTCGCCAGACCAAAGGCTTGAAGCAAGAAGAGATGGAGCAACTGGTGGCGCGGCGCGGGCGCGGTTATGATTCCGTGCGTGATCTCTGGCTGCGCTCTGGGTTTTCGCCCGCGACCATCGAGCGGCTGGCGGACGCCGATGCGTTCCGCTCGCTCGGGCTCGATCGTCGCGATGCGCTCTGGGCCGCGCGTGGGCTCAACCGCGTCGGCGGGCAGGAGGACTTGCCCTTGTTCGCGCGCGCGTACGATCCCACGCGCGAAGCGGATTTCGAACTGCCGCCCATGCCGATCGGCGAACACGTGATCGAGGATTACCGCGCCTTCGGCCTCTCGCTCAAAATCCATCCCACTGCACTGTTGCGCGAGACGCTCACCTCGCGCGGTGCGATTCCGGCGAGCGATCTCGCGCATCTGCGTAATGGCGCGCACACGCGCGTCGCGGGCCTCGTTCTGGTGCGCCAGCGGCCGGGCACGGCGTCGGGGGTTATCTTCATGACGCTTGAAGATGAAACCGGCATCGCCAACATCATCGTCTGGCCCAAAGTGTTCGAACAATTCCGTCCCGAAGTTTTGGGCGCGCGGCTCTGCGCGATCGATGGGCTGGTGCAAAGCGAGAGCGGCATCATCCACGTGATCGCCGAACGCGTGCACGATTTTAGCCCGATCCTGGCCGAGCTTTCGGCGGCGGGGCCTGACATCGATCCTTATTCGCCGCCGGATGAACCGCGTCGGCCCGGCGGGGATCACCGACATCCGCGCGATGTGCGCATTGATCTCAATGCCCGCGTCATGCCGAAGGGCCGGAATTTTCATTGAGCACGCACGCACCGCACGAAAGCCCTTCTCCTCCTTCCGGAGGAGAAGGTGTCCGCGAAGCGGACGGATGAGGAGGGGTGAGCGCATCCCGCGGGGTTCAAGCTGCGGAAGTGCACGAACGTCTGAGCGCGCGCCGGGCCAGGCCGAACCAGTGAGGCGCTTCCCTCCTCATCCGGCCCTTCGGGCCACCTTCTCCTCCGCAGGAGGAGAAGGGTTGCGCCTCTCGGTCTTTCCGCCATGAGGCAATCGCGATAGAACGCGCCCATGCAAAACAAAGTCATCGTCATCACCGGCGCTTTCGGCACGCTCGGCCGCGCAGTCTCGCATGCAGCGAAAGAAGCCGGCGCCACCGTTGCGCTGATCGATCACGCGCCGGCGCCCGCCGACGAATTCACGCAAAGCTGCATCGTCGTACACGGCGTCGATCTCACTTCGGAGGAGGATGGGCGCCTTGCGATCGAAGCCGTGGTCGGCGAAGCGGGCCGCATCGATGCGCTGATCAATTGCGCCGGGGGCTTTGCGTGGCAGACCTTGGACGATGGCGATCTCGCCACCTGGGAGCGCATGTTCACGCTCAATCTCAAAACCGCACTTGTCGCCTCCAAAGCCGCGCTGCCGCATCTGATCGCGAGCGGGGCGGGCGCCATCGTGAATGTCGCGGCGGCGGCGGCGCGACAAGCCGGCGCGGGCATGGGCGCTTATGCGGCGTCGAAGGCCGGCGTGATGAAGTTGACGGAAAGCCTCGCTGAAGAGTTGAAAGGCAAGGTGCGCGTCAACGCCGTGCTGCCATCCACCATCGACACGGCCCCCAATCGCAAGGACATGCCCAAAGCGGATTTCTCGACTTGGGTCACGCCCGCCGAACTCGCCGCCGTGATCCTGTTCCTCGCCTCGGACCGGGCCAGCGCCATCACAGGCGCGCTGCTGCCGGTGACTGGACGCGTCTAGGGCTTTGGCCTTTCTTGGTCTGCGTCCCGCTCTTTGATGGCGCTGGGGAAGGGGCGGCGCGCTTTGGCGGTTTTGAGTTCCAGGCGTTGCGGTGCGCGCCGCACTGTCTAGCGCAAGACAATAATCACCAAGACCTAAACAAATCAGAGCGGACACTGGCCTTCTTTATAATGGCTCGCATCACACATGCGTCTGAGCCTCGTGAATTCGAATAAAATCTTCTCCGAGCCGCACTCTGCATTGGACGTTCAACCATTGGTTTACCTTGACGACCTAAATATAGGCCGAAGGGCATAGATGGACGGCGTGGATGCGGTCTCCGGGGGAAGACAAGTCAGATCGGCGTAGGCGCCTTGGCGCCTCCAGTCTGATTGTTGTGGGCGTGGTCGGCGCGGCCTCGCTCGCGCAAGCGCAGGAGGAGATCGATCCTTACGCGCTTTCGCCGGAGCAATTGTTCGGCGCGACCGTGGTTTCGGCCTCGCGTTCGGAAGAAAATCTCTGGGACGCGCCCGCCGCGATCTACGTCATCACCAGCGCCGATATCGAACGCTCCGGCGCGACCTCCATTCCCGAAGCGCTGCGCCTTGCGCCCGGCGTGCAGGTGGCGCGCGCGCAGAATTCCGGTTGGGCGGTCAGCGTGCGCGGTTTCAACAACTCGCTCGCCAACAAGCTCTTGGTGCTGATCGACGGTCGCGAAGCCTATGACCCGCTGTTCTCGGGCGTCTATTGGGACATCCAGGACACCGCGCTTGAAGACATCGACCGCATTGAAGTGATCCGCGGCCCCGGCGCGAGCTTGTGGGGCGCCAACGCCGTCAATGGCGTCATCAACATCATCACCAAGCGCTCTTCCGAGACGCAAGGCTGGATGGCGAGCGCCATCACCGGCACGCACGAGCGCGCGGTGCTCACGGCGCGCTACGGCGGCGCACTCGGCGATAGCGCCCATTGGCGCGCCTACGGACGCTATGTCGACCGGCCCGATCACAACACGCTCCAAGGCGCCGACAGCAATGGCGATTGGCAATCGTGGCGCGGCGGTTTCCGCATCGACGCCGAACCCAACGCTAACGACACCTTCACGCTGCAAGGCGAAGCCTACCACTCCGACAGCGGCCAATTGCGCGGCGTGCCTTCACTCAGCGCGCCTTATCTTTCCATTCAGCGCGACGACATCTCCGCGCATGGCGGCAATGTGTTGGGGCGTTGGGGCCGCGCGCTCGCGAACGGCGGGCAGGTCACGACGCAGTTTTACGTCGACTTCACCGCGCGCGAGCAATTGGCGCTGAAAGACAAGCGCACCACTGCCGATCTCGATGTGCAGTACGAATTTCCAGATTCCGCCACGCACGATCTCATCGTCGGCGCGCGCTATCGCTACACCGCCGACGACATCACGCCGACGGCGATCATCACCGCGATGGACAATTCGCACAGCGAAAGTCTCGTCAGCGCCTTCGTGCAAGACCGCATCACCTTGGCGCCTGACGCCTGGTACCTCACGCTCGGCTCGAAGTTCGACGACAATGAATATACCGGCTTTGAAATGCAGCCGAATATTCGTCTGCAATGGATCGACGGTGAGCGGCAAACGGCGTGGGCGTCCGTCTCGCGCGCGGTCCGCACGCCGAGCGAACTCGAGCGCGAACTGGTGGTTTCCGCGGGCGTCATTCCGCCCGCGCTTATACCGGTGCCGGTGAGTGTTGAATTGCGGCCGAGCCCCGGCTTTGAAAGCGAGGAATTGGTCGCCTACGAGATCGGCTACCGGCGCCAGCTCACGCCCGATCTGCAACTCGACCTCACGGCATTCCGCAACGATTACGACGGCTTGGCCACTTTGAGTTTGACGCCGTTCGAACTCGTGCTGTCGCCGCTTCATGTCATCTTGCCGATCGCCTATACCAATCAGACCGAGGCCCAAACCCACGGTGTGGAGGCGGTCATGACATGGCGCGCCAGCGACACGCTTAATCTCTCGGCCACGTACAGCTTTCTCGATGTGGAGCTGCACGGGCCGTCGGCTGATTTCGCGATCAATTCAGAAGGCGCGGAGGACACCTCGCCGCGCAATCAAGCGAATATCCGCGCGCAATGGGATGTCAGCGATGCGGTCTCCGCCGACATGACGCTCTATTATGTGGATGCGCTGCCGGCCTTCGATATCGGCTCAACCACGCGTCTCGATATGCGTGTCGGCTGGCGCCTGACCGAAGCACTGCAACTCGATCTTGTCGGGCAGGGCCTCTTGGACGATGGACGGCGCGAATTCGGCGCCGCCGCGGACATCAACGCCACCGAGATCGAGCGCAGCGTCTATGCAAGGCTGACATGGCGAACGCCGTGATCCGCGCCACTCTCTTCCTGCTTGCGTTTGCCATGGCGACGTGGTCGCCCGCGCACGCGCAATCGGGATTGCGTTTGGCGGAGCAGGATATCAAGGCGGGGCTGCTCTACAGTTTCCTGCGTTACACCGATTGGCCAAATCCAAATCAAGCCGCGCCCGTGCGCGTTTGCATGTTCGGCCGCGACAGTTTCGACGGCCGCTTGCAGCCGCTGGCGGGGCGCACCGTCAATCAGCGCGCCATCGAGGTCACCATCGTGCGCGCGCCGGCGGAAACCGATGCTTGCGCGCTGCTGTTCGTCAGCACGGCCGATGAAGCGCGCTGGCCTGAACTGCGCGCGCATCTGGCCGGCCACGACGTGATGACGGTCGGTGATTTTGGCGGCTTTGCCGCTTCCGGCGGGATGATCGAGTTCGTCCGCGCGGAAAACCGCATCGGCGTCAACATCAATGTCGAAGCGGTTCGCTCCGGGCGCCTTGCAGTCCAGGATCGTCTGCTGCGCCTGGGGAGCGCGGTGCGCACCGCCGCGACGAGGCCGTAGCGATGATGGCGCGCGATCTTCCGCTTCGCCACATTCTGCTGCTCATCACGGGCGGCCTCACGCTGATGATCGTGACGTTCGTGGCGTACGGTCTTTACACCGATAGCCGGCGGCTGGTTGAAATCCGGGCGCTACGGGACGCCACTTTGCTTTCCAACCAATTGTTTGAAGCCACCGAGAAGCTCTCGTTGGAGCGCGACGTCGCGCTCTCCATGCTGAGCACGGATGATCCCGACACGCTCGCCGATCTCGAACCGCGTCTCGCCGAAAGCCGTGTCGGCGCGGACGCCGCCTTCGGCGAAGCGCTCAACGCCGCGGCGCAGTATCAATTTCCCGAGCTGGCTGAACTCCGCGCGAAGATCGACGCGCGTTATTCCGAGATCCGCGTGCTGCGCCCGCAAATTGACGGCGCGCTCCAGCTGCCGATGGCGCGGCGCGCACCGGATCTGACCGAGCGCTGGTCGAATGAGGCCACCTCGCTCATGGCCGAGACCGAGACGCTGTGGGTCTCCTTTGTCAGCCATTTCACCGCGATCGATCCCGTGGTCACGCAGCATCTGCGTTACACGCACCTTTTGCGCACCATCGTTGACTATGCCGGACGTGAGCGCTCGCTCGTGGGGCAGATCATCGCGCGCAATGTCGATGCGACGCCAGCGCAGACGGCCCTTTTGCTGCGCGGCGAGGGCGTCGTTGATCTCAGCTGGCGCATGAGCCGCGTCGTGGCCGAGCAGAGCGGAATCTATGAGGAGATCGCGCCTTATTTCGTCGATGCCAAGAGCCATTACGACACGCTGCAAGGCATGCTGGAGGAGATGTTTTACGTCCCCGGCGCGCGCTATGGCGGCGGTTATCTGATCACCGCCGATCTTTGGTTCGAATTGTCCAATCAGGCATTCGACTCGTTCGCCGCGCTGCGCGGCGAGTCACGGACCGCGATGCAGGCTTACGTCGATCAGCTGATCAGCGAAACCGAGCGCGGCATCGTGCTGCGCGTGTTTTGGCTGGTGGTCGCGCTTATGCTGTGCGCGCTGAGCTTTTGGGTCGTCATCAGCCGCGTCATCCGGCCGATCAACGAGATCGTCGAGGCCTTGGTGCGCGCCATGCGCGGGGAGAATGTGCCGTTCACGTTCTCCGCTCAAAGACGCGACGAGATCGGCAAGCTGGCCGAAGTGCTGGTCGCGTTCCGGCACAATATGGCCGAGGTCACGCGCACCGCCGCCGAGCTGGAGCGCAGCCAGAGCAGCCTGCGCGCGGTGATGGACAATGCCGTCGATGGCCTCATCAGCTTCGACGCGATGGGGCGCATCAGCAGTTTCAATCCCGCCTGCGAACGCATTTTTGGCTTTGAAGCGGACGAGGTTGTCGGCGCCGATATCGGCATTGTCTTGCCGGCGCTCAACCGCACCGGCGCCGGCCTGCAAGGCTATGTCGCGTCCGAAGAAGCGCGCGCGATCGGTGCGACGGGTCATGAAGTGATCGCCAAACGCAAGGACGGCGCGACGTTCCCTGCCGACCTTTCCGTCAGCGCTTATATGATTGGCGGCCGGCGCCATTTCGCCGCCGTTGTCCGGGACATCACCTTGCGCAAGCAAGCCGAGCAGACCGTGCTCACCTATATGCAGGCGCTTGAGCGCAGCAACAAAGAGCTGGATGATTTCGCTTATATCGCGTCGCACGATTTGAAGGAGCCGCTGCGCGGCATCCACAATCATTCGCGCTTCCTGGTCGAGGATAATGCCGACAAGCTGGACCCAGAAAGCGTCAAGCGCATCGAGCGACTGGTCTATCTCAGCCAGCGCATGAGCGCCTGGTCAATGATCTGCTCTATTTCTCCCGGCTAGGGCGCCAGGATCTTGCCGTGCAAGCGACCGACCTTGGCGCGGTGGTGGAAGATATCGCCTCCACGCTCGATCACTTCCTTGAAGAGCGCGGCGCGCGGATCGTGATGCCGAACGCCATGCCGGTCTATACCTGCGATCGCCCGCGCGTGACGGAGCTTTTCCGCAACCTCATCACCAACGCCATCAAATACAACGACAAGCCAGAGAGGCTGGTCGAGGTCGGCTTTCTGCCTTTCCACACGACGCCGCAGGGCGCGCGCATGGAAAACGTCTTCTATGTGAAGGACAACGGCTACGGCATCGAGCCGGAATTCCATCAGGAAATATTCCGCATCTTTAAACGCCTGCGCCCGGCGGGCGCCGGCGACGACGGCACGGGCGTGGGCCTAACCTTCGTCAAGAAAATCGTGGAGCGCCATGGCGGCGCGATCTGGCTCGACTCGGCGCCCGGCGTCGGCACGACATTTTATTTCACCTTGGAGGCAATGCGCGATGACGGAAGTCTCAACGCAAAAGTGGCGTGAAGGTCAGCCTATTCTCATTGTCGAGGATAGCGCCGACGATTTCGAGGCGACCAAGCGCGCCTTCGGCAAAGCCAATTTGCGCAACGCGATCGCACACGCGCTGTCCGGCGAAGAGGCGCTCGCCTATTTGCGTTCGAACACCGAGGTGAGGCCTGGCCTCATCCTGCTCGATCTCAACATGCCGGGCATCGACGGGCGCAAGACGCTTGAGATCATCAAAGGCACCGACACCATGAAGGATATCCCCGTCGTGGTGTTGACCACCTCGGATGACGAGCGCGACATCAAGGCCTGCTACGAACTCGGCGCCAACACCTATATTCAAAAGCCGGTGGATTTCGATGGCCTGATCTCGGCCATTCAGCGCCTCAAAGAATATTGGTTTGAAATCGCCATCCTTCCGAAGGAGCCTTCGGTATGACGCCTGTCCGCATTCTCGTTATCGACGACAGTGAAGATGATCGCATCCTTTACAAGCGCGTGCTGCGCAGATCACACACGAACAGTACGAAATCATCGAGGCCGACAATGGCGATGAGGGTCTAGCGCTCGCCGATGGCGGCAATGTCGATTGCATCTTGCTCGACTATTCCTTGCCCGGCCGCAACGGCGTCGAAATCTTGCGGCGTCTGCGCGAGAAGCATCCCTTCGTGCCTGTGGTCATGCTCAACGGGGCAGGGCAACGAAGCTGTCGCGGTCGCCGCGATGCAGGCCGGCAGCCAAAACTATATCGTGAAATCCACCATCACGGCGGAAGAAGTCGATCGCGCCATCCAGCTCGCAATCTCCCATTGCGCGATGGAGCGGCGCATCCACGAACAGCGTCTGTCGCTCGAAATGTTCACGCGTGCGCTTGCGCACGATCTCAAGGAGCCGGTGCGCACGATCAAGTCGTTCCTTGCCGTGTTGCTCGCGCGTGAGAGCTTCTCGGACGAAGGGCGGCGCTATTTCGACTATGTGCACCACGCCGCCGACCGCATGGCCGCGCTCATCGACGCGGTTTATTATTACACGCGCCTCGACAGCTCCGCTCAACCCGCCGCGAAAGAAGCGTGCGATGTGGGCGCCGTCCTCGAAGAGGTGAAGCTCGACCTCACCGAGCTCATCCGTGAGCGCGACGCCGTGATCGAGAGCGACGCGCTGCCGATTGTGAGCGCGAGCGTCACGCAAATCCGTCAGGTGCTGCAAAATCTCATCAGCAACGCCATCCGCCATTGTGAAACCGATCCGGTCATTCGCATCAAAACCGCCGAGCGCCCCGATTGCTGGGAAATTCGCGTCTCCGACAATGGCCCGGGCATCTCCGAAGATTTGCGCGCCAAGGTGTTCGATCCCTTCACACGTTTTGCGCAGCACAAAGTGCATGGCCTCGGCATGGGGCTCGCGATCTGCAAGCGCATCGTTGAAACCCATGGCGGCAAGATCTGGTGCGAAGCGGGCGTGCCCGACGGCGCGACGTTCGTGTTCACGCTGCCGAAAGATGCGCCCGTTGCGGTCGCCGCGGAGCCCGCGACGGCCATCGCCTCCGTCGAGCGGCGCGCCGCCCGAAACCCAAAGAGAGCACGGCCACAATGAATCCTTGGCGCAGGTGCTCGTCGTCGACGACAATGAAGCGGCGATCGAACTGACGCGCATCGTTCTGATCGAAGGTGCGCGCCTCACTGCACCTTGGTCGGCGCCTCAAGCGGCGAGGAGGCGCTGACGCTGATGCGCGCCGCCGCCGACGACAACAACAAGATGGATCTCGTCCTGCTGGACATCAACATGCCGCGCATGGATGGCTTCCAACTGCTCGGCTTCATGCGCGCCGACGATCGGTTGAAGGGCGTGCCCGTCGTGATGTGCACGACGTCCGGCTACGATAAGGACATGGAACGCGCGAAGACGTTAGGCGCCGCCGGCTATGTCACCAAGCCCGCAACGCTCAACAATCTGAGGCCCGTCTTGCAAAACGTGCCAACAGTAAAGCTTCGCGAGAACGGGCGCGGCTTCGATCTCTTCCGCATCGCGTAACGCGCCTTAGTGATTGTTGCGCGAAACCGACATGTGAGATGTGAGAAAAGGGCGCGCCGACGTTCATCCGACGCGCCCTTCGCACTGCCTGCGCGTTCGCGCTCTATTGCACGGCGACAACCACAATCGATTTCGGCGGCGCCCGAAGCACGAGATTGTCGCCCTCACGCTGCCCGCTGATCGCGGTTGGCGTGACAGCGTTTGGCGCGTCGAACGTATTGTGCGCGTCCATGGCGCCCGCGGTCAGCACGCGTCCGGTTGCGCTCTGATAGGCCGCGCCCGTCACCCGCACCGAAACAACGGCCTCGCGATTGGATCGAGATTGACGATCGCGAGCTGCAAGCGGCCCTCGGTATCGCGCGCCGCTGACACCGTCACTGCTGGTACGTTCATTTCACCAAGCCGATAGCGCGGCGTGCGCACATCCACCGGCAGCGAAGTCGCGCCCTGGAACGGGATGTACATCTCGAACGCATGATAAGTCGGCGTGAGGATCATGCGCGGACCATCGGTTAGGATCATGGCCTGCAGCACATTCACCATCTGCGCGATGTTCGCCATTTGCACGCGGCGCGCATGTTCGTGGAAGATGTTGAAATTGATCGCCGCCACCAGCGCATCGCGCAGCGAGTTCTGCTGATAGAGGAAGCCGGGTTCACGGCCGGGCTCTGGATCGTACCAGGTCCCCCACTCATCGACGAAGAAGTCGACCCGGCCCTCGGGATCGTTGCGGTCGAGCACGCGTTCATTGGCGCTGATATAGCCATCGATCAGCATCGTGTTCGACAAAGTCGATATCCACTCGCTCTCGGGAAAGCCGAGCGAGGGGCCCTTATCGTCCCCATTCCTGCTGCCGAGGCGTATAATAATGGTGCGAAATCGCGTCCATGTCGTGGTCGACCATCGTGGTCAGCACTTCGGCCCAGCGTGTCCCCCCGTCATTGCCGCCGCTCGCCACAATCTGCGGACGATGGCCGCGCGGCGCTTTCACATAGGTCGCATACTGGCGAAAGAGGTCGGCGTAATATTCCGGCCGCATATTGCCGCCGCATCCCCAGGTCTCGTTGCCGATCCCGAAGAAATGCACGTCCCACGGTTCTTGGCGACCATTCTGGCGCCGGAGATTGGCGAGCGTCGAAACCGTGTTCGACGTCATATATTCCATCCAGTCGGCCATCTCCTGCGGCGAGCCGCTGCCGACATTGCCGCTGATATAGACCTTCGCGCCGATCATCTCGGCGAACGCCATAAATTCGTGCGTGCCGAATGCGTTGGTCTCGGGCACGCCGCCCCAATGCGTGTTCACCTTCACTGGGCGTTGCGCGCGCGGGCCAATGCCATCGCGCCAATGATACTCGTCCGCGAAACAGCCGCCCGGCCAACGCACAACCGGCACGTGGAGATTGCGCAAAGCCGCGATCACGTCGTTGCGATAGCCATTGGTGTTGGGGATCGGAGAATTCTCGCCGACCCCACACGCCCTCATAGATGCCGGCGCCGAGATGCTCGGCGAATTGGCCGTAGATGTCGGGATTGATGACGGGGCCGGGCTGATCGGCGTGAACGGTCACGCTCACCGCCGCGGGCGCCGGGCTCTGCGCAAAAGCCGGCGCAGCAAAACAAGCCAGCGCCATGGCCAAAGCCGCGCTGAAAATCGATCGTCTGTTCACGTCAGTCCTCCCAATCGTCTTTTGTCGTGACGTCACAGCATGGCGCGCCGCCAGACCTGCCCAGCGCGCGCCGCGTGCTTGGGGCGTATTTCGGACTCGGCGCCACGGCCATGCGTCGGCGCTCCCATGTCGCCACATAACTCAGACAAGTTGTTTTGAGGCAGGAGGCGGAGCGCGACAAGCGAAAACTCGCGCAAACCTGGGCAATTGCGCGCTGCAATTGCGAAGAGGAGGGCTCAGAAAAAGAAGTCCGGCGCTGTCACGCGTTTCGCCCAGCATGAAAGCGTCCGCGACATGGGCGAGCGGCGCAAGGTCGACGTCGCTGCGCCCATTGGCGACCAGATCGGCGAAATGCGCATAAACGCCGGCATATTCCGCGCGCAGCACATTCGTCTCCGCCGCGAGCGCGAGCGCCGCGCCATCGACATGCGCGATCGCGCCGCCCTCTGAAAGCACGAGCGCGCCCTTGATCGGTCTCGACGCGAATGTCCCAGGTCTGATGTCCGGTCTGCAAAAAATCGAACACCGCGTGGATCGGCGCGCCATGCGCATCGGCGAATGAAAGCTCCGCGCCGATCGGCGCTTGGCGATTGCCAGGGAAAGCA
The DNA here is from genome assembly GCA_037200505.1 of Terricaulis sp. GTDB lineage: Bacteria > Pseudomonadota > Alphaproteobacteria > Caulobacterales > Aquidulcibacteraceae > Vitreimonas. Next base: position 342,446 of record JBBCFZ010000006.1, on the reverse strand, counting down.
AGCTTTGCCGAGCGCAGCGCGAAGGGCGCCGGCAGAATATGCGTCAGGATCGAAAGCGCATTGATCCCAGGATCGAACACGCCAAGCCCGCCCGGCGCGAGAATCCACTCCTGGCCCGGATGCCAGACGCGAATATCCTCGCGCCAACTCACTTGAGCAGAACGGATCGCGCGTCCGCGCAACCAATCGCGCGCTGGCCCTACCGCGCGCGCATGCCGCGAATGCCACGACGCAAACAAGGTCACGCGATGCTCTTCGGCAAGCGCCACAAGCTCGTGCACTTCGCTTAAAGTCGCGCCCGGCGGCTTTTCCAGCAACACATGCTTGCCGGCGCGGAGCGCGATGCGCGCATCCTGCGTGCGCGCGATCGGCGGCGCACAAAGTGCAACGGCTTCAACCTCCGGCGCGCCTTCCAGCATGTCGTCTAGGGTCGCGAAAGTCTTCACGCCGTCCACGCGCGCATTGCGGCTCGCCGCCGCGACCAGCTCAAACGCTTCGCTCTCGGCCACCACCGGCAGATGCTGCGAGCGCGCGATCACGCCCACGCCTACGATGCCAAGCTTGATCGCCATTAGAGCGTACGCACGGAAACAGGCGATGTTTCCGGCGCCTGTGCGAGCGGATTGCGCAGCGGCAGCAGAAACGGCGCCGCCTCGATCTCGAACACATCGCCCGGTTCTGCGCGCACGCCGTCGCTGAACGACAGCGTCGCCGTGCCGAAGAAATGCACATGCACGTCGCCGGGGCGACGGAACAGATCGTACTTGAAGTGATGATGCTCGAGATTGCGGATCGAGTGGCACATATGCGCTTCGCCCGAGAGAAACGGCTTTTCCCACACGATCTCATTGCCGCGCCGAATGCGCGAAGCGCCGCGCACATCCGCCGGCAATTCGCCGAGCAAAATCTCCGCGCCCAATGCGCAGGCGCGCAGCTTGGAGTGCGCGAGATAGAGATAATTCTGCCGCTCGGTGACGTGATCTGAGAATTCGTTGCCGAGCGCAAAGCCCACGCGATAGGCCTCGCCATCGTCGCCGATGACATAGATCCCGACCATTTCCGGCTCTTCGCCGCCATCAAGCGCAAAGCCTGGCGATTGCAGCGGCGCGCCCGGCGCCGCGAGCGTCGAGCCATCGCCCTTATAGAACCATTCAGGCTGCACGCCCGCGAGGTCGGCGTTTGGCTTGCCGCCTTCGAGGCCGAGTTTGAACATCTTCATGGAATCGGTGAGCGTCGCGGCGGTCGGTCAAGTCGCGGTGCATCTTGTCGCGGCCTTCGGCTGAACCGAGATGCGTGAGCCCAGTGCCGGTGACAAAAAGATGTGCGGGATCGGGATGATCGATCGGCGAGAGCAGGCGTCCTTCAGCTTCCGCAGCGCGGACATCAACCTCGCCGTCGCTGCCGGCTTTTTCGAGTGTGGCGGTAAGCGAGGTCTTTCCCGCAATCGCAGCCCGCGCGAGCGCATAGACGCTTTCAAAGCCGCGCAACACGCCGCGCGGCCCCCGCATCGTCCAACGTCGCCACGCTCCGCGCGCCATCGGCCTCGCGCACTTGAAGCAGTCGCATCGCCATCGCAAAACCGGTTCCTGTCGCCACGCGGCGCCCGCGGGCTCTCTTACCGCTAACTCAGACAATATCGCAATCGCTTAGTCTGGCCGCGTTCGCCCGTTGGGCTTTTTGTATTTGGGCCGCTGATCGATCGGCGTATCCAGAATCGCGAGCCGGATAAGCTCGGCCATGGGCGCGCGATCCGCCCTCGGCGTCCTTCGCCGCCACTGCTTCATAAACCCGTTCGTGATCCGGCACGGGATCGCGCCGCAGGGGCGCGGCGCGCTGCTTGAACTCGGTCAAGGCGGCGACCGCCGCGGTGACGCTATTGGTCAACGAAATGATGAAGGCGTTGTCGCTGGCGCTGAGCAGCGCGGCGTGAAACGCTTTGTCCGCTTCGCGTCCGGCCTCGGTTTGCAGCGTGTGCTTGGCCATCAGGTCTAGCGAGCGACGCATAACGTCGAGATGTTTTTTGCGTGCGGCGTCGCGCGGCAAGCGCCGTGGCCGCGGGCTCGACGATGATGCGAAGTTCGAACAGGCCGTGCAAAACCGACGCTTCGGGATTGCCGGAAAAAATCCAGGCGAGCACGTCGGGATCGAGCAGATTGCCATTCAGGCGCGCGCACTGACGCGCGTGCCGACTTTCGGGCGGCTCTGCACCAGCCCTTTGGCGGCGAGAATGCGCACGGCCTCGCGATACGCGGTGCGAGAAACCTTGAGGCGGCTCGCTGGCTTCGATTTCGCCGTCGAGAATGTGTCCAGGCTTGAGCTTTCCCGACACGATCGCGACGCCGATATCGCGCGCGATGGCGCCGTGCAGACGCAATACTTTGCGCGCCGCGAGCGCTTCGGCCGCGCCTTGCTTTTTCATCGCGGACTTTGCCTTCGCCATGCTCTGCGTTCGCGCCTTTGGGGCGGCCTTTGGGGCCTGGAAGCTGAAGTTAAGCGCATGGCTGAGCGCCCGCGCCATCATAAACGCCAAGCCCCATGGCCCCCGGATGACCAATTTGACACTTTCCATCATGTCGCACACATGCGACATGTGTCGTATTCAGGGGAAACACCATGCGCCCGGCGATTCCGAGATGAAATTGCTGCGCGCGCTCTGGGGCGCCCCGCGCTTGAGCGCGCGTGAGGTGCACGAGGCCAGTCTCGCGCAGACGCGCTGGTCCTATTCCGCCACGCGCAAGACGCTCGATCGCATGGAAGAGAAGGGCCTTGTGAAGGTCGAACTCGTCCACGGCGTCAAAACCTACGCAGCGACGCGCCCAAAGCTCGAAACGCTCGCCGCGCTCATCAAGGATTTCACGCGCGGCGTCATGGAAACCGACGCGCCCATGCCCGCCGCGACCTTCGCCAGCAGCCGCTTGCTCGACGCCGAAGAGATCGCCGCGCTGCAAGCTTTGCTCGATGCCGACGAGCCGAAGGGAGGCAAGCCATGATGCTGCCGCCATCGCTCTGCGGCGCGATTGTCGCCGTCTTGCTGCTGCCTTGGCTCTGGACCGCCGCCGCGAGCGCGCTTCGCGCAACGCTGCAAAGAGGGCGCGGCGATGCCGGCTACAGCGGACCGTGTCGAAAAACTCGTACTCGTCCTTTTTCTCGCGCCAACGCTGATGGGCGTCGTTGCTTTGCTCCTCAATTTCATGCCCACGCCGCAAATCGCGCCGGCGCCGCTTCTGGATTTAGGCTTCATCGAGTTCGCCGCGAGCGCGCCGACCGTTCAGCCGCAAGCCACTGAAGCCCCGCCTTTTCCATGGGGCCAAGCAAGCGTCACCGCTTTCGCCTGGATCTATACTGCCGGCGCTTTCATCGCGGTCTTGCGGCTGATCGGCGCGCAAATCCGGCTGGGCCGCGTCGCCGCGCGCGCGGTGGATGCTTCGGCGCAATGGGGCGAGCGCACCGCTATGTCCAACACCGACGCGCCCGCCTTCGTCAGCGCCGGAAAACAAGATCATCTTGCCGCGCACCCTGATCGCAGCGCTCACGCCCGCGCAGCTCGCTTTGGTGATCGCGCATGAGCGCGCGCATGTGCGGCGCGGCGATGCGCTTTATTATGCGCTGCTCGCGTGGATCGATGCGCTGTGCTGGTGCAATCCGTTCACGCGCGCGCAAACGCGGCGCTGCCGGTTGGCGGCGGAGCTCGCCTGCGACGCTGCCGTCACGGCGGCGGCGCCTCAAATGCGCAGGGCCTACGCGCAAACTCTGATACTGGCCCTCAAGCATACCGCCGGAGACGCATTGCAGTGCGCTCCGGCGGTCTTCTCAACCCGGATCGTTGGAGAACACCGAATGAGAATTAGCGAAATCATGCACGCCGACCATATGCCGCGCAAGCGCTCGGCGTGGGCGCTCACGATCGCGGCGGCCCTCGTCGCCGCGCCGCTCGCCACTTTGCAGATCGCGATGGCGCAAGATGCGAGCGCGCCGTCACCCGCTCCCGCCGCCGCGCCACTGGCGAGCCCAGCCGTCGCCCCGGTAGCGACAGTGTTCAGCGTGGCGCCGCTTTCCCGTCGATGTGGCCGATGATTTTCGGCCCGCGCACCGATCCGTTCAACGGAAGGCCGGCTATTCACAATGGCGTGGACTATGTCGCGCTCGAAGGCGCCGCGATCGTCGCGCCGGGGCCGGGGCGCGTAATACGTAGAGAACAACGCGACGGCGGTTACGGAAAAATGTTGGAGATCGATCACGGCGGCGGCTTGGTCACGCGTTATGCGCATCTGAGCGCATTCGACGTGAGCGAAGGCCAACAGGTCACCGCAGGCCAAGTGATCGCGCGCGTCGGCCACACCGGCCGCTCCACGCCAACGCCGCACCTCCACTTCATGGTGCTGCGCGACGGCGCGCCCATCGACCCCGCAAGCGTGCTTCCGCACAGCTAAGCCGACGCGAAGCAGCGCCTCGATGGGCCGCGCCGCCCGCCGAGGCGCTGTCCTCGCGCGATCGCCGCTTCGCTTGACTTAACCGAAAGCGGACCCCACCTTTTCCTTATGGTTTTGCGCACTTCCTCCTGCGAGCAACGAATCGTTCGCGATCTCTCGCGCGTTTAGCCCCTAGCCGGGTCCCACCTCGGCTAGGGGTGGTCGCTCATTCAGATTCAAACGCAATCACATCCAAATCAAACGCTCGCAGCGCCTCGCTGCGCGCGGAGGTCCGCTTATGTCCAAGAACGAGTATCAACGCCCGCTGATCGTCGTTGCTGAAGCCGAGCACGAACGGCTGGTCAATCTGGCGCTTTCCGCATTGGACCGCTCGCCGGGTGCGGTCGATCTCTTCACCGAACTCTCGCGCGCTAAGGTGGTGCCGACATTGCCCGATCACGTAATCGGTGTCGGCAGCGTGGCGACGTTCAAATACGAAGGTTCAACCTACGTCGATTTTGAACTCGTCGATCCTCATCGCGCCGATATTGCGCGACAGCGCATATCCGTGGTGACGCCGGTCGGCGCGATGCTGCTTGGCCTTTCGGAAGGGCAAAGCATCCAGTGGACCGGGCCCGATAATCGCCGCCATGAGGTTATCGTCGAGAGCGTGCGCCCCGCGGCCGCGTGATAGCGTCTATCTTGCGCGCAAGGATTTCATCTAAACCCGAAAGGAACGACCATGATGCTGGATTGGGCCAATTACCGAAGGCAGCTCGGCGAAAATGTAAAAGAGCTGGGCAAGCTCAGTCGCGACACCGTGAAGGGCTATGCCGCGCTCAGCAATGCTGGCCGTCAAGCCGATGTGCTCGGCGCCAAGACACGCGAACTCATCGCGCTCGCCGTCGCCGTCACGGTCCGGTGCGACGGTTGTATCGCGACCCATGTTGAGGCGGCCAAAAAGCACGGCGCGACGCGCGAGGAGATCGCCGAAGCGCTCGGCGTCGCCATCGCCGTGAACGCGGGCGCGGCGCTGGTCTATTCAGCGCGCGTGCTCGACGCGCATGGCGCGTAAGTCTGACATGGAGAAGGCAAATGGCCGACGAAAGAACGCCCTCGGATGTGGAGCGTCAGAAAGCCAGAGCCTTGGCGCGCTGGGAAGGTGAAGGCGGTGCGCTCGGTCGCTCCGCCAAGGCCCACGAGACTTTAGATGACACTGACGTGCGGATCCTTACGCGTTTGGGCGCCGCCTTGATCGGGAGCGGAGTAGTCTCAGGTCGTGTGCAGACTAGAAATGCGTGGAAAAATGCGAAACAAGGCAGAGCCGCGCCGACGTGAAAAATGAAAACCCAATCTCGCACATTCAGTATCGCACCCATGATGGATTGGACCGACCGGCATTGCCGCGCGTTCCATCGTGTGCTGACGCGGCGCGCACTGCTTTACACCGAGATGGTCACCGCCGATGCGATCCTGCATGGCGACCGCGAGCGGCTGATTGGGTTTTCGCGCGGGGAGCATCCGGTCGCGCTGCAGCTTGGCGGCAGTGAGCTGGGAAAGCTTGGCGAAGCCGCAAGGATCGGCGCGGCGTTTGGGTATGACGAGATCAATCTCAATGTCGGTTGCCCGTCCGACCGCGTGCAGTCGGGGCGCTTTGGCGCCTGCCTGATGCGCGAGCCCGATTTGGTGGCGGCGCTTTGGTCGGCGATGCAAGAAGCCGCGCCGCAACTGCCGGTCACCATCAAGTGCCGGCTCGGCGTTGACGATCAAGAACCGGCGGACTCGCTTTATGCCCTGGTGGACACAAGCGCGCGCGCTGGGTGCCGCAGCTTCATCGTGCATGCGCGCAAGGCATGGCTGAGCGGTTTGTCGCCCAAGGAAAACCGCGACGTGCCGCCGCTCGACTATGATCTCGTGCGCGCCTTAAAGCGCGATCGGCCCGAACTCGACATCATTCTGAATGGCGGCCTGCGCGATCTCGATCATGCGCTGGAAGAGAACCATGGCGTCGATGGCGTCATGCTCGGCCGCGCGGCGTATCACAATCCCGCGCTCTTGCTCGATGTCGATGCGCGCGTGTTTGGCGATGACGCGCCGGCGATGACGCGCGCGCAAGCCGTCGAAGCCTATCTCCCTTACGTCGAACAAAACCTCGCCAAGGGCGTGCCGCTGCACGCCATGACGCGTCACATCCTCGGGCTCTTTCACGCGCAGCCCGGCGGACGCTTGTGGCGGCGCGTGCTTTCGGAGCAAGGCGTCAAGAGCGGCGCGGGCGTGGAGATCATTCGCGAGGCGCTCGCGCAAACAGCGCGCCCCGATGCGCGCGCCGCATGAGCCCTGATCTCGTCTGGTTTTTCTCGGCTCTGATCGGCGCGGGTCTTGTCGCGGGTTTTGTCGGCGGGCTCTTTGGCGTTGGCGGCGGCGTTGTCGTTGTGCCCGCGCTTTATCTGCTGTTTTCGGCATTTCACGTCGATGAAGCGGTGCGCATGCACCTCGCCGTCGGCACCTCGCTCTCCACCATCATCGCGACGTCCTGGCGTTCGCTCGCGACGCATTCGAAAGCCGGCGCGGTCGATGTCGATGTTCTGAAGACTTGGGCGCCGTGGATATCGCTCGGCGCGATTCTCGGCGCCGCGCTCGCTGGCTTCATGAATGCGACATTGCTCATCGCCGTGTTTGGCTTCGGGCTCTTGCTCGTCGCGGCGCAGATGGGTTTTGGCGATGCGCGCTGGCGCATCGCGGACGACCTCCCGCGCGGCGCGACGCGCGCGGCGGCCGCGTCCTCGATCGGATTGCTCTCAGCTTTGATGGGCATCGGCGGCGGCGCGTTCGGCGTCACGCTCATGACACTGTGCGGCAAACCGATCCACCGCGCCGTCGCAACCGCTTCGGGCTTCGGCGCGGCCATCGCGTTGCCGGCGGCGCTTGGCTATGTCGTGACAGGGTGGGGCCGCGCGGGACTGCCAATCGGCTCGCTTGGTTTTGTGAACGTGCCGGGCTTTCTGGTGCTCGCCGCGCTCACCGCGATCACGGCGCCGATCGGCGCGCGTCTGGCCCATCGCCTGGATCAAAAAGTGCTGAAGCGCGCCTTTGCGGTTTTCCTCGCCATCACCGCGCTCAACATGCTGCGCGAAGCCTTCACTTGAAGAAGTGATACGCGACCACGATCGCCGCCAGCATCAAGCTCCAAAACACGATCCCCGCGAGCGCCCGCTTGCCGTCATAGCGTATGCGCGAATAGCCGTAGCCGCCACCCGCGACCAGCAGCAGCACGAGGAGGAGATAGATGAGGCTCGAAAACTCGCGGCCATGTCCGCCCGCGAAGCTCGGCGACCAGAACGCAAAGGCCGCCAGCGCAATCAGCGCCACCACCAGCACGATGCCGGCCCAATCGCGTTTCATGGCGTCGCTCCCGCCGCCGCCCGCCGCGCCGGCAGCTCGGCCATGATTACGCGCCGCTGCACTTCATCCAGCCCGCCCCAGGAGGCGATCTCCTTCAAAGTCCGCCCGCAGCCGATGCACATCCCCGTCCGCCCATCGACGGCGCAGACCTTGGTGCAGGGGGTGGAGATCGTTTCGGCGGCCATTTCATCCAGCTAAGTCGGCCCCGGCCGGCCCGCAAACCCCGAAAAATCGCTCCGCATCGTTTTTCGATAAAAAGGCATTGACTATCGATGTGCCTTATCGTATTTCGATATCAACGCTGATTTCCACGGAAGCGGCGCATCTGAATTTACCAAGATGCGCATCTTCCTCAGCAAAGGGGCGGGGAAAGACCCGCGAGACAGACAAACTGGAGAGTTTTCCATGCGTTTCGCTTCCATCGTGACCATTGTCGCCGCCGTCGCCAGCGCGCCTTTGATGGCCTCGGCCACCAGCCCGCAAATGGGCGAAGGCCAGTTCGTGAGCGCCGTCCGCTGCGCCGCTTATGACAGCCTGCCGCAATTTGCCGGCGAAAACAGCCACATCGCGGGCGTCCGGTCCCAATTGAACGGCGAACTCCGCCGCCAGCCGGCGACCGCCGCGGCCGCCGCCCACGACGCGGTGGAAGCCATCGCCCGCCAAGCCGCCAACGCGGACGCGGCGGCCTTAGAGGCCGATCGGACCGCCGCCTGCAGCGGCGCTGACCAAATGATCGCCGGGGGCAGCGGCGAACGCGAAGAAGTGTGATACAATGTGAACGTGCGCCCCGCCGGCTCCGGCCGGCGGCGTACTGGAGAGGGGACGGGAGATGAAAGTCTGGGCTTTGGTCGGCTTATTCACGCTGGCTTCCGCGCCGAGCGCGTTCGCGCTTGAATCGCTCGTCGACACCCCTCCAGAACCCGCCGACTTCATGCTCTCGCATGTCGATCCGATTGGCGCGCCCTCGAGCGAAGCTTTGAAGCTTGGCGCCGGCAAGCAGAGCCCGACGCCCGCGCAAAATGCGCAGCAGCAACGTCAGCGCACCGCCGAGATCGACGCTGCCGAACAGCGCCGTCGCCGGCACGAAGAACCGCGCAGGCGCCGCAACGGAACCATGGATCGCGTTCCCGACTCGGTTTTGATCGGCCGGCGCGGCGCCCTATAGTCGCGTGATCGGCGCGCATCTCAGCGCGCCTCATCACTGCGGCGGCGCTCATGAATCTCGATTTTTCGCCGGAAGAAATCGCGTTCCGCGACGATGTGCGCGCCTTTATCGACGAGAATTATCCCGCGCATCTGCGCGACAAACAGATCCGCGACGATCTCTCCAAGGAAGACTTTCTCGCCTGGCATAAAATCCTCGGCAAGAAGGGCTGGTCGGCGCCCGCTTGGCCTGTTGAGCATGGCGGCACCGGCTGGACGGCGACGCAGCGCTATATCTGGCTTGAAGAAAACGCGCGCGCCGAAACTATTCCGCCGCTGCCGTTCGGCGTCTCGATGGTCGGCCCGGTCATCTACACCTTCGGCACGCCCGAGCAGAAGGCGCGTTTCCTACCGGGCATTCTCTCCGGCGACGTCTGGTGGTGCCAAGGCTATTCCGAACCGGGCGCCGGCTCCGATCTCGCGAGCGTGCGCACGACCGCCGTGCGTGAAGGCGACTTCTACATCGTCAACGGCCAGAAAACCTGGACCACGCTCGGCCAATTCGCCGACTGGGGCTTCTTTCTCGTCCGCACCGATCCAGGCGCCAAGAAGCAGCAGGAAGGCATTTCGTTTCTGCTGATCGACATGAAGTCGCCGGGCGTTTCGGTGCGCCCCATCATCATGCTCGACGGCGGCCACGAGGTGAACGACGTCTTCCTCGATAACGTCAAAGTGCCGGTGGAAAACCGCATCTATGAAGAAAACAAAGGCTGGACCTGCGCGAAATTCCTGCTCGCGCACGAACGCTCCGGCATCGCCGGCGTCGCGCGCTCTAAGCGCAATGTCGAAAAGCTGAAAGCGATCGCGAAGGCCGAAAGCGCCGACGATGGTCGCGCTTTGATCGAGGATGAGGATTTCCAGCGCAAGATCGCCGAACTCGAAATCGATCTCTCCGCGCTAGAGATGACAGAGCTCCGCGTGCTCGCCAACGAACAAGCCGGCAAGGGGCCGGGCGTTGAGAGTTCGCTCCTCAAGATCAAAGGCACCGAGATCCAGCAGCGCCTCACCGAACTCACCATGGAAGCGGTCGGCAATTACGCCGCCCCATACTTCCGCGGCTTCCCGGAAGAGGGCGGCAACGCCTTCCCGATCGGCCCCCGACTACGCCCATCAAGCCGCGCCGACCTATTTCAACTTCCGCAAAGCCTCGATCTATGGCGGCTCCAACGAAATCCAACGCAACATCATCGCGAAAATGGTGCTGGGGCTTTGAAGGTGTCGCCACACCGATGGAGGCATCACCGTCTCTCAGATTGTAACGCCATGCTCCCCCTCGATGGGGGAGCTGTCGCGCGAAGCGCGACTGAGCGGGTGAGGCCCTCAGGCGTTGAAGGAAGAGCCATGTGAGGCACAACAGGAAACATCCGCGGGCCTCGCCCCTCCCCGCGCCTGCGGCGCGGCCCTCCCCATCGAGGGGAGGGCGGGCGTTGCATTTTGATGGAACGACCTTGCTCTAGGAACGCGTGCGATGGATTTCGATTTCACCGACGAACAGAACATGCTCCGCGACTCGGTCGCGAAATGGGCCGCCGCCGAATATGACTTTGACAAGCGCCGCGCCATGCTCGCGTCGCCCGATGCGTGGAAGAAGAATTGGGCGACCTACGCCGAGTTCGGCCTGCTCGCCGCGCCGATCGCCGAAGAGCATGGCGGCCTCGGCGGCGGGCCGCTCGACGTGCATGTCGTGATGGAAGAATTCGGCAAGGCGCTCGTGGTCGAGCCCTATTTGCAAACCGCCGTCCTCGGCGCCGGCGCGCTCAAATATGCCGGCAGCGCCGCGCAACAAGCCGAGCACCTCCCCGTCATCGCCAGCGGCGAGCGCGTCATCGCATTCGCGCAAGCCGAACCCAAGAGTCGCTGGAACCTCGGCGACATCACCACCAGCGCCAAAGCCAGCGGCGCGGGTTTTACGCTGAACGGCACGAAATCCGTCGTCATCGGCGGTCCGCAAGCCGATCACTTGCTCGTCACCGCGCGCACAGCCGGCGGCCAGCGCGATAGAGAGGGCGTCGCGCTCTTCCTCTTCCCAAAAAACACCAAAGGCGTCACCACGCGCGACTATCCCACCGTCGACGCCTTCCGCGCTTCGGAAATCCATTTCGACAATGTCGCGCTCGGCGCAGAGCATCGCCTCAGCGAGGATGCGCTCCCCATCATCGAGCGCATCGTCGATGAAGCCAACGCAGCGCTGTGCGCGGAAGCCGTTGGCGCCTTCCGCATGATGCACAGCCTCACCATGGACTATGCCAAAACCCGCAAGCAATTCGGCCGCGCCATCGCCGAGTTCCAAGTGCTGCAGCATCGCATGGTCGACATGTTCATGGCGCTCGAAGAAAGCGTCTCGATGGCGCTGCTCGCCACCTTGAAGCTCGACGCGCCCGCGATCGAGCGCGCCAAAGCCGTCGCCGCCGCGAAAGTCCGCATCGGCAAAGCCGCGCGCTTCATCGGCGAAAACGCCGTGCAAATCCACGGCGGCATGGGCGTCACCGACGAAATGCGCGTCAGCCACTATTTCAAACGCGCGACCATGATCGACGCGCAATTCGGCAACGCCGATCACCACCTGAAGCGCTACATGGCGCTTTCGCGCTAGCGCGACCGCGCGCCACGTTCACGCGCGCATCACGCAGGCGCATGCTCGCGCGCATGAACGCCGAGATCCTCTACAATGGCGTCTGCCCGGTGTGCCGCGCCGGTGCGTGCGATCTGGAACGCCGCGCGGAGGCCGCGCGCGCGGGCGTCAGCTTCACCGATGTCGCCGTGCATCCCGACGCGCTTGAACGCGCGCATGTCACGCTCGAAGCCGTGCGCCTCAAACTCCACGCCATCACACCGGACGGCCGCGTACTGCGCGGCATGCCCGCCGTTGCACTCGCCTGGGCCGCCACGCCGCCTTACCGCTCGCTCGGCCGCCTCGCGCAAATCGCGCCTTTCTCCTGGCTCGCCGCCGCCCTCTATCACGTCACTGCGCACGTGCTTTACGTGTGGAATAGGGCGTGCGGACGCTGGTGAGTATTGGGACCGCCGGCTTCTAGCCGGCACTTTTTCTGCCGGCTGGAAGCCGGCGGTCCATGTGTACACATGTCCGATTCCGGCGAGACTAGCGCCCCGCCCTCCGCCATATTCCCCACCATGATCCTCGATCCCGAAACCTGCCACGGCGCCTGCGAGGCCAAGGACCGGCGTTTTGACGGGCGCTTTTATGTGGGCGTCACGTCGACCGGGATTTATTGCCGCTGCATCTGCCCGGCGCGCACGCCGAAGCGCGAGAACCGGCGCTTTTACGTCTCCGCCGCCGCCGCCGAGCGCGACGGTTTTCGTCCGTGCTTCGTGTGCCGCCCCGAACTCGCGCCGGGCCTTGCGCCGATCGACGCGCCGGCGCGCCTGGCCGCGCAGGCTTATGCGCGCATCGAAGCGGGCGCGTTGGAAGAGCATGGACTGGAAGCGCTCGCCGCCGAGCTTGGCGTCACCGATCGCCATCTCCGCCGCGTCATGCGCACGCAATTCGGCGCAAGCCCGATCGAGATCGCGCAGACCGCGCGTCTGCTCGCGGCCAAGCGCCTGCTGGCGGATACCACGCTCAGCGTCACGGAGATCGCGTTCGCGTCGGGCTTCAACAGCCTTAGGCGTTTCAATGCATCGGTGAAGGAGCGCTATGGCGTGGCGCCGAGCGCGATGCGGCGCGGGCGCGTCGCGGCGCGCGCGGAAGCCTTCACGCTTGTGCTCGCCACGCGCGGCGCGACGGATTTAGCGCCGACCTTCGAATTTCTCGCGCGCCGCGCGCTCACCGGCGTCGAACTCGGCGAACCCAATCGCTATGCGCGCATCATCAGCCTCGGCGGCGCGACCGGTTGGATCGATATCCGCATGGCTGAGAAGGGCCTTGCGCTCAAAGTCTCGGAAAATCTCGCGCCGTCTCTGCGACCGCTGGTCGCCGCCGTGCGCGGCGCGTTTGATCTCGACGCGGATATGTTTGCCGTGGATGCGCACCTGGCGCGTGATGCACGCCTTGCCGCGGATGTTGCTGAAGAACCCGGCGTGCGCGTCGCCGGCGCGCTCGATGGCTTTGAAACGGCCGTGCGCGCTGTGCTCGGCCAACAAATCACCGTCGTCGCCGCGCGCGCGCTGACGGAGCGTCTCGCAACACGCTTCGGCACGCCGATCACAGGCGCGCCGGAGGGACTCAGCCTCGCTTTCCCAACCGCCGCGCAGATCGCCGACGCCGGCGCATCGGCCATCGCGGCGCTCGGTATGCCGGGCAAGCGCGCGGAGACTTTGCATCGCCTCGCCACGCATGTCGCAACCGGAAAACTCACACTCGCGCGCGGCGCCATCGCGGCAGGACGCGCGGCGCTCGCGGAGATACCCGGCATCGGTCCGTGGACGATCGAATATGTCGCGCTGCGCGCACTCGGCGATCCTGACGCGTATCCCGCGACCGATTCCGCGCTGATCGCCGCGCTCGAACGGCGCGGCGAAACACTCGAAGACGTGCGCCCCTGGCGCGCTTATGCGGCGATGCGGCTGTGGCGGCGCGTCGCGAGCAAAGGGAGACGGCCATGATCCGTTACGATTATCAAAGCCCCATCGGCATTCTGGCGCTCGTCGCGAACGAAGAGGGGCTGACCGGCCTTCACTTCGAAAACGCGCGCCATGGCGGCCCGCCGGAAGACGCGCGCGCTGGCGCCAACAGCTTCATCGATGAAGCGCGCCGCCAGCTCGATTCTTACTTCGCGGGAAAGCGCCGCGACTTCGATCTCACGTTGCGCCCGCAAGGCACGCCGTTTCAGCAACAGGTCTGGGCCGCGCTTCGCCGCATTCCGTACGGCGTCACCAAAAGCTACGGCCAGATCGCGGCCGAGGTCGGCGCCCCCCAAGCCTCGCGCGCGGTCGGCGCCGCCAATGGACGGAACCCGATCGCCGTGATCGTGCCGTGCCACCGCGTCATCGGCGCCAATGGCAGTCTCACTGGTTTCGGCGGCGGTATGGAGCGCAAGCGCTTTTTGCTCGCGCTTGAACAAAGTGATGCCCTCATTGCCTGTGCATAAGCCGCTCTGACTTGGCGCCCCACGCGCATGCCGTGCTAAAGCGGCGCGCGACCCGGGGCGGGCGACGGAGAATGGGTTTATGCGAACGATGCGCGCCGCTTTTGCTTGCGTTTTTGTCATGATGACCGCGCCCAGCGCAGCGTACGCGCAAGCGCCTGGCTGGAGCTACGCCTATACCAATGGCGTCGTCACCGCGACGCAGCGCAACGAAGAGGGCAACACCACCGCGACGCTCACCTGCGCGCCGCCCACCGGCGACATCATCATCACCGACTACACCTTCGGCCGCGCTGGCCGGCGCGCGACGCAAGCGACCGTGAGCGTCGGTCCGTTCAGCGTTACGGTGCCTGCCGCTGAAGAGCAGCTCAGCCGGCGCGTCAAAGTCATCACCGTGCACCTCCCGCAGCGCCCGCCCATTCTCGCCGCCGTGCAGCCCACTGATCGGCTCACCGTCGTCGTGAATAACGTGACGCACACCTATCTCCCCGGCAGCGCAACACAGCTCAAAGACGTCGCCTACGGCTGCTGGGGAAGCTGATCCAACAGCTTCCTGTTGTTGCGGCGAATTAAGAAGGGCGCCTATCATCCCGCTCAAGGGTGGGAGGCCGCGCGGGGCGGCGGGGCGAAACATGAATTACAATTGGCGCGGCCTCAGGTCGTCCGACGCGCGCGAGCTGCGTCCGGAAAAGTGTGTCTGCATCGTGCTGAAGGCCGAAACCAAACCCGGCCTGGACGATGCGTTCGAAGCGATGCTCGCCGACTTCGCGCACAAGGTGCGAAGCGATGAGCCGGGCTGCACATCTTATTCCGCGACGCGCGCCTTGGGTTCACCGACGCACTTTGCCGTGCATGCGCGCTTCATCAGCCAAAGCGCGCTCGAAGCGCACGCCGAGACCGAGCACATGAACGCATCGCTGCCGCGCCTCATGGCGCTGCTCGCGACGCAAGTGTCGCTGGAAATCTTCGTCGAGATTTAAGCGCCACGCGCTGCGCGTGGAATCGCGAGCCCCGGCACGAAGTTCACCGCCGCGGCCGTTGCAAACGCCGTCGCGCCGATCGCGAGCGTGACCCAGTCGCCGCCAGTGCGCAGCCACACCACCGCCAGCGTCAAAGCAGCCGCACTCAACAGCGCCGCCGCCGCAAACGAAACGCGTGCGCGGTTCGGCGTGCGCTGCTTGCGCCAATAAACCCAGTGCCCCCACGCCGCGAGCGCGGGCGCTGCAAAGCCAAGCGCGGGATGGAGATAAGGCGGCGCATAAAGCTCGATGCTCCACCACGGCGTCAGCCAAGCCAGCAAGCATGCCACCGCAATGCCGAGCCCTGCACCCGCGAGCGCAATCGCGCCGGCGCGCCGCACCAGCCCAGCGCCGCGATCGCGTCGCCAGGCCAGCAACAGCGCCGCGCCAAGCCACAGCGCCGCATGCGCGCCCGCTTCCACAAAGCTGATCGGCTGCAAGTCCGGCGCGCCGCCGGAGAAGGCGAGCCGCGTCACCGCCGCCAGCGCCGCAACGCCGCCAAGGATCGCAAACGCTTCCAAGATCGAGGCCGCTATCGGCGCGCGTCGTTCGGCGAAATGCGCGCCAATCCCAAGAAACGCCGCCGGCACAGCGAATGTGAACGCCGTCACCGCCAGCAATGAATGCTCGAACGCAAACGTCCCAAACCCTTGCGCCGCGCTCCAACCCACGATCGCCGCACTGACGCTCATCACCACGGCGCCAAAGCGCCAAACACGGTCAGGCCAGCGCGCATCGACCGCAATCAGCGCCAGCGCCATCGCCGCCAGCAAAGCCGCTTCCAGCGGCGCAGGGCTTGCGAGCAGCAAGGCCGTAGCGACCGAACCAAGCGTCGGCGCCGCGAGCGCCCACAAAGTCAGATGCAGCGCCTCCAAACTTTTCGTGCGCCGCGCCGCGAGCACTAAAATGCATGCAAACACTGCGCCCAGCGCCAGAAAACCGCCCGCCGCCGCAAGCGGCGTCTCCAAAGCATGGCGCGCCGCATAAAGCGCGCTCACCGCAAACATCGGCGCCGCCGCGCCCGTCACCGCGACCAACGTGCCGCGCGGTCCAAGCGCGGGCGTGCGCAAGAACGAAATCGCCAAGAACCAAACGCCAGCCCACACCGCCGCCGGCGTGAACCACACGCCCGCCGGCGCCTGGCTGCTCAACACAAAAAGCCCAAGCCCCGCGCCGGCAAACGACGCCATGTGCAAAGGCTCAAGCCGCAGCGTGGAGGCGCCGATCGCCGCGCCCAGCGCGATGATCGCCGCATAGCCAATGCCCGCAGGCCCCACCATGCCCCATTGCGCGCCGATCACGATCGCCGTTACCGCCATGATCAGCGCCGACGTCATGCCCGGCGTCGCGGGCCGCTCGAAGCGCGCATGCGCGAGCCCTGCCGCCGCCGCGATCACGAGCGCCGTGCAGAAGAGCGCGCCTTGCGCGGCGCCGAGGCCGGTCAGGTATCCCGCCAGCGTCCACGCGCCGCCGCCCAGCACGGCAAACCACGCCGTGTGACGCCACGCCGCGCGCAGCGAAACCAAAAGTAAGCTCGACGCGATCACCAAAGCCGTCGCGACAATCGCGCCCATCGACGCGCCGAACGCAAACGCGATCGCCGGCGCCGCCAGCGCGCTGACGGCGACCACGGCGCGCGCGGTTTCCGGCGAAACGCTGGCGTTCGGCGTGCGCCAGCTGGTCGAGCCTTCGATCTCGTCGATCGGCATCAGTTCCGGGGTCTCGGCGCCCCGGTCCCGGCGCGGCCGGTCAAACTCGAAGAGGGGGAGCGTCGGCTCGAAATCGTCATCCGCGGGGGGCTTTCGGCGGAGCCCCGAAGCCGCCATCGCGAGCAGGGCCAAAGCCGGCTGCGGCGCCTTGCGGGGCGGAGCGGCGATCGGCACGGGGAACAGGGAATGAGCAGAATTACGAGCGTTTTGAGCAGTTTCCGTGCTTTCACGGAGCCGCGCGAACTCTTCGCTCATACGAGCCGACCAGCGCCAGGCGAGGGCGAACCCGGCAAGGGTCACCACCAGCTGGACGATGAGAAGGACGAGGATCGTCATATGCCTAATCCCTGCGGGCGCGAGCGCCTTCTAGCCCAGCCGGGCAGGCGGCGCGACGTCAAACGGGGATAGCCCCTATGCGGGAGATAGGCCGGGCCGGGCCAAAGCCAAGGTTAGGTTAATGGCCGGTGGCCTTGCGGAGGAACTTCTGGGTCTGCTCGCCGGCCTGGACGTAGGGAACTTCGCCCGTTGGATCAGCGATCTCGGCCCAGGCGTCGCGGACCGCCTCGGGGTTTGCGTCGCCCAGGAAGACGCCCTCGGTCTCCTTGATCCGCGCCACCGCGAACGCGCCCGCGCCCGCCGCCAGGATCGCGCCGGTCGGCGCTTCCTCAGACGCCAGATACACAACGCCCGGCGTCACCAACTCCGGCTTTAACAGCTCCAGCATTTCCGGCGGCATCAAGGACGCGGTCATGCGCGTCGCGGCCACCGGGCTCACCGCATTGACGCGGATATTATTCTTCGCGCCCTCAAGCTTCAGCGTGTTCATGAACCCAACCAGCGCCAGCTTCGCCGCGCCGTAATTGCTCTGCCCGAAATTGCCATAGAGCCCGGACGAGGAGGTCGTGAGCACGATGCGCCCGTAATTCTGCGCCTTCATGATCTCCCACAGCGCCTTCACGGGCTTGACCGCGCCCATCAGATGGACGTCGAGCACTGCCGCGAAGTCCGCCAGCTCCATCTTCGGAAAACTTTTGTCGCGAAGAATGCCGGCATTGGCGACCAGCACGTCGATGCGTCCCCAACGCGCCATCACGCGCGCGATCATGTTCGCGACGCCCGCATCGTCCGTCACCGAAGCGCCGTCAGCCATCGCTTCGCCCCCAAACGCCGCGATCTCCGCAACCACAGCCTCCGCCGCCGCCGAAGATCCGCCCGACCCATCGAGCGCGCCGCCCAAATCGTTCACCACCACCTTCGCGCCCCGCCGCGCGAATTCGAGCGCGTGGGAGCGTCCTAATCCGCCGCCGGCGCCGGTGACGATGACGACTTGGTTGTCGAAGCGGATGTCGGACATGGGCGCGCCTATTCGGAGGATTGGAGCGCCGTGATGCGAGGCGCGGGCGTGTGGGTCAAGCTGACGTAGCGCGAGTTCGGGAGCGCTTAATCTCTCCATTTCCCGGATGACGGCGCAGCCGGCAGTCCGGGACCCATACGCGCGGCTCTTCCAAGCACACGCGCTCAATGTGCACTCGCTGCGTTTATGGGCCCCGGACTTGGCCTTCGGCCAATCCGGGGAGTGGAGAGTGTGAGGTCCAATCAACAAACTCTTAGTCATTCTGGGGCGGCGAAGCCGAACCCGGAATCCAGGGCCAACGCTGTGTTTGTGGCCCTGGATTCCGGATCACGCTGCGCGCGTCCGGAATGACTGGAGGGGGGAGGGATTGCGGGGATAGCGACCACCCAATCCGCCTCACTCAAACCCCGTCGCATAATCCCCCCATGTCCCTCACCGCCGCCCATCCCAATTCCGACAGCCTCTGGCGCATCGCCGAAGACATTCTCGCGCTCATGACCATGGCGCTCGGCGGCCCCGGGCTCATCGCCGCGATCGAGCGCCTTACGCGCAGCGCCAAGCGCGACATCCTCGACTGGCTAGCGCCACTCGAACTTCTCGCGCGCAAACTTCTCCTCGTGGAAGCCGCGAAACTCCCGCGCCCCGCGGAAAAGCGCGCAGCGACGCGCGCGCTCACGCTCCGCATGGTGAAAAGCTGGCAACACCGCCGTAAACCGCGCCTCGTCCCCACCGAACCCAACCGCCCCAGCACTTGGCGCGTCACCTTCCGCCTCGCGCTCGATCCGCCACGCAAGCGCGCGCCAGAGAGCCAAGCGCCGCGCATCCACGTGCTCGGCCGTCCGCTCCTGGTGCGCGACATCCACCATGCTCAAGCCGCCGCCGCGCGCAAAGCCGCGCTCGCGAAGCGCAGCGCCACGCGCGCCAACAACACGCTGAAGCGCCTCGCGCAGCGCTTCGAAGCGGTGCGCCGCGTCATCCGCGGACCCCGCGCCGCACGCCATTCGCCTCGCGCGCATGCTGGCGCACAAAGCCCGCGACGCTTTCGCCGCCGCGCGTCGCCCTCGCGGAGACGCCGTCGCCAAGACGCAATCGCGGTTTTGCGGAAGTGGCGTTGATTGCGGCAAAGCTGCAGGCGCGTAAAGCGTGCGATGCGTTCCGGGATTCGAGTTAGCGCGTCCATCCATCGCAAATGCCTCAGTCATTCCGGACGCGCGAAGCGCGATCCGGAATCCAGGGCAAACGCACAGCCCTACGATCCCTGGATTCCGGGTTCAGCTTCGCTGCCCCGGAATGACTGAGTGTGGGTGGTGGGAAGAGTGAATTACGACGCCTTCTTCCGCGTCACGCGCTTGGGCCGCGGGCTTAGCCTTGTCCCGCGACCTCAGCTCATCGTTGCAACTCGTCCGCGCTCTCCTCGACCTCCCTCAAGATCGCATCGAGTTCGTCATCGGTGAGATGCTCGATCCCGATGAAGCGGTTCTGCGAGTCCGAGGTGCGGATGATTTCGTCAAGCTTGGCTTGGATGGCGGCGTTGTCGCGGTTCTGGGTGTTTTGAATCAGGAACACCATCAGGAAGGTGATGATCGTCGTCGAGGTGTTGATGACGAGCTGCCAGGTGTCGGAAAACTTGAACAGCGGCCCGGATGCCGCCCACACCAACACCAGCGCCATGCACGCAACGAAGACGAGGGGCTTGCCCGTCCATTTCGCGACGGCGTTGGAAAATTTGGTGAAAGCTTTGGTGGCGGAACCCATAAGCGAAGAACGGCGCCGCCGCCGCCACGGTTCCCGCCGCGTTTAAGCTCCGCCGCGATGGAGGCGTTTACCAATCGCGTCGGCGCGCGGCGCAAGTTTCTCGCGCCGCTCGCGCAGGGCCGCCAGCGCGCGCCCAGTCTGTTGCAGCGTGCCCGCAAGACCCGGTTCGCGCTCCAGGCGCTCGATCAGGAGGAGGGCGTCGCGTTCACGGCCCAAGACTTCCCCCAGCCGTTCACCCGTGCCGACGCGGCGTCCGCGATCGCCCCGGCCAAGCCTTGCCAAGAAGCAGCGCCGCATAGAGCCGGTCCTTCTCGCGCTTGCGCCATTCGTGGCGCCGCGCCGGCGCATCGGCGCCGCGTCCGCGCCGGCACGCCACGCGCGCACGCCACGCGATCCGGTCGGCGCCTTTTTCGATCTGGCGCGGCGAGGCTTCCGGCCACACCTGCGCCAGCGCCAGCAAATCGCGAAGTCCCGCGCGGATCGCGTCGAGGTTCAAAGGCGGGCACGCGGCGCGCATCGCGTCAAACTTCTCCGCGACAATGAGCAAAGCCGCAGCCTGCTTCTTTCCCGAGCGCTTCGACAAAGTGCGCGCATACTCGCCGAGCGCCGCCAAGTCGCGCGTCTGCGCGAGCGCGCGCATCACGCTGCGCGCGGTTTCGTTGAACACATCGGAAAGCCCCGGCGCGCAAGCACGCCCGACGCGCGCCAAAGCACGCGCGCGCTTGATATGCACGCGGCAACGATGCACCGGCTTTGGACGCGCGGGCGTTTCGTTCAACTCCGCGATGGCTTTTGTGATTTCGTCCGAAAGCGCGGCGCGCAAATCAAACGTCGCTGGCTGGCGAGCGCATGAAAACCCCCTTGTCGTTGAGAACGCGCGGTTGTGCCCCAGCCCGCTTGTCGTATCTCAGGCGCCGATCTTCTTGAGCGCGCCGGAAAAAAGCAAGCACAGGTCTTGCACGCTGCGTGACAATGCCGCGCACGAAAATCAGTGACCGCGTCACACGCAGAACGTCGCCATCCGCTTCAACCCAACCATCGAGCGTGCCCGCTGACACAAATTCGCAATTACAAGTCAGCGTCACAGCCTTCACGCCGTCGCTCAAACGCATTGTGTGCGATGGAGAAAAGCGAAAAGTCCGCGAAGGACATTAACGCGCCTCCATGTATTGCGCCGCCGCCGTTCAGATGATCGCGCCGTGGTTCGAAGGCGCACTTGGCGCGCCCGTCCTCGATCTTGAAGCAAAATGGCCCGAGCAAAGATTCGTACGGGTCGGCGCCGCGGCCCCCAGGTCGACCAGCCCGCGAACGGTCCTTCCGTCAGGACAATCGGCTTGCCGTACGCCTCGTTCGCCGCTCCGTCCGCGCTCATCGCCGTCTCCTTTGTCCCCGGGGGCGTGCTGGCATGCTAAGTCGGCGCCGCAAGACCATTGAGCGAAAGACCCACGATGGATTCCGATACGCTTCAATCTCTGCTCGCGACTATTCGCCGTTTCGTGGAGGAGCGCTTGCGCCCGATCGAGGCGCGCGTCGCGGAAGAGGATGAGATTCCGGCCGAGACTTTGGCGGAGATGCGCGCGCTTGGATTGTTCGGGCTCTCGATCCCGGAAGAATATGGCGGCCTCGGCCTCTCTATGGAGGACGAAGCGCGCGTGCTGTTCGAGTTTTGCCGCTGCTCGCCGGCATTTCGTTCGGCGTTCGGCACCAATGTCGGCATCGGCAGCCAAGGGCTCGTCATGTTCGGCACGGATGCGCAGAAAGAGCGCTGGTTGCCCGGCATCGCCTCGGGCCGAAACCATCGTGAGCTTTGCGCTGACTGAGCCTGAGGCCGGTTCGGACTCCGGCTCAGTCCGCTGTCCCGCGTCCAAGGTCGCCGCGAGAATGCGCGCGTCCTGGCGGATCGGCAGCGCGCCCGCGTCCTGGTCGTTGGCGAAACCGGACGCCAGGGTCACCAGCGATCCCGCGCGCTCGGCCTTGGGAAACTTGGCCGCGCCCCAATAAGGTTTGCCGCCGCGTGCCTTCGGCAGAAGCCAGATTTGGTAGAGCGTGGTGGCCTCGTCCTCGAGGTTGAATTCGGCGTGCGTGACCCCGGCGCCCGCGCTCATGACCTGAACATCGCCCGCTTCAGTGCGGCCGCGATTGCCCATGCTGTCTTCGTGCGTGATCGCGCCGGTGCGGACATAGGTGATGATTTCCATGTCCGCGTGCGGGTGAGGCGGAAAGCCGGTCTTGGCCTGGATGGTGTCGTCGTTCCAGACGCGCAGCGCGCCCCACTGCATGCGGGGCGGGGTCGCGGTAGCCGGAGAAGGAGAAATGATAGCGGGCCGCGAGCCAGTCAGAATCGAACCGGCCGAGGCTGTCAAAAGCGCGTTTTTCAATCATGGACCCAATATGGGCGTTCGCCATGGAACCGAAAAGGCATTGACGCCCGGCCCGGCGCGCGCTTCGAGTCCGAGCCGGAGGAGGCGTCCCATGAAAAAATATATCTTCGCGGCGGCCATCGCGCTCGCTGCCTGCACCCCACCAGCCCCAGAAGCGCCGCCGGAGCCCGCGGCCCCGGCTAGCTTGATGGAGCAAGCCCAGGCGCTTTCGCCTGAACAAGGCCCGGTGTTCGCCTGGCAACAGCTCACGGCCTACCAGACCTCGCACCCGGACGTGCAGCCGGCATGCACCGCTGTTCGCGCCACGGAATCGCGCGGCGTGATCCCGGCCGATGTCGCGCCGGATAGCTTCTATGCGCAATATGCGGGCTCGTTGGTGTACTCAGTTCAGTGCGGACCGCAGCTCACCGGCACGCGCATGGATCCGCGCGAGCACTGGCTGGTGGTGCTGGCGCCGGGCGCGGCTGAGCCCACCATCGTCAGCTGCCACGACAACGGCTTGGATAAATGCCCGCGCGTCGTGCCGCGCGCGGCAGCGCCCGCAACGCCGGAAGGCGCCAAGCAGCCTTAAAGTTCTGCGGCGATGAAGCGGGCGGTTTCCGCGCCCGCTTCATCGAGCAGCACCAGCGCATCGCCGTCGCGCCGCGCTTGGCGCGTGCGTTCAAGCGCGCCCAGAAACGCGCGCTCGGTTGCCATCTTCGGCCCTTCGCACGCCATGCGCGTCGCGCCGATGGCGTCGAAGCGGAGCGGCCGCCGCGTCCGCGCCCGGCGTCATCGTGTAGGACGAGAACCAGCGATTGCAGCCCGCGGGGCCAGAGACACTGGTCTCCGAAAACGAGATGCCGGGCGTCGGTTCAGTCGTCGCACCGACAAGCGCCCAAGTCGTGCCGTTGAGCGACGCCGGCGAGAGCTCCGCGGCATCGACCGGTTGTTCGGTGGCGGTGCATGCGCACAGCGCGAGCGCGGCGATTAGCGTGAAACGAAGCATGGCCTTCTCCTAATGCGCGGTACTTGATCCAATGAACCGGGCAATCTCGCGGCGGTCTTCAACAGGCGTCCGCGCGCGCATCACACCGGGTCCCATGGAAACACGCTCGCGCTGGCGCCGGGATCGGCATAATTGGCTTTCATCGCCGGCAGCGCGTGATCGAGGATCGTGCTCGGCGTCCAGCCTTCGAGCCGCGCCATGGGCGCGCACGGGGCGGGGCTGGTTGAACAGAAACACTTCATTGCCGCGCACCGCGAAAATCTGCCCCGACGTATCCTTCGCGCCATCCGCGCAGAGCGCCACCGCCACCTGCGCCACCTGATCGGCGCGCATGCCGAGCCGCATCCGCTCGACGCGCGCGGCGGACGCTTCGTCCTTCACCGGAATCGACGCGATCATTCGCGTCCAGGCAAACGGCGCGATGATGTTGGAGCGCACATTCTTCACCGCGCCCTCCATCGCGATGATGCGCGAAAGGCCTATGACGCCGAGCTTGGCCGCCGCGTAGTTTGCTTGCCCGATATTGCCGATGAGCCCTGACGTTGAAGTGAAGAGAACGAACGCGCCGTCTTGCTGTTCGCGAAAATGTTCGATCGCGGCGCGGCAGACATTAAACGCGCCATGCAGATGCACGTCGATGACGCTGCGCCAGTCCTCGACGCTCATTTTATGAAACATGCCGTCACGCAAGATGCCGGCGGGATTGACGATGGCGTGGAGGCCGCCGAGT
Source organism: Terricaulis sp. (assembly GCA_037200505.1). Taxonomy (GTDB): domain Bacteria; phylum Pseudomonadota; class Alphaproteobacteria; order Caulobacterales; family Aquidulcibacteraceae; genus Vitreimonas. Next base: position 318,451 of record JBBCFZ010000006.1, on the reverse strand, counting down.
TCGCTCTTGGCCTGCGCCACCATGGCGGCGACGGCGTCGTAGTCGATGACGCTGTCGGAGTTCGCGATGGCGCGCCCGCCAGCAGCGATGATCTCGTTCACCACCGCTTGAGCCGGCCCCGCCGATCCCGCGTCGTCGCCCTTGAGGCCGCCGCCGAGATCATTGACCAGCACCGCCGCGCCTTCGCGCGCGGCCAGCAAAGCGCACTCGCGGCCAATGCCGTTGCCGCCGCCGGTGACGATGACGACCTTGCCGTCCCAGTACGCCCATCACGCGCCTCCTTGCGCCGGAACGGGTGGCGTCTCCGGCTCCACTGGCTTCACCTCGAACCCATCCGCCTTCGCGAGCGCGGGGAAGAGCTTCATCCAGGCCGGTGACGCCGCAATGGCAAAACCCCCGCCCAGCGCCACCGCGAGCTTCGGTCCCAAAATACGCGCCATCACCCCAGCTTCGAAATCGCCAAGCTCATTCGACGCCGAGATAAACACAAAACTCACCGCTGCGACGCGTCCGCGCATCGCGTCGGGCGTGGCGAGTTGGATCAAGGTTTGGCGCACGAACACCGAGATCATGTCCGCGCCGCCCGCGACCGCGAGCGCGGCGGCCGTCAACCAGAACGAGGTGGAGAGCCCGAAAACCACCGTCGCAACGCCAAAAATGATCGTCGCGATGAACATCCATCGCCCGACATGCCGGCGGATCGGACGGATCGCGAGCCCGAGCGCCACCAATGCCGCGCCCGCGCCGCTGGCCGAGCGCAGCAGCCCAAGCTCACTTGGCCCCCGCATGCAGAATGTCGCGCGCGAACACCGGCAGCAGCGCTACCGCGCCCGCCAGCAGCACGACAACCAGATCGAGCGAGATCGCGCCGAGCACGATCTTGTTGTCGCGCACATAACGAAGGCCTTCGAGGATCATCCCGATGGTGCGCGCGTCCTCTACCTTTTGTTGCGGCGGCGTCTGCGTCACAGAAAGCAGAATGGCGGCGGCGACGAAGAGCACGGCGGCGACAATATAAGGCACCGCCGCGCCGCCGCCGTACAATAAACCGCCGACGGCGGGGGCCGATCACGATCGCGCCCTGAAAGCCGAGCGATCCCCACGCCACCGCGTGCGGCAAGTCCTCACGCGGCACCAGCATCGGCAAAAGCGCGCTGTTGGCCGGAGGCAAGAAACGCATTGATCGCGCCCCGCGCCGACAGCCGATGCAAACACGATCGGGATCAGGGAGTCTGGCGGCAGCGCGGAAGCGAGAAACAGCACGACAGCGATCGCCGCTTTCGCGGCAAGACAGATCATCAAAATGATCTTGCGGTTGTACCGGTCCGCGGCTTGTCCGCCGAACAGCGAGAGCACCAGCAGCGGCAAGAATTGCGCGAGCCCGACCGCGCCGAGCAAGAATGCGGCTTCCGCCACGCTTTGCCCATGCTCGCGCGCCGCGTCGTAAATCTGCCAGCCAATCGCGGTAGCCTGGATCTGTACGCCAAGCACGCTCAGCACGCGGCCAAACCAGAACCGTGCATAGGCGCGGTGGCGGAAGATGACGAACGAGGGGAGGCGCAGCATGAGGCGCGCAGTCACTAGCGGAGTTTCGCAAGGCTGGCGAGGCGGCGCTCACATGTTGACGTTAGGGCCGCATAGCTTCAAAACGCGCCGCTCCCATGGGGTGGGCGCGCCTTGAGTTACAAACTGGTCTCCGAACGGCCTGAGCATGCGGGCGAGATCGAGCGCGTGCTCGACCGCGCCTTCGGGCCTGGGCGTTTCGCCAAGACGAGCGAGCGCGTGCGCGAGCGCGGCGCCGTGTTCGAGCCATCGCTCTCGCGCGTTGCGCTGGACGACGACGGCGCGGTGCTGGGGTGCAGCCGGATATGGCGTGTGTCTGTCGGCGGGGCGCCGGCTTTTTTCCTGGGTCCCCTCGCCGTCGATCCGGGCGCGCAGCATCATGGGCTGGGCGCGAGCCTGGTGCGCGACGCGCTCAGCGCTTGCCGCGCCTCGGGCCTGGGCGGCGGCGTTATCCTGGTTGGCGCGGAATCATTCTTCAAACCGCTCGGCTTTTTTCCTGATCCCGCCCGGCCGGGTGACCTTGCCCGGTCCGGTCGACGAGCGCCGCCTGCTCTGGGCCGAGCTTCGCCCCGGCGGCTTGGACAAGGTGGCGGGGCTGGTTGAAGCGCCCTAATTTACGGGTCTGGGCGCGTATCCATGGCGCGTCATCGAGCGTATTAGCAGGGTCACAACGGGGAGCATGAGTTATGAAACGGATCGCCGGAGCGTGCCTGATGGCCGCCGCCATGGGGCTCGCCGCGTGCAGCCCCGCCGCTGAAACCAAGGCCGAAGCGCCGGAGGCCGCCGCAGCGCAGGCGGAGGTAATCGCGACCGCGGTCGCCGATCAGCAGCGCCGCTTCGACGCCGCGCCCGCCGTCGCCAGCGCCGATCCCGCGACCGCCTATCAGTTCGAGTTCGAAGGTCTGATGTTGCCGCGCGTGCCGATGACGGCGTTCGAAGGCGAGGTTGTGCTGGTCGTGAACACCGCGTCCAAGTGCGGCTTCACCCCGCAATATGAGGGCCTGCAATCGATCTACAGCGAATATCACGCGCAGGGCTTTGAAGTCGTCGGCGTGCCGTCGAACGATTTCGGCGGCCAGGAGCCGGGCTCGGCGACGGAGATTCAGGAATTCTGCGAACTCAATTTCGGCGTCACCTTCCCGATGACGGCGAAGAACGCGGTCACAGGCGCCGAGCGCCACCCCTTCTATCAATGGGCCGAAGCGCAGCTTGGCCCGAGTGCGGTGCCCGGGCTGGAATTTCCATAAGCTCCTGATCGGCCGCGACGGTCATCTGATCGCCGCCTTCCCCTCGGACGTGACGCCAACCTCCGAGCAAATCCGCACCGCCATTACCGCCGCACTCGCCGCCCCCGGCCTAATGCTCAACGCGCGCGTGCGCTCTTAGCTCACTCGTGACACCGCGCGGCCTTTCGCGCAGAATGTCACGCGTGGGTGAGGGAGTGGGACGATGACGGTTTGGCGTGAGTTTCTGGCGTTCGTGGATGGGTCCGAAGATGGCCTCGCGCGCATGCGCATGGCCATGGACGTGGCGGCAAAGCACAAGGGGCGGCTCGAAGCCCTGGTGCTGGTCGAACTCCCATTGCCCGACCTTGCGGTTGCGTCGGAAACGCTCGAAGGCATGTTCGACGACGCCTACCGCAAAGTGCGCACCGCGGGCGCCAATGCGGTCACCGCGCTCAACATCATCGCCAAGGAAGCCAAGGTCGAGGTCAATGTAAGCTCCTGGGAAATCCCAGGCGGCCAGGCGCGCGACGCTGCAGCGCGCGCGGCGCGCACCGCCGATCTCGTGATCTTCGGCAAACCCGAAACGCTCGACGATTCCGATCTCGACACCGACATCTTCGTCGGGGCCACGATGGAGGGCGGGCGTCCGTGGCCTGATGCTGCCGCGCTGGATCAAGCCGCACGCCTGGGGCAAGCGGGGGCCTCATCTCGTGGAAGGGCACGCCTGAAGCTTCGCGCGCCGTGCAAGCCGCTATCCCGTTCCTGAAAGACGCTGAAGCCGTGCGCCTCTGCCTCGCCAGCCCGCGCTCCGAGCGCGAAGGAGAAGACGAAGCCAGCGTCCGCCCGCGTGGCGAAATATCTGGAGCGTCACGATGTGCGCGTTGAAACGCCGATCATCCGCGACTCTTGGGAAGGCCCCGAGCGCATGATCGTGTCGGAAGTCGAAGGCTTCAACGCCGACTTCATGGTGCTCGGCGCCTATGAAGGCTCGCGCATCCAGGAAGAGTTATTCGGCGGCGTCACCGCGCGCATCGTGCGGGACTCAACGATCCGGTGATCATGGCGCATTAGCCGCGTCTTGCGCGGCTTGGTAATCGCGTTCGGCCAATGCCTTGATGTGGTTGAGCACGCGAAAAATGCACTTGGCGCGTGATGTCGGCGGTCCACCAATCGAAATAATCGAAATACGCCGCCGGGCGCACGAAGAGGCGATACCAGCTGGTCGCGGTCACAGTGGTTGAGCCGTCGGCGTTTGGCGTCAGACGGATCTGGCCGCGATCGAACTGGAAGTGCCCGATGACTTCGGGATGGTCAGGTTGCTTGGTGACGTCGAACGTCATCAGCCGATTGGGTTCAAGTTCGGTGATGCGCTCCTCGAACGCGAGGCCATCTGAGAACATGCACACGCGTCCCGCGCCCACGCGCGGCGCTTCGGCGACCGACTGGATCGGTTCGGGCAAGCCCGCGCGCCACAGCCAGTATTCCGGCGCGGCATTGTTCTGCGGATAGCTCAGCACATAGCGCCATACATACTCAGCCGGCGCACTAATCGTGACAGAGTCAGTCACTGCGCTGGTGTGGTCCGGCTTTGGGCCGGATGCTTCTGCAAATACCGCGAACACCACGAGCGGGATCAAGCTTGCTTGCACTGTGCGGCTGGCGCCTCCGCGCGCGAACAAGCGGCCCAGCAGCGCGCCGAGCAGCATCAAGCCGTAGATCAAGGGCGAGAGGATGATCAGGCATATCACGCCCTCGCGCATGAAAACGTACGCGCCAAGGATTTCGATCACTGTGAGTGCGAGCACGAGCAGTAGGATCGTGCCGATGCCGTACCGCTTCGGGCCTAGCGCTACGGCAAGCGCAAGGCCCTGCACAAACGGAAAGAGCATGGTGAGGCTGGCATTGAAGCCCGCCACGGATGTGATCGTTGGCGGCGGCGCAAGACGCGCCAGCCAAACCAGCACATAGGGCACAATCACGAGGACGAACCCGCTGACGAGGCCGACGCCGAGGGGACATCAGCGCGCGCGTACGTGTCGGTAAAACGCGAGGTTCGGTGTCCGCCATCGGATGTGCGCTCCACTCCGCCATGCACGCTAACGTGGGGCAGGCGGCGCCGAACTAGGCCAAGTTGTCGCTCCGGTGCGTCACACACCGCCTCGCGCCGCCATCCGAGCATCAGTAGCGCGACGCCGAACACCGCCCACGCCCAGCTTGGTCCAAGCGGCGTCGCGGCGGCGGCGCGCACGGTGTAGGCGCCGTTGCGGCGAAGGCCGATCCAATCCGAACCGCTCGCGCTTTCACCGCGCGCGACGCGGCGGATCTCCGGCAGATTGCGGCCGTCTTCGCCAGTGAGCACGACGCTGCCGCCGGTGGCTTGCGCGAGTGGGCGGAGGATCGTGGGATCGGCGGCGATGGCCGCCGCTTCGCGCGGATTGAGCGGGCCGACAGCCGCGAAGGCGCGCAGATCTCCCGCGCGCGCTTCGTATAAGCCTTGCTCCGGCGCGGGGCGCTTGTCCGCGATAAAGGCCAGGAGAGGCTTCCTGCAGCGCCGCTTCGCTGCTTTCGCCCGACGGCGAAATGATTTCCACCGGTCCCGGCGCGCCGCCGAGCGTCGAGCGCTGGATTGCGAGCCCCTGCGTGCTGGGATCGATCGTGAGGCGTTCGTCTTCCAGCTCCGGCTCTTGCATCAGCCAGTGCAGCAAACGGCGCAGCAACTCGCCGTGCGGCCCGCCGCCGTCATAGCCGCGCGCCCACAGCCAGCTTTGATCGGACCAAAGTTGCGCGACCCGTCCGCGCCCCGCGCGATCGAGCACCAGCAGCGGGCGATTGTCTGCGCCTTGCAGCACGGTTTGTCCGCCGCTGGCGCGCGCATCGATCTGCCGCGTCCAACGTCCCCAGCGCGAATGATCAGGCAAGCCGCGCACAACGGGATGGCGGCTGCCGAGATCGGTCGGCGCCGGACGATAGGTGCGGTCGATGATTTGGCCCGTCGGCTGCGACGGCAGGATCGCGGCCAGCGCGGTGCGGTAGACGCTCTCCGGCCCGGCTTCGGCTTCGCCCGCGGAAATCAAAAGCGCGCCGCCATTCTCGACGCGCCGCGCAATGTTGGAGAAATAATACGGCGTCAGAATATTGGCGCGGCGGCGATAGCGGTCGAAGATGATGAGATCGAATTCGCCGAGGCGGCGCTCGAACAATTCCTCGGTCGGGAAGGGGATGAGCGCGAGTTCGCCCAGCGGTGTGTAGTCTGCTTCTCTGGCGGCCGCAGAATCGTGAAGTGCACCAGATCGACGGCGGGATCCGATTTGAGCAGATTGCGCCACACGCGCGCGCCGGGATGTGGTTCGCCGGTGATGAGCAGCACACGCAAGCGATCGCGCACGCCGGTTGCGGCGAACGCGGCGCGATTGTTGGCGGGCGTGATCTCCTGCGGGCCGGCTTCCGCCTCAACGATCACCATGTTGCGCCCACGATGCGGCGTGCGGACATCGAGATCGAACGGGCGATTGGCGCGAACGCGTGTTTCTGACACGCGCACGCCATCGATCGAAACGCGCACCGTGACTTGGCCGGAAAAATTAGCATCCACCACGCGCGCTGAAATGCGCATGGATTCGCCGACAATGCCGAAGGTCGGCGCCGAGATGAGTTCGAGCCGCCGGTCGCCGCGCTCGGGATCGCCGACGATCAGCACATGCGTCGGCCCAAGATCGGCGAGATCGCGCGGTTCTTCAGGCGGATCGGAGGCCTGGCCGTCGGTGACGATGATCGTGCCGGCGATGCGGTCGCGCGCGACATCGGCGAGCGCGTCCTGCATCAAAGACGTGATCAACGTGCCGTCCGGCCCGCCGCGCGCTTCGCGCACGCGAACCTCAAGGCCTTGCTCGCGCGACAAACGATCCGCCAGCACATCGCCCGCCGTGCGCGCGGCTTCGCGCCGTTCCGCGAGCGCCAGGCTTTCACTTTGATCGATCAGCACCAGCGCCACATCTTCGGCGGGCTCGCGCGCCTCGCGCACCCATTGCGGCTGGCAGAGCGCGAGAAACAGAAACGTCAGCCCGCCAAGCCGCAGCCAAGGCGCGCCGCCGCCGCGCCAGAAATAAATCCCCCCAGCCAATCGCCGCGATCAGCCCAAGCGCGATCATCACGCTCCACGGCAGCGCAGGATCAAAGCCGATGCGCTGTGCGCCGATCATCGCCGTTCACCGCCCCAGCCGTTCGAGCAGCGCGGGGATGTGCACTTGGTCGGCTTTGTAATTGCCGGTGAGCGCGACCATCACGAGATTGACGCCAAAGCGAAGCGAAAGCTCCCGCTGCCTCGCGCCGCCGTCGAGCGCGACATCGCCCGACCCACGCCGCCGCCCAATCGCCATCGCCAACAAAGAGCGCGGCGACCCCGTCGCGAGAAGACGCCGCCGAACTCGATTCCGCCCAGAGGCGTGTTGAAGGCGTGCGGCCTGAAAACCGCGCATCAAATAAAACGCGCGCGCCACCACGTGATCGGCGGTGACTTGCTCCAGCGGCGGTGCGTCGAGACCTTGCAGCATGAGCGCGGCGGGCCGCGCGCTTTGACTGCGCCCGGAATCGCGCGTGTCGACGAGAGAGGAGGCCGCCGATCGCGAGATAACGGTCGAGATTGGCGAGCGCGGCGTCGGACAAGCGCTGCGGGGAAGCGGGCGCGGGCCAATAGAGAAAACGGATAGGGCGAGAGATCGTCGCGCGACAGGTCGATGCCCATTGGCGGGCCGGGCTCAACACTGGTGCGCTCGCGCAGCACTTGCGATAGCGCCTCAAGCCCCCGCCGCCGAGTTGCGATCAACGCGCGCATCGCCGGTGCGGACGTAGGCGAGCCGCAAATTGAGGGTGGGGTCTGCATTCGCTTGCGCGTGCGCATCGGGCGCGAGCAAGAGCGCAAACAATAAGCCTAGGACCCGCCGGCATCTTGCCGGCTCTTTTTTCCGGCCGGCTGGAAGCCGGCGGTCCAAGGCGCGGCAGACGTCCGACAAGAAAAAGCGCGATCAGCAAATCGATGGCCAGCATGAAGGCGGCAGCGCCGAGGAAGAAGCCGGCTAGAGGCCGCTCCACCGAAGAACCGAGCCCGGCGCGCGTGATGCCTTGCGGCAGAGAGAGCGACGTCAGTCCTTCGTCCGGACGCGCCGCATCGATAGCCGCCGTGATGCCGGCGCGTTCATAGAGGCCGGGCGGCGCGTTTGGTCCGGGCGTCGCTTGCGCGAAGGCGTCGGCGGGGATCGGTTCTGCATCGGGGCGACGCGGGCGAGACTGAGCCGAAGCCGTCGAGCATGCGCTCTGGCGTGAACGGTCCGCCCGCGATCTCGCGCTCACCCGCGCCATCAGCTCTGCCCGCGAAGGCGAGCGTTCGCCGCAGCATCTCAACGAAAATGCCGGAGAGCGGCAGGTCGGACCAAGCTGGCCCCGCGGTCACGTGATAAAGCACGATGAGCCCGCGCCCTTTCGGCGCGGCGGTGATCAGCGGCGAATTATCCGACAGCCGCGCCCAAACACGCGCCGCTTCCGCCGATGCCGGTTCAGCCAGCACTTGCTGACGCACGGCGACATCCGTTGGCGGCGTCAATCCAGCGAAGGGCGAGTCCGTTGGGAAAGGCGCGAGGCCCCAGCGGCGTTTCCCAAGCGAGCGCGCCGCCGAGTGAGCGCGAACCGGGACGCAAGCGCACTGGCAAGAGATCGTCCGCGTCGTTGGCAAGGCGCGGGCCGGCGAAGCGCACCAGCAAGCCGCCGTCTTCGAGCCACGCATTGAGCGCGGTGCGGTCGAGCGGGGAGATGCGGCTCGCGTCGGGCAAGATCAAAGCTTGCGCGCGCATATTGATGAGCTGGCTCACCGTGCCGCGCTGCAAGCTCGCGAACGGCGCGAGCGCGCGCTCGGCGTAATAAAGTTCATTGAGCAGCGGCTGGCCTTCGCCGCCTGGATCGACGAGGCCAACGAAGGGCCGTCCCGATCCCGCCGGCAACAAGCGCACCGCGCCCGCGCTCGTCTCGCCCACCAACCGCACACGCGCGGCGCGCGCGGCGATCTCCGGCGGCAGTTCGATGCGCGCACTTCGCGGTGAGCGCATCGCCGGCAAAGCGCAACTCCGCCGCGCCGAGCGCGCGGCCTTCGAGTGTTTCAGCGGCGACAGCCGCGACGGGCGAGCCGTTCGACGCACGTCGTGCTTCGATCTCGACACCGCGCGGTGTGACGGCCGCGCTGGTGATGGCGCGCGCTGGAAGTGGGGGAAGCCTTGCGGTGACGGGTCCGCGCGATGAGAGCGCTTCGGCGAGCGCGCGGGCGCCGTCGTCTTGCAGGCCGTCGCTGATCCATATGATGCGGTCGAAGTTGCCGCGCGTACGCGCGAAGCGCTCCGCCGCATCGGCGCGATCTGGCCGCCATGGCTGCGGCTCAAGGCGCGCAATGCGCCCGCGCGCATCGGCGGCGGTGAGCGCTTCGCCAGCGTCGCGCGCGGGTTTTTCGGGCGCGGTGAGCAGCAGGAAGACGGGTGCACGCGCACGTTCCGCTTCAGCCGCGGCGGCGGATGCAGCCGCGCGCGCTTGCGGCCAGAAGGGCGCGGAGGTCCAGCCATTGTCGATCACAATGAGCGTGCGGCCGCCTGCCGCGAGCTCTTCGGCGCTCGGGGCGAGACTTGGACGCGCGAAGCCCGATGATCATCAGTGCGGCGGCGAGCGCGCGAAACAGAACGAGCCAGAGCGGCGCGCGTTCGCGGCTTTGTTCTTCGGTTTGCAAACCAAGCAGCAGCCGGGTCGGCGGAAACGCGGCGCGTTGCGGCGCGGGCGGCGTCGCGCGCAGCAGCCACCACAAAGCCGGCAAAGCCGCGAGCGCGATCAGCGCCCAAGGCGCGGCGAACAGGATCGGTCCAAACGTCAAACGTGCCGCTCCGCCAGCAAAGTGGCGAGGAGCGCGAGGACGGGCGCTGCGCTGTGATCGGTGCGGTGGAGGAGCGCGGGAAAGCCGAACTCCGCGCCCATGGCGCGGATGGCGTTGCGCTGTGCAGTGAGGCGCTCGGCGTAGAGTTCGCGCGCGGCCTCGGCGCGGCCGATCAAAGCTTCGCGCCTGCCACCGCCGAGTTCGCGGAAGAGCGTGCGGCCACGAAACGGAAATCTTCTTCCGATGGATCGGCCACGACCAAGAGCGCGCCGCTCGCGCCAGCGGTCGCCGCGACTTTCAAGCGTGCGCGCCAGCTCTCCACCGGCGCGTAGAAGTCGCTCGCGAAAATCATCGTGCTGCGTGAGGGCGGAGGGCGGTCTTGCATCGGCAGCGCCATATCGTGCGCGAGGCGATCCACCGCTTGCGGCCCGACGCGCGGCGGGCTGCCCAGCACGCCAACACGCTCGCCGCCGCGCCCGAGCAAAATTGCGAGCGCCAGCAGAATGGTTTGCGCGCGGCGTTGCTTGGTTGGGCGGCGCTTGTCTGCCGTCCACGCAAAGCCCGCATCGTCATCGACCCACAGCCATGCCGTTTGCGCGGCTTCGCGTTCGCGCTCGCGCACGAAATAGCGGTCGCCGCGCGCCGAGCGGCGCCAATCGACCAGCCGCGCGCCATCCTCGGCGCGGTGATCGCGATATTGCCAGAACGCTTCACCCTGACCGCTGCGCCGCCGTCCGTGAAAACCCGGCGCATTCGCCGCGAGCCGGCGCGCATCGATCAAAAACGCCCGGCAGATCGGCGGCGAGCGCGAGCGCGTCGTGATGGGTGGATTCAGGCATGCGCCACCATGAACCCTCCCCCTAGAGGGGGGAGGGCAGGGAGGGGGTGAGAGCGTAGAGCGAGAGCGTTCAGAAAATTGCGCTCTACGATCTCACCCCCGCCCCCTGCCCCCTCCCCCTCTAGGGGAGGGGGTTCTCAGCGCGCTCTTCATCATCAAGCCGCGTTTTCCGCGAGGTCGTCGACCAGGCCGTCGATGTCGAGCCCTTCGGCGCGCGCGCCGAAGGAGAGCTGCATGCGGTGCACCAAAGCTGGGCGCGCGAGCGCGACGACATCGTCGATCGACGGCGCAAGGCGCCCGCGCAGCAAAGCGCGCGCGCGCACGGCGAGCATCAAAGCTTGCCCCGCGCGTGGGCCTGGGCCCCATGCGACGTGCTGGTTCACGCGCGCGTCATGCGATGCGCCCGGGCGCGCCGAGCGCACCAATTCCAAAATGCTCGCGAGCACTTTTTCGCCCACCGGCATCCGCCGCACCACTTGCTGCAAGCGCATCAGCTGCGCCGCGTCGAGCACGGCTTGCGGTTCGTCTTCGCCGAGGCCGGTGGTCTCGATCAAAATGCGGCGTTCAATTTCCGCATCGGGGTAGGGCACATCGATCTGCAGCAGGAAGCGATCAAGCTGCGCTTCGGGCAAAGGATAAGCGCCTTCATGCTCGATCGGGTTTTGCGTCGCGAGCACATGGAAGGGCTCGGGCACATCGTAGGCGACGCCCGCCGATGGTTACGTGCTTTTCCTGCATTGCTTGCAGCAGCGCCGATTGCGTGCGCGGTGAGGCGCGGTTGATTTCGTCGGCCATGAGCAAGCTCGTGAAGATCGGGCCTTTGACGAAGCGGAAGTGGCGCTTGCCGGCTTCGTCCTGATCCAGCACTTCAGAACCCAGAATATCCGCCGGCATCAGGTCGGGCGTGAACTGGACGCGCGCCCAGGGCAGCCCCAGCACTGTTGCCATCGCGGAGACGAGCCGCGTCTTGGCAAGGCCTGGCGCGCCGACCAAGAGGCCATGTCCGCCGGCGAGCACGGCCGAGAGCACCAGCTCCACCACCCGCTCCTGGCCAAAGATCGCCCGCCCGATCTCCTCGCGGACGCGCGCCAAGGTTTCCCCGGCGGCTTCGGCCTCCGCGACGAGGGCTTGGGGCGAGGCTTGATCTGACGCATTGCTCATCGGGTGGAAGCTCTTTTTTATGGGGGCGGAAGTATGGCGCTCGCCGCTTATGGTGGGCGTGGGGGCCTCGCCTTCGGCATCATGGAAAACAACGCCACGTCCCTGGAACAATTGCTCGTCTCGCTCAAGGGGGCGACGACGACCAAACAGCCGTCCCCAGTCGAAAGTTGGAATCCAGCTCATTGCGGCGATATCGGCCTTGAAATATTGCGCGATGGCGGTTGGCGGCACGAGGGCGTGCGCATCACACGCGAAAGCCTCGTCAGATTATTCGCCTCCATCCTCCGGAAGGATGGCGACGGCGAGACGTATCTTGTAACGCCGGTGGAGAAGATTCGGGTCCGGGTCGAGGATGCGCCCTTCCTGGCTGTGCGGGTCGATCGCGCGGGCCTTGCGGACCAGCAGCAGCTCATTTTCACCACGAATATGGGCGACGTGGTGGCCGCCGGCCCAGATCATCCCATCCGGGTGCGCTTCGATCCGGAGACGGCCGAGCCGCGGCCCTATGTGCTGGTGCGCGGAGGCTAGAGGCGCGCATCCTGCGCGCGCCGTTTCTGGAACTGGCGGAATGGGCGGAACTTGAGGGCGGGCATTTGGGCGTGTGGGGCGGCGGCGTGTTCTTTGGTTTGGACTCGTCCCCTCCCCGCGAGGGGGGGGTTAGGGGTGGGGTGAATCCCGATGTTTGAGGTTTGCCCACGCCACTGAAATTTCGATGCAACAGAAGTTGAGAGCGAACGCATAAGTTTCCGATGTTGAGTGTCACCCCACCCCCCTGCCCCCTCCCCTCGCGGGGAGGGGATCGCGCCATGAATTTCGAAGATTTGGAAGCGCGTTTGCGCACGCGGCTCACGCCGCTTGCTGGCGCCCATGAGGCGCCGCCGCGCAGCGACAACGATCTCAATCCCGACTGGCCGACGCCAGCATCGCGCGCGCTGACGCCCGCTGCCGTGCTCGCGCCGATCGTGCGGCGGCGCACAGGTTGGACCATGCTGTTCACGCGCCGCGCCGAGGAAACGCCGGCTCATCCGGGGCAAATCTCTTTCCCAGGCGGACGCGTGCAGGCGAGCGATGCCGGGCCGGTCGATACCGCGCTCCGCGAAACCGGCGAAGAGATTGGCCTCGAACGCACCTTCATCGAACCCATCGGCGGCTTCGACACTTACGAAACCGGCACCGGCTATCGCATCACACCGATCGTGGGCTTGGTGGAAACAGGTTTTTCGCTGCGGCTCGATCCGCGTGAAGTCGCCGAGGCGTTCGAAGTGCCGCTGAGCTTCCTGTTCGATCCCGCCAATCACGAGCGCCGCGAGGGCGAATGGCGCGGTCGGCGCGGCTACTATTACGCCATGCCCTACGAAGGCCGCTTCATCTGGGGCGCGACTGCGGCCATGGTGCAGGCGCTGTATGAGAGATTGTATGAATAGCATTGATCGCCGCGCACTGCTGTTCGCCTTTGCCGCTTTGTTGGCGGGATGCGCGCAAGGAAAGCTGTCGCGCCGCGTAGCATTCACTGTACCCGACCAAGCGCGCGAGACGCTGACCGAGAGCCTTCGCGCATTCGCCCTGCGTGAAACGTTCAAGTTTTCAGTGAGCGAGATTGGCCTTGACCGCGCCTATCTGTTGACCGGCGAGGACATCGATATCTCTTGCGCGCCGGCACAGCCCGAAGGCGACGCTGAAGCGCCAACTTCGGCTGAGACGCCGGAAGCACCGCGCGTTTCTCCCGTGCGCTACGAGGCCGGCTTCTATGTCCATACGCCGACCGGGAACGCGCCCCGCCTGGAGGCTGTCGTCGCGGCGTTCAATCAGGCTATAACCGCGGTCGATGGCGTCCAGAAAATTTCGTTGGGTTGATTTACATGAGGGTGCGTTTGCTTAGGCGCCTGGTCGCTGCAACACTTTCATGCGCGGTCGTCTGCGCGATTGCGCCACGCGGCGATGCGGAGGAAACGAGCGCGTTTCGGGCGTGGGATGTCTGTATCGATGACTTGGGTTCGCAATACCAAATTACCTCCGAGATGCCGGCTGATTTCCTTCTTGTGGATATCACCAGAGAAGGACAGCACGTCGCGCGCGTATATGTGGGCGGGTATCCGAATGTTGGACGTGATGAAGTCGATCGCATTCGGGCCACGGTGGTCGGCGCCGAGACTTCGCGGTTGACGCCCTTAACATCTCGTCCACGGCAATATCTTGCCGTGCCGGCTGCGCGCTCGCGTCGATCTTTTTATCCATGTGATGCTCGCCGAGAGATCAACGGACGAACAAGCGCGGATTGTCGGCGCGATTGGTTATTGCGAAAGCCCATCTGGATGAGCGCCTCCATCGCCCATGCATCCTGGCTTAAGACGCCGGAGACGCGCGCCGTGATCGCCGCGCTTGATGCGGCGCGGCCGGGCGCGTCGCGTTTTGTGGGCGGCTGCGTGCGCAATACTTTGATGGGCCATCCGGTCGACGACATCGACATCGCAACGCAACTTACGCCCGACGCAGTGGTTGAAGCCGCCAAGCAGGCGGGTTTGTTTGCCGTGCCGACGGGCATCGAACACGGCACGATCACAGTGATCTCCAATCACGTGCCGCACGAAGTCACGACGCTCCGCCGCGACGTCACCACCGATGGCCGGCGCGCCACCGTCGCATTCACCGAAGACTGGAACGAAGACGCGCAGCGCCGCGATTTTCCGGCTGAACGCGCTTTACGCGTCGGCGGATGGCGCGGTGTTCGACCCCACAGGCGAGGGCGTCGCCGACGCAAAGGCCGGCCGCATCGTGTTCGTGGGCGATCCCGAGACGCGCCTGCGCGAGGATCATCTGCGCAATCTACGCTTTTTTCGCTTCAATGCTTGGTACGGGCGCCCACCGTTCGACGCAGCGGGGTTGGCGGCGTGCGCCAAGCTGCGCGATGGCCTCAAAGACCTCTCCGCCGAGCGCGTGTGGAAGGAGATCAAGAAACTCCTCTCCGCCCCCGATCCGCGCGCCGCGATCGAGGCGCTTGCGGGCGCCGGCATCGACCGCATCGTCGTGCCGGAAGTGACGATGGCCGCGCGCAAAATGGCGTTGCTCGGCATCGAAAGCGATTTCCTGCTCGAGCCCGATCCGATCACGCGCCTCGCCGCCGCGCTGCCCGATCAAGCCGCGGCGCGCGCAATCGCCGTGCGGCTGAAGCTTTCGAACGAGGAGCGCGATCGCCTTGTGAGCGCGCTCGGCACGGACGAGCGCATCGTTTCTTACATGTCGGTGCGCGAAATGCGCCGCGCGCTTTATCGGCTCGGCCAACGCACCTTCGCCGATCGCGTGAAGCTCGCTTGGGCCGAGGATGCCAATCCCAAAGCTGGCACGCAATGGCGCGCTTTGCTGGAGCACGCGGCGGTGTGGACGCCGCCGAAGCTGCCGCTCACCGGCGATGAAGTGATGGCCGCCGGCGTGCCGGCGGGGCCAAAGGTCGGCGAGGTGATGCGCGAAGTCGAAGCCTGGTGGATCGACGCGGATTTTCCCGACGACAAGCTGTCGATCGTGGAGCGGCTGAAGGCTGTGGCGCAGGGATTGGGCTAACATCTTCGAAGTTGGCGCCCTGCTCCTCCTCGATGGAGGAGCTGTCAGTCGCGCAGCGGCTGACTGAGGAGGTGTTCGCGATGATGGTGTCGGATGAGCCTCCGAGGGCCTTCTTCACCGTCGCGCACGCACCTCCTCCGATTTCGCCGCTTCGCGGCAAAACCACCTCCTCCATCGAGGAGGAGGTGTGCTGACCTTGTGAAACTACGCGGCGCTCTTAGGGACGACGGACGCGGGTTTTCGTTGGGGGAGAGAAAGCCCGCGTATCCATTTCCGCGCAGGTTCTTCCAGCCAAAGATACGCAAATACAGACACCAAAATACACGCGCCAAACACGCCAACCAGCGCGCCGGAGCGCAGCAGCACGGACGCGTTTTCGTCGATGCCGAATTTCTCCAGCGCGTGAAACCACACAATGTCCACCGGCAGATGCGTCATGTAGAGCGCGTAAGATGCGGCGCCCAGAAACACGAAGCGATCGCCCGCCATCGGTTTGTCGACGCCGTGGCGCGCGGTTTCGCTGAGGCCGAACAAGAGGCCTGCAAAACCAAACCAGGTCAGCGCTTCCCAAAGATTGAAGGTCGAGACAGCGATGATCCAGAGCGCGGACACCGCCACGATCGGCCATGCCGCCCAGGCGGGCGCGGAAGTGTTGCGGCTGAACGCGTAGATCGCGATGCCGAGCACGAAGGAGGGCATGATGCGCAGCACGCCGATCTGCGCCGTCATCTGCGAGAATTCGCGTCCGACCTGCCAGAACGGCCGCAGCTGGTGGAGGTGATCGAGCGCGTAGAATGAGCCGAGGCAAAGCGCGAGCGCGCCCGCCAACATCCAGGCCGCGCGGCGCGTCTTCAGCACGAGGCCCGCAAATAGCGGAAAGAGAAGGTAAGCCGCCCATTCAGCGCTGATCGACCAAGACGGAAATTCCAGCCAACATTTTGCGTCGCGCCCCCACGCATGGGTGAGCAGAAGATGTGGCGCGAGATCGCTGAGCTTGAAGGCCTCCGGCGCGCCAACGCCCGCGCCGGTGAGGCTCGCGGCGGCGTAGAGCGCGATCATCGCGGCCAAAGCCGCCAGGTGCATCGGATAAATCCGCGCGAGCCGGTTGCGCAGGAAGCCGCCATAGCCAAACCGGCCGCCCTCGACCTCCGTCAGATAGACGTGCGCCAGGATGAAGCCCGAGAGGGTGAAGAAGAGATCGACCCCCCAGATACCCGTCCGCGATCAGGCCGATCTGGCCCAAATCAAAGCCCAGATGGTCCTTGAAATGGTACAGCAGCACCCAAATCGCCGCGATAAAACGCAATGCGGTCAGGGGTTTGATGTGGCCGGGATAGGGTAAAGCGCTCATGGCCTTCCCCTGACGCAAGAAAAGGGCCGGCCGGCGTTAACGGTGTTATTCGAACACGTCCGCGGAAAGGCGGGGCTTTTGGCCCTGCACCAAGGTCGCGAAAATAAACAACAGAAGACCCGCGGCTATGGCGCGGGTGGAAAAACTGAGCACGCTGACGGCAAGAGCATTCCTGATGGCCGCGAAGTCCGTCGCCGCCCGATTTGCGTTAGCGATCAAGCCTGAGAAGTTGCTGGTCAAAAAAGCTGCCCACCAAAACCCGATCACGCCGCGTGGTTCACCGCCGTTGAACGTCGCGCGCCAGAGCCGGCCCATGACCATGGGCGGCATAATCAGCGTCACCAATGGAATGACAAAAGACGCCGCCGCCATGGTTGGTTTGGTCAAGCCGGGATGGTCGCCTGTTGCATGGGCGTTCGCCGTGAGACGGTAGACCAATAATAGGGTGAAGACGGCGCAGATTAGAAAGATGGGAAGTGCGAATCTGCCGCTGGTCATCGAGATCAGATCGATAAGGTCGGCTTGCGCCTGATCGACTTGGAAATAGCCGGCATAGAGCGTCCAGGTGATCGCCTCGGTGGACATAAGTACGAGGTAAAGCGCGATCGCGGCGACGAAAGATGCGCAGAAGCAGCGCCACAAGACGATTGGGCTGCGATACTTTCGGCCCTCGACCTCCGTGTAATATTCTTCCGCCATTGCCCGCCCCCTCGCATCGTAGCAAGCGCAATCGGAGTGACAACCTCAGATCGAAGAGCAGTCGTTCGGCGCCGAACGGCGGCCGGCGATCTATTGGAAAGCGCTGGCCTGCAAGAATTGGCGCTGCCCTCTGGCGAGCGCGCCGAACACGCGGAGCATGAAGATGCACGCGAGCAGGGTCAGCACGAAATTTGCGACGGTAAGGATAAGGCCCCACTGGGTGATTTCGGCGCTGTCGTCGGCGCCGGCGATCCCGCTCACGATGTTGCTCGTGATCCAAAAGAACCACCACAAACCGATCACGCCGTTTGGGTCCTTATCCTCGCCGCTGGCAGCGAAGGTGCCGCGCCACATCTCGCCCACGGCCTTCACCGGCATGATCAGATTGGCGAAGGGGATGAAGTACCAGCCCGCCGCCCAGCGCGGACCGATGGTGACGTGCGGCGAGCCGATGAGGTGCAGATTGCGCATCATGCGCGTGGTCAGGCGGCACACGGTCACGATGCAAAACAGAAGGGAGAGAACGCTCATCAGACCGGCTGCCGCGATGCCTAAGCCCAACGCCATCAGCGATGGACTGATCTGAGGGCTGCTCATCGCCTCGGGGCCTATCGCATAGATGGCGACAACGCTGGCGCACACGGCGACGATCATCACCATGTAGAAGATCGTCGCGCCCCGCAGCCAAACCCATAGGTCGGTTGGATCGCGCACCGCGCTGGATTCGGTGGTTTGCGTCATGAAGGTGCCCCCGCGCGATTAACGCTTGGGTTGCGCCGAAGGTCAATCGCGCATTGCGTTCGATGAAGCGCTCAAGGCCATTTCGCCACCGGCGGCATGCTGGACAAAATCGCTTCCACATTCCCGCCGGTCTTCAGCCCAAACGTCGTGCCGCGATCATAGAGGAGGTTGAACTCCACATAGCGTCCGCGTTGCAGCGCTTGCTCTTCGCGATCCGCATCGGTCCAGGCTTGGTGCATGCGCGCGCGCAAGAGTGCGGGGTACGTCGCGAGAAATGTTCGCCCCACGTCTTGCGTGAACGCGAAATCGCGCTCCCAGCTGTCTTCGTTTTCGCCGCCTGTGTTGTGGTGATCGTAGAAGATGCCGCCGATGCCGCGCGGTTCGCTGCGGTGGGGCAGCCAGAAATAGTCGTCGGCCCATTTTTTGTAGCGCGGATAAAGATCGTCGCCGTGCTTGGCGCATGCGTCGCGATAGGCGGCGTGGAAGGCGCGCGCGTCTTCGAAGTCTTCGCTGCGCTGATAGGTTTGCGTGGGATTGAGATCGCCGCCGCCGCCGAACCACCATTGCGTGGTGACGAGGGTGGCGCGTGTTCATGTGCGCGGCGGGGCAGTGGGGATTGCGCATATGCGCGATCAGCGAGACGCCGCTGGCCCAAAAGCGCGGATCGCCCTCCGCGCCGCGCACTTGCTTGGCGAACTCGGGGCTGAACGCGCCGTGCACGGTGCTGACATGGACGCCGACTTTTTCAAAGAAGCGCCCCCGCATCAGCGAGGCGACGCCGCCGCCTTGATCCTCCGCGCCGTCGCCGCGTCGCCATGGCGTGCGCTCGAAGCGTCCGGGCGCACCCGGATAGAGCGCGGCTGGCGCCTCATCCTCCAGCGCCTCGAACGCCGCGCAGAGCTGGTCGCGCAGGCACTCAAACCATTGCCGCGCGCGCTGTTTGCGAGCGTCCATCATTGGGACCGCCGGCTTCCAGCCGGCAGAGAAAAAGAGCCGGCTGGAAGCCGGCGGTCCGAAGGTGTGTCGTTCATACCAAGTCCTTGTAGCCCCCCGTTTGCCGGAGCGCTTCGGACAAAACGATCGCGCCCGCCACCACGACATTGAGCGAGCGCATGCCCGCCGCCATCGGGATGCGCACCACGGCTTTCGCCGCCGCGCAAAGCTCGGGAGGCGAGCCGGCGCTCTCTCGGCCCAGGATCAAAGTGTCGCCCGGCTCGAAAGAAAAATCATAGAGCCCCGCCGCGCCATCGGTTTCCACCAGCACCAGCCGGCCCTCGCGCCGCGCGGGCCGGGCCAGGAATTCCGTGAACGAAACGACCCGGTCAATCGCGGCGGCGTCCCCGTAATCCAGGGCCGAGCGCTGCAAGGCGCGGGCGGTGAGCGGGAAGCCGCAGGGCTCGATTACCTCCAGCGGCACGCCCAAACAGGCAGCGAGGCGAATGGCCGCGCCGAGATTCTGGGGATGTCCGGTTGATAGAGGGCGAGACGCACGTTATGGCCTCCGGCGCCGGAGAAAACTGGGGCGAAATCGGGGGAATCGGTCGTGAAAGCGGTGCGGCGCTAGGCCCGCGCGCTCGCGAACCCGGATTAGCCTAGCTTCGGCGCCGAACCAAGGGAGAGGGCCGGTGGTGGCTGAGTCTGTGCCGAGCGGCGCGCACGCGGAAAACGAACCGACGCGGCGCGATTTCATTTTCGTCGCCGCTGGGGCCGCCGCTGCCGTGGGCGCCGCCGTGACGGTGTGGCCGTTCGTGGCGCAGATGCTGCCCGCCGCCGACACGCTGGCGCTCTCGACCACGGAGGTCGATCTGACCGCCGTGCCGGTCGGCCAGCAGATCAAGGTGATGTGGCAGGGCAAGCCCGTGTTCGTGCGTCACCGCACGCCGGCGGAAATCGCCGCCGCGCAACGCGACGACTACGCCACGCTCCGCGATCCCGCGACCGACGCCAGCCGCATCGCGCAGGAAGACGGCCAGCCCGGCAAAGCCGAGTTTTTGATCCTCCAAGCCAATTGCACCCATCTCGGTTGCGTGCCGACCTTCGCGGAGGGCTCGGCCTTCGGCGGTTGGTTCTGCCCATGCCATGGCTCGGACTACGACACCTCGGGCCGCATCCGCAGAGGGCCGGCGCCGGCCAATCTCGTCGTCGCGCCGTACGTCTATCTGACCGACACATCCATCCGAATCGGCTGAGCCGCAGGAGCCATCAGTGAGCGGACCTTCGACCTATGAGCCGAAATCGGGGCTTCACGCGCTGGATGGACCGGCGTCTGCCGATCCTGCGCCTGACGCATGACAGCTTCGTCGCGTACCCGACGCCGCGGAATTTGAACTATTGGTGGACGTTCGGCGCGATGCTGTCGCTCTGCCTCGTCGTGCAAATCGTCACCGGCATCGTGATCGCGATGCATTACATCCCGAGCATCCACGAAGCGATGGCGAGCGTTCAGCGCTTTAAGCGCGACGTCGCGTTCGGCTGGCTGATCCAGCCGATGCACGCGGTCGGCGCGTCGATGTTCTTCATTGCCGTCTACATCCACATGTTCCGCGGGCTCTATTACGGGTCGTACAAGGCGCCGCGCGAAGTGCTGTGGATCCTGGGCTGCGTGATCTACCTCTTGATGGTCGTCACCGCGTTCCTTGGTTACACGCTGCCTTGGGGCCAGATGAGTTTCTGGGGCGCCACCGTCATCACCAACATCCTGGGCGCGATCCCGCTGATCGGCGAGACGATCCAGGTTTGGATTCGCGGCGGCTTTGCGATCGACCAGCCAACGCTCAACCGCTTCTTCTCGCTGCACTATCTCTTGCCGTTCGTGATCGCGGGCGTTGTGGGCCTGCACGTCTGGGCGCTGCACGAAGCGGGGCAAAACAACCCGACCGGCGTCGATGTGAAGAGCAAGGAAGACACCGTTCCCTTCACGCCGCACGCCACGATGAAGGATCTCTTCGCCACCACGCTCTTCATCATTCTGTTTGCGATCTTCGTGTTTTTCATGCCGGACGCGCTCGGCCACGCGGACAATTACATTCCCGCCAATCCGCTGCAGACGCCGCCGGAGATCGTGCCGGAATGGTATCTGTTGCCGTTCTACGCGATCCTGCGCGCGGTCGATTTCGACATCGGCCCAATCCCCGCCAAGCTCGGCGGCGTGCTGGCGATGTTCGGCTCGATCGCGGTGCTGTTCGTGTTGCCCTGGCTCGACACCTCGAAGGTGCGCTCGATGCGCTACCGCCCGGCGGCGAAGCAATTCTTCCTGATCTTTGTTGCGGCGTGCGTGGTGCTTGGCTGGTGCGGCGGGCAAAATCCCGGCAAGGCGCTGCAAACTTTCGGCACCTATGGCGCGACTTTGACCTGGGTCGAAAACGCCCGGATTACGGAACGCCTGGTGCAAGCGCCAGCCGCGCAAATCGAAAGCGCGATGGAAGAGCAGGCCCAATCGCTCCGCGAAGCGGGCGCGACGCTCATCTATACGCGGCGCGACGGTGAAACGCGCGGCGTCGTGCAAGGCGCCACCGGCGGCACGACGCGCTCAACCACTGTCACTGCCGCGACCCCGGAAAGTCTGGAAGAGGGCATCGGCGAGGCCAAGGAAGCGGCATCGGGCGATCCCACTTTCTTCGAGGTGCAACGCAACCTGCCGTTCGCGTTCACGGTCACGCAGCTCGCGCAGCTGATGACCGCGTACTACTTCCTTTTCTTCATCGTCATTCTGCCCGTGCTCGGCCTTCGGGAGACGCCTAACCGCGTGCCCGACACCATCGCCAAGTCCGTCGGCGGCCAAGCCAAGCAGGGGGCGTGAACATGCGTCGCTTGATCCTCGCTCTCGCGGCTTTCTGTGCGCTGGGCGTAACGCCCGCGCTCGCGGCCGGTGAAGCCGAACACGCCGAAGATTACGCCTTCAGCTTCGACGGCCCGCTCGGCAATTACGACATGGCCTCGGTGCAGCGCGGCTTTGCCGTCTACAAGCAGGTCTGTTCGAGCTGTCACTCGATGAACCATCTCGCCTATCGCCATCTCGGCGAAGAGGGCGGTCCGTTCGCGGCTTACCGCGTGGCGCAATCATGAGACGGGCGAGAGAGCGTGCAGATCGGGCTCCATCCTGGCCAGCACGGCACGTTCATCCCCGTCACCGACAACGCCTTCGTGCGCGCCATCGCCGACGATGTGCAAATTCTCGATATGGACCCGAACGACGGCCAGATGGTCGAGCGCGCCGGGCGCCCGTCCGATCATTTCCGCGCGCCGTTCCCGAACGAAGCCGCCGCGCGCGCGTCGAACGGCGGCGCCTATCCGCCGGACCTGTCGGAAATCACGCTCGCCCGTCACGGCGGCGCCGATTACATCCGCGGCCTGCTGCTCGGCTACACGGGCGAGCAGAGCAACGGCAAATACATCAACCGCCATTTCCCCGGCGGGCTAATCGCCATGCCGCCGCCGCTCGCGGAAGGCGTCGTGACCTTTGACGACGGCACGCCCGCGACGGTCGAGCAAATGGCGACGGACGTGACGAGCTTCCTGCAATGGGCCGGCGATCCGCACATGGTGGCGCGCAAGTCGACGGGGCTGCAGGTGCTGGTCTTTCTCGTCCTGCTCTCGGGGCTGATGTACCTGGCCTACAAGCACGTCTGGCGCGGCCAGAGCCACTAACGCTCATCGCGTCACACTATCCATCGTTCCCCGGCCAGCGTGCACCAGCACGCGTTTGCGCCGGGGTCCATGGATCGGCCCGCACGACGCTTCGGATTGATGGACCCCGGATCGTCGCTGCGCTCCGTCCGGGGAACGGCGATTTCTCTCCGCGCACGGGCCATCGTCCGGGGAGAGTGTGGCCATCACCCCGCGCGCGGCGTCACATCCGAATAAAACACGTGATGCCCGATCACTTGCTCGCCCACGCCGTTCTTGGCCCAATAGGGCGAGATCGCGCTGGTGTGATAGAAGAGCGCGCCTGCCGTCGGATCGGTTGAGCGGCCATCGAGCACTTCGCGCGCCACTTCCTGCGCCGTCTCCCAAGTTTCGCGATTGATGCCCGATCGCGCATAGCGCTCTGGATTTTGCGCGAGCGGGCGATTGGGATCGCCCTCGTTCCACGCGGAGAATTGCTTGGGATGGAGGATGACTTCCGTGAGGCTGTCGCCGAAGCGGGGGCCGACGCGGTTGACGATCACATGCGCCACCGCGCGCATGCCTTTTCGCCCTCTGAGCGCGCCTCGGCCCATGTCGTCGCCGCGAGCAAATGCACTTCTTCTTCCGACGCAGCGATCGGCGCCACCTCAAACGCCGCGTGACAGATGCGTCACGTTCACGCTCTCAGCCGGCGCATTATTCCAAACCGCGATAACGCCCATCGACGCAATCAGCGCCAGCCAAGGTGTTGTCAGGAAATGCGATCCGGAATTCTTTTTCTTTCCGCCACGCAACATTTCAGCGGAGCCGGCAAGCGTCATAAGCTTCATGTGGAGACCTCGCGCACGCCGGAATGCGCGGCGCGCGATCCCAAGCGTCGTGTTCAAACCAAATCGTGAAGGCGCCCGAAAAGTCCGCAGCGGGTGCGGGGCGTCATTTCTTAAAATGGCGGGGCGAGATTGTGGCAATTGGCCTTTTACATGCAGTTCCAGCGCAGCGCATGCGTGCTATGACTTTGGCCCTATCGCGAAACGGGGGCGGCCATGGGCGCGGCGGTTTCGATCGATCAATCTGTATCTGGCTTATTGCGCCATCGCTTCGTGCGCGCGATTTCCGCGTCCGCTTTAGTGCTGGTGGCGATCGTTCTCATCGGTATTCTGGTCGCGTCCTTTTTCACGACGGAGTCCGCCACCGCCACGGATTCAGCAACGCTTGCGCTCGGCGTCGTCATCTTGGGCGCAGCATTGGTTTTTTGCGTTCAGCGTCGGTGTTTCCTTGTTGGGCGCGCTGTTTGACGCCGTGCATCGACGCATCACCGCGTTCGTTCTGCTGATCTGGAACGGCGCCGTTCTGGTGCTCTCGCTGCTGATTGCGGCGATTGGCGCGCTGATGGAAATCGGCTGGCTGCCGCGCACGAAGGCCGATACTTACGCGTCGTGGCAAAACTGGTCGATGATCGCGCTGCTCGTGGTCGCCGCGGTGATTGCGTTTGAAGGCGTCGGCTGGGCGTGGTGGCAGATGCGCGTGTCGCGTGAAGAATTCTTCGCCGCGCGCGGCTGGCGTTCGCCGCCCTGGCGCGTGTTCAGCGCGCTCCGCCAACGCCTGGGACTTCCCGCTTACATTTCCAATTTCGGACGCGGGCGCATGTCGCTCAGCATCATCTATTTCCTGGCCGCGATCCTCAATATGGGCCTCGTCGCGTTGCTCGTGATCCCGTTCATGATCTTCAGCATCGAGCAGGGCGCGCCGGGCGCGTCCGTTTGGCTTTTGGCGGCGCTCGGCTTCGCGAGCCTCGTCGTGCTCAACTTCATCGGCCTCGGCGCGCTTCTGCAAAACATCGCCGCCGCGCGCGCGACCAAGCTTTATCAAAGGGCGCGCGAATGGGACGGGCGCCCGCCGATCCTATTCTTGCGCGCGTTCAATCAAGACAGCGCCAAACTCAAAGCTGCCTCGCGCGATCCGCTGGTGAATTTCCTGCTGGCTGCGGCGAGTCCCGCACGCTTGACGAAATCCTGTTGGAGCATGCCTCGGTGTACGGCCCCGTCGTCGCGATCGGCGATCCACGCGACCCGACGCCGCCGCTCGGCGCCGCGCGCGTCTTCGTGCAGGGCGACGGCAATGAATGGCAAAACGTGGTCGAGCAATTGGTGCGCGCCTCGAACGCTGTCGTGATGTGCCCGAGCACCAGCGAGGGCGTGAAGTGGGAGCTTGATCTCATCGCCGACGCGCTCGGCCGCGTGCGCGTCATCTTCCTCGCCAATCCCGAACTCACGCCGGAAGAAACCCGCGCGCTCTTCACCCGCATCGCGCCCGGCGCGCGCCTCCTGCCCGCGCCGCAAACGCCGATCGCCGCGTGGCTCGATGAGCGCGGCGAGTGGTTCGTGCTCACCACCTCCAAGCCGCCCTGCGTGCAGAGCTACACGGTGGCTCTCAACTTCGCGCTGCAGACCACGCTCGGCATGAAGGGCGTGAAGCTCACCAAGGCGCAGCGCCGGAAGGCCGCCTGAGACGTTTCGACTGTTGCGTCTCATTCGCAACTGTCTAGGGTGCGCGGCATGATGAAACGCACTGTCCTGATCGTTTGCCTCGCGCTCGCCGCGTGCTCGCCCGCGGCGCCCCCGCCGGCTGGCCACAATATGGATGAGAGCCCGACCGCCTCCAGCGGCCCCGGCCAGGTCGACGCCGACTTTGGCCTGCGTCTCGGCCTCCTCGAAGGCCACATGATGGTCGGCCGCGAGCTGATCGAGGCGGGGCAGAAGGAAAACGCGCTTCCGCACTTCGGTCACCCGATCCGCGAGCTTTACGGCGATCTCCGCCCCGTCATCGCCGAACGCGGCGCCGAGCAATTCGAGGGCGATCTGGTGCGCGCTGAGTCGCTCGCCGCGCTCGATGGCGACACGCCGGAATTCCGCACCGCGTTCGACGCCGCGATGGCGAAAGTCGTCGCCGCGCGCGCGACCATTCCGACGGAGACGTGGAATTCAGACGCCTACACGCTGCGCCTCGTTTCCGATCTCGCGACCACGGCGTCGCAGGAATACCGGAACGCGCTGGTCGCCGGCCGCATCGATAGCTTGGTCGAGTATCACGACGCGCGCGGCTTCATGTTCTACGCCGCCGCCTTGCTCGCCGCGCACCAATCCAGCGATCCCAAGCTCGCCGACGCCGCGCGCATCATTGGCGAACTCAAAGCCATGGTGGAGCCGCTGAACCCGCCCAACCCGCCGCGCGCCACCGACGCGCAGTTCGAAGCCAAAGCCGCCGAACTGCGCGCACTGCTCGCGCCATGACGGCGCGCGCGTGAGCCCGTACTCAAATTTCAGCTTCCCAGCGTTCGACCATTTCCTGGTCTGGCTGAGCACGACCGATCTGCGGCTTTGGCTCTATCGTTTTGAAGACGCCGACCGCTTCTTCGTCTTCCTGCACATCGCCGCCGCCGCCATTCTGTTCGGCGCGATCCTGCTGGTCGATCTTCGGCTGATGGGCTTTGCGCGCCGCGTGGTGCTGAAAGAACTCGCCGCGCTCGCTTTGCCCTGGGCGATCGGCGGCGGCGTCGTCGCGATGGCGACGGGGCTGGTGCTCTTGATGTTCGACCCGATCGCGGTCGGCGTGCACACGTTCTTCTTGCCGAAAATGGCGCTGATCGTGCTGGGGCTCATCAACGCACTCGCCTTCCACCGCTTCGTGCGCCTAGACGCCGCGGAGACGCCAGCGCGCTCCACGCGCTTCGCCGGCGCTCTCTCGCTCGTGCTGTGGACCGGGGTGTTTTTGTGCGCGACGCTCAACGCGACAGAGCGCATTTCAAGCTCGGCCAGCGCGGAGCGCTAGCAAGCACACCCATTCCCGGATGACGGCGAAGCCGGCAGTCCGGGACCCATAATCACGACGGTTTGAGTTTATGGGGCCCCGGACTTCGCCTTGCGGCGAATCCGGGGATAGGTGAGTGGGTTCAACCCAAATCGCGCTGATGCGAAACCACCTTACCGACCAGCCCATACGTCTTCGCTTCTTCCGCGAGCATCCAATAATCGCGGTCGATGTCGCGTTGATTTTGTCGATCGGCTGGCCGGTGGCGTCGGCGAAAATCTTGTTTAGGCGCTCGCGCATGCGCAAAATTTCGCGCGCTTGAATTTCGACGTCGCTCGCCATGCCGCCGATGCCGCCGCGCGGTTCGTGCAGCAGGAAGCGCGTGTTGGGCAGGCAGAAGCGCTGCGCCAGCGGCACGGCGCAATAGATCAGCGCGCCCGCGCTCGCGACCCAACCGGTGCCAAGCATCTTCACCGGCGCGCCGACGAACTTGATCACGTCATGGATCATGTCGCCGCTTTCGACGTGGCCGCCGGGCGAGGAGATCACGAAGGTGATGGGGTTGGAATTCTGCGCGGCGAGCGCGAGCAGGCGCTCGGTGACGCGGCGCGCCTGCTGGTCGTTGACCTCGCCGGTCAGCATCACGACCCGGGCGTCGAACAGCGCCTTCTCGATCACGGCGGAGCGTTTTGCTGCTCTTTTTGGTTCTTGTCGTCTTCTTCGTCGTCGAGGCGGGTCAGCATGGGGGCGCTCCTGGAAATTCGAGCCCCTGACGTAGGCAGGTTCGCGGCGATTTCCTAGCCCGGCGGTGTTCTTGGACCCTCCCCCTGGAGGGGGGAGGGCAGGGTGGGGGTGAGAGCGTAGGGTGGCGACATTTCAGGCCGAAGCGCCCTACGATCTCACCCACCCCCTTACCCCCGCCCCTCAAGGGCGGGGGAGATCAGAGGTCCGCATGTCCCTGGCCGACACCATCCGCACCATTGCCGACTATCCCAAGCCCGGCATCCTCTTCCGGGACATCACCACGCTCCTGATCGACGCGCGCGCCTTCCGGCGGGCCGTGGACGAACTGGTCCAGCCGTTCGCGGGGCGGAAGATCGACACGGTGGCCGGGATCGAGGCGCGGGGCTTCATTCTGGGCGGGGCCGTGGCGCACCAGCTCTCGGCCGGCTTCCTGCCGGTGCGCAAGAAGGGCAAGCTGCCCGCCGAGACCCTCCGCCAGACCTACGCGCTCGAATACGGCACAGACGAAGTCGAGATCCATGTCGACGCGGTCAAACCGGGCCAGAGCGTCCTCATCGTGGACGACCTCATCGCCACCGGCGGCACCTGCGAAGCCGCGATCCAACTGCTGCGGCGCGCCGGCGCCGACATCGTCGGCGCGGCCTTCGTGATCGACCTGCCCGATCTCGGCGGCGCCGCGCGCATCGCGGCTTTAGGCGTGCCGGTGCAAAGTTTGGTCGCATTTCCAGGGCATTGATTCAAAATCAGGTCACGGAGGCGGCCATGCACATGCTGATCATCGTCGCAGCCATGGTGATCGCCATCGCCGCCCCCATCATGGCCGCCCCGCGCGCGCCCAACATGGACTGGGCCGACGAAGCCGACGACGGCTCACCCGATGTCATGGCCGAGCAGACCGAGAACGATCTGTCCGATCTGAGCTGATCGTAAAACACTCACGCACCACCCATTCCCGGGGCGCGCGAAGCGCGAGCCCGGGAATGGGTGTGAGAGAGGAGAGCGCTACCCCCTTCGCCTCGATCGCCTTCGTGAGCCGCGCGATCGCCGCCGTGAGCTGCGCGATTTCTTGTTCGCGCAGCAGGTCGATCTTTTCGTGCAGAGTCTCGATTTCCAGCTCCGCTTTGCGGTTGACCTCGTAGTCTTCCATGTTGCGCGCGCGGTCGATGTCGGACTGGCGGTTCTGGCTCATCATGATGACAGGCGCGGTGTAGGCCGCCTGGAACGAGAGCAGCAGATTCAAGAGAATGAACGGGTAGGGATCGACGCGCGCCTGGCTCACGATGTTGAAGATGAGCCACGCCGCCAGCAGCGCCGATTGAATGATCACGAAGCGCCACGAGCCGACGAGGCCCGCGATCCAATCGGCGGCGCGATCCGCGAAAGTCTTGGGCGCTTCGATTGCCGGCGGCTTCTTGCGGCGCGCGGCGGCATGGTCGCGCAATTGCACAAGCAGGTCGTGGGCGTTTTTCGGCATCGGGCGCTCCCTCGCGATTCGCGCCGAGCTTAAACCGCAAGCCGATCAAATAGCGCGTTGAATGCCGCTACCGCGGCGCCGGGGCCGCTCGCGTGGCGCCACACGCCATTCGCCACCGCCAGAAAGTCCGCGCCCGCGCGCACCAAGGTTCGGCGTTTTCTGTCGTGATGCCGCCGATCGCGACGCAGGGGATTTCCATGGTCTCCTGCCAGATCTCCAGAATTTCCGGATCGGCCCAGTGCGACGGCTGTTTCGTATCGGTGGGATAGAACGCGCCGAACGCCACATAATCCGCGCCCGCTTCCGCCGCCTCCATCGCGAGGTGACGCGAATTGTGCGCGGTGACGCCGATCATCCGCTCCGGGCCCAGCAGGCGGCGTGCTTCGGCAAAGCGCGCATCCTCCTGGCCGATATGGACGCCGTCCGCGCCGAGCCGCGCCGCGAGGTCCGGCCGGTCGTTCACGATGAAAGCCGCGCCCGCGCGCTGCGCAAGCGGCATCAGCGCCGCGCCCCGCCGCAAGCACGTCGGCGTCGCCCGCGCCCTTCATCCGCAACTGCACCGCCGCCACCGCGCCGCCCGCCAGCGCCGCCTCAAGCTCGCGTGCGAACGCGTCCGTCTGGAAAGCGGGGGGCGTGATGAGGTAGAGTTGCGCGCGGCGGGTCATGAGCGGCGGTCTTAAGGCGGTCCTGGTCTTCGATCCAGCCATGGGGGGAAGAAGATGCGTTTGAAGCTCATCGCGTTCGCCGTGCTCGCGGCTGCTGTTATCGGCATATCCGGCTGCGAAACCATGAGCGCGGAAGAATGCGCCGTCGCCGATTGGCGCACGCTCGGCTTCAACGACGCGGCGCAAAGCGGCGCCGATCGTCTCACCGACCGCAGCGAATCCTGCGCGGAAAAGGGCCTCCTCGCTGATGCGAACGCATACCGCTCAGGCTTTAACGACGGCATGTACGAATTCTGCCAGCCGCCGCGCGGCTTTCAGTTCGCGCGCCGCGGCGGCTCTTTCAACGGCTATTGCCCCGCCGAACTCGACCAGCCGTTCCGCCGCGCTTTCTCCGATGGCGCGCGCGTCTATTCCGCCGAGCAAGCGCTCGCCAGTGCGCGCAGCGAAGTCTCTCGGCTGGAGAGCCGGCGCAACGAGATCGACGACGACATAGGCTCGCACGAACGCACCATCGCCAATCCGGAGACCACCGAAGAGCGTCGTCAACAGATGCGCAGAGAACTCGAAGGCCTGCGCCGTGAACGCCGCGACGTGAACGACGATATTCGCACCGTGCAAGAACGCGTGCCCCAAGCGCAGCGTCTGCTTGATGATCTCCGCTACGAAATCGGCGGCCGCTGGGGCAGTTGGAATTAGGACGCTGATTCAGCCATTCCGGGTTCAGCTTCGCCGGCCCGCTTGACGACGCCTCTTCTTGTCTATAACTAATTGGTTATACACGGCGCGCGTCGCCGCAAGAGGAGCTTTGGCTGCCCATGTCGAAAATCACGCCCTGCCTGTGGTTCGACGACCGCATCGAGGAAGCGGTCAATTTCTATGTCTCGGTGTTCGGCGACGGCAAAATCCTTTCCATGTCGCGCAATGGCGACAAGGTGTTCACCGCCATGTTCGAGATCGAGGGGCAGCGCTTTCAGGCGCTGAATGGCGGGCCGCAATTCAAGTTCAATGAAGCAGTATCGTTCTCAGTGCGCTGCGAAACGCAGGCCGAGGTCGATTATTACTGGGACAAGCTCACCGCCGACGGCGGTCAAGAATCGCAATGCGGCTGGCTGAAGGACAAGTTCGGCCTCTCTTGGCAGATCGTGCCCGACGCGCTGGTGAAGCATCTCACCGACAAAGACCCCGCGCGGTCGGGGCGCGCCATGCAAGCGATGCTGAAAATGCGCAAGATCGACATCGCCGCGCTCGATCGCGCCGCGGAGGGCTAGACCCATGCTCGCGCCGCTCGCGGTGGACTTGCCGAACGATCGCGAGAT
This sequence comes from Terricaulis sp., assembly GCA_037200505.1. Classification (GTDB taxonomy): domain Bacteria; phylum Pseudomonadota; class Alphaproteobacteria; order Caulobacterales; family Aquidulcibacteraceae; genus Vitreimonas. The sequence continues at coordinate 287,784 of JBBCFZ010000006.1, read as the reverse complement.
CGTCGTGACGCGCGGCTTTAATGCGCCGCGCCATCTGGTGTTCGAGGCTTTCTCAAAGGCCGAGCTGGTGAAGCGCTGGCTGCTCGGTCCGCCAGGCTGGAGCATGCCGTTCTGCGCGATCGATATGCGCGTCGGCGGCGCTTATCGCTATGAGTGGCGCCACATCGATGGCCGCACCATGGGCATGGGCGGCGTGTTCCGCGAAGTCGAAGCCCCGGTGCGCTGGGTCGCGACTGAAGTGTTCGACGACGCCTGGTATCCGGGCCAAGCTTTGGTCGCCACCGTGCTCAGCGAAGAGGGCAGGGGCCGAACGCTCTCCCACGCTCACGATCACCTACGAGTCCAAGGCAGCGCGTGACATGGCGCTCCAGACCGGCATGACGACAGGCATGGAAGCAAGCTACGCGGCGCTCGACGACTTGCTGCAGACTTTGGCTTAGCGCGCGACGCGGCGTCCGAAACTGGGTGCGGCGTTGACCGGCGCAAGCGCAGGCGCGGGGCGGATCGGCTGCGGCGCGTTTTGGGGCTTGGCCGCTTTCACCGCGAGCTGCGGATTGCGGTCGCGGCTGGCGAGCGCGCGTTGCATCGCCGCTTCCGCATTGCCGAGCGACGGCGTGCCCGCCTCGTTGGAGGGGCCGCCGCGTTGTGGCGTCAGCGAGGGCGGCGAGCCGGGTGGGTTGCCGTATTTGTTCGGACCGTCGACGCCCGCAAGCAGCCGAGATCGATGAAGAACCAAAGATTGACCGCCCATCCCGCATACATGAAGGGCGCAAGCGTTTTGGCGACCTCTTGCACAGGTGCGTTCGACATAATGGCGCCGATCACCGAGAAGGTGGCGAGCACGACGATGGCGAGCGGGATTAAAGTCAGAAAGCCGCTGCGGCCGCGATCGTGAAAGCGCTTCACTTGTGTCGCAAAGCCCGCCCAAGCCAAACAGGCGCTGAGCGGCACGACCAAGATCATCGCCGCCAACATGCCCCTGCATGTGCGCGGCCGACTTGGCGCCGCCCGGCTGCATCATGAACAGCACGAGCGTCGCATAGCCCGTGAAGCCGACGATGCCGACAATGAACGTGCTCAACCAATATTGCGCGCGGTTGATCCGCCCGTGAAAGCCGAACATCAATTGCAACATGGCGTGGCTTTCCCGCGACCAGATGAAGGGAAAGCATAACCGGGCGCCGTTAAATCTCGGCTAAAACGCGCGCGAAATTTGCGTGCTGAAATGGGACAAAAGTCCTTCTCCCCTTGTGGGAGAAGGTGGCGCGAAGCGCCGGATGAGGGGTGCTAGCGCGACCATGGGAGAAGTGAGCCTTACCCCTCATCCGTCTCGTCGCTTCGCGCCGATCCACCTTCTCCCACAAGGGAGAAGGACAAACTTACTCCGCCGCGCGCAGCGCCGGCGCACCGATGCGCGGATCGAGCTCACCCTTCGCGTAGCGTTTCGCCATCGTGGACATGAGCTCCGGCTTGATCTTGTCGGCCCAGCCGGCGGCGCCGAATTCCTCGAAGCGCGCGCGGCAAACTTTGCGCATCGCTTCCTTGGCGGGCTTCATATAAGCGCGCGGATCGAACTCGGCGCGATTGTCCCACAGGATTTTGCGGATTGCGCCCGTCATGGCGAGGCGGTTGTCGGTGTCGACATTTACTTTGCGCACGCCGAACTTGATGCCGCGCTGAATTTCCTCGACCGGCACGCCCCAGGTTTGCGTGAGCCCGCCGCCATGCGCGTTGATGATATCCTGCAAATCCTGCGGCACGGAGGAGGAGCCGTGCATCACAATATGCGTATTGGGCAGGCGCTTGTGCACCGCCTCGATCACATGCATGGCGAGGATCGCGCCGTCGGGCTTGCGGGTGAATTTGTAAGCGCCGTGGCTGGTGCCCATCGCGATCGCGAGTGCATCGACATGCGTCGCTTCCACGAAGCGGCGGCCTGATCGGGATCGGTGAGCAATTGATCGTGGCCGAGCTTGCCTTCGAAGCCGTGCCCGTCTTCCTTTTCGCCTTCGCCGCTTTCAAGCGAACCCAGGACGCCGATTTCGCCTTCCACGGAAGCGCCGATCCAGTGCGCCATATCCACGACGCGCCGCGTCACGCCGACATTGTAATCGAAATCCGCTGGCGTTTTGCCGTCCGCCTTCAGCGAACCGTCCATCATCACGCTGGTGAAACCGTGCTGGAGGGCGGTCGCGCACGTGGCTTCGCTGTTGCCGTGATCCTGGTGCATGCAGATCGGGATGTGCGGGTACATCTCCACCAGCGCATCGATGATATGCTTCAGCATCAGGTCATGCGCATAAGCGCGCGCGCCGCGGCTGGCCTGGATGATGACGGGCGCATTCACCTCGTCGGCCGCCTCCAGGATGGCGAGCCCTTGCTCCATATTATTGATGTTGAACGCGGGGATCGCGTAGCTCTGCTCAGCGGCGTGATCGAGCAATTGACGAAGCGTGATGCGGGCCATGGCCGCTTTATCTCCGAAACGAATGACGATTGTGTTGCTTGTTCATGCGCAATCGCGGCGCGGCGCAAAGCGCATTCGCGCGCCAGCGCAGAAGATTCGCGTGTTAATCACACTGACAGCGCAGTCATGGCGCAAAGGACGGCGCCGCTCCCATGCTCGCCCCTGATGGGCGAGCTGTCAGGACGCGAAGCGGACTGACTGAGTGGGTGGCTGCGCTGTTCTCGCACACTGAGTCGCCACCCACTCCGTCCGCGAGCTTTGCTCGCGGCCACCCTCGCCCATCAAGGGCGAGGATGAAGGTGCGTTAAAATCTTCAGCGCCTCAACGCCCGGCAGCGCCTTGCCTTCCATCCATTCCAGAAAAGCGCCACCCGCCGTCGAGACGAAGGTGAAATCATCCGCGACGCCGGCATGGTTAAGCGCCGCCACCGTATCGCCGCCGCCGGCGACTGCGACGATGCGGTGGCTCTTGGCAAGCTCAGCCGCGAAGCGTGCGGCGTCCACGGTCGCGGCGTCGAACGGCGGGATCTCGAAGACGCCGAGCGGGCCGTTCCAGATGAGCGTCGCGCTTTCGCTCATGGCTTGTTTGAGCTTGGCGACGCTCTCCCGGCCCCGCGTCCAAAATCTTCTCGTCGGCCTTCACATCGTCCAGCTTGCAGACACGCGACGCCGCGCCGGGCTTTACTTCGGCCGCCACCACCACATCGATCGGCAGCAGCAGCTCGCACTTTGCTCGACCGCTAGCTTCATGATCTCGCGCGCGGTGTCGGCGAGATCGCGCTCGCACAGCGAGCCGCCAATCTCCCAGCCCTGCGCGTTCAGGAACGTATTCGCCATGCCGCCGCCAATGGCGAGCTTGTCGAGCTTGCTGACCAGATTTTTCAGAAGGTCGAGCTTGGTCGATACTTTCGCGCCGCCGACGATGCCAAGCACTGGCCGCTTCGGCTCGCCCAGCGCGGCGTTCAGCGCGTCCAGCTCCTGCTCCATCTGCTTGCCCGCATAAGCGGGGAGGAGGCGCGCGATGCCTTCGGTGGACGCATGCGCGCGGTGCGCGGCGGAGAAGGCGTCGTTGACATAAAGATCGCCCAGCTTGGCGAGTTCAGCCGCGAGCGCCGGATCATTCTTCTCCTCGCCGTCATGGAAGCGCGTGTTTTCCAAGAGGATCACATCGCCCGGCGCGAGCGCCGCCACCGCCGCTTCCGCGGCCGCGCCCACGCAATCGTCCGCGAACGCAACCGGCGCGCCAAGCAATTGGCTGAGCGGCGCCACGATCGGCTTCAGCGACATTGACGGCACGCGCTTGCCCTTCGGGCGATCGAAGTGCGCCAAAAGCGCGATCTTCGCGCCTTGCTTCTGCAGCGCGCGGATCGTCGGCAACGCCGCGCGCAGCCGCGTATCGTCGCTCACCACGCCATCCGCCATCGGCACATTGAAATCCACGCGCACCAGCGCACGTTTGCCGTCTGCGTTGGCGTCCTCGATGCGGCGAAATGCGCTCATCTCAAATTCCTCATTCCTCACTCAGTCATTCCGGGGCGGCGAAGCCGAACCCGGAACCCAGGGCCAACACAGAGCTCTGTGATCCCTGGATTCCGGGTCTCGCTTCGCTCGCCCGGAATGACTGAAGGTGTTGTTGGTGCGTCGCGCGATCACCCCGGCAGCTTCATCGTACCCGCCAGAAAGTCCTTCTTGCTCAGCACGACGCCATTGTGGCGCAAAATGTCGTATGCGGTCGTGACGTGGAAATAGAAGTTCGGCAGCGCGAACCGGAAGAGATAATCCGCGCCCGAGACAGTCATCTTCGCATCCGGCCCGACATTGAACGTGACTTCGCGCTTTTCAGCGCCTTCCAAATCCGCTTCCGAGATCGACTGCACGATGTCGAGCGCGCGGGCGATGCGGTCGCGCAGTTGCGGCAACGTGGTTCGACGTCTTCGAAGTTCGGCGGCGTTTGCCCCGGCAAGCCGGCACATCGTGTTCTTGGCGAACGCGGTCGCGAGTTGCACCTGGCCGATCAAAGTAAACATATCCGGCGCCAGGCGCGATTGCAGCAGCACGCCAACATCGAAGCCCCGCTCTTTCGCGTTCGCTTCCGCTTTATCGAGAAGCGCGTTCAGATTGTTCAGCATCGTCGCGAACATCGGCGCGCTGGCGGCATAAATGGAAATGCTCATGTTAGTCCTCCCCTGAGCGCAAGGCCGAGCCAATAGGCGCCGGCCAAGACCGCGATGATCAGCGCGACGGCGATGGCGCTCTGCACCGCCCAATTGGCGCCGCGTAGCCGATTGAGCGCCACGCGCCGCGACCAGCTCCAATAGGCCAGCGTTGCGAACGCCACAATCGCGACCACCCAAATCGGAGCATTAGCGAGCCCGCACGCGAACGCCGCTGCGGCAAAGCCGAGCTCAAACGCCGCGTTGCGCACATTGGGCCGGCGCGTCGCCATGGCGACTACCGCGTCTCGCGTCTCAAATCAGCTTGCCCATCGCCACCGCGACATCGGCCATGCGGTTCGAGAAGCCCCATTCATTGTCGTACCAGGAGAGGATCGAGGCGAAATTGCCGTCCATCACCTTGGTCTGATCCATGTGGAAGATCGAGGAATGAGGATCGTGGTTGAAGTCCATCGAGACGTTAGGATGCGTGGTGTAGGCGAGCACGCGCTTCATCGGGCCTTCGGCGGCTTCCTTGATGAGGGCGTTGATCTCGTCCTTCGTGGTTGGCCGCTTGGCGAGAAATTTCAGATCCACCACCGACACATTCGGCGTCGGCACACGGATCGAAATGCCGTCGAGCTTGCCCTTCAAATCCGGGATCACAAGGCCAATGGCTTTCGCGGCGCCCGTCGAGGTTGGGATCATGTTCAAGGCCGCGGCGCGCCCGCGATAAAGATCCTTGTGCATCTGATCCAAGGTCGGCTGATCGTTGGTGTAGGAGTGGATCGTCGTCATCATACCGCGCTCGATGCCGATCGCGTCGTGCAGCACCTTCACCACCGGCGCGAGGCAATTGGTCGTGCACGAGCCGTTCGAGATGACGAGGTGATCCTTGGTCAGAATGTTGTCGTTGACGCCGTACACGATGGTCGCATCCGCGCCGTCCGATGGCGCCGAGACGATCACGCGCTTGGCGCCGCCTTCGAGATGAATCGCCGCCTTGTCGCGCGCTGTGAAAATGCCGGTGCATTCGAGCGCGATATCGACGCCAAGCTCCCGGTGCGGCAGTTCCGCCGGGTTCTTGATCGCCGTCACTTTGATCGGCCCACGGCCCACATCGATCGTATCGGGGCCGGTTTTTTACCTCGCCCGGAAAGCGGCCGTGCACGCTGTCATAGCGCAGCAAATGCGCATTGGTTTCGACCGGCCCGAGATCGTTGATCGAAACGACTTCGATGTCGGTGCGGCCGGATTCGATGATGGCGCGCAGGACGTTTCGCCCAATGCGCCCAAACCCATTGATCGCGACCCGTACCGCCATGACTGGCTCCTCAAAAAAGCTGCCGCGTCCGCATAAAGCGCTGGCGCGCGCGCGTCTAGCACGGCTGGCCGAGCGGGTTTCATCGAATCGCCCCGCCTGTTAGATTGGTCCGCGCCATGGCGGTTCAACCCAAAATCGACGCCGAGGCCGTTTTGTCTCAGGCAAAGGCGCTTTCCGAGGCGCTCGATCTCTTCGATGCGCGCTTGAATGCGCTGGGACCTGTCCCAAATCCGGATCATGTCGCCGATGCGCTGGCCCAGCCGGTTCGCGCCTTGGCGGCGGCCGCGAAGGAGGAGACATGAGCGCCATCGTGCTCCGGGTGCTCGGGCAGGACATCAGCGTCGAGAGCGCGCCCGAAACGAGCGCCGCCTGACCGATCTCGCCGCCGCGCTCCAAGCGCGCCTCCCAGATTTCACCGCCGACACCGCCGGCATCGAGCGCCTGATCCTGGTCGCGCTCTCGCTGATGGACGAAGCCCAAAGCGCCGGCGCCGCCTTGGTCCGCGCACACCAGGAAATCGACCGCCTGACGGACCTACTCGCTGACGTGCCGCACCCGGAACTGGTGGTCTCGGTCTGAGTCGAGCGGTGCGGCCTGGGCGGTCAGCACAGCCGGATCGATCGCCAGGCTGTAGAGATAGAGGTGGCGATCCTTGGAGCCGTGCTCCAACGTCTCCAGGTGGTCGCGCTGCTCATCGGTGAGCCGGAAGCGCTGATAGCCCAGCTCCATCAGGCATTGATCGATCACGTCTTGGCGAAGATCGCGCTCGACGCGGCGGTCACGCTGGCGCTCCACCAGATAGCCAGAGAGAAAAATCACCATTGGATCGAGCGTTGAATCGCCAACGCCTGAGGGCGCGCCGGACTGGCTGGCCGTCGCGCTGTTTCCCGAGACGATGTTGGTCGACCCCGCCATGGAGCTGTTGTCTGCCAGATCGCTCATCATCGCGATGGAGGCCGAATAAGTGCAGCCCGCCGCGTCTTTCCGATAAGCGGTGAAGCCAATGTCGGGCTTGCCCCAGCTAAAAGCGCCCGTTCCCCGGTGCGCCGCGGCGGGAGGGGCGCTGGCCAGGATCAAACCCATCGAAAGCGCCGCATAGGCGAGAACACGCATCTGCTGCCTCCTGACCGAGCGCTACCGTAACGCCGCCTTGTGACATGCGGCAACGACCTCGCTTTCTTGTGATTTCCGCCGCGCGGGCGCCTTGAGAGCGCCGCCTATCGGGCCTACGTTCAGCGCGGGCGGTTTCTGCGGCGTGCGTAAGGCTTGCATCCCGGGGACCGTACATCCACTTCAGGGAGCTGGCTCTGTCCCGCCCGAGGCCTTTCGGGGCCATCTACGGTCGGGATACCTGGCGCCCACCTTAGCTTGCTAGGGTCCGAGGGGGTGATATGCCCACGGCGCGTGCGGGGCCGCCCAACCCTTTTCAAGGATGGCGCTTGAGCGAGGATCTCCAGTTGGAAGCGCTCAAGGCCGAGGCGCGGCGCGCCATGCGGGCCGAGCGCGCGGCGTGCGCCGATCCGCAAGCGGCTCTGCTTCTCATGGAAACCTTCCCGATCGAGCTGACGCGGCTCTCGCCGGTCGCCGGCTATTGGCCGGTTGGCGGCGAGATCGATCCGCGCCCGCTGCTGGCGGGGCTCTCGAAGGTCGGCCGCGAGATTGCGCTGCCGCGCACCGAGAGCCGCAGCGACGCGCCACGCTTCTTCGCCTGGCGCGCCGGCGATGCGCTTTCGGCCGACGCCTTCGGCGTGCCGTCGCCGCCGGCGAAGAGCCGCGCGCTGCGTCCGCGTCTCATCCTCACCCCGCTGTTGGCGTTCGACCGCACCGGCGGGCGCCTCGGGCAGGGCGGGGGCCATTATGACCGCATCCTCGCGCTCTATCGCGCCGAAGGCGCTGTCGCGGTGGGGCTGGGTTATGCGGCGCAGGAGATGGACCGCGTCCCGACTGGCCCGCTCGATGCACCGCTCGACTGGATTGTCACCGAACGGGAAGCCATACGCTGCGCGCCCGCGGGTGCGGCGTTACGCGGATTGTCAGGAACATGAGCATGCGGCCTGTGCGCGGCGTCTTCTGGAAGTATGCGGAGCTTGGCCTCTTCATCGTGATCGGCACGCTTGTCGCGTTCGGCATGGAAGCGATCGGCTACCGCCATGGCGATGCCGCCGGGGCCTACATGCTCGCGCCCGCGATGCTGGTTATCTCGCTCACCTTGGCGTTCACGCTTGGCAACACCATCAATCGTTCGCTCTTCCTGTTCGCCGTGCTTGCGACCATTGCGTCGATGTATCTGTTCGACCTCGCCAATCTCGGTTTCCTGGAATGGTTCAGAGCCAATCACGGCGAAGGCGGCGAAACGCTTCTGTTTGAGCAAGTTTACTGGCGCGTGATCAGCCCGGTTTCGGCGCTGTTTGCTTCCCTCGTCACCGCCATCGTCATGATGCTGCGCCCGCCGTTCTGACCGCCCCCGCATTGCCCGGGGCGCGCACGCGGGCTAAAAGCCTGCTTTCCTTCCCAAAATGGGTGCGCGTTAATTCATGGCTGGCCATTCCAAATTCGCCAACATCATGCACCGCAAGGGCGGGCAGGATAAAAGACGCGCCCAAGCGTTCACAAAGATCGCGCGCGAAATCCAGGCCGCGGTGCGCCTGGGCGGCGCCGATCCCAACGCCAATCCGCGCCTCTATCGCGCCATCGCGGCGGCGCGCGTGCAGAATATGCCGAAGGACAACATCCAGCGCGCGGTCGATCGCGGCACGGGCGCGGGCGCGGAAAATCTCGAAGAGATTCGCTATGAGGGCTTTGGTCCCGGCGGTGTCGGCGTGATCGTCGAATGCCTGTCGGACAACCGCAACCGCACCGCCGGCGACGTGCGCGCCGCGTTCACGAAAAATGGCGGCAATCTCGGCGAAACCAATTCGGTTTCTTTCCTGTGGGACCGCGTCGGTGAAATTCGTTATCCGCGCGCGGTCGCCGATGAGGACGCAATGCTGGAAGCCGCCGTTGAAGCCGGCTGCGATGATTGCGAGGCCGACGAAGAGGCGCACGTCGTCACCTGCGCGATGAGCGCGCTCGCTGAAGCGACGCAAGCGCTGCACAAAAAGTTCGGTGACGCTTCATCCGCGAAATTCGTCTGGCGCCCAAAGACGACGATGCCGATCGAAGGCGATTCCGCCGAAAGCCTAATGAAGCTCCTCACGCAGATCGAAGAGCTGGACGACGTGCAGAACGTCTATTCCAATGAAGAACTGAGCGAAGCTGATCTGCAGCGGTTAAGCGCGTAACTTCATCCTCGCCCTTGATGGGCGAGGTGGCCGCGAAGCGGCCGGAGTGGGTGGCGGCTCATTGCTGCAAGCACCGCGCAGTCACCCACTCAGTCATCGCGCTTCGCGCGCTGACAGCTCGCCCATCAAGGGCGAGCATGGGAGCGAGCCGTGGCGAATGAGATGGCGCGAAAGCTTCGCAAACAGATGACGCCGCACGAGGTGAAGCTCTGGGTTCATCTGCGCAATCTCCACCGGGAGCGAGGCTGGAAGTTTCGCCGCCAAGTGCCGCTCCGCGGGTTCATCGTCGATTTTGCGTGCTTTGAAGCCAAACTGATCATCGAGCTTGATGGCAGTCATCACGGAGAGGCGGCGCAGCTGGCGGCGGATGCCAGCCGCGATGAAGTGCTGGAGCGGTCTGGGTTCACGGTTCTGCGTTTTGGAAACGAGGAAATCGACGAGGGCATGGACGGCGTCTGGCAGCAGATCATGCAAGCTCTTCATCCTCGCCCTTGATGGGCGAGGTGGCTGCGGCGAAGCCGCAGACGGAGTGGGTGGCTGCTCTATCCGCAATCACGGCGCTATCACCCACTCAGTCAGTCCGCTGCGCGGTCTAACAGCTCGCCCATCGAGGGCGAGCATGGGTTTGGCTCTTCATCCTCGCCCTTGATGGGCGAGGTGGCTGCGGCGAAGCCGCAGACGGAGTGGGTGGCTGCTCTATCCCGCAATCACGGCGCTATCACCCACTCAGTCAGTCCGCTGCGCGGCCTGACAGCTCGCCCATCAAGGGCGAGCATGAGAGAGCGCCTAGCCCGCGAGCGCGGCGAAAAAGGGGCGGCGCAAGCAGGCCCAGCAGTGCGGCGACGGCTACAGCCATCACCGTCCAAAGCATCGTCACCGATGTCCGGCGCGCCTTATCCACCACTTTGAATTCCACATCGATGATCACCGCGCTGGGCGGCGCGGCGTCGGGGTCTTCGCGTAGGCGGACAATGTTGGAGCGTGCCATGGCGCCAAGCTGACGCGCGAACAGGGCGGCATTTGGGCGCCCTTCATCCGCCGCGATGCCTCGGATAATGACATTCGCGAGAGGTTTCGCATGCACTGGATTACCGCGCTCGGCGCTTTGCTTCTGGCGGCCTGCGCCACCTCGCCGGTGTTCGTCGCGCAAGACGGCGCCTTCGTTTCGCCCGCCGCCGGCATCCGCGCGCCGCTCTATCTGGAGGGCTGTTCCCCCGGCGTGTTGCGCGAGGGCGAGGCGGCGGGCGAGGCGACCGTCCACTATGCCTGCGACGGCGTCTGGCTCACCGTTCGCGTCAGCGCCGCTGGCTGGCCAAGCGCTGAAGCCGCGCTCGCCAGCGTACAAACCCCGCGCGGATGGAGTGTGCGGGACACGACCCGCCCCGTGCAGGTCCAGACGCCCACCGGCGTGCGCGAATTTCGTGTGCTCAATGTCCAGGACGAGCGCTACCGATCGCTGCGCGGCCGCGTGCTGTCGAGCTTCACGCCAGCCGCCGGCCGCCCCCGCGTCATCTTTTCCAGCGAATGGGAAAGCAGCGATTTCCGCGCCGACGGCCCCGGCCTGCTGCACGCCCTGATCGGCGCCACGATCATCACCGAACCCGCGCCCTGAGCGGTTGCAAGCGCCCGCCAGCGCTTCATACCCGCGCCCAATGGAGTGACGGCATGCAGGGCGATCTGATCGTGGTTTTTGGCGGCTCGGGCTTTGTGGGCCGCCACGTCGTCCGCGCGCTCGCCAAGCGCGGCAAACGCATCCGCGTCGCCATGCGCCGGCCGCATCTGGGCTTTGAGCTCCGCCCGCTCGGCGATGTTGGCCAGATCCAGCTCGTCCAGGCCAATGTGCGCTATCCCGATTCCGTCGCCGCCGCGCTCGAGGGCGCCGACGGCGTCGTGAACCTCGTCGGCGTGCTGAGCGAGCAGGGGCCGCAGAGCTTCGACGCACTCCACGCTGAAGGCGCGCGCGTCATCGCGGAAGCTGCCGCCGCGCGCGGCATCACGCGCGTGGTGCAGATGTCGGCGCTCGGCGCCGCGCCCAAAGGCGCGCGCTATGCCAAAAGCAAGTATGCAGGCGAGCAAGCCGTGCGCACTGTCGTGCCAACCGCGACGGTGCTGCGCCCATCCATCGTGTTCGGCCCGGAAGATTCCTTCTTCAACCGCTTCGGCAATATGGCCAAGTTCGCGCTCGCGCTGCCGCTGATCGGCGGCGGCAAAACCAAATTTCAACCCGTGTTTGTCGGCGACGTCGCCGACGCCGTTTGCGCCGCGCTCGATCGCGACGATGCGCGCGGCCGTACCTACGAGCTCGGCGGCCCGCGCACCTATAGCTTCAAGAAGCTGCTGCGCTTCATCACGACCGAGATCGCGCGCCCGCGCGCGCTCGTGCCGCTGCCGTTCTTCATCGCGCACCCGGTTGGAATTCTGACGGACTGGTTTTTCAAGCTCATTCCATTCGCGAACGCGCCGCTCACCGGCGATCAAGTGACGCTACTGAGGCGCGACAATATCGTCTCCGAAGGCGCGCTCACCTTCGCCGATCTCGGCGTTGAAAATCTGGAGAGCGTCGAAGCGGTCGTGCCAAGCTATCTCTGGCGCTTCCGCCCCTACGGCCAATTCCAGACCAAGCAGAATCCGGCGTGAAAGCGCGCTTTTGGCCGCTGGCGTGCGTCGTCTTCGGCCTCGCGACGCTCGGGGTCACGCTCGCCTTCAGCCAATTGCCCGATGTGAAAGCCGCCTATCCCGGCGACGACTTCTCGCGCGCGATGAACGCCTTCCAACGCGCCGAAACCCCCGCCGATCTCGCCGCGATTTTCCGCGCGCCCGCCGACCCTGCGATCCTCGAAGCGATGCGCGCCGCCAATCAGCTCGATCTCTGGGTCTACATCGCCGCTTATTCGCTCTTCCTGATCGCCGGCGCCGCGATGCTTGCGGGTGGTCTACGCCGTCCGATCGTCTGGCTGGCCATCGTGCCGACACTCCTCGGAGCAGGCGGCGATGTCGTTGAAACCATCACCCAATTGCGCATCGTCGCCGATTACGCTCAAGCCGATGCGCTTTTACCTGTCGCAACGTGGTTCTGGCTCAAATTCTTCGGCCTCGCGCTGGGCGCATTCGGCACAAGCGCGATCTGCCTCATCGCGCGCCCGAGGCATCCCATCATCGCCGCGCTCGGCGTGATCCCCATCCTCGCCACACTCGCGCTCTGGCTCAAAGCAGATACGCCGCCGCTGATGACAGGCGCGTTTGGTGTGTTTTGGGTGGGGTTGTTGGTGCTGGCGATCTTGAGTTCAGTTCGACCTGAGAGCGCTCCATCCACTACCTAACTCAGTCATTCCGGGGCGGCGAAGCCGAACCCGGAATCCAGGGCAAATGCACAACGCTATGATCCCTGGATTCCGGATCGCGCTCCGCGCGTCCGGAATGACTGAGGGTTATGAACTGACCTCCGGCTCCAGATGTGTCGCCTTAATCCCGAACGCCTCCAGCCTCCGCGCGACATTCGCGCGGTGACACACATGCCAGTCATGCTCCAGGCACATCAGGCAAACGCGGCTCTCCCGCGCTAAATCCGCCGCTTCGCGCAGCGCGAGCTGGCTTTCGGGCGTGTCGAGTTTTGCTTCGATGATTTTGTGCATGGTTGCGACGTCGCCTTTCTTGGCGGCGTCGCGGCCCGCTTTCGGCGTACCGAGCGGTTTCATGTGTTTGTAGCCGATGCCAGCCGCATCGAGGCTGGCGGCGAGAATGTTCTTCGAAAAACCGGCGCGGCGTGAGTTCGGCAGTTCGCGCACATCGAGCAGAAGCTTCACGCGCGCCTTCTTCAGTTCCGCGACGAAGTCGGGAACGCCGACATGCTCGTAGCCGATGGTCCAAATATCGTGGGGCATCAGAAGGGGAAGGAGATTGCAAAGCCTTGCGTGTAAGCAAGCCATGCGAGCAGCGCTATGCCAAGCGCGATCCGATACCAGGCGAACGGCGCAAAGCCGATGCGCGTCACGAATGCCAGGAACGGTTTCACCACCAACGCCGCCGAGATGAACGCGAACACGAACCCGACCGCTATCTCCGCGATGCGGTCGCTGGTGATGTGATCCTTCACGTCGAGAAAATCGTGCACGAAGGCGGCCATCATCGTCGGCATGGCGAGGAAGAACGAAAATTCCGCCGCCGCGCGCCGGTCGAGCCCGAGCAGCAGGCCGCCAAAAATCGTCGCGCCCGAGCGCGAGACACCGGGCACCAGCGCAAGTGTTTGAAACACGCCAACGCCGATAGCGCGCGCGATCGGCGTCTGGTTCGCATCGGTAATTGTAGGCGTGCGTGCGAAGCGCTCGATCACCAGCATGGCGATGCCGCCCAGAATGAGCGCGTAGGCGATGATGTCGAGCGCCTCGTAGAGCACCGTCTTCACGAAATCGGCGAAGAATATTCCCGCGACCACCGCCGGCAGGAAAGCCAGAAACAGCATCAGCGCAAAGCGCCGCGCCTCGGGCTTGGTCGGCAGCCCCGCGATCACTTCCAGGATACGCGCCCGGTAGAGCCACATCACGGCCAGGATCGAGCCCAGCTGGATCATCACCGTGAAGACGCCGCCCGGGTCGTCATAGCCGATCAGCTGCTCGCCGATCAGCAGGTGCCCAGTGGAGGAGACCGGCAGAAACTCGGTCAGCCCCTGCAGAATGCCGAGCAAGGCTGCCTTCGCCAGATTGATCAGGTCCATGAATGCGCCGCCCCATTTTTAAGCGCCGCGATACTGGCCTGCGTCGCTTTCAGGCGAAAGTCAGCTTATTAGGGCAGCAAGGCTACCATAACTGGCTGTTTTTGCTTGAAATGACCTGCAAAGCCTGAGATAAGCCGCCCATCTCAGCCTCGCTTCGACCCGGAGAGCGTCCATGGCCGAACGCATGCTCAAATTCACGACGCTCGAGCAGTCCGGGCCTGATAAAAGACCCTCCAAGCAACGCAAAGAGGATTTTCACGAGGTCTACCGTGAATTCATTGCGGAAAAGGCGGCCGACCAGGCCTCGCGTTGCTCGCAATGTGGGGTCCCTTTCTGTCAGTCTCACTGCCCTTTGCAGAACAATATCCCGGATTGGCTGAAGCTCACCGCCGAGGGTCGGCTGGAGGAGGCCTACCAGGTTTCCGCCGCCACCAATTCCATGCCGGAAGTCTGCGGCCGCATCTGTCCACAAGACCGGCTCTGCGAAGGCAATTGCGTCATCGAGCAGTCCGGCCACGGCACGGTCACCATCGGCGCGGTCGAAAAGTATCTGACCGAGACCGCCTGGGAAAAAGCTGGGTTGCCCCGATCGCGCCGCCGCGGGAACGCGCCGAGAGCGTGGGCATTATCGGCGCCGGCCCGGCCGGCATGGCGGCGGCCGAGAGCCTCCGGCTCCGTGGCTATCAAGTTACGATTTATGACCGCCACGACCGCCCCGGCGGTTTGCTCATCTATGGCATTCCGAATTTCAAACTTGAGAAGCACGTCGTCGAGCGCCGTTCGAAGCGGTTGCAGGACGGCGGCGTGAAGTTCGTGATGAATTGTAATGTCGGCGAGACCATCTCGTTCGACGATTTGCGCGCCAAGCACGACGCCGTGCTGATCGCGACGGGTTGCTATGAAGCACGCCCGCTCAATGCGCCGAACGGCGCCGATAAACATGTCGTCAAAGCGCTCGACTTTCTCTTCACCGCAAACCGCGTTGGCCTCGGCGATTCCGTCGCCGCATACGATGACGGCTCGCTCAATGCAGCGGGCCGGCGCGTGGTCGTGATCGGCGGCGGCGACACGGCGATGGATTGCGTGCGCACCGCGACGCGCCAGGGCGCTAAAAGCGTCCACCTGTCTTTATCGCCGCGACCGCGCAACATGCCGGGCTCGCAGCGTGAGGTCGCGAACGCGGAAGAAGAGGGCGTGCTGTTCGATTGGCTCGCGGCGCCGAAGGCCGTGAAGGGCGGCGCGAAGGCCAGCGGCGTCAAAGCCGTGCGCATGCGTTTGGGAGCGCCCGACGCTTCGGGCCGCCAGGCGCCGCAGGAAGAGCCGGACTCCGAATACAACGTGCCCGGCGATCTCATCATCGCCGCGCTCGGCTTCGACCCCGAAGACTTGCGCGTGGCTGGGAAGCGCCGCTGCTGACGACGCGCTGGGGCACGCTCAAGGTCGATTACCGCACCATGCGCACCAATATCCGGGCGTCTACGCGGCGGGCGACATCGTGCGCGGCGCCTCGCTCGTCGTTTGGGCCATCCGCGAAGGGCCGCGACCGCGGCGGACGCAATGCATGTGTATCTGCAAGAGCGCGCAAGCGCAGTGCGCGTGGCGGCGGAATGATGTGCGCGCCCTTTTTTTCTTCCCCCGTATGACGGGGGAGCAAACCAAGTGAGCACCCATGTCTGACTTCGATCCCCAAGGCTATGTCGCCCGCTACGAACGCGAGCGCGCCAGACCTGGAAGCGCATGGGCTCTATGCGCGTGAAGATGAGCGCGATGCGTGCGGCGTCGGCCTCGTGGTCGCCATCGATGGCAAGCCGCGCCGCGATGTCGTGACGCTTGCGCTCTTGGCGCTGAAATCTGTCTGGCACCGCGGCGCCGTCGACGCCGACGGCAAAACCGGCGACGGCGCCGGCATCCTCGTCGATGCGCCGCAAGATTTTTTCCGCGAGATCGTCGCGCGCGGCGGACACACGCCAAAGCCCGGCCCGATTTTTGTCGGCCAAATTTTTCTGCCGCGCAACGATTTCGGCGCGCAGGAACGCGCGCGCGTTATCGTTGAATCCGAGATTCTGCGCGGCGGCTTTGAGCTTTATTCCTGGCGCCAAGTGCCCGTCGATATTTCGCAGATCGGCGAGAAGGCCAACGCGACGCGGCCTGAGATCGAGCAAGTCCTCTTCCACGATCCGTTGGCGCGGAGCGAGGAAGACGTCGACCGCGATCTCTTCATCTGCCGCCGCCGCATCGAAAAAACGCGCGCTGGCGAGCAATATCGCAGAGCTTTATGTCTGCTCGCTCTCGGCGCAGACGCTCATCTACAAGGTATGTTCCTCGCCGAGCAGGTGGATTCGTTTTATCCTGACTTGAAGGACGAGCGCTTCGTTTCGTGCGTCGCGGTTTTATCACCAGCGCTATTCTACCAACACGTTCCCGCAATGGCGTCTCGCGCAACCTTTCCGCATGCTCGCGCACAATGGCGAGATCAACACGCTGAAGGGCAACACCAATTGGATGAAGAGCCACGAAATCCGCATGGCGTCCGATGCCTTCGGCGCGGCCGATGCGGATGTGAAGCCGATCATCCAGCCGGGGCGGCTCGGATTCCGCCGCACTCGATAACGTGCTCGAAGTTCTGGTGCGCGCCGGTCGCTCGGCGCCGATGGCCAAGACTTTGCTGGTGCCGGAAGCCTGGGCCAAGTCGCGCACCATGAAGCAATCGCACGCGCGCTCTATGCCTATTCCAACGCGGTGATGGAGCCGTGGGACGGCCCGGCCGCGCTGTGCATGTTCGATGGCCGCTGGGCAGTCGCGGGCATGGACCGCAACGGGCTTCGTCCGCTGCGTTATTCGCTGACGGAAGATGGGCTGCTCGTCGTCGGTTCGGAAACCGGCATGTGCCCGCTCGACGACCGCAAGGTGCTGGAGCGTGGCCGTATCGGGGCGGGCAAGATGATTTGCGTCGATACTCACGGCGGCAAACTTTATCTGCACGAAGAGATCATCGACACGCTCGCCGCCGCGCACCCGTATGAGCAATGGCTGGGCAACGTGATCGATTTGGACGAGCATCTGAAAGGCGCCGAGCCGCGCTTGTTCGAGAACCGCGCCGACCTGTTGCGCCGGCAAACCGCCGCGGGCTTCACGCTGGAAGAGCTCGAGCTTCTGCTGCAGCCCATGCTGGAGGAGGGCAAGGAGGCTATCGGCTCGATGGGCGACGATGCGCCGCTCGCCGTGCTGTCGGACAAGCACCGCCCGCTCTCGCATTATTTCCGGCAGAATTTCAGCCAGGTCACCAATCCGCCGATCGATCCTCTGCGCGAAGATCGCGTGATGAGTCTCGCCACGCGCTTCAAAAATCTCGGCAACATCCTCGCGCAAGATCAGACGCAAGCGAACGTCTATGTGCTGTCGAGCCCAGTGCTCACCACGGCATGTATGAGCGCATGGTCGCTGAATTGGGCGAAGCGGTCGCGGTGATCGATTGCACCTTCCCAGCGCCAGAACGCCCCGAAGAAGCGGGCCGGGCGCTCCGGCAAGCGCTCGACCGTGTGCGCCTCGAAGCCGAAGAAGCCGTGCTCTCCGGCCGCAGCCATGTTGTGCTGACGGACGAAGGCCAGGACCCAGGCCGCGTCGCGTGCCCGATGATCCTCGTTACCGGCGGCGTGCATTCGCATCTCGTCGCTAAAGGGTTGCGGTCTTTCTGCTCCATCACGGTGCGCGCCGCCGAATGCCTCGACACGCATTATTTCGCCGTGCTGATCGGCTCTGGCGCAACGACTGTCAGCGCTTATCTCGCCTTCGATTCCATTGCGGACCGCGTGTCGCGCGGCCTCGGCGGCAAGCTCACGCGCGATGAAGCGGCGTATAATTACAAGAAGGCCGTCGAAAGCGGGGGGTTGCTCAAGATCATCTCCAAGATGGGCATCTCGGTGATCTCGTCTTATCGCGGCGGCTTGAACTTCGAAGCCATCGGCCTCTCGCGCGCGCTGGTCGATGAATTCTTCCCCGGCCTCACCAGCCGCATCTCTGGCATCGGCCTTGGCGGCATTGCGGTCGAAGCGGTCGAGCAGCACGCCAAAGCATTCGACGAACAAGTGCTCGCGCTTCCCGTCGGCGGGCTTTACCGCTACCGTGCGTCGGGCGAACGCCATGCACTCGAAGCGGGGCACATCCACCAGCTCCAGAAAGCCTGCGACAGCGGCGATTACGGCGCCTACAAAATTTATTCCGAAGCCGTGCGCGAGCGCCGTCTCAGCCAGCCGATCCAGCTGCGCGATCTCTTGGAAATTCGCGAGCAGGATCTCAAAGCCGTCGCGACGCACGAAGTGGAAAGCGTCAACGAAATCCGCAAGCGCTTCAACACGCCCGGCATGAGCCTCGGCGCGCTCTCGCCCGAAGCGCACGGCACTTTGAACGTCGCGATGAACCGCATCGGCGCGAAATCCGTCTCCGGCGAAGGCGGCGAAGACCGCGCGCGCTACAAGCCCGAGCCAAACGGCGACAATCGCAACTCAGCCGTGAAGCAGATCGCTTCGGGGCGTTTCGGCGTCACGGCGGAATATCTGAATGAGTGCCGCGAAATCGAGATCAAGGTCGCGCAGGGCGCCAAGCCCGGCGAGGGGCGGCCAATTGCCCGGCTTCAAGGTCACCGAACTGATCGCGAAAGCTTCGCCATGCGACGCCCGGCGTCATGCTGATCAGCCCGCCGCCGCATCACGACATCTATTCCATCGAAGATCTCGCGCAGCTGATCTACGACTTAAAGCAGATCAATCCGATCGCGCGCGTCTGCGTGAAACTCGTCGCGCAATCGGGCGTCGGCACGGTTGCGGCCGGTGTTGCGAAGGCGGGCGCGGACACAATCCTCATCGCCGGCCATGTCGGCGGCACAGGCGCGTCGCCGCAAACCTCGATCAAATATGCCGGCATCCCGTGGGAGATGGGTCTCGCGGAAGCGCATCAAGTGCTGATGCTCAACAATCTTCGCCACCGCGTGCGCTTGCGCACCGATGGGGGCCTGCGCACCGGGCGCGACATCGTTGTCGCCGCCATTCTCGGCGCGGAAGAATACGGCATCGGCACCGCCTCGCTCGTCGCGATGGGCTGCATCATGGTGCGCCAGTGTCACTCCAACACCTGCCCGGTCGGCGTCTGCACACAGGACGACCGCTTGCGCCAGAAATTCACCGGCACGCCTGAGAAGGTCGTCAATCTGATGACGTTCGTCGCGGAAGAAGTGCGCGAATTGCTGGCGGAGATGGGTTTCCGCTCGCTCAACGAAATCATCGGCCGCACCGATCTCATCGAGCAGATCAGCCGCGGCGCCGAGCATCTGGACGATCTCGACCTCAATCCGCTTCTGGTGCGCGTCGATAGCCCGCATCCGCCTTACTGCACGCAAGTCGAACGCAACGAGGGCAAGCCCACGCTCGACGCGCAGATCGTGCGCGACGGCGCGCCCTTCTTCGAACGCGGCGATAAAATTCAGCTCACCTACGCCGTGCGCAATACGCAGCGCGCCATCGGCGCTCGCTCGTCCTCGCATGTCGTGCGCACCTGGGGCCATGAACGCGCTGCCGGAAGGGCGCCTCACCATCGAGCTCAAGGGCTCGGCGGGCCAAAGCCTCGGCGCGTTCATGGCGCAGGGCATCGCGATCGATGTCACCGGTGATTCCAACGATTATGTCGGCAAGGGCTTGTCGGGCGGGCTCATTTCGCTAAAGCCGCCGCCGGAAGCCGCCGCCTCCGCGCGCACCAACGCGATCATCGGCAACACCTGCCTCTATGGCGCAACCAGCGGCAAACTTTTCGGCCGCAGGCCTCGCGGGCGAACGCTTCGCCGTGCGCAATTCAGGCGCGACGGCTGTGGTCGAAGGCGTCGGCGCGAACGGCTGTGAATATATGACAGGCGGCACGGTCGCGATCCTCGGCGCTGTCGGCGAAAACTTCGGCGCGGGCATGACGGGCGGCATGGCCTTCATCTACGACGCGGAGAACCGCTTCGATCTTATGGCCAACGCCGACACCATCACGTGGCGCCGCATCGGCTCGGCGTTCTGGGACGGCCTCCTGCGCGACATGATCGGCGAACACGTCGAACGCACTGGCTCGACGCTCGGCTACGAGATGCTGAAGGACTGGGAGCAGCCACCGCGCTCACTTCTGGCAAATCTGCCCGAAGGAAATGCTGACGCGCCTCGCGCAGCCGCTGGACGATCGGCCGGAAGATGCAGCAGTGGTCGCGGCGGAATAGCTCTCCGTCGCTCCCCCGGACGCCGTAGGCGATCCGGGGTCCATCCATCAGCCGCGTCATGTCCGATCCATGGACCCCGGCTCAACGCGTGCTTCGCACGCTGGCCGGGGAGCGGATGACGTGGTGGTCGTGGCGGAGCGATTACGCGCCTTGCGCAAACGTCGCAGCAACCTGCGCCTTGAATGCCGCCAAATCCCGCCATGACGTCGCGCAGCGCACATTGCGTCCATTCGCGGCATCGATGCGCGTGAAGCCGTCGTCGGTGACGACCAGCGGCAGCGTTTCGATTTCCAGCAAGCTTTCATCGAACGCCAATTGCACAGCCACGCAATCAAACAACGTGCTGCTGACGCGCGCGGGATCGACCTCCGGCCCCAGCCATTCTGCACGCGGGCGCCAGTCTTCGTATTGCTCGATGATGCTCCGCGCATAAGGATCGCTGCTGGCGCGCACCGCCGCATAGTCCGCGCCGTCGAGCACGACTTGTCCGCACGTGTCGAGCGGCGTGATCGTGCATTGCCATGGCGCGGCGAAGATCGCGCGCAGCGCCGCAGGCGCGACCTTCACGTTCCATTCGGCGATTGCCTCGGCATCTTGCGGCATGCCGCGCCGGATCGAGCCATGCATGCCGACAAAGCGCGCATTCTCCGCGATGCGCGGTTCGCGCGCCAAAGCCGAAGCAAGAGTCGGGGCGGGGCCGACGGAGATCACTGTCACCGGCGTTGGCGCATTCAGAATGGTGTCGATGATCGCCGCCGCGCCATCCTCGTGTACATATCCAGGATAGCGCGTGATGTCGTAATCGCCGAGCCAGCCGGCTTGTTGGAGAGCGCTATTGGTCGGCTCTAGCCCAATCCCGATCGGTATTTCCGCCCGTCCAGCGACTTCGAGAATCCTCGCCGCTACGCGCGCGCGATAAAGCGTGTTGCCGCCATCGGTCGAGACAAGCTTCAAATCCAGCGCCGGCGCCCGCAGCAACATCAGCAGCGCCCAGGCGTCGTCGATATCGCCCCCGATGTCGGTGTTGAAGATCACCGGCGTCTTCGCCGCCGCCGCGCCGCCACATGCGCCCAAGGCGCCGGCGCCCGCCAGCGCGCCTGCGGTAGCTAAGATGTCCCTGCGCGATGGCGTCATGCTTGTTCCTGCCCGTCGCCAAGATGCGTTAAGGGCGCGCAACAATCAAAGGCGGAGAGGGACGGACGTGTTCGGCCGCAGACAAGAAGCGCTAAAGCAGGTTGGCCTCGGGCCGCGCCGGCGCCATATCTGGCGCGTGACTGTCCTTGAACCTCATGCCGCCGCGACCAGCGCCGAATATTCGCGCCTCACATCGCGCGCCGCCGCGTTGTCGATCACGGTGGCTGTGATCTTGATCGCGCTCAAGGCGTGGGCCTGGTTTGCGTCGAGTTCGGTCGCGATGCTGGCTTCGCTCGCCGATTCCACGCTCGATCTCGCCGCCTCACTTTTCACCTATTTCGCCGTCCGCTACGCCGCTGCGCCGCCAGACCGCGAGCATCGCTTCGGGCACGGCAAAGCAGAAGCATTCGCAGGTCTTGTGCAAGCAGGGCTCCGTCGCGGTCTCCGCGCTGCTGATCGCGTTCGAGGCGTTCGGACGCTTCCTCGTTCCCGAACCAATCACAGCCGGCCGCGAAGCCGTGCTTGTCATGCTGGCCTCCATCGCGCTCACGGCTGGCCTCGTCGCCGCGCAGACGCACGCGCTGAAACGCACCGGATCGATCGCCACACGCGGCGATCGCCTGCACTATGCCGGTGATCTCGGCGCCAATGTCGTCGTCATCATCGGCATCGCGCTCGGCGCTTATTTTGCGTTGCCTTGGGCGGACGCAGTCGCGGCGCTGATGATCGCCGCGTGGCTCGGCTGGGGCGCGTTCAAAATCTCGCGCGATTCCGCCGATCATTTGCTCGACCGCGAACTTGCCGATCCCGAGCGCGCAAAAATCCGCGAACTTGCCGAAGCCGATCCGCGCATTCACGCCGTGCACGATCTTCGCACCCGCACGAGCGGGCCATATGTCCACATCCAATTCCACGCCGATCTCGATCCGGCGTTGACGCTCGACCAGGCGCACATAATCGTTGTCGCGGCCGAAGAGCGCATCCGCGCGGCCTATCCAGCAGCCGACATCATCATCCACCCAGACCCCGCGCGGCAAAGCCGAACCGCACGGCCACGAAGATTTCGAGCGGCGCGCTACCGGGGGGGTAAGCATGTGGAGAATGATGATTGGAGCGCTGGCGCTGTTTTTGTGCGCGGGATCGCTCACTTCAAACCAGGCCAGCGCGCAAAATGCGGCCGCTTCACCAAACGCGCAAGCCGCCGAGACCCTGGTGCGCGAAATCGGCGCGTGGGGCCAAGCCAACAACGCGCGCGTCCAAGCTTTGTTAGCGGACATCGACCTCATTAGCGCGGTACGGCCAATTCTCGTCGACTTCGCCGAAGGTCGGTCGAGCCAGGCGGAGGCGCGAGCGCGATTGCTTGAGTGGCGTGGTGATCTCAGCGCGGCGATGGAGCGCGCGCGATCTAGCTTTCAATCCGCGCCGCCGCCGCCGAATGTCTCGATGCTCGGCCCTCAAGGCGTCGCGCTGCAAAGCGTTTTCGATAGCACGACAGCCAACAACATCGAAATCGTCAACCGTCTCGATCGGCTGGGCGATGACGTACTGCGGATGGCGCTCGCTGCCCTGAATGGCGAGGAAGACGTGACAAAAGTCGCGGCGGAGGCGTCGGTGCGCGCCGGCATCGAACTTGTGGAGATCGAGAACGTCACGATCCGATCGGCGATTGCTGCATTGCCGCCATCTCATCCCAACGCTTCGTTGCTGCGCTCGCGTATGGAGATCAACAACGCCGTTGTGGTGTACATGAACGCTTCGAGGAACGCGGGCGATGGAACCTACGATCTGAAGGCTGATGCGCGACGTCTGGCTGCGATTGCTAGCGAGGTGCGACGCAATGCTGAGCTGTCGCGCGCGGAGGCGTCGCAGTTTATGGTCGGCTTCGCTCGCGCTGAGGGCATAACTGAAACGATGCGGAGTTCGATCCAGGCGGCGTTCGCCACGTTTGGCGATAGTGCAGCGGTTGTTCTGCTGATTGCCGATGATCTTGATGCAATGGCCTCGGCCCTCTCCGTTGACACGCCCGATTTCGGCGCTGCGGATGCACTTATAGATAGCATTGTCCAGCACAGTGAGACGCTGGTGCGGCAGGACGGCGCTCGAGCCGCGTTGCTCGCCAACCGATGAAGTCGCGCGTGCACGCAGTAAAAGACAAGGCGACCGCACTTGGCTTTGACGCTGTTGGCATCGCATCGGCGCAAGAGGCGTGGCCGAACGGTTGCAAGGCTGGATGAATTTCTGACGCTTGGGCGTCACGGCGACATGAGCTGGATGGGACCGCCGGCGCCCTCGCCGGCCACAGCCGTTGCCGGCGAGGCGCCGGCGGTCCAAATCTGCGCTCTCACCCGCAAGCTTTGTGGCCAGAAGCGAAAAGCGCGATCCTCGTCGGCCAATCTTATGCGCCTGACGACGACGCGCTCGCACTCCTCCAACACACCTCACACGGCATCGTCTCCGCCTACGCCGCGCGGCGCGATTATCACGGCGTCATCAAGGGCAAGCTGAAGCAGCTCGCGCAATGGCTGGCGCGGGAGACGGGGCAAGAGGTGAAGGTCTTCGTCGACACCGCGCCCGCTCATGGAAAAACCGCTCGCCGAACGCGCGGGCCTCGGCTGGCAAGGCAAGCACACCAATCTTGTTTCGCGCGAGCATGGCTCGTGGTTCTTCCTCGGCGCGATCCTCAGCGCCGCCGATCTCGCGCCCCGATGCGCCGCACGAAGATCATTGCGGCACATGCGCGCGTGTCTCGACATCTGCCCGACCAACGCATTCCCGGCGCCCCTACCACTCGATGCGCGCCGTTGCCTGGCTTACCTCACCATCGAACACAAAGCGCAAATCCCGCTCGAGTTTCGCGAAGCGCTCGGCAACCGCATCTATGGCTGCGACGATTGCCTCGCCGTCTGCCCCTGGAACAAGTTCGCGCAGGATGCGCGCGAGACGCGGCTGGCTTTGCAGAACGAACTCCGCCTCGCGCCGCTCGAACAGCTCGCCGATCTCGACGACGCCGCGTTTCGCGCGCGCTTTGCCGGAACGCCGGTGAAACGAACGGGCCGAGACCGCTTCGTTCGCAACGTGCTTTGCGCCATCGGCAATTCAGGAAATGCCGCTCTTGCCGCCACGGCCACGCGCCGTTTGGACGATGCATCGCCCCTGGTGCGGGGCATGGCGGTCTGGGCGTTGCAGCGCCTGCTTGACCCGGAGGCGTTCGCCCGGCTCAAACTGGCGCGCGCCGGCGGAGAAGCCGATCCGGGCGTGGGGGAGGAATGGGCGCGATGAGCCAAGAGGGCGATCCTCCGGGAATGGACCCCGGCCGCGTCCCGGGCATGCGTCCCGAAGACCGCTTCGATCAGTTCGGCGATCCCGAAATCCCAGCCGCCGCACCCACGCCGCCGCCGCCCGCGCCGCCGCCGCCGCTGCTGCCGCCCTCAATGTTCGGCGAGCCCGACATTCCGATGCCGGGCGAATACGCGCCGCCGCTGCCCGCGCAGGGCCGCGACGCGCAGCGCAATTTCGATCTCGATCTCGGCCGCATCAAACGCGAGAAGCGCTTCGGGCTTTTCTCCACCATCTTCGGCACGCTCTTCGTCGCGTTCTTCATTCTGCCGGTGACGTGGGTCGGCATCTATCGCGTCATCGAAGCGCCGAGCACTTTGCTCATGGTGGTGCGCGCCGCCGACGGCGCCACGATCCGTCACACGCCCGTGCCGCTGACACGCATCTCGCCGCACCTCATCCGTTCCGTGATCGCGGCGGAGGATGCGCGCTTTTGCAGCCATGACGGCTTCGACGTCGAAGCCATCCAGCAAGCGCTCGAATCCAACAAGCGCGGCGGGCGCACGCGCGGCGCCTCCACCATCAGCCAGCAGACCGCGAAGAATCTTTTTCTCTGGCCCGAGCGCTCCTGGCTGCGCAAAGGCTTTGAAACCTACTTCACCGCGCTCACCGAATTCATGTGGCCGAAGAAGCGCATCATGGAAGCGTATCTGAACGCCGCCGAATGGGGCGACGGCATCTTCGGCATCGAAGCAGCCGCGCAAGCGCGATTTGGCGTTTCCGCCGCTGACCTCACGCCCCTGCAAGCCGCGCGTCTCGCCGCCGTGCTCCCGAGCCCCAATCGCTGGCGCGCGGATAATCCGGGTCCCTATGTGCGCCGCCGCGCCGCCGCCATCGTCGCCCGCGCCCGCGTCATCCGCAATGAAGGGCTCGCAAGCTGCGTGCTTGGGCTCGACGCGCCCAGCTGAAACCGCGATTTCGCTTTTCCGGACTTTTCTCTGCCGGGGAACCTTGCCTCCTATAAGCTGGCGGCGGTTCATGGGGGCGCGGGGGTCCAGATGACGATGTATCTTATGATAGCCGGCGGCGTTTTGTTCGCGATCTTGCTGATCGCGCTCATCGTCTACGCCGTCAGACGATCCTACACCGCGCGCTCGGACCGCACCTACATGACGCACGACGAGCGCGGCTTCCGGCGCGCGCTCAAGGGCAAGGGCGTGCTCTGGGATCACGAAGAATCCATCGTGCGCGGCCCGGGCTCACCAACCATCTCCTATGTCGCCGTCGATCTCGCCACGGTGAGCGGCGCATGACGCCTTTTGATCGATGCGCGCACCGGCTCTGTGAATCTGCGTCCGCAATATTGCGTGCCGCTGCCATTCTTCGCCACCACCGCCGACGCGCATCGCCTGATCGTCGAAACGCGCGTGCAGTTCAGCTTGAACCGCGATCTCCTGAAATACGTCTATCAGCTCGAAGACTTCGGCCTCGCATTGGAGACGCGCATCCACAGCGCCTTCCGCGCCGAGATCGGCATGCGCCAGGACGAAGTTCTGCGCGGCGCGCTGCACGAAGTGGAAGCGGGCGTGATCGAACGCTTGCGCCAGGCCGAGCGCGATGGCGATGAAGCCGGCGAAGCGGGCATGGCGCTCGGCGTCAACTTCCACACATCGAGCTTCACCTATTCGGAAGCCGACGCCGACGCGCCCGTCACCTTGAGCGCGATGCGCGCCATCGCCGGGCCGGGCACTTCCACAAACGTCGCCGGCGCCGTCGAAGCCGCACGCGTCACGGCCCGCGCGCAGGGCGTACTCGCGCTTCGTCCGCAGCAACTCGATCAGCTCGGCCGATGTGTTCAAAGGCCGCGATCCCGCCGCCACCAAGGCGCTGCTCGCCATCCTCGAAATGCAGACGCGCCAGAACATCGCCGAAGCGCTCGCAAGCTCGGGCCAATTGGTGGTGGTGACGGCCCAAGAGCTTGGCCTCGCCAGCGCGGGCGCGCAGCGCGATGCGGTGGCGCGTGTCGCCATGGGTGCCCCCAATGGCGCGGGCGCTGAAAACGGCGCGGCGCACGCCTAGCGCGAAGCGCGGTGCGTGCTGTAGAAGCGCGTCAGCGCTTGAGGCTGCCCCATGCTGAACGCTGCTGACATCAAAACCAAGGCCGAACGCGCGCACGAAGCGCTGTTCGAGCGCGCGCCTGGGATCGCGCTGGCGCGGCATTTATCACCGCGCGCTGGTCGTGGTCATCGTCGCGGTTGCCGCGTCTGCCGCATGTGGCGGGCCTCGATCTTTTCGAGCGTCTCACCGAGGAAATGCCGGAACTCAGCGCCAGCGTTGGCGGCGTCGCGCTCATGGCGCTCGCGACCGGCCTCAGCCGAAGACTCGACGCCGCTTGGGCCGCGACCGTCGCACTGCTCGCCGCCACCGCCGCTTACGCCTTCTTCCGCCACGAGCACATCCTGGGCGCCAGCGCCGCTGCTTTGATCGCCCTCACGCTCGGCCTCGCGCGGCCTGCCTTCTACCGCCATTCGCGTCTCACCGAACTCCTGCCGGAGCGCGGCCTCGCCATCGCGATTTCAGCGGCGCTTGGCGTGGGCATCGTTGCGGGGTTGTTGTGGGCGGGGGGCAGGCCGGGCTTTGCCGCGGCGCCTTGGTGGGCGCTGCTTACCGATCCCCATCTCGGACGCCCCGGGCCGCAATGTCGCGGCGGGGATCGCGGCGCTCGGCGGGCTGCTCGCATGGCGCTATCTGCTGAGCCGCCACGCCCGCGCACCGGCGCCCGCGATCGACACCGATCTCGCGCGCGCCGAAGCGCTGTTGCGGAGCGCCGAAGAGGCGCGGCCCGACGCCGAACTCGCTTTCACCGGTGACAAGAGCTTCATCTTCCAAGGCGATGCTTTCGTGATGACAGCGCGCGGCGGCGGCAGCTTGATCGCGATGGGCGGCCCGATCGGCAAACGCGCGCACTGGCGCGACACGCTCGCCGCGCTCCGCCGCGAGGCCGACGCGCTTTCGCTCCGCCCTGTTGTGTATGCCGCGCCGCCAGAACTGCTGCCCGATCTCATCGATGCGGGCTTTCGCGTCGAGAAAGTCGGCGAGAACGCCATGATCGACACGCAGTCGTTCTCCATGGACGGCCCCGCGCGCCGCAATCTCCGCACCGCGCGGCGCCGCTTCGTCGAGCGTGAAGGCGCGGTGTTCGAAGTGCGCTTGCCGCCGCATGATGCTTCACTCTGGATGAACTCGAGCCCGTTTCCACTGCGTGGCTCGCGGGGCAGGCCGGCGCGGAAAAAGCGTTCTCACTCGGCCGCTTCGACCGCGCTTATCTCGCGCGGCACGCGATCGCCTTGGTGCGGATTAAAGGTTCGGCCATCGCGTTCGCGAATATCTGGACCACGCCCGCGCACACGCACGCCACGCTCGATCTGATGCGCTTCGATCCCGAGCGCTCGCCGCACGGCGTGATGGATTTCCTATTCACCGAGATGCTGCTTTGGGCGCAGCGCGAAGGCTATCGCGATTTCGATCTCGGCATGACGCCGCTCGCCGGCCTCGCGCAGGATGAATATGCCGGCGCCTTCGCGCGCTTTGGCCGGCTCGTCTATGAGCGCGCCGGGGCGCTTTATGGTTTTCAGGGCCTTCGCCAGTTCAAGGAGAAGTTCGGCCCGCGCTGGGAACCGCGCTATCTCGCGGCGCCGGGCGCTTATTCGATGCCGGTGGTTTTGGCGGAAGTCGCGCTCCTGACCAGCGGCGGCGTTGCGGGTTTGTTGTCACGCCAAGGAGCGGCATCGTAGGCGTGGTCAAGCTTTGCCAGGGGAGAAGAGCAGATGATCGTCGAACGCGTGCGCTGGATTTCACTCGTATCCGCCATTGCGCTCACCGGCGCACTGGCCGCTTGTGCTACGAAAGATAGCCCCGCGACACCCGCCGCGGTGGCTCAGTGCTACTGGCTCTCCAATGAAGGCGTTGGCTGGGTGGCGCGGCCCCGATCTGACGGAAGCCGAGCTTTGCTTCGAGATGGATAGCTGCTCGGGCGGCGTTGGGCTGTCGGGGCGGCGGGTGTTACAAATGGGGCGAACGACGCTGACGCGTCGGCCGTGCCGTGGGCAAGCCTCGGTCTCACGCCACTTTCTCGCGCCAAGCCAGATCTTGCGTCGCGGAGCCCGGCATCGCTTGAGGATCTTGCGCTCGCCGCCGACATCCCGCCGCCCCAGGACATCTACGAAGGCGACTTTGAAAGGACGAGCGATTGTCTCAATGACGCCTGCACGGCCTCCCTCCGCGCGCATCCTCGCCGACACGCCGCTTTACGCGCGCGCCGATAGGACCTCGCCGCTTGTTGGAACGGTTGCGGCAAACGAATGCGTGAAGCCCGAAGACTACAAAATTCTCTCAGCGCCGCAGCGGGGCGTGGTGCTGGAAGCACATAGCCCCTTCGAAGCCGGCGACGTGATCTACCACCTGGCCGATGTCGGTGAGGGATTTTCCACCATCTGGCGGCGGGGTGAATATCTGGAAGCGTACGAAAGCGACATGGTGGTCCAATGGGACGACACATCTGGCCCTGCCGATCCCAGGGGTCGGCAATTGGACGGAGCTCACGCGCGCCAACGGCGCGCGCGGTTGGGCGCTGGGGCCTGAAACGAGTGCCGATGGATGTGACTTTGTAAGGCAGTGACGGGAGCATGCTTTCGCTGGCGCTCGAGATATGGTTCCCCGACGGCGATGCTGCACTGCCCCGGCTCAGGCCCTGGACCTTTCGCGACTTAATCTCTACATACACGGCTCGATCATCGTCGCGTCACGCTCTCTATCCCACGCTGTCGCGCCGGATTGTCTGCCGTCTTCCTTCGATTTCGGGGCTGTCAGAGCATTTCTGACGGCCGTTCTATGCTATAGGAGACGGCAATGGCTGTCGGTACCGTAAAGTTTTTCAATTCGACCAAGGGCTTTGGCTTCATTCAACCGGAAACCGGCGGCAAGGACGTGTTCGTTCACGTTTCCGCCGTTGAGCGCGCCGGCATGAACAGCCTCGGCGAAGGCCAGCGTGTCTCGTTCGATCTCGAGCGCGACCAACGCGGCCGTGACTCCGCTGTGAACCTCAAAGCGGCCTAAGTCGGTGAAGTAAGGCGCGCCGGCCAAACTCATGCTAGTTTGGCCGGCGTACCGTTTCGGAGGCGCCACATGGCGATCGAAGACAATATCGCGGGGATGTCGCCCCAAGAGCTGGCCAATCTGCTCGGCAACGCCAATCGCTTGGGCGTCGAGCGGTTCAGCCAAACAGCAAATGGACGCCGCGCGTCTGTTGCCGGCTGATCAATGCAGAGCTTGAAGAACGCCGCGCGCGCGCGCCGGCCAAGAAAACCGCGGTGCGCAAAGTCGCCGCCAAAACCGCCAAAGCGCCTAAGGAGCCGAAAGCCCCGAAGGCCAAAAAGGCGAAGGCCGAGAAAGCCGAGAGCGACGCTTAAGAGCGTCCGCTCTCGCGCTCTATCGCGCTTAGAATTCCTGCAGCTCCATCAGCCGCTCTTCCACCACACGCTCGCACGCTTCTTTCTCGCCCTTGACCCGGTAGCGCATCGCGCCGCCGCCGGATGGCAAGGGCATGACGATGGTGTAGCGGCCAGCAGGTGCGGTGTTCATGCGCGAAGCGCCGATCAACACGGTCTGACCGGCTTTGTAGCGCGGAGAAGAGATCATTCTGAAAGTGCTTTCCGAGAGAGTGCGAGAGCGTTCGCGAAAGCGCGCTTTTGCGCGCCGCCGACAACCGCCTGCTCGGGTGGGGGGATCGGCGGCCTTATAGCCGCCAAGGCCGGCTTTTGGCGAGTAAAAATGCACTCGCGTTCGAGGCGAGTTTCAGTTGTTCGGGCAAGCGCCGTACATTTGTTGCATGATCGCGGCCGCCGCTTCGATCGTGTCCATGCGCAAGGCCGCGCGCCGTTCGTTGACGCTTTCCGGCGCCTCGATCGGATTGGGCTGCCAGCGGCCGTCACGGCAGTTGAAATTGGTGCCGTAGCGCTGAAGACCGGTCTCGCCTTCGGCGACATCGTCATAAAGATTGGCAAACTGCTCGCCGTTCATCTCGCCCGCACGCGCAAGCGGTTCAATCTCGGTCATCATGCGCGCTGAAACGCGCTATCATTGGAATGGCTGATAATGGAGAAGGCGTCGGACGCCGCCGATGGGCTGAGCGCGCGCAAGTCCTGCCAGCTGATCTCATCCAGAATCGCCTTCAGCCGCGTCGTGTTTTCGTTGGCGATGCGGTCGAAATCGTCTCGCGTGGCTTCGATGAAGGCTTGGCGCGCCCGCGTCCGACATCTGCGTCCGAAAACCGTCGATCAGGATTTCCCGAACAAAAGCGTCGCGCGCATGCATAGCGCCGATTTCAGCGACAAGGGCTTCGCCGCGCTGAAGCCGTGCGTCAAACGCCTCGATGAGCGCGTCGCATCGGTTGTCTGCGCGAGCGCCGGTGGGGCGCTCGACAGGGAGAGCAATCGCTATGGCCCAATGCGCGCGCATGCGGGGCTCCGTTAATCTTCGACCGGTGTTCCCGTGCGTTTGCTCTCGCGGGTGTGGCCGAGCATCAGGAGGGCGTCGACATTGGTGGGCTCAAGCGTTGACCGCCGGCGATCGCGTCGTTCTCGGCAAGATCGAACGCGTTTTGGTGCATGCGGGCGGAGGCGCGGAGGCGCAGCGCAAAGCGCGTCATTGGCGCGGATGTCGAGGCTGCGTGAGAGATCTTCTTCGGCGTGACGATAATCGCGTTCCATCGCGTAAGCGCGGGGCGCGGTCGATCAGCAAATCGGGCAATTGCTCGGGCGCGCCTTCCATCAGGGCGACGGCGCGCGTGAAAGCGCTGCGGGCGTGTCCGGGATCGTAGGCGAGCAACCAGGCGTTTGCCGGCTTGAGAAAGAAGATCGGCGCGAAAGGCCCGTCGCTTCCGGGCTCACCGTGACGGCCAGCGATTCCAGCCGGCGCGCGCCTTCGGCGGTGCGCCCTTGCTGCACCAGAGCCATCGCCGCGCACCGGTAGGCGCTGACCTCGTGACCCTCTGCGGCCCAGGCCATGGCTTCCTCGTAAGCGCGCTCGGCGTCGCTATCGATCAGCGTCACGCACTGGGCAAAGCGCGCATTGCCTTCCCCGCTCAAGGGCGCGGCCTCGGCCTGCATCAGCGCGAACGGAAGCAAGAGTGCGGCGGCGATCATCATGAAAGGCTCTCTCCCCACCCCAGTGAGCGGACCCCAATGCCCAAATCAAGCGGCGAATCCAAGGCGCTCTAGCACCACCGCTGAACCCTCCCCCTTGCGGGGAGGGCAGGGTGGGGGTAGCGGCGGTGTTCTCTCCTGAGAATGCGCCGCCCGCACCCCCACCTCCATCTCCTCCCCGCAAAGGGGGAGGAGAGTCATTCAATTCTGCGCCGTCATCGAAGTCGCAACGCGGAGGAGGCGGGAGATGTCCTCCGGCCGCGAAAGCCGATGATCCCCGTCCTTGATCAGCTCCAAGGTCACAGCCGTGCTTTCCAGCGCCTCCACCAGCTTCAACGCATGCCGCCAGGGCACGTCGGTGTCCTGCATACCCTGAAGGATGTGGACCGGCCCTCTAAACGCGATTGGCGCGCCCAGCAGCAGATGGCGCCGGCCATCCTCGATCAGCGCCTTGGTGATCAGATAAGGCTCGGGATCGTAGGGGGAGGGGCGCTCCCAGCGGCCGGTCTCTAGAATTTCCGCGCGTATCGCGTCCGGGAAATTGGCCCACATCAGCGCCTCGGTGAAATCGGGCGCGGGGGGCGATGAGGAGGAGCTTCTCCACGCGATCCGGCCGCGCCAACGCTGTCAGCAGCGCCAGCCAGCCGCCCATCGAGGAGCCCACCAGCACCAGCGGCCCCTCGCTCCGCGCGTCGATCACACAGAGCGTATCCTCAAGCCAGCGCCCGATCGTTCCGTCCTCGAAGCGCCCGCCCGACTGCCCGCAGCCGGAATAATCGAAGCGCAAAAACGAGCGCCCTGCATCGCGCGCCCACACAGCCAGCGCCTCAGCCTTCGTGCCCGCCATGTCCGACTTGAAGCCCGACAGCCACACCAAGGTCGGCCCAGCGCCGGCCTGACGCTCGAAAGCGAGGCAAACGCCGTCACCGCGGTCGATGGTCTCTATTTCGCCGAAACGCATGTGTCCTGTTTCGCGAATCCGCGAAGCATTGCAAGAAGGTCACATGTATTCAGTCTTGCAGGTTGCGCCGGCTTTAGAGGCTGGCGGCGTCGAGCGGACTACGATTGAAATAGCCGCAGCGATCAGACGCGCCGGGGGGCTCGCTTTGGTCGCAAGCGCCGGCGGCCGTCTGGAGCGAGAGCTCGAGGCGGCCGGCGGCGAGTTGATCCGGCTTCCGGTGAATTCCAAAAATCCGATAGAGATGGCGCTCAATGTCGGGCGGCTCGCGCGCGTCGGCAAAGCGCGCGGGATCAATCTCATTCACGCCCGCTCGCGCGCGCCGGCCTGGAGCGCGATGTTCGCGGCGCGGCGCCTCAAAGTGCCGTTCGTGACGACGTATCACGGCGTCTATAATGGCCGCACGCCGCTGAAGCGCTTCTACAATTCGGTGATGGCCAGGGGCGATATCGTGATCGCCAATTCGGACTACACCCGCGCGCACGTTCTGAAGGAGTATGACCTCGATCCCGACCAGGTCGTCTCGATCCCGCGCGGCGTCGATATCGCCGAGTTTAATCCCGAGATGATTGCGCCCGCCGCGATCGCCGCGATGCGTGCATCCTGGGGGCTCGAGCCGAACGATTCGCGCTTCGTCGTGATTCTGCCGGCGCGTCTGACGCGCTGGAAAGGTCAGCGCACCTTGATCGATGCGATCGCCATGTTGGAAAAACGCCGTCCTGGACAAACCTTCGCCGTACTCGCGGGCGATGCGCAGGGCCGTATGGGTTACGAGCAGGAATTGCGCGGAACCATTGGCGAAAATTCACTGCAGGGACGGGTAGTCATCACGGGACATATCAGTCAAATGGCGACGGCCTTGGCGGCTGCTGATGTTGCGGCGTTCCCTTCTCTGGAACCCGAAGCGTTCGGCAGAGGCGCAATCGAAGCGCAAGCCATGGGCAAGCCAGTCGTCGCCGCGGGCCATGGGGGCCTCGCGGAAACGGTGGTGGATGGATCGACTGGCTATCTGGTGGGGCCGGGCGATTCCAAAGCGTTGGCGGACGCCATCGAGCGCTTGCTCGATATGGGGCCGGAAGCGCGGGAGGCGATGGGGCGGAGGGGTCGAGATCGGGCGGCGCGGCTTTACACAAAGGCCGCGCTCCAGGCTTCGACACTACAAATTTACGATCGCCTGCTTGAGCGTTCGTCAACCGGATCGAAGCGTTCGGCGCGAATGATGCCAAGCGAGACCACACAGGACGGCTTATGATGCTCTGGCGCAAAACCGACGCACGCCGCACGCCCGCTCCGGCGGAAGCCAAGCGCGTGCTCGTGATCAAACTCGACGGCCTGGCCGAGTTCACCCAGTCGCTGGCCGCGGCCAAGATGATCCGCGACTATCACATGGGCGCGCGCATCACTTTGCTCACGACGCCGGAATTCAAAGACCTCGCGGAGAAGTGCCCGTATTTCGATACGGTCGATCCCGAAGGCAAGCCGCGCGAGCCGCAGCAGACGGCCCAACTCATCACGCGCATCCGCGCCGCCAAATACGACATGATCTATGATCTGGAGAGTTCCAGCCGCACCAATGCGTATTTCCAGGGCCTGCGTCCCTGGCCGCCGCACTGGTCGGGCGGTGCGCCGGGCGCCTCGCACCATATCGACGCCGACAGCATGCATCCGCTCGACCGCTTCGCGGTGCAGATGCAGACCGCCGGCATGAACATTTCCGACGCGCCGCTGCCGGATCTCTCCTGGGTGCGCGCCGCGCTCCGCGATCCGCCGCGCTTGCAGCCGGATTATTTCGGCATTCGCGGGCGTTATGTTCTGCTGCTGCCGCGTGGCTCGGACGTCGCGCCGGCGCGGCGCTGGGCGCCCGATAAATACGTCCAGCTCGCCACCCGGATCGCTTCCAATGGCGTGACCCCGGTCGTCCTCGGCGGCCCGGAGGAGCGCGAGATCGGCGCGGCCATCGTCGCCGGGGAGAAGCGCACCAAGAACCTCGTCACCCGGCCGGACATCTTCCAATGCGCCGCCCTGGCCGAACGGGCGAGCTTCGCCGTGGGGGATGACGTGGACCTGCTCCATGTCGCCGCCGCCGCCGGGGCGCCCTGCCTGGTGCTGCTTTCGGCCCGGAACGACGCCGAGCGCACGGCCCCTCGGGGCCGGGGCGGGGTGGTCGCACTGACCGCCGCCGTGGTCGCGGACCTTCCCGTCGACCAGGTGGATCGCCAAATAAAGAATTGTGGCGTCTACGCGCGGGCCGCCACGGCTTGAAGCCGCCGGCCCCACAAGCGATAGTGCCCCAGCGAGTCCGGTCCGCCCCAAAAGGGCGGCCGGACGCCGTTTACGCAGATATTGGATCAACAGCCTAAGGGAGACTGACACATAGCCAGACGTCCATACGCCGCGCCGCCGCCGTCAAAAGATGGCCCGCGCGTGAATGAGGAGATACGCGGCGTGCTGCGCGTGCTCCTGATCGATGAAAACGGTGAGAAGCAAGGCGAAATGCCGATCGCCGCGGCGCTCGAAGCAGCGCAGGAAGCTGGCCTCGATCTGGTCGAGGTCGCTCCCAACAGCGAGCCGCCGGTCTGCAAGATTCTCGACTACGGCAAATTCCGTTTCGAGGAGCAGAAAAAGAAAACCGAGACGCGCAAAAAAGCCAAGCGCATCGAGCTCAAGGAAATCAAGGTTCGCCCGAATATCGACGACCACGATTACGAAGTGAAAATGCGCGCCATCCACCGCTTCTTCGAAGAAGGCGACAAGGTGAAGGTGACGCTCCGCTTCCGAGGCCGCGAACTCGCGCACACCCATCTCGGCATGGAATTGCTGGAGCGCATGCGCACGGAGCTGGATTCCATCGCCAAGGTCGAACACGAACCGCGCTTCGAAGGCCGCCAAGTCGTGATGGTGATGGCGCCGCGCTGAGGCGCTCCACGTTGAAATCAGTTATTCCGGGGCAGCGAAGCTGAACCCGGAATCCAGGGCAAACGCGCCGCTCTACGATCCCTGGATTCCAGATCGCGCTCCGCGCGTCTGGAATGACTGAGCTGACTAAGCCCGCGGCGGCGCCATCAGCGCGGCTTCGCGGTCGAGCGCGGCTTGCGAGCGATAGCGGCGGTCGCGCGCATTGATCGCGACATTCCAGATCAAGAGGATCAGGCACGCGCCAAAGCCGATGCC
Source organism: Terricaulis sp. (assembly GCA_037200505.1). Lineage (GTDB taxonomy): Bacteria > Pseudomonadota > Alphaproteobacteria > Caulobacterales > Aquidulcibacteraceae > Vitreimonas. Next base: position 251,864 of record JBBCFZ010000006.1, on the reverse strand, counting down.
GTTCAAAACCGGCACGGCGGAGCGGTGCTCATCCAATAAGCCCTGTACGGAGCCGCCGACATTTTCGCGCTGCGCGGCTTCGCGCGCTTGCTGCGCCAGATTGCCCGTCTCGCCGAGATCGAGGTTCGGCAGACCGACCTGCGCCAGTGAAAGCCCCGCCACCGGCGGCAGGCGATCCGGCGAATAGAGCAGATGGCTGCCAAAGCCGACCAAGAACAAAGTCAGCACCGCAAGCGTCACGCGCGCGCCGACCACGGTGCGAAAAGCCGTGACCAGCTTGCCCCTCTCGGCCGCGACCCGCGCCTTCACTTCGTCCATCGACATCCGGGCTTCTCCCTGCCGGCCCATCCTAGCCCCGCGCGGGCGCCAGGGCCAAGCCTCAAGCGATTTTGTTCATTTCGTTAGCTTCAGGCCCGGCCTCCATGAATTGCTGTTCGATGGTGACGCCGTTGATCGCGCCCGCAGCATCGCGCCGCGCGGAGAATGTGAAGTTGAAGCCGCGCCACACCAGGCGCCCGTCGCTTGCCGGCGTCAGATAATGATCGACGCCGATGCCCAGCATGGTGATGCGCATCTCTTCGCCCGTATCGTAAAATTTGAGCTGGCCCCACGAGCCGTTCTCATACGTGCCGACAAGCTCGCGGTGCGCGGGCGTCAGCGCGACGGCGGCAGGGCGGGGCGGCGGGGCGCCCGGATCGATCCCGAACGCAATTCTGGTGAGGATGCGCTGTGCGTTGAACAGCGGATAGGCTTCGAGATTGAGCGCGAACGCCACCACCGCGTCGTCGTCCGCGAAGGTCGCCATGCCTGCGCCCGACCCACGGATGGTGCCTTGCAGGAATTGCGCTTGCTTGCCCGCTTCCTCGAACGACAGCACCGAGCCCGTCATATGCCCGTCGGGCCCGCGCAATTGCACAATTGTTCCGTCACGCACCGCGCGCGACCAGCGCATAAAATCGGCAAGGCTCGCCGAAACGCCGGCGGGGCCATAAGGCAAGGTCGTGTTCGCGCCCGCGCGCACTTCGCTCGGCGGTGGCCCGACCACGTGCGGCTTTGCCGAGCGCGGATTGACGCTTTGATTTTCAATACTGGTGTCGGTCATGCCGAGCGGTGCAAAAATGATCTCCTGCGCCAGCGTTTCGTAGCTCTTGCCGCTGGCGCGCATCACGATGAGGCCAAGCACCTCATAACCGACATTGGAATAAGCTTCAGTCTCGCCCGGCGTCCCCGTGGGCGGATGGGCATTGAGCCACGCTGTCAAACCGCCCTCGCCGAACGCGGCGCGCTCCTCTTCCGGCACGTCACGCGGCAGGCCCGCCTTGTGCGACATGACATGGTCGAGCGTCATGGTCCCGCCGTGCTGAAACTCCGGCAGATACGTTGAAACGCTGGCGCCGCGATCGATCAGCCCTTGCTCGGCCAGCTTCAGCAGAATGGTCGCCGTCATGCTTTTGGTGATCGAAGCGCCTGCAAAGCGCGTGTGCCCATCGATCGGTGTTTGCGCGGCCCAATCGGCAAAGCCGTAGCGCACTTCGGTCGTCTTGCCGCCGCGCTCGATGCGGAGCGCGCCCGAGAGATCATGCCGCGCCGCGATCGGATCGAAATAAGCCCGGATCGCCGCTTCGATCGCGGGATCATTGGCCGCGACCGCTTCACGCGCGCTCGGAATCGACTGGCACGCGGACACCGCAAGCGTCCCCGCCAGAAATTGTCGCCGGATCATGTTTCCCCCATTTTGGGGCCATCACGTCCGCGCTTTGCGCCAGTTTTGAGGCTGGGCTTAGAGGTGCTGCGCCGCCAGCCGTTCCGGGTCGGAGCTAAGCCCGTGAAGATACGCCCGGCGCTCCTCGCTGCCGCGCGGCAGGGTGGCGAGCTTGGCGAGCTGATCGTCCGTCAGCCCGAACGCGGTAAAGCCGAATTCCTGCAGGCACGCCTCCACCACCTCCTGGCGGTGCTGGTACTGCGAGCGCTGGTCCTGGACATCGCTGGAGACGGCGTCCGCGATCATCCATTCTGGGTCCGCGGGGGCGAACAAAGTTGGGATCGGCTCGGGCGGCGCTCGGGGGGCGAGCATGGCGCGCGACGCGCACTCGAACGACACGGTCTGGTATTCCGAGTAGGTCACGCCCGCCCGGCCCCAGGAAAACGCCTTGTAGCCGCCGAGTTCGCCCTCGGTCGCGGCTGCGCGCATATTCCCTGGCGGCGGGCTCACGCAGGCCCCGAGCCCCAGGACGAGAGACAACACAACAACCGACCTCATCGGCCTCCCCATAGTGCTTTTGTTCGAATGCTAATCCGCACCCGATTGAAGGGCTATTACCCAGCGGGCTGAAAATCGGGTTTTCACTGCGTTGTGAGCCGCTTGTTCCGGCCCGCCCCCCCATGCTATCTGCCCGCCTCTTCGTGAGGGGCCCGGCGAAACGGCATGCCGTGGCTGCTCCTTTTGGCGTCCTTAGCGGCGCTTTTCATCCCACTGGAGGATAAAATGCCGAAACTGAAGACCAAGAGCGGCGTCAAAAAACGCTTCAAGCTCACGGCCACGGGCAAAGTGAAGGCCGGTCCCGCCGGCAAGCGCCACCGCCTCATGAGCCACAATGGCAAGTACATCCGTCAGAACCGGGGCACCGACGTGCTCGCGAAGGTGGACGGGGATCGGGTCAAGCTCTGGATCCCCTACGGCCTCGATTAATCCCAATCTGACGGAGAATTTCCCATGGCACGCGTCAAAGGCGGCGTCACCGCGCACGCCCGTCACAAGAAAGTACTGAAGAAGGCGAAGGGCTATTATGGCCGTCGCTCGAAAACCTTCCGCACTGCGAATGCTGCGGTCGAGAAGGCTGCGCACTATTCCTATCGCGACCGCAAAGTGAAGAAGCGCGAATTCCGCTCGCTCTGGATTCAGCGCATCAACGCGGCTGTCCGCGAAGAGGGCCTGACCTATTCGCGCTTCATCAGCGGCCTCGCGAAAGCCGGCATCGAGCTTGACCGCAAGGTGCTCGCCGATCTGGCCATGCATCAGCCGGAAGCCTTCAAGGCCATCTGCGCGCAAGCCAAGGGCTAAGCGCGTTCCACGAATCAAAAACCGCCAGCGTGCCTACAAGGCGCGCTGGCGGTTTCGAGTCTAGGTCGAGGTTTAGTTCAGTGAAGCGTGGCGTTCTTCCGCGACGCGGAAGAGAACGCGGAAGTTCACCGGCGTGCCGGCGGCAGGCAGGCCGTCCGCGCGCACGGCGTCGTGGCGATATTGTTCAGCGACGCGGACCGCCGCGTTGCCGAAGCCGTAATTGGCCGGATATTCCGAAACCCGCGCGCAATCGAGGCGGCCGGTGTCGAGCACGGTGCACGCGACGCGCGCTTCACCTTCGCGGCCGCGCTCGAGCGCGCGTTCCGGATAGGCCGCTGTCATGCGGCGCGCGCTTGGCGTCCGGGTCCATTGCGGACGCAGGCGCTGATGCACGATCACTTCTTCATCGTAGGACGCGTTTTCCGCGACCACGCCATCGCTGCCGACACCGACAGTCTGTTCGATGACGACCGGCTCTGGCGTCGGCGTGGTGGTCGCAGCGCGCGCACGTTCGCGGCGCGGCGTGGGCGTCGGCGTCGCGGAAGCGGTTTGCACGTCGTCACTGCTGGTTTCGGCCACATCCGCCGGCGAGCGCTCGTCGCCCGGCAGCGGCCCGGCATAGCGGTCGGCGTTGGAGCTGGTCGCGTCGTTGTACGCGATCTCATTGGACGGGGTCGTCTTGTTGTCGTTCAGCACGACATACCCAATCCCCACCAAAGCTGCGGCGGCGCCGGCGCCGAGCAGCCATTTCCAACCATTGCCGCCTTCGTGGCCGGTCGTGGTGTGGACTTTGGAGTGTGAGGGTCGTGAGGCGTGCGGATCGTTGGGGTCGGCCATTGAAGTCTCCTCGCATTGGGGCTGGAGCGGGCAGGGCGGATGCAAGCTGCGCTCAAGCCATCCAACGCAAGTAGACGGCATAAAGTTGCCGTCAGACGCGTGACCTAGGTCACTGCAAAGCGCGCGGGACCTGTGCTGCGGCGCGCGTTTTTCGCGCTGGGGACGAACGCTCACAAGAAGGTGTTCGCGCGATCCGTGTGAGCGCTACCAAACCGCGTTGACCTGGAGCCGCCACACCAGGAAAACTGCCCCTCGCAAAGCCGGCGTCACAAGACCGGACCCGAGGAGGGCTGTCCCACGTGATCAGACGTTTCTCGCGCCTCTGCGCGCTCGCTCTTCTTGCGCTCGCCGCCGCCGGCGCGGCCTCGGCGCAACCTCTAACCTTGAACAGCGCGGGCTATTACGAGACGCGCGGCGTCAATGTGCTCGTCTTCTCCAATTGGTACGACGGGCTCTTCAGCGATTCCAAGATCAGCGGCGTCGAGCTTATCCATCACGGCGTCCGCACCGCCACCAATGGCGACGTGCGCCTGATGGCGACGCCGGGGCAGTGGGATGAAATCGGCGCGCTGGTTTCCCGCAACGCCGATCCCGCGACGGGCGTCATCGAAACCACCCTCCGTTACGCCGACTACGACTTCACGTATGTGATCCGCACCGAGCCGCGCGGCGATGGCGTCGTGATCAGCGTGAACCTGGCATCGCCGCTGCCGACAGCGCTCGAAGGCCGCGCCGGCTTCAATCTCGAATTCGTGCCGTCTGCTTACTTCCATCATTCCTATCTGGCGGACGGCAATGCCGGCCAGTTCCCGCTTTATCCGTCAGGCCCGATGCGCCGCCGCGCCGATGCGCCCGCTGGCCCGATCGTGCAGATCGCGCGCGGCGCCGACAGCACCGCCGAACCGCTCCCGTTCGCCACCGGCCGCAGCTTCGTGCTCGCGCCCGAGGACGATGCACGCCGCGTCACGCTCACCGCCAGCGAAGGCGAGATCGCGCTCTATGACGGTCGCAACCAGGCGCAGAACGGCTGGTTCGTGCTGCGCGGCCAGCTTCCGTCAGGCCGCACCGGCCGCGTGCTGGAATGGACGCTCAACGCATCCTCGATTCCGAACTGGGTGCGCACGCCTGTGATTGGCCACAGCCAAGTCGGCTACGCGCCCAACCAACGCAAAGTCGCCGTGATCGAACTCGACCGCAATGATCGCCCCGCCCGCGAAGCGCGCCTGCTGCGCATCAATGCCGATGGCTCCACCACGCTCGCTTACCGAGCGCGCCTCGCGCCGTTCGCCGGAAGCTATCTCCGCTACAATTATCAGAGCTTCGATTTCAGCGACTATCGCGAGCCCGGTCTCTACGTCATCGACTATGCCGGCCAGCGCACCGCGCCGTTCCGCATCGGCGCCGATGTCTATGCCGATGCTTGGCACCCCACACTCGACGTGTTTTTCCCGGTGCAGATGGATCATATGTTCGTCAATGAGGCCTACCGCGTCTGGCACGGCGACAGCCATCGCGACGACGCGCTGCAAGCGCCAGTGAACCACGAGCATCACGATCTCTACCGCCAAGGCCCCACCACCGACACGCAATTTCAGCCGTACCAACACATCCCCGGCCTCAATGTCGGCTCCTGGTACGACGCCGGCGATTTCGATATCCGCACGCAAACCACTTACGCCGTGGTGCGCTCGCTCGTTGCCGCGCGCGAGGATTTCGGCATCGACCGCGACGAAACCACGATCGATCAGCAGCGCCGCTATGTCGATATTCACGTGCCGGACGGCCAGCCCGACATCGTCCAGCAAGTCGAGCACGGCGTGCTCTGGCTGATCGCGCAGCACCGCACCTTCGGCTTCGCGATCAATGGGGTCGTGGAAGCCGATCTCTCGCAATATCACCATCTCGGCGACGCCGTGACCAAGACCGATGGCCTCGTCTATGACGCGCGCTTGCGCCCCGACGAAGTGCGCGACGGCCGCAGCGGCCTCCGGGACGATCGCTGGGCTTTCACCAATCGCTCGACGCCGCTCAATTACGGCTCCGCCGCCGCGCTCGCCGCCGCCAGCCGCGTGCTGCGCGGCCACAATGATGCGCTCGCCGCCGAAAGCCTCGCCGTCGCGCAGCGCGTCTGGGAAGAAGAGCACACGCACGCGCCGATCATCTTCCAGCACGGCAACACCACGGGCGGCGATATCGTCAGCGAAGAATTGTCCGCCGCCGTCGAACTCCTCATCACCACGCGCGATCAGCGCTACGCCCGGCGCATTGAAGAGATGTGGCCGCAGATCGAGGAGCGCTTCCTCTTCAACGCCGTGCTCGCCGCGCGCGCCATCCCCTACATGCCCGCCTCATACAAAACGCGCATGGTGCCCGCCGTCCGCGCCTACGCCGAACGCGCCGCGCAATTCGTCAGTGCCAATCCCTATGGCGTGCCGATCGGTGAGGGCGGCTGGGCCGGTAATGGCCAGGTCGTCGGCTTTGGCCTCACCGCCTACACGCTCAACCAATATTTCCCCGAGATCGTCAGCACCGACGCCGTCTTCCGCGCGCTCGATTATCTTTACGGCACGCATCCTGGCTCGAACGTCTCGTTCGTCTCAGGCGTCGGCGCCGTCTCCAAGGAAGTGGCCTACGGCAACAACCGCGCCGATTTCAGTTTCATCGCCGGCGGCGTCGTGCCAGGCACTTTGATCCTGAAACCCGACTTCCCCGAAAACCGCGAAGACTGGCCCTTCATGTGGGGCGAGAACGAATATGTCGTGAACCTGGGCTCAAGCTACATCCAGCTGGTGAACGCCGCGAATCGCCTCGCCAACCCGCCGCAATAAGCGCCGCTTCCTTCATCCTCGCCCTTGATGGGCGAGGTGTCCGCGAAGCGGACGGAGTGGGTGGCGGCGCGGTCTAGGGTGAAACGGTGCTGTCACCCACTCAGTCAGTCCGCTGCGCGGCCTGACAGCTCGCCCATCGAGGGCGAGCATGAGTTCCGCGCCGCGCCCCCATTGCCATCCCCCGCCCCAACGCTAAACAGGCGCCCCATGGACACGCAGACCCCCCTCGAAGCCGCAGACCTCGACGCGCTGGAGCGCGCCTTGGTTCAGCGCGTCACGGCCGCGGCCGATGAGCCCACGCTCGAAGCCGTGCGCGTCGAAGCGCTGGGCAAGCAGGGCGCGGTGTCGATGCTGATGCGCACGCTCGGCACGATGGCGCCCGAGCAGCGTCAGGCGATGGGGCCGAAGCTCAATGGCCTGAAGGATCGCCTCGGTGAAGCCATCGTCGCGCGCCGCGCCGAACTCGCCGAAGTCGCGCTCGAAGCCCAGCTCAAGCGCGATGCGCTCGATGTCACGCTGCCGGCGCAGCGCACGCGGCTCGGCGCGATCCACCCGGTCAGCCACGTGATGGAAGAACTGGCTTCCATCTTTGGCGAGATGGGTTTCGCGCTCGAAGAAGGCCCGGACATTGAATCCGACTGGATGAATTTCACCGCGCTCAATTTCCCGGAAAAGCATCCCGCGCGCGACATGCACGACACGTTCTTTTTCAACGCGGACGAAAAAGGCGAACGCAAGCTGCTGCGCACGCATACGAGCCCCGTGCAAATTCGCACCATGCTGAAGCAGAAGCCGCCCATCCGCATGATCTGCATGGGCCGCACTTATCGCTGCGATTCAGACGCGACGCACACGCCGATGTTTCACCAGATCGAGGGCCTCGTCATCGACGAGGTGACGACCATGGCCGATCTCAAGGGCACCTTGATGGCGTTCATCAAAGCCTATTTCGAGATCGACGATGTCGAAGTCCGTTTCCGCCCGCACCATTTCCCGTTCACCGAACCCAGCGCCGAAATGGACGTCCGCTGCGATCGCAGCGGCGGCCAATTGAAGATCGGCACGGGCGACGATTGGCTGGAGATTCTCGGCTGCGGCATGGTGCACCCGAACGTCATCAAGAATTGCGGCCTCGATCCGGAAAAGCACCAGGGTTACGCGTTCGGCTTAGGCGTTGATCGGTTGGCGATGCTGAAATACGGGCTGCCAGATTTGCGCCCGTTCTTCGACGCGGATGTGCGGTGGTTAAAGCACTACGGCTTCAGCCCGTTCCTGTTGCCGGGTTTGGCGCAGGGAGTGGGTTAGTGCATAGGCGCGCTCAAATCTCTCCACTCCCCGGATTGGCCTTAGGCCAAGTCCGGGGCCCATATCCGCAGGCGTTCGTGGTTATGGGTCCCGGACTCGACGCTGCGCGTCGCTCCGGGAATTGGAGTGAACTTGTCAAACGCTGGGAACGGCCATGAAATTCACGCTCTCTTGGCTCCAAGATCACCTCGCCACCGAGGCCGACATCGACGCTATCGTCGAAGCCATGACCATGGCTGGCCTCGAAGTGGAGGACGTCGAAAACCCAGCCGCGAAACTCAGCGCCTTCACCGTCGCGCGCATCATCAGCGCGGCGAAGCATCCGAACGCCGACAAGCTGCAAGTCTGCCAAGTCGAAACCAAAGACGGCGTGCTCGAAATCGTCTGCGGCGCGCCCAATGCGCGCGCGGGGCTCGTCACCGCGTTCGCGCCGATCGGCACATATGTTCCAGGCAGCGGCATTACGCTCGAAGCACGGCCGGTGCGGGGCGTGGTGTCGAACGGCATGTTGTGCTCGGGCGCCGAGCTGCAACTCGATTCCGACGCTGACGGCATTCTCGAACTCGACACTGCGCTGAAAGTTGGCACGCCGGTGGCCGATGCGCTGCACCTCTCCGATCCGGTGGTCGATTTCGAAGTCACGCCCAATCGCCCCGATTGGCTGGGCGTTGTCGGTATCGCGCGCGATCTCGCGGCGGCGGGCGTGGGCAAGCTCAACGCCAAGCAGATCATGCCCGTGCCGGGCCGTTACAAATCGCCGATCAAGGTCGCGACCGGCGATGCGGGCGCGTGCCCGATTTTCGCGGGGCGTCTCATTCGCGGCGTGAAAAACGGGCCGTCGCCCGATTGGCTGCAACGGCGCCTCCGCGCCATCGGCATCAAGCCGCGGAGCGCGCTTGTCGATATCACCAATTATCTCTCCTACGACCGCGCGCGCCCGCTTCACGTCTATGATGCGAGCAAAGTGCAGGGCGTGGTGCGTGCGCGTCTCGGCCGCGAAGGGGAGAGCTTCAAGGCGCTCGACGGCGAGACTTATGTCATCACGCCGGCCATGTGTGTGATCGCGGACGATGCGCGCGTGTTGGGTCTTGGCGGCGTTATGGGCGGCGAATATTCCGGCTGCAGCGACGCCACCACCGATGTGCTTCTCGAGAGCGCGTACTTCGATCCGATCCGCACGTTTGAAACCGGCCGCGCCACCGGCATTCAATCGGACGCGCAATATCGCTTCGCGCGCGGCGTCGATCCGGGCTTCGTCGTGCCGGGCATCGAGCTGGCGACGCGCATGATCCTCGAACTTTGCGGCGGCGATCCGAGCGAAACCATGGTCGACGGCGAAGCGCCCGCGCCGAGCCCGCAAGTGCTGTTCGATCCCGACCGCGTGCGCACGCTCGCCGGCATGAATGTCGCGCCCACGCGCGTGCGCGCGATTTTGAAAGCGCTCGGCTTTGAAACCGCCGCCGAAGGACAAAGCTCGAAGAAACTGATCGTGCAGCCGCCGAGCTGGCGGCGCGATGTTTCCGGACCCGCCGATCTGGTCGAAGAAATTGCGCGCATCGAAGGCTTCGACAAACTCCCCGCCGTCGAACCGCCGCGCGCGCGCGGCTATCGCGCGCCGCCCGCCAGCGTCGGCGAAAGCCGCACGCGGCTTGCGCGCCGCGCCGCCGCATCGCTTGGCTATCTCGAAGCGGTGACGTGGAGCTTCTGCGCGCAAAAGCACGCCGCTTTGTTCGGCGGCGGCGATGCAAAGCTGTTGCTTGCAAACCCGATCTCCGCAGATCTCGATTGCATGCGGCCGTCCGCGTTGCCGAACCTTCTCATCGCCGCGCAGAAGAACGCCGATCGCGGCCACGACGATGCGCGCTTGTTCGAAGCCGGCCCCGTCTTTCGCGGCGACGGCGAGAACGATCAGGCGCGCACGCTGGCCGCGGTGTGGCGCGCGCGGCCGCAGCGGCACTGGAAGGCCGCGCCGCAGCCCGATCTGTACGACATGAAGCGCGACGTGCTCGCCGTGCTCGAAGGCATGGGCGCGCCCACAGCGCCTTTGCAAACCAGCGACGACGTCCCCGCCTGGTGGCGGCCCGGCCGCGCCGGCGCACTCGTGCTAGGCAATAAGCCCGTCGCCTATTTCGGCGAAATCCATCCGCGCGTGCTGACGGCGCTCGATGTCGAAGCGCCCGCTTTGGCGTTCGAGATTCTGGTCGACGCCATCCCCGCGCCACGCGCCAAAAGCGGTCGCGCCAAGCCATCGCTCGAAAAGCTCGACCTGATGCCGCTCTCGCGCGACTTCGCCTTCATCGTGGATGACGCCGTGAAAGCCGCCGATCTCGTCCGCGCCGCGTTCGGCGCCGATAAGCCGCTGATCGCGGATGTCGCGCTGTTCGACGTCTATCGCGGCGAACGCATGGCCGCCGGCAAGAAGAGCCTCGCCATCGAAGTCACGCTGCAGCCGCGCGAAAAGACGCTGACCGATGCGGAGATCGAAGCAGTGAGCGCGAAGATCATCGCCGCGGTGAGCAAGGTGACGGGTGGGGCGCTGCGGAATTGACCTTCTCCCCTTGTGGGAGAAGGTGTCATCGCGGCACGCGATGACGGATGAGGGGTATGAGCGCGAATCTGCGACGTTGAGCGTCACCCCTCATCCGACGCTCGCTTCGCTCGCGCCACCTTCTCCCACAAGGGGAGAAGGACATGGAGCTCAACATGCATCCCTGGCTTTTCCTCACGCTCGCCGGCATCGCCGAAATCGCCTGGGTGATCGGGCTTAAATATTCCGCCGGCTTCACGCGCCTCACGCCGAGCGTGCTCACCATCTCGGCGATGGTGTTCTCGATGGTGACGCTCGGGCTCGCCACCAAGACGCTGCCGATTGGAACCGCCTACGCGGTCTGGACCGGCATAGGCGCGGCGGGTGCGGCGATCGCGGGGATTATTCTGTTCGCCGAATCGGCGTCGCTGCCGCGGCTTTTGTGTATCGGGCTGATCGTTGCGGGCGTTGTGGGGCTGAAACTTTCGACGCCGGGCTGAACGCCCTTGTCGGCGCCGCAAGCCTGGGTCTAGTAGGCGCGCCATGCCTCTGATCAAGCGCAAACACGCCACCGCGAAAGCGTACATTCACGACTGGCTCGAACCAGACGAACCGGGCGGCATCAATTTCTTTTCCGGCGCGATCATTTTGCTGGTGCTGGTCAGTCTGGTTGCGCTTGCCGTCGAAACTGAAGCCATCCGCCCCGACACGCCATTTCCCGCGCACATCCGCCCGATCGTGGAAACGGTCAATGGCGTCGTCGTTGTCATCTTCGCGATCGAATTCATTCTGCGTTTTTGGTCGGAAGGTCAGAACCCGCGCCACAGCGGATTGATGGGGCGCCTGCGTTTTCTCGCGCAGCCCATCACCATCGCCGACCTCCTGGCGTTCCTGCCGGAACTCTTGGTGTTTCTAATGTTTCCGCATCTCCACGGCGGCTGGCTCGCGGCTTTGCGCGCGCTCCGTTTGCTGCGGCTCTTCAAGCTCGCGCGCTATGTGCCGGCGTTCGCGATCGTGGGGGCGGCGGTGAAGCGCGCCGGCGCGCCGCTCTTTGCATCGCTCTGCGTCGCCGCCGCGCAAGTCTATGTCGCGGCGCTTCTGCTCTATTTCATCGAAGGCGATCACAAGCCCGAGCAATTCGGCTCGATCACGCGTTCGCTCTGGTGGGCGATCGTGACGCTGACGACCGTCGGTTATGGCGACGTCTATCCCGAAACCGTCCTCGGCCGCATCGCCGCCGGCCTCGTCGCCATCGCGGGGATTGGGATCGTCGCAATGCCGACAGGTATTCTCGCGTCAGCCTTCGCGGAAGAGTTTCGCGAACGGCACGAGGCCAAGTTGGCCGCAAAGAAATCGGCAATCGGCAATCGGGAGTAGGCAGTCGGGATCATCGACTGCCGACTGCCGTCTTTTAGAACGGAAAGAAGTTCCGCCGCCGCGAATAGGCCAAGTACCCCACATTCGCGCCAAGCCGGAGGCCCACGCCCGCGCGCATCGGCGCCAGCACCACGCCGTCCTTGCGCTGATAATTGACGCCGACGCCCCCAACGAAATACGCCGAACCTTCGACGCCCGGAAAGCGGCGGAAGATCTGGTTGGTGCTCGTCATATTGTAGATCAGCGTGAAGACACGCGCCGCATCGCCGCCCGCATCGATCCCGATCGACGGCCCGCGCCAGAACACGCGCGTCGGCGCCGTGCTGTGGCGAAAGAACATGTCTCCGTCGCCCAGGCGAAAGCCGATGCCCGCCGCGCCGCCGCCTTCACGGCCTTTGATGAAGCCGACCGGTTCGCCGTACTCGCTGAACACATGCCGCACCACGTCCGACACAGCTTCCGCGCTGGCGTCGAGAAATTCGTTGGCCTCGTTGACGACTTCGTTTTCCGAATAGGAATTCTGCGCGAACGCCGGGCCTGCCGCGAGCGAAGCGGCGGCGGCGGCCAGACTCAGCGAGACCGCGCGGCGCGAGGGGTGGTTATCCATGATGCGAAACCTTTCAATGCGCCGGGAAGCATAAGGAAAAATGCGGCGGGAATTCGGTACCCTAGGACCGCCGGCTTCCAGCCGGCAAAGTCGCTGCCGGCTGGAAGCCGGCGGTCCGATTACAAAGAAGCCGCCGTTTCGCTCTCCAACCGCCCAATCGCATAGAAGCGCTCTTTGCGTTGCAGGCGTAGTTCAGCGGCGCTTTTGTCGGCCATCGCATCGAGCGCTTCGGCCACCGCCGCGCCGACGGCGGCCATCGCGGCCCCTGGCTCACGGTGTGCACCGCCCAATGGCTCGGGCACGATGATGTCGATCACTTTGAGCGCGGCCAAATCCTGCGCCGTGATTTTCATGGCGTTCGCCACATCCTTCGCGCGCGCGGCGTCGCGGAAGAGGATGGTTGCTCCAGCTTCCGGACTGATCACCGAATAGACCGCGTGTTCGAGCATCAGCACCTTATTGGCGGCCGCGATCGCAATGGCGCCGCCGGACCCGCCTTCGCCGCCGATCACCGCGACCATCGGTACGCCAAGCGTGAGGCACCGCTCGGTCGAGCGCGCGATTGCTTCCCCTTGGCCGCGCTCTTCGGCGCCGATGCCAGGATAGGCGCCCGCGGTGTCCACGAAGCTGACCACCGGCAGTGAAAAGCGCTCCGCCAGATCCATCAGCCGTACGGCCTTGCGATAGCCCTCCGGCCGCGCCATGCCGAAATTGTGCTTCAAGCGTTCTTGTGTCGTGCGGCCTTTTTCATTGCCGATCACCAGGCATGGACGGCCGAGAAACTTGCCAAGGCCGCCAAGGATAGCGGCGTCCTCGCCAAAGTTGCGGTCGCCGGAAAGCTCGACATAGTCAGTCACCAACGCGCTCACATAGTCGCGGTAGCGCGGCCGATCAGGATGGCGCGCCACTTGTGCTTTCTGCCAGGGGTCGAGCTTGGAATAGGTGTCGGCCAGCGCCTTCTCGGCTTTGGTTTTGAGCCGCGACAGCTCAACGCCCATGGCCATGGCGTCCGGGCCGGAGGCCTCGTTCAGCCCGGCCAGCTCCTCGATCTTGGCTTCGATCTCGGCGACGGATTTTTCGAAATCGAGATAAGTGCGCAAAGCGGCTCTGGCCTCGCGGGGCGGACCGCGCCCCGAAAGGGCGGGACAATAGCCGCTAAGTGCCTTCCATCAAGCTAAAGCCCCAGGTTGGGCGCCTGCATTGCGAACCCGCGCGGGCAGAGGCATGCTGCAGCTGCGAACGGAGCTAGAACATGCGCGCCAGCGACGAACCCTCCGCCCTTAATCCTCCCCCTCGATGGGGGAGGTGGCGCGCGCAGAGCGCGCGGCGGAGAGGGTGGAGGCGCCCTGTTGAAGGTACTGCCTTCGGAGGGCATTGCTCGAGGACGGCGCCCGCCACCCCCTCAGTCACGCTCCGCGTGACAGCTCCCCCATCGAGGGGGAGCATGGGGGTCTGCTCATGAAAACCCCTCGCGCCTTCTTTACCCCGCTAGCCACCGGCGCGCCCGCGCCTTTGCGCGAACTGCCAGTCGCGCTTGAGCGCACCATCCATTTCGTCCCGCCGCACCTCGACAAAGTCCGCGCCAAAGTCCCCGAGATCGCGCGCGAGGTCGACGTCATCCTCGCCAATCTCGAAGACGCCATCCCCGCCGACGCCAAACTCGCCGCGCGCGCCGGCGCGATTGCCATGGGGAACGCCACGGATTTTCGCGCGCTCGGCGTCGGCCTCTGGAGCCGCGTCAATGCGCTGAACTCGCCCTGGCACTTGGACGACGTCACCGAACTCGTCGCCGGCCTCGGCGATAAGCTCGACGTCATCATGGTCCCCAAAGTCGAAGGCCCGTGGGACATCCACTACATGGATCAGCTGCTCGCGCTGCTCGAAGCCAAGCACGGGCTCACCAAGCCGATCCTCCTCCACGCCATTCTCGAAACACCGCAAGGCGTCGCGAATGTCGAAGCCATCGCCGGCGCTTCCCCACGCATGCAAGGCGTCTCGCTCGGCCCCGCCGATCTTGCCGCGTCGCGCAAAATGAAAACCACCCGCGTCGGTGGCGGCCATCCCGGCTACCGCGTGCTCGCCGACGATGACGGCTCAGGCGACCGCGCCAGCGTGCAGCAAGACCTCTGGCACTACACCTTCGCGAAAATGGTCGATGCCTGCGCCATGCACGGCATAAAGCCGTTCTACGGGCCCTTCGGCGCCATCGACGATCCCGCCGCCTGCGAACAACAATTCCGCAACGCCTATCTCATGGGCTGCGTCGGCGCCTGGACCTTGCACCCGAGCCAAATCGCCATCGCCAAACGCGTCTTCAACCCCGACATCGAAGAAGTCCGCTTCGCACTGCGCATCCTGGAAGCGATGCCAGACGGGCAGGGCGTCGCGATGCTGGACGGCAAGATGCAAGACGACGCGACGTGGAAGCAGGCGAAGGTGATCGTGGATCTGGCGAAGTTGGTAGCGGGGAAAGATGCCGCGATGAAGACTGCTTACGGCTTGTAAATGCGCCTGGTCTCCAAAATCCCGTTGCTCGTGATGACGCTCATCGCTTCCGGCTGTATGAGCGGTGACCTCGGTGAGATGTTCAAGGGGGCGCCGCCCATTGTGGCGGACGTCTCAGAGTCCTCCACAGTTCCAAATGCGGAATTCACCGCGCACCTGCGCGAGCGCTACCCGATCGGCAGCGAAGAAGCCGTGCTCATCGCCACTTTGCGCGAACAGCATTTCAATTTCCCTCAGCCCGGCAAGGCCACCTATCACTGGAGCACGATCGCTTGTTCGATCTCCGTTTATGTTGACTGGCGCGCGGAAGCGGGCCGTCTCACCGGCATCGAAGGCGTCTACGGCTCTGCATGCATGTAAGCCCGACGCGGAGCGGCATCTGTGGCGATCGCCGGGCGATCCGAGAATAGGTGACGCCCCGCGACACCGCCCCCTTTCGTTCCTATATTCCAACAATCATGTCGCCCGCGAAACCACGCCTCACGGATCGCCAGTTCACCGCCATCGCCCGCGCGCTGGCGGAGCCGCGCCGCGTGGAGATTTTGAAGCAGCTTGGCGAAAGCGAAGCGGTCACGCCGTGCGGCGCGTTAAAGTGCGGCGGGAAGATCAGCAAGGCGACGCTCTCGCATCATATGAAAGAGCTGGAGCGCGCCGGCCTCATCACCATTACGCGCGAGGGCCGCTTCGCCAGCCTAGAGCTTCAGCGCGGCATGCTGCAGGCCTATCTCGACCGCCTCGCGCAGATTTAATCACGCCAGTCTTTAGTTTTTATAGCGCAAGGGCGGGTTGCAGGGGATAGTTCGACGCTTATCTAACCATCGAACCAGAGGAGTTCGATGAAATGAGCAAGCTGCAGGGAAAAGTCGCCGTCGTCACCGGCGCATCCAAGGGCATTGGCGCCCAGACGGCCAAGGAATTGGCCGCCGCTGGCGCCGCCGTCGTGGTGAATTATGCGTCGGATAAAGAAGGCGCCGAGCGCGTCGTCGCCGTGATCAAGCAGGCCGGCGGCAAATCGATCGCCGTGCAAGCCGATGTCGCCAAGGCCGACGATGTGAAGCGGCTCTTCGCCGTCACCAAGGAAACCTTCGGGCGTCTCGATATTCTGGTGAACAATGCGGGCGTTTATCAATTCTCGGCGCTCGATCAAGTCACCGAGGAAGAATTCCACCGCCAGTTTAACGTCAACGTACTCGGCCTTCTGCTCGCTACGCGCGAAGCCGCGCAATTGTTCGGCGACGAAGGCGGCAGCGTCATCAATGTGAGCTCCGCTGTAACGAGCGTGCTGTTGCCGGAGAGCGCCATCTATACCGGCACCAAGGGCGCGGTGGACGCCATCACCGGCGTGCTCGCCAATGAACTCGGGCCCCGCAAAATCCGCGTCAACGCCATCAATCCTGGCGTCGTGGAAACGGAAGGGGTGGCGGCCGTCGGCATTCTGGGCGGCGACACCGAGCAGCACTTCGTCAGCCAAACCCCGCTCGGCCGCATCGGTCAGCCGGAAGACATCGCGCGCATCGCCGTCTTCCTCGCCTCCACCGACGCCGGCTGGCTCACCGGCGAAAAGATCGTCGCCTCCGGCGGGCTGCGCTAGATTTTATTGGCCTTGGTTGCCAGCGGGAAGCGTCAAGTTCGGCGCGGTAGCTTTGTCGATCGTGGCAAGCTCCGCGATTGCGGCGCGGGTCGTTCGCACGGCCTCGACCAATTCTTGGATGGTCGAGACGTGCCCCGCCACAAGGTTGGCCCGTGTCGCGTCCGTGATGGTGGTGCTGTCAAACGTGATGTCCACGACTTCGGCGCGGCTCGCGTCGGCGATGCCCATTGGCTTGGGTAAGGTCGCGAACTGAAGCGCGATATTTTGTTGGACCACCAGCCTGGGCGCATCTGTGGAAGAACCGCCACGGATGCCGTCGCTCAGAATTGTGAAGGGGGCCGCCAACAAAGTGCGAAACGCCTCCGATGGGCCGACGCGCGAAACGATCTGTTGTCCGATGGCGATCGCGCGCACCTGTTCGAAACGCTCACGCGCCCAACGCGGCAACTCAGCGTGCTGCGCGAGCGCCGCATTTGCGGAATTTCGAGCAATGCGTGCAGCAGCCTGCGTCGCTTGCAGTTGCGCGAGAAGAGATTGAAGCTTTTCCCTTGTGGTGGCCAAACGCGCTCTCGTAGGCGCGTTTGCGGCGAGCGGCGCGAGTTCGCGGTCAACGGCGTCAAGCTGCGTTCTTATGGCCGCCCCAGCGGCGTTGGCGCGATCTACGGTGTCTTCGAGGATTTCACGTTGGGCATGCACGGCGCGAAATCCTCGATCCAATGCATTCGTCTGTTCGGAAACCCAGGCGACGCCATACCCGGCATAGTACTCGACCGCCGTCATGCGATTGCTTTGCAAGTCCTCGTAGAAGATCGGGATCGATGCGAGCCATAGCCAGGCATTCGTTGTGCTTGCGGCCGCGCGGGCGCCGCCGGCCACTGCGATGAAGGTTGGCACGGAGGTGGCGGTGGCGAGATTTCCCCTGCCATTGAGCCGATACAGCACCTGGTTCATCAGTGCGCGCGAGCACAAGCTTAGTACGCCGCGAACAACGGCCAGGCGAGTTGCGTCGTCGTCCGCCGACATTTCCGCCTCGGTGATCCCCTGACAGGATCCGCCATCCGACCAAATGCCGGATGTCTTAAACAAGCGCTCGGTTTCTAATGATGCGCGCGTCGGCGCGAGCGTATCTAGGCCGAGCGCAGCCGGCGCGTCTGCTTCCGGTGGTGTTACGATTACGCGCTGATCGACCGTCGCGCATGCGCCGAGAGACAGCGCCAGCACGGCGCAAAGCGTACCTAAAGTAGCTAATTTCATGCCCGCCCCCGCGAAGCCTCCATTCCCCGGTATCGGCTGAAATCCCAAGTTGCAACCGGAATCGCCGAAGGCGTCGCTACATTTGGCGCGTAACCCCCGTCACAGCTTCCCGCCCACCACCGTCCCATCATCATCGCCACTCGAACGGAGCAGGGATGATGCGTGAAGTGATTGTGGGTTTGGTTTCGGTGTTGGCGTATCTCGCCTTCGCGGCCGGCGGCTGGAATCCCGATGCGGCGCGCGAGCACGCATCGTTCACGATCTTCGAGGCGCGCTAATCTCATGTCTCGCGCGCTCGCGATCGGCGTTTTCGCCGCCTTGGCTTATTTCGGTTTGATGGCGACGCTCGCGCCGCCGGTGCAGCACGCCATGGTGGTGGCTTCGCGCTAGAAGAGTCCGATGCTCGGCGGCTTGCCTTCGAGCAGGGCGATGAGGCCAAACGCGCTCTTCACTGTGAACCAGATCATCACGATGAAGCCGAGCGTCCAGATCAGCCACAAAATCGGAAAACCGATCAGAAGCGGCGTCAAAACCCAGCCGACGATGCCGAGTGCGAACAGCGCAACGCCCCACAAAAACGCCACCCACCACACGCGGATTTGCGCTTCGATATGCTCGCGCGCCAAGCCGCTCGATCCTTCGCGTGTCACGTACGCCGTGATAACGCCGACGAGCGCGAACAGCGCAAAACTTGGGATCGACAACAGAAACAAAACGTAAATCACAAACGCCGGCACACCACCGCGTGCGGAAGCCCAGGGGCGCGTATCGTCCATACTTGTCATCCCGAACAAACGGCGCCGCGCGAACCGGGTTCCCTCGTGTTCCCGCTCATGGCTTTGGCTTGCGGGCGAGGGGGTGCTTGGTTTCAACCAGAGTTTTCAGCCGGCCTTCGGCGACATGGGTATAGATTTGCGTCGTCGCAATATCGGCGTGGCCGAGCAGCGTTTGCACGGTGCGGAGGTCGGCGCCGCCTTCCACCAGATGCGTCGCGAACGCATGCCGCAGCACATGCGGCGAAACCCGCGCCGGATCGAGCCCCGCCTTCAGCGCCGCCGCTTCCAGAATTTGCGCCACGCGCCGCCGCGTCAGCTTGCCATCGGCGGCGGAGGCGGATGGGAAGAGCCAGCGCGCCGCTTTCTCGCGCTTAGCCTCCAGCTTCGGCAGCAGCGATGCGCGCGTGTTCACATGCGCGGCCAGCGCTTCGAGCGCGCGCCGTCCGAGCACCACCATGCGCTCCTTGCCGCCCTTGCCCTCGACGATCATGTGCGCCTGGCCCGACTTCGGCGCAGCGCGCACGGGCAACGACACCAATTCACTCACGCGCAAACCCGCGCCATAGAGCAGCTCGATCAAAGCGCGATCTCGTTCGCTCTCCGCCGCATCGATCAGCAGCGCAATCTCATCGCTCGATAATGTTTTCGGCAGCGAGCGCCCGCGCTTAGGCGAATCCAGCCGCGCGGTTGGATCATCACCGCGCGTGTTTTCCGCGAGCAGGAAACGGAAGAATTGCTTCAGCGCCGAGATTCGTCGCCGCGCCGTTGCAGGCGCCAAGCCGCGCTTGGAAAGTCCCGCGACATAAGCCTCGATCGCTTCAGCGCTCGCGCCCGCAAGCGCGCCTCTGATCTCGCCGCGCGCATCGTCCAGATCGCGCCGGTAAGCGTCGAGCGTATTGGCGCGCGCCGCGCGCTCGGCCGAGAGCATTTCCAAAAACGCCTCGATCAGCGCGGGATCATTCATGCGAACACAATGCAATGCGCCGCCGAATAAAGCGCTCCTCCCCCCTTGCGGGGGAGGGTAGGGAGGGGGGTGTGGGCGCCATTGCCGGCAAGCACGGCGCTAACACCCCCTCCTCCAACTCCTCCCCGCATGGGGGAGGAGAGTCGCAAGTGCGCGCGGCCGGATCATGCCGCCGGCTGGCCGGCGAGCAGGGCTTCTACGGCGAAGCGTCGCGCTTCGTCTTCGAGCTGCAGCGCGCGCAAAGTGCGGATGATCTCGCACACCGAATCCGCGTCGAGCGTGCCCGGCCCATTGCCCGCCGCCACCACCGCGAGCAAAGCCGCTTCACCCGGCGCGCGCCGTGCGATCGCCGCGCCGAGCGCCGCCATCGCGCCAGGTTCGGCCCGGACGCCGCCTTGCGGCGGATTGGCGAGCAGGAAGGTTTGCGCCGCGCCATCGGTGGGAAAGCCCATAGCCGCCATGATCGCGACATCGCGCGCGCCCGCACGGGCAAGGCTCGCGCCTGCACCTGAGATGCGTTCCGCGACAGCGGCGCGCGCGCGATTGCCGCGCACATTCTGCGCAACCGCCAACGCCGCGCCCAGCGGCGCAAGCGAAGCCTGCGTCAATCCCGTTGCGCTCGCGCTCTGCAGCAAGCGCGCGCTCAATTCTGCGTCGCCCGCGGCCAAAGCCGCGCGGGCGAACATCAGAGCGGCGCTTGGATCGGGCGCGGTGGTGAGCGCGGCGATGTCGGCGCGGAAGAAGCGCGACGCAGCGGCGAAATCGCCGGGCGTGGTCGCGCGGCGCAATTCGCCAGCGATCGCGGTCGCCGCTTCAAGCGTGCCGGGCGTCGCCTGCACTTGGCGCAACGCCACGACGATGGGCGGCAGGCCCGAGGTTATTTCCGGCGGTGTCGCGAGCAAGATGGTGCGGGCATCGGCGGCGCTGATGCCGCCGCGCCGAAAGGAGAGCGCCGCCGCTTGCGCGCGCGCCGGTTGCGGCGCCGTCTCGTTGCGCGCCAGCGCCACCAGCGCGAGCGAGGACGCGTTGTTCAGCGGCGTCGGCCCGGGCCGGAGCCCCGCCGCGATCGAAAGCTGCACATTGAGCGAATTGTCGTAGCGCGCGGTCGGAGGCCGGGCGCCTGGCGCGCCGCCTGCCGCCGCCACCGCGCCGGTGTACCAGGCATCGTCCGCGCCGCCGCTGCGCGCCAGCTCCAGCGCCAATTCCGCCGCCGGCCGGTCGCCGGCCGCCGCCGCGCAGAAGGCCCGCAGCCGCAGGAAGAAGGGCGATGGCGGATCGACCGGGGCCGCCCGTCCGCGCTGACAGGCCTCGGTCCGCCGTCCGCGCGCCAATTCGGCCTGCGCTGCATATTGCGCGATGGCGGGATCGGACAGCGCCGCGCCCGCGCCAGCCGCCATATTGGCCAGCGAATCCGCCGCGCCCATGCGCCCAAGCGCCTCGAACCGCTTCCGCGCCGCCGGCTGCGCCTCGCCGGGAGGCGCCTCGCCGCTGGAGAGCAGCACCCGGAGCGCGAGCGACTGCACGGCAGGGGACTCATAAACAGTCGGCAGGCGGTCGAACAAAGTGGCGAGGAAGGCGGGGTCGCTGCGGCTCCAAAGCTCGGGCGCCATGCCTTCGTTTCGGCTGAGCGCCCCCACGGTCCAGGCGTCCAGCTGACGCAATTCCTGGGTTTCGACCGGGAGCGGCAGCCGGGGTGGGGTGGCCGTCTCTTCTTGGGCGCTAGCGGCCGTCGTGAGCGCGGCCAGAAGTGCGAGGGCGCCCAGCGGCGGCCCCATGTGCCGGAAGACCATGCGCGCTATTCCTTGAAAGCGTCGGGCAACTCGATGCGCGTCTCGCGCGCGGCGGGGGCCAGTTGGTCGGACTGGCGCACGAAGAACACCATGCCCCCAACGGTAATCAAAACGGCGGCGGCGATCAGCACGATGCGCTGCGGGGCGCCCGGGCGGGCGCCTCCAAACGAGCTGCGGCGACGTCGTCTTCTCACGATTGGCCCCTTGCCGCGAATCCCTGCCGTTGCGACCTGTCGAGATTGACCGCAAAATGTGGCGAGTTTCCAGCCCGCCCTGTTTAACCATAAGCGGGCGCCAAGAGGTAAAAGTGTGACCCGCCCCGACGGCAGCGAGATCGGCGAGCGCGACGAAGCTGGCGCCGAGCTGCGTCGGCTCGCCGGCGATTTGAAGCTCGACCGCACCATCGCGCTGGTGGGGCTCATGGGCGCCGGCAAAACCACGATCGGGCGCAGGCTCGCCCATGCGCTGAAGCTCACCTTCGTTGACGCGGATGCGGAGATCGAACGCGCGGCGGGTCTTTCCGTCGCCGATATTTTCAAGCTGCATGGCGAGCCCGATTTCCGCCGCGGCGAACGCCAGGTGATCGCGCGTTTGCTGAAAGACCCACCGCACGTGCTCGCCACCGGCGGCGGCGCCTTCATCGATCCATCGACGCGCGGCGAGATGCGCGAGCGCGCCATCACCATATGGCTTCGCGCGCCGCTCGAAGTTCTGATGCGCCGCGTGGAACGCAGAGACGATCGCCCGCTTCTCAAAGGCGGCGATCCCCAAGCCGTGATGAAGAAACTGATGGAAGACCGCTACCCGATCTACGCGGAGGCCGATCTTACCATTGAGTCAACCAACAGCCCGCACAATGCCGCCGTGGTCGCGGTGATCGAAGCGCTGAAAGCGCGCGCGGCGAGGATGACTCAATGAGCGTTGCTCAAACGGTTCACGTAGCGCTGGGCGAGCGCGCCTATGACGTGCATATCGGCGCGGGCCTGCTCGCGCGCGCCGGCGAGCTGATCGCGCCGTTCGCCAAAAGCGGACGCGTGTTCATCGTGACGGATGAAAACGTCGCGCGCGCGCATTTGCACACGTTGCGCACCGCTCTCTCCGTGCAAACGCACGAAATCGTTCTGCCAGCAGGGGAGAGCCAAAAATCCTTCGCCGGCCTCAATCACGTCTGCACCGAACTCCTGCGCGCCGGCATTTCGCGCAACGACCTCATCATCGCCTTCGGCGGCGGCGTCATCGGTGACCTTGCGGGCTTTGCCGCCGGTATCGTCATGCGCGGCGTGGACTTCGTGCAGATCCCCACCACGCTCCTCGCGCAAGTCGATTCCAGCGTCGGCGGCAAGACCGCGATCGATACGCCCGAAGGCAAGAACCTCGTCGGCCTCTTCTATCAGCCGCGCCTCGTGCTCGCCGATCTCGACGTGCTGCGCACTTTGCCCGAGCGCGAACTGCGCGCCGGTTACGCCGAAGTCGTGAAGTACGGCCTGATCGATCAGCCCGATTTCTACGATTGGTGCGAAGCGAACGTCGCGCGCGTGCTGGCCTGCGAGCCCGAAGCGCTCGCGCACGCCGTGCGCGTCTGCGTCGAAGCCAAAGCGCGCATCGTGGCGGAAGATGAGCGCGAGGGCGGCGCGCGCGCGCTGCTCAATCTCGGCCACACCTTCGCGCACGCGCTCGAAACCAAAGCCGGCTATGACGGCGCGCTGCTGCATGGCGAAGCGGTCGGCACAGGCATGAACCTCGCCTTCGCGCTCTCCGCCGAGCTCGGCCTCTGCGAGCGGCAAGACGCAGAGCGCGTCAAACGCCATCTCAGCGCCGCCGGCTACCAGCTCGATCTCCGCCAACTCCCCGGCGCGCCCTTCAACGCCGACGAACTCCTCGCCCTCATCGCGCACGACAAGAAAGCCGAAGCCGGCAAGCTCACGCTCATCCTGGCGCGCGGCATCGGGCGTTCCTTTGTCCAGAAAGACGCAAGCAGCGCCGCCGTCCGCGCGCTGCTCACGAAAGAAATCACATGAGCGGCCCGCTCCTCAGTCTCTTTATTGCGCTGCTGCTCCTCGCAGCCAACGCCTTCTATGTCGCCGCCGAGTTCGCTCTGGTGAAAGCGCGCAGCTTCCGCATCGACGCGCTGGCGGAGGAAAAGCGCTTCGGCGCATCGCTCACGCAAGCCATGCTGAAGAATGTCGAGGTCTATCTCGCGTGCTGCCAACTCGGCATCACGATGGCCTCACTTGGCCTCGGCTGGGTAGGGGAGCCCACGGTCGCCGCGCTCGTGCGCCCGCTGCTGCTGCCGCTCGGCCTCCCCGAAGAGACCATCCACCTCATCGCCTTCTTCGTCGGCTTCCTCGTTTTCTCTTCGCTCCACATCGTCATCGGCGAGCAAGTCCCGAAGACTTTCGCGATCCGCAATCCCGAGCCCGTTTCGCTCTGGATCGCTTATCCGCTGCACGCGTCTTTCATCCTGTTCTGGCCGCTCAACTGGCTGCTCAACAACGCCTCGCGCTCGATCCTCAAACTCTTCGGCGTCAAGGAAGCCACGCACTTTGAAGTGCTCACCGGCCAGGAGATCGAAGGCCTGGTCGAGGTCTCCGCCGAGCATGGCGAGATCGAGACCGATGTGCGCAATCGCCTCCGGGGAGCGCTCGATCTCTCCGACCTCGTCGTCGCCGACGTGATGATCCACCGCAAAGCCATCAAGATGATCGACGTTGATCTGCCGCCGCGCGAGATCATCGCCCAAGCGATGGCGAGCTCCCACACGCGCCTGCCGCTCTTCAAGGATGATCCCGACAACATCGTCGGCGTGCTGCACGCGCGCGATCTCCTGCGCGCGATTTCAGAGAAGGGGCGCGACGCCCTGGTGGTCGCGGAGATCGCGCGTGCGCCCTGGTTCGTGCCCGATACAACTAGCGCCGAAGATCAGCTCGCCGAATTCCTGCGCCGGCGCGAGCATTTCGCGCTCGTGGTCGACGAATATGGCGCGCTGATGGGCCTCGTCACGCTCGAAGACATCCTCGAAGAGATCGTCGGCGACATCAAAGACGAGCACGACATCGCAGTGCAAGGCGTGCGCCCGCAGCCCGACGGCTCGGTCAATGTCGACGGCATCGTGCCGATCCGCGATCTAAACCGCGTGATGGATTGGGACCTGCCCGACGAAGAAGCCGTCACCATCGCGGGCCTCGTCATCCACGAAGCCCAAGCCATCCCCGAACCCGGCCAACGCTTCGCCTTCCACGGCTACCGCTTCCAAGTGCTGCGAAGAAACCGCAACCAGATCACCGCGCTCAGGGTGGAGAAGGAAGCGAAGGTGGAGGACGGGGAGGCGGCTTAGGGGGACCAACAAGGCCTTTAGCGCTTGCGCGCGCGTATCTTCCCTCCGAGATCGCCAGTTATTTCGACCCCCTCGGGCACTTGCCTTAAATTGAATCTTTCGGCTTGGGAGCGCGACATTTTCAGCCGAGCAAGTTTTGTCGCGTGCTTAATCCCGCTGATATCACCTACTGACGAACTGCGTATGTCGAGTTCAACCAACGCATCAAAACCTGCCAAGAAATCTAGATTGGGTAAGCGAGCGTCCTGGATGGCGAGCTGTTGGGCCGTGCCCCAGGTGCGAAGTTGATCAGGGTCGAAGTTGCTTCGGCTAATCGTTGCCATTTTGAGGAGAGGGGACTTTATCAAACTTGGAAAACCGACGAATTCTCCGCCGAAAATTGTGATCTTCTCAAGTCTCGGCCAGTTTGGGTCCGAGGGAAAAACCACCCGATGCCTGCCGCCAAAGTAAGAGTGAATCAGCAATTCCCTCAGATTTGGAAGGTTCGAGAGTTCAGCTAGGTTCAGATGTCCCCTAGTGGCGATGTCAATGTGTTCCAGATGTTGCAGTTTGCCCAAGGCGGACGCATCCAAGGTGCCTCGAACTGAAATTTTGACGCGGCGAAGTTCTTTAAGGGGGCTGAGCCCGTCCAGGTTCGTCGCAGTGAAATTGTCACTGTAGCGTTCGCCTAATGTTAGGGTGCGAACGAATGGCGCTGCATCCGTCGGTGCTGCCTCTCCTTTTACAAGAAGCTCTTGCACTTCGCTTTCAGTCCAAATTCTGTCTGGAACTCGCTTGTCTTCCGATGATGAGCCGAAGACGCGTTCCGCTGCTTTGCGAACTATTTCGAATGCCTTTACCGTGAGCTTTCTCGCGCTCTGTAAAATCGTTTCTGCGGGTCGGCGCAGCGCCCGAGCTACCGTCGAGAGTGCTGTAATCAGGGAGCTGATAATTCGAGAGATTCCCGCAACAGCGGTTCCAAGGCCGCGCAGGTCCACGGATTCGGAGTTCGCAATCAACGAAGCGATCTGACTCTTAATATCAATCTGGTGGACGTGGATATTGATGATGCCGATCTGGCTGATCTGTGGCTTTCGCATCTCATCGCGAAGCTTGATGAGATAGTTTCGCACGTCGTCCATTTCGTTGCTGACCTCTTGG
The DNA here is from genome assembly GCA_037200505.1 of Terricaulis sp. Taxonomy (GTDB): domain Bacteria; phylum Pseudomonadota; class Alphaproteobacteria; order Caulobacterales; family Aquidulcibacteraceae; genus Vitreimonas. Next base: position 225,968 of record JBBCFZ010000006.1, on the reverse strand, counting down.
CGAGCAACGACCTCAGTTCGAATTGTTGGCAAGCGCATGCCAGCGGCGCGGTAGCCGTGGCGGCCGGCGAGTTGCTCTGCGTCGACAATGGCATCCCGGAGATTGTTGACGGCCGCATCAATTCGAAGGTGCGAATGAGATGGCCCGTTGGCATCGAGATCGGGGCGCCTCGCTAATCCGAATGCTGCGCTCAGATTGTCCCGAAGCTCGTCGGCGGCGGAGTCGATCGCCTGTTCGGTTGCACGACCGAAGGCGGCCAAAGCTTGGCTCACTTCCTCCGGCAGTGGCTCGTTACTCTCGGCAATTGCGGAGTTCAGAGCCTGAATCGACAGCCTGATCTTCTCAAGTGCTCCCGCAATTTCCAGTGTGGCCTTGGAATCCGTCATGGCTCACCGCTCGGCCAAAAAAAATCTATCCTACACCCACAACACGGGGCGCATACTCCCTCCATCGTCATCGCAGGAGGGCAGTTGTGCACCTGTTCAGCCAACGTGGTGACGAGCGATCGAGCGTGAAGCGCTTTCGTCCCCCTCGCCCCGCAAAGCGGGGGAGGGGCTAGGGGAGGGGCAGATTGTTCAAACGCCGAGTTTGAATGACGCGCCCCCACCCTGACCCTCCCCCGCGAAGCGGGAGAGGGAAGAAAGCGCCAAGCCCACGGAGCGCCATAACCGTGGGAGGTCACGAGGACTGCACGAACAGGTGCAGCCTCCACGCTGCCGGGGACCTATCCAGAGGAGTGAAACAACTCCTTGTGACGGCCCGGCGAAAGTCGGTCGCGGGGACGCGGATTTTCGCGTCATAACAAGCGCCGATCCAACGGCGCACAAACTTTGCGGCGTGTGAACTCGCGTCCCCGCCCTCCACTTTGCGCAACCCTGCGCGTCTCTTTTCAAAACGGCTGACCGCCGAATGCGGACGCGCGCCCTGGATAAGGAAACCAAATGTCCACGATCAAACTCTCGCCGGAAGAAGAAGCGCATGTGAAGCGCGCGATGGAAAATGTCTGGGGCCCAGAGCCCGAGAGCGAAAACGCCGCCAAAGAGCGCAAGGAAGAAATCCGCGCCGCGCATCAGAAAGGCGAGGCGGCGCTCCGCCAAGCCGAGAAAGCCGCGCGCAAGAACGATCTCGCCGGCGCCAAACGCTGGACCGATGTTGCAAACCAAATGGTCGCGACCGCGCGCCGGCTCGATGAATTCGTCGCCCCGCCCGAGGATTATCGCGAGGAAGAGGAGATGCGCGCCGAAATCCGCGGCCGCATCGCGAAATTCGTCAATGAGGATGTGACGTTGCAGCAATGGGAGATGCGCGCGGAGATTCATGCCGAGCTCTGCGCGGAAGCCGCGCGCACCGGCTCGCCGATGCCCGCGCCACTGCCGCCGCGTCCGCCGCACTGGACGGATGATTTGCCGGTGGATTTGCGCGAGCGGTTGCTCAGGGAAGAGCGAGAATAAAGCGCTCCTCCCCCCTTGCGGGGGAGGGTAGGGAGGGGGGGTAACGGCGGTGTTCTCTCCTGAGAAAGCGCCGCCCGTACCCCCACCTCCATCTCCTCCCCGCAAGGGGGAGGAGAGTCATTTTATTCTGCGCCGTCTGAAAACTACGCGGCCCGACGCGCCGCCGCATTCCGCAAAAACACGCCCGTCTGCGGCGACGCCATGAACGTGTCCGACATATCAGCGCCTTCGCCGGCACCGAGCAGCAACACGCCGTCCGGCGCCATCACCGCCGCGATGCGCTCAAGCGTTGCGGCGCGCGTGTGCGCGTCAAAGCAGCTCAGCACGTGGCGGCAGAGTACGATGTCGAACTCGCCAAGCGCAGTCGCGTCTTGCATGAGATTGTGTTGCTCGAAGCGGACGCCCGAACGCAAGCGATCCGCGATGCGCCAGAGATCGCCCAGCTTTTCGAAATGGCTGATGAGCTTGCGGATCGGCAAGCCGCGCTGCACTTCAAACTGCGTGTAGAGCCCCGCGCGCGCCTTATCGAGCAGGCGCTCGGACATGTCGGTCGCGACAATCTCCGCGCCGGGCAATCCTTCGGCGCGCAGATCCTCGATCATCATCGCGAGCGAATACGCCTCTTGCCCGGTGCCGCAGCCCGCCGACCAGATGCGTAGCGGCTTGTTGGAGCGGCGCGCGAACATGTCCGGCAGGATGTCGCTGCGCAGGCGCTCGAACAGCGGTTTGTCGCGGAAAAAGCGCGTTTCGGTCTGCACCAAAGCATCCGCGATCACGCCCCAGAGTTTCGCGTCCTGCTTGACGCGCGCGGCGGCGAGGAATTCCGAGACGGTCGCAAAGCCTTCACGGCGCGCGAGCGGGGCGAGGCGATTGGCGGCCGGTCCGCACATGTCGCGCGAGAGCAGCGCGCCCGAGCGGGCCTTCACTTCGCGGGCGACATAATTGAATTCGGATTCCGTCAGCATGGCTCAGCACAGACCCGCTTCTGCGAATTTTGACGCCAAGATATCCCCGTCGAACGGCTTCATCATATACTCGTCCGCGCCCGACTTGATGGCCTCGGCGATGCGCTCGACGTCGTTTTCCGTGGTGCAGAACACCACCACCGGCGCATTGCCGCCGGGTTCGAGACGGAGGTGTTTCAAAAAATCGATGCCGCTCATCACCGGCATCGTCCAGTCGAGCAGGATCGCATCGGGCATGCGCCGGCGGCATGATTGCAGCGCCTCTAAGCCGTCCGCCGCTTCTTCGACTTCGAAGCTCATCTCTTCCAGGATGCGCCGCGCCACTTTGCGGATCACCCGGCTGTCATCGACGATGAGGCAGCGTTTCATGAAAAGGCTCCAACCCGATTTGTCGCGAAGCATGGCCGCGACCCGGTTAACGAGCCTTAAAACTTATGGAACTTTAGAGCTTAAAGTGCGCCGACCGCGCCACCAATTCCACCACGCCTTCGCTTTCGCGCGCGAGCAGCTCCACCCCCGCCTGCCGCGCCAAAAGGCCGGCGAGCATGGGCTGGATGGTGTGGCCAGAGAGGCCTTCCTCGGGCGTCTCGCCCCGGAGCGCGGCGGCGGTGGGGGCGCGGAGATTGGCGCGGGGCCCGGTCGCGATGATGCGGACTTCGACGCCGTCCTCGGCTTCGCCGGCCGTGACTTCGACCGTGCCGCCACGCGGCAGGCATTCGTTGGCGATCAGCAACAAATTGACGATCACCCGCACCGCCTGGCGCGGCATGGAGACTTGCGGCGCTGTCCAGTTCAGCTCCGGCTTCAGCGCCCCGAACAGGCGCACCGCGACGTCCTTGCCCTCGGCCAGATGGCTGTCGCCTTCGGCCACCGAACCCGCGATGGCGAACCGGAAAAACTCGAGCTTGGCCCACGCCTTAGCGACGCCCTGGTCGAGCAGGGACATGGCGTCTGGATCGACCTTGCCGTCCGGCCCGCGGATCATTTCGTGGCCTTGGATGATGGCGCCGATCGGCTCGACCAGGTCGTGGCAGATGCGCGAGGCGACCAGGGCCGCGAGTTTGGTGTTGTCGATCATGCCGCCCCACTCCGTCACGGGAGCGGGGACCATAAGTGATTCGGACGCCGGGAAGGGCCTTGGTTCCTCAGCCGTGGTCAGCGCCGCCGCTGCGGCGTGCGTTTTCGGCGTCCAAAGTGCCGGTATCCCAGCCTTCATCGGGCGCCTGCTGGCCGTGCTCGATCAGGTCGCGCCGCAGCGCTTCCTCGATCATGCTTTGCCGCGCGACGGTGGCGACGCGGTAAGCGTCGAAATTATCGATCGACCAGTGCTCGAACATTTCGATGAATTGGCGTTCGTCATGCCGGCGGAAGAGGCCAGCGGCGCGTTCGGCTTGGTGCGCGCGGAAGCCCAGGCTCTTCAGCGCCTTGCTGCCCAAGCGCAGCCCGCCCTCGAACGTCTCGCGCTCAAGCTCATCGACCTCGCGCCGGAGCAGCTCGTAAGCGTGCCGGCGGTCGTAAGCGCGCGCGAGAATTTTCAGATGCGGGAAATGTTTCTTGGCATTTTCCGCAATCTCGATCGCCTTATCCTGATTATCCACCGCGATGACGAGCAGCTTGGCTTGCTCGGCGCCGGCGATGCGCAGGAGTTCGGTGCGCGACGCATCGCCATAATTGGCTTTCTGATTGAAGGTGCGCACCAGTTCGACTTGATCGGCATTGTGCTCGAGGATCGACGTGCGAAAGCCGTTGGCGACGAGCAGGCGATGCACGATCTGCCCGAAGCGCCCAAAGCCGGCGATCAGCACGTGCGGCGTGTCTGTCTCGAAGCGTTCGGGTTCGGGGCGATCGTCTTGCTTGGAGAGCAGGGATGCGAGCCGGGCGCCCGCAATCATCAAGAGCGGCGTCACCGCCATCGAGAGCGCGGTCGCGGCGATCATGAGGTTGGCGATGTCTTGCGGGATGACGCGCCCCGCGGCGGCAAAATTGAACAGCACGAACCCAAACTCGCCGCCTTGCGCGAGCGCGAGTGCAATGAGCGCCGCGTCGGGCGCGGGCTTGTTGAGCAAGCGCGCGACAGCGAAGAGCGCCGCCGCCTTGATCGCGATCAGCCCCGTCACGATCGCGAGGATCAGCACGGGTTCACGCAAGATCAGGCCAAAATCGATGCCAGCGCCGACGGAGATAAAGAAGAGTCCAAGCAACAGCGCGCGGAACGGCTCGATATCGCTCTCAAGCTCGTGGCGAAATTCGCTGTCGGCCAGCACCACGCCCGCGACGAACGCGCCAAGCGCGGGGCGAGAGCCCCACGCTTTGCATCAGCAGAGCTACGCCGATCACCAGCGCCAGCGCGGCGGCGGTGAAAATCTCATTGAGATTGGTGCTCGCGATATAGCGGAAGATCGGCCGTATCAGAATGCGTCCGATCAGGACGACGAGCGCGACGGCCGCGAACACCGCGACCGTTTGCATCCAACCCGGCAAAGCCGCGACGCCGGTCGGGTGCGCATCGGGCGCCATCGGAATGGTTGCAAGCAGCGGGAAAAGCGCCAGCATCGGGATAACGGCGATGTCCTGAAACAACAGCACCGCGAACGCCGCACGCCCCGCATCGGCCTGCGCCAGCCCGCGTTCGCGCAAACTCTGCAGCACGATCGCGGTGGACGAGAGCGAAAGCGTAAAGCCGACGACGAGGGCCACGCGCCAATCCAAACCCACCGCCATGCCCGCCAGCGAAAGCGCGCCGCCAGCGATCACCACTTGCGCGCCGCCAAGCCCAAGGATCGCGGTGCGCATGCGCCAGAGCAGGCTTGGATTGAGTTCGAGCCCGATCAGAAACAGCATCATCACGACGCCGAACTCCGACGCATGCATCAAGCTCTCGGGATCGCCTAGAAATTTGAGCCCAAACGGCCCAATCGCCACGCCCGCGACGAGATAGCCAAGCACCGAGCCCAGCCCGAGGCGCTTGGCGATAGGCACGGAGATGAGCGCGGCGGCGAGGAAGATGAAAGCTTGGAAGAGGAAGGAATCGTGATTCATCTGAAACGCGCCAATTGCAAACCGCGTAAAACGCGAACCCCTCCCCGCGAGGGGAGGGGGCAGGGGGTGGGGCGAAACTTCGCACTCTCCGCACGATGCGTCGCAAATCCACGAAACGCCGGGCGTCGTGATTCACCCCGCCCCCTTACCCCCTCCCCTCGCGGGGGAGGGGGAGATCGGAAGCACCGCGCGCGTCATCGCATCAACCCAAGCACATGCGCGCGATATTTCCGCGCCGAGTCGATCAGCTTGGCTTGATTGCTGAGATGGCTCGCATGCACTACGAACGGCGCTTGCCATTGCATGCGGCAAAGCTCGGCGGTGGCCTCGAAGGGCCGCAGCAATTCGTCCACCGAAAAACGGTTGAGGCCGGTCTGCGTGTAGCTGTCGCCGCTGCCACCCGTGGTCATGGCGTGCGTCCACAGCTTGCCTTCGAGCGCGTTGCCATTTTCGCCATAGGCCCAGCCATGCGTCAGCACGAGGTCAAGCCATTCCTTGATGAGGGAGGGCGCCGAATACCAATAGAATGGATGCTGCGCGACCACGACGTCGTGCGCCAAGATCAGCTCTTGCTCGCGATGCACGTCGATCAGCATATCGGGATAGACCTCGTAGAGGTCGTGGAAGGTGACGCCCTCGAGATCGCGCACCGCATCCGCCAGCGCGCGGTTGGCGCGCGAGCGGTGATAGGCGGGATGCGCGAACAGAATGAGGACAGAGCGGCTCAAGGCGCTCCACTTAAGAATTTTCCTCCCCCAGCGGAAGGGGTGCTAGGTTCGAATTGAGGAGGACCCATGCGAATTCTGTTCTCATTGCTCGCGCTCGTCGCCGCATCCTGCGCCACCGCGCCGCCCGCGCTCGATCCGATCGCGGAGGCCTATGTGCGCATGAGCCTCGAAATCAACACGCACGAGGAGGGCTATGTCGATAGCTACATCGGCCCGCCCGAATGGAAGACGCAAGCGGAATCGGCCCCGCGCTCGGTGGCCGATCTGAAGCTTGAGGCTGATCGGCTCACGCAAGAGCTTGAGGCGGTGAACGTCTCGGGGCTAGAGCCCATCGTACGGCGGCGTGTCTCGTATCTGCTTGGGAACGTGAAGAGCGCGCGCTTCCGTCTCGACATGATCGAAGGCGCGCGCGTGCCGTTCGCCGATGAAGCCGAGCGATTGTTTGCGATCCGCCCTGAGCTGCGCCGGCTCGAAAGCTTCGAGCCGGCGCTGGCGCGCATCGAAGCCATCGTGCCCGGCGACGGCCCGCTCGCAACGCGCGTCGAAGCTTTCCGCACGCGCTACGAAGTGCCTGCCGACCGCGTGCGCACCGTGATCGACGCCGCAATCGCCGAATGCCGTCGCCGCACCGCGCTCCACATCACGTTGCCGCCGGGCGAACGCTTCACGATGGAGCTGGTGCAAAATCAAAGCTGGAGCGGCTACAATTGGTATCAGGGCAATAATCAAAGCCTGATCCAGATCAACACCGATCTGCCGACCCGCATCGACCGTGCGCTCGGCGTGGCGTGCCACGAAGGCTATCCCGGCCATCACGTGCAGGGCATGGCGGCGGAGAAACTTTATCGCGAACGCGGCTGGGTGGAATTTTCCGTGCAGCCGCTGTTTGGACCGATGGGGCCGCTCAACGAAGGCGGCGCCAATTTCGGCGTGGATCTAGCGTTCCCAGGCCCAGAACGCGCGCAATTCGAGCAAAACACGCTCTATCCACTCGCCGGCCTCGATCCCGCGACGGCGCCGGCTTACGAACAACTCACGCAGGCGATCAAGGATCTGGGCGGCGCGCAGCTCACCATCGCGTCGATGTATCTCGGCGGCGAAATCGATCGGGCGCGCGCGAGCGAACTCATACAGCGCTATCAGCTCTCATCGCCCGAGCGCGCCAGCCAAAGTCTCGACTTCGTCGATCATTATCGCAGCTACATCATCAATTACTCGACTGGCGAGGATCTGGTGCGCGCCTATGTGCGCGCGGCGGGCGACGCCGATGCGCAATGGGCCGCGTATGAGCGCATCTTCAGCGAACCGACCCTCGCGCCGGACCTCGTCAGGTGACGCCCGCGTTTCGCACCATCGAAACCAATGGCGTGACCCTGCGCGCCGCCGTGCAGGGGAGCGGCCCGCTCGTCGTCATGGTGCACGGCTTTCCGGAGAGCTGGTATTCGTGGCGCCATCAGATCGGGCCGCTCGCTTCCGCTGGCTTCACAGCCTGCGCGCTTGATGTGCGCGGCTATGGCGGCTCGGATAAGCCGCATGCGATCGAGGCGTATGATCTTGAAACGCTCGCCCGCGATATCGCGGGCGTGATCGATGCGCTGAGCCCTGGTGCGCCCGCTGTGCTAATCGGCCACGATTGGGGTGCGCCGATCGTGTGGACGACCGCACTCGCGCATGCCGATAAAGTGCGCGCCGCAGCGGGCCTCTCCGTGCCGCATGTCGGCGTCGGCGCGCGGCCGTTTCTTGAAGTCGCGGACATGCTGTTCACCAAGCGGGGCCTGTTTTTCTATCAAATCTATTTTCAGGAAGAAGGCGTCGCCGAAGCCGAACTTGAAAGCGATGTGCGCGCCTCGGTGCGCAAGATGCTCTATGCCTGGAGCGGCGATGGCGTCTGGCCGAAAGGCAAGAAGGCCGGCGCGAATTTGTTCGACGATATCGACGACTTTGAAACGCTGCCGGCTTGGCTTACCCCCGCCGACATCGATTATTTCACCGCCGAGTTCGAAAGCTCCGGCTTCCGCGGCCCGCTCAACCGCTATCGCAACAATGCGCGCGACCACGCCTATCTCACCCAATTCGCCGAGCGCAAAATCGAACAGCCCACGCTCTTCATCGGCGGCGATAAGGATCCCGTGCTGACATCATTCCCAGGCGTCGATCTCGTCGGCCTGATGCGCGATAAGGTGACCGACCTTCGCGCCGCCCACATCCTACCGGGCATCGGCCATTGGACACAGCAAGAGGCGCCCGATCTGGTCACCGGCCACCTGATCGATTGGCTGGCCACGCTCTAAAATATCGAGCGCGCCATTGCAGCCTTCGCGCGCCGGCGCCAAATACGAAGCACGCAAGTCCAGGAGCCGCCGCCATGGCCGAATATCGCATCGATCTGCCCGACAACACCCGCAAAGCCATGATCGCGCTTTTGAATGCGCGCCTCGCCGACGCGATCGATCTCCGCCTCGCGACCAAGCAGGCGCATTGGAACGTGAAGGGCCAAAATTTTATCGCGCTGCATGAGCTGTTCGATCAGATCCAAGCGCGCGTCGATGTGTTCGTGGACGATATCGCCGAGCGCGCGACCGCCCTGGGCGGCATCGCCGTCGGCACGGCCAAGAGCGCCGCCGCTGGCTCCAAGCTCGACGCCTATCCCACCGACATCACGGATCAGACCGCGCATCTGAAAGCGCTGGCCGATCGGCTCGCCGCCTTCGGCAAGCTGGCGCGCGCGGCGATCGATGCGGCCGACGAAGCTGGGGATAAAGACACCGCCGATCTCTTCACCGGCATTTCCCGCTCGATGGACAAGGATCTCTGGTTCGTCGAAGCGCATCTGCAATAACGGACAGCCGGCGGTCCTACTTGCTTCGGCCCGCAAGCCAGCTTACTTGCCCACTCCATGGGCGCAGCAGTTTCGGTATCGCATCTCTCGAAGACCTATGCCTCGGGCCTTTCGGCGCTGAAGGACATCAATCTCGAGATTCAAAACGGCGAGATCTTCGCCTTGCTCGGCCCCAACGGCGCCGGCAAGACGACGCTCATCAATGTGATCTGCGGCATCGTGAAACCGACCGAGGGCAAAGTGCTCGCGGACGGCCACGACATCATCACCGATTTCCGCGCCGCGCGCGCCAAGATCGGCCTGGTGCCGCAAGAGCTCACCACCGATGCGTTCGAGACGGTGTGGGACACGGTCAATTTCAGCCGAGGCCTCTTTGGCAAGCCGCGCAATCCAGCCCTGGTTGAAAAGGTGCTGCGCGATTTGTCCTTGTGGGACAAGAAGAGCAGCAAGATCATGACGCTCTCGGGCGGCATGAAGCGCCGCGTGATGATCGCGAAAGCGCTCAGCCACGAACCGCAAATCCTTTTCCTCGACGAACCCACCGCCGGCGTCGATGTCGAGCTGCGGCGCGACATGTGGGAGCTGGTGCGCAAACTGCGCGAAGGCGGCGCCACCATCATCCTCACCACGCATTACATCGAAGAAGCCGAGGAGATGGCCGACCGTGTCGGCGTGATCCGCAAGGGCGAACTGATCGTGGTCGAGGAAAAGCGCGCTCTGATGCGCAAGCTCGGCAAAAAACAGCTCAGCCTCTCTTTGCAAGCGCCGCTCAGCGCGATACCCGCCGCGCTCGTCAGCCCCAATCTTGAGCTTTCCGCGGACGGGCAGGAGCTCGTCTACACCTTCGACACGCAAGGCGAACGCACCGGCATCACCGCGCTGCTGCGCGGCCTTGCCGAGCACGACATCGCGTTCAAAGACATGGACACCAAGCAAAGCTCGCTCGAAGAAATCTTCGTGAGCCTCGTGAGCACCCGCACATGAATGCACTCGCGATCCAAGCGATTTATCGCTTCGAGATGAACCGCTGGTTCCGCACGCTCGGCCAGAGCCTGTTCTCGCCCGTGCTCTCGACCTCGCTCTATTTCATCGTGTTCGGCTCGGCGATCGGCTCGCGCATGGTGGCGATCGATGGCGTGAGCTACGGCGCCTTCATCGTGCCGGGCCTCATCATGCTTTCGATCCTGACCGAGAGCATTTCCAACGCCTCGTTCGGCATCTATTTCCCGCGTTTCACGGGCACCATCTATGAAATCCTCTCCGCGCCCATCTCCGCGTTCGAGATCGTGGCTGGATATGTTGGGGCAGCCGCGACCAAATCCATGATCATCGGCTTGGTGATCCTGGCGACGGCGAAAGTTTTCGTGCCGACGCTCAGCATCGAGCATCCGTTCGCCATGTTAGGTTTCCTGGCGCTGACCGCGATCAGCTTTTGCCTGTTCGGCTTCATCATCGGCATGTGGGCCGATGGTTTTGAAAAACTGCAGATCGTGCCGATGCTGATCATCACGCCGCTGACATTCCTGGGCGGCACCTTCTACTCGCTCAGCATGCTGCCCGAGATTTGGCAGAAGGTGACTCTGTTCAATCCGGTCGTCTATTTGATCAGCGGCTTTCGATGGGCGTTCTACGGCATCGCCGACGTAGAGATCGGCTGGAGTCTCGCCGCCATCGCGGGTTTCCTCGCGCTTTGTTTGGCGATCATCTGGTGGATGTTCAGGACGGGCTATCGGCTGAAGCAGTAGGCGCGCCACTGCCAAACTTATCTCAGTCATTCCAGACGCGCGTAGCGCGATCTGGAATCCAGGGCCCACGCACCGAACTTTACGATCCCTGGATTCCGGGTCTCGCTACGCTCGCCCGGAATGACTGAGGCGTGGGTGTGACCCTTAACCCATCGGCCAAGGCGGCGCCGGCATCGCGCGATAAGCATCGCGCAGCGCATTCGACCAGCCGTCGCGGATCGAGCGAAAATAAGCGTCGTCTTCGGTGATGCGGCGGCGCGCGGAAATCTTCAGCGCATCGCGGCGATAGATCAGCAGATCCGCCGGCAGGCCAACCGAAAGGTTCGAGCGCAAAGTTGAATCCATCGAGATACACGCCAGCTTCACCGCATCTTCGATCGGCGTATCGAAACGCGCGACGCGGTCCAAAATTGGCTTGCCGTATTTATGTTCGCCAATCTGCAAGAAGGGTGAGTCTGGCGTGGACTCGATGAAATTGCCCGCCGAATAGATGTGAAACAGCCGAAGCCGCCGGCCCTTGATCTGGCCGGCCAACAAAAACGACGCTTCGAAGCTGAAATTCTGCGCCTGCAGCGCTTCGCCGTCATGCTTGAACACTTCGCGCACCGCTTCGCCCACCAGCCGCGCCGCATCGAACATGGACGGCGCGGTCGCGAGCGTCATGGGCGGTGCGCCATCTGGAGAAACCGGCGCGCCGGCGCCTTCCAGCACGCGCGCCGCGACGGCTTGCGTGATGGCAAGATTACCCGCGCTCATCATCGCGATCACGCGATCGCCCGGCTCCTCAATCACGTTGAGCTTTGAGAACGTCGCAATGTTATCGACGCCCGCATTGGTGCGGGTGTCGGCCAAGAGCACGATGCCCTGATCGACGGCCATGCCTACGCAATAAGTCATCGCTGCGCTCTAGGGAGTGGGGAATAGGGAGTGGGGAGTAGAGCGGCCGCGCCCGCGGCCAAGCTCAACGCCACTCTACTCACAACTCCCTACTCCCTCATCTCACTTCATATAGAAGCTGTGGATCTGCTCGCCCAATGTCGCAGTGCGGTCGATGAATTCGGTTAAATGTTCGTGCAGGCCGTGCTGGAAGATGTCGTCGATGCGGCCAAAGCGGAGCTGCGCGACCATGGCGCCGGCAAGCCTGTGACACTCGCCGCGCGCGCCGCCATGGTCCGTGGCGATGGTGTCGAGGCAATAGGTGATGTCGTCGTAACAGGCGCGCAACGACCGGGGCATTTCGGGCCGCAGGATCAAAAGCTCGGCCACGTTCCAAGGCTTCACCTCGGCGCGATAGACCCAATTATAGGCGCGCACCGCCGAGACCGCGCGGAGGATCGAGGTCCATTGATAATAGTCGAGCAACCCGCCGACGCCGGAATAGCTCGGCAGCAGCACGTGATATTTCACATCGAGGATACGCGCCGTGTTGTCGGCGCGTTCAATCGAAGCGCCCAGCTTCACGAACGCATAAATCTCGTTGCGCAGCATGGTGGACTGATAAGCGCCAGTGAACCGCGTCGAGACGGTGCGCACCCAATCGAGCGTATCGGGCAAAATCTCCGGCTTGAAATCGGCTGGACCGAGGCGGCGTCCTTCGAGCCAAGCGCCGTTCACCGCGTCCCACATATCGCGCGTCAGCGCCGTCCGCATCGCGCGCGCATTGATCCGCGCCTTCTCGAGGCAGTTGAGGATCGAGGAGGGGTTGTCCGGATCGCAAGCGAGATAACGCGCCGCGCGTTCGGGCGTGACGACGGCGTGTTTCTTCGAAAAGCCCTCGTCACATCCCGCCGCGATCAAAGCCGAGCGCCATTCCTCCGCCTGATCGGAGAGGCCAGCCATCAACTGCGCCGCCTCCATCAGCCGGGACAGCGCGTCGATCCGCTCCATATAGCGGGCAAGCCAGAACATGCATTCGGCAGCGCGCGCTAGCATGAGGCGAGACCGATGTGATGCGTTGCCGCGTTGAGAGCGACGCTCGCCAACGTCTCCCCCTCCCTTGAGGGGAGGGGGCAGGGGGTGGGTGAGATCGTAGAGCGCGAAACATGCAAAACCGCGCGCGTTGCAATGTGTGAGAGCGTGAGCCCTACGCTCTCACCCCCACCCTGCCCTCCCCCCTCTAGGGGGAGGGGGCGTGTAATCACGACGCCGCTCATTTCTGGCTCTGACTCTGGCTCATGCCATCCATGCTCTGGCTCTGCGATTGCCCCCCATTCTTGCGCAGCACCCAGGTATCCTTAGTGCCCCCGCCTTGCGACGAGTTCACCACCAGCGAGCCTTCGCGCAGCGCCACGCGCGTCAGCCCGCCCGGCACGATGCGCACCTTGTCTGCACCGACTAGCACGAATGGCCGCAGATCGATGTGCCGCGGCGCGGCGCCGCTCTCGACGAACGTGGGGCATGTCGAAAGCGCGAGCGTCGGCTGCGCGATATAGGCGGAAGGATGCGCGCGCAATTTCTTCGCGAACGCCGCGATCTCTTTCTTCGACGCGTGCGGCCCAACCAGCATGCCGTAACCACCGGAGCCGCGCGTCTCCTTCACGACGAGTTCGCTCAGATGCTCAAGCACGTAGGAAAGCTCGCTCTCATCGGCGCAGTCCCATGTCGGCACGTTCTTCAGGATCGGCTCTTCGCCGAGATAAAAGCGGATCATCTCCGGCACGTGCACATAGACGGCCTTATCGTCCGCGATGCCCGCGCCGGGCGCGTTCGCAAGCGTGACGTAGCCGGCCTTATACGCATCCATGAGCCCCGGCACGCCGAGCGCGGAATCTGGGCGGAAGGCGAGGGGATCGAGATAATCGTCGTCGATCCGGCGATAGATCACGTCGACTTTCTTGAGGCCGCTCGTGGTGCGCGTGAACACCTGTTGGTTCTTCACCACAAGATCGACGCCCTCGACCAACTCGACGCCCATTTCGTCGGCGAGGAAGGAGTGCTCGTAATAAGCGCTGTTATATTGGCCGGGCGTGAGGACCACGACGGTGGGCTCGCCCTGGCAGCGTTCTGGCGCGACCGATTGCAAAGTGCGCAGCAGAAATTCCGGATAGCGCGATACCGGCTCGACGCCCGTCTCGGCAAACAATTCCGGAAACAGCCGCATCATCACCGAGCGATCTTCCAGCATGTAGGAGACGCCCGACGGCGTGCGGCAATTGTCCTCCAGCACGTAAAATTCTTCCGGCCCCGTCCGCACCAGATCGATGCCGGCGATATGCGTGTAGACGCCGCCCGGCGCGGTGAAGCCCTGCATCAATTTCTGAAACGCTGGGTTCTCATCGATCAAGGATGCTGGCACCTTGCCGGCCTTGATGATCTCGCGCTCGGAATAGATGTCGGCGAGGAAGGCGTTCAGCGCCTTCACGCGCTGCGTCAGCCCGCGCTCCAGGCCCGCCCATTCATCGGCGTCGATCACGCGGGGGATAATGTCGAACGGGATCAGGCGCTCGGGATCGCCGCCCTCGGTGTAGACCGCGAACGTAATCCCGATGCGGCGGAACAAGCGCTCGGCCTCTTCGCGCTTGGCGTAGAGCACATGCGGCGGCGTCGCCTTCAGCCACGCGTCAATCGCGGCGTAAGCCGAGCGAAGCTCGCCGTCCGCGCCATTCATTTCGTCGAACGTCTCGCGCATTCCTCTCCCATCCCGCACCCGGAGCGCATGATGCGTTGCGTCGCGGCTGCGGACACGAAGGGGCGCTGCATCCCGCCGCCCGTCAAGTCGGCGCCCAAGATTGCGGCGGCGCTGCACTGCTTGTGCTCACCCGCGCGGCGCCGGCGTGCCGCTTCCGTCAGGGAACAGGGTTAGCGCTGCGGCGTGGCGCTGACGCGGTCGACCAGTTCCAGAACCATATTTTCCTGGCGCTGATTGAGCTTGGCCCCGATGAGCGCAACCGTTTCGCTGAGCCGCTCGATGGCGCGCACGCTGCGCTGCTCGATTTGCGAGAAGCGCTCGTCGATGCGCTGGCGCATGGCGGTGAGCTCGACGCCGATGCGCTCGGAACTCACATCGTCGCGCCGCTCCAGCGAGGAGAGGCGATCTTCCAGGATCGAGACCACCTTGGCGAGATCGCTCCGCGACGCCGTCTTGCCGGACGTCGTCTCGCAGAATTGCTCCACATTGCGAAGCCGCGCATCGACCATGTCCGAGAGCCGCGACACGTCATTGGCGATGCCGGCGACGACTTCGGCTTGGCGGCGCTCAGTCTCGGCCAGCGCGCCCTCGACGCCCGCCAGATCCGGCACGGCGCGCGACAGGGCTTGGATGCGCTGATCCAGGGCGGCTTCGAGCGAGGTCAGCGCGTTTTGATCGGCGGTCGCGCGCTGCGCGTCCTGCAATGCGCCCAGCTTGTGTTCGATGGCATGGATTGCATCCGCGACGCGGGCGGAGACGCGGTCGAGACCGGCCTCCATGTCTTGGCGCGCCTGTGCGGCTTGCGCGGCAAATGTCTCCTGCAAGCTGATGCGTTCGCCCAAGCCATCGAAGCGCGCGAGCAGGGAGGGATCAAGCTTGTCGACCGGGCGCTCCGCGAGTTCGTGCAAGGAAGCGCCAAGCCGCGCGATGGCGTCTTCCATGTCGGATTGTTCGAGCGTTTTTTCGATCCGCGTGATGCGCGCCTCGACTGCTTCGTGCGCTGAGGTGTCCGCGAGATCGGACTCGATCTGTCCGATCCGCGCGCCGAGCGAAAAGCCAATGCGCGTCGCGCCCATAAGCTCAGCTTCGATCTGGCCCAGACGCGCCATCAGCGACACGCCGTTCTGATCCGTGCCGATCGCTTCATCGAGCAAGCGCAGGCGCGCATTCGCGCCAAGCTGGCCATTGCGCAATTCTTCCAGAGCGCTGGTGAAATCGTGCCGCACGGCGTCATTGGCTTCTGCGCTGGAGGCGGCCAGCGATTCAATCTGCAAGGTGAGCGCCGCATCGGCCGCGGAGAAGGTCTGGCGAAGCTCTTCGGTCGCGGCCGCACTGGAAGCGGCAAGCGCTTCGATATGGCTCGCCAGCGCCTCATCCGCCGCCGTGAACGCATCGCGCAGCACGCCGGCGGCGCCGCGCCCATCTTCCGCGAGATGATCCATCGCGCGCTTTAGCTCGACGCAAGCCGCGGTGAATTCCAGACGCGCAATCCGCGCATCGTCCACGATGGTATCCGTGGTCTGCGCGATCGCCGCATCGGTCTCCCGCAGCGAGACCACCGCTTCCAATAGATCGGCGCGGAGATTGGATTCAGATTCAGCGACACTGGCCGCAAGCTCGTCGTGCGCGCGCGCATTGCGCCGCTCGCCCAGATCGACGCGCTCGGTGATCTCGGCATTCAAGACGGCCGCTTCCATGAGCGCGCCTTCAAGCCGCTCATTGGCTTCGGCGTGCGCGCGGAGCAGGCGCTGTTCGATCGCTTCGCGCAACGCCCACACATCGCCCATCGCGGCGGAGGCGGCGGCTTGCGCTTCCTGCGCGGCGGTTGTGGCGGCGTCGCGCGCTTGGGCCAGGCCCGTCTCGATCAGGTGGCGTGTCTCGCTGTCGAACGCGCTCAGATCGCGCGAGACTTCCGCGATGATGGCGTCGCGGCTCTGCGTCAGCGCATCGCTGGCGCGCTGCGACACGGCCTCGATCTCGGCCAGCAATTTTTCCTGGCTGTCGGCGACCGCTTGGCGCGTTGTTTCAAAGCCTTCCGTCACCGCTTCCGCGCCGCTCTCGACCTGCGCGAGCCGTTCGGTGATGGCTTCGGCCACCAGGGTGAAGTGTTCGCGCGCCTCGGCCAGAGCCTGGGCGGTCTCTTGCGTCGCGGCCTCGGCGCCGTCGAAGCGCTCGGCAAGATCGAACATGGCGCGGTCGATCGAGCCCAGCGCATCGTCGAAGCTGGCGGCGGCGGTCTGCACGCGCCGCTCCATGGATTCGATCCGCGTGCGCACCGCGTTGCTGGGGCGCTCAGAACCGGAATCGACATCGGGAATGAGGCCCGCGCGCTCGTCGCGCTTGCGCTGCAGCGCTTCGGTCAAATATTCCGCAAGTGAAACGCCTTGGCGGGCCGCGGCTTCGCGCGCCTCCTCGCGAGCGGAAGGATCAACGCCTCTCACCACCCAAGACCCAGAACTCATCGTCCCCTCACGCGCGGCGTATGAGCGCCTCGAATCGCGCCGCCGACCGGGGTATTAATGGTTCGTTGAACTTAATTCGGGGTAAAGCGCGACGCTATTTTTTGTCGTGAATCTCGACCTCTGGCCGGTCCTCGCCTTGAGCGACCTCGTCGTGCCACCGGCCTTTCTCGTCTTCCCAGGAAATCCCGGTGTCTTCGCCGCCGACCTGCTGTTCCAGCGCGACCCGCTTGGCCGCCGCGAGCGCGTCCTCGTGCGTGCGGAACGTCTCCGAGATCGTGTCTCCCAGCTTGAAGGCCCAACCGCCGTCGTGCTCGACAATGTCGTACGTGATCTTGGTCATGGATGCTCCTCGCGCGCGCCTGGGCTGCCCTACGCATAACCTGCCGAACCCGGTTAAGCTCCACTTGCGGCTAAGCTTTGCGCTGGACAAGGGGCGGGCGCGGTAAAAACAATAAGATAAGCCGGGAAGCGGCGCGGGGGGCGTGGGGATGCTGAAATGGATCGGGATCGCGCTTGTCGCCGCGCTGATCGCCCTCGGCGTCTATGCGGCGTTCAACATCAAGGGCACCTATTCGTTCGCGGCCTTCCCAGCCTTCGCGGTCGGGATTTGCCAAAGCAACGGTGAAATCGCCGCCAGCGAACGCGCCGCGATGGAAGCGGCCGCGGTTGCTTATATGGACGCCTTCGTCGCCGATCCGATCGCGGCGCGTGAAGGCATGTCGCGCGCGGGCAAGGCGGCGACGGAGGCGCGTGCGCCGTTGGAGGCGGCGGCGGCGCAATATCGAAACTTCGAGATCACCACCCCGCGCGCGGCGAGCGGGGCTTATCTCCTGCGCTTCAGCGGCGGACGCGCGGGAGAACTGGCGCCGTGCGGCATGAGCGGCGGGCGCGCGGCCTTCGCCGCGCGAAGCGGCGCGTGGCGGACGGGCGTTGTGCTCCTGACCGATGCGAGCAGGGGCGATACCGAACGCACGACCTCGGTGTGGATGGAGCACGAGGACGGCGCCTGGCGCGTGCGCGGCGTGCATTTCGCGGTCAGCCAAATTTGCGGCGACGATGCCGCCGCGCTCTGGGAGGCGGCGAAAGAGCAGCGCGCGCGTGGTCACGAGCTCAATGCCGGTATGCTCTATGTCGCGGCGCGCGGCACGCTCCAGCGCGGCGCCTTCTTCCAGGATCGGCTCTGGCAGGATTTCGCCGCGGACGAAGCCACCTTCGTCGCGCCGACCTATCTGCAAGGTCCGATGCCGCTGACGCTCCCGCTGGGTGGGCGCAATTACAGCGTGACAGCGCTTCAATATACCGGCGTGGGCGACGGCGACGTGGTTCTTGTCATCCAATACGCGGCAGGCGCCTGGCAATCGACGGATCAAGCAAACGCGATGAACCACGCACTGATCGATGCCTTCAACGCCGCTTATCCCGAATGGCGGGAGACGTTCGACGCCGTGGTCGCACGCGCGCAAAACGCCGACGGAACGACAACCTTCGGCACCGTCTACACCAAGGATCGCGGCTATCTCTGAAGCGCTCTACCGCGTGGTGCGGTACATGCGAAATCATCATTAGGCTCGGCGATGCCGAGCCAAAGGATTGCTCCCCTATCGGTGTATTCAATCCTGACACATCGATTGAGGAGTCGAGGAGCGCCGTCAGCACTAGTCCGGCCGTAACCGACCGAAATCATCGGTGGCCCAACGGTGAATGAATGCCCGGCGACTATAAAATGGTCGGGTTCGTGGCTGGCAAAAGCGGCGTACTGATAATCGTCCACGAAACCCTCGACGACTGAAAAATCATTGCTCCGCTTCTGATCTTGCGCGTGAAGAAACAGCGCGTACTTGAAAACCCACAAACCGCCGAGGATTAGGAAAATACACGCGGAAGCGAACGCCTGACCGTCTTTCGAGAGATGATTCTTACGTCTTGGCAGAAAGGCCCAAGGAAGACTTATCGCCGCGAGTGAGAAGCAAATTACGGCTGGCCACCATTCATAGGAAGCAGTCGAAATATCGTAGATGACCTGGTAGTCGCCTATGTTCATATTCGTCATCATCGCGCGCGCATCGGCGCCTACAATGGCTTTAGCCGGCCGGCTGCTCCACCAGCTTCTTCAAATCCTTTTTGACGATCTTGCCGTTCGCATTTCGCGGCAACGTCTCTGGCCAAAAAATCACGTCGACCGGCACCTTGAACGCGGCCAATTTCTGCGCGGCGTGGTGGCGGAGATCGGCGGCGCTGGCGTCGCTGCCGGGCTTTAGATGCACGACCGCGAGTGGTTCTTCGCCGAGTTGGTGGTGCGCGCGGCCGATCACGGCGGCGTCCATCACGGCGGGATGTTCGTAGAGGACGTTCTCGACCTCGACGCAATAAATGTTCTCGCCGCCGCGGATCAGCATGTCTTTGGCGCGGTCGACGATGAAGAGAAATCCTTCCTCGTCCATCTTCGCGAGATCGCCGGTCTTCACCCAGCCATCGACGAAGGTCTCGGCGCTGGCTTCGGGATTATTCCAATAGCCGCGCACCACGATCGGGCCGCGATACCACAGCTCACCCACTTCGCCGCGGGCGAGTTCAGCGCCGCCTTCGCCAACGATCTTGGCTTCGCCGGTTGCGGAGGGGACGCCGCAACTGGCGGGCTTGTGCTCATAATCTTCGCCGACATTTGACGTCGCGGTCGCGGAGGTTTCGGTCATGCCCCAGCCTTGGCCGGGGGTCGCCTTCGGGAAGCGCGCCTTGATGCGGCGGACGAGTTCCGGCGCGGAGGGCGCGCCGCCATAAGCGACGCTCTCGACCGTGGAGAGATCGAACGTGTCGATCTCGGGATGCTCCAGCACTTGCCAGACAATCGTGGGCACGCCGCCGAAATGCGTGACGCCCTCGCGCTGCATCAAGTCGAGCGCCGCATCGCAATCCCAGCGCCGCTGCATCACGATCTTATGCCCGCCGAGCAGAGCAGGGATCATCACGGCAAAGCAGCCGGTGGCGTGAAAGAACGGCACCGAGAGCAGAAACACCTTCTGCGGCGCGGTTGGATCAGGCGCCGGCGGTTTCTCACCGCGTCGCAAGAACGCGCGCGCTTGCGCGGAAGCGGAATTGAACACGTTGGAGATGATGTTGCGGTGGGTGATCACCGCGCCCTTCGGCTTGCCGGTGGTGCCCGAGGTGTAGAAGATCGCGACATCGTCATCCGGCGCGCGCGTGACGAGCGCGGCGCCGGCTGGCGGCAGCGCGGACCAATCATTGGTCGCGCCGAGCACGCTCTCCAGCCGCACCACGATCGGATCGGCAATCTCTTCGCGCGCACGCGATACAAAAATCTTCCGCACAAACGGAAACGCGCCCAGATGCTCGCGCAGGCGCTCATAGCGCTCGACGTCCACGATCAGGATCGAGGCGCCTGAATCCACCAGACCGAACTCAAGCTCCGGCCCCGTCCACCACGCATTGAGCGGCGTCACGATCGCGCCCGCCAGCACGCCGCCCCAGAACGCCACCGGCCATTCGGGGAGATTGCGCATCACGAGCGCGATGCGGTCGCCAGGCTTTACGCCGTCGGCGATCAGGCGCTGCGCGAACGCGAACGCCGCCGCGCGAAAGCCGGCCACGCTTGCGCGCTCATCCTCGAACACCAGGTGATCGCGCGGGCCGAACGGGGCGACCAGCGCAAACAGGTCTCCCAAAGTCGGCGGCGCATTTTTCCAAACCTTGAGCGGGGTCCCGCGCACGACGGCCTCGCCCACCTCGAACATCGAGCCGGCCTGCGCCAGCAGCGCATGCGCCTGCGCGATCGACATAGCGGGAAAGCTCGGCGCGCCCTCGGCGGTCGTCATGTCGTCCTCCCAGTGCCCAGCGCTCTTAAAAGGCGCCGCAGGCGTCATTTTTATTTGTCCGTTGGAGCACGCCGCGCCCCATGCTTCAACAGCAGTGCGCCGCCTGAACTTTGCCAGAATTTAATGATGGCTTGTCGGCTGCGCGACGCTCGGGCAGCATCAGACTGCTCGAGACGAGGCGGGAGGCGCACGTCATGAAATTCAACTTCAAATGGCCTGATCTCACCTGGGTGAGAGGGCTGCGTTTTCCTGCGTTCGCGCAAGTGCGCGATTACGCCGTCGCCAACCGAAATACGGTGCTCGCCACCTCGCTGGCTTTGCTCGTCGGCCTCTGGGGCGGGGCAGTGCTCGGCCGCGTCACCGCCGGCGCGCCTGCGCCGATCCAGCTTGCCGTTGGGGGAAGCGGTGAAGCGGAAACCGCGCGCAGCGCCGACGCGCCGCGCGCGCATCCGGAAATCGCCGGCATGGCGTTCGTGCGGCTGCGCACGGAAATGACCGGCGATGCGCCCCGCGCGTGCCTTGAGTTTTCGCGCGCGCTCTCGACCGATCCCAGCATCCACTATGCCGATTATCTCGAAATCACGCCCGCCATCCCGGTGCAGACCGACATCTCCGGCACCTTGCTGTGCCTCGGCGGCCTGACACTTGAGCCTGATCGCCAAGTCACCATCAAAGAGGGCCTGCCAGCCCAAAGCGGCGAGCGCACCGAATACGAAGAGACCTTCACGCTCACCTTCGGCGACCGCCCGGCTTATGTCGGCTTTGCCGGCAATGGCGTCATCCTGCCGCGCGCCGAAGCCGATGGCCTCGCCATCGAAACCGTGAATGTGAGCAAGCTTGAGATCGAAGTCCTGCGCGTGCCGGACCGTATCTTGTCGCAACGCTCGATCAATCCGGGCGAAGTGTTCGAAGAGGGCGGTTGGGGCGGCTGGGCCGACGGCGAAGACGTCGGCGTTTCGGTCTATGAAGGCTCGATCGATATCGACACCAATGGCCGCCGCAACAGCGCGATGACCACGGTGTTCGCGCTGGGCGCCGCGCTCGGCGAAATGCGTCCGGGCGCTTATGTGGTGAAGCTGCGCGATGGCTCGCCGAGCGCCGGCGCCAATGGCCAGAACACGCAAAACCCCGCGTCCGCCTATCGCTGGATCATCTACACCGATATGGCGCTGCAGAGCTTCTCCGGCGCCACGGGCCTCGATCTCGTCGTCCGTTCGCTCCGGTCCGCGCGCCCGATGGCGAACGCGACTGTCTCGCTGATTGCGCAGAACAACGAAGAACTCGCGCGCGCCCGCACCGATAATGACGGGCATGTCCGCTTCGCCGAAGCTTTGGTGAATGGCGAAGGCCCGGCGCAAGCGCGTTATGTGATGGCGTATGGGCCGAGCGGCGATTTCGCCGCGCTTGATCTTTATCGCTCGCCCCTCGATCTCTCCGACCGCAATGTCGATGGCCGCGCGACGCCCGGTAATATCGACGCTTATCTCTACACCGAGCGCGGCATCTATCGTCCCGGCGAACGCGTGCGCCTGATGGGCCTCATCCGCGACACTGTGGGCCGCGCCATCGCGGATCGGCAGTCCACGCTCGTCGTCTATCGCCCGAACGGCACCGAAGCGCGCCGCGTGCGCTTGACCGAAGCCGTCGACGCCGGCGGCATCGCAAAAAACATCGAACTCGACCGCAGCGCTCCGCGCGGCCAATGGCGCGCCGAACTTCTGGTCGATGGCCAAGAAGCGGCCGCGGGCAGTGTCAGCTTCGCGGTGGAAGATTTCGTACCGCAGCGTCTGCGTGTGCGTATCGATGCGGACGAAGCCGTGTTGCGTTCAGGCCAATCGCGCCCGGTGAGCGTGCAGGCTGACTTCCTCTACGGCGCGCCGGGCGCTGGCCTGGCCGTCGAAGCCGAAGGCCGGCTTACCGTCGATCCAAATCCGTTCCCGGATCAAACCGGCTTCACGTTCGGCAAGAGCGATGAAAGCTTCAGCGAGCGCATGTTCCAACTGCCATCGACCACGACCGATGGCGCGGGCCATGCCGAGCTTGTCTTCGCGCTCGCCGATGAACCTGAAACGACGCTGCCGCTGCGCGCGCGTCTGATCGCCAGCGTCTCCGATCCAGGCGGGCGCTTGGTGCGCGAAGGCTTCGACGTGCCGGTGCGGCTCAGCGATCTTTATCTCGGCGTCAAACCGCGCTTCGAAAACCGCCGCGCGGGCGCTGGCGAACGCGTTGCGTTCGAGATCATCGCCGTCAATGCGCAAGGCCGACGCGCCGCCGCGCGCGGCGTGCAATGGCAAATCGTGCGCGAAGACTGGAATTATGACTGGTATCTCGATGGCGGCACATGGCGCTGGCGGCGCACTGGGCGCGACATCCCCGTCGATGGCGCGACTGTCGATGTCGGCGCGGGCGCTCCGCTCGTCGTCGCCAAGGATGGCCTGCGCGAAGGCTCATACCGCCTGATCGTCACCGGCAATGGCGCCGAAACCAGCACGCGCTTCGGCGTCGGCTGGGGCGGCCCCGCCGACGATGACGCAACGCCGGACATGGTCACCGTCGTCGCGCCGGAAAATCCGACGCGAGAAGGCGCGCGCGCGCGCGTCCGCATTCGCCCGCCCTATGCTGGCGAAGCGCAGATCGTGGTCGCCACCGACCGCGTGATCGAGACGCGCACCATGCATGTCGGCGCCGATGGCGCGAACATCGATCTCCCCGTCACCGACGAATGGGGCTCGGGCGCCTATGTGCTCGTGACCGTGATGACGGCGCGCGATCCGGTGAATCTACCGGTGCCGCGACGCGCCGTTGGCGTGGCTTACGTGCCGGTCGATATGGGCCGGCGCACGCTCAATGTCGCGGTCGGTGAGGGGCTGCAGAATGTGCGCCCGCGCCAGCATCTCGACTTGCCGATCCAGGTTACCAATGCGCCGCGCGGCGAGCGTGTGCGCGTCATGGTCGCGGCGGTGGACGAGGGCATTCTCAATCTCACCAAATATGAGAGCCCCAATCCGGTCGATTATTTCTTCGGCCGCCGCGCGCTCGGCGTTTCCGTGCGCGACGATTACGGGCGCTTGCTCAATCCAAACATGGGCGCGCCCGCGACCGCGCGTCAGGGCGGCGACTCCCTCGGCGGCGAAGGCCTCACCGTGGTGCCGACCAAGACCGTGTCGCTCTATTCGGCGCTCGTCACGCTCGGCGCCAATGGCCGCGCCACGATTCCGCTCGAAATCCCGGACTTCAACGGCACTTTGCGCATCATGGCGGTGGCGTTCACCGAAACCGCGCTCGGGCAAGACAGCGAAGAAGTGATCGTACGCGATCCCGTCGTCGCTGAACTCATCCTGCCGCGCTTCCTCGCGCCAGGCGATGCTGTCGAAGGTACGCTGAACGTCGACAATGTCGAAGGTCCAGCGGGCACATACAATGTCGCCATCTCCGGCTCAGGCGCCGCGAGCGCACCTGCCAGCACGCGGCGCTTCGCGCTCGCGCGCGGCCAACGCCAAACCGCAGCGATCCCAATCAGCGGCGGCGCGCCCGGCCTTGGCCGCATCACGCTCCGCATCGAAGGCCCGAACGGCTTCACCGCGATCGAACGCACCTACGACATCCAGTCGCGGCCACCCTTCTTGCCGATCACCATCGTCGAGACGGCGCCGTTCAACGCGGGCGCCTCGTGGCGCGCGCCTGGAGACGCGCTCGCGCGCTTCCAGCCGACAAGCGCCGAAGCCCTCATCTCGTTCTCCAACCTCGCGGGCATGGATCCCGCGCCTCTGATCGATGCGCTCTACCGCTATCCGTATGGCTGCTCGGAGCAACTCACTTCGGTTGCGATGCCGCTGCTCTACTACAACACGCTCGCCGCCGAAGCCGGGCGCGCCCGCGATCCGCGCATCACGCGGCGCGTGCAGGATGCGGTGACGCAATTGCTCGACCGCCAAGGCCCTGACGGCGCCTTCGGCCTCTGGCACGCTGGCGATCGCAGCGCGAGCCCATGGCTCGGCGCCTACGTCACCGACTTCCTCAGCCGCGCCCGCGCGGCGGGATACGCCGTGCCACAAGCGCCGCTCGATCAAGCTTATGCGGCGCTGCGCTCCGTCGCGCGGCTCAATGATTTCGGCTCGGTTGGGTATGAGTTCGAAATCTATCGCTGGCCGGGCTCGAACGACTCCGAAACGCTGCTGCGTTCACGCGCGGCCGCCTATGCGCTCTATGTGCTCGCGAAAGCTGGCCGCGCCGACATCGGCCAAGTGCGTTACTTCCACGATGCGCGCCTCCGCGACGAACCATCGCCGCTCGCCCGCGCGCAAATCGGCGCAGCGCTCGCCCACATGGGCGACCGCGCACGCGCTCGCAGCGCCTTCGCGCAAGCCGAACGCGCGCTCGGCTATCGCAACACCGGCGATTATTACCAATCGCCGACACGCGACATCGCGGGCGTCCTCGCGCTCGCGGCGGAAGCAGGCGAGACCGAATTGGTCGACCGCCTGCGCCGCCGCCTCGAACGCGACGCGCCCGATCCCGATATGCTGATGACGCAAGAGCAAGTGCAGCTGCTGCTCGCGGCCAATGCGCTCCTGCAGCAAGCGGGCGAAGTGAATGTGTCGCTGGGCGGTCAACGCATGGCCGAGCACCGCATCGTCGTGAACGCGCAACGTCTCGCGGCAGGCCTGGTCTTCCGCAATGACGGACGCGGCGCGATCTGGCGCTCGCTCTCGGTCTCCGGCGCGCCGCGCGAAGCGCCGCCCGCCATGTCGAGCGGCTATTCGATCGATAAACGCGTCTTCCGCATGGATGGCACCGTCGCCGATCTCAGCGCTATTCGCCAAGGCGACCGCGTCGTGATCGTGCTCTCGGGCAAACCCGAAGGCGCGCGTCTCTATCCCACGGTGCTGGTCGATTTGCTGCCGGGCGGCCTCGAAATCGAGTCCGTGCTCAATCCGGAAGACGGCGCGGGCGCGGCGCAATGGGACGGCACGATCCGCAACGGGCCGTTCGCATGGGTCGGTGCGATTTCCTCGGCCGATGTCGCCGAAGCGCGCGACGATCGCTTCGTCGTCTCGCGCAATCTGCGCGCCGAGGAATATCGCTTCGCCTACATCGCGCGCGCGGTCACTCCCGGCCGCTACACCATGCCTGCCGCGCAAGTCGAAGACATGTACCGCCCCGGCGTCATGGCCCGCAGCAGCACCAGCGCCATCCGCATCGCACCGCGCGGGGGATGATGGGCGACCCTTCGCGCGGCGAAGCAGCGGCATGGAAGCAGCTGCGCATGTTGCGGGCCGAAGGCTTTGCGTTCCGGCGCGAGCATGAGATCGGCGAATACCGCGCCGATTTCGTGTGCTTGCGGAGGCGGCTCATCGTTGAAGTCGATGGCGGCGTGCATGATTTGCTTGGGCGGGCCGAGCGGGATGCAAAGCGCGATGCGTGGCTGACCGCTGAAGGCTTTAAGGTAATGCGCTTCCGCGACTCGGAAGTTTTGAGCGAAGCGAATTGGCTGCAACGCGTGCGCGAAGCACTGCAAGCCCAGCCCGACGCTCCCTACCGCTGGAAGACTGCGCCAGTAAGAACCCTCCCCCTAGAGGGGGGAGGGCAGGGTGGGGGTGAGAGCGTAGAGCCCGATGCTTCCGACACTGAAGAGTACGACGAAAACTCAAACACCGAAGCGCTCCTCACCCCTCCCCCAACCCCCTCCCCCTCTAGGGGAGGGGGCTAGTGCGCGCGGCCATACCTTTGACGAACGCCCAACGCCCGTTCGCATGGGCGCTGCTCATTGCGATGCTCACGCTCTTCACACTCGATCTCACCTTCCCACCACCGCTCGCGCGCGTGCGCGAAGTCTCGCCCGTCGTACTCGACCGCAACGGCGAGTGGCTCATGGCCTTCACCACGCGGGGTGGCACATGGCGGCTCGCCGCGCGGCTGGATGAAATCGATCCGGAGTTTCGCCGCCGTCTGATCGCGGTGGAGGACGATCGCTTCTGGTTTCACCCCGGTGTCGATCCCATCGCGCTGGCGCGTGCGACGCTGGCTTACGCGCGCAGTGGCCGCGTCACGCAGGGCGGCTCGACCATCACCATGCAGCTCGCGCGCTTGCTGGAGCCGCGCCCGCGCACCATCCAGTCCAAGCTGATCGAGATCGTGCGCGCACTGCAGATCGAGCGGCGCATGAGCAAGCGCCAGATCCTCGCGGCCTATCTCACGCTCGCGCCCTATGGCGGCAATCTCGAAGGCGTGCGCGCCGCGAGCCGCGCTTATTTCCAGCGCGATCCAGAATGGCTCGACGACGCGGAGATGGCGCTGCTGATCGCGCTGCCGCAAGCGCCGGAAGCACGCCGGCCTGATCGCCACCCTGTCGCGGCCCGTGCGGCGCGCGATCACGTGCTTGATCTCTTCGCGCAAGTCGGCGCCATCAGCCGGCGGCGCGCCGAAGAGGGCAAGCAAAGCGCGGTGCCGAACCGTGCGCCGTTCCCATATTCCGCGCCGCATGCTGGTGAGGCGCTCGTCGCTCGCAATCCCGGCGCGGACGTGGTGCATTCCTCGCTCGACGCCACCTTGCAGCGCGCGCTCGAAGGTCTCGCGCGCCGCCGCGCCGAACCTTTAGAGCGTGAAGCGCAAGTCGCGATCCTCGCCGTCGACGTGCGAAGCCACGCCGTGCGCGCACGTATCGGCGGCGCGGGCCGCACGCGCGCGGGCGGATACATCGATATGACGCGCGCCGTCCGTTCGCCCGGCTCGGCGCTGAAGCCCTTCCTCTATGCGATCGCGTTCGATGAAAACATCGCCGCGCCCGAAACGCTCGTCCGCGACGCGCCGCGCCGCTTCGGCGGCTATCTCCCGGAAAATTTCGACCGCCGCTTTCACGGCGATGTCAGCCTCGAAGACGCGCTGCGTCACTCGCTCAATCTGCCCGCCGTCGCAACACTCGAACAAATCGGCGCAGGCCGCTTCCAAGCCGCGCTCTCGCGAGCCGGCGCGCGCCCGAGACTGCCGCAACGCGCGGATTCCGAAGCCGGCCTCGCGCTCGCGCTCGGCGGCGTTGGCATGACGCTCGAAGAAATCACCTCGCTCTATGCCGCGCTCGGCGATGGCGGCGAAGCGCGCACGCTGCAAACCGAGGAGCCAGGCGCGTTCGCGTTCACGCGCCGGTTCGTGCGCGCTGAAACCGCAACCCGCGTGCTCGACATTCTCGCCACCTCGCCCAGCCCAGCCGGCCGCGCGCCGGCGCAACTCGCGCAAAACGCCCCCCGCGTCGCGTTCAAGACGGGCACATCCTACGGCTTTCGCGATGCCTGGGCGTTCGGCGTCGCGGGCGGTTATGCGATTGGCGTCTGGGTTGGCCGGCCCGATGGCGCGCCGCGCCCGGGCGCGACGGGACGCGAAGCGGCGCTGCCGATTTTGTTTGAAGCGTTCGACCTGCTCGCCCTGCCGCCAGAGCCCGAACGCGCGCCTGAACCGGATCGCCAAGCAGCGCCCGGCTTGGTGCGGCTCGAAGGCGGCGGCGCGGAGGAAGGGCTCTCGATCCTCTTCCCGCCGAACAATGCCGAAGTGCTGGTGCTGGACTACAGCGAAGACGCGCGCGGGCTTTCGCTCTCAGCGCGCGGCGGGCGCGCGCCCTTGGCCTGGTATGCGGAGGGCGCGCGCGTCGCGACCGAAGGCACCAGCGGCCGCGCCATCTGGCGCCCCAGCGCGCCGGGCTTTCACGACGTCACCGTGGTCGACGCCGACGGCCGCAGCGCCCATGTGCGCGTGCGCATCCGTAATTCCGGCTGACCCCAAAAGAATGAGGCGCGGACCGGGCAAGTCCGCGCCTCGATGAATCGTCGCCATGGGGGGAAGGCTGGTTAGGCGACGATTTGGGCAGCTTGGGCGAGCGTCGCGTAGGCGCAGGGGAGAGCGACGACGAGAGCGGCGAGGAAGGAATAAACTTTGGTCATTTGAGGCTCCGATTGGGCTGGTGTCTGGTTTCTGAAATCTTGATGCAGTCTGTGTACGGTTTGGATGCAGGGGCCGCCGTGACTTCGGTCACGCCTCAGCCGACGATCCGCGCGGCTTGCACGAGGGCGAGGTAGGCCAGCGGCGAGAGCGTGAGCAGCGCGGCGGCGAGGGAGATCATGCGGGTCACTTCGAAAACTCCTGAGAGAACTTGGTTTCTGCCTTATTGATGCGAGCGCTCGCCCGTTTGGATGCGGGGGCCGGCACATTTCTTCTGACGCGGCGTTTGAGACGCGAAACGGAGGCTCGCTCATGGATCCGGTCACGCACGTCGTCCGCTGGCGCGATGCTTCCGGCGCGGGACTCGAACATCTGGTCGTGCAGGATTTGCAAGCGCGCATCGTCGCTAAAAGCGTGCTCATCCACGGCGATCAGCGCGCGGCGGCGAGCTATTGCGTGGAGTGCGACGCCGCTTGGCATTTCCGTCATGCACTGATCGAGATCGTCGGCGGCGCGCGTCTCGACATCGCCTTCAACCCGCCGAGTGGCTGGACATCAAACGGCGAACCGCTCGTGGGTTTTGAACAAGCCTACGAGATCGATTTCGTCGCCACGCCCTTCACCAACACGCTCGCGATCCGGCGCTTGAATTTGAGCATCGCGCAATCGGCGGAGATCGTGACGGCCTGGATCGATTTCCCCTCGCTCACGCTGATGCCCGATCCGCAGCGCTACACGCGGCTTGCGGCGCGCACCTATCGCTTTGAATCGCTGGACACCGATTTCACGCGAGAGCTGGAGGTCGATGGTGAAGGCCTGGTGCTGGATTATCCGGGGTTGTTTGTGCGGGAGTAAGCGCCGCCCATTCCGCTCCCCGGCCAGCGTGCGCAGCACGCGTTTGAGCCGGGGTCCATGGATCGGGCATGACGCGACGGCGCAATGGGCCCCGGATCGTCGCTTCGCTCCGTCCGGGGAACGGGCCTCGCTCACTCACCCCGAAACCGCCCATCACCTTCTTCAGCCAGCACAATATCTGGGTTCTCCGGCGCTAAGCGCTCGAACAACCCGATATCCATCTCCGCTTGCGGCGCATCCACGCGCATCGGCGCGGCGACACGCAGCGCAAGTTCAGTTCGTTCCGCCGGCGCGAGCGGCGCGGCGACGCCTGGCGCGTGCATTGGCCGCCAGAAGGTGAGCGACACGGCGAATTTGCCTTCGCGCTCGACGATCTCGGCGAGCCCCGTATCCACCAGCTTGCCCCAGCGCGCGAGCAGCCGTTTGTGATCGACATAGAGCCGCGGCAGCACTTCCTGCGCGAGCTCCGCCGGCGCTTGCAGCACGGCGCGCGCTTCTTCGGGTGTACGTGCGCGCCCAAGCGGTTTGCGCGCGGCGGCCTCGGCGGTGCGCGCGACAGGAGCGGGCGGCGCGGGGCGCCAATAGCGCATCGCGATCCGCCACGCGCCGTCGCGCCAGAGCGCTTCATAGATGCCCGAGCCATAAAGATCGGGCTCGTGCGCCTCGGCGGCGGCGGGCGTTTCGAACGCTTCGGGAAGTTCCTCGACAGCGAGAAAAACCGGCCCGCCGGCAAGGCGCGCGGCTTCGTCCTCGGTGCGCGCGACCGGCGCCCCGGCGCTGCGTGCGCCGGCAAGATTCGCCGCTAAGGGGAACGCCGTCATTTCAAGAACTTACGCCAGATCGTCTGCGACCGCACGCGGACATTGCCTTGTCATCACATGGCGCCAAGCTAGAAATTAACAATCGGCCAAAAAATCCAAAGGAGCCAAGCATGTCCAATCGACGCTGGAGCCGCGTAGCCTTGGCGCTCGCGCCCATTCTGGCGCTGATGGCGTGCGATCAGGTTGGCTCGCTCTGGGAGCGGGTGCGCGGCGAAAGCGCCTCCGACGTGGCGGGGCCGGCGGGCATGGACGGCGTGCCGCTCGACGCGCGCGCGATCTCGGGCTCGGTGCAGCCGCAAGATCAGATCAGCGCGCTCTTGGCGCCCGAGCCGGTGCTGATCGCGCCGGGTGAAATTCTGATCGGCGCGCGGGTGGAAGCGGAATTGTCGGAAGCGGCGGCGGACATGGGGCTGGCCAGCGCGTTCGTGCGCGCGCTTCGCACTCAGGGCGAGCAAGCGATGGAAACCGGCGAGGAGATGCCGCAGCAAACCCTCGATCAAATCCGCACGCGCGCGGAAGCGGAAGCCGGCGACACCGCGCGCGATGGCGCGCGTTTGGTGTTGGAGCGGCTTGGCATCGAAGGCGAGATCGAGGTTGGCCCTGGCGGCGTCGTGAAACTCAACCTCGCGCCCGATGGCGCAAGCCCCACCGCGCTGCACGCCATGCAGCAAGGCGCGGCGCCCGCCGCCGATGTGCAACTCCAAGCCATCGAGTGGAGCCCCTCCGATCGCTGCCCGCGCATCGTCACGCAAGGCGCGCTTGAAGAGGATATCTCACTCGCGACGCGCTGCGCGATCCAGCGCCTGCAAGCGTCGCAGCAGTTTGAATATGTCGAGCCAAACTATATCGCGACCACCGATTTCGATTGGCTGCCGCGCCGCGAGCCGCCGCGCCCGACAACGCCGCCGCCCGCCGGTCAGCAACCCACGCCAACCAATCCGACGCCCACGCCCGTCGTCGGCGGCATCCCGAACGATCCGCTGCTCTCGCTGCAATGGCATTACCGCCCGCGCGGCACAGGCGAGGGCTTTTCGCCCGGCGGCGCTGGCTTCACCGCGTTTTGGCAAGCGAACCAAGTCGGTTCGCGCCAAGTGCGCGTGGCCGTGATCGATACCGGCATCGATCTCACGCACCCTGATATTCGCGGCTCCAACAATGTCGCGAGCGGCATAGATCTCATCACCAATGTCGAGCGCGGCGGCGACGGCAACGGCATTGACGCGGACGCGCAAGACGCCGGCGATCATTGCGGCGCATCGACGGAAGATTCCTTCCACGGCACGCATGTCGCCGGCACCATCGGCGCGACCGCCACCAATGACCGCGTCGGCGTCGCGGGCGGCGCGTGGCAAGTCACCATCGTGCCGGTGCGCGCGCTCGGCCGTTGCGGCGGCGAGCTTGCGGACATTTCCTCCGGCATTCGCTGGGCCGCAGGGGTTGCGCCCGCGATCGGCGAAGGCGGCGTGCAGATCGTCAACCGCAATCCCGCCGACATCATCAATATGAGCCTTTCGATCCAGGCGCCGTGCCCGGCCTCGATGCAAGCGGCGATCGACGCGGCGACGCAACGCGGCGCGGTGATCGTGGTCGCCGCCGGCAACAAGGCGAACCAAACGCGCCTCTATGCGCCGGCCAACTGCAACAATGTGATCGTGGTCGCGGCGAACGATGAGCGCGGCGATCTTGCCTTCTATTCCAACTTCGGACCCGAAGTGGACATCGTCGCGCCAGGCGGCGACGTGTTTGCCGACAGCGACAGCGATGGCCGCCCGGATGGCGTCCTCTCGACGCGCTCGACGCAATCGGGCTGCTACGATCCGCTCAACCAAAACTCCACGCAGCGCTGCTATTACAGCTTCCTGCAAGGCACCTCGATGGCCGCGCCGCATGTCTCGTCCGCGCTGGCTTTGCTTGCAGCGCAAACCGGCTTGCGCGGCCGCTCGCTGGAGAATGCGCTATTCACGCGCGCCATCGGCCCCGAACCCGCGACCTACGGCCAGATCGAATGTACGCGTTCGCGCAACGCAACGCCGATCAGCGCGGGCTCGGCCACCTGCGCGCGCCCGACCGGGCGGGGCTATCTCGATCTGGCGCGCGCGGCGCAAACCATAACGGCGAGGCCCGCCGCTACGCCCTGAGGGGGTGAGAAAGCTGGACGGGCAGACGGCGCTCGTACAGGCTTGCGCGATGGAGAGGCGCGACATGGATCAGAAAGCGCTGCGCACTTGGGGTATTTTTG
The DNA here is from genome assembly GCA_037200505.1 of Terricaulis sp. GTDB lineage: Bacteria > Pseudomonadota > Alphaproteobacteria > Caulobacterales > Aquidulcibacteraceae > Vitreimonas. The sequence continues at coordinate 193,437 of JBBCFZ010000006.1, read as the reverse complement.
TCGGCGGCGCCGCGCTCGCCGGCAGCGTGGCCATCGCCGCGATCAATCCCGCGCGCGACGCCGCGCCCACTATCGAGCGGCGCCCTGCCGTTTCCGCGCCCGCGCCGCTGCCCGCCAAAGCAGAAACGCCCCCGCCGGTCTTTGAACCCGCCGCCGCCGTCACGCCGCCCAGCGCCAACGCCGCGCCGGTGAGTTTCGTAGTGCGGTTCGGCGATCACCACCCGCTCGCCGCCGCGCAACGCCTCGCCGCCGAGGGCGAGATTGACGAAGCCCGCCGCTCCGCCGAGCGTGCGCTCACACGCCAGCGTTCACTGCGGGGGCTCTGCTTTGACCGCTTCACCGTTGGCGGCGCCGAGATCGTGCTTAAATCCTGTGAACCACTAACCGAGCGCGAAGCGGAATCGTTTCGCCGCCGCTGGAGTGAGCGCTTTCAATCCATGTCCGGGATAGACTACGCCGAAGCCAATGTGATTCTGACGCCCGAGGCGAGGTGAGACATGGATACCGGCGCGCTTAATGTGCACGGCGCATTCGAGGAAGTTTTCATCGACGCGGTCGATGGGCTGAAGCTCTATGCGCGCGATTATCCCGCGCGCCCGCCGACGACGGGCCTGCCGGTCGTGTGCCTCCACGGCCTCACGCGCAATTCGAAGGATTTTGAAATTATCGCGCCGCGCATCGCCGCGCTCGGTCGGCGCGTGATCGCGCTCGATGTGCGCGGCCGCGGCCGCTCCGCGCACGATCCCGATCCGGCGCATTACGTGCCGGCGATCTATGCGCAAGACGTGCTGACGGTGCTCGATGCGCTCGACGTGAAGCAGGCGGTGTTCGTCGGCACATCGATGGGCGGCATCATCGCGATGGTCGTCGCCGCGCTCGCGCCCGACCGCATCGCTGCTTCCGTGCTCAACGATGTCGGCCCGCAGCTCGACACAACCGGCCTCACGCGCATCGCAAATTTCGTGGGCCGCGCTCAGCCCGTCAGCGCGTGGGCTGAAGCCGCCGAAGCGGTGCGCGCCATCAATGGCCGCGCTTATCCCGAAAAGCTCGACGATCAGTCTTTCTGGGACGCCTATGCCCGCCGCACCTGGGCCGAGCGCGCCGATGGCAAAATCGAAGCCGATTACGATGCCTCGATCGCGCTTGCCTTCACCGACGCGGAAACCTCGCCGCCGATCGATCTCACGCCGCTCTTCCAAATGCTCGCCCAAAAACCCGTGCTCTCGATCCGCGGCGCGACGTCCGACTTGCTCGCGCCCGAAGGTGTCGTGCATATGCGAAGCGTGAAGTCGGATTTGGTGGCGGTGGAAGTGCCGAATGTCGGCCACGCGCCGATGCTGGATGAACCTGATGCGTGGGACGCGCTGTTGGATTTTCTGGCGCGCGTTCCCTAACCCTTAAGCCCGCGCAATGAAGAGCGTGAAGGGCTGTGCGTCCTCGTCGTCACGCTTTTCGCTGTCCATGTACATGGAGCCGATCGCGACGACCGTGCCTTGCTTCTTGTTTTTGAGCACGCCGTTCAATTCGTATGCGATGTGCCCGCGTTCGAAGATTTCGCGGTCGGCATAGTCGAAAAAGGCAGCGACCGCTTCGTCGGCGGGGCGCTGCAACAGATCATCGCGATGCTGGAATGTGTACGCGCCCTCGGCGCCTGAAATGGAATCGAGCATCCGCACACTGTATTGCCGCATCGCCGCCTCCGCATGAAAAGGCTGCTTGTGGCATTGTTGTGCAACGGATGTGCGACACTCCAGCCTATTCGATTAGAGCGCCCGCGCGAACAGCTCATCATACTTTGCGCCATCGAACGCCACGGCGTTGGACGCCGTCGCCAAGTCCGAAAGCGCATAGTCGCGCGCGCCGGGCCAATCCGCTTGCGTCACGCCAAGCGCCGAGAGCGAAGCGGGCAGCCCAAGGCGCGCGTTCAAATCCGCGATCGCTTGCGCGAGATCGGCGCCGGTGGGCAAGCCCATCGCGCTCCGCAGTCGCGCGAATTTCTCTGGCGCGGCGTCGCCGATCATCGCGAGCGAGTGCGGCAGGATGATCGCATTGAGCGTGCCGTGATGGAGTTTCAGTGCACCGATGCGCCCGAGCGCGTGGCTCAGCCCATGCACCGCGCCCAAGCCCTTCACGAACGCCAGCGCGCCTTCATAGGAAGCCATCATCATCGCCCAGCGCGCATCGCGGTCGCCGCCATCGGCCACCGCGCGTTCTAGCGCGCCATGCTTCAACGCGCGCTCGACGCCGTCGAGCCCGATCGCTTCGGCAGGCGGATGCACGACGCTTGAGAGCACCGCTTCAAAGCAATGCGTCACCGCATCCATGCCGGTCGCGGCGGTGAGGAAGGGCGGCAGCGCGAGCGTGAGTTCGGGATCGCAGATCGCGGCGTCGGGGATGAGGTGGGGGGAGACGAAGGTCTCCTTGCGCCCGGAATCCAAGATCATCACGAAGCCGACCGAGACTTCGCTGCCTGTGCCGGCTGTCGTGGGAATCGCGACCAAGGGCGGCGTCTTGCCGATGAGCTTGAAGCCGCGCTGCGTGCCGCCGAAGCGATCATAGGGCGCTTCGTGCGTCACCATGAGACCAACGGCTTTGCCAAGGTCCATCGACGAGCCGCCGCCGAACGCGACCACGCCATCCGCATCCGCCGCGCGATACGCTGCCGCTGCACTCCGCGCCGCTGCTTCGGTGGGATTGGACGGCGTCTCCGCGAACACGCCCGCCGCTTGCCCGCCGAGTGCGCCGAGCAGGCGATCCAGCAATCCGTTCGCCTTCAGCCCCGCATCGGTCACGACAAACGGCCGCGACACGCCGAGGCTCTTGAGCACCTTTGGCAGCTGCGCGATCGCGCCGAAATCGAAGGTGCAATTGGTGAGGTAGCTCATCTGGGCCATGGGGTAGGGAATAGACCGCCGTTCGGAAAAACGCATCCTCCCAACTCTCAGTCATTCCGGACGCGCGGAGCGCGATCCGGAATCCAGGGCCAACGCACCGCTCTACGATCCCTGGATTCCGGGTTCGGCTCCGCCGCCCCGGAATGACTGAGTGGGTGAGTGAGGAGAGTTGGACAGTCCGCGCCGCGCCGCTACCATCGCGCCCATGACTGAAACCGTGCTCGACATCGACAAGCTCGCCGTCACCTTCCAAACGCCGGATGGCCCGGTCCATGCGGTCAAGGAGGTGTCGCTGCAGATTGCCAAGGGCGAGTGCCTTGGCGTCGTTGGGGAAAGCGGCTCGGGCAAGAGCCAGACCTTCCTCGCCGCCTTCGGGCTCTTGCCAGAAAACGGCGCGGCGACCGGCTCGGTGAAGTTCCAGGGCGAGGAGATCCTCGGCCTCCCGCGCGCCTCGCTCGACGGCATTCGCGGCAAGCGCGTCGCCTTCGTGTTTCAAGATCCGCTGACGGCGCTGACGCCGCATCTCACCATCGGCAGCCAGCTCGGCGAAGTGCTCTCGCACCATTTCGCGATCAAGGGCGAAGCGGCGACGCAGCGTGTGGTCGAGTGGCTGGAGCGCGTGCGCATTCCCGACGCGCGCCGCCGGCTCAAACAATATCCGCACGAACTTTCCGGCGGCATGCGCCAGCGTGTGATGATCGCGATGGCGATGATGTGCGAGCCGGCCTTGCTGGTCGCGGACGAACCCACGACGGCGCTCGACGCCACCGTGCAAGCCCAAGTGCTCGATCTCATCGAAGACTTGCGCAAGGACACCGGCGCCGCCGTCGCGCTCATCACGCACGATATGGGCGTGATCGCGCGCATGGCGCAGCGTGTCGCGGTGATGAAGAAGGGCGAAGTGGTCGAGACGGGTGCGGTCGATGCGATCTTCGCCAACCCGCAGGCCGAATACACGCAGATGCTGCTGAAAGCTGTGCCGCGCGTCGATGGCGCGCGCGCTCATGAGCTTACGCCCGTCACCGATACGCTGCCGATTCTCAGCGTCGACGATGTGCGCGTGCAGTTTCCGATCCGCGTGCCGGGCGGCATTTTCGGTAAGACCAAGCAATTGCGCGCCGTCGATGGCGTGAGCTTTTCGCTGAAGCCGGGTGAGACGCTCGGTGTTGTCGGCGAAAGCGGCTGCGGCAAGTCCACGCTGGCGCGCGCCATCGTGCAATTGCTGCCGCGCTCCGCAGGCGCCGTGACATTCCTTGGCCGCGCGCTGCTGCCGAGCGAGCAGGAGAGCATTCGCCGCGCGCGCCACGATTTGCAGATCGTGTTTCAAGACCCGCTCGCAAGCCTCGATCCGCGCATGAGCTTGGGCTCGTCCATCAGCGAACCGCTGCTGAGCTTTGAGCCACACCTAAACCGCGCTGATCGCGACGAGCGCGTGCGCGCCATCATGGAAAAGGTCGGGCTCGATCCCAACCTGATCAACCGTTATCCGCACGAACTTTCCGGCGGGCAGAACCAGCGTGTCGGCATCGCGCGCGCGATGATCCTCAATCCGAAGCTGGTTGTGTGCGATGAGGCGGTCTCGGCGCTTGATGTGTCGATCCAGGCGCAGATCATGCGGCTGCTGATCGATCTGCAAAAGCAGACGCAAATGGCGATGCTGTTCATCAGCCACGATCTCGCGGTGGTCCGGGAGATCAGCCACAATGTGCTGGTGCTCTATCTCGGACGCGCCGTGGAGTACGGCCCATCCGAAGTCATCCTGCGCGATCCGCGCCATCCTTATACGCGCGCTCTGCTGGCCGCCTCGCCCACGCCCGATCCCGAAACCGCGCGCAACAAGCCGCGCGTGCGCCTCGTCGGCGATTTGCCCAGCCCGCTCGATACGCGCGCGCCGCTGCGTTTCTTGAAGTCACGCATCGTGGACGATCCAGACGCCGTGCAATATCGCCCGCAATGGCTCGAGGTAGCGCCTGGCCATTTTGTGGCCGAGCATGATGTGACGGATGTGGCGGCGGCTTGACCTCCTCCTCGATGGAGGAGGTGAGCCGCGGCGCGGCGAAACCGGAGGAGGTGTGCGCTCGACGATGAAGATGAAGCCTCCAGAGGCTCCTCCTCCAAGATCGCGCGCTCACCTCCTCAGTCAGTCGCTAACGCGCCTGACAGCTCCTCCATCGAGGAGGAGCGGGGTTGATCACCAAATCTCGACGCGCTCGTTATCAGCCAGATAAAGCCGATCGCCCGGCTGCACGTTAAACGCGGCGTACCACGCATCCATATTCCGCACCGTGCCGTTGCAACGGAACTCGCCCGGCGAATGCGGGTCGGAGAGGATTTGGTTGCGCAGGCGCTGATCGCGGATAAGGCCACGCCACACTTGCGCGAACCCGAGGAAGAAGCGCTGATCGCCGCTCGTGCCTTCGAGCGTCGGCGGCGTCTGGCCGTTCAGCGAAATCGCGTAAGCGTGGTGCGCGACCTGCAGGCCGCCATTGTCGCCGATATTTTCGCCGAGCGTGAGGCGGCCATTGATGTGAAGGCCCGGTAGCGGCTCGAACGCATCATATTGTGTGGCGAGCGAATCCGTGAGCGCCGCGAACGCCGTGACATCCGCCGGGCTCCACCAATCGCGCAGCACGCCGTACGCATCGGACTTCGCGCCCTGATCATCGAAGCCGTGACCCATTTCGTGGCCGATCACCGCGCCGATCGCGCCATAATTCACCGCGTCATCCGCATTGGGATCGAAGAAGGGCGGTTGCAGGATCGCGGCGGGGAAGACGACCTCGTTGAAGGTCGAGTTGTAATAGGCGTTCACCGTCTGCGGCGTGATGAACCACTCGTCTTTGTCCGTTGGGCGCGAGAGGCGCGCGATGTCGAAGTTCCAATCGAAAATCGCAAAGCGCTTGGCGTTGCCAAACGCGTCGCCGGCGCGAATGTCGAGTGCGGAATAATCGCGCCAACGATCCGGATAGCCGATCTTCGGGCGGAAGGTCGCGAGCTTCTCGCGCGCCTTCACTTTGGTTTCAGCCGTCATCCAGGTGAGACGATCGATGCGTTCGCCATAAGCGCGGCGGAGATTTTCCACCAGCGTCAGCATTTGCTGCTTGGCCGCGGGCGGGAAATGCCGCTGCACATAGATCGCGCCGATGGCTTCGCCCATCGCGCCGCTGCTGGCGTCAACCGCACGGCGCCAGCGTTCGCGCTGCTCGGGCTGGCCGTTCAGTGTGGTGCCGTAGAACGCGAAATTCTCCGCATCGAGCGCCGACGGCAGCACGTTCGCTGTGTTGGAGAGATAGTGATAGGCGAGATAGCTCTTCCAAGTATCGACCGGCGTCGCCACGAACAATTCCGCCAGCGGGCCCATCGCGCTCAGTTCGCCAACGACCACTTCGGTGACGCTGCCCATCTCAGCCGCGTCAAAGCCCGCATCCCACGGATAGGAGGGATTGAGCGCGCTGATTTGCGCGCGGGTGAGGAGATTGTAGGTTTTCTCGCGGTCGCGCCGCTCGGCGATCGGCCAATGACGCTCCGCGATTTGCGTTTCGAGCGCGAGAATGGCGCGCGCCTTGCCAGCGCCGCCCGTTTGTCCGCCAAGCGTCAGCAGGCGCTCGATGTGCGCTTGGTATTGCGCGCGGATGGTGACGTATTCTTCTTCGGTCTTCAGGTAATAGTCGCGCTCGGGGAGCCCCAGGCCCGCATGCGTCATCTGCACGACGTAGCGGTCCGGATTGCGCTCATCGAGACCGACGCCGACCGCGATCGGCGCCGCGACCGGCATGTCGGGGCGGCCCATGACGCGCACGATGTCCTCGTGCGTGCGCGCGGCGGCGATGGTCGCGAGATCTTCCTGCGCGGGGGCGAGGCCCTTTGCATCGATGGCCGCGACATCGAGATAGGAGCGGTAATAGTCCGCGAGCTTTTGCTCATTGCTGCCCGGCGCGCCGCCGGCGGCCGCGACGTCCTCGATGATGGCGCGCACATCGTGCTCTGCCTTCTCGCGTAAAATATCGGTCGAGCCCCAGCGCGTGCGGTCCGAGGGGATTTGATTGTTCGCGAACCACGTGCCGCTTGAGTAGCGGTAGAAATCGTCGCCCGGCTTCACGGTGAGATCGCGCGCCGAAAGATCGACGCCGAACGAGCCGATCGCCGGTGCGCCGCGCGGCGGCGTGCTCGCGACGGCGCCGGTTCCGCCCGTGCGCGTCGCGCAGCCTGCAAGCAAAGCAATCGTGGAAGCCGCCATAGCGCGGCGCGTCAACGAAATCATGACTGTCTCCGAACTGGAAATCTGTTACTCGGCCGCCGCGAGCTTATCGCGCCGGGGGCCGCCATAGAGACGACCGTAATAGCCGAACACCCCGCCGATTGCACGCTTCACATCCAGACCGATCACATAGAAGCACGGCGTCAAGATCAATGTGACGGGCATGCAGAGCAACACGCCGAACGCAAGGCTCACAATCATCGGTTTCAGGAATTGCACGATCGCCGCGTTTTCCAGCAGCATGGGCGAGGTGCCGACAAATTCCGTGACTGACGTTAGGAAAATCTGACGGAACCGCGAGACGCTGGCGCCGGTGATGGCCGGGAACGCCTTGACGCGCATGATCTGGAAGCCGTGCGCTTCAAGCTCTTGGGAGCGCTCGAAGAACTCGCCTTTCACCTGCTTTAGTTTGAGGCGTTCGATTGGGCCTTCGGCGAAATCGCTGCGCGCCGAAATTGCGATGAATTCGTTGTGCGGTTCCCAGTCCTCGGAAATCTTGACGATCTCGAAGGTCTCGGCGCCGTTCTCGAACTCCAGCGGTTCGACGCCTTCAGGCAGGGTGAGGCCGACGCGTTTGCGCCGAAGCGCGAAGAAGCCGCGAATCTGATTGCAGCGATCGACCAGCACGACATTGTCGTTCACGACCACGCCGATCGCCGCCACCATGCCGAGCACCGAGAAGAGCCCGAAGCTCACGCCAAACACCCAGTGCCCGACCGCAGCCCCAATGAAGGCGAACGGGATTGCGGACATGATGAGCGCCGGCTGCCAGTAAGAGCGGAACGTCACGGCGAGCAGGAAATACATCGCAAAGAGCGCCATGAGCCCGAGGCTCAAGAGCTCGTTGATGAATTTCTGCTGGCCTTCGGCTTCGCCGATGGCTTTGCGTGTGATCGTGGGGTGGGCGGCTTCCCATGGCCCGAAGAAGTTCTTCTCCAGTTCGTCCGTGATCGGGCCGCGCTGATCGTTCGGCGCTTCAGCTTCCACCAGGATCGAGCGCATGCGCTGGCGCCGGTCGAGCCCGGTGACGCCAGGCTCAAAGCGCCATGTCGCGACCGAAGCCAGCGGCACTTCGCGGCCGTCAGCGGTGCGCACGCGGAATGCGCCCAGGCTTTCCAAACTGCGCCGGTCATCGCGCGGATAGCGCACATAAACGCGCACATCGTCGCCCTCGCGGGGCAGGCGCTGCACTTCTTCGCCGAAATAGGCTTGGCGCGCTTGGCGCGTCACATCGGCGATGGTGATGCCAAGTTGTTCGGCGCCCGGCAGCAAGCTGAATTGCAATTCCTCGTTCGCCGCTTCCTCGCTATCGCGCACGCTGGTGACGGCGGAAAATTGCAGCAGGCGCGCCTTCAACTCATCGACGGCGATGCGCAGATCGTCCTGGCTCTCGCCCATGACCGCGATCTGAATGCTCGCGCCGGCGTCATTGGAATTGAGTTCGAGGCTCACGCGCTCGGCGTCCAAGATGGGTCCAAGCAATTCCTTCAGACGATTGGTCACTTCGCTGGAGCGCAGCTCGCGTGTTTCCGGCGGCGTGAGGCCGACATAAGCGCGGATCGCGTGCTCTTCGATCGATTGGCTCCACGAGCGCACCACGCCGTGCGACATCGCGCCGGTATTGGGATCGCGGTACGCAACGTCGCTGGTTTCGGCCTCGAGCGCGTTGCGCGCCGCATCGAGCTGGGCCGCGACCTGCGTCATGCGCGAGAAGGGCGTGGTCTGTGGGAGTTCGATCGAGACTTGCAGGAAGTCGCCTTCGATCTCCGGCATGAAGCTTTGCTTGATCCGGTGCGACTGCATCAGCCCCAGCGACAGCATGAACACCACGATGAAGCAGGCCAGCGTCAGCCAGCGAAGCTTCACCGCGCCGCGCAGGAATGGCCCGTGAATATGGCTCGCGACCCACAGCACCGAATGGGCGCAAGCTTGCTGCACCCGCATGAAGCGGCCGCTCCAGCCCGGACGGTTCGGATCGGGCTTTGTGACGTGGCCAAGGTGCGCGGGGAGAATGATCAGCGACTCGATCAGCGAGAACACCAAGGTCGACATCACGACGATGGAGATCGCGCGCGTGAATTGTTGCACGTCGCCGGAGAGCAGCATCCAGGGCGAGAACGCCAGCATCGTCACCAGCACGGACGCCACCAGCGGCTTCAGCACCAATTGCGTAGCGTAGATCGACGCATCGGCGCCCGAATGGCCTTGCTCGGCCCTCTCATAAATCGCCTCGCCGACAATGATGGCGTCATCGACCATGATGCCGAGCACAAGCAAGAACGCGAACACCGACATGAAGTTCAGCGACACGTTGAGATAGGGCAGGATGAAGAAGGAGCCCGCGAACGCCGTGATGACGCCGATCGTCGCCCATACCGCGACCTTCGGGTGCAGCGAGAGCAGCAGCAGCAGGAAGATCAGGCCAAAGCCCTGCAGCGCGTTCTGAAACAGCTGCCCCAGCAGCATGTTGTAGTCTTCGACTTCGTTATAGACGGTCGTCAGCGTCAATCCGCGCGGCAGCGCCTCACGTTCGGCGGTGAGCAATTCCTGCACCGCTTTTTCGGTATCCCAGATATTGAACTGATCGGCGCTCAGGATCGCGACCGAGATCGCGGGTTCGCCATTGAGCCGGGAATAGACGTTCACATCCTGAAAGCCGTCATTGACCGTCGCGATGTCATCGACGCGGATGACGCCGCCTTCGGGTGATTGGCGAACGATGATGCTGCCGAAATCGAGCGCCGTGTCGGCGAGATTGCGGGTGCGGAGCTGATAATCGCCTTCCGAAGTGCGCACCGCGCCGGCTGAAGCATCGAGTGAAGCGGCGCGCACGGCGCGCGCGACTTCATCGAAGGTGAGCCCGTATTCGCGGAGCGAGGTTTCCGAAAGCTCGATCGAGACTTCCGGCGAACGCGCGCCCCACACCACCGTGTTGGCGGCGCCCGGCAAGTTCGCGATGCGGTCGCGCAAGGTTTGCGCGGTGTCGCGCAGCAGACGCTCATCCACATTGCCGTGAATGGAGAGGATCATCACGAGATCGCGGCCAACCTCGCGCGTCACGCGGATCGGCTCCATGCCGACGGGGAGGCCGCTCAGCGCTTCCACGCGCGAGCGCGCATCGGCCGTCAGCGCATCGACATCGACGCCCGGATTGGCGACCAGGCGCACATAGCCATAGCTCTCTTGCGAGCGCGCGCGCTCCCAATTGATGCCGTCGAGATCAGCGGTGGCTTCCTCGATGCGCTGAACGACTTGGGTTTCCATGTCCTGCGGGCTCGCGCCCGGCCAGATCGCTTCGATCTGCACGCCATCGCCGCGGCCCGCCGGCCAGAATTCCTTCTCCATCTTGAGGAAGGACATGATGCCAAGCGCCGCGCAGGCCAGCATCAACAGATTGCCGGCGACGGGGTTGCGCCCCCACCATTCGACTAAACCCTTCAGCATCGGTCGTCGTCCTTGTGCGAGCGCGTGGCTCGGCGTTTCACTAGTTGCGGATATCGAGCGGCGGTTGCGCGGCGGCGGGCGCGGGTGTTGCGGCCGCGGCGGCTTGATCAAACGGCATCGGCGTCACTTCCATGCCTTCGCGCGCCGAGGGCAGTGGCGACACCACCACACGTTCGCCGTTTTGCACGCCGTCGCGGAACATCACTTCGTCCGTCGTGGTTTGCGCCGGCCGTACGCTGCGGATCGTGAGCCTGTTGTCGGCGCCGATCACATAAAGGAATTCGTTGCGCTTGAGCGCGCTCCGGGGCGCTGCAACCAATGTCTCCGTCGAAGAGCCTTCCAGGCGCACCGACACGAACATGCCGGGCGCGAGCGGCGCGGCATGGCGTGCGCTGAAAGGATCGTTCACCGCGACGACGCCGTAGACGAGGCGCGTCTGCGCATCGATGGTCGCTTCCGTCCGCACCAAGCGGCCTTCCCAAGTGCGGATGCGTCCGCCGGACACCACGCTCACATGCGCGACGGGACCCGGATTGGCGCTGGTGGCGGTAAAGCCCACCGGCGTGCGCATGGCGGCCAGATCGCCGTCCGAAAGCGCAACGCGAATTTCCATCACGTCGGTCGCGAACACTTCAGCCACCGGCGTGCGGGTCCGACATAATCGCCGATATTGGCGCGGCGCGCGCGCACGCGGCCCGGGAAGGGCGCGCGCACGGTGGCGCGGGCAAGATCGAGTTCAGCCGACTGCAATTGCGCACGCGCGGCCGCGACCACGGCGCGCGCTTGCGCCATTTGCGGTTCGCGCGCGGCGAGCGGGGAGGGATCGCCTTGGCCGAGCACGGCCCAATCTTGCCGCGCCAGTTCGCCTTCGGCTTCCTCGCGCGCCAAAGCTTCGTCCGCTTGCGCGACTTGCGACCGCGCACGCACCACGGCGAGGCGATAATCGGCGTCGTCCACGCGGATCAGTGCGTCGCCTTGCCCGAACGCGCCGCCTTGCGCGAACACGGGGGACACCCAAACGATGCGGCCCGCGACCTGCGAGGCCAGCACCGCATCGCTGCGCGGGCGCGCTTCGCCCTGCACATTGAGCGAGATCGTCGTTGGCCGCGCTTGGGCAAGCGCGAACTGCAACCGCTGTCGGGTGCGGGGTGTCGGTCTTGTCCTCGGGCTTTGGCCCCGTTGCGAGCAGCAACGCAAAAGCCGCGACGCCGCCGACCAGCACCAGGATCGGCGCCGCGAAAATTGCGATGCGCTTTAGCCAAGCGAGGCGCGAGGGCTTTTGCTCTACGGCGTCGTCGTGCATGGGCATGTTGATGTCCATCTTATTCATCGGAGCCGTCCTCTGGGTCGGCGATGCCGCCGCTCTCCGCGCCGCCGCCCAGCGCGACATGGTAGCCTATTCTGTTGGAAACGCGCTGGGCGCGCGCTGAAATGAGGCCGCGCTCGGCGTCGATGCGGCGTGTGTAGGCGTCGATCAATTCAAAAATGGTGGCTACACCGCGCGAATATTCGCGCTCGGCCAAATCCTGCGCTTCGCGCGCCTCATCGGCGGCGATGGCGAATTCGCGCTCGCGTATTTCGAAGCTGCGGTCAGCGCTGATCGCGCTTTCAACTTCGCGCCACGCGGCCAAGGTCACGCGCACATAATCGGACGCCGCCCGCGCGCCGTTCGGCAACGCTGGCGCGCGATTCCGAGAACAGCGCGCCGCCCTGGAAGATCGGCATGGTCAGCCCGCCGACCACATTGGAGATCATGTTCACGCTGTCGTCGATGTCGGTCAGGCCCTCGCCGCTTGACCCGGCGCTGCCCGTCAGCGTGAGGCGCGGCAGCATCGCGGCGCGCGCTTCGTGCATGCGGAAACCGGCGGCCTTCATGCGCGCTTCGGAAGCCAGCACATCGGGGCGGCGCTCCAGCAAATCCTCCGGCGCGCCGGAAGCCGACAGCGGCGCAAGCGTCGGCAGCGCGCCTTGCGCGAGCAATGCGCCGTCGGGATAGCGGCCCATGATTTCTTGGAGGCCCCGCGAGGCGTCGAGCAAATCTTCAGCCGCGACGGCTTCGAACGCGCGCGCCGATGCGACTTGGCTGCGCGCCGTGCGCAGCGCGAGGGCGGAAGCCACGCCGCTTTCATAACGCCGCTGTGTGAATTCGAGCGCGCGTTCGCGCGTCGATAAATCCTCGCGCGCCAGCGCCAGCAATTGCTGCGCTTCGATGAGAAACACCCAGCCGCGCGCCGATTGGCCCGCAACCGAAAGGCGCGCGGCGTCCAGATCGGCCTCGGCGGCGTCGGCGCTTGAATCGGCGGCGAGGCGCGCGCGAGGCGAGCCGTCCCCACAGATCGATTTCCCAACTCGCGAACACTTGCGAGGTCATGATGTCTGAGCGGATGCGCGTGCCGCCGCCTGTAGGCGTTTCGGTGCGCGTGCCATCGGACGCCGATGTCCAAGGTCGGCAGCAAGCCGCCCGAACGCGCCGCGCGAACGCCAGCGCGAGGCGCGGTAGCGCGCTTCGATCGATTGGAGCTCCGGGCTGGCTTCGAGCGCCTCGCGCGCCAAAGTGCTCATCTCGGGCGCGCCCAGATCGTCCAGCCAGCTGGCCGCCGGGGTCGCCGCGAGCGCGGCGGCCTGCTCGGCCGTCATTTGGCCGGCGGCGACGTAAGAATCGGGTTCGGGCGGCAAATTGGGGCGGGTGGCGCACGCGCTCAGCGCCGCCAGCATTCCAACACCGATCCAGATGCGATTTCCGCCCGTCATAGGTCCCCTCACGCCGCAGCTTTAACCCGGTCCAACGTCGAATGTCAATAAATCGATATTGAAATTCGATAATATTCCGCCCAAAGGGCTGCGCCTAAGTGTTAAGATGCGGCTCGGGCGCGGTTCGGATGCGCCGGTTGCGCCGCTCCTCGCGCCGGCCTACCTCCGATCACGGCAAAAAAGCCGTAAATGAGGAAAGCATGGCCGCCCGCTGGACCCTGGAGACGCTGCCCTTGCCGGCGATGGCCTGGGGCGGGGCGGCGGCTGGGGGTGATCGCGGCGCTGTGGACGGTAAACGCCCAGCCGGCCGTCGCCCTTTGCGCCGCGGTCAGCGCTGGCATCTGCGGCCTCGTTGCATGGCGCCATGGCCGCGCCAGCGTTTCGATGGGCGTCTCGTCGCACTCTGAACCGCGCGCCGCGGGCCTTACCGATCTTGCGCCCTTGCTCGAAGGCATGCCCGACCCCGCTTTGCTGATCGACGCCGATGGCCGCATCGCGGGCTCTAACGCCGCCGCGCGCCGGCAGATGCAGTTTGAAGCAGCAGGCCTCTTTCTCTCTTCGATTCTGCGCCACCCCGATCTGCTCGACGCGGTGCAAGCCGCCATCCACGATGCGGCCACGCGCACTGTGGAATACGAGATCGCGTCGCAAGTTGAGCAACGCACCCGCTGCTATGTGGCGCCCGTGACTTGGGGCGAAAAACGCGCGGCTTTAATGGTGTTTCACGATCAAACCGCGCGCATCAGCACCGAGCGCATGCGCGCCGATTTTCTCGCCAACGCCAGCCATGAATTGCGTACGCCGCTCGCTTCGCTCACTCTGCTGATCGAAACGCTCGCTGGCCCCGCGCGCGATGAACCGGTCGAACGCGACCGCTTCTTGCGCATGATGCAAGTGCAAGCCGAGCGCATGCGCCGGCTGATCGATGACTTGCTTTCGCTCTCGCGCATCGAACTCGATGAACACGTTCCGCCATCGGACCGCGCCGATCTTTCGCAAGTCGCGCGCGAAGTGGTGGACACGCTCACGCCCGTCGCGGCCGAGCGCCAAGTGCGGCTGAAATTGATCGAGCCCAGCGCGCGCCCGCTCGTGGTGGGCGAGCGTTTCCAACTCGCGCAAGTGGTTCAGAATCTCGTCGACAACGCGGTGAAATATTCCGATCCGGGCGGCGAGGTGGAGATCGAGATCGGCCTCGCCGACAGCCGCGAAGACGTGATGGCCAAGGCCGGCCGGCGCTGGGAGGAGGCGGGGCGAATCGCGCTCCTGACGCCGGCCCCCGCGCCCAACCGCGCATACGCTTATGTCCGCGTCACCGATGCCGGCCCCGGCGTCGCGCGGCGCTTTCTGCCGCGTCTTGGCGAGCGTTTTTTCCGTGTCGAACGCGAAATGGGCGCGGAAGAGGCGGTACGGGCCTTGGGCTCGCCATCGTCAAGCACATACACTACCGCCATCGCGGCGGGCTGCTTGTGGAAAGCCAGCCCGGCAAGGGCTCGGCCTTCGCCGCTTACGTCGAGCGCGCGGCCACCTGATGGGCTTTGGCTGGTCGTTTTTCACATTAGTGTCGCAGAAGCCGCCTATGACCACCGCGGGCGGCTTGAGGCGCACGGACTTGCGCCAAAGCGGACGTTTCGGAGGGTTTGGGGTATGGAATTTTCCGGCGTCGAAGCAGAACGCGGCTCGGGTTTGAGCATGGCCGCGCCAGTGGTTAAAAGCGCCGCGGGTTCCATCGCTGGCGCACCGGTTAAGGTCAGCGCGCGCGACGTGAACGTGTTCTACGGCGAGAAGCAGGCGCTGTTCGACGTCTCGATCGACATTCCGGACGGCGCGGTCACCGCTTTCATCGGCCCGTCAGGCTGCGGCAAGACCACGTTCCTGCGGTGCATCAACCGCATGAACGACACCATCGACAATTGCCGCATCACGGGTTCGCTCGAGATCGAGGGCAAGAACGCGTATGCGCGCAATGTCGACCCCGTGGTGCTGCGCACCGCGTCGGCATGGTGTTTCAAAAGCCGAACCCGTTTCCGAAGTCGATCTACGAAAACGTCGCCTACGGCCCGCGCATCCACGCCATGGCCAAGTCCAAGTCGGATATGGACGAGATCGTGGAAAAGTCACTCATCCGCGCTGGTCTGTGGACCGAGGTGAAGGATCGCCTCGCGGCGCGGGAACCAGCCTCTCGGGCGGCCAGCAGCAGCGCCTCGTCATCGCCCGCACCGTGGCGGTAAACCCGGACATCATTCTGATGGACGAGCCCTGTTCCGCGCTCGACCCGATCGCGACTGCCAAGATCGAAGAACTGATCGATGAGCTGCGCGACAATTACTGCATCATCATCGTGACCCATTCGATGGCACAAGCTGCTCGCGTGTCGCAAAAAACGGCATTCTTCCACATGGGCAAGCTGGTCGAGACCGGCCCAACCGAAGAAATCTTCACCAATCCGCGTGACACGCGCACTCAAGACTATATTACCGGCCGGTTCGGCTAATGCGCACGAGCGGATCAACCCGGTCCAAAGGCGCAATGGCCGCGCTCACGCGCCAAGCCAAAGCGACCATGCCCGATCATACCGTCAAAGCATTCACCGAAGAACTTGAGGCCCTCGCCCACGAAGTGGCGCGCATGGGCGGGCTTGCGGAAACCGCCGTTACGGATAGCCTCGCGGCGGTCGTGCGTCGCGACACCGCGCTCGCCGAATCCGTCATCGAGCGCGATTCCAAGATCGACGCGGCGCAGCACGACGTTGAAAAGCGCGCGATCAAATTGTTTGCGCTTCGCCAGCCGTTCGCGTCCGATCTTCGCGTCGTGCTCACCGGCTGGCGCATCGCGGGCGAATTGGAGCGCGTCGGCGATCTCGCCAAGAATATCGCCAAGCGCACGCTGATCCTCAACCAAGCCGAGCCGATCCAGCTCACACGCAGCATCGAGCGCATGGGCCGCATCGCGGCGGGGCATTTGAAGCAAGTGCTCGACGCTTATTCGAACCGCGATGTCGAAGCCGCCGTCGCCGTCTGGTTTCACGACGAAGATATCGACGCGCACTACAACAGCCTCTTCCGCGAACTCGTCACCTATATGATGGAAGATCCGCGCACCATACGCAGGCCGCGCACATGCTCTTCATCGCCAAGAATATCGAGCGTATCGGCGATCACTGCACCAATGTCGCCGAATATATCCACTATCTCGTCACCGGCGAGGAAATCGCGCGCGAGCGTCCGAAGGCGATTCCGAAGCGCCTGACGCGGACGAGTGAAAGGCGATACGCCCATGGGTCCGCATGTTCTGGTCGTCGAGGACGAAGACGCCCCTCGCGCAATTGCTGAAATACAATCTCGAGAAGGAAGGCTACCGCGTGTCCCTCGCCGCCGACGGCGAAGAGGCGATGGTGGTGGCCGACGAGGTCAAACCCGATCTCGTGCTCTTGGATTGGATGCTGCCGAAAGCGCCCGGTATCGAAGTGTGCCGGCGTCTCCGCGCGAAGCAGGAAACCCGCAACACGCCGATCGTGATGCTCACCGCCCGCGACGAAGAGAGCGACCGCATTCGCGGGCTCGACACCGGCGCTGACGATTATCTCTCGAAACCCTTCTCCATGAGCGAATTGCTGGCGCGCCTCCGCGCCGTGATGCGCCGCATTCGCCCGGGCCTTGCCGACGATAAACTCCGCGCCGGCGATATCGTGATGGACCGCGTCGCGCACCGCGTCCGCCGCGAAGGCCGCGAAATTCATCTCGGGCCGACCGAGTTTCGCATCCTCGATCACCTGATGCAGCATCCCGGCCGCGTCTTCAGCCGCGAACAATTGCTCGACGCGGTGTGGGGCTCGGACGTGTACGTCGAAGCGCGCACGGTCGACGTCCATATCGGGCGCCTCCGCAAAGCGCTCAACACCGGCGCCGAAGAAGACCCGATCCGCACCGTCCGCAGCGCCGGCTACGCGCTCGACGTCGACGCCTAGCGCTCAGTCATTCCAGACGCGCAAAGCGCGATCTGGCTCCGCAATTACCGCTCCCCGGACGCCGCAGGCGATCCGGGGTCCATCGTCCCGTCACGCGTTTATCAGAACCATGGACCCCGGCTCAGACGCGTGCTTCGCACGCTGGCCGGGGAGCGGACCACGCAAACAAAAACGCGGCCCGTCGCCGAGCCGCGTTTCCGCTTCACACCGTGAAGAAATTTACATCGCGCCCAGGCGCAGCATCCGGCGCAGTTCGTCCGGCTGTTCGCTTTGGCGGCGCTTGCGCGCTTGGCTCGGTTGATAGGCGAGGCGCGCATGGTCGGCGCAATAGGGCCCGCCCGCAGAGCCGCGGCCGCAGAATGCGAAGTCCGCATCCGTCGGATCGCCGATCGGGAATTTGCACATGCTCTCGCTGAGCGTCAGCACATTGGCGGCCTTGCCGTCCTCGAACCGCAGTGGCTCTAGTTGCGGGATCACCACCATTGGCATGGTCGAAGCCGGCCGCAGGCGCGGCGCGGTCGGGCTGATCACCCGTGGGCGCGCGGCGCGAACCGGGCGCTTGGCGGGCCGTGACGGCGTCGCACGGCCAGCAAGGCCCAAGCGGTGCACCTTGCCGATCACGGCGTTGCGGGTGACCCCGCCCAATTGTTTGGCGATCTGGCTCGCCGAAAGGCCCTCGGCCCATAGTTTCCGAAGTGAATTTACGCGTTCCTCGGTCCAGCCCATGATCAACCCCCTGATCAAATCGCCCTTGCGGGCGCCAGCCGACTCGCCGCAATGGCGAGCAATCCCAAAGTATAGTGCCGGGACTTCTGCCGGGACACAACATAGAGTGATCGCTTATCCACAGACCGGGGCGAATCACTCACAGCTTAGTCAAGGGCTGCTCAACTGGTTTCGAGCCCTTATGTGTAGGCGCGCCAAGGGTTTCTGCGCCCGCTGGGCCAATTCCAGCGCCCAAATGGTTAATTGTGAGTAAATAGACCCCACATGGACGCACGCGTCGAAACCGCCCCGCCGATCGCCTCCAGACGCTACGGCGCCGTCAATTGGGTAGGGCTGCAAACCCTCATCGCGCGCGAGATCAACCGCTTCATGAAGGTGGGCGCGCAGACCGTGGTCGCGCCCCTGGTTTCGACCGTGCTCTTCATGATGGTGTTCGCGCTCGCCTTCGGGGATCGCCCCTGGGCGGGGACGAGCCGGCCTTATGTCGATGGCCTCGCGGCCGGGCTCATCATGATGGGCATTCTCTCGAACGCGTTTCAGAACTCGGCGTCGTCGATCGTGATCGCGAAGATCCAGGGCAACGCGGTGGACTTTCTGATGCCGCCGCTCTCGGCGCTTGAACTCACCATCGCGTTCATCCTGGGCGCCGCGGCGCGCGGCATGGTGGTGGGCGTCGCGAGTTGGATGGCGGTGTCGTTCTTCGCCAATGTCTTCATGGAGCACGCGCTCGTGGGACTCTATTACGCGGTGGTCGCGTCGGTGATCTTCGGCGCCATCGGCCTCATCGGCGGCATCTGGGCCGACAAGTTCGACCACATCGCCGCCGTGACCAACTTCATCGTCACGCCGCTGACCTTTCTCTCCGGCACCTTCTATTCCATCGACAGCCTGCCCGAGCCGTTCAAAACCGTGAGCCACTGGAACCCCGTCTTCTTCCTGATCGACGGCTTCCGCTACGGCTTCATCGGCCACAACGACGCGCCGCTGTTGATCGGCGCTCTGGTGTCTGGCGCGTTTGCGGTGGCGCTGTGCGTGATCAGCTGGGCGATGCTGAAGAGCGGGTATCGGCTTAGGGCTTAGCCGCGTGGGTTGGTTTGCGACCTTGCTTATCGTTTTGCCGATCGGGCTCAGCGGTTACTTGGCGGCTGCAGTTATGCCGCAAGGAACCGCGCGTCGCCTTATGTCGCCCGTCGCGTTGGCGTTCGCATTGGGCCTGATCGTACTTTCTGTTTTTTTGCTGGGTGGTGAAACTGGGACGCGGGACCCTGAGTCTCATCTGATGTTGGGGGGAGCGCTCATTGTCCTGTTTGCCGCTGGCGCGAGTGGGTGGAGCTTTTTCAAGAACAAGTGGACAGCATTGATGCTGTCGATCTGCTTGATAATTCTCGCAGCGTTGCCGCTAACGGTCTTGGCGTTATTTTACGCCTGCGCCTTCCACGGTTCGTGCCTGTGATACTGAAGGTGGCCTGACGGGAATCAGTCGGCGCGCCGTCCCAGCTTCGCTTTCGCGCGCAACGCCGCATTGATGCGGCTTTGCCAGCCAGGACCTTCTTCCTTGAAATGCTCGATCACATCGCGATCGAGCCGCAAGCTTACGGCCTGCTTGGGATTTTCCGTTGGCGGACGTCCACGCGCGCGTTCGAGAATGTCCAAGGTTTTCTGGGATGTCGGGCGCAAGCGGCGAACCATTTCCGGCGTCATTGGCAGATCGTCCGGATCGAACCCTTCGAACGCGACCGCCGCGCTCTCACGAACGCCCGGTTGCGAGATAGTTTTCTTTTTCGTCCGCGCGCGCTTTGCGGAGACTGATGACGCGGATCGCTTTCGCGCGTCTCGTGTAGACGAGGGCATGCAATCTTCTTCCGATTTTGCCCAGCGAGAAGATACGGGTTTCCCCGTAGTCTTCGCGCAGGTCTTCCGTTTCGAACGCCGTCGCGAAATCAAAGTCCTTCACGGCCGCGAACGAAACGCCATGTTTTTTGAGGTTATAGGCGGCTTTCCACTCGTCCCATTCGTATCCAGGCGGCGGGTTAGGCATTATTTATCGTATATACGATAATTGTCAAGCGCTCAACGCCCGCGCCAAGAACGGCAGAAACACATCCATCCGATAATCCACGTCGGAATGGTCGTCGTCATATTCTTCGTACGTGTGCGCGACCCCCGCAGCGACGAGTTTCTTCGCAAAGCGCCGCATGCCGTAGTGGATGCGGAATTGGTCGTGGTTGCCGCAATCCATATAGATGGCTTTGAGCTTGCGGATTTCGTCCAGCTTTTCGTCCAGCATCACCACCGGATCGTGCTTCATCCAATTGGCCCAGCGCTCTTCGATGAATTCGCCGGTGTAAGGATCGAGCGGCAGGCGCATATTGCGGAACTGCATGGGGTCGGGATCGTAGAAGGCGCCCATGGCCAGATCCATAAGGCACATGCGGTCTTTGTCTTTCACCTTCGGCTGCGCCTCGACGTGACGCACATATTTTTCGATCGAGTAATCGTGCTTGCGCAGCAAATCCAAATCGTCGAGCAGCGCGGGGATGAAGAGGGCGTCGAACCCCATGTCGCCGGAATTGATGGAGATCGCGCTCCAGAAATCGGCGCGGTGGAGCCCATGCCACGCCGCGCCATAACCGCCCGACGATTTGCCGAACACGCCGCGCTTGCCGGCGCCGCCGCACGCAAAGCGCTGTTCCACGAAGGGCGCGATCTCCTCGCACACATAATCGGCGTAAGCGCCGCTGCCGGCGCTGTTGAGATATTGGTTGCCATAGAGCTTGGTGAAGCAATCGGGGAAGGCGACCACGACGCGCGGCATGCCTTCGTGCACGAGCCTATCCAGCCGCTCCGGCACATTTTCCCCGAGCGGGCGCCAATTGGTGTGCCCCGGCCCCGCCCCCCAATAGCCGGTGAGGTCCACCAACAGCGGCAGGCGCTCGGACGCCGTCCAGTTCGGCGGCGTCCAGACATGAAGCTCGCGCGTCGTCGGATCGTGGAGGGGATTATCCTCCAGCACGACAGATTGATGAATGAGGCGGTGGACTTGGCCTTGCGGCAAGCTGTGATCGCGGCGCATGCGGGAGTGATAGCCCCGCCGGCCACAACCATCCAGGACTAGAACGAACCCTCCCCCTTGCGGGGAGGGCAGGGTGGGGGTAGCGGCGGTGTTCTCTCCTGATAGAGCACCGCCCATACCCCCACCTCCAACTCCTCCCCGCAAGGGGGAGGAGAGGCGCTATGCTCGGCAACGCTCTCATTTCTTGACGCCTGACCCGGCGCGGCGCACAAGCCCGCCTTTCTTTTTCGCGAGAACCGCCATGGACCCCGCAACCAGCCCACTTCTGCAGGTTTATTCCCCGCCGGAAGAACGCTTCGTGCGCGGCCAAGGCTGCTGGATCGAGACGGATAAGGGCGAGCGCTATCTCGACTTCATCGCCGGCATCGCGGTGAATGCGCTGGGGCACGCGCACCCCAAGCTGGTCGCGGCGCTTACGGAGCAAGCGAACAAGCTCTGGCACACCTCGAACATGTTCCTGGTCGAAGGCCAAGAACGGCTCGCCGCGAAATATGTCGCAAGCTCATTCGCCGAAGTCGTGTTCTTCACGAACTCAGGCACCGAAGCGATCGAAGGCTCACTGAAGCTCGCGCGCAAGTATCACACGTTCAACAACGCGCCCGAGCGCGTCGACATTATCGGCTTCAAAGGCGCCTTCCACGGCCGCTCCTATGCCGCGATCAACGCCGCCGGCAATCCGTCTTATGTCGACGGCTTCGGCCCACTGCTGCCCGGCTTCAAGCACGCGACGTTCGGCGATTTGGACTCCGTCAAAGCGCTGATCGGTCCGACCACGGCGGCACTCATCATCGAACCGATCCAAGGCGAAGGCGGCGTGCGCGCGGCGCCAGATGGTTTCCTCACCGCGCTCCGCGCGCTCTGCGACGAGCACGGCGCGCTCCTTATCTTCGACGAAGTGCAATCAGGCGCCGGCCGCAGCGGCAAACTCTGGGCGCATGAATGGGACGGCGTGACGCCCGACGTGATGGCGGTCGCCAAAGGCGTCGGCGGCGGTTTTCCGATGGGCGCCTTCATGGCGACGCGCGAAGCCGCCAAGGGCATGACCAAAGGCGTGCACGGCACCACCTTCGGCGGCAATCCTCTCGCGATGGCGGTCGGCAATGCGGTGTTCGACGAAATCGCCAAGCCTGAATTTCTCGAGCATGTGCGCGACATGTCGAACCATCTCGGCCAAGCGCTCGAGGGTTTGAAGGATCGCCATCCCGAACTCATCGTCGATGTGCGCGGCAAGGGCCTTCTGCGCGGCATCAAG
The DNA here is from genome assembly GCA_037200505.1 of Terricaulis sp. Lineage (GTDB taxonomy): Bacteria > Pseudomonadota > Alphaproteobacteria > Caulobacterales > Aquidulcibacteraceae > Vitreimonas. The sequence continues at coordinate 171,075 of JBBCFZ010000006.1, read as the reverse complement.
CTCACGGTCGACAACAAAGGCGTGCAGGGCAAACTCCGTGCGCACAAATTGCTGGTCGGCGTAGCGGGCGACAATGTCATCCGCCTCGCGCCGCCACTGATCGTAGATCAAACACTCATCAGCCAAGCCATCGACACCATCGACACCGTGCTGGGCGCGAAAATGTCAGAGGCTGGGGCGTGACGCGTCCCGCACAACAAAAAACCCCTCCCCCTAGAGGGGGGAGGGGCAGGGGAGGGGGTGAGAGCGTAGAGCGCGATGCTACGAGCATCCGCACGCTCAAAACCTTCCAACGTTCCGACTCGCTCCTCACCCCTCCCCCTACCCCCTCCCCCTCTAGGGGAGGGGAGGCGCGCATGCTTGCGACCGCGAGTGCACGGTCATGAACTCACCAAAACATTTCCTCGACATCGCGCCGCTCTCCAAGACGGAGCTGCGCGCCATCATCGATGAAGCGCATCGGCGCAAACAGGCGCGCTTGGGCTGGCCGAAAGCCAAGCACGACGAAGATCGCCCGCTCGACGGCCACGCGCTCGCGATGATCTTCCAGAAGAACTCGACGCGCACACGCGTCTCGTTCGAGATCGGCATGCATCAGCTTGCTGGCAAAGCCATCGTGATGAGCGCCGCCGACACCCAGCTCGGGCGTGGCGAAACGGTGCAGGATACCGCGCGCGTACTCTCGCGCATGGTCGACGCCGTGATGATCCGCGCCAACAAGCATCAGGACGTGCTGGATTTCGCCGCCGCGTCGGATGTGCCCGTGATCAACGGCCTCACCGATCTCTCGCATCCGTGCCAAATCCTCGCCGATATCATGACGATCGAAGAGCGTCTCGGCGCCATCGAAGGCAAAACCATCGCCTGGCTCGGCGACGGCAACAATGTCTGCGCCAGCTTCATTCACGCGGCTGAGAAGCTGAACTTCAAACTCCGCATCGCCACGCCGCCCGCCTACGCGCCGCGCACGCAAGAGCTCGAAGCCGCGCGCGCCGCAAAAGCCGATGTTACGCTCGGCGCCGACGCCGCGCGCGCTGTCGCGGGTGCGGACGTAGTCGTCACCGATACGTGGGTCTCGATGGGCGACACCGACAAAGACGCGCGCCTCGCCGCGTTCCCTTCGTTCGCCGTCGACGACGCCATGATGGCGCGCGCAGCCAGCAATGCGGTCTTCCTGCACTGCCTACCGGCGCACCGCGGCGAAGAAGTCACCGACGCCGTCATCGACGGCCCGCGTTCCGCCGTCTGGGACGAAGCGGAAAACCGCATCCACGCGCAAAAAGCCGTGTTGCTGTGGTGCCTCGGCAAGCTGTGAGGCTTGCAGGCGCGCACCTAAATCTCCATTTCCCGGGGCGGCGCGCAGCGACGAGCCCGGGACCCATAAACACAAACGCACCCAAGAAATCTCGCGCGTCGCAATCAATCTGGCGCGCACTGTGATCTTGGGTCCCGGACTGCGCTGCGCGCATCCGGGAAATGGAGATTAATAGCGCGATGACCGACGACATCGTCGCCTCCTTCAGCCTCGACGCCGCGCCCGTGCGCGGGCGCATCGCGCGTCTCGGCGCTGGCGCGCTCGATCCCATCCTGCGGCGTCACGACTATCCCTGGCCGGTCGCAATGCTGCTCGGCGAAGCGCTGACGCTCGCGGCGCTCGTGGGCTTGCTGCTGAAAGTCGAAGGCCGTCTCGTCGTGCAAGCGCAAGGCGAGGGGCCGGTCTCGCTACTCGTCGCAGAACACCGTAGCGACGGCGGCCTGCGCGGCTATGCGCGCTTGAGCGAAGGCGCGGCGGAGCAGCTGAAGAACGCCGGCCGCTTGCCGCCAGCGCAATTGCTCGGCGCCGGCCATCTCGTGATGACGCTCGACCAAGTCGCCGGCATGGCGCCGCATCAAGGCACGGTCGCGCTCGAAGGCGACACGCTCGCGCAATGCGCCGAAGCATACTTCCGCACCAGCGAGCAAACCGACACGCGCATCCGCCTTGCCGTCGGCGAAGTGCTTTCCGCGACCGCGCCGCCGCTCTGGCGCGCCGGCGGCATGCTGTTGCAACGCATCGCGGCGGATGCGGCGCGCGGCGACACGGAAGAAGATTGGTCCCGCGCCTCGATCCTGTTCGACACCGTGCGCGACGAAGAACTCGTCGATCCCGATCTCCCGGCCGACCGCGTGCTCTATCGCCTCTTCCACGAAGAAGGCGCACGCATGGCCGCCCCCACGCCGCTCTCGGACCGCTGCACCTGCAACGAAGAACGCTTGGCCGCGCTGCTGCAACAGCTCAGCAGCGACGGCATTGCCGATTTGATCGAGCCCGACGGATTGCTCCACGCCCGCTGCCAATTCTGCGCACGCGAGTATCTGATCGATCCCGAAAAAGTCGCGCCGTCCTCGACGTGATGCGCCGCCTTTTTTCTTCCCCCGCAAGCGGGGGAAGTGGCCGCGCCGAAGGCGCGGACGAAGGGGGCGGCGCTGATTTTTGCAAAGTGAGCGCCACCCCCTCCGTCGCGAACGTCGTTCGCGCCAGCTCCCCCGTAAACGGGGGAGCAAAAGAGAACCGAAGGCGGAGAGGACAGAGCGCTATCCCCCACGAAATGCGCCCAAACCCTTGCGCAGCAACGCTCCACGAAAATCGAATCCGACCGAGTTCACACCACCACATAATCGCCCATCGCTTTCGCAGGAGGGCAGTCGGATCCCTGTTCAGCCGATGCGAAAGCGAACGATCGAGCGTGAAGCGCGGCTCAGACGATCGAGCGGCGCAAAGCCCACGGAGCGCCATAACCGTGGGAGGTTACGGGACTCGTGCGAACGGGCACGATCCGCACGCTGCCGGGGACCTATCCAGGGGAGTGAAACAACTCCCTGTGACGGCCCGGCGAAAATCGGTCGTGGGGACGCGGGGCTCTCGCGTCACCGCGCCGCCTGGAAAGCGGCGCACCACTATTATCGGCGCGAAAACCCGCGTCCCCGCCCTCCATATGGGCTCGCATGTGAATTTTTCGAACGCCGCGCGCGAACGCGGGCCTGCGCCTATTCGAACAGAACGCTGACGCTCTGCTCGTTCGCGATGCGCCAGATCGCGTCGCCCATCAGTTCGGCGACCGAAACGGCGCGCACTTTCGCGGCTTGGCCTTTGCGCGTGTTGGGGTCGATCGTGTCCGTCACGACCAATTCGCTCAGCTTGGACTCCTGCACGCGCCCCGCCGCGCCGTTCGAGAGCACGCCGTGCGTCACGTAAGCCGCGACCGACGCGGCTTTGTCGGCGAGCAGGGCGTCCGCCGCGTTCACCAAAGTGCCAGCGCTGTCGACGATGTCGTCGATCAGAATGCAGTGGCGGCCCGCGACATCGCCGATGATGTTCATGACTTCCGAGACGCCGGCTTTCTCGCGCCGTTTATCCACGATCGCGAGATCGGCGCCCAAGCGATTGGCAAGCGCGCGCGCGCGCACCACGCCGCCGACGTCGGGCGAGATGATCATCAGGTCCGACACATCGCCGTAGCGTTCGCGCAAATCTTTCTCGAGCACGGGCGTCGAGAAAAGATTGTCGGTTGGGATATCGAAGAAGCCTTGGATCTGCCCGGCGTGAAGCTCAAGCGTCAGCACACGGTTGGCGCCGGCTTGCACGATGAGGTTGGCCACCAGCTTGGCCGAAATCGGCGTGCGCCCGCCGACTTTGCGATCTTGGCGCGCATAACCGAAATAGGGAATCACCGCCGTGATGCGCCGCGCCGATGCGCGCCGGAGCGCATCGATGCCGATGAGCAGCTCCATCAGATTGTCGTTGGCGGGGTAGGAGGTCGATTGAATCAGGAAAACGTCCTCGCCGCGGACATTCTCTTCAATCGATACGAAAATCTCGTTGTCCTTGAAGCGCTTGAAAGTCGCTTCCGAGAGCGGCGAATCCAGATGATCCGCGATCGCTTTCGCCAGCGTTCGATTGCCGTTTCCGCTCAAGAGCCTCACGGACACGCCCTCGCCTCTGATCCAGCCGCTTCGCGCGCGTTGTGTAGCCGCTGTTCCATCGGACGCCTAGGAAAATTGTGAAAGATTTATGCATGGCCCCGCCCACGCTGTGGCGCCTAAGACACGAACGGCCGGATCAAAACCGCCGCGCGAATCGTTCTCAACGCGAAAGGCGCGTAAGTCATGGAATCCGAACTTGCTGGAAGTGCTTGGCTCATTGTCGTCGCGGGCGGCGCCGCCGCACTTGGCGTCGCGCTGATTGTCGCGGGCGTGATGTGGCTCACGCGAGACAAGAGCAAGGACGAACGCGCCGAGCGCGGCGCGAAGAAAATCTATGCCGATGCGGACGCCGAAGAGGCGCGCGATCACGAACGCGTCAATTAACCAAGCACGATCACCGCGCAATTGCGCCCATAGTCCGGCTCGCCCGCGTGCACGCTGCGGCGATGGCTGAACAGCGTTTGCGTTGCGCCATAAGTATCGAGCGCGAGCGTTTCGACGTTCGTCACGCCAACAGCCCGCAGCCGCGTCACGCAAAAGCCAGGCAGATCGAACTGCAATTTCTCGCCAGCGCCCGGCGCGAAGAAGGCCGCGTTGCGCGCATCTGCCGCGAGCAGACGCGCTTCGAAGTCAGGACCAACCTCGTAACTCTGCTGATGAATGCACGGCCCGATCGCGGCTTCGATCCGCCGTGCTTCGGCGCCGAGCGCGATCATGGCTTGCACCGTCGCCTCCAGCACGCCGCCAACGGCGCCTTTCCACCCCGCATGCGCCGCGCCAATGACGCCCGCTTCGTGGTCCGCAAACAGAACCGGCGCGCAATCGGCGGTGAGGATAGAAAGCGCGAGGCCCGGCGTCTTCGTCACGAGCGCATCGGCCCCTGGACGCTCGGCGGACCACGGCGCGTTCACGGTGACGCAAGTCGGCGAATGAATCTGATGGACGCCCAGCAGATGATCGGGCGCCAGATCAAACGCAGCGGCAATGCGGCGGCGATTTTCGGCGATTGCGGCGGCATCGTCGCGCGAGCCCGGACCTGCGTTGAGGCTCGCATAAATCCCGACCGACACGCCGCCTTCGCGCCCAAAAAATCCGTGCCGCACTCTGGCGAGCGCCGAGAGATTGCCTGCGGTCGCGGCCGGAGGATGCTGCGCGCTCAAAAGCCGGCGGGCGCGGGAAGGGCGGGGCTGGAGAGACAAAGCACCTTAAACAAAGCGCCCATCTCATCGGTCGCCGTCAAGCGCGCATGTTCGCGCGCAATGCGTTCGGCGCGCTCGGGATGGGCCTCGGCCAAAGCTTGCGCGCGTTGGTCGAGACCGAGCGAGCGCAGATAATCGCCTTGCGTCGCCGGGCCCGCAACGCCGAGCCCTGAAGCGCGCGCCAGAATTTTGAGCGCGGTGAAATCTACGCGCGCGGTGAGATCAGCTTCGCCCGGCGCCGCGAGCGGGGATTCTTTCTGATGCGCGCGCACGGCTTGCAAGGTATCGCCCGAACCATCGCCCGCATAATCGATGACAAGCGCACGCCCCGGCGCTGCCCGAAGCCGCGCGGCGATCACATCCACGAGCCGCGCCATGCCTGGCGCGTGCTCGGCAATAGCGCCGTGCGGCGCATCGATCAGCGCTGGTGGGATCATCATGTCGCCTTCGCGCAAGGGGTGTTGCAGCAAACCGAAAGCGAGGCTGCCTGCATCGTCCAAGCCAACCAGCCGCTCGCGCCAGCCTTTGCTATCGCGCACGAATTGGCGGATCGGCAAACAATCGAAGAATTCATTCGCAATGATAAAGCTCGGCCCCTGCGGTACTTGTTCCACCACATCATGCCAACGCGGCTGCGCGCCGAGTCTCGCCAGTGCTCGAGCCTGCTGCGCACGCAGAGCAGGGCTCACCTCCACCAGATGCAGCCGCGCCGCCGCGCGGAACGCCGGCTCAACCCGCGTCGCGCGCCACGCATCCGCGATCAAAGCGCCGGTGCCCGGCCCAAGCTCGATCCAGTGAAACGCGGGCGGCCGGCCCATCGCGTCCCACTCATGCACGCACCAAAGCCCGATCAATTCGCCAAACATCTGCGAAATCACCGGCGCCGTAATGAAATCGCCCTCCGCGCCAATGCGCGGCGCACGCACATAATAGCCATGCTGCGGATCGTACAAACACGCCGCCATAAACTGCGCGACCGTCAACGGCCCCGCTTCACGGATTTGATCTGCGAGGCGTTCAGCAAGCGGTGTCATGTGCGTTTGCGCCGAGTTGGCAACACACGATTGGCGCGCGTGCGACGCGTCAAATTTTTCTCAACTGCGTGGGCCTCCCCCTCCCCGAGAGGGGAGGGGGTAAGGGGGTGGGGTGAATCCCTATACTCTTCGTTTCGCACATCACCGTCCGCATCACGCGATGTGTTCGCAAATCGTGCTTCACCCCACCCCCCGGCCCCCTCCCCTCGCGGGGAGGGGGGAGAGCGCGGCGCGTACGGCGCTTAACAATGCGTACGAATCTGCGGTGACTTCGGCCGGCATGCGCAGCGTGCGCCATCCGAATTCAGCGAACGCCTTGTCTCGCTCAGCGTCCGCATCGCGACGCCCGGGAAAGTCGTGCACTGGCCCATCGATTTCGATCGCCAGCCGTTCGCGCAGAATCGCGAAATCCGCGACGTATTTTCCAATCGGGTGCTGCCGGCGCACATGGACGCCTTCGTCTCGCAGCAGCCTCAACGCATTCCAAGCGCGTTGCTCCAGAGCGGACATGGAGCGCCGCAGGCGACGTGCAAGCTCGCGCGTCACGCCGCAAGTTTGGGCGTGGTGAAGGCGCGGCGGACGAGCCAGGCGCCGGCGACGATCATAGGAAGTGAGAGCAGCATGCCCATGGTGACATAGCCCTTGAGCGCTTCGGGCATGTGCGCGTCGGGCTCGCGCACGAATTCGAGCGTGAGGCGAATGATGCCGTAGCACACCAGGAAGAGCCCAACATTAAGCCCAGGCCGCCGCAAACTCTCGAACCGCAAAGTCGCGATATTGATGATCGCAAACAGCGCAACGCCTTCAAGCGCCGCTTCGTACAATTGGCTGGGATGGCGCGGATCGTGGCCGGCGGCGCAGCCGATGCGATCGTTGCAGAACACCATGCCCCAGGGCGCGTCGGTGTGGCGGCCCCACAGTTCGCCATTGATGAAGTTCGCGATGCGTCCGAAGAAAAGCCCGATCGGCGTCGCGGCGGCTGCAAGATCGCCGAGGCGCAACAGATCGATTTTCTGCGTACGCGTCTTGCCTTCGATCTCCGCAAGCTCGGTCTTCTTGATCCAGCCCAGCTTGCTGACACGCACGAACTCGCCGCGCCGATCCGCGGGCGGTGTTTCAATCACGCGCTTCATCGCGAGCGCTTCGAGTTGCGCATGATCGGTGTGCAGCCGGCGCGTGAACCAAACCGCCGCGATCGTCACGCCGATCAAGCCGCCATGAAAGCTCATGCCGCCGTTCCAAATCTGGAAGATCTCCAGCGGCGCCGTCCAGATGAGGTCGGTCTTGTAAAACAGCACATAGCCGAGCCGGCCGCCGAGGATGACGCCGAGCGTCGCCCAGAACAAAAAGTCGTCGGCTTGCGGCACGCTGAGCGGCGCCTTGGCCGGCGCCCAGAGCCGGTCGCGCCGGATCAGCCACACCATCCAGCGCCAGCCCAGCAGCAGCCCCGCGATGTAGGCGAGCGCATACCACCGGAGCGGGAACGGCCCCCAATGCTGGCCGGCGAGGTCAAACCCGGGCAGCGTCAGCGCCGCCGGATCGATATTGGGGAATTGAATGGCATCCCAGATCACGCGCGCACCTCATATTTGGCTGAGACGTCGCATTGCGCCCCCGCCGGGCGGTTTCTAAACAGGTGGCGAGGATCGATCCACATGCAAACGCAAAGCTCTGTCTTTGATGATCTCGCCCGCCTGATGACCGGTGCCATGGGCATGGCCCAGGGCGTCAGCGAGGAGGCCAAGGGGTTCATGCGCGCCCAGGCCGACCGTTTCGTCGCCGAGATGGACCTCGTCGGGCGCGATGAATTTGAAGCCGCCAAGGCGATGGCGACGCAAGCGCAGGCCGATTGCGAAGCGCTGGCGGAAAAAGTGGCGGCGTTGGAGAAGCGTCTCGCTGCGCTGCAGAAGTAAAGTTGTCGTAACCAACGGCGCGCCATAGCTTGGGTTCGGGGTACTGATTCGACCGGGCACACGTCAGCGCGGCGCTGAGGGAAGAGATCGCAATCGCGGTGCGTCGGAAACGGCGTTCGCCTTGAGCCGGAGGGACGCTCATGGATCTCACTCTCGACGACGATATCGAAGAAACCACCGATCCGCTGGACATGGTCGAGGCTGTTATCGCTTCGGACGATCGCTTCACCTCAGAGCGCGAGGAAGACGGCGATGTCCATTTCAGTTTTAAATGCTCGTGGGGTCAGACGGCTGGGTATTTCAGCTTCCGCCACGAATTGCCGGCTCTGCTGTTCACTCTAGGCTTCGATCTCCAAGCGCCGAAATCGCGCCGCTCCGAGGCCATGAAGCTCGCGGCGCGCATCAACGAAAATCTGTGGCTCGGACATTTCGATGTGTGGTCTGACGACGGCACGATCATCTTCCGCCACGCCATGCCGATGATCGGGCGCGACGCAATCTCGCTCGGGGAAATTCAGGCCATGCTGGCGGCGGCGCTCGACGCCGCCGACCGGTTTCAGCCAGCGTTCCATTTTCTCATTTTGGCGGGCATGAAAGCCGAAGACGCGGCGGATGCTGCGTTGTTTGAAGTTGTCGGAGAGGCGTAAAGCGTTTGGATTCTCCATCGATCGCATTGGTGGGCGCGGGCGCCATGGGCGGCGCTTTGGTGCGCGGCTGGGTCGAAGCCGTGCGCAAGGGCGGGGGGCTGACGCTCACCGTCCTCGAGCCCAACTTCGATCCTGATCTCGAACGCGATCTCGACGCTGTCGGCGCCGTCCTCAATCCGCCGCACGCGGGACACGCTGATATCGTGGTGCTGGCGGTGAAGCCGCAGAGCTTTCAAAGCGCGGTTCCCGATGCGCGCAAATTTGTTGGTCCGCACACGCTTATTCTGTCGGTGATGGCCGGCGTCACGCTGGATAAATTGGCGCGCGAAATGGGCGCGACGCGCGTGATCCGCGCCATGCCGAACATGCCGGGACGCATCGGCCAGGGCGTCACGGCTTATGTCGCGGCGTCCGCCTGCACGCCGGAAGATCGCCAACTGGTCGAGCAATTGCTGGAGCCCTTGGGCTCAGTCGAACCCATCGCGGCTGAACGCTTGATGGACGTGGTGACGGCCGTTTCGGGTTCAGGGCCGGCCTATGTGTTCATCCTCGCCGAAGTGCTTGCCGCCGCCGCCGAACAGGAAGGCTTGGACAAAGACGTCGCGATGCGCCTCGCCAGCCGCACGGTCGCGGGCGCCGGCGCGCTGATGCTGGAAACCGGCGCGACCGCGAGCGCGCTCCGCAAGCAAGTGACCTCGCCCGGCGGCACCACGGAAGCCGCCATCGACGTGCTGGGCGCCGCCGACGGCCTCGGCCCACTGCTCCGCCGCGCCGTCAGCGCCGCCGCGCAGCGCTCGCGGGATTTGGGGAAGGCTTAAGTTCGGACCGCCGGCTTCCAGCCGGCAGCACTGAATGCCGGCTGGAAGCCGGCGGTCCAATTTGGCAAAAGCTCCCGCATGGGCGCTCTCGATTTTTCACCGGGACGAAACACGCAGCGCGGCGCGTGGGTCGGGGATTTTCGCTACGAGAATGGCCGCATCCTGGTGAAGTCGACCGGCGTGTGGATGCGCTCGGACCTCCAGCTCTGGAGCGATATTTTCCGCTGGCTGACCTATTACGCGTTCGTGCGTTGGCACGGCCTTGTCGCGCGCCTCACCAAGCCGGCCGGTCCGCGCATCTGGTTCACGCCGCACCAGCCGCGGCCCTGGTACATCATCTGGGCGGCCATGGTGTGGAGCGGCGCGCGGTTTGCGAAATCGCCGCAGCACGCGGACGCGGCGTTCTATTTCGAAGATCAAACCATCGCCGCGCCGCCCGCGCCGGTGCTGGCGCGGCATTTCAATTTCGGTGTTGGCGATGTTTCCAAGACGCATGTCGCGCGCGTTTGCGAGCAAGTGTTCGGCTATCCGTTCGTCATCGATCCCGCGACCCATGAAGGACCCGCTGTGGAAAAAGGCGAGGGCAACGGCGTGCATGACGGACGCATCGTGCAATGCCCAATGCCAGCCTTGCCGGGCAAGACCTATCAGCGCCTGATCCGCACCGCCGACGAAACCGGCATGGCGCGTGATCTCCGCACTTTGTGCATCGGCGGCAGACCCGTCGTCGTGTTCGACAAGCGCAAACCGCCGGGCGAGAGCTTTTCGATCCAGAATAAGAGCGTTGCCGTGCGCACGCCGGATGAAGTGTTTTCATCGCAAGACATCGCGCAGATCGAAGCGTTCTGCGCCGCGATGCGTTTGGATTGGGGCGGCATCGATGTGCTGCGCGAAACGGAAACCGGGCGGCTCTTCGTGGTGGACGTGAACAAGACGGATACGGGGCCAGCGGTTATTTTGAGCTGGGCGGATCGGAAGAAGGCGACGACGCTCATGGCGGATGCGCTGGTGGCGATGGTGCGCACAAACCCTCAACAAACACAGTCATTCCGGGGCGGCGAAGCTGAACCCGGAATCCAGGGCCAACACACAGCTCTATGATCCCTGGATTCCAGATCGCGCTCCGCGCGTCTGGAATGACTGCGAGAAGAGGATGGATGGACGGCTACCGCTTCACCGCCACCACACCCACAACAGCGATCCGCTCCACGTCGGCATAATCGGCGCGCTCCAACTCTTCGCCGAACACGTCCGGATCGATCTCGCGATAGCTCACGTCGAAATCGGAAAGCGCGCTCTCCAGCGCGTTTTTCAGCCGATCTTCGCCGTCAACAATAGCGCTCCCCGTATAGAGCAAAAGCGCGCCGCCGCTCTTGAGCCGCGCGGCGGCCTCCTCGGCCCAGCGCAGCGAGACTTCGCCGCCATGCATGCCGCCGCCGTCGCGATAGAGCCGGCGGCCGGGGTCGGCGATGTAGGGCGGGTTGGCGATGATGGCGTCGATGTCGCCTTCGGCTTCGGAGAGGCCGTCGCTGCGCAGGAAGGCGATCTCGGCGCCGCTCTCACCGCCAAGGCCGGCGTGGAGCGTCGCGTCGAGCGCATTGACCTGCGCCAACGCAAGCGCGGCTTTGTTGGTGTCGATCAGGGTGAGTTTCGCGCCCTCCATCAGCCGACCAGCGACGATCGCGCCCACGCCGCTGCCGGCGCCGAGATCGACGACGTGCTTGCGCGGCGCGAGCAGCGAAAGCTCGCTCGTGACGAAACGCGCGAAGCGATAAGAGTCCGGGCCAAAGAAAACCGCATCGCGCCCCGTGGTGGGGAAGGCCGAATGCAGGAACAGCAAATCGTCTAAGCTGGAGACGCGCAACGTGCTGGCGAAGAGATCGCCGCGCGCTTCGAGCGCGCCGGCCTCGCCCAGGAGGTTCACGATCTCCGCGTCGATCTCATCGCGCTTGAAGCTGAGGCTCCAGCCCAGCACGTCGCGCAGATCGCGCGCGAGATCGCGGCGCGCTGCGACGCGCGCATGAGTGGTTGGCGTCGGCGTGACGAAGCGGTAGCCGCGCTCACGCAGCCCATCCAGCAACGCATTCAGCGCTAAAGCTTGATCCCCCGCGCCTTGCGTCACGCGGGCGGCGCGGTCCCGGCGCCGCTCCACAGATGCGCGCGGTAGGCGTCAAAGCATGCCGCGCCGCATTGCAGGCGCATCAGAGCGCCTTCGGCCAGATATTGCGCGCAAGAGGGATTGTCGCTGACCAAAGGATGCAACACCTCGCGATTCCACGCTTCCGAATGCTTCACGTCGAGCACGGCGTGCAGATCGAAATAGTGCCGCTCGCGCGCTGGAATGCCCAGGCGCTTCAATCCCTCCGCCACCAAGGTCGCGCGCCCCGGCGCCGTAAGCTCGATCACGCCCAGCGCGCCGATGGCGTGGTACACATAGCGCCGATTGGTGGCGAGGCCGATCATGGTGTTGCCGAGCGCCAGCGCTGGCGCGAGCGTCGTCTCGATCTCTGGCTTCAAGTTCAGCGCCTTAGCCATGAAATCGAGCATCGGTCCGTGCATGCCCTTCGGGTTGCCGCGGCCCATCTCGTCCCAGTAATTGCGTGCGAGTTCGAGCTTGGCCTGCACCGGCGCCTTGATCTGCGCGAGCGCGACGAGATCGTCGAAGCCGGCTTCGCCCGCGACCTCTTGCTCCAAGAACCAGCGCATTTCGGTCAAGGTCGCGGCGCGCGCGAGCCAGGGAAACAGCGGGTCGCGCTGGCCAGGGCCGCAGCGCTCCAAAGCTTCGAACCAGGCCACGAATGCTGTGGGATTGCGCGGCGCTTCGGCGGCGCGCTCGGCTTGCGCGAGACGCGTCCGCTCCAGAAACGCGCCCTCGGCCATGCGCATGTCGAGATCGGCTTCGAGCAGATCGCGCCAGTTCGCGGTCGGCGTTTGGATCGCCAAACGCTGTCTGTTCCAACTCGCCAGCCGTCGCTGCAAAGCCGCATCATCGTCGCCCCGACGGCGCGGCGCGCTACGGGGCACAAAGTTCAATGTCTCGCTCATTTGGTCTCCAGGTCCCGCTTGGGCAGGCAGCGCCGCCCGGTTCTGAAGCTTGACCGGAACTCCAAGCCAAGCCTTGATCTCATGGCAACTTAATTTTAACGGGGCCCATGAGTTCCAACCTCGATTCAGCTGTCCGCCGCGACCTCGCCCGCGCCGCTCTCTCGGTTGCCGCCACCAAGCCGTGGCGAGACATTACCCTGATGCAGCTTGCCCACGAAGCGAGCCGTCCAGTCGCGGATTTTTTCGGCGCGACCTTGGGCGAAGCGATTGATTGCGTTGAAGAAGCTTTCGACCGTGCGATTGCGGACGATCTCGATGCGCTCGATCCCGGCCAGAGCGTTCGCGACCGCCTGTTCGATCTCATCATGCGCCGGTTCGAGGCCATGGAGCGCTATCGCGCCGCCGTGCTTGCCATGGAAGTCGGTCAGGACCGCGACCCGGTTTTGATGGGCGCGGCCCACCAGCGCCATGTGCGCGCGGCGCGCTGGGTGCTGGCGGTGGCGGGGCTCGAAGCGGACGGCATGACCGGCCAAGCGCGTGCGCAGGGGCTCGGCGTCATTATTGGCCAAGCGCGCGCGGCATGGCGCGGCGATGAGGACGGCGACTTCGCCAAGACAATGGCGTCGCTCGACAAGAATTTGCGCCGCGCTGAGGAGATGTTCGGGCGCTGGGCGGGCTTTGAGGCAAAGCCGAAACCGGCGGACGCGGCGAGTTCGTGAGCAAGCTGCACGTGATCGCCGGCAGCGCGCCGGCCGACATCGAAGCCATCGCGCCTGACCGTCTCATCGACGGCGCGCCCATCACCCGCACCAGCATCGATTATGAGCGGGACGAGCGGACGTTCGTGGGCGAGTGGTCCGCCGATGTCGGCGCGTGGCGTGTCTCGTACGACGAATGGGAATTCTGCCATGTGCTGGAAGGCGTCTGCGAACTCACGCCCGACGGCGGCGCGACGCAAATCTTTCGCGCGGGCGATTCTTTCGTGATCGAGCCGGGCTTTGCCGGCGTGTGGCGCGTGATCGAGCCGATGCGCAAGCGCTTCGTCATCCGTTTGGGCTAAATCGAAAGCGCAGCAAAATCTTAAGCTTGGAACTGTCATGGTGCGTCAGTCGCGAGGCGCCTCATGTACGGATCGACGATCGTTTCGGATAAGGTTCGTCAGCTGCTTGGCGCTCTGCGGAGCCCGATGCGCGCCGCTTTGATGTCGTGCTTCGGCGCCGGGTTCGTTTTCCTGGCTATCGCCTCGATCCAGCTTCAAGAAGTTGTCACACCGCAGATCGATCGCATCGCCGACAGCCTAAATGGCGCGCATTTCCGCCTGCCGAGCCTCAAGGCCGGCATCGGCGCTTGAGCGCCCGCAATTTAACGCAATATCGATAGAAGCGGCGGAGTGATTGGTGTAGGCCGCGCCCTTCGCGGCGGGGAGAGCGCGCGTGCGGTACGATCTCATCGTTATCGGTTCGGGGCCGGCTGGGCGGCGCGCGGCGGTGCAGGCCGCGAAGCTGAAGAAGTCCGTCCTCGTCGTGGAGAAGGGCAAGCGCGTCGGCGGCGTCTGCGTCCACACCGGCACGATCCCGTCGAAGACCTTGCGCGAAACGGTGCTCAATCTCTCCGGCTGGCGCGAGCGCGGTTTTTACGGCCGCGCCTATCGCGCACGCCAGAACATCACAGCGGGCGATCTCCGCCAGCGCCTGTCCATCACCCTCAATCACGAAGTCGAGGTGCTGGAACATCAATTCTCGCGCAACAATGTCGCGTGGGTGACGGGTTCTGCGCGCTTCGTTCACGCGCACGCCATCGAGGTCGAGATCGAGGGCGGCGAAACGCAGCGCTTCGAGGCGGATCGGTTCATCCTCGCAGTTGGCACCGAGCCATACCGCCCCGCGGATATCCCGTTCGACGGCGACGCCATCGTCGATGCGGATGAAATCCTCGATTTGAAGCGCCTGCCGCGCAGCATCACCGTGATCGGCGCGAGCGTGATCGGCATCGAATACGCCACCATCTTCAGCGCGCTCGACGTCAAGGTGACAGTCATCGAGCCGAGCGCGGGGCTTCTTTCCTTCATCGATCGCGAACTGGTCGATGAGTTCATCCACGATCTGCGCGACCGGGGCATGACGCTGCGGTTCCAGAGCAAAGTCGTGCGGGTCGAGCGCACCGGCGCCGACGCGTGCATGGTGCAGCTTGAGGACGGGCGCCAAGTTTGGAGCGAGATGGTGCTGTTCGCCGCCGGCCGCAAAGGCGCGACGGACACGTTGAACCTTTCCGCCTGCGGGCTCTCCGCCGACGAGCGCGGCCGCATCAATGTCGACCGCACCACATTCCGCACCAGTGCGCCGCACATTTACGCCGTGGGTGATGTGATCGGCTTTCCGAGCCTTGCTTCAACGTCGATGGAGCAAGGCCGCATCGCCGCGTGCTGCGCGTTCCAACAAGAAGCGCACGCGCCGCCCGCCTTCTTCCCGTACGGAATCTATTCAGTCCCGGAAATCTCCACCATCGGCATGACGGAAGAACAAGCGCGCGAGCAGGGCGTGCCGTTCGAGTGCGGCATTGCACGCTTCCGCGAAACGTCGCGCGGCCACATCATGGGGCTGAATTCCGGCTTTATGAAAATGATCTTCTCGATCGAGACGCGTCGGCTGCTGGGCGTGCACATCGTCGGCGAAGGCGCGACCGAGCTTATTCATATCGGCCAAGCCGTGCTCAATCTTGGCGGCGGTTTGGATTATTTCGTTGAGAACACCTTCAACTATCCAACGCTCGCGGAAGCCTACAAAATCGCGGCGCTTGATGCGCATAACCGCATGCCGAAGCGCCAGCCGAGCGCGGCGGCGTTCGAGACCTTGGCGCAAGCGGCGCGCGGCTAGCTCTTGATTGGCGCTGGGCGAGGCCGTTAATGGCTGGATGAAGCGCTTCCTCATCGCCATTTCATTCGCGGCCATGGCCGCCTGTGCATCCGCCGCAACCGCGCCCACGCCGAATGAAACGATAGAAGCGCCGCCGCCAGCTGAAGCGCGCGATGCGTTCACGTTCGCCGCACGCGACGCGGCAGCGCTCACCGATCCGCTGACGCTCTGGGGCACGAATTATTATACGCCGGTCTACACAGCGGCGGCGGAGGGGAGCGATGGTGCGCTCCCGCTGCTCGACGTCCACAACGCGCCAATCTCGCCGCCGCTCAGCCGCGTCAATTGGTGCAATGTCGCGCTCCAAGGCACGGCGATGATCCGCGCGGCGGATGGCAGCGCGACGGCTTATGTGATCGCCGATTGGAACGGCGCGGAGCAAACCAATTGCGACGACCGGCTCGGCACGCTCAGCGACAGCATCAAGCTCCGCAGCCGCCAGTCGCGCTACAAAGCGGTGCTGCATCCTTATGGCTGCGGCGTGCAAGACATGCCGCTTATCCCGTTTCGCACCATCGCGGTGGACCGCCGGCAAATCCCTTATCGCAGCGTGCTCTACATCCCCGCACTGCGCGGTTTGAGCTTCACGCTCGAAGGCCAGACCTTCACGCATGACGGCTATGTGTTCGCCGGCGACCGCGGCGGCGCGATTGTCGGCGATCACATCGACTTCTTCTCCGGCAATCAGCAGCGAAGCCCGTTCCCGGACGTGATCGCGAGCAACGCAACGAAGACCTTCGAAGCGTTCCGCGTCGATGCGGCTGATCCCGCCGCTATCGCGCTCACCGCGATGCATGCACCACCGTGTTGAGAACACGCGGGGATGCTCACCCTTCGCCGTCATCCCGGACACGCGAAGCGTGATCCGGGACCCAGGGCAAACGCACTGCGCTCTACGATCCCTGGGTCCCGGGCCTCGCTCCGCTCCCCCGGGATGACGGGCTTATTGTTTGAAAAATCAGCCCGGTCGCGGCAGCCGTAGCGTAGCGCGCAAGCCCCCGAGCGCGCTTGCGCTCAGCAGAATGTCGCCGCCATGCGCCCGTGCCACATCCCGCGCGATCGCAAGCCCAAGTCCGACGCCTTTTTGATTGCGCGAGCGGGTTTCATCCAGGCGGGAGAAGGGGCGGAAGGCTTCTTCGTAGTGTTCGGCGGGGATGCCGGGGCCGTCGTCTTCCACGGAGACTTCCACGGCGTCCGTTTCGCCGCGCACCGTGACGTGCACTTTATCGCCGTGCGCGATGGCGTTATCGATCAGATTGATCAGGCAACGCTTTAATGCGCGCGCGCGGCCTGCTGTGATAACCTCACCTTGCTGCGTGACATCGACCTTCGCGCCGGATCGCGCGGCCTCGGCCGCGATCTCCGACGCCAGAGCCGCGATATCGACCGTCTCGGGATGCTCTTCGGTGAGGCCTTTGGCGAACGCGAGATATTCTTCGAGCGTTTCTTCCATGTCGCCAAGATCGCGCTTGGCGTCCTCGATCTCCTTGCTGGGCGCCATGAGCGCAAATTGCAGTTTGAGCCGCGTCAGCGGCGTGCGGAGATCGTGGCTGACGCCGGCGAGCAATTGCGAGCGCTGTTCGATCGAGCGCTTGATGCGCGCGCGCATGTCGAGGAAGGCGGTGGTGGCGCCGCGCACTTCCCGTGCGCCGCGTACGCGCAGTGGGCCGCCGTCTTCGCCGCGTCCGAAGCGCTCCATGGCGTCGGCGAGCTTTTCGATCGGGCGCACCTGGTTGCGGATGAAGACGATCGACAGGGCGCCCAGAAAAAGCGTCGCGCCAAAAATCCAGGCGACGAAGAGGGGGCCCGAGCGCGCCTGCACGCGGTCGCGATAGGCTTTGATCTCCAGCACGCCTTCGGCGATCGGCACGCGGATCAAGACTTGGTTGCCCCGGCAGGTGCTATCGTACCAAACCTCGCGGCCAAGATCTTCCCGGAGCGCGCGCGTGAGGTAGCGGTCCGAGATGGTGCCGCCAGCGCGGCAGCGTGGACGCTCCAGCGGCGTGTTCGGATCAAGCGCGATTTCCAGCCGCAGCGGTTGGCGCGCCAGGCCGCGCAGATATTCGAAGCGTTCCGGCGTCGGCTCGCGCTCATAGAGCTGGATCAGCAGCGACACGTCGGCCGCCACAGCCTGGCTCATGCGCTTGGACGTGGCTTCCCAGTGATCGTTCAGAAAGACGAGCGTGATCACCAATTGCAGGATCGCCGCGGGCGCGAGGATGATCAGCAAAGTGCGCCAATAGAGCCCCTTCGGCAAAATATTGCGCAGGCGAAAACGGCGGACCATCAATCCACCGCGAGCCGATAGCCGACGCCGCGCACGGTGTGCAGGAAAACCGGCGCGCGCGGGTCGTTTTCGATCTTGCGGCGAAGCCGCGTCACTTGCACATCGACGCTGCGCTCAAGGCCCGCGCCGGTGCGTTTGGCGAGATCTTCGCGTGTCACGGTTTCGCCCGGACGCGCGGCGAGCAGGCGCAGCATCGCGACTTCCGCTTCCGTAAGCCGTACGGGCGCCCCCTCGCGCAGCAATTCGCCGCGGCCGCTGTTGAAGCTGAATTGGCCGAACTGTACGATCTCTGGCGCTTCGCCTCTGTTGGAGATGGCGCGCCGGAGGATGGCGTTGATGCGGAGCGTGAGTTCGGCGGGCTCGAAGGGTTTGGCGACATAATCGTCGGCGCCGATGGACAGCCCCTTGATGCGATCCTCCGGCATGCCGCGCGCGGTCAAAAGCACGATCGGCACGTTGGAATTTTTCCGGACGCTCTGGGCCAGCAAAAAACCCGTCCTCGATCGGCATCATCACGTCGAGCACGAGGAGATCGAAATCGAACGCGGCGATCAGCTTGCGCGCGGCGGCGGCATCAGCGGCGGCGGAGACGCGCGCGCCCGCTTGCGTGAGATAGCGCTTCAGGAGATCGCGGATGCGGTCGTCGTCGTCCACCAGCAGGAGGTGCGGCGGGCGATCGAGCGCATCGAAAGCGGGCGCGATCATTCCTCCCCCCAACGGGGGGAGGTGTCGCCGAAGGCGACGGAGGGGGGGCGAGCAAGGCATGGCGCGCGTGGCGCCGTCGCGCGTAGTTCTGATCGCCCCCCACCCGTCGGCCTTTGGCCGACACCCTCCCCCGCTGGGGGAGGGAGGAAGAGCGCGATCATCGTTCGTCCTCCGCGGCCAGCGCGCCGAGCACCGTGCGCGCGCCCGCGACAGCTTCGGCGCCAGCGGCGCGGAAAACTTGCGCCAACCTCTCACGCAGCGCGGCGGAGGCTTCGCGTTCGGCGTCGCGGCCGGTTTCGGTGAGGGTGAGCAGGCGCTGGCGGCGGTCTTCGCGGCCGGGCGCGCGCTTGATGAGCGCGGCTTCCTCCAATTCACCCAGCACGCGGGCGAGGCTTTGCTTGCGCACGCCGAGCCGGGCTTGGAGGTCGGAGACAGCAAGCCCCTCGTCGCGGCGGATGGCGGCCAGTGCCCGGTAGTGCGCGGGGCCGAGCTGGTGGCTTTCCAACGCGCCCTCGGCGGCGGTCCAGAACCGGCGCGTGGCGGCGAAGACGAGATCGACCGCGCGGTCGAGCTCCTCCTCCTTCAAATAGAGGCGGCCCTCGGGAGAGGTCCCGCTGGCGGATCGAGGTTGATTGACAGGCATGTCCCGGGGCAGAGAATGCGCCGCAACATTGCTTCGCTCAAGCGCGGCGTCCAAAAAGCATAAGCTTATTCAGGAGAACGCCCATGGCGGCCGCCCCGCCTTTTCACGATCGCGACGGCTGGGTCTGGTTCGACGGGGAGTTTGTCCCGCAGCGGGACGCCAAAGTGCACCTGCTGACGCATGCCATGCATTACGGCTCGTGCGTGTTCGAGGGCGAGCGCGCTTACGACGGGACGGTGTACAAATCGCAGGAGCACGCCGAGCGGCTGATCCGCTCCGGGCGCATTCTGGGCTTTGACGTGCCGGCCAGCGCCGAGGAGATCGTCAAGGCCAAGCAGGAGCTGATCAACAAGGCGGGCTTTGGCGACGCTTATGTGCGCGCGCTGGCGTGGCGGGGCTCCGAGCAGCTGGGCGTCTCGGCGCAGAACAACGAGATCCACATCGCCATCGCCACTTGGCAGTGGGGCGATTACTTCGCCGACAAGATGAAAGGCATCCGCCTGATGATCGCGCCGTGGCGGCGCCCAGCGCCCGACACCGCGCCCTGTAATTCCAAAGCGGCCGGCCTCTACATGATCTGCACGCTCTCCAAGCATGCGGCGGAGAATGCGGGCTTTCAGGACGCTTTGATGTTCGACTGGCGCGGGCAGATTGCGGAAGCCACCGGCGCCAATGTCTTCTTCGTGCGCGACGGCGTGCTGCATACGCCGACTCCGGATTGCTTTTTGGACGGCATCACGCGCCGCAGCGTCATCGCGCTCGCCAAGCAACGCGGCATCGAGGTGGTCGAGCGGGCGATCTTCCCGAACGAGCTGGCGTCTTTCAGTGAGTGCTTTTTGACGGGGAGCGCGGCGGAAGTGACGCCGGTGAACGAGATCGCCGGCATCAAGTTCAAGCCTGCCGCTATCACAGAGCAGCTGCTGCACGATTACGCCGCGCTGGTGCGACGGAAAAACGCGGCCTGAACGGGGCGCCTACTCAAGCGCTTGTTCCCGCCCTAGGGTGCCCGCCGGCGCGATTCGGCCCGCGCCCAAATCCTAGGAGAAGACCCATGAGAATGCTTATCGCCGTAACGGCCGCTGTCGCGGCCCTCAGCCTTGCGGCGTGCAACCAAGCCCAGACCGACCAAGCCGGTCAGGACGTCGAGAACGCCGCCGAAGACACCGGCGCTGCGTTGGAAAACGCGGGCGAAGCGGTTGGCGACGCGGCCCATGACGCTGGCGAAGCCGTCGAAGGCGCCACCAACGACGCCGCCGGCGCCGTCGAGCGCGCCACGGACGACAATGCGGCGACCACGCCGTAATATTGCGTCACGTCAGTATGAAGACGTGCGAAAGGCGCGGAGTTTCCTCCGCGCCTTTCGTTTGACCTGCACTTTAGTCGCTTGGGAGCCTTAAGCGACGATCAGGGCGGCCTGGTTGAGAACGGGCATGGCCAGCGCGGTGAGAGCGACGCAGGCGGCGATCAGGGAATAAAAACGGACCATTGGAATTTCTCCTGGGCTTCGGGCTTAAGCGACGATCTGCGCGGCTTGGGCGAGCGTTGCGTACGCAACTGGAACGAAGGCGAGGAAAGCGGCGACGAGGCTGGTGATGCGGGTGCGGGTCATTGGCTTGGCTCCTGGGTGAGGGCGCTAAGTGCGTCCTCGATGAAGGGAGATTAGGAGCGGGCAGGACGGGGCGCTGTGACCTTGGTAACTGGGTGAGCGCGCGTCCGCTTGTGGCCCAAAGCGGACATTGGGCTGCGGCCAATGTAAGCTGAGGCAATGAGCGGCAGAATTTCAATTGTTGCACTCGCGCTGGGGGCTCTATGGCTTGCCAGTTGCGTGCATTCCGTTCTGAGCGCGAACTGGGCTGACTCTATCTACGCGCACGCAGATGCGTTCGCGCTAGGCGCAAATCTTCCGCCGTTAAGGGATGGTGATCCACAGGAAGTAAGAGTCTGGGTCGACAACGTCATGTACGGCGAAGTCGAGGGGCGGGTCACTGCCGCTGAAAGCGCCGCAGAATACAGGTTGAGTTGGGACATAGACGACAGTGGTCAGATGACCGTGACGCAACGCGCCGTTAGGCGCATTCCGGGAACACCACCAATCCTATCAAGCCTTCTGATCGAGCTTCGAACGCTCGATGGCCAGAACTGGGGCTGCGCGGTAGACGGAGCTGGCATTCTCGTTGATGGCGTCGTCGACAGGCATCGCTTTGTGTTCGCGGTCAGCAATCCAGACCTCTGCAACGATGAAAGGTCCAGACTCGCCGTCCGCGCCGTAAACCTAGCTGGCCCTTCCAGTTCGCGGCCCCTCGTGACGGAGCGATAGCGTCCGCTCTCGGTGAAAAGCAGACGCCGCGCATTCTGACGAGCGAGCGAGCCGGCTTGCCCCTCTCCCCTTGTGGGAGAGGGATCGCGGGCGCGGTCGTGCAGCTTTCTCAATGTGGGTGAGGGGTGACGGCTAAGTGCCTGGCGTCGCGCCGATACCCCCCATCCGTCTCGGCGCGTGCCGCGCCGATCCACCTTCCCCCACAAGGGGAGAAGGACTGTTCGCGCGCTACATCGAAGCGCCATCGCCGCGATACACCGCGATCGCGTATCGAGCGTGCCGGCCTTGCGGAAAAATGACGAGCCACCGCGGATAGCGTGTTCACCCTTCTGCGTTTAACTTAGGCGCATGGCGCGAAACAAGCTGATCTCGGAGTTTGACATCGAAGTCGATGGCGAGCCTTACGTTTGGCGCCTTCAGCGTCTTCCTCAGTGGTCCACCGACACCAAAGAGTGGCGCGGCAAAGCGATCGCGGTGCGTCACAAAAACGGCAAGCGCGAAGCTGTGGTGGAATTTCCGCCAGAACCCCCGCCTAGATTTGGCGCGCCGCCATTGAAGCCGCAGCAGATCCCCAAGGCGCTGATAGCGAAAGCCATCGCATCGGCCATCGAAGCTGGTTGGAGCCCCATGTCTCGAGGCAAGACCGTTGCCGTCGTTGTCGATGCGACCGGAGCTTGACGCGCTCACTATGGATAGCCGCCGACGCAGTCGCCCTAGTCTTCGTCCTGTTCGTCAGCATCCATGATCAGGCCCGCCACAAAGCCATCCGGATTGAGCGCGAATGAGCGCGCGATTTGGAAATGCTCCGTGTTATGAAACGCGACGGGGACCAGGCCCTTTTCCGATATCTCCAACAGCGATGCGGAAGGGTAAGCCATGATCATGGGCGAATGGGTTGCAATGATCACTTGCGACTGCCCGCGGCGTTCCAGTCTGCGCAGCAGCTTCAGGAATTCAATCTGCCACTGAGGTGACAGCGCGGCCTCCGGTTCGTCCATCAGGTAGACGCCCTGGGATCCGAAACGGTTTTCGAAAACCGCCATGAAGGATTGGCCGTGGCTGCGCTGGCGCATGGAAACGCCTCCATAGGATTCATAGGTCGACCCGCCATAGGGTTCTCGCGCCAGTTGATCGAGCACATCGACGAAGCTGAAAAAGGTTTCCGCGCGGAAAAAGAAGCCTTCAGTGACCTTTGGAAACCAGCTGAAGCGGAGCGCGTGGGAGAGCGATTCATCCTCGGACGTGCGGTGCGCGACGTTCTTGGTGCCACCTGTGAGCGCGAAGCCGCAGTGCGCGGCAATCGCCTCCAAGAGCGTCGATTTCCCCGATCCGTTAGCGCCGACGATGATCGTAATAGGCGTGGTTATTTCCCAGTCGAAGCCGTCTCGGAAGAGAGGCATGTCGAGAGGGTGCCTGGCGCGTGTTTCCGCGGGGACGTCATCCAAAAGGCTGATGCGCCGAAGAAAAGGCGGCTTCATGCTGGTAGGACGGCGTCTCTTCGCCACGCATCACTCCATCTCTGCGCGCTACATTGCCGCCCCATCGCCGCGATACATCTCCGCCGCCTCCACCACCTCCGTCGCCATCAGCCGCGCGTTTACGCCCATGCGCTCGTAACTCTTGTCCAGCGCGGCCCAGTGCGTGACGCAGCCGCAGGTGTGGCAGCGGTGGAATTCGAGTTCGCGGTCGCCCCACATGTAAATGTCGGTGGGGCCATTGTCGGCGGCGAAGTGAACGTCGCGCGGCGCGTAATAGGCCCAGAGCGTGCCGTAGCGGCGGCAGATCGAGCAATTGCAGGCGTTCACTTTTTCCGGCGCGGTCGGGGCGGAAAACTTGATCGCGCCGCAATGGCAGGATGCTTCGATCATCGGTTCAAACCGTGCAGCGCAAATTGGTGAAGACGCGCCGGTGCGATGCGATGATGCGTGCGATCGCGGCGGTATTGGGCGTTGTGTCCCACACGCCTTCCTCGAAGGTGCCGCCGAGCACGATGCCGTCTGGGCGCGGAAACATGTAACCGGCGTCGCCGGTGAAGGCGTACTGGATTTCCGGCTGCGGAATGAGGATTGCGAGTTGGCCGCGCACGGGGCCAAGTTCGGTATCGCCGAACAGCGCGCGGGCGCCGAGGCCGGTGCAATTGAACACCAGCTTTTCAGGCAGCGCCGCGATATCGGCGGGCGTTGCGAAATCCTGCACGTGAATGGCGCCGCCTGCGATCT
Source organism: Terricaulis sp. (assembly GCA_037200505.1). Taxonomy (GTDB): domain Bacteria; phylum Pseudomonadota; class Alphaproteobacteria; order Caulobacterales; family Aquidulcibacteraceae; genus Vitreimonas. The sequence continues at coordinate 147,373 of JBBCFZ010000006.1, read as the reverse complement.
GTACGTCGCGCGTAAGCTGTCGGAGGAAGCGGCCGGTCTCGACATACATCGTGTCGAAGCGCGTGACGCGTTCAAGCGCGAAGGGATGCTCGCCCGCGCCTAAGGTGCGCAAGGCGGGATGATAGGGATCGCTGCGAACGCGGTGCTCGGTGTAGGTCGGCAGCCAGCGAATGCCGTAATCGTCGCCGACCATGATCTGAAAACGCCGCCAGGAATAATCGAGCGCGGCCGCCAATTGCGCGCGCCAGGCGGGCGTCACGGCGTTCTCCGCGAAGTGCCCAAACGGGCTCCATTGGCCGCCCGCGATGTTCGATGTCGTGTCCGGCGTCAGCGCCTTTGTGTAGAGCGTGACGGGAAAGCCGGCCTCTTGCACCAGCCGCGCCGTGGTCAAGCCCATGACGCCTGCGCCGATCACGGCGACTGGTCCGCTATGGCCCGGCAAGCCGAGATCGGCCGCGAGTTTTGATGTGCCCCAGGAGAGGGTAATGCCCGCGCCGCCATGGCCGTAATTGTGCACGACGCGCTTGTCGCCCAGCGCATCGGCGCGCACCACGAAGCCGCCGGCGCGATAGGGGCGCAGGCCCGCCACGGTGCGGATCACGCGGTCGGCCGAGACTTTGACGGCGGGCAGGCAGCCGGTCGGCTCGACAGGAAGCATCGCGCAACCGGGCAGCGCGAGCAGCGCGGTCGACGCAATGAAGCGGCGGCGATCCATGCGCGCTCAGTAATCCACGGCGCGGATGCGCGTGGTCGCGGCGTTCAGGCCGTGAACCAGGCCTTCGCCGAGTTCGATGCGGACTTCGCGGGTGTCCAACGCCAGCGTGATCGTGTCCGCGTCGTGGCTTTGCTCGCGCCAGCGTTCGGCGGGTGGAAAGCCGTCGATGGGTGAGAGCTGCGCCCAGGACGCGCCGTCGCGCACGAATGCGCCGCCGCCGTCGAGCCAGACGCGGATGGGATTTGTACGCGGTGCGGGCGCGACGGCGCCGCGCACGACCTCGGAAATATCGTAGAGCGGGCGCCAGCCTTGCTGGCCGGCTTCAGTGATGGTGCGCGCGGCGGGATCGATGCGCAGGCGCACATTGCGGCTTTCGTCGAACACGATGGCGACGTCGCCTTCGTCGCGCTCATGCGTGAAGCGAAAGCGCGCAAGGCCCGCGTGAGAGATTTCCACCCAAGAGCCGTCGGCTTGCCGCGCGAAATGCGTGCTGTCGCGCGCGATGACGCGGGCTTCGCGGACGGGCTCGATCGGCGGCGCGCTGGCGCAAGCGGCGAGACCGGCGGCGGCGAGGGCGATGAAGATGCGTTTGGTGAGCAAGGCGGGCCTCCTATGCTGGTCTTAGCCGGTGCGCCAGACGTGCGAAAGGCGCGGAGTTTCCTCCGCGCCTTTCGTTTGACCTGCACTTTAGTCGCTTGGGAGCCTTAAGCGACGATCAGGGCGGCCTGGTTCAGGACGGGCATGGCGAGTGCGGTGAGAGCGACACACGCGGCGATCAGGGAATAAAAACGGACCATTGGAATGTCTCCTTTGCGTTCGGGCTTAAGCGACGATCTGCGCGGCTTGGGCGAGCGTTGCGTAAGCAACCGGAACGAAGGCGAGGAAAGCGGCGACGAGGCTGGTGATGCGGGTGCGGGTCATTGGCTTGGCTCCTGTCGAAGCCGCGGGGTGCGTCCTCGATGAACACACCTTATGGGCCGCCCGTTCTGGCTGCTGTGACCTTGGTAACGGGGGAGCGAAGGTCTCGTCGGGGCTTCAAAGTCCGGCGCCGCGCCAAGCATCTGGCGTCTCGTGCGGAACCCTTTCTGACGCCCTTCGTTACCGCCTCGTCAGATTGGGAGCTCGACCGTGGCCAAAAACGCTTACAGCTTCGACCCCGACTATACAGTCGAGGGCCGTCACTACGCGCACTCTTTGATTTCGTGGAGCAGCATTATCGCGGGCGCTCTGGCGGCGATCGCGATTGGGCTCACGCTCAATCTCGGCGGCGCGGCGATCGGCGCGGCGACATTCAATCCGTTTTCGTTCGAGCGCCAGGAAGACACGTTGAGCGTGGCGGGCGGGCTTTATCTGCTGTTCGCGCAATTCGTTGCGCTGCAGGTCGGCGGCTATGTAGCCTCGCGTTCGGCGCGCTATCCTGATCATTTCGGCGGCTTGCTGACGGGCGGCATGGTTTGGGCTGTCGCGGTGTTCGTGGCTGTCGTGCTGGGCGCATGGGCCGCTTCTGGCGCGGCTGGTTCGGAATCACTGACATCGCAAGCGGCTGACACTGTCGGCGACGTGCGCGCTTCGGTGGATTCCGCCGATCTCGCCGAAGCTGAAGCGGGCGCCGATGCGATCGCGACATTTGCTTGGTGGGGGGGGCGGCGACGTTGCTGATCGGCCTCGCGGGCGCCATCGCTGGCGGTTGGCTCGGCGCGCATCACCCGGTTTGGGACAAGCGTCCGCGCCTGGAAGACCGCGCTTATCAAAACACTCTTGGCGTCAAGAATTAGGAGCGCGGATCATGGGATCGATGGGCAAAGGCTGCGTTCTGTGGGCTCTCGGCATTCCACTGCCGATCATCATTCTGCTCTATCTGTTTGGCGTTCTGCGCTAGGCCGGATCTGACGGCGCTGCTTCGGCCATCAAGAAATGGCCGTGCAGCGCCGCGATCGGCTGGCCGCGTTCGGCCTGCCAGGCTTCCACCTGCACATTGGCGATCCGTCGGCCAATCTTGACGACACGGGCGCGCGCAAAAGTATCCACCGGCCGCGCCGAGCGCAGATAATCCACCCCGATATCGATCGTCTTCGCGGTCTTGGCGCTTTTGCTCGCGATCGCGAGCTGCGTCAGCGCCGCAAGCTCCATCATCGCGCCGACCACGCCGCCATGTAGGGCGGGGAGCATGGGATTGCCGACGAGATGCTCCTGAAACGGCAACACGAGCGTCAGTTCATCGCCCTTCAACTCCGCACGCACGCCGAGGAAGCGCGCGTACGGAATGCGTGAGAGCGCTTCGATGAGAAGTTGTTCGTCAGTCATGAATGTTCCAACGGACCGCCGGCTTCCAGCCGGCAGACACTGTTGCCGGCTGGAAGCCGGCGGTCCAAATCATCGTTTAGCCTTGTAGTTCGCGCCGGCGCTGCGTCCCGCGCTTGAGTCCAGCATGAAGGTCGCGACCGCGTGCGCGATGGGATCGTCAGCGCTGGTTTCGTAAGCGACCGCGCGGACGAACGCGACATGGCGCGTGAGCTTGTAGCAATGCGCTTCCGCCAGCACGTCGCGGCCAGGCTCAGCAGGGCGCATATAATCGATGCGGAGATCGATGGTGGCGACCGATGTCGGCAGCGCTTGCGCGGCCACTGCGGCGACGCCGCAAAGCTGATCGAGGAAGGTCGTCACCACGCCGCCCGCTATGACGCCCGTATCGGGATCGCCGACGAGTTCGTCGCGATAGGGCGTGCGGCCCCAGCAGCGGCCAGTCTCGATGCGCGTCACCTCGATGCCGAGCGCGCGGGCTTGCGGCGTGAACTTCATCATCGCGGAGACACGCGCGAGCGCGTCGTTGGAAGCGTCGGTGGGATCGGCCATGAGCATGGAGCTAGCGGCGGCGCCTGCGCGTGGCAAACTCGCTTAAGTTGACGCGCTGTCACTTTTGTGGCGCAATGGCGTGATCCTTTGTCCGTGCTGGAGATTTTCATGGATACGGCGGCCCTTGAGCCGGTCGGTCGGCGCGAACGCGCCAAGGCCGCCAACCGCGAAGCGATCCTCGCTGCGGCGCGGATCGTGTTCGCCGAGATGGGCTACGACGCCGCCACCGTGCGCGACATCATCCGCGGCACCGAGCTCGCGAGCGGCACCTTCTATAATTATTTCCGCTCCAAGGAGGAGGTGTTCGAGGCGCTGTCCGACGATAGCGCGCGGCGCTTCAAGCCCATCCTGCACCAGGTCCGCGAGCAATCGACGAGCTTTGAGGATTACGTCCACACCTCGCTCAACGCGTTTTTTCATTTCATCGCGCACGAATACGAGGTCGAAGGCCGCCCCGTCGCGGAGCGGCGCCCACATATGCGCACTGACACTCCGGAAATGATTGCGGTGTACGAGGAGGTGCGCGCGGGGCTGGAGGAGGCGATCGCGCGCGGCATGGCGCCGCCGGTGGATGCTGACTACATGGCCTGCGCCTGCATCGGCATGGCGCAAGAAGTGGGCGCGGCGATGCTGCGGCGTGAGCCGCGCGATATCGACGCCGCCGCCAGCTTTTGCGCTGGATTGATTTTACGGGGCCTTGCTGGCGCGCCGCGCCGGGCCTGAGAAGAGGACTTGAGCTTGACCTGGCTGCGCAAGGCGCTGATCCACCTGGCGCTCTCGCGTTCGAGCGCGGCGCTGATCAAGGCGTCCGGCGGCGAACCGCGCACGGTGCGCGGCTATACGCTCGATCCGCGCATGCAATTCATCGAAGCGGAGACGCGTCGGCGCTTTATTCCGCCGGAAGAAATGACGCTCGGCCGGCGCCGCGCGCAGACCGAGACCTTGGCTGAGCTGTTTGGCGGTGGAAAAGTCTCCGGCGTCACCCATGAGCGCGTATCGGTGACGGGACGCAGCCATTCCGTGCCGTGCCGGCTCTATCTGCCGCGCGTGCGCGATAACAACGCCGCGATGCTGGTTTATTTCCATTTCGGCGGCGGCGTGGTTGGTTCGCTGGAAAGCTGCCATCGGCTCTGTGCGCTGATCTCCAAATATTCCGGCGCGCCCGTGCTCTCGGTGGATTATCGCCTGGCGCCCGAGCATCGCTTCCCCTCGGGGCTTGAGGATGCGATCGCGGCCTATGCGTGGGCCGTTGAAAACGCCGCGCGCTTCGGCGGCGCGGTGCGGAAAGCCGCGGTCGGCGGCGATTCTATCGGCGCGACGTTCGCTGCTGTGATCGCGCAAGAAGCGCGCGGCGGCAGGCGCCCGGCGCCGGTGCTGCAGCTTTTGATTTATCCTGTCACCGATCTTGTGAGCGACACGTCTTCCATGAACGAGTTCGCTGACGCCTTTCCGCTGACGGCGGACAATTTCAATTATCTGATGGAGCGCTACGTGCCCGAGGGCGTCGATCCCAGCGGGCCGCGCCTATCGCCGGGGCGGGTGAGCGATTTGAGCGGCGTGGCGCCGGCTTTGGTTTACACCGCCGCTTTCGACATTCTGCTCGATCAAGGCGAAGCTTACGCCGATCGGCTCTCGGAGGCTGGCGTGCGGGTCAAGCGTGCGCGGTTTGAGACGTTGCCGCACGGCTTTGTGGCGTTTCCGTCGGCCGCGCCGGCGGCGGAGGCCGCGTTGAAGAAGATCGCGCTTGAGACGGCCGAGGCGCTCAAAGGCGCGCTCTAGCTCGCGGCCCGCAGCTTTTTATCGACCATGCGCTTCAAGCTCTGCGCCACGCGTTCGCGTTCGGAGCGGAGATTGCTCGGCAGGTGCACAAGCTGGTGCAGCGCCGCGATATGGGTGCGCACCACTTCAGGATCGAGCCGCTCCGTCGCGCCTTGGGCCTGCAGATAGCGCACCATTTCCTTGGCGCCGAAGGTGAGGGTGGTGTCGCCGGTTTGAACCGCGACATCGCATAATTCTTGCGCGGCGCGGAAGACTTTGCGGGCCGTGCGCGCGTCGCCTTGAACGAGTTCGCGGGCGTAATCCTCAAGCGCCGCGACGCAGGCGCGCGCGAGTTCGGCTTTGAGATCGCCTTCCTCTTCCTCGCCCACGATGTTGTCCGCCATCTTGTCGTCCAGCCGGCGCCACGGGCCGTCGAACGCGGGATCTTGTTTGCGCCGGCGGCAGGGGCCGACATAGGAGGCGGTGACGATAAAGGGCTGCGGGTTCAGCACCACCGCGCGCACGCGTTCCTTGAGCGCAAGACCCGAGATGGGCTTCCTCATATAGCCATCGACGCCGGCCTTACGGGCCGTTTCCACATCGGCGCGCGCGCCTCGGCTGGTCAGCATGAACATCGCCACGGCGCGATTTGGGACTTCCTCGCTCATGCGTACGCGACGCACGAAATCGAGGCCGTCGCCCTGAGAATCGTGCCATTCAACGAGCACAATGTGGGGGTTGCTCTTGCAGAGCATTTCCCAGCCTTCCGCGCCATCGGCGGCGGCGAGCGCTTTGGCAAAGCCCATGCCGCGCAGCTGATCGACGGCGATGCGGCGATGGAAATTGTTGTGATCGACGACGAGAGCGGTCAGCCCGCTAGGGTCGAACTCCTCGTCGCTCATGATCGCTTCGCCCCATACCAGCCGAGCACCATAGCCGGTAAAGTTTAGAAAACGCTGAAACGACTGCATCCAAAAAGGTAAACGTCCGTTCAGCTCTTGGCGCCGTCTTCGCCGCCGGCGAGGCGCGGCGGCGCGGGCTCGTCCAGCCGCACTTCGTAATTGGTGTTGGTCGGGAAGGGGATCACGATGTGATTGGCGTCGAGGGCTTCCTTGCCGGCTTTCAGAAGCGCCAAGCGCACGGAAAGATAATCGCGCGCCGGCGCCCAGGCGCGCGCGCCAAGCACAACCGCGAAATCCCCGAGCTGGCCGACGTGCACGCTTGGCGCGGGCTCGGCCATCACGCGCTTGTCGCGCTTGATCGCTTCGGTCAGCACAGCGATCGCGAGATCGATATCGGTGTCGTAGGCAACCGAAAAATCGAGATCGACGCGGCGCGACGGATAGGCCGTGTAATTGATCATCGGCGCGCCCCAGCAAATGCTGTTGGGCAGCACGATCTTGGTGTTCTGCAGCGTGCGCAGCTCGGTGGTGAAGAGGTGAATATCGTCGACGATGCCATTTTGGCCCGCGAGTTCGACATGATCGCCGAGGCGGTAGGGGCGAAACAGCATCAGCATCACGCCCGCCGCGACATTGGAGAGGGTGCCCTGCAGCGCCAGGCCAATCGCCAACGCGCCGGCGCCGATCACCGCGACGATGGAGGTGGTCGCGACGCCGAAGCGGTTCAGCACCGCGACGATGACGAACGCCATCAGCCCATAGCGCACGATCCAGGAGAAAAACGCCGCGAGCGTATCGTCGATGCGCGGATGCTTTCGCGACATCGTCCGCATGGTGTCGCCGGCCCAGGCCGAGACCCAAAGGCCGATGACCAAGATGGCGGTCGCCGCCACGACATTGAGGGCGCTGGCGATGAAAAGCTGGCCGTAGGTCGACCAAATCTGGTTGGGATCGATTTGCATGGCAGGGGTTTGGCGGCTCTTTAGGCGCCGAGCAAGTACTCAAGCGTTTCCATTGTGTCGGCTTCGGCGGCGGGCTTGTCCCAGCGGATGCGGGACACACGCGGGAAGCGCATCGCGACCCCGGATTTATGGCGCGTGGAGCGGGCGATGCCCTCGAACGCGATCTCCAGCACCAGGCCAAAATCGCGGCCCGCACGTACGGCGCGTACAGGGCCGAAGCGCTCAGTGGTGTTGTCGCGGACAAACTTGTCGAGTTGGGCGAGTTCTTCGTCGGTGAAACCGAAATAGGCCTTGCCGACGGGGAGCAGTTCATCGCCGCGCCAGCAGCCGAAGGTGTAGTCGGAATAGAATGAGCTGCGCTTGCCGTGGCCGCGCTGGGCATACATCAGCACGCAATCAGCGGTGAACGGATCGCGCTTCCATTTCCACCAGGGACCCTTCGGGCGGCCCTGTTCGTAGCGGCTGTCCCACCGCTTTAGCATCAAGCCTTCGACGCCGAGCGGTGCGTTAGCGCGGAGGGCGGCAAGGCCCTCCCAATCGCGCGCCTCCACCAGCGGCGATAGATCAAGCCGTTCGCTGCCGTGCGCGAACAGGAAAGCTTCGAGCCGCGTACGCCGCGTGCCGAAGTCCAGCGCGCGCAAATCTTCTTCGCCGTCCGCGAGCAGATCATAAGCGCGAATGAAAGCCGGATAGCGCGCCATCATCTTCGCATCGACACGCTTGCGGTTGAGGCGTTGCTGCAGATCGTTAAACGAGGCGACGCCGCCTGTGTCGCTCCGCGCCAGCAATTCACCATCGATCGCGCCTTCGAAGGAAAGCGCGTCGAGCACGTCTGGAAAAGCGCCGCTCACATCTTCGGCGGTGCGCGTATAGAGGCGTTTCTCGCCACCCTCGATCACGGCTTGCACGCGGATGCCGTCCCATTTCCATTCGGCGGCGTAGGCAGTCGCGTCGAGCTTGGGGAGGTCGGTTTCGTCGAGCGCGTGCGCGAGCATGACGGGGCGAAAGCCGGCGAGGGGGCGGCCGCGCGGGCGATCGCCGCGATTTTCGCACCAAGCGAAGAGGTCGAGATAGGGCGGGGCCAAGCCATGCCAGATTTCCTCGATGTCTTCGATCGGCTTGCCCGACCATTGCGCCAACGCTTGTTTCGCTAGCCGCGCGCCCGCGCCGATGCGAAGGCCGCCCGTCACCAATTTCAGCAGCGCCCAGCGACCATTGGCGTCGAGCGCATCGAGCCAGCGTTCGATCAGGCGCGGCGCATCGAGCTTGGACGCGGTGTGCAGACCTTCGACTACTTCGGTGATGGTCGGCGCGCGATTGGCGCCGCGTTGCTGCGGCCAGATGAGCGCGATGGTTTCAGCAAGATCGCCGACATAATCGTGGCTGAGCGCGAAGAGCTTCTCGTCGACGCGCGTGGCCGCAAGGCCGCGCAAGGCAGCGGGCTTAGCGGCGGCGAACCTGAGATCGCCTGTGATGGCGGCGAGGGCGTGGCCGCGGTCTGGATCGGGCGTTGTCGCGAAATAATGGCAGAGCGCGTCGAGCTTGGCGTTGCGCGCCGGCGTCAGGATGAGGCGGTCGAGGAGTTCGGCGAAGGCGCGCATGTCCTACCATATGGGCCTCCCGCGCCCGCCCGCCACCGTTCCCCGGACGTCGCGAAGCGGCGATCCGGGGTCCATTGTCACGGCGAATCTTCTCCCGCCGGAGCCGCGCCAATCGATGGGCCCCGGCTCAGCGCTTGCTTCGCGCGCTTGGCCGGGGAGCGCTAGGCGCGTTCCTCCAGCGCCCCAATAATCATGATCTTCTGCCAAATCTTCCGGGCGAGATCGGTCGTGAGATTTTCGATATCGTTCACCGCTTCGATCACCACGCCATCGCGCATGCGATCCGCATAGAGCGCCGCAAGCTTGCCGATCAGCGCGAGCATTTCGGCGCAATAATCCAGATAGCGCGTGAGCTGGAACTTGGTCATGCCGCGTTCGGGCGAGGCTTCGGTGCGCTGATGATCGAGCAGCACGGTTGGGTCTTTGGTGAGCTGGTGCATGTCGATCACGTGCGCGAGCGAGCGCAATTGATGAAGCGCGTCGAGCGCTTCGCGGCGCTTGGCGCGCTCCTCCAAGGTGAGCACGAACCAAACGCCGCCGCCGAACAAGATGAGGAGGTTGACGGCCGCTTCCAGGCCCTGCGCCAGTTCCGGCGCGGTGAATTCTGTCGCGCGCAGATGGAGAAAGCGCGCCGCCGCGATCTGCGCGACGAGGCCGAGCGCGATCACCGCGCCCGCCGCCGCGCGCCAGCCCCAATGCGGCTCAGCAAGCCGCGCCGCTTGCATCGCCGTGCTGCGCGCGGTGTCGATCACTTCGGCGCAGACGCGCGAGAGGCCGGAGTTCGGAAACCGCGCGCCAATGCGTGCGGAGAGCTGCTCCAGGGTGGCGGTGATACGGGTGGGGTCTAGGGATTGGTACATGGGGGAGGCATAGCGTTTCGTGCGACGCCGCACATCCCCCGTAGAACTCCACCGTCATCCCGGGCGAGCGGAGCGAGACCCGGGACCCACCGAAAACGCACCGCTCTACGATCCCCCTGGGTCCCGGATCGCGCTTCGCGCGTCCGGGATGACGGGAGCTTGTGAGTGGGGAACGAGTTACTCGTTCTCGTCCTCATACCCCACCAAATGCAGCGGCCTTGCGACAATCCCCTCCAGTTCCGCCCAGCGCGCCAGCGCATCGTCGCGGCCGTGGGTGATCCAGAGTTCGCCGGGGGCGATCTCCTTGATCGTGGTGATGAGTTCGTCCCAGTCGGCGTGATCGGAGATCACCAGCGGCAGCTCGACGCCGCGCTGCTTGGCGCGCTGCTTCACGCTCATCCAACCAGACGCAAAGCAATCGACGGGATCCGGAAAGCGCCGGCTCCAGCGATCCTGGATCGCGGATGGCGGGCAGATCACGATAGCGCCGCGAAACTGATCCTTCTTGCTGCTCTCGATGGTCGCGGGCTTGAGTTCGCCGAGCGCGACGCCGAAGCGTTCATAGAGGTCGCACAGTTTTTGCATCGCGCCGTGGATATAGATCGGCTTTTCGTAGCCGGCCTCGCGTAACAGCGTGATCACACGCTGCGCCTTGCCAAGCGCGTAGGCGCCGACGAGATGCGCGCGCTCTGGGTGCGCCTCGACGGAGCGCAGCAGCTTCGCGATCTCGTCCTCGGCTTCGGGATGGCGAAACACCGGGAGCGCGAACGTCGCTTCGCTGATGAAGATGTCGCACGGCACGACTTCGAACGGCGCGCAGGTGGGATCGCGCCGGCGCTTGTAGTCGCCCGAGCACACCGCGCGCCCGCCGCCCGCTTCCACCACCACTTGCGCCGAGCCCAGCACGTGCCCCGCGGGAACCAGCTTCACATCGACACTGCCGAGCTTCAGTTGCTCGCCATAAGCCAGCGATTGCGTCGAGCCCGCGAAGTCGCGCCCATAGCGCTCTTCCATGATGGCGAGCGTTTCCGGCGTCGCGAGCACGCGGCCATGGCCGGCGCGGGCGTGGTCGGAGTGGCCGTGCGTGATGATGGCGCGGTCGACCGGACGCGTGGGATCGATGTGAAAGTCGCCCTCGGGGCAGCAGAGCCCTGCGGAAGCAGGGCGAAGAAGATCAGCGGCGCGCATCAGGGCTCATATAGATTGCGGGCGCGCCAATCGCTAAGTGTCAGCGCATGGCGGGTGCGAAGAGATCGATCAAAAAGCCGGCCGCGCTGCCGGAGCCGTTCGCGCAATGGTTCGCCAGCCGCGGCTGGGCGCCGCGTCCGCATCAATTGGAACTCGTGCGCCGCGCGCAGGCGGGGCTTTCGACGCTGCTGATCGCGCCGACGGGCGCCGGGAAAACGTTGGCTGGTTTTCTGCCGAGTTTGATCGAGCTGGCGCCGCTGGACGCGGAGGGGCTGCGGCGTCCGCACAAACTGCACACGCTTTACATCTCGCCGCTGAAAGCGCTGACGACCGATGTCGCCCGCAATCTCGAGACGCCGGTGCGCGAGATGGGCCTTGGCGTCCGGCTTGAAACACGCACGGGCGATACGCCGGCGTCGAAGCGGCAACGCCAGCGCGCGAATCCGCCCGATATTTTGCTGACGACGCCGGAGCAGCTTTGTCTCCTGATCGCCTCTGAGCACGCGCGCGTGTTCTTCGAGGATTTGCGCGCCGTGGTGATCGACGAAATCCATGCGCTCGCGCCGACGAAGCGGGGAGACCTGCTCACGCTCGCGATGGCGCGTTTGCGAAGATGGGCGCCAGAGCATCGACGCATTGGGCTGAGCGCGACGGTGGCTGACCCGGAAGGGTTGGCGCGATGGTTGGTGGGCGTAGAACCCCCTCCCCGCGAGGGGAGGGGGCAGGGGGTGGGGCGAAGCTCAGCGCCAGCCGTTTCGCGTGATGCCGCAAACCTCAAGCATCGTGATTCACCCCACCCCCCGGCCCCCTCCCCTCGCGGGGAGGGGGAGATTATTCTCACCGCGCCTCGTGGCGCCCAGCCCATCATCGACGTACTCGACTCCAACGCGCGTATCCCATGGGCGGGGCACACAGCGCGCCACGCCATGGTCGAAGTGTACGAGGCGATCAAGGGCGCAAAGCTCGCGCTGGTGTTCGTCAACACGCGCGCGCAGGCGGAAATGACGTTTCAAGAGCTGTGGCGCGTCAATGACGATGGCTTGCCGATCGCGCTGCATCACGGCTCGCTCGATGTCGGGCAGCGGCGCAAGGTGGAAGCCGCGATGGCCGCGGGGCAGTTGCGCGCCGTGGTGTGCACCTCGACGCTCGATCTCGGGATCGATTGGGGCGACGTCGACCTCGTGATCCAGATCGGCGCACCGAAGGGCTGCGCGCGCCTGGTGCAGCGGATCGGCCGCGCCAATCACAGGCTGGATGAACCTTCGCGCGCTCTGCTCGCGCCCAGCAATCGCTTTGAAGTGCTGGAATGCCGCTCGGCGCAGGAAGCGGTGGCGGAGGGCGCGCTCGATGGCGCCGATACGCGCGTGGGTGCGCTCGACTGCTTGGCGCAGCACATCATGGGCTGCGCGTGCGGTGCGCCGTTCGATGCTGATGAGCTCTATGAGGAGGTGATTTCCACCACGCCTTACGCCGAACTCACGCGCGCGCAATTCGATCGTGCGCTCGATCTTGTCGCGACGGGTGGTTATGCGCTGCGCGTCTATGATCGCTATCGCCGCATCGTGCAGGATCCGCACACCGGGCTTTGGCGCGCGCGCAACGGGATCATCGCGCAGCAGCACCGCATGAATGTCGGCGCGATCATTGAGGCCGACATGCTGAATGTGCGGCTGGTGTCGCGCATGGGCGCGCGGCGGCGGCCGGGTGTGCCGGTGCGTGAGAAGGCCGGCGAGGGCGCCGGCGGTCCTGTGTTGCCTGGCAAGCGTCTTGGACAGATCGAGGAATGGTTCATTGAGGGCTTGTCGGCCGGTGATACGTTTATCTTCGCGGGGCAGATGCTGCGCTTCGTGGGCTTGCGCGAAACCGATGCGCTGGTGACGCGCGCGGTCGGCGAGGAGAACCCGCGCATTCCGTCATATGCGGGCGGCAAGTTTCCGCTCTCGACGTTTCTCGCCGAGCGCGTGCGCCGCATGATCCACGATCCCGCGCACCAGGATCATTTGCCCGAACAAGTGCGCGACTGGCTGTCGATACAGCGCCTGCGCTCAGTTGTGCCCGCGCCCGATCAAATGCTGATCGAGACGTTTCCACGTGGGCAAAAGCACTATCTCGTGGCCTATCCCTTCGACGGCCGACTCGCGCACCAAACGCTCGGGATGTTGATCACGCGTCGGCTTGAGCGTGCAGGGAAACATCCGCTTGGTTTTCTCGCCAGCGAGTACGCAATGGCGGTGTGGGGCCTCGAGCCCATGGGCGACATCGATTTCGGCGCACTGTTCGATGAGGACATGCTGGGCGACGATCTCGAAAGTTGGCTCGCCGAAAGCGCGTTGATGAAGCGCACCTTCCGCAATTGCGCGGTGATCGCGGGCATGATCGAGCGCCGGCAAGTCGGCGCCGAGAAGATGGGGCGGCAAGTCACGTTCTCGGCTGATCTCATCTATGACGTGCTGCGCGCGCACGAACCTGATCACATCTTGCTGGAAGCGGCGTTCGCGGACGCGGGCGAGGGCTATCTCGATCTGAAACGCCTCGGCGCGCTGCTCCGGCGTATCAAGGGCCGCATTGTGCATCGGGATTTACCGCACGTGTCGCCCTTCGCCGCGCCGGTGATGCTGGAAATGGGGCGTGTGATGATCGCCGGGGACGCGGAAGAGGCGATCTTGGAGAGCGCGACAGCCGATCTGATCGCTGAGGCGATGAGCTGAGCGTGGCCGATCGGCCACATTTGTCGTCGGCGAATCGCCGGTTAGGATCGGGCGCTCATGCCGATGCTCGCCCGCCCCTTTGTCGCCAAACCCGCCCCGCGCCGCGCGCGGCCGGCTGCGCCGCCCGTGGCGCTGGTGGGGAAGAACGCGGAGATGCGGATCAACGGCACATTGGTCGCGGCTTTGCCGGAGGGAGCGTTGTGGATCGAGGCGGCGCGGACTTTGGTTGTGTCGGATTTGCATTTGGAGAAGGGCTCATCGTTCGCGCGCGGCGGACAGATGCTGCCGCCTTACGATACGCGCGCGTGTTTGCGTAAGCTGGTGGCGTTGATCGAGGCGCTGGCGCCCGATCGTGTGGTGTCGCTCGGGGATAGTTTCCATGATGTCGGCGGGCCGATGCGCATGGATGCGTCCGATCGCGCGGTGCTGGAAGCGCTGACGGCGCGGTGCGATTGGGTTTGGATTCTAGGCAATCACGATCCGGAGATTCCATCGGCGCTGGGTGGAACGATGCTGCGCGAACTGCGCATCGAATCTCTGTTGCTGCGCCATGAACCGTACGAAGGCGATGCGCCGGGCGAGATCGCCGGTCACTTGCATCCGTGCGCGCGCGTGTTGGGGCGGGGGCGTAGCGTGCGGCGGCGGTGCTTCGCGGCGGACGGCCATCGCACGGTGATGCCGGCGTTTGGCGCTTACACTGGCGGGCTCAATCTCTGCGACAATGCGTTCTCGAAAATCTTTCCGAACGGCGCACTTGCTCTGATGCTCGCGCGCGACCGTGTGTTGCCGGCAGCCTATGCGCGGCTTTCGCCAGACGGCGGCTAGAGCCGGTGCAGTAAATCCGTCAGCGGCGCCAGCAGGCAGGCGATCATCACGCCGCCGGTCAGCACTTGGCGCAGCAGCGGATACCAGTCCGGCGCGCCGACGCTGGCGCTGCGTTGATCCCACATATATTGCGCGGCGAAGAGGCCCGCGAACGCGGACGCCGCGCCGAGCGCGCCTGGGATCGCGATGACCAGCAGCGCAAGCGCCCATCCGGCGAGGGCGGGGATTGCGCTGAAGAAGAGCCGCAGCGCGTTCGGTTCTTGCGGCGCGCGCATCAGTTCAAAGCCGCAGCGAATGCCGCCGAGGAAAGAGAGCAGAACCGCCGCGTAGATCGCAAAGCCTTGCATGGCGATACGCGCGACGTTGAAATCGCGCGAGAGGCCGACAAGACCCGCGATCAAAAGCGGCGCAATGCCGAGGAATCCCATGCGCACGGCGGCGCGCGGAAAGATGGGCGGACTTGACGCCATTAGTTGCGGCGGAACAGGAAGGCGGCGGTCCAGCCGGCGCCGAGGGCGAGCATCACGGTAAGCACGCCATAGAGAAACGACGCATTGGTGGCGAGATCATGGATGCGCCGCTCTATGCCGACGCGGCTGATGCGCACCGCGATGCGTTGCGCGGAGATCAGCCGCGCATTGCGGAAGAGGTAGGTGTCGACATGATAGTCCGCGATCGGCGCATTCGCGGGCAAGCGCACGCGGGCGCGAAAGAGGCCGCCTGTGTACATGCGAAGGCCGGTGCGGTTTTCTTGATAGAGCCCTTGCTGCGTGCGCAGGCGCACCAAAGCGGCGCGGTAGTCGGACGGGCCGGTGCCTTCAGGTGTGGCGCCGGAGAGTTCGGCGGATGCGGCGGGATCGAGCTGCAAAGTCCAGATCGCTTGCGGGCTCGCGATTTGCCGCAGCGGACGTGAGCTCAGCACGGCGAAGAAGGAGGGCGCCTGGCTGAAGGGTACCGGATCGCTGTTGATCCAGAGCCCGAGGATGCGGCGCTTGCGCATGATCGTGGCGGGCTGGCTTGGGCCGCGCACCACGACGACGATGTCACCGCGCCCGCGCCGATCCGGGTTTACGCCCCACACATCGATCACCGAACCGCGATAATCGGAGCTGACCTGGATCTGTTCGTCCGCCACCGCCGCAGGCAAGTCAGACGCCGGCGCTTGCGCGGAGGCGGGCGCGGCAAGGAGCGCCGCGAGCAAGATGAGTGCGCGGGCGAACGCTTTCACCATACGCCGCCGCCCATCGAATAAAGTTCATCGGGACGGATCAGCAGATCGAACAGGAATTTCGCGCTGGAGACGACGAGGATCGCGCCGAGCAGCGCACGCACATGCTCGCTCTGCAGCCGCGTGCCGACGCGTGTGCCGATCTGCGCGCCGACCACGCCGCCGAGCATGAGAAGCGCCGAGAGCACGAGGTCGACGGTGTGCGTCGCGGTGGCTTGCAGCATCACGATCAGAGACGCGACGATCAGGACTTGGAAGAGCGATGTGCCGATGACGACATTGGTCGGCATGCGCAGGAGATAAATCATCGCCGGCACAAGAATGAAGGCGCCGCCGACACCCATCAAAGCCGCCAGCGCGCCGACGCCGAAGCCGAGCAAGAGCGGCGGGATGATGCTGATATAGAGCCCCGAGCGCGGGAAGCGCACGCGCAGCGGCAAGCGGTGCGCGATTGTGCGTGCAGGGCGCGACATGATGCCGGCGCCGCGTTGCGCGCGGCCGCGCATCACCGACACGCCTTCGGCGAGCATCAAGCTCCCGATCAGCGAGAGGAAGACGACGTAAAGCAGCTTCACGATGAGATCGAGTTGGCCAAGCGCGAGCAGGCGGTGAAACAGGGTGACGCCGAACGCGCCGCCCATCACGCCGCCGATCGAGAGCAATAGCCCCATGCGCCAATCGACATTGCGGCGGCGCGATTGGCTCATGATGCCGGAGAACGAAGTGGCGGCGATCTGGCTCGCGCCGGTGGCGACCGCTACGGGCGCTGGCACGCCGAGGAAGATCAGCGATGGCGTCATGATGAAGCCGCCGCCAATGCCCACCAGGCCCGACACAAAGCCGACCAGTCCGCTGACCATAAGGACAAGCGCGACGTTCACCGGCATTTCGGCGATCGGCAAATAGATCGATGGCATGGATGCTCGTGTCCGCGCGGGGGCCGTCGTGCAGAGCCTTATGCGAGTCGTCGCGGGGAAGGGCAATTGTGTGGCCGCCGTTCCCCGGCCCAGTACGCTTGACACCCACCTCAGTCATTCCGGGCGAGCGGAGCGAGACCCGGAATCCAGGGATCGCAGAGCGCGGTGCGTTGGCCCTGGGTTCCGGGTTCGGCTCCGCCGCCCCGGAATGACTGAAGTATTGAGGTTGAGTGGGAGCCTAAGCCGCCGGTCTTGCCGGCGTGTTCCACGGCCGCGCGCCGAACTCGCCGTTCGCCGGCGCGCTGGCGGCGCGTGGGCGGAAGGCGGCGGCGCGGGCGCGCGCCTGCTCGACTTGGATCGGCTGGAGTTGTGCTTCCAGCGCCGTGGCGCGGGCGCCAGCGTCCTCGTCGCCTTGGCGGGCGGCGACCAGGAACCAGAACATCGCTTCTGACGGGCTCGCGCCAACGCCGCGGCCCTGCTGGTAAAGCACGCCCAGATTATACTGGCTGTCGGCGACGCCGAGTTCAGCCGCCTGGCGGAACCAGCGGAACGCCGCGGCTTCGTCCAAAGGCGCGCCTTCGCCGCGCGCGAAATAGACGCCGAGATCGTGCATGGCGCGGCGATTGCCGGCGGCGGCGGCGCGCTCGGTCCATTGGCGCGCTTGTGTCAGGTCGGCGGGAACGCCTTCGCCGCGTTCATAGAGCTTGGCCAGACGATACTGCGCCATCGCCATGCCGCGATCGGCGGAGCGCCGCAGCATCGTGACGCCTTCTTCCGTGCGGCCGGCGGCGATGCGTTGCAGGCCGAATTCATACTGCGCGACCAGATCGCCACTGCGTGCGGCAGCTTCGAGCGACACATTGCGCGGCGCAAGCGGGGCGGCGACCACAGGCGCGGCGCGCCCGGGCGTGGCTTGCGCGACATTGGTGCGGCTGGGCGCGGCGGCGATGGGCGGGCCTTCCGGCGTCGGCGTTGCGGCGGGCGCTTCGGGCGGTGCAACACTTGTGCTTTCCAACGGCGCGGCGACGTTGGGGTCATAAACTTCCGCGGGCGGGGAAAGCGCTTCGGTGGGCGTGGTGACATCCGGCTCGGGCTGGCTCGGCGCCGGCTCAGCGGTGTTTTGCTGTTCGTTCAAATACCAAGCGCCGCCAGCGATCAGCAGCGCAATCGCGCTGGCCGCGCCCCACAACACAACGCGGCTTGAGCCGCGCAAGCTGTAAGTCGGCGTGCGCGTTTCGGCTTGCTCCTTGCGGGCTTTGGCGGGCGTTGCTTGCGCTTGAGCGGCGCGGCGCGCGGCGGCCAGATAATCGTTCTTGCCGGCGGCGGGTTCGGGCGTTTCGTCTTCAAACACCGGCTCTGGCGCGCTGGCCATATCGAGATCGAGCGTGGTGTCGTCGGCATCGTCGAACACGCCGGGCTCTGGCAGCGGCGATGCGCTCGTCGTCGCTTCGGCCCCTGGCGTCCAGAACGGATCATCGTCCTCTGGAGGCGGGGGCGCGAAGGCGTCGACGTCTTCAAGGAAGGGATCGTCGAAGGCGATTTCTTCTTCGTCGGTCGCTTCGATCGCGATGTAGGGCGTGCTTTCGGTGAACGCCGATGGCGGCGTCACGACTTCGACGGGCGCGTCCTCGGCGATGAGATCGACGTCCTCGGCGAAATAGATGTCGCTGTCTTCGAACTTGGGCTCAGGCGGCGCGAACGACGCCGATGGCGGGAGCGGGCCGGCGCGCAGCGGCTGCGCCGCTTGCATTGGCGGCGGCGTGAACGGCGTCAGCGAGGAATAATCGTCAACCCGGCGCGACGGCGTCGAGAACACTTCGTCCTTGTCGTGCTGCAGGCCTTCGAGGCGCGAAGCGATGCTGGACATCGCCTTTTGCACCGGCGCCACGGCTTCGGCGGAGCGTTCCTCAACTTCGCCGAGGCGCTGCATCATCGAGCTGATGGCGTCGGAGACGCGGGCGCCCGAGCGCTCTTCGCTGTCGAGCATGCGCTCGCCGAGATCGCGGGCCAGCACTTCGTGGCGCTGATTGAAGCGCTCGGCCATGCGCGCGACTTGCTCGCCGACTTGCTCGATCGCTTGTGCACTGCGGCCTTCGACCGCGCCAACACGGTCTTCCAGGCGCTCGGAGAGGCGGCCAACTTCGAGGCCCATACGGTCGAACGCGGCGGCTTCGCGGCGCTCGATCTCCTCGAAGCGCGCTTCAAGAGCGTGCGCCATGCGGTTCAGTTCTTCGCGCACAGCGCCGGAGGTCGCGCCATCTTCCCCGCGCGTTTCCACGGCGCGGAGGCGGCGGTCGACGGTTTCCGACATGCGCTTGATTTCGATCGAGATGGCTTCGATCGTTTGCGCTTGGCGCCGTTCTGCGGCGGCGAGGCGGCGATTGGTGTCCCCGAGCGCGCTTTCGAGCGCGAGTGTTTCGTGGCCGCTGAGGGCGGCTTGCACTTGGCCCTGCAGCTCCGTGCGTGCTTCGCCGACCAGGCTCGTCACCGATTGGGACATCTCGTCCAAGCGGTTTTCGAGGAGGGCGCGCAGGGCTTCGGTTTCTTGCGTGGCGGAAGCGCCTTCAACGCGCGCGCTCAGGCTGGAGACGGTTTCTTCCAGCGTGCGGATGGCGTTGTTGGCGGTGGATTCTGTTTCAGCGATGCGCTCGGCGAGGCGCTGCATCGATTGATCGAGCGTGCGCACTTGGCCGCCGACTTCATCGAGGCGCTCTTGCGGCACGCTCTGATCGACGCGGCCGGCGATTTCCTGGATGCGGCGCTCGAACGAGGCGAGCGCTTCGTTGACCGGGCTTTCGGGCGCGGCGGTGTTCTGTTCGACGCGCTGGGAGATTGCATCGAGCCGGCGCTCGAACGCGGCAAGGGCGTTGTCAACGGGGCCGCTGCTCTTGGCTTCAAGATTTGCGAGACGCGCGGCGATTTCGGCCTGCTGGCCCCGCACGTCGGCGAGATCAATCGCTTCGGAGCGGCCGCCGGTTTCTTCAACTTGCTTGAGGCGCGCGGCGAGGCCGAGCTGTGCGTTGCGCAGATCGGCGATCGCGGCGCCGGCGGCTTGGCGAAGGCCCGCCGTGGTTTCGCGCGCGCCAAGCTCGGCGCGTTCGATGCGTGCGATCAACGCGGAATGATCAGCTTTCAGCGAACCCGCCGCGCCGATGCTGGCGCCGATCTCGGATTCGAGGCGCACGACTTCTTCGACGATCGAAGTGCGCAGCGCGCGGGTTTCGTTTTCCGCTTTGCTCAGGCGTTCGGCGAGATTTTCCTGCTGCGCACGCGCGCCGGAAAGGAGCCCCTGGCTCTCATTGCGGATTTGATCGACGGCGCCAGCGATGGCTTGGCGGGCTGTGTGCTCAACTTGCTCGGTAAGGCCAGAGCGCAGCTGGCGCAATTCCGTTAAAGCATCAGAAGCGGCGCGCAACGCGTCGCGCGCGGCGTTTTCCGCATCGGTGCGCGCTTGCACGAGTGCAGACGAGAACGCCTCGCGCGTTTGATCTTCGAGCGCGCCGAGGCGATGGCCGAGCGCGGCTTCGCGGTTGGCCATTTCCGTCGTGAGGAAGGCGGCGGCGGCTTCGGCTTTGCGCGCGATGTCTTCGGCGGCGGCGACTTGGCTCTCAAGCCGCTCGCGCGCGATGGAAAGCTCGGTCTTTGCGCTGCTCAGCGTTTCGCGGCTTTGCGCGACTTCCTGCTCGGCGGATTCCAGGCGTCCGCCCAAGGTATCGCCGGCGAGGCGGAATTGCTCGAGCGCTTCGGAGATGCGGTCGGCGCTTTCGTGCGCGATGCTTTCGGCGTCTTCGATGCGCGCGGCAAGGCCCAGCACTGAGCGGTCGATGGTGGAGACCGCGCGGTCGAGACCCGTGACGGCAAGCTGCGTGCGGCGCTCGATCGATTCAATGCGTTGGGCGAGGCGCGCGGGATCGGTGATGCGGCCAGTGTCGCCGCCGCGATGCGATTGCACCGGGCTGCTGACGTGCCAATCGTCTTCTTCCTCATCATACGGGTGCGCAGTCAGACGCGGCGTGCGGCGCGGCGCTTGCGGCTCAGGCTGCGGCGCTTGCCGCGGCGGATGATTTTGCAAGGCATGGCTTAGGTATTCACCCAAGGTCATGCCCTGTCGGGCCGCCGCTTCGCGGGCAGCTTCCCGAACCTTTGGGTCGATGCCCTTCACGCTCCAGCTTTGCGCGCCGCTCATATAGCCCTCGTCGCACTCAGCGCACAGCCGCGCCGATGCCCCCGCGCAGGCGACAAGAATCACCTGCGACTTTGCAGTGTCGATGAGAAACGTCTCCGTGTTAATGACGCGTAAAGTATATGAACGGGGCAGCAAGATGAGCGATACGCCAAGACATTTCGGCCCCGAAATTCAAGCGGGGATTTATCTGCGTGGGCTCTCGGGCGCGACGCCGGAGATACCAACGAGCTTCACCGCACTCGAAGCGCGCGCGAAAGAGAAGATGACTCCGGAGGCTTGGGCTTATGTCGCGGGCGGCGCGGGCCTTGAGAGCACGATGGCCGCCAATCGCGCCGCGTTCGAGCGTGTTGTGATTGAACCGCGCATGCTTGCGGGCGCTGGCCAGCGCGACCTTTCCTGTGAATTGTTCGGCTGCAAAATGACCGCGCCGATCCTGACCGCGCCGATCGGCGTGTCGGAAATGATGCATCCCGATGGGGATCTTGCCGTTGCGCGCGCCGCGCGGAAGCTCGGCTTTCCGATGATCATTTCAAGTCAGGCATCGTTCCCGATGGAAGCGATCGCGGAGGCCAATGGCGATGGCGCGCGCTTTTTCCAGCTTTATTGGAGCAAGGCGGACGCGATTTCAGAGAGCTTCGTGCGGCGCGCCGAGGCGTGCGGGTGCAAGGCGATCATCATCACTCTCGACACGACCATTCTGGGCTGGCGCCCGCGCGACCTCGATCTCGGCTTCCTGCCGTTCCTGAAAGGGCAGGGCATCGCGCAATACACGTCCGATCCCGCGTTCCGCGCCATGCTCTCGCAAACGCCGGAGGAAAACCCGATGGCGGCGGCGTTTATGTTCACGCAGGTGTTCTCCGACCCGTCGCTCGATTGGGCGCGCATCGCGAAGATACGCTCGTGGACAAAGCTGCCCGTGATCCTGAAGGGCATTACGCGGGCGGACGACGCGGCGCGCGCCGTTGCGGAAGGCTATGACGGTATTCTGGTCTCTAATCACGGCGGGCGGCAGGTCGATGGCGCGATCGGCGCGCTCGATGCGCTGCCGGGAATCGTCGCGGCGGCGGCGGGAAAAGTCCCGGTGCTGTTCGACAGCGGTATTCGGTGCGGCGCCGATATCTTCAAGGCGTTGGCGCTCGGCGCGAGCGCAGTCTGCATCGGCCGGCCTTATGTTTATGGGCTGGCCCTGGGCGGCGAGGCCGGCGTTGAGGGCGTTGGCGGCGGAATTCGATCTGACCATGGCGCTGAGCGGGGTGAGCGCGCCGGGCCAAATCGGGCTGGCTAATTTAAAACATTAACTTTCGGTAAGTCTCACGCTGTCAAAGTTGACGCTAGCGTCAACGGAAGCTATCCCCCTGCGCAAAGAAGCCATCCGTGGGGTCATAACTCATGAAAACCGACCGCACTTACACGATCTCCGAACTTGCCCGCGAATTCGACGTCACCGCGCGGGCACTGCGGTTCTACGAAGACAAAGGCCTACTGACGCCGCGCCGCGACGGTCTCAACCGGGTTTATTCGCATCGCGATCGCGCACGTCTGCAACTCATTCTGCGCGGCAAGCGCGTTGGGCTTTCGCTCTTGGAGATCAAGGAAATCCTCGATCTCTATAAAGTGGATCAACGCGCCCAGGCGCAAACGGCGTTGAAGAAGTATCGCGCGCGCATCGTCGCGTTCGAAGCGCAACGCGAAGACGTCGATGCGGCGATCGAAATGCTGCACGGCTATGTCGCGCAGCTCGAAGAAATCCTGGCGAAACCCGCGGCGCCCGCCGCGGTCGGCGCAGCGCGCGCTTTCGAACAGGAAGCTAAGAAGCGTCTGCAAGACGCTCACTGAAGTTAGGGAATAGGGAGTAGTGAGTAGCGAATAGCAACGCTGCCACTATTCCTTATTCGCACTCCCTACTCACTTATCTGCGGAGCAGACGATGCCGACTTATTCAGCGCCTCTGCGCGAGTATCGCTTTCTCCTGAAGGACGTGCTCGACATCGAGCGCTACTCCAATCTGCCGACATTTTCCGAAGCGCCGATGGACCTGATCAATCAGGTGCTTGAAGAGGGCGCTAAATTTTGTGAGGGCGTGCTGCAGCCGTTGAACAAGATAGGCGATGAGCATGGCTGTGTGCGCAATGCCGATGAACGGTGACGACGCCGCCAGGCTTCAAGGAAGCTTACAAGCAATTGGTGGAAGCAGGCTGGCCTTCGCTCGCGAGCGATCCGACTTATGGCGGGCAGGGCCTGCCGCATATCGTGTGCCTTGCCTGGATGGAGATGGTGGCGAGCGCCATATGGCGTTCGGCATGTTCCCGGCTCAGTCACGGCGCGTACGAAGCGATCCATCAGCACGGCAACGACGCGCAAAAGCAGCTTTATCTGCCGAAACTCGTCTCCCGGCGAATGGACTGTACGCATGAACCTCACCGAGCCGCATTGCGGCACGGATCTCGGTAGTTGCGCACCAAGGCGATCCCGCAAGGCGACGGCACATATCGCATCAGCGGCCAAAAGATTTTTCATCTCCGCCGGCGAGCACGATCCTCGCCGATAACATCATCCATCTCGTGATTGCGCGCATCGAAGGCGCGCCGCTCGGCACCAAAGGCATTTCGCTCTTCATCGTGCCGAAATTCCTCGTGAACGAAGACGGCTCGCTGGGCGCCCGCAATGGCGTGGTGTGCGGCAAGATCGAAGAAAAAGATGGGCATCCCGGCAATTCGACGTGCGTGCTGAACTATGACGACGCTGTCGGCTATCTCTGCGGCATCGAGAACAAGGGCCTGGCGGCCATGTTCACGATGATGAACGTGGCGCGGCTAGGCGTTGGCTTGCAAGGCTTATCGCAAAGCGAAGTCGCGTATCAAAACGGGCTGGCCTACGCGAAGGACCGCGTTCAGGGCCGCTCTCTGACTGGCCCGAAAAAATCCAGGCGGACCGGCCGATCCGATTATCGTGCACCCCGATATTCGCCGTATGCTGATGGACGCCAAAAGCTTCAACGAAGCGGCGCGCGCTTCACGTTCTGGACTGCGCTCTATGGCGATCTGATGCACACATCGCCGGATGAGAAAGTGCGCGGAGAGGCCAACGACTACATGGCGCTGCTGACGCCGGTGATCAAAAGCTACCTGACCGACAAGGGCTATGCGAACGCAACGGCGTGCCAGCAGATTTTATGGCGGCCATGGCTACATTGAAGAAACCGGCATGAGTCAGTCGTCCGGGATGCCCGCATCACGCAGATTTATGAAGGCGCTAACGGCATTCAGGGCCTCGATCTCGTCGGGCGGAAGCTCGCGGCCAAGTGGCGGGGCGCGCGGTGTTCGCGTTCTTCAACGAGATCGACGAATTCGTGCACGCCAACGAAGACGATGCCGCGATGAAGCCCTTCCTCGAAGGGCTCACCAGCGCCAAAGCGGCAACTGCAAGAACGGCACAATGTGGCTGATGCAGAACGGCATGACGAATTTCGACAATGCCGGCGCGCAAGCCACGATTATCTCGATCTGTTCGGTATCACCGCGCTCACCCTATAGTGGGCCTTGATGGCGAAAGCCGCGCTCGCCGCGAAAGCCAATGGCGGTGCGGGCGATCCTTATTTCGATGCGAAGCTGACGACGGGAAAGTATTTCCTGGCGCGTGTGCTGCCGGAAGCGGGCGCGCATCTGGCGAAGTTAAAAAGCGGGGCGGAGACGGTGATGGCGCTGTCGGCGGAAGCGTTTTAGACGCTTTGCTCACCCGTTTACGGGGGAGCTGGCAGCGCGCGGAGCGCGATGACTGAGGGGGGAGCCACCGCGATGAGGGAAGGCGAGTGGCGAACCAAGGGGCACGCGAAGCGGCTCCGTTCGGAAATGACGGAAGCGGAAATCGTCCTCTGGACGTTTTTGCGCGGAAGGAGATTAGACGGGTTCAAGTTTCGCCGTCAGCATCCCATCGGCTCCTACATCGCGGACTTCGCGTGTGTGTCGGAGAAGCTGATCGTTGAAGTCGACGGCGCGACGCACTGGACTGAAGAGCAAGTGGCGTATGACCAGCGCCGCACCGAAGTGCTCGACGTGAAGGTTGGCGCGTGTTGCGTGTGACGAACTCGGACGTGTTTGAGAATTTGGATGGGTGTGGCTGGCGATTGCGCACCGGCTCCCCCCTCCGGCGGCTGCGCCGCCACCTCCCCGCAGGCGGGGAGGAAAAAGCAGGAGGTTGATATGGCCGAAGCATATATTTTCGACGCGGTGCGCACGCCGCGCGGTAAGGGCAAGAATACCGGCACGCTGCATGAAGTGACGTCGCTTTCGCTGGCGACCGCAGGCGCTGCAGGCCATCCGCGACCGCAACAATCTCGACACCTCGAAGGTGGACGATGTTTACATGGGCTGCGTCACGCCGATCGGCGAGCAGGGCAGCGATATCGCGCGCGTCGCGGTGATCAATGCGGGCTATGCCGAAAGCGTCGCGGGCGTGCAGGTGGATCGGTTCTGCGCGAGCGGGCTTGAAGCCGTGAACATCGCGGCGGCGAAGGTGAAATCGGCGAAGCCGACATGGCGATCGGCGGCGGCGTTGAAGCGATGAGCCGTGTGCCGATGGGCTCGAATGGCGGCGCCTGGGCGACCGATCCGTCGATCGCGATGAAATCCTATTTCGTGCCGCAAGGCATTTCCGCCGATCTCATCGCCACCAAGTACGGCTTCTCGCGCGCCGATGTGGATGGCTTTGCCGTGCAATCGCAGCAGCGCGCGGCGAAGCGTGGGCCGAAGGGCGGTTCAAGAAATCGGTGGTGCCGGTGAAGGATCAGCTTGGCGTGACTTTGCTCGATCATGACGAGCACATGCGCCCGGACACCACGATGCAATCGCTCGGCGCGCTGGAAGCCAGCTTCAAGATGCAAGGCGAGATGATGCCGGGTTTCGATGGCGTGATCTTGCAGCGCTATCCGGAAGTGGAAGCCATCAACCACGTGCACCATGCCGGCAATTCGTCCGGCATCGTCGATGGCGCGGCGGCCGGTGCTGATCGGCACCAAGGAAATGGGCGAAGCTTTGGGCTTGAAGCCGCGCGCGCGCATTCTCGGTGGTGCGTCGGTGGGCTCGGAGCCTTCGATCATGCTGACGGGGCCGGAATTCGCGACGCAAAAGCTGATGCGCCGGCTTGGGCTCGCCAACAAGGACATCGATCTTTGGGAGCTCAATGAAGCATTCGCGGCGGTTGTGCTGCGCTGGGTCCAGGCCCTCGATCTCGACATGGATAAGGTCAACGTCAATGGCGGATCGATCGCCATGGGCCATCCGCTCGGCGCCACCGGCGCGATGATCCTCGGCACCATGGTCGATGAGCTGGAGCGCTCGGATAAAGAGCGCGCGGTGATCACGCTTTGCATCGGCGCCGGCATGGGCACGGCCACTGTCATCGAGCGCGTGTGATGGACAATAGCGCGACCAAGCTGGGTGTCGGTGTCGCGCTGGGCGTGGGCATCGGTACGGCGTTAGGCGTCGCGATGGACAATCTCGCGGCGGGCATCAGCGTCGGCATTGGTATCGGCGTTGCCATGGCTTTGGTCTGGAGCGCGCGCAGACATCAGACGACAAGAAGGGCGGAGCGGACGCTTCGAAGGATAAGTAGGATGGAAAACTTCAAGATCGATGTCGACGCGGACGGCATTGCGCTCGTCACGTTCGATGTGCCCGGCCGCTCGATGAACACCATCACTGGCGGCGTGATGCGCGATCTCGCGGCGCTGGTGGAGCAGATCAAGGGCGATGCCGCGATCAAGGGCGTGGTGATCACGTCCGGCAAGGAAGCGGCTTTTGCGCCGGCGCCGATCTTGGCGAACTCAATCAGCGCGGCGGCGAGGCCGCGCCGAAGAGCGCGGAAGAGAAGCTGAAGCAGCAGTTCGAGCAAAGCTTCTCGCTCAACAAAACGCTGCGCGCGCTGGAAACCTGCGGCAAGCCGGTGGCGTGTGCGCTGGGAGGTTTGGCGCTCGGCGGCGGTTTGGAGATCGCGCTGGCGTGCCATTACCGCGTCGCGTCGAACAATCCGAAGATCAAGTCGGTCTGCCGGAATCGAAGGTCGGTCTCATTCCCGGCGCCGGCGGCACGCAGCGCCTGCCGCGCCTGATCGGCGTGCAAAACGCCGCGATGATGATCTGCAAGGGCAGGATAAGAGCCCGCAGGAAGCGCAAGGCCTCGGTTTCATCAATGAAGTGGTCGAGCCCGGCAAAACCGTCGAAGCCGCAAAGACGTGGCTGAAGGGCAAGCCAATCACGTCGCTGCGTGGGACGTGAAGGGCTATCGCGTGAAAGATGGTCCCTACACGCCGTCCGGCGCGATGATCTCGATCGGCGGCAACGCCATGGTCTCCAAGCAGACCAATATGAATTATCCCGCGCAGCAGAATATTCTGGCCGCGATCTATGAAGGCGTGCAGGTGCCGATCGACGCGGCGCTGCGGATCGAGAGCCGCTATTTCGTGAAGACCGCGAACACGCCGCAAGCCAAAGGCATGATCCGCTCGCTGTTTGTGTCGATGCAAGCGCTCGGCAAGGGCGGCAATCGCCCGCAAGGCGTGCCGACTTATGAGATCAAGAAAGTCGCCGTGATTGGCGCGGGGCTGATGGGCGCGGGCATAGCGTATGTGCAAGCGAAAGCCGGCGTGTCAACCGTGCTGATCGATGTCAGCCAAGAGAGCGCCGACAAGGGCAAGGATTATTCCAAGAAGATCGTCGAGAAGGATGTCTCGCGCGGCAAGATCACGAAGGAAAAGGGCGAAGCGCTGCTCGCGCTGATCAAGCCCTCAACCGATTACGCCGACATCAAAGGCGCCGATCTCGTGATCGAAGCGGTGTTTGAGAACCCCGCGCTGAAGGCTGAAGTGACGCGCAAGGCCGAAGCGCAGCTTGCCGCGACCGCGGTGTTCGGCTCCAACACATCGACGCTGCCGATCACGGGCCTTGCCGAAGCCAGCACGCGGCCGGCGAACTTCATCGGCATCCACTTCTTCTCGCCGGTCGAGCGCATGGGTTTGGTCGAGATCATCATGGGCAAGGAGACGACGCAGGAGACGCTCGCCAAGGCGATCGATTACGTGCTGAAAATTCGCAAGACGCCAATCGTCGTGAACGATCATCGCGGCTTCTACACGTCGCGCTGCTTTGGCACCTACACCACCGAAGGTATCGAGATGCTGCGCGAAGGCATCGCGCCTGCGATCATCGAGAATGTCGGACGCCAATCGGCATGCCTATGGGGCCGTTGGAAGTGTCGGATTCGGTTGGCCTCGATACCGCGCTGAAAATCGGCAAGCAGATGGCCGAGGCGACGGGCGTGGATTACAAGTCCGATCCGCGCAGCGCGATCCTGTCGTGGATCGTCGAAGAAAAAGGCCGCAACGGGCGTAAAGCCGGCAAGGGCTTTTACGAATATGGCGCCGATGGCAAGCCGACGCGCATCTGGCCGGAGCTTTCAGAGCGCATCGAAACAAAAGTGCGCGAATGCCCGCCAGCGCTGAAAGAAGAACTGACCAAGCGCTTCCTCTTCCGCCAATGCATCGAAGTGGCGCGCTGCTTCGAGGAAGGTGTCATTACCGATCGCGCGACGCCGATGTCGGCTCGATCCTGGCGTGGGGCTTTGCGCCTTATTCGGGCGGGTGCATCTCGTACATGGATTTGTTCTGGGGTGTGCCCGCGTCGTGAAGGAAGCGGATCGGCTTGCGGCGCAGTATGGCGACCGGTTCAAGCCAAACGCATTGCTGCGTGACATGCCGCGAAGAATGAGAGCTTTTACGCGCGGTTTGGCGCGAAGGAAAAGGCTGCGGCTTAGCCACATCGAACCCTCCCCCTTGCGGGAGGGCAGGGTGGGGGTGCGGGCGGTGTCCCATCCTGATAGAGCGCCGCCGTTACCCCCACCTCCAACTCCTCCCCGCAAGGGGGAGGAGAGTCAGAGTTGAGCTTACTTCCCCAGCACCCGCAACAACACAGCGCGCATCTCGCGTGCGCGCTCTGGGCTCATGGCGCCCATCATGCCGGCTTGTTCGGCCGGAAGATGCGCCATCGGTTCGCCGGCGGTCTTGAAGACATAATGATCGAACATGTTGCGCCAGGCGGCGCGTTGGTTGTCGGGCAGGTCGCGCAGCACCATGACGGCGTGCAGCATCACGTCGAACGGCGCGCCATGTTGTGGCTTGGTCTCGTTCCACCAATAGTTCACGAGCACGTTGAAACGCTCAAGCGACTGAACGTGATGCCACCAGGCATAAGGAATGTAGATCGCATCGCCCGGTTCGAGATCGGCCACTTGGCCCGCCGCGAGCGCATCGGCAAAGCGCGGAAAGCGCGCGAGATCGGGCGCGTAAGGGTCGGCCATGCTCACGGGCGGGCCCGAGAGCGTAAAATCGAGCGGGCCGACATAAAGGTTTGCGATCTGCTCGGGCGGAAGAGCGTGAAGCGCCGCCGGCCCGCGACAACGCAGGCGATATTGTCGTTCAAATCGAAATGCGTCTGCACCACGATGCCGTTGCCGATCCAGATGCGCGGGCTCGCCAGCGGCGGCGGCAAGAGCGGCAGCACGTTCTCTTGTGCGAAGCCCGGTAGGTGTTCGGTGATCGGCGTCGATTCCAGATAGAGCGCCGGGCTTTGCGCCTCCGCGCGCAACGCGAGCAGGCGATCGAGCACGGCGCTGATCGGTGAAGGACGGCGCTCGAAATTGAGGCCGCGCATGTCGTCGCGATAGAAGAAGCGGCCCTTGATCGCGGGCGGGCCTTCGAGAATTTGCAGCGCGTGGCAAGATCGAAGCGCTTGAGATAGGACGCCATCGCTTCGTCAGCGCCGAGCGCCTGGCGCACCGCGGGCCAATCGCGCACCACGCCTCTCAGCAAAGCCGGCTGGTTCAGCGGCATGATCTCGCGCGAAACAGCGCCGCATCGACATTGCGCCATTCGCGCGTGCGTTTGAAAGAGGAGGTGATCGTGTCAGCGGCCATGGGGCATTTTGGGCCGAATTCGCCACGTTTTCAATTTGCCGCAGGAGAGCTATGCGGCATGTCTTATTGACTTCTCAACCATTTGCCGCGATATCACGGCCTGCGACCGTTCGTTGGCCTTGCTATTGGCCCTCCTGAACGCGGTCCCTTGGAACGCCACCATCGACGTTCGGCTTTGAGCTCTTGGCTCGCCGCCCTTCTTCGCCGTCGCTCCGTTCCTGATTATTGCGCGTGCGCATGGCGTGCGCGCTGAAAGTATCTCTGTGACTCAATTTACCGACCTCGGCCTTAGTGCGCCGATTCTGAAAGCGCTGACGGCTGAAGGCTACACAACGCCGACCCCAATCCAGACCCAAGCTATCCCAATCGTGCTCACCGGCTCTGACCTCGTGGGGCTCGCACAAACCGCACCGGCAAAACCGCTGCGTTCGCGCTGCCGATCCTCGACCGGCTCACCGCAAATCGCCGCATGCCGGCCCACAAGACCTGCCGCACGCTCGTGCTCGCGCCAACGCGCGAACTCGCCAGCCAGATCGCGGATTCGTTTCGCTCTTATGGGCGCTTCCTCGGGCTTTCGACCACTGTCGTGTTCGGCGCGTCGGCATCGGCAAGCAGATCAAGGCGCTCGAACGCGGCGTCGATGTGCTCGTCGCGACGCCTGGGCGCTTGCTGGACCTCATCAGCCAGCGTGCGCTGAAGCTCGGAGAAGTCGAGATTTTCGTGCTCGACGAAGCCGATCACATGCTCGACATGGGCTTCATCCACGATCTGAAGCGCATCGCCAAACTGCTCCCGGCCAAGGCCAGAGCCTTTTCTTCTCGGCCACCATGCCGCCGACCATCGCGGACTTGGCCAGCCAATTCCTCACCGATCCGCAACGCGTCGCGGTGGCGCCGCCGTCCACGACGGTGGAGCGCGTGGATCAATCCGTGATCCATGTCGACGCCAGCAAGAAGCAGGACGTGCTGCACGCGCTTTTGCAGAATGAAGCCATCGCGCGCGGCCTCGTTTTCACGCGCACCAAGCACGGCGCCGACCGCGTCGTGAAACGGTTGGAAGCTGCGGGCATTCAAGCCGAAGCGATCCACGGCAATAAGAGCCAGGGCCAACGCGAACGCGCGCTCGAAGCCTTCAAGAAGGGCCGCGCGCGCCTCCTCGTCGCCACCGAAATCGCGCGCGCGGCATCGATGTCGATGAAGTCACGCACGTGATCAATTTCGATCTGCCGGATGTGCCCGAGCAATATGTCCACCGTATCGGCCGCACCGCGCGCGCTGGCATGACGGGCCACGCCATCTCGTTCTGCGCGCCGGACGAACGCGGCAATCTTCGCGACATCGAACGGCTGATCAAACAGCCGGTGCCGGTGCAGGAGCATGCGCTGAGCCTGCGTGCGCCGCAGCCTGGCGAGCGGATTCCGCCGTCGGTGTCGCCGCGCCAGCGTGCCCGCGTCCGCAACGCACGCACCAGAAAACCCACGTGCACCCAAGATCACGCCCCGCACCGAGCATAAGCGCAGCGATTCCGCGCCCGCTTCACGCGATGGCGGCGATCGCCGTGATCGCAAGGGCCATCAGGTGTGGTCGAACGGACCAAGCGCACCGCGTACGCCACGACGCGCGCCGCGCTAAAACAATCCACGTTCCCCGGCCAAGCGTGCGTGAGCACGCGTTGAGCCGGGGTCCATGGATCAAGACGAAACGCTGTGGGTGTATGGACCCCGGATCGCCGCTGCGCGACGTCCGGGGGAGCGGTTAGACAGACCGCCCACAGCCTTCCAGCGTGCGGCCATCGATCACCACCGAGACCGTCGACGGATAAGCTTGTCCGCTCATCGCATCGCTGCATGGAAAGCGGCGGATCGTCACCGCTAGCGTGTGGCCATCCGCTTGCGCCGTATATTGCGTTGCGCCTTCTTGCGATGTGTTGGGCGGCGAAAGCGGGAAGGTGGCTTCGTGCTCGCCGTAGTCCCACATCAGCTTGATCTGGTTCTCGCGATAAATGTCGAGCATCCAGCCCGGCTCTTGTCCGACGGCGCGGAAATCGATGCCCTCCGCGCGCGCGGCGGCCCAGGCCGCATCCATGGTTTCGTTTTCAGCGGCGGCGGGCGCTGCTGTTTCAGCCGCGGGCGGCGCTTCAGGCGCGGGTGTTGGAGCGGGCGGTGAGCATGCTGCGAGCGCTGCGGCGAAGATCAGGACACGGTACATTTGTCATCCCCATAAACGGACCGCCGGCTTCCAGCCGGCAACAGTGTCTGCCGGCTGGAAGCCGGCGGTCCAAGAAATGAAAACGCCGCCACGCTTGCGCGTGACGGCGTTCTTTTATTGTCGAAGCCGAGCTTAGCCCTGGAAGGCGCTAATGCGCACTTCAACGCGGCGATTGCGTTGGCGGCCATACTCGGTGCTGTTGTCGGCGATCGGCTGGCTTTCGCCGAAGCCTGTCGCGACCACGCGTTCACGGATGACGCCGCCGTTCAGCAGCACGCCCGCGACCGAAAGCGCGCGGCGTTCGGAGAGCGATTGGTTGTAGCTGTCCGAGCCCGTGGCGTCGGCGTGGCCGTACACGTCGATGGTGGTTTGCGGATACTGGCTGAGCACGCCGGCCACATCGCGCAAGGTTGGAACGAACTGGCTCTTCACGTCCGCCCGGTCCACGTCGAAGGTGAGGTCGGACGGGAAGTTGAGCAGGATCTGGCTTTCCGAAACCCGCGTGATGCCGACGCCGGTGTTGGCGAGGCGCTGACGCAGATTTTGTTCTTGCCGGTCCATGTAATTGCCGATGGCGCCGCCCGCGAGCGCGCCGACGCCGGCGCCGATCAGGGCGTTGCGGCGGTCATCGCCGCCGGCCAGCGAGCCAAGCGCCGCGCCGCCGAGCGCGCCGAGCAGCGCGCCGTTCACGGTGCGGTTCGGGGTGCGCTCGCTGGTGACGGGATCGACCGTGGTGCAGCTCATCAACATCAAGGCGGCCGTCACACCGGCCAATAGTTTGCGGATCATTCGTCCCTCCAATGTGGCGCGCCGTAATTCCTGGCCGCCTCTTCAAAAATTGTCGTGCACGCAAGCTGAGCCTTGGCTGAACGCCAGGCCGAACTTGCGCCCTCGGTCCCGGCACAACGGCGAAAAGGCCAAATTGCTCCATCAAATCGGGTTCCGGGGCGGAATAAACACTCGCCGGCCGCGCCGGAGACCCTTGATCGGGGGCCAAGGACCATAAGCCGTCAGGAACGCCTCTGAACGGCTCCGGTCAAGCTTGCGCGAGGCGCTTTTTCCGGCGGTCTCCCATGCACGGAAAAACTTCCGCGCCGTTAACCGCGCTTCAGGGGGATGCCCGTACATTCAGTAATAGTGGGCAAGCGCGACCTCCCTCCCTTGATCCTGGGCGACCGGTCGGCGCCCAATCCGCGGCTGCGTGAAGCGCATACGCTTGCGGCGCTGGCGCGTGCGCGCGTCTCGAATGTCTGGATCCGGCTGGCGAGTTGCGTGCTGGTGGCGCTGATGGCCGTGACGGCCGTCGGCGATTTCACTCCGATGCTCTGGCTTGCGGGGCTAGTCCCCATTCTGTTGATCGACCGGGTCTTGTTTCAGCGCTTGCTGGCTGAATGCGCCAAAGATGCGCCGCCGAAACAATTGTGGGGACTGATCGCCTGGACGGTGTTCCAGACCGTCTATAGCGGCATCATCGCCGCGATGATGTGGTTCGCGCGCTATGTGCATGGCGAAACGATCGCCGAGATTTTCATGCTCGCGGCGCTCGCCAACGCCGCCGCCACGTTGCGCGGCTCGTGGAAACTTTCGCTCGCCGCTATCTTGCCGACGATTGGTTTCATGTTCGGATTGCCGCTCGCGGATTATCTGCTCGATTGGGGGCGCAACCCGGTTGAGCTTGTGCCGCTTGCGGGCGCGCTTTTGTTCGTCGGGTTCGGGGTGAACCTTTGGCGGAGCCTCCGGGAATCCGATGCGGCGCAAGCGCGCGCTGAACTCGCCGCCATGCGCGAGCGCCAGTCCGCCGCCGCCGCAGCCGCCGCGAAGTCCGACACCATCAAGCGCATGCAGGATGAATTGCGTACGCCGATGCAGGCGCTGATCGGGGCTGCAGAGCACTTGCGCCGCGCCGCGGTTTCGCCCGAGGCGCGGATGCATATCGGTGCCTTGGCGCAAGCGGGTGAGGTGTTGCGGCTGGTGCTTGGCGACCTTGCCGATCTCGATCGGCTTGAGAACGGACAGGTGAGCATCGATCCCCAGCCTTGCGACCCGCGCGATCTTGCGCGCGGCGTGATCGGCGCTTTCCGCGCCGCCGCGCAGGACAAGAACCTTGAACTCTTTCTCGACATTTCGCCTGACGTGCCCGCCATGGTGGTGCTTGACGCGGGGCGTGTGCGGCAAGTGCTCTTCAATCTGATCGCCAACGCGGTGAAGTACACCAGCCATGGCGGCGTGCGGCTGCGCCTGCAAACGCAACCCAGCACCCAGGCGGGACATGTGCGTTTGGGCTTTGCCATCGCCGACACGGGCGCTGGCATGTCGCGCTCGCAGCTTGCCCTGGTGTTCGGGCGCGGACGCGTGTGCGAGGAAGGCGAGGGGCCGGGTCTCGGGCTTGCCATTTCGATGCGGCTCGCGCGGCTGATGGACGCCAAGCTGGGCGCGAAAAGCGAAGTGGGCGAAGGCTCGGTGTTTTCCTTGGTGTTCGATGTGCCGGTCGCGGGCGCGTCGGTCAGGGATCAGAGCGCGGCCTGAGAAAGCGCGCGAGACGCTTTGCAAGCCGCGCTGTGTCGTGCGTTTCGCATTCCCAAATCACCAGACTGCGCCAGCGATCGGCTTTCAACGCCGCAAGCGACGCTTTATCGCGCGCGCGGTTGCGGGCGATCTTGGCACGCCAATAATCCGCGTTGTCCTTCGGCGCGCGGGCGCCGCGCTTGCAGTCATGACCGTGCCAGAAGCAGCCATGCACGAAGATCGCCTTGCGTTGCGCGGAGAAGACAAGGTCCGGCTTGCCCGGCAAGCCGCGTCCGCCCAGCCGATAGCGGCGCGCATGACCCAGCGCGCGCACTGCCGCACGGACGAGCAATTCCGGCTTGGTGTCGGCGCTCTTCACCGCGCGCATGATCGAAGAGCGCTTCGCTTCGTCGAAGACGTCAGCGCGCATGGCTACGCAGAGAGGCGCTGGGGCGCGGCGGATGCCAGGGGCGCGAGCAAGTGTTGCGAGAGAAAACGCACGGCGCTCACGCAGACGCCGTCGCCGAGCAGATGGAGCGCCGCGGTTTGGCCCTCCGGCAGCGGATAATGATCCGGCGCGCCCATCAGTCTTGCCGCTTCGCGCGGTGAAATGAGCCGCGAGCGGATCGCGCCGCCCTCGACGAACAGCAAAGTCTGCCGGCTCGAACCGCCAGCAGGCGTGCGCAAGCACCCGGCGAGCCCATCGAAGCGCACTTCCGCGCGCTGCACGCGAACGCCGTTTTCGACGCGGATGCGCCGAAAGAGCGCGCCGACATCGCGCCGGCCCGATTTTTGGATTGCTTCAAGCCGTGCGCGTTGCAACGGGCTCATCATCGCGACGAGCCGCGCTGTCGCTGCATCATCGTTCCAAGTCGCGCCATTTGGGTTTTCGTCGAGCACATCGATGAGGCGCGTGTTGCGCGTTGGCGGCGCGTCGAGCCGCCACCAGATCCAATGCGCGCGCAGCGCTTCGGGCAAACGGTTGTGCGCGGTGCGCAAAGCGCTTGAGTGAAACGTCTCGCTCGGCCCGCGCGCGACCAGCGATGCATCCGGCGCCGCGCGCGTTGCGATTATGAAGAGCCGCGCACGCGATTGCGGCGTGAAGAGCGCCGCGTCGATCTCGACCGCGCCGACGCGGTACCCCAGTGCGTCAAGCGCGGCGATCAAAGCGGTGAAATCGGCGCCGCCGCGCGAGGTGAGCAGGCCGCACACATTTTCGAGCGCCAGCACCTGCGGCGCGCGGCCCTCGGCGCCCAAATGCGCGATCAGCCGGTGAAAGCCCCAGAACGCGCCCGAGCGGGGCGCCGCCAAACCGCCCCGCGCGCCAGCGAGCGAGAGGTCCTGGCAAGGAAAGCTCGCCCAGGCGAGCGCGGCCGCGCCCGGAAGGTCGGACGCTTCCAGTTTCCAGATATCGCCCTGGCGCATTTCGCCGTCGCCATAAGCCGCGCGATAGGCTTTGGCCTTCGCTGGGTCGATGTCGTTGGCGAAGACACAACGAAAGTCCGGCGCGAGCCCAAGCCGGGCCAAACCGCCGCCCGCGAAAAACTCATGAAGTGGTGCGGTGGAATCACACTGCATGGCGCTATACTAACCTGTCATGATGGCCTTGGCCTCCCGGGAGACGCATCCCGGCGGCATGGGGGAGCGAACATGCGGACCGGTTTCCGCACATTGGGCGCGGGGGCGCTCGTTCTGGCCGGCGCCTTGGCGCTGTTGAGTGCGTGCGACCGCGCCGCCGAGCCGGGTAGCGAGACCGCGACCGGCCCCAGCAATGCCGAACGCGAAGCGGAAATTGCCGCTACACAATTGGCCTCGCTGGGCGGGCCCGCCACGCCGGAAGTCCGCGCGCTTTACGAGGGTGAGTTTCAAGCGTCCGGCGCGCTCGATGCGTTGGGTGCGGGCGAGGGCGCTTGGGAGCTTCGCCTGCTCGATGATTACGCACAGCTGATGCGTCCGGGCCTCGGGCAAGACGGCGGCCTGCCTGGTCCGCGCGACTTTCGCGAGAACGGCATGCGCGTGATCGCGGGGCCGCTGACCATCACGTTGAAGGCGGAGGAATGCGCGCTGCCCAACGGGCTCGCGCTTCCCTACAGCGCCCATGTCTTGTTTGAGGGCGTTGCGTACCAGGGCTGTGCGCGGCGCGGCGTTGCCGAGGGCGAGCGGCCGACTTGGGCTTCCGTGCTGCCTGAGCTTTTGCCTGCGATCGATGCGTGTTTGGCGCGTGTTTCCTCGCGACCGGCGCGCGTGATGATCGCCAGCGCGCTGGATGAGGAAATGGTCAGCGTGCGCATTCGTGAAGCCGATGGCGATCGGCGCGAATGCATCGCGACAGCGGATGGCTCTACTGTGAGCGCCTATGAGTCCGTATCCGATCTCGATCGGCGTGCGGGTGAGGGCGAGCCGGAATTTCAGCGCGGCGGCAACGAGCCCCGCGCCGCGCAATGCCGCACCGTGCAGGCCGCGCCCAACGATGCCGGCTGGATCATCAACCGCACCTGCTAAGCTTCAGAACCAGCCTTGCGTCAGCGCCTGCGCCCATTCGGCGAGCTGCTGCAGCACGACGATGCCGATGCGCGTCCCGACATAAAGCGCGACCAATGAACCGAGCGCGCAGGGGATGGTCAGCAGCATCAGCACGCCGTCGCGCTGCAGAAGCGCCAGCGCCGTCAGCGCCACAGTGATGCCAGGCGGCCAATTGGCGCCCCAGATCGGCAGGATGAGCACTAAGGCCATCAGGAGCGACTGCACGCCAACATAAGACGTGACGGGCCAGCGGGTCAGGAAGCTGAGCCGTGGCCGGATCAGGAATTCCAGGCGCTTCAGCGTGGGGATCGCGGCATGGAGCGCGCGCCGCAGGCCTTCGCGCCGAAAACTCCAATTGCGCGCTTGGCGGGGGAGCCAAAGCTTGCGCTGCCCGAACGCCAACTGGAGCGCGGGCGCCAGCATCAGAAACCCGAATATCGTCGAAATGCCCGGCACGTTCGGGATGCACATTGGCAGCGCCAAGATCAGCAGCAGCACGCCATGCGCGCGCGAATCCAACTGGTCGATCAGCTCCCCGACCGAAATCCGCTCATTGGGAAAGGCCTCGACAAGCTCCTCCAGCACGGCCGAAGCCGCAATCGCCGGCGGCGGGTGCGAGAGGTGGATTTGATCCATGCTGGTTCCGAGGGCGTGACATGGGGCGCCAGCCGCGATTTGGCCATAGCCAACCCTCGTTCAGACCTCGTCAACCGACGAAGCGTAGCCCCGTTGTGACATGGCGCACACGCGCTCCCTTTCGCTTGCGTCCCTGGTTCTCGTCGCCGCCGCGACGGGATGCGCCGGATCGCGCCCGCCCGCCGAGCTTGCGGGGCTTTGGAGTTCGGGGCCGGCGGCATGCGCGGCAGGGGTCGGGGTGCGGTTCGAGAGCGGCGCGATCGACGCCGTTTATGAGCGCCAGCGCGAGGTGCTGTTCGAGCATCCGACCTATCAGGTTGAGAGCGCGGGCGAGGATTTTCGCGTGCGCATTCGCTACGAGCTGCCGCGCCGGCCGGGCGGCGTGCGGGTGGCGGGCGCCTATGGCGTTTTGGTGCTGGAGCGCGGCGAAGAAGGCGCTTTGCGTCCCGCGTCGCACAATATGATCGATGGCCGCACTGGCTCTGCGCGGATGCGCATCGTGGCCGATCCAGCGCTCACCGCTTTGGCGCTCACGCCGTGCGGCGGGCATCCATGGCGGGAAGAATTGCGCGGCCGCGGGATCTAAGCGCCCCGCGGCCGCTTCATTTCAAGATCAGTTCCGGGCTTGTTGCGTGGCGCCGGTATCGCCGTTGCAGCGGGCGATTTCGTCGGCGCTGAGCTCGGCGCCTTCTGGGCCGTACGCGGTCACGGCTTGGCCGGCTTCGCGGACGAATTGGCGGCACGAGCGCACGGTGGCTTCATGGTGGGCGATGGCGCGGCAAGCGTCCGCTTCGCAGCTCCAGAGCGTGTCGAGCGCGATCACGCGGGTCTGTTCGGTGACCGGCGCGGCGAGGCGGGCGGTGAACACCTGGTCGCGCGCAAAAGCGGCGCCCGTGAAACCAGCGCCGAACAGAGCGGCAATCAACAGGGTCTTGGCGGCGGCGGTCGGCGACATCAGCAAATCTCCTAAACAAGGTGCGCGGGGAGGCGCGAGACGGAACCTGCCCCAAACACTGAGCGCTGACAAGAGAAAATTGAACGAAATAGAAAATATTCACTGCGTATTTGTCGCGGTGGGCGCGTTTGGGACCGTAGGAGGCCGTTAGAGACTGCCGGAGGACGCGCCGGCGCTGCCCGCAAAACATGGTTAAAAAAGCGCAACCGCTCCGCCCTCAGCTGCGCTATGAAGAGAGAAGCGCGGGCGCCGCTGGGGAGCGGCGCGGGACATCGAGCAGGGGATACCGGCATGTCGATCAAGAAATTCATGGTTGGGGTGTTTCTCAGCGTGATCATGGTGGCCGCGCTCGGGATCAACGCGCTCTTGTTCAGCGCGCGCGATTTCCAGTTCGGCCTCGCGCAAATCGCGCCGGAGACCAACGGCCTCATCTCCGTGCCGCGCCTAATGGAAGTCGAAGAGCAATTGCAGCGCATCGAGGCGGAGACTGCCGGTCCGCGCGGCGAACTGCTTCAGGTGCAAAATCAACTCGCCGCCGTCGATGGCGCGATCACGACCACGCAGGCCGAACTCAACGAAGCGCGCGCGCAAGTCGCGGGCGGCATCGCGCAAGTGGAAGCCAACGCATCCTTGCAGCAGGTCGAAAGCGCGGCCGCCGCGCTTGAAGCGAACGAACTCAATACGCGCGTGCTCGCGCTTGCTGGCCGCCCGGGCCTCAGCCCCGCCGATCAGCAAAGCGTCGCGAGCCTTCGTGGGCAGGTGACCGAATTGGCCGAGCTTGAATCGGGTCTTGAAGCGCGCGACGCGCAGCGCCGCGAACTGGTGGCGCGCGAGCGCTTGGTCGGCGGACAAGTTGCCGAAGCTGATCGGCGCGTGTTCGCGCTTCAGCAAAGCGTGGTGCCGAACTACGAGCAATACGGCCGCGTGCGCGGCGAGGTGTTTGCGCTGCGCAATATGAGCCCGCTCGGGATTGGCGCTTTCATCGCGCAAGGCCATCCCGCGTTCGTGTCCACCATTCTGGTGCTGCTGATGGGGGCGCTCGGGGCGATCCTTTATCTCTTCCCAGCGTATCTCACGCGCCCAGAGCCGGTGACGTTTGCTGAGATCATCGTGCGCCTGATCTTCGGCATGTGCGTCGCGCTGGCTTTCTATGTCGTCGCCAACGCCACCATCGCGGGCTTCTCGTTGACGCCGGATGCGCGCCAAGCCGGCACGTCGGCATCGCTCAATCCGTTCACGGTGTCGCTGATCGGGATCGTCGCGGGCGTGCTCGCCGAAGACATCGCCAAATGGATCCAGGATCGCGGCAAGGGCGTGTTCACACAGGCCAGCGGAACGCCGCGCCCGGCGGCAGCCGATCCGGCGACCGAAGGCGGTCTCGTCAACAACCAGGCGATCTCCTGAGCGATCTTCGCTGATAGGTGACGTGGGGGCGGGCCTTTCACGGCCGCGCCTCGGCGATTAGGCTCCGCGCTTCCTTGAGGAAGGAGCGCACATGCGCCGCGCCGTCATCGTTTCTTACGCACGCACGGGTCTCGCGAAATCCGGACGCGGCGGGTTCAACGCCACGCACGGCGCCGTGCTCGCGGGCCATTGCATCAAACACGCGGTCGCTCGCGCCGGCATTGAGCCTGAAGCCGTGGAAGACGTGGTGCTCGGCTGCGGCTCGCCCGAAGGCGCGACCGGGCACAATATCGCGCGCCTCGCTTCGGTGTGGGCCGATCTGCCGTTCTCGGTCGCGGGCGCGACGATCAACCGCTTTTGTTCTTCAGGCCTGCAATCGATCGCGCAGGCTGCGCATTACATCAGTCAAGAAGGCGCGCAGGTCGCGATTGGCGGCGGCGTCGAATCTATTTCGCTCACGCGTATGTCGGATCAGATGAACCGCGCCAACGTCTTCGAGGAAAAGCTCATGCGCGAGCATCCCGAGATGTGGATGGCGATGATCGAAACCGCCGACATCGTCGCCAAACGCCACAATGTGCCGCGCGATTATCAGGACGAATACGCGCTGCGCTCGCAACAGCGCATCGCGGCGGCGCAGGAGAAGGGCCTCTTTAAGGACGAGATCGTGCCGCTGGCGACTAAGATGAAAAATGTCGACAAGGAAACCAAGGCCGAGACGATGGTCGATGTCGTGGTCGACCGCGACGAATGCAATCGGCCCGATACGACACTTGAAGGCCTTCGAAAATTGGCGCCGGTGCGCGGCGCCGATCAGTTCGTCACGGCAGGCAATGCGAGCCAGCTCTCGGACGGCGCGGCGGCCGTGGTGTTGATGGAAGAGAAGGAAGCCGAGCGGCGGGGGCTTGAGCCTTTAGGCGCGTTTATCGGCTTTGCGGTGGCGGGCTGTGCGCCGGACGAGATGGGCATTGGCCCGGTGTTCGCCGTGCCGCGTTTGCTGGAGCGTCAGGGCCTCAAGGTCGACGACATCGATCTCTGGGAGCTCAACGAAGCCTTTGCCTCGCAATGCCTCTATTGCCGCGACCGGCTCGGCATTGATCCGGAGAAGTACAACGTCAATGGCGGCTCGATCGCGATCGGCCACCCGTTCGGCATGACCGGAACGCGGCTGGCCGGCCATGTGTTGTTGGAAGGACGCCGCCGCAAAGCCAAACGCGCCGTGGTGACGATGTGCGTTGGCGGGGGCATGGGCGCAGCCGGATTGTTTGAGGTGTTTTCATGAAACGCGTTTTTGCCGTTGCTTTCGCGTTCTGCGCCCTAGTGGCATGTGGTCCAAAGCCTCAGCCGGCCGAGCCTCCGCCGGCTGCTGAGAGCGCTGCACCGAATTTCAACATCGGCGCCGATGGCGCGGCGGGCATTTCCGATGCGCTGCCTTTGACGTTGGAAGCAATTGGCGGCGCGGCGCCAGGCTACGATGTCGCCGAAGCGAGCGGCCAGATCGAAGGTCAGGACTACCGCAAGATTACTCTCTCTTCCGATGGCGCGGTTGTATTCGACGTGTTGCCGACAGCGGACGGCCGTTTCGTTCACGCGGTCACAACCCGCTCGCCGCAAGCCCGCGGGCCAGCGGGCGAAGTCGTCGGGCAAAGCACGTTCGGCCAAGCGCCAGCGGTGCAGGTGATGTTCTGCTTGTCGGAGATCGTCGATGGCGGGCCGGGCTTTAGCTGTTCTGATGCGCAGGATGGGAGATTCTGGCGCGTCTATGCGCTGCCGCCGCTCTATGATGGCCCGAGTGATCCGTTCGAATCCATCGACCCCGACAATGCGGTGGATTCAAAACTAGTCGAGATGCGCTGGATGGCGCCACGCGTGGAAACGCAATGAGCCGAGGAACACCGATGCAATCGAGACGGCACATTATGAGCACAGCGTTCGCCGGCTTGGCGCTCGCCGCCTGCGGACAAAGCCAGCAGACCGCGAAGGCCGCGCCGGCCAGTGCGGAAGATCCACGCCCGCGCAGCTACGCGATGCTGAATCAGCCCGCACCGGATTTCGCGTTGCCGAAACTCGGCGGAGGCACGGCGAGGCTCGCCGATTATGCAAACAAGGTGGTGATCCTCTATTTCGGCGGTCTCTGGTGCCCCGATTGCGTGGCCGACGCCGCTCACACCAACCAACTGGCGCACCTCGCCGAAGGCGATCCCGATGTCGCGTTTCTCAACATCCACACGCAGAATCGCTTTGGCCGCTGGGGCTCGAACGAACGCGGGCGGGAGTTCAACCTGGCGGATTCGAGCCGTGCGATAGCGTCTTATTTTTCCGAAACGGGGTACCGCTATCCTGTGGCGTTCGACGCGACGCGCGACTGGGCGCACAATACTTATGCGATCGCATGGAGCCCGAGTTTCGTCATCGTCGATCGCGCTGGCGTGATCCGTGGTTGGCGCACCGATTTGCTGAACGACGAGGGCGTGCAGAGCTTCTTCGCCGAAGCGCGCGGCATCGCGGAAAATCGCGCGACGCTTTAACGGCTTAGGGTGCGAGTTTGTGCACTGAAGTCGCCGCCGCGATGCGTGCGCCGTCAACGCCCGTCGCATCTGCGCTGAGAAACAGCAGCGTACGCGTCTTGCGTTCCACGCGCACGCTGACGTCAGCCACATCGCTGGTCGCGATCATTTCAAGCGACACTGAAACCAAGCTGGCGCCCACACCCGCTTCGCGCGTCAGCGCTTCGATCAGGCGTGCGGCGATCTCCGCGTCCGTCATTTCTTGCGCTTGATCGCCAGCATGATGCGCTCGTGCGCCACTTCAAGCGAAGCCCATTCGCCGACGCTCGCCATCTTGCCGGGTTCGAGGTCCTTGTAGTGGCGGAAGAA
Source organism: Terricaulis sp. (assembly GCA_037200505.1). Taxonomy (GTDB): domain Bacteria; phylum Pseudomonadota; class Alphaproteobacteria; order Caulobacterales; family Aquidulcibacteraceae; genus Vitreimonas. The sequence continues at coordinate 104,601 of JBBCFZ010000006.1, read as the reverse complement.
GTGATCGATCTGCGCGACCAGCAGCGGCGGCAGATCGAGATGGCTCTTCACGTCCTTGTAGAAGGGGTTCAGCGCATCGATCGGCACGGCGAGGATTTTTTCGTCAACGCCCTTCTCATCGTCCATCAGCAAAACGCCAACGGGCCGCGCCCGGATCACGCAACCGGCGACCACGGGCATCGGCGTCACCACAAGAATATCGAGCGGATCGCCGTCTTCGCCCAGCGTGCCGGGGATGAAGCCGTAATTGCTCGGATAGATCATCGAGGTGTGGAGGAAACGATCGACGAAGAGCGCGCCGGAAGTTTGATCCAGCTCATACTTCACCGGCAGCCCGCCCTGCGGGATTTCAACGAAGGCGTTAACCTCGAACGGCGCGTTGCGGCCCGGCGGGATGAAGCGGATGTCCATGCGATTGCTCAAAATGGGAGTTTAAGGATTGGCGGGCGTTGTCATGCAGATTCGGGACCACATGCGGGCGAGATTAACTTCAGTCATTCCGGGGCAGCGAAGCTGAACCCGGAATCCAGGGATCGTATGCAGTGCGGTTGCCCTGGATTCCGGATCGCGCTTCGCGCGTCCGGAATGCCTGTGGGGAGGAGATCACATTTTCTTTCGAAGGGGGAGAAGATCGGGAAACACTGGGTCGCGCTTTTGCTGCTTTGCTGCAAAAGATTCCATTAAATGCGCAGGAGAGAACATCCCAGCCTGCCACGTCGCGATATGGTCGAGAGCATCCGCTGACGAATGGTCCCGGGCATAATTGATCATGCGCTTTGATCCAGCGACCGCGACCGGGCTCTTGGATGCGATCTCGTGCGCGAGCGTCATCACCGCTTCCAGCATCGCCTCCTGCGTCGAGAAAATCTCGTTCACCAGGCCGATCTCCTTGGCCTTCGCGGCGTCGAGCCGGCGGCCCGCATAAGCCAGCTCGCGCACCCAGCCTTCCGGAATAAGCTTGCAGAGGCGCGGGAAGGTGCCGACATCGGCGGTCATGCCGATATTGATTTCGTGGATTTGGAAGAAGGCGTTTTCGGTCGCGTAGCGAATGTCGCACGCCGAGGTCATATCGACGCCCGCGCCGATGCAGCCGCCTTGCACCGCTGCGATCACGGGAATGCGCGCTTCGTCGAGGCACGAGAACGTGCCCTGCAGCGTGAGCACAAATTGCCGGAAGGCCTCGGCACGCACGGAAGGATCGCCGTCGCTCGCCATCACGCTTTCGCCGTCGGTGAAGACGGAGAGATCCATGCCTGAGGTGAAGTGCTTGCCGGTCGAGGCGATGACGATCACGCGGGCGCGCGCATTGTCGTCAATGTCGCGGATGATCTCCGGCAGTTCGTTCCAGAACGCCCGGTTCATGGCGTTGAACGCTTCGGGACGGTTGAGCGTCACGACCGCGATCTTGTCTGCGATGGCGACGTCGAAACAGGGGCTTGTCATGAACGCAGTTTGGACCGCCGGCTTCCTGCCGGCAAATTCCTTAGAGGAAAGGCGATAGCGCCAGCCGCACGCGCGATGATTGGCGCAGCACATCCGGGTAGGGCGTGGGCGTCGTCGGCGCCGTGGCTTGTGGCCAAAGCTCGATCAGGCGGTTGATCTCGCCGATGGCCTCGTCATAGGCGGCCGGGTTTTCGCGGCGCAGGGCGGCTTCGCCCGCCACCAATGCGTCGCGTGCGGAAAGGGCCGCGCCAAGGCTGTGCTGGTATTCGATCGGATCGACGAAATCGGCCTGGTTCACGCTTTGATAGAGGCCGGTGGAAAGATCGACCATGCGCGCGGCGAGGTCGGCGTGATTGAGCGCAAGCGGCGCACGCGCCGAGTCAATCGCCGCTGTCGCCTCGTGGATTTTGCGCGCCATTTGCGCGCGCGTTAGGCCCGCGCCGTCCGCCGCGCCGCGTACCTTGTCCGCATTGAGCGCGCCGAATTCGGCGGCCGCCGGATCATAGACTTCGAGCAGGCCCTGGCTCACCAGCACGCCGGCATCCTCGGGGCGGTCGCCTTCATTGATGCGCTCGGCGATGAGGAGGTAGCCCTTGAGATGCTGCAGCCGCACGCCAGTGCGCGCGTCGCCCTCTACGCCAGCATAGGCCAGCGAGACGCCAGCTTCGCCGTGCTCGCCGCCGCTCTCACCGATGGCGGCTTCGCCGCTCGCGCCGGCGGGGGCGGGCGCTTCGGCCACTGGCGCCGGCGATGGACCGCAGGCTGATAACCCGACCAAAGCCGCGGCGCCGGCGCTGCGCCACAGCTTCAATTTCCATGCGATCATGTCGTCCTCCCGGCCACCGCGCAGTCTTATGCTGGACGAAATGCGACTTATTCGCAATAACGCCTGATGCTGATCCTCGAGCAAGTCCTCGAAGCGGAAGACGTGGCGCGTGTGCGGCGCGACCTCGCCGCTGTGGCGTGGCTGCCGGGCAAGCGCACGGCAGGGCCGGCGGCGCGCGGTGTGAAGGAAAACCTCCAGGCCGACGGCGAGGACAGGCGCGTCCAGGCGCTTCAACTTTTCGTGACCGAAGCGTTGCGCGCGCATCCCATGTTCGAGATTGCCGCGCGCCCGAGGCGGCTCTCGCGGCTGCTGTTCTCCCGCTACGAGCCCGGCATGACTTATGGCGCGCACACCGACGATGCGCTGATGGGGCCGGAAGACAACCGGCTCCGCACCGATCTTGCCTTCACATTATTCCTGGCCGAGCCCGGCACGTACGAAGGCGGCGCGCTGACCATCGAAAGCGCGTTGGGCGAGCAGTCGATCAAGCTCGAAGCGGGCGACGCCATTCTTTATCCGGCGGGTTCGATCCACCGCGTCGAGCCGGTCGCGTCCGGTGAGCGCCTGGCGGCGGTGGGCTGGGTGCAGAGCTTGGTGCCGGAGACCGAGCGGCGCGAGGTGTTGTTCGATCTCTCGCTCGCGCGCGCGCGTTTGAACGAAGCAGGCTTGGCGCGCGAAGAGGTGCTTCGGCTGGATAAAGCCGTGTCGAACCTGTTGCGGCTCTGGGCGCGGCCTTAGCCGCCGGTCTTCCGCCCCGGCTTCACCAGGGCGACCATGGAAAAGACCACGCCGGAAAAAAGCGCCATGGGCAGTCCGAGCATCACGGCCAATGGAAGCATCGCGAACGAATATGCGCCGAGGCCGGTGTTCGGATTGGCCGCGCCAATCAACGAAGCCAGAACAAAGGGCGCGACCACCGCGACAATGGCGCCGCTCCAGACCATGTGGCGAATGACATTTCGCCGGGCGCGCGGGGCGCGGCCCATCGCCCAAGCCGCGCCGATCGATATGAGCGCAAGAATCGTCCCGATCGCCGCCGCCAGCATTCCAGCCTGAAACACGCTGCTTTGCCCGCTCAGCATCAGCGCAGGCCATCCCAGCGCGAGCGCCAAGGCCGCCGGCGCCCAAAGCGCCAGCGGCCGGCGCCATTGCAGGGCCGGCGTGCGCCTTGGAACGGGCGCGAACGAGGGGCGGGAGGCGCGGGCCATCGCGCCAGTTTAAAGCGACGCTTCGCGGCGCCTATGCGGCGCGAGCGTGATTTCGCATTCAACTTTTTGTGCCTGGCGTCCTGTTTCGCGCGGCCACGCGAGGCTGCTAAGCTTTGGCCAACGAGAGAAAAAACAGGGGAGGCAGCATGGCTGGCCAAGGTATTCGGCGGTTTTTGAGCGCGGCGACGCTCGCGCTGTGCTGCTTCTTCGCCGCCCCCGCGCTCGCGCAGGCGCCGGAAGGCTCGCCGGTCGCGGTGCATGGCCAGCTTTCAGTGCGGGGCAACCAGATTGTCGATCAGAACGGCGCGCCGGTGACGCTGCGGGGCATGTCGCTGTTCTGGAGCCAGTGGATGCCGCAATATTACAATGCTGACGCTGTGCGCTGGCTGCGCGACGATTGGAACGTGAGCGTTGTACGCGCGGCGATTGCAGTCCCGGCCGGTGGCTATCTGCAGAACCCCGAGCGCGAAACCGCAAAGGCCGAAGCCGTCATCGACGCCGCCATCGCACTTGGCATTTATGTGATCGTGGACTGGCACGCGCACGATCCCGCGCCGGAAGCCGCAGCGCGCTTCTTCGATCACATCGCCGAGCGTTACGGCAATACGCCCAACGTGATCTATGAAACCTGGAACGAGCCGCTGCCGCGTTATAACTGGGCCACCGACATCAAGCCGTACCACGAAGCGCTCATTCCCCATATTCGCGCCCACGATCCCGACAATATCATCATCGCGGGCACTGGCTCCTGGTCGCAGGATGTCGAGATCGCGGCCGCCGATCCGCTGGCGTTTTCCAATGTTGGCTATGCGCTTCATTTCTACGCCGGCACGCACCGCCAATCCTTGCGCGACAAAGCGCAGCGCGCGCTCGATCTAGGCGCGGCGCTGATGGTGACGGAGTGGGGCACAGCGGAATCCAATGGCGACGGGCCGCTCGATCAGGCTGAGATTCAGCGCTGGTGGGATTTCATGGAAGCCAATCATATCAGCTACGCCAATTGGTCCATCGCGGACAAATCCGAGAGCACGGCGGCGTTGCGTCCCGGCGCGGAAGGGAATGGCGGATGGCCCGATGACATGATCTCGCCGTCTGGCCTTTTGGTGCGCGCTCATATCCGCGGCCTGAACGGCGCGTACGCCGGTCACTGAAGGCGCGCGCAAAGCGAGTATAGATAACACAAGGTTAAACGCCGCTGCTCATTTAGCGGCGGCGTCATCTATCCTAACTGAAAATTCGTGGATTGCTGGGAAGGTCGCTCACGACTTGCGAGCGCCTTGTGATGTCTCCAGCTGAGAATACGCGCCAGTACAAACGCGATCTGCGCCGCCTGATGACCTCGGTCACGGTAGCGATCGCGAGCTTTGGCGTCATGCTGCTGGCGATCATCGCCTATGCGGGCTGGTCGGCCAATACCAGCGCGGTGGAGCGCGAGCAGCAGCTCGTCGCCAACGCGCTTAACCGGTCGATAACCCGCGCGCTCAACGAGCAAAAGAGCGTGGCCTGGTGGGATCAAGCCGTCACCAACATCACCGACCGGCGCATCGATTTCGACTTCGTCGACGCCAATTTCGGCTACTTCCTCACCGACACCTATGCGCACGACGAGGTCTACATCCTCAATGGCGCGGGCGCGCCGGTCTATGCGTTCTTCGAAGAAGCGCGTCAGACGCCGGCCGTCTTCCAGCGCCGCGCGGCTGATCTCGCGCCGCTCCTGGCTGAAGTCATCGGGCCCGGTCCCGCCACGCTGCAGAGCCGGCCGGGCGTTTTCGCGCAGGGCGACTACCGCTTCCTCGCCGGCGGCGGCACAGGCGCGAAGTGGGGCGGACATATTCTTTCGATCGATGGCAAGGCGGCGGTCGTCGCGGCCATGACGATTGTGCCGAACGTCGACACCGCGCTGGCGCCTGCCTCACCGCATGTCCTGGTGTCGGTCAGCTATATCGATGAAGGCTTTCTCGCCCGGCTCGGCCAGTCCCTGCTTTTGCCGGACCTCTCGTTGCGGCCGACCGCGGCGGATGAGAACGGCCTCGTGTCGCAGAGCTTTGTGGCTGACGATGGCGTGCGCCTGGGTGAGCTGACCTGGACCGCCAAGCGCCCCGGCGACGTGCTGCTCAACGTAATCTTGCCGCTGGTGGCGCTGGGGATTCTGCTGGCCGGCGGTCTTGCGATCCACATCCTGATGCGCCTCAAGCGTGCGTCCGCGGAATTGGCGCAGCGCGAAGCAAGCACACGGCATCAGGCCAAGCACGACATGCTCTCGGGCCTGCCCAACCGCACCTATTTCCTTGAGCAGCTCGATACATTGCTGGCGTCGCGCGGCCCGGATGGCGCGCCGCTCCACGCCATCGTCGCCTATATCGATATCGACCGCTTCAAAGACATCAACGACACCTTGGGCCATGATGTTGGCGATCGGCTGATCACGTCGGTCGCCGCGCGCCTGCAATCCAATCTGCGCGCGGGCGATTTTCTGGCCCGCTTTGGCGGCGACGAGTTTGCAATCCTCTGCGAGAATGCCGGGGCAGACGAAGTGGCGGCGCTGTCGCAATGGGTGGCGCGGACCTTCGCCGAACCTTTCCTCGAGGGCGGCGGCGCCATACGCGTCACGACGTCGGTTGGCGTCGCGCTGACGCCGGAGAATGGCGACACTTCTGAAATCCTGATGCGGCATGCCGACATCGCGCTTTATGAAGCCAAGGCGAATGGCCGCGATTGCGCCGTGCTGTTCACGCCGGAAATGGCCAAGACGGTTGAGACGCGGCGCAAAGTCGAACTCGATCTTCGCGCGGCGCTCGAATCCGGCAAGCTGGACGTGCATTACCAGACCATCGTTTCGGCCGGCACCGGACAGGTCACGGGCGTTGAGGCGCTAGTGCGGTGGCGCCATGAAGTGCGCGGCGATATCGCGCCCGCGCTCTTCATTCCGATCGCCGAAGAATCCGGATTGATGCCCGCGATCGGCGAATGGGTGCTGCGGCGCGTGTTCGAAGACGCCGCGCGCTGGCCCGGTATCGAAGTCGCGGTCAATCTGTCGCCGGTGCAGTTCCGCCAATCCAGCTTGCCGGCGCTGCTTGAGCGCCTGGTCGCCGAGTATGGCGTCAGCTCCGAGCGCATCGTGCTCGAAATCACCGAGGGCGTGCTGCTGGATTCCAGCGACCGCACGCAGGCCATCCTGGACACCGTGCGCTCGATGGGCTTCAAAACCGCGCTTGACGATTTCGGCGCCGGCTATTCCAGCCTCGCGCATTTGTGCAATTACAAGTTCGACAAGATCAAGATCGACCGCTCCTTCGTGAGCGAGACGATCAAGAAGGAAGCCGCGCGCTCGATCGTGCAGGCGGTCGTGAAGCTCGGGCGCGGACTTGGCATGGATATCGTGGCCGAGGGCGTCGAAACCGAAATCGACGCGATCCAGATGCGTCAGTTCGGCTGCAACGAACTTCAGGGCTTCTTCTTTTCGCGGCCCATGCCGCGCGCCGGGATCGACGCCGTGCTCAGGGACCGCACGTCCGATCCCAGCGAAAAAGCGACATGGCTCAAGGTCGCCGCCAACGTCTAGGCGCGATTGCGCTTGCTATCGGGCGCGCTTCCACAAAATACTCCGAGCGTGCGCCGAACCATCGGGAGCCGCGACATGTCTGAAGGCAAGCAACAAGGCGCCAACAGCGCGTTCGACTGGTCGAAGTTCGATTCCGAGGCGTACTTCCAGCACTATTACGGCGAACCGCATCCGGACGACGATCTCGTCGTGCGGCTGACGGTCGAGGCGTTCAAGACTGTGCCGGCGCCGGGCGGCGTGCTGCGCACCGTCGATGTCGGCACCGGGCCGAACCTGTTTCCGCTGTTTTCGGTGATGCCGCGCGCGTCCGAAATGACAGCGTGGGAATTTGCGTCGAGCAATGTCGACTGGCTGAAGCGCGAGCTAGAAAGCGCAACGCTGCGCCCGCAATGGCGCCATTGGTGGGATGTGGCGCGCGAAGCTTATGGGGCGGATTTCAAACTGCCTGACACGCCTATTCCTGACTTGAAGCGCAAGCTCAGCGTTCAGCAAGGCTCAGTGTTCGATCTGCCCGCGCGCCAATGGGATGCGGCGACCATGTTCTTCTGCGCGGAATCGATCACATCGGAACGCAGCGAATTCGAGCGGGCCGTCGCGAGTTTCGCGGGCTGCGTGCGCGAGGGTGGGGCGCTGGTCGGCGCCTTCCTGGTGCGATCCGGCGGCTACATCGTGGCTGATCGCCCGTTCCCCGTGCTGCACATTTCAGCCGACGACATCATCGCGACGTTCAAACAGCACGCGACCGATGTGCGTGCGGAACTTATCGGCATAGTCGAGCGCGAGATCCGCAGCGGTTATGCGGGCTTTGTGTTCCTCACCGGCAAGGCGGTGTGATGGCCGCGAGGCCAGATTTGCGGCTTCGCGCGCCGGCCACCGCGCGCAACCGTGATCCCATCCTGGCCGTGCTGCGGCGCGTTCTGCCGGCCGGCGGACGTGTTCTGGAAATCGCGTGCGGCTCCGGCGAGCACGCGGTGCACTTTGCACGCGCCATGCCGCTGCTCGATTGGCGTCCTAGCGATCCAGAGTCAGCGGCGCGCGCCAGCGCCGCCGCGTGGATCGAAGCCGAAGGGCTCACCAATGTGCGCGAGCCGCTCGACATCGATGTGCGCGCGGACAAGTGGGGCGTTGAAGACGAAGCGCCGTTCGACGCAATCGTGTCGATCAATATGGTGCACATCGCGCCCTGGACGTGTGCGCTCGGCCTGATGAACGGCGCGGGGCGGCTGGTGCGTGAGGGCGGGGCGCTTTTTCTCTATGGCCCGTTCATGCGGGGCGGCGTCCACACCGCGCCATCGAACGAAGCGTTCGACGCTTCGCTCAAGAGCCGCGATCCGAGCTGGGGCGTGCGCGACATAGCCGACATCGAAGCGGCCGCGCAAATGCAGGGTTTCATGCTGCGCGAGATCGTGGAGATGCCCGCGAACAATTTCTCGCTGGTGTTCGCCCGCGCCTAGCGCGTCGGCATCGGCGTTTCGCCGCGATAATCGTAGAAGCCGCGTTGGGTTTTTTTGCCGAGCCAGCCGGCTTCGACATATTTCACCAAAAGCGGACAGGGACGATACTTCGGGTCCGCGAGGCCTTCGTTCAGCACCTGCATGATGGCCAGACACGTATCGAGACCGATGAAGTCCGCGAGCTCAAGCGGGCCCATCGGATGATTGGCGCCCAGCTTCATCGCTTTATCGATGGCTTCGACCGAGCCGACGCCTTCATACAAGGTGTAGACCGCTTCATTAATCATCGGCACCAGCACGCGGTTGACGATGAAAGCGGGAAAATCTTCGGCGTTGGCGATGGTCTTGCCCAGGCGCTGCACGAATTTCAGCGTGAGGTCGTAGGTTTCCTGGCTGGTCGCGAGGCCGCGGATCAGTTCGACCAATTTCATCAGCGGCGCCGGGTTCATGAAGTGAACGCCGATGAATTTGTCCGGCCGATCGGTGGTGGCGGCCAGGCGCGTGATCGAGAGCGAAGAGGTATTGGACGCCAGGATCGCGTCAGGGCGCAGCACGGCTTTGAGATCGGCGAACACCTTGCGCTTGGGTTCCTCGGACTCCACCACGGACTCGATCGCGAAATCGACGGCGCCGAATTCGCTGAGGCTTGCGGCCTTGCGGATGCGCTTCAGCGCCGCGTCCATATCCTGTTGCGTGATGAGTTCGCGGTGCACTTGGCGCGCCAGATTGCTGTTGATCAGCACCAAAGCCGCATCGATCCGCGCGGGTTCCGCGTCATTGAGCAGCACGTCATAGCCCGCAAGCGCGCAGACATGGGCAATCCCGCCGCCCATTTGCCCAGCGCCGATGACGCCTATGGTCTTGATGTCGTTCATCTTGCTCCCGGCCATTGCGTGGCCCTTAGCTAGGGTCCTGAGCCTAGCACAGGCTTATGCTGCACTGCAGCAACATCCTACACCGGGCGTATTTTGGCGCAAGCGCGCTCTCAAAGCCCCGCTTTGCTCAATTCCGTCATCAGTTCCGGCACCAAAACCTTGTAGTCGCCCACCAGGCCATAATCCGCGATTTGGAAGATGGGCGCGTCTTCGTCCTTGTTGATGGCGACGATGACTTTGGAGTCTTTCATCCCCGCCAAATGCTGGATAGCGCCGGAAATGCCCACGGCGACATAAAGTTCGGGCGCGACAACTTTGCCGGTCTGGCCGACTTGGTAGTCGTTCGGGGCGTAACCGGCGTCCACCGCCGCGCGGGAAGCGCCGACCGCCGCGCCAAGCTTGTCGGCGAGCGGCTCGATCACGGCATGGAATTCTTGGGACGAGCCCAGCGCCCGCCCGCCGGACACCACGCGCTTGGCGGCGGTGAGTTCAGGGCGATCGAGCTTGGCGACTTCCTCGGACACGAACGCCGCCTTGAACGGGCCAGCCGGCGTCGGGATGGTTTCGATCGCGGCGCTGCCGCCTTCGGGCGCGGCTTTGAAGGCCGTGGTTTGCACCGTGAGCACCTTCTTAGCGTCACTGCTCTTCACCGTAACCAGCGCGTTGCCAGCATAGATCGGGCGCACGAACGTATCGGCGCTCTCGATCGCGATCACGCCCGAGAGCTGCATGACGTCGAGCTTGGCGGCGATGCGCGGGGCGACATTCTTGCCGGTGGTGGTGGCGGGGAAGAGCACGGCGTCATAGTTCGCCATCAGCGGCACGATCAGCGCGTCCATGGCTTCGGCCAATTGCTTGGCGAGGCTTGACGCATCGGCGTGCAGCACCTTGCGGACGCCGGCGATTTTCGCGGCGGCCGCTGCAGCGGGGCCGGCATTGGCGCCGGCGACCAGCACGTCGATATCGCCGCCCAGCGCTTGCGCGGCGGTGACGGCCTTGTTGGTGGAATCCTTCAGGGTCGCGTTATCGTGTTCAGCGACGACGAGCACGGCCATCAGAGCACTCCCGCTTCTTTGAGTTTGCCGACCAATTCAGCGGCGCTCTTCACTTTGATCCCGCCTTGGCGTTTGGCGGGCTCGGCGACTTTTTGCACCTTGAGCCGGGGCGTGGTGTCGACGCCGTAATCGGCGGTGGTCTTCACATCGATCGGCTTTTTCTTCGCTTTCATGATATTCGGCAGCGACGCGTAGCGCGGCTCGTTCAAACGCAAATCCGTGGTGATGATGGCGGGCAGATCGACGTCGAGCGTTTGCAGGCCGCCATCAACCTCGCGCGTCACGCTAGCCTTGCCATCGTGCAGCACGATCTTTGAGGCGAACGTCGCTTGGGGCCAATCCAGCAGGGCGGCGAGCATTTGGCCGGTGGCGTTGCTGTCATCGTCGATGGCTTGCTTGCCGAGGATCACGAGTTGAGGCTGCTCTGCGTCCACCACCGCTTTCAGAAGCTTGGCCACCGCCAGTGGCTCAACGTCGCCTTCGGCCTTGATCAGGATGGCGCGGTCGGCGCCCATGGCGAGCGCGTTGCGGAGCGTTTCCTGCGCCTGCTCGGGTCCGATCGAGACGGCCACCACTTCCGTTGCCGATCCCGCGGCATGTCCGCCGCCGCCTTCCTTCATACGCACGGCTTCTTCAACCGCGATTTCGCAGAACGGATTGATCGACATTTTGAGATTGGAGAGATCCACGCCCGAGCCATCGGGCTTCACGCGGACCTTCAAATTGTAATCGAGCACCCGTTTGACGGGGACGAGCACTTTCATGTTGAAAAATCCCTGGAGCGCGGCTCGAGAGCCAAATTTGCGCCGGACACTAGCGGCGGGATTTTGGCGGCGTCAATGCGGCCGCAGCGTCAGCAATGGGAAAGAAGTGTGGGCCAATTGGCATTGGCGCCGCTGATGCCGCCAAGACTGCCTCGCTGCCGGGGTGTCCGCGCGTCTCAGTCGTTCGCATTAGGGTAAGTGTTGAAAAAACAACAGGTTACAATATCTCTCGCCGGCTGACGCCCGCGACCATGTTCAAGGCGCGGTCTCCTCCTATAGATGCCCCTGTGCGTATGCACTATTCATGCAGCCATCATCGGCGAACGCCGCCGCCGCGCGGCCGCTGAAATTTTGGGGAATGCCGTGCTGGCTTATGACATCGGGATGCACAATGGCGATGACACGGCGTATTACCGCGCCAAAGGGTTTCGCGTGGTTTCCGTTGAAGCCATGCCCGACTTTGCGACGAGCGCCCGTAAGCGATTCGACGCCGACATCAAATCAGGCGACGTCGTCATCGAAAATGTCGGCATCGCCGATACATCCGGTGAACTCAGTTTTTACATAAATCCCAAGAACACAGTTCAAAGCAGCTTCGTCGCGCCAACCAAGCCAGGCTGGATCGAGATCAAAATTCCCACGACGACGTTGCCGGAAATCGTGCGTCGTCACGGTGCTCCAGATTTTATGAAGATCGATATTGAGCACTTCGATCTTCATGCGCTGAAGAGTTTGGCGGAAGCCAACATCATTCCACGCTACATCTCGTCGGAGGCGCACAGCATAGATATTCTATTGCAGCTGTGGGCGATGGGATATCGCCGTTTCCGTCTGTTGAATTGCCGCTTAGTCTCCAAGCTTTTTGCGGAGGTGGAGATCAAAACCCTGAGCGGCAAACATGTTCGTCACGCGTTTCCAGAGCACTCGTCCGGTCCTTACGGCGATGACATCCGCTTCATGCCGTGGATGGGGATCGAAGGCGCCATGGCGCTTTGGCTCAATCGCGCGCACATCCTGGGCGCGGGCTGGTATGATGTTCACGCCGCCATGCCCGGCGGCGGTGATGATATGTATATGGGATAGCGCAGAGGCTGTTCCGCTCAGCGCTGCGTCGTCAAATCGTAGCCAACGACCTCACAAAACGCCTCAAGTTCCCGCAGCACCATATGCTTTACAAAAAAATGGCTCGTTTGAAAATCGATCGGGCGCTGGCGGCCGTATTTCAGATTGATCACCGCTGAGGGCATCGTCTCCGTGACAGCCAGCAGTTTCCGCTCGACGGAAAGCTTGGCGTCGGTTTGGGGAAAGTCAGTATAGCTCTTTATGAATCCAGGAATGCCGCGCCGCGATACGATGAAGAACCCGTAGCCAGTCGGTTGGGGCGTTCTTTCGCCGGACGGGACGATGAGATCGGCGTCCGGATTCGCCTCGATGATCCGCTCAATGAAGCGCTCGCCCTTCAGCAATGAGCCTTGCTCAACATGTACTGCATAGTCAAAGTCGTTGACGTAGCAATATATCAGCCCAAGCAGCACTTCGCGCGAAGCCCCGCAATACTGCACGCCCGGCGGCAAGCGGGCGGGATGGCCGAAATTCTGCTCAAGGCGCACATAATCCAAACGGCTCGAAAGCGTCTTAAAGTCGGGGGACAATAGGTGATGCGGAATCGGTTATGATCACGGCCTGCGGCGAGGTGTATTTTTCGATGCAGTGCCGCCATAGATAAAAACAATCGCGGCTGCGCATGAATTCATCGCCATAGGCTTTGTAAGCCCGAGGTTGTTCGTCGCAGTACCAGCCGGAGAAAATGCCATATTTCATGGCTTTATTTTGCATGAACAGAATTTGCTGACAATCGCGAAGTGCGCGACCTTCAGCGCGCCAGCACGCTCGGCCAATTGCTGTTTGCGCTACGGATAAATCCGGGGATATCCGCTTCCCAGCGGCGCTGCACGCTGGCGTCATAATTCAGATAGAGTTTGCCGTCGACGATGCGCCAATAACGCGGGTCGCCGGGCGCGGTGTAGCCTTGGCTCACAGCCCAGGCGCAATAGCCGCCATATTGCGGAAGGTAACGCGCGGGCTCGGCGCGGAACGCGGCGAGGTGTTCGGCGGAGGCGAAGCGATATTCAACGCCTTGATGCGTGGTCTTGTACTGCGCGACGCCGCGCACCGGCTGGTGATCGGTGAAGAACGAGACGACATCGTACCCGCCGGCGCCGGTGCGGTTGAACAAGCTCTGATAGACCGGCGGCTGATCGGCCAAGGCGGGCGCCGCGAATGAGACAGTGAGGCCAAGCGCGAGCAGCGCGGCGCGAAGAAAAACACGCATGAGAAATCTCCTTAGGCGCGTTGGGCCAGCGGCGCCGAAACAGGTTTCGCTGCGGGCGTCGGCACGAAGGCGCGGCCGAGATCGGTGGCGAGGCCGAGCACTTCTTTGCGCCGGAGGATCAGCAGCACGATCGAGCTAATCCAGATCGTCGCTGCCGCCGCGAAAAGACCGCCGCCGTCATTGTTGGGATCGATGCCGAGCGGCGTGAAAAGATGAAAGCTCACCGCGCCGCTCATGACTGCAAACGCAACCAAGGCGCCGAGTGCATTGAGGCGGGTGAAACGCGGCAACAGGCCGATCAGCAACAGCGACGATGCGGCCACTTCAGCCGAACCGATCACATATTGGCTGAAGAGTCCGGTGTGCCCGAAGAGGCCCGGCGCGCCCAGCGAAGCGGCCCAGCTATCCAGACGGCCAAAGATTTCCTGCGTCTTGGGGTGGTCCGTGAATTTGTAGCGGAGGCTGTCGATGAAGACGGCTGCGGCGAATACGGAGATCGCGGCGGGCGCGTAGCGGCGGATGTGGCTGAGCATGTTTTTCCCCTAGGGCCGTCGGCTTCCAGCCGGCATGCCGCTCTCACAGGGAAAGACGTACCGAGCGATCGGGCGGTTACGCTTGGCGGAAAAAATGCCGGCTGGAAGGCGGCGGTCCGACAGCTACCAGCGTAATAGTTTCGAGCCGATCAGCGCGCCCAGAGCCGCGCAAAGCCCGATCGCGACGCTGTACCAGGTCGTCACGAAAGCCACGGAATCCACCGGGCAATACATGGCGTAAGCCATCGCCCCGATGCCGCCCGCGACCGCGCCGATCGCCGCGCCAGAGAGTGTCAGCCGCGTCGGCGCGAAGGCGCGCATCAGCCAGAGGAGGCCCGCCGCCGTTGGCGCCGCGAGCAGCGGCACGAACACGATGCACCATGGAAAGCGCCCGCCCATCCACGCCTCAAAACGCCGCTCGGGCGGAGCGCCCATCAGCGCGATCAGCACGGCGAGCGCACACACGCCGAGGAAAATTGCAATCGCGGCGATGCGCCAGCCGAGCGGACGCCCCGGCCGCATCAGCCGCGCCGCGAGCGGCAAGACGGCCGCCGCTGCGGCTGCGGAGAAACCAGCTTTCAGCAGCACCGCGGTCAGGGATGTGCCGATATCGGGGCGCATGCCGAAGAAGAGCACAACGAGAATCGCCGCGATCACGAGGCCCGCTAGCAGCGTTATCGCCATGCGCCGGCGCCATCCGGGGCGTTCGGCGGGCGGGACATCTTTCGCCAGCAGGTCAATGAGATCATCCGTCTTCATGACGCGCTCTCCGCCATAAGCCGCATCAAGGTCTTGAGGCCGCGATGGATCGATATTTTGATATCGGATTCGGAAAGCCCCGTGAGGTCGGCGGCTTCGCGCACGCTTTTCTCCTCGATCTTCACAAGACGAATGGCGCTCTGTTGCTTCGCAGGTAATTTATCAAGCAGCGCATTCACGTCGCGCCGCGCATCGCTGGCGTCCAGCTCCGCGTCGAGCGCGCCGAGATCGAGATCGTCAATCGATGAATGAGGGCCGCGCCGTTTGATGCGCCGGAGATGATCGATCAGCCGATAGCGCGCGATGGCGTACATCCACGCCGTGAGCGGATAGGCTGGGTCGTAAGATGAGCGGCGAGTGTGCAGCGCCACCAAAGTCTCCTGCACCAGATCTTCCGCATCCTCGGGCGCGCCGCGCAGCCGGTTGCGGAAATAGCCGCGCAGCAGACCAGCCGCCGCCGCGAGAAAAGCGCGGTGCGCGGCGACATCGCCGTCCAGCCCCGCGAGGAGCCAAGCTCTGAGCTGCGCTTCATCCGCCATCGGGGCCGTTAAAGCAGATACGCGAGCAGAGTGCAGCAGGTTACGGGCTTGGCGCGGGCAGGCGTCCCACGATGCCCTCGCGCCGCGAATCCGCGCCGCCTTCGAGGCCTTGCGGCGTCACGCGGATGGCATGAAGGCCGCTCGCTTCCTGCGCGATTTCCTGGATCGACCAGCCGCGCGCGGTCAGCGCCGCCGCGATACCTGGCGGCAAGCGCGCGCTTTCCACGCGCGCGGGCGGCATGCGCGCGACGACATTGCCGGTATCGACGGCTTCTTGCGGGCTCTGGCCCCAATCGAGCGTGCCGATCAGCGCGCGCGAGACATAAGCAATGATCCCCGATCCGCCCGGAGATCCGATCACCATGACGAGGTCGCCGTCGCGATTGGTGACAATGGTCGGCGCCATGCTGGAGCGCGGACGCTTGCGCGGCGCGGCTGCGTTGGCGACGGGCTTGCCGTCGATCGTCGGCAAGAACGAAAAGTCCGTGAGCTGGTTGTTGAGGAAAAAGCCCGCCGCCATCCGCTGCGCGCCGTAGGCGCTTTCGACAGTGGCTGTGAGTGCGACAGCATTGCCTTCAGCGTCAACGACAGAAAGATGCGTCGTGCCTGGCCGATCTCCGGTCGCGTCGCGGCCCCAACGCGTGAAGAGTTCATGGCCCGCCGGTTCGCCCGGCGTGACGCTCCGCGGCGCGTGTGCAAGATCGATGAGAAGCGCGCGCTGGTCGAGATAGGCGGGTGCGATCAGCGCTTGCTCTGGAACCGGTGCGAACTCGTCGTCAGCCATGTAGTGATCGCGATCGGCGTAAGCGAGCCGGCTGGCCCAAAGGAACGCCGCCCAATCATCGACATTTGCCGCGCTCTCGGGGGCAGGGCGCGCGCGCTCATAAAGGCCAAGGATCGCGATCACCGCTTCACCGCCAGAACTCGGCGATGGCGCGCCACACACGCGATAAATGCGAAACGTCCCACAGATCGGCGCTTCTCGCTGCGGCGCGTAAGCTTGCAAATCGGCCAGCGATAGTGTGCCAGCGCGCGGGCCACGCTGCGCCACGGCGACGATTTCTTCCGCGATGGCGCCTTGCGTCAGCGCGCTCGGGCCTTCGGCCGCGAGCCGGCGCAGAGTCGCGGCGTAAGCGGGATTGCGCAGAATGTGCCGGCCGGCCAAGGCGCGCCGCTTTCGTCGAAGAGATACGCGCGCGCGGCGGGATCGTCGCGCAAACGTCCGCGCTCCGCCGTGCTGGCCAGCACGCTCGCCATGCGCGGCGAGATCGGGAAGCCATTTTCCGCGAGCGCAATCGCTGGCTCGAACAGGCGCGCCCACGCAAGGCGTCCGCTTTCACTCGTGCGCCAATTTCAACATCGCGACGAGCGACGGCGTGCCGATGGAGAGACCGCTGGCTTGCGCGTCGCCAAACGGCATGGGGCGTCCATCCGCGCCGAGGAACGTGTCGGGCCTCGCGCCCGCCGGCGCCCGCTCGCGTCCGTCGTAAGACACGATGGCTTCGCTCGCGCCGTCATAATGCAGCAAGAAGCCGCCGCCCCCGACGCCGGATGATTGCGGCTCGACCAGCCCAAGCACGAGTTCGGCGGCGATCGCGGCATCCGTTGCGTTGCCACCATCGCGCAGCATGGCGAGCCCCGCCTCCACGGCGCTCGGGTGGGCCGCGACCACCATGGCCTCGCCGCGCGCCCGCCACCGGCGCGGGTCGCGCATGCGGCAAGCAGGAGCGCGAGCAGAGCAGGACAGGTCCGGCGGATCAGCTTATCAATCATGGGGCAAACTCTTACACGGGCGCTCGCCGCCCCACACATCGGAAAGCGTCCATGGCCCGTCCCAGGTCCACAAAATACTCTCGCGGATATAGAGGGCCTCACCGTCGGTTGCGCGGAAGACGCCGCGCGTGCGACGGGCGTCACCGTAATCGTGCCGCAGGGGCGCGCCGTTTGCGGCGTCGATGTACGCGGCGGCGGGCCGGGCACACGCGAAACCGACGCACTGGCGCCGGAAAATCTGGTCGACGCCGTGGACGCCATCGTGCTCTCGGGCGGCTCGGTGTACGGGCTGGGCGCCGCCGATGGCGTCGTCGGCGCGATGGGCGCCGAAGGCAAGGGCTTCGGGGCTCAGGCACGCTTTGCAGGCGTGCCCAAGGCCCCGATCGTGCCTGCCGCGATTTTGTTCGACCTTGCCAATGGCGGCGACAAAACTTGGGGCGACGCGCCGCCCTACGCGGATCTAGGCCGGCGCGCTTACGCGGCGCGGCGAAGCGAAACGCCGCTTGGCAATGCCGGCGCGGGCTATGGCGCACTCGCGGGCGCGCTCAAGGGCGGGCAAGGCGCCGCAAGCATTGTCGCTGTTAATGGGGTCACGGTCGCCGCGCTCGCGTGCGTGAATTGCTGGGGCTCGGTGGTGATGCCGGACCAGCGGGCGTTTTGGGCGGCGCCGTTCGAAATCGACGGAGAATATGGCGGCGTTGCGCCGGATGCTCGTGCGTTCGACGCGGAGGAGTGGGGGCTTTCGAAAACCAGCGTGCAACCGCGCGGCAACACGACGCTCGCCGTGGTCGCCACCGATGTCGCGCTAACGCCCGCTGAAAGCGAAGCGTGTGGCGCAGATGGCGTCGGCTGGCCTCGCGCGCGCGATACGCCCGGTGTTCGCGCCGTTCGACGGCGACGTTGTGTTCGCACTGTCCACAGGCGCTCGCATCGCCGAAGAGCCGCGCGCGCTCGCCTTGGCGAAAATCGGCGCGCTTGCGGCTGACTGCTTGGCGCGGGCTGTGGCGCGGGGCGTGTTTGAATCAAGCGCCGCGTGCGGACGCCGCGCTTGGCGCGATTTGCGCTAGCTCCAACGCGCGCGGGCGCGGCTGGCGAGATCGACTGGCGCAATCGGCGCGCCATCGACGCGCGGATCATTGGCGGCGCGCGCCAGCGCCGGATTGATCTCATCGAAACGATCGAGAATGGCCGGCGGAATGAAGCGCGTGCGCGCGGCGAAAACGTTGCGGTCGCCGTTTCTTTGCTGCTGCTGCACGTAAAAGCGCTGCGGCGTGATGATGTGCAGCTGATCCTTGGCGCGGGTCATCGCGACATAAAGCAGGCGACGTTCTTCCTCCAATTCCGCAGTCGAGCCTGTGCCGAGGTCAGACGGAATGCAGCCATCGACGGCGTTCAGCACGAACACATTCTTCCATTCCTGGCCCTTGGCCGAATGGATCGTGGAGAGGATGACGAAGTCATCGTCCTTGTGCGGCGGCCCGCTTTCGTCGCTGGTGGCGTTGGGCGGATCCAATGTGAGATCGGTGAGGAAGGTTTCGCGCGATGGATAAGCCGCGCCGATACGCAGCAACTGCGCGACATCGAGCGCGCGCACCCGCGCGTCATCGTAGCGTGTTTCCAGCACCGGCAGATACCAGTGCGCGACGTGCTCCAGTTCAGCCGGCCACGGTCCCGCGCCGCGCATCGAGGCGACCAGCGTTTTGAGCCCATCCCAAATCTCCGCGCCGGCGGGAGGCGGGGGCGTCGCTTCAAAAGCATTCGCATCGAGCACGCGCGCGGCCTTGCCCGGGCCGATGCCCGGCACGAGTTGCAGCGCGCGAAAGCCGGCAAGGCGGTCGCCGGGATTTTGACCCCAGCGCAGCAGCGCAACGATGTCCTTCACATGCGCTGCTTCCAGAAATTTGAGGCCGCCAAATTTCACGAACGGAATGTCGCGGCGCTGCAATTCAAGCTCAACCTGCGCGCTGTGATCGGAAGCGCGAAAAAGCACGGCTTGCGCCATCAAAGCCATACCGTGCTCACGCGCTTCAAGGATTTCATCGGCCACATAACTCGCCTGCGCCGCTTCATCGCGCACCGAAACCAGCCTTGGCTTTTCTCCTGACGTACGCTCAGTGCGCAGCGATTTCGTGAAGCGCTCGCTGGCGCGTTCGATCACGGCGTTTGAGGCGTCGAGGATCGCTTTGGTGGAGCGATAGTTCTGCTCAAGCGTGATGATGCGCGCGGCGGGCGCATAGGCGCCTGGAAAGCCCAGGATGTTGCGCACTGTGGCGGCGCGGAACGAATAGATCGATTGCGCATCGTCACCCACCACCGTGACGCCGCGCCCGTCGGGCTTCAGCGCCATCAGGATGCGCGCCTGCAGGCGATTGGTGTCCTGATATTCGTCGACCAGAACATGGTCGAACCGCGCCGCAATTTCGGCGGCGATCTGCGGCGAAGCCATCGCGTCGGCCCAGTAGGAAAGGAGGTCATCGTAATCGAGCACGCTCTGCTTCTGCTTCATCTTCACATAAGCGGCGAAGAGCTGCTTCAACTCCGCTTCCCAAGGTCGGCACCAAGGAAAGAGCGACGCCAGCACCTCAGCGATGGGTTCGTCAGCATTCATCGCGCGCGAATAGATGGCGAGACACGTGCCTTTCATCGGGAAGCGCTTGGCGCCTTCGCCGAAACCCAGATTGTGGCGCGCCATACCCATGAGATCGGCGGAATCCGAGCGATCATGGATGGTGAAATCGCCGCTGAGGCCCAGCACCGGCGCATATTCGCGCAGCAGCCGCGCGCCGATCGCGTGAAACGTTCCCGACCAGGGCAACGCAATCTCGCTCGACACGCCGCTGCGCGCGATCGCCGCGCCCACGCGTTTGGTCATTTCGCTTGCGGCACGACGCGAGAACGTCAGCAATAATATCCGCGACGGATCGGCGCCCGCTTGCAGCAAGCGCGCGACGCGGCAACTCAGCGTCTTGGTTTTGCCTGAACCTGCGCCCGCGATGACGAGGAGCGGGCCATCGCCGTGCTCAACGGCAAGCCGTTGCGCTTCGTTCAGATCGTCAAAGGCGTCCTGCCTGATCGCGTGCGGGCCGATTCGAGCCATTGCGGCAGCGGATCATGTTTCGGCTTTGTTCGCAATTGCGCGTGCATGCGGCGGCGTTGGGTTAACGCTCGCTTTATGGCCGCGCTTCTAAGCTTTCCACATGATCGCGCGGCTCGTCGTTTTCCTGATCTCGCTTCTGACGGTGCACCCCGCTTGGGCGGGCGCGCCGCGCGCGGAAGAAACGTCGGCCGCGCCGCCCTGCGCCGATTCCGGCCGCGGTTTTTAGCGGCGATGTTTCGCCATCTTCGTCTCAAACTGACAGTGCTCTATGCGGGGCTGTTTTGCATCGCCTTGGCGTTCATCGCGGCCGGTGCGTTTGCCGTGGTCAATGGCAATTCCGAACGCATGGTGCGCGAGCAGTTGAAGACCACCGGCATCGTGTTCGACCGCGTCTGGCAATTGCGCTTTCAACGCCTTGAAGACAGCGCGACGCTTTCCTCGAGCGATTATGGCTTCCGCCAAGCCGTCGCGACCGCCGATGCCGCCACGCTTGCATCCGCGCTGAGCAATCTGCGAGAGCGTCTGGACGCGGACGTAGTGTTTCTCGTCGCGCCGGAAGGACTGGTTTATTCCCCGCGTGGGCTGGAAAGCGCGCCAGCGTCCGATCAGTTGCATGCCGCGCTTGAAACCGAGGAAGCGCCCACGGGCGTACTCATGATCGGCGGCGCGCTCCATCAAGCGGTGAGCGCGCCAATATATGCGCCCAATCTCTTGGGCTGGGTGATCGTCGCCGAACGTCTCGATGCGGCGGAGATGCGCGCGCTTGAGCGGCTTTCGGCCATACCGCTCAATGCGTCGGCGATGGTGCGCGCGTCCAATGGCGCTTGGGTGTCCAGCGAAGGCGCTGCCGAGACCGATACACAGATCGACACATTCATCGATCGCACTCTAAGGGCCGGGCAGGGAGACCCAGATTTGCTCGCCGGCGCCGACGGCCCGGCGATGGCCTTGGTCAAGCCGTTCCGCTCTCTCGATGGCACCGCAAGCGTGCTGATGCTGCGCTATCCCATGGCGCTCGCGCTCGCGCCTTATCGCGCACTGTTCAGCACTTTGTTGGCGATTGGCATTATCGCGCTTTGCCTTTTGGTGATCGCCACGTGGCTGTTGGCGCGCGGCATTACGCAGCCGATTTCGACGCTGGAGGAAGCGGCGCGTCGCCTGCAGGCCGGCGAACACGTGCCTGTCAAAGTGCGTTCGCGCGACGAGATCGCGCGCCTCGCCGAAAGCTTCAACGCCATGGCCGCAGCGATTCAACTGCGCGAACGCAAGATCACGCAATTGGCGTTTCACGATAGCGAAACGCGTTTGCCCAATCGTGCCGCCCTGGAACGCCGGTTGGTCGCCATGCTGAAGCAGCCGCGCGGCTTCGTGGTTGTCGCCATTGGCATCGACCGGTTCGCGCATATGCGCGGCGCCATCGGCTACGCGCATGCGAGTTCGTTTCTACAGCAGCTTGGCGTTCGCCTGACGCAACTTGCGCCGAACGCGCCAATGGCGCGGCTTTCGAACGATGTTCTGGCGGTGGCGCTGCTCGCGGACAATGACAGCGAAGCGCTCCGACGCGTGCAAGGGCTGCTCGCCAATCTCGAACAATCGCTGCGCATCGATGAGCAGGTCGTCGATGTGAACGTCACGATCGGCGTCGCCGCGCCGGAAGGCAAAGCGGCGAGCCCTGGCGACGTCATCGAGCACGCCAGCATCGCGCTCGATCAAGCGCGCGCCGCACGCGCCAAGATCGCATTCTTCGACAAGGCCGCTTACGGCGACCCCACGCGCAATCTCTCGCTCATGGGTGACATGCATCGCGCCATGGACAATGGCGAGATCGGCTTGTTCTACCAGTTGAAGATGGATTTCCGCAGTAACACAATCGAATCCGCCGAGGCCTTGGTGCGTTGGCGTCATCCAAGACGCGGCATGATCTCGCCCGATTTGTTCGTGCCGATGGCGGAAGAAACCGGACATGTGCGCGCGCTCACCGAATGGGTGTTGGCGCGCGCCGTGGAAGAGCAGGGCATGCTGGCCGACGCGGGCTTTCCGCTCGCGATCTCCGTCAACATATCGGGCCGTTTGGTCGGAGATCGGGATTTCGCGCACGCAGCGCTCGCCGCCGTGAAGGGCGCGCGCCACGATCTCTGCTTTGAGATCACGGAAACCGCCGTGATCGACAATCCCGAAATCGCGCTCGAGAATATCGAGCTTTTCGCGCGCCACGGCATCAAGATCGCGATCGACGATTACGGCTCCGGCTTGTCGTCGCTCAGTTACCTAAAGCAGATGCCGGCGCACGAACTGAAGATCGACAAGGTCTTCGTGCAAAGCCTCGTGCACAGCCAACGCGACGCGCTCCTGGTGCGCTCCACCATCGAACTCGCGCATGGTCTTGGCATGCGGGTGACAGCCGAAGGCGTCGAGACCCCGACCACTTTCGCGCTACTGGCGTCGATGGGCTGCGACATGGCCCAAGGCTATTTCGTCGCGCGCCCGGCAGCCGTCGGCGACGTGATTATCGCGCTCGGCGACGCACGCCGCGCCGAAGCCGCGGAGCGCGCGGGGAAGGCTTCGGCTTAGATTATGCGGCGGTGTCGCGCGAGAGCGCTGCGCGAGACATAGTTCGCAACCTCGTGAGAGCCCTACTCCCGGACCCTAAAAGTTACCGCACTCGAGAGAAATTCCTCAATATTTCCTGGCGCGCCCGGAGAGATTCGAACTCCCGACCCCCAGATTCGTAGTCTGGTGCTCTATCCAGCTGAGCTACGGGCGCTTTGAGGAGGGGCGGTATAGCCGCGCGCTCTGAAGGTTTCAAGCGCGGGACGGCGGGGTCACTCGTAGCCTAGAATGCGCCGGAGGCCCGGGGCGTGATAATCCACCAGACGCTTTTGGGCGGCGGGTAATTCCTCCGGAACAATGACATCGTGCCGGAGGTGCTCGCGCGCGGTTGCGCTATGACGGCGGTCCGAGCCCAGCAGGATGCGTTCGCGCCAATCGGCGGGCCAGACGGGGATGCCCATTTTTTCGACGATCAGGTCCCTAAAGAAGGCCTCAGCCGCTGGCGCTTCGATGGCTTTCAAATGGGCGACGAGATCCTCGTAGCGCACGATCTGCGCACGTGTGCCCATCCAGGCCACTGCGTTCATATTGAAGATGTCGGACAGTTGCGGCGATTTCTCGAGCGCTCCGAAAATCATCAGATTGAGCACGTCTTCTATCGGGGCGGCGTTATTCTTGATGTTGTTTAGATTGCCTTGAAATTGATCGGACAGAAAAAAGCGCGTCCGCGCGAGCACCCAGTCGTAGGGATCGCGCACCATCACGATGTGACCAACATCGCGCAGCGCGACGGCCGCGACATCGGAAAAGAATAGATGGCCCCAGCTCAGTAGGGGCGCGTCGGCGCCGAAAGCGCGTCCGTGAAGATGCAAGATGGCGTGCTGGATGAAGTCTGACTTGTACTGCTGGTGCGGCGCCACAAACATCCGCGCGATATTGCGGATCAGATGCGTGCCGCATTTGGGCACGCTGTTTATGAAGAGCGGCTTGGCAAGCGGCGTCATCGCGAACTTGCGGCTCAGTTCGTCGAGATCGTCATTCTTGAGGTGAATGCGGGCGGACATCAGAGTTTTCCAGGCGTTTCCAGACGCCACGTAGCGCGGACTGAACACGAAAACGGCGGCGTGGCCAAGGCCGCGCCGCCGTTCCGGCTAGAACCCCAAGAGGATTCTAGAAGTTGTAACCGACCCGGATGAACGACCGGCGGCCGATATAATCGTACTGCGATGCAAAGTTTGAGGGGCCAATGGTGCTCTGGCCGCCTGCTGGGATGGTTGTTGTCGTTGGCGGGTGCTCGTCGGAAATATTGGCGATGCCCCCTTGGATGTAGAAATTATCGAAGTCACGACGCAACGAAACCGCGTGATAGGCCGTGTATTCGTTGGTGATGTCGTACCGCGTCGTGCCCGCGCTGTTGGTTTCCGCGATATCCTCACGGTCCGACGCTGGGCCGATCATGGCGAGCGTATAGGCGTAGGTCCAATCAGCCTGCTCGAACGTGACGCGGACACTTCCGACATAGTCCGGATTGCCGTTTTCGCCGTTCTGGTCTTCGAAGGTGCCTTCGAACAGCGCGATCGTGTCCTCGAACTGCCAGGTGAACTGGCCCTCCACGTTCAGGTCGCCGAACGAGAATTCGTGGTCATAGTTGATCGTGAGGTCGAGGCCGCGATTGGTCTGCCGGTTCACGTTCAAATAGCTGTCTTGAACAGTGTCGATGAGAGACGGGTTCGTCGTTTGACCGCGTGTGAAAAGTGAGCAGAGCGGATCCGTCGGGAACTGATCCGAATTGTAGCAGCCAAACACGATACCGCCCGCGCCGAGACGCGCTACCTCGTTATCGATCGTGATGTCGAAATAATCGACCGCGACATTGAGATCGATGAACGACGGCGTCCAAACGATGCCCGCAACCCAGGACTCGGATGTTTCGGCTTCAAGAACGCCAAGGCCGCCGCCCGTGATAATCGTCGCTCCCGAGCCAGAGCCGTCATGGTCCCCAGGAACGCCGCCAACTGGATTTGGCCCGCCACTGAACGCGCAATTGTCCGCGAGCCGTTGCGTGATGAGTTCCTGATCGAGGTTTTGTTGCCAATTGATGCAGGGATCGATGCTGCGTTGGCCGAGGAAGCTGGTCTGGTCCGCCAGATAGAGTTCGTACAGCGCCGGGGCGCGGAACGATGTGCCGGTCGAGTAGCGGACCTTGTATTCAGGCGTGATCTGCCAGCTGAGACCCAACTTGTAGGTGGAGTCGGTGCCGTATGATTCGACGTCCGTGTATCGGCCGGACAGCGTCACCGTCACGTCCTCGGCGAATGGGATGCCGGCAAGCACCGGGATGCTCAATTCGCCGAACAATTCTCTGGTCTCGTCGTCGCCTTCGGTGATTCCCGCGGCGGACAAGCCCCAAGAATTGCCGGCCAAGGTTACCTGTCCGGGGGTGTCGACGATTTCGTCACGCCGTACGACAAAGCCGAGCGCGGCCGCCGCATTGCCCGCGGGCAGTGAGAAGATGTCGGTGGTGAGCGACCCTTCCACGAAGGTCTGTTCGTAAGTCGTGGTGCCGACTTCGTGGTCGTAGAGGAACGCTTGCTCTTCCGCGGAGAACGTGCCGCCGCTGTTGTCGTACATGCTGGGGCGCAGCCAATCGACGTCGACGCATGCGCGTCCCGACACCGGCAAAATGTCACCCGCACACGATGCCGTGCGGAACTGCGCGGAGCGAACAGCATCATTCAGCACAACGTCTTGGCCGTATTCGGCGTCCGACTTCGAATGCTGGACATAGATGTCCCAATCGATCGTGCTGAGCCAACCGCCGAAATCGCCGCGTGCGCCGGTGACGATGCGCATATAATCGACCGTTTGGTCGGAGTCGAAATGGTCGATGACAGGCGTGGGGCTTAGGACCGACCCGCCGTTCCAGCCAACCGAGAAGGGGTCGCCGTAATCATAGCTCAGGAGGTAGGTCCAGATTTGGCGGGCGCCATCCTGCGCGGACTGGCGCCGGTTCAGCAGGACTTCGCTGTAGAGCTCAATGTTCGACGTAACGTCGAACGCCCCTTCGAAGAACACCGTTTGAACTTCGTTGCGCGGAATGATCGACGCATTGCGTTCGAACGGGTTGTTGTAATTCGCCGCCCCGGCCGTTCCGGTGTTGGTGTTGACCAGGAACCAGTTCGGCGGCGCGGTTGGCGAAAAGCCAACGGTTGACGGGAAATTATAGCCCGGGTTGAACGAGCCGATTTGGCCTGTGCCATCGTATTGAACGAGAATGCCTGCGCCGGTTTGCAGGCCATTGTACCAAGGCCGTGTCGGATCGGGCGCGCCCCAGACGTCTTCGTCGGAATAGTCATAGAGCCAGACTTGTCCGCCCAAGGTGTTGCCGCGGCAGGCAGGGCGACCGGTGCGCGGATCGATCGCGTCGTTACGTGCGCCCGTTGTTGCGTTGAACGTGTAGGACTCAGCGCAATCGGTCCAATCGCGCTCTCCTTGGCGCGTCATCTCCTGCAGCGAATAATCATAGCTGATGTTGAAATGACCACGGCTGAAGGCATGACCGTAAACGACGTCGAATGCTTTTTCCGCACCGCCATCTTCCCACGGCTCGCTGAAAAACGCGTTCGCCTCGAAGCCATCGATGTCTTGGCGCGTGATGATGTTTACGACGCCGGCGATGGCGTCCGAGCCGTACACCGAGGAAGCGCCGTCCTTCAGGATTTCCACGCGGTCGACAATGGAGAGCGGAAGCACGTTGAGATCGAATGCCGAGACTTGGCCGCGCACGCCGGCGGGACCGCCGCGCCGGCCATTGACCAGAACCAAGGTGCGGTTGGCGCCAAGGCCGCGCAACGAAATGGTCTGCGAGCCAGGCCCGCCCTCGGTCACGAACGCGCTCGAGATCGTTGCGTCGTTTTGCGGGGAGCCAGCGGCGAGCGAGGATGATTGAAGGAATTCGGCCGTGTTGGCGACGCCCGCCGCGCGCGCGGACTCCGTCGTGATGATCTGCACGGGCGCCGGGCTGTTAAACTCGTTGGTGCGAATGCGCGAGCCAGTGACGACGATCTCTTCGTCCTCCGCCGCTGGTTGGGATTCAGCCGTAGGTTGCGCCGGATCGGCGGTTTGCGCCTGCGCGGATCCCGCGGCGGCCAAGCCCAGCAGCGCCCAGGCAACAGTGTTTCGCAGAAAGCCTTTGTTCGTCCTCGCTTGACCCATGACACCCTCATTTAAGGGGCCGCTGAGGCCCCGCCTTGAGTGCAGCCTAAAAGTTGGGTGAGTGCGCGGTCAAACAATGTGGCGGTAATTTGGTCGAGTGCGCTTCAAGTGTCACGTTTGCGACACGCTTTATCAGTCCACGACCAAATAACAGGCGAACACGACGAGCAGCGACCTAACGTCAACTCGTCGCGTTCTTAGTAGCTTATGCCACAAGGTCCCCGGATGTAGTTTTCGACCAGTTCGAGTTCCTGACGCCGCATGGCGGGCGTAATGGCGCCGTGGGGCATGTCCGGGATCACCACGAACTCATGCGGCTTGTTCGCGCCGCGCAGCGCCGCGTCGAAACGCTCCGAATGCCAAAGCGTGGCCGTTTGATCCCGGTCGCCGTGATAAATCAGGATCGGAATATTCGCCTCGGAAGCGTGTGCGAGCGGGTCCATGCCGGTGACCGTGGTGCCCTGAAGGTCGCGCTGAACGCGGTTTTGGCTCCAGAGCGTGCTGAGGCGCTGCAAACTGGAGACGCCGGCGCCCTGAAATGGCGCACCGATAAGGCGAGTTCGGACGGACAGTCGCGGCCATCGCGGCAAACCCGCCGTAGGAAAAGCCGTAAATCAAGGCACGCGCTGGATCGGCAACGCCTTGATCGACCAGCCAGCGCAGGCCGTCGTCCTTGTCGTCTTGCATGGCGAGACCCCACTGCCGGTCCCCCGCGCGCCAGAGCTGGTTGCCAAAGCCAGTTGAGCCGCGGAATTGCGGCTGCAGCACCGCAAAACCCCGCGACGCGAAGTATTGCGTGACCGGGATGTCGCCGCCGCCCCAAGATGCGTCATTGCGGCCCCAGGGGCCTCCGTGCGGCTGGATGATCACGGGGAGAGGCGCATCGACGCCGCGCCGGTAGCCATAAGGCAGCGTCAAGAAGGCTGGAATGCTCAGGCCGTCGCGCGCTGGGTAATACACAAGCTCCGTTGGCGCGAGTTGGTTTGACGGAACGCCTGAAACAGAACTGCCAAGCGCGATCAGGCGCTGGTCGTTCTCCAACAGGAAATAGGCGGGCGGGTGGCGCGAGCTTTCCGTCACGATCAGGCGGTAGGCGCCATTGCGTGAGCCAAGATAGATGTTTCGTCCCGGAAGCTGCGCTTGCAGGCCCTCATAGAGCGCACGATAGGCAGGGTCGGTGTAGTAGGGCGTCTCGCTCGCGGCGGAATATGTAAAGCCGATGATGCGCGTGGGATCTTGGCCCGCGCGGTCCATTAGAACGCCAGACACATCATAGCGGGCGTGCTGGAACAGCGTTTCGACAAAGGCGCGGCGCGAAACCGAATAGCTGCGCGCATAGGTGAAGTTCTGGCCTTCGTCGTCAAGGACGATCAGGAGGTCAGGGTCCGTGGGGTCAATCGCCACAACGCTGATATTGCGGCGCGCGCTGGCCTGATAGCCGAGCAAAGGATGCTCGTCCCAGCGACGGGTCGCGGGGTCGTAGATTTCATGGCCAATCACCCAGGCGCCGTCGCGGAATCGCGCGAATTGCTTGACGCGAAGATTGCCCTCGCGGTCCACCACCGGAACAATGCCTTCGTCCGCGCCCAGCTGCGCGACGCGCTCGCCGCGGCCGGTATAGACATCGACGCGGTAAACGAAGGTTGCGTCTAAGGTGTTCTTTGAAACCAGAACGTGCCGCTCATCACGCGGCAGCGTGTCGATGATGTCGACAGAGAGAAACTTGTCCGCGAAATCCTCAAGCTCGGAACGCGTCCCGCCCTGCGCCAGCGGCTCGATCCATTCCGAACCGTCCAAGTTCACGATGCGCGCGAGCGCCGTATAGGAGCGATTTTCGGCGCCGGACCCGAGCGATACCGGCTGCTGCAGCAGCACCAAAATGCGATCATTGGCGACCCATTCGATCCCAGCAAAGCGCACGCGGCTGCGCGCGGCCGCCCCGCCCACGCCAAAGCGCACCGGGTTCTGGTCGAGCGCGGCGGTGCGCCAGATTGAAATGGCGCGCTCTTCGCCGTCGAGACTGGTGATCGCCGCAAGATGCTCCCCGTCCGGGGAGAGGATGACGTTGGACAGGAACGATTCCCGCACCATCGCATCGAGCGGCACCGGCACGCGGTCGGCGGCGGTTTGAGCGGTCGCGCCGGGCGAAAAGAGCGCCATGGTCAGGGCCAGGCCGATCGCGCCCGCGCGCCAGATCGCCGCCAATGTCACGCTGCTCCGCATGCCGAACCTCCCTCAGAGAGATCGGCAATAGACCACAGAGCGCCTGGGCCTCAAGCGCAGCCCGCACCGTCATCGGTCGTATTTGCGTGAGCGACGGTCGCGCCGACCGTTTCCGGTGCGATCGGCGCGGCGTCTTGTCGTGCTTTAAGGCGCCGTCGGCGCGGCCGCCGAGGTTCCCGCATAAACGGCGTCGCGGAACGATTTGTGGAGATGGAAGGGATCGAACGGCTGGATCTGGACGAACATCACGGCGGTCAGGTCGTTCGCGGGATCGACCCAGAAAAGCGTGCTCGCCGCGCCGTCCCAGAAGAATTCGCCCACCTGCCCGGACGATTCCGCCGCGTCCGCGGGCGGGCGCAACCGTACCGCGACATCGACGCCGAAGCCCACCTGGCCCTTGTTCGGCAACCAGGAGCGGTTGGTCACGCTGTCGTCCAGATGGCTGGTGCTCAAGAGCCGCACTGTCTCTGGCCGAAGCACGCGCACGCCGTCCAGTTCGCCTTCGTTCACCAGCATGCGCGCAAAGCGCATATAATCGTCGAGCGTCGAGGTGTAGCCGTAGCTGCCGGGTTTCAGCGGCCAGTCGCGCGTGTTGAACGCGAAAGCCTCTTCATCTGGCACGCGGGCGATCACGTTGTCCGCGCCGCGCCGATAGCTAGCGGCCAAGCGTCCGCGATCGGCCTCCGGCACGACATAACGCGTCGTGTCCATGCGCAGCGGATTCAGGATGCGCGTGCGTACGAACCGGTCGAACGGCATTCCGGACAGCACCTCGACCAAGCGCGCTTGCACATCGACCGAGGGGCCGTAAAGCCAGCGTTCGCCCGGATGAAAGACGAGCGGCAATTGCGAGAGTTCATGCGCTTCCTGGGCCAAAGTGTTTTCGCGTCGCCCGGGATTCTGCGCCATCATGCCGGCTGGCAGTTCGCTCGGATTGGACGCAAAGCCCGCCGTGTGGCGCGTGATGTCGCGCACGGTGATCGGACGATGAGGCGTCTCGTAGATCGGCTGACCGTTCGCGTCCAAGCCGGTGTAAACGCGTATATTCGCGAACTCAGGCAAATATTGCGAGAGCGGATCGTCGAGCTGAAACTTGCCTTCCTCGTACAGCATCATCAGCGCAACGCCGGTGATGGGTTTGGTCATCGAGAAAATCTGCACGATCGTGTCGCGCGCCATCGGGCGATGCGCTTCGCGGTCAGCTTCTCCGAACGCGCCGAAATAGACCTCCTGGCCGTTTTCGTAGATCAACGCCGAGGCGCCCGCGAGCCCGTCGCGTTCGACAGCAGCGCGCAGAGCGCCGTCAATGCGCGCTTGATCGCTGGCGTCGACGATTTGCACCGCATGCGTCGCGGCTGGCGCCGGGGCAAGCTCCGCCGTGGTGCTGCATGCGCTCACACAGAGCGCGGCGCCCAAAACGGCGCCAGAGATCCATTTCATGTCGTCCTCCAATTTTCTTTTCTTAGATCAGTCCGCGTGCCGCAAGATTGCGCATCAGCGCGGCGGCGCCGAAAGTCCATGGCTTACAATCGTCACTGCGGCGCACATGATTGGCGAGCGTGCCGAGTTGCGGCGCCGTGATCTCCACGAGATCGTCCATCTTGTGCGTGAAGCCTTTGCCCGGTCCGTCGCGATCCTGCACCGGCGCGAACATGGTTCCGAGATAAAGGCAAAAGCCGTCTGGATATTGATGCGTGGCGTTCAGCGCCGCGTTCGCGAGATCGACCGGGTCGCGGCTGATCTTCGACATCGAACTCGTTGCTTCGAGCGCAAAGCCATCCTTGCCTTGCACCAGCAAAGTGACATCGATTTTCCGGACATCGTTCAAGCCAAAACCCTCGTCGAGCAAGCGAATGAACGGGCCCAAAGCCGCCGAGGCGTTATTGTCCTTGGCTTTGCCGAGCAGCAGCGCCGAGCGTCCCTCGATGTCGCGCAAATTCACATCATTGCCGAGCGTCACGCCGCGAATGGCGCCGGTGCTGGAGCAGGCGAGCACGACTTCCGGCTCGGGATTATTCCATTGCGAGATCGGCAGCACGCCCACATGCGCGCCATAGCCAACAGCGGACAAAGGCTGGGCCTTCGTGAAAATTTCGGCATCGGGGCCGATGCCCACTTCGAGATATTGCGACCACGCCCCGCGCTCGATCAGCAGCGCCTTGCAGCGCGTTGCTTCTTCCGAGCCTGGGCGCATCTTGGCGAGATCTTCGCCGATCAAAGCGGTGATCTCGCCGCGCAATTGCACCGCCAGCGCGGGATCGCCGCGCGCCTGTTCTTCGATGACGCGTTCCAGCAAGCTGACCGCGAACGTCACGCCTGCTGCTTTTACGGCTTGCAGGTCAACCGGAGCCAGCAGGAAAGGCTGCGCGTCGTCATGCGCCGCCTCCCAGGAATTGGCGGCGATGTCCTCGAGGCTGCCGATTTTCTCGCCGTTCGCGGCGCGCACAAAGGCGGCGGCGTCGGCGTTCTCCATCACGTCACGCACCGTGGGCGCATCGCGGCTGGTGATATCGATCAGCCATCCGTCGCGCAAAGTGACCACACAGGGTCCCACGCCCGGACGCCAAACGCGGCCCAGCAAAGTCGCGCGATCACGGTCGTCTGGCGCGATGTCGTGGTCATACAAATATGGAATGGCGCGCGTCCCCCGTTTGCCGCGCATTTTGGCGCCGAAGCCCCGCCCAACCAAGGCTCATTCGTGCGTTGCGCGAACACGGGCGCTTGATCGCTGTCTCGCCCTTGCGCGGGGCGTCTCAGACTTTAGTGTCGTGCGCGCACTGCGTCCCGCGAAGAGGCGCGCGCGAGAGGGGAAACAAATGTTCGCTCACTGGACGCGTCGATCGATCATGGCTGCCGGCATCGGCGTTGCTGCAAGTGCGTGCGCCAAGCAGGAAGAGGCGCCGGCGCCCGCGCCGCTGGGGCCGGTGCTTGGCGGCGTCACACGCATCAGCCCCGCGCTCGACGCGCTGATCGCGGCGGACGCGCAGATTGAGGAACTAGGCACCGGCTACCAGTGGGCCGAAGGGCCGCTCTGGATCGCGAGCGGGCAATATCTCCTGTTCACCGATGTGCCCGGCAACAAAATCTACAAATGGAGCCAAGCTGGCGGTGTGGAAGAATTCTTGAGCCCGTCGGGCTTTGCTGGCGCCGACGCGTCGCATCTGCGCGAGGGCGGCGCCAATGGGCTCGCGCTCGAAGCGGCGGGCACGGTGCTGATGGCCGACACCGGCAACCGCAACATTTCGCGCCTTGATCTGACGACCAAGCAGAAGACCATCGTGGTCGAAAAATATCAGGGCAAGCGCTTCAACAGCCCGAACGATGTCGTGGTGCATTCTTCCGGCGCGATCTATTTCACCGACCCGCCTTACGGCCTCCAGGGCATGGCGGACTCGCCGCTGCGGGAAACGCCGTTCCAGGGCGTTTATCGCTTGGGGACAGACGGCGCGCTGGCGCTGGTTGATGACACTTTGGCCTTTCCGAACGGCATCGCGTTTTCACCGGATCAATCGACGCTTTATGTGGCGTGCTCGGACGGCGAGAAGCCCCAGGTTGTGGCGTACACACTTGGCGCCAATGGTCTGCCGTCCGCGTCGCGCCAGCTCTTCGATTCCAAACCGCTGCAGGCCGAAGACAAGCCCGGCAATCCTGATGGCTTGACTGTCGATACAGCGGGCAATCTCTTCG
Source organism: Terricaulis sp. (assembly GCA_037200505.1). GTDB lineage: Bacteria > Pseudomonadota > Alphaproteobacteria > Caulobacterales > Aquidulcibacteraceae > Vitreimonas. Next base: position 71,706 of record JBBCFZ010000006.1, on the reverse strand, counting down.
TCACCGGAACAGGCGGCGTGATGGTGATCTCGCCGCAGGGCGAATTGCTCGGCCAGATCAGCACAGGCCGCCAAGCCGCCAATTGCAAGTTCGGCGAAGACGGCCACACGCTCTTCATTACCTGCCACGAAAAACTCGCGCGCATCCGCACGGTCACGCGCGGTGTGGGGTTTGCCTGAGCGCATCACGACGACTGTGCAACACCACGTTCCCCGGCCAGCGTGCGAAGCACGCGTTTGAGCCGGGGTCCATGGATCGGCGCGTTTGAAGGCTGGACCCCGGATCGCCTGCGGCGTCCGGGGAACGGGCTCAAGCGGCGCTAATCTCGCTCCGTATCCGGTCCAGCAACGCCTTGCCGGCGCGGATGCCGTCGGCTTCGCTCAGGCGGCTGCCTTCATATTCGACGCCGACATGGCCGTGATAATTCGCGGCCATGACGATGCGCATCAGGCGCGAAAATCGAGCGTGGTTTCGTTTCCGTCCGCATCGAAGTCGTAGCATTTGGCGCTGACGCCCTTGGCGAACGGCATCAATTCTTCCACGCCGCGATAGGGGTCGTAGCGCTCGGTGTCGCTGACGCGGAAATTGCCGAAGTCGGGCAGCGTGCCGACGCGGGGATGATCCGCCAGCCGCATCACGTTCGCGAGCCATTGGCCGTTGCTGGAATTGCCGCCGTGATTTTCCACGATGACATTGATGCCGTGCTGTCCGCCATAATCGCCGAGACGATGCAGGCCATCCGCCGCGAGCCGCGCTTGTTCTTCCGGCGTGCCGCTGCTTTGCGCGTTCACGCGAATGGAGTGGCAGCCGAGGATCGCCGCCGCGTCGACCCATTTGTGATGATTGGTCACCGCCGCCGCGCGCTTGGCGTCGTCCGGATCACCGAGCGCGCCTTCGTCGTCGCACATGATGAGCACGCTGGTGACGCCCTCGCCGTCGCAGCGGCGCTTCAGTTCGGCGAAGAACGCCCCGTCGCCCGCGTGGGGAAAATAGAAGCGGTTGACGTATTCGATCGCTTCGATGCCGAACTCGCGCCGCGCCACCACCGGAAAATCGATCGGGTCCATCGTGCCGCGAAACGCGGTCGCCGGCGCTTCATGCATGGCGCGGATGAACTCCTCGCGCGAACGCCCCGCCATCGCCTCGACGAAGGTGCCGCCATAGAGCCGCCGATGCAGCGACCATTGCGCGAGCGATATCTTGAACGGCTGCGTGACCGGCGCGGCGGTCTGTGGAGCGGTGCTCGCGCAAGCGCCGAGCGACGCGGCGAGAGGAATACTGGCGGCGGCGGCGAGCAGGTCGCGGCGTGTCGTGTTCATCTCCAGCTCCTCAGATCGGGCATGTCGAGCCCGAGTTCATCCAGCTTGCCGCGCAGATGCGTAATCGCTTCGCCTGTGGGGCCCGGATAGGCGCCGACCATCGGCGAATTGCCCATATAGCCGAGCTCGGAGACGCCTTGGGGCGACGTGTAATAGGCCGCGAGCACCAGCGCGCGCAGACGCGCGAAGAATTCGGCCGGGCGATCGTGTCCGCTCTTGATGCGATCCTTGTAGGCGATGTCGTCGAAGATGGCGCGCTGCTCTTCGATCGGCGCGCCCATGAACATCTTGTGATAGCGACTCTGGCTTTCGTTGCCGATCCAGGCGAGGCCCGAGAGGATGAGCGCGCGGTCGTTCTGCTGACGCTCATAGGGCGCGCTGATCCATTCATCGACAAACGCATCGACATTGAGCGCTGCAGCGCCCGGCACGATGATGTCGGCCGCCGTGCGCGTCAGCGTGCGCTGCGCTTCGGTCATGGTCAGCGGCCATGGCGCGCTTGGCGCCATGAGATTGGGATCGGTGCCGTATCCTTCCGCGCCGATCGGCGAGAGGCGCACATCGCGCCAGCCCGAGCGATCGCCGCAGGCGCTTGCGAGTAAGGGCGTCGCCGCCGCCGCGATCACCCATTTCAGCGTGGTGCGGCGTGAGAGATTAGCTGGACCGCCGGCGCCCTCGCCGGCCAATATCGTTGCCGGCGAGGGCGCCGGCGGTCCAAGATGATCGCTCATAGCTCGCCCCTCCGGAGGCGGCTCGCCAATTCATCGCTGGAGCGCCAGGCGATCGCCATCATCGTAAGCGTCGGGTTTTTGTGTGCGTTCGAAGCAAACACGCCGCCATCGACAACGATGAGATTTTCCACGTCCCAGGCTTGGCCGTATTGGTTGACGACGGACGTGGTCGGATCGTCGCCCATGCGGGTCGTGCCGACCTCGTGGATAATTTCGCCGCCTTCCTTGATGGCTTCTTCCGGCGTCTGTTCGGGTGTCAGGATGCGTCCGCCCATGGCGCCCAGAATTTCGCGCGCCGTGCTGAGGCCGTGCGCGATCTGATTGAGTTCGTGGTCGGTCCATTGCCAGTGGAAGCGCAGCACTGGCAGGCCGAACTTGTCCTTCACGTCGGGATCAAGTTCGCAGAACGAGTTCTCGTTCGGCACCATCTCGCCGCGCAGATAAAGCCCCATGACCGAGCCATAATAGCGGTGCGCGTCTTCCTTCAGCGCGTCGCCATAGCCGTCTTCCTGACCGGCGAGGCCGAAGTCGCCGTTGGGCGCGCTGAAGCCGCCGCCGATCTCGAAATGGTAGCCGCGCGGGAAATTGAGTTCACCCGCGGCCTGCTCTTTGTAGAGCCACCACGGGATATACATGTGGCCTTGTGAATTGCCGTCTTCGTTGTAGCGCGGGCGGCCTTCGAGCGCGGGGATCTGCGCGACGATGCTGGCGCCGATCGTATCGGTGAGATTGCGACCCACTTGTCCGCTCGAATTGGCGAGCCCCTCGGGCGCCTGCGAGGAATGCGAGTTGAGCAGGAGGCGCGCGGTTTCGCATGCGCTCGCCGCCAGCACGATTGCGCGCGCGCCCACGAACATCTGCGCATTGTTGTTGGACTTGTCGAAGAACTCGACGCCGGTCGCTTTGCCCTGTGCATTGGTGCGGACGTGCGAAACCATCGCGTCTGTCACGATACGGAGCCTGCCGGTCGCCATCGCCATCGGCAGCAGCGATGTGGTGGTCTGGAACGCCGCACCGATCGAGCAACCGCGCCCGCAAGGCGAGGCGTAATAGCATGCGCTGCGCGGCGCATCTGGATGGGGCATGTCGTGCGTGAGAATGGCGCGGCGCGAGGGAATGCAGGGGATGTTGAGCTTCGCCGTCGCGGCCATCATCAAAAGCTCGGGCACGCGCGGGCGTGGCGGCGCGTGGAGGATGCCGGGTGAAGAATCGGGATGATTCTCCAGCCCTTCATTGCTGCCATGCACGCCGATCAAAGCTTCGGTGCGGTCGAGATAAGGCGCGACGTCTTCGTAGCCGATCGGCCAATCGACGCCGAGCCCGTCGCGCGTCTTTGGTTTGAAGTCGTAAGGCCCGAAGCGCGGCACGTGGCGCGCCCAGTGATTGGTGCGCCCGCCCAGCATGCGGCCGCGCCACCACATGAACTTCGAACCTTCGGCTGACGTGTAAGGCTCGCCCGGCACTTCCCAACCGCCGTCCACCGTCGCATCGTAATAGCCGAACGGTTTATCGGCGGTGGAGACGGCGCCGAGCGGAGCGTCGCGCTCCCAATGCAGCATCGGTGTTTCAGCGACCGGATCGTAATTGCGGCCCGCCTCCAGCATCAGCACTTTGGCGCCGGCGCGTGTCAGCACATAGGCCGCCATCGCGCCGGTCGCGCCCGAACCGACAACGATGACGTCCGGTTCAAAGTCCCTCGGGAGCGCCACGCCGCTATTCCGCGGGTACGGCGGCGACGCTGCGGTCGCCGAGTTTACCCTTGCGCTCGATCAGCCACACGACGCCGAAGATCACGAACAGGATCACAGGAATGATGGCGACAGTCTTGAAGGAAGTCTCCGCCGCGATCGCGAGCACGCGGTGCAATTCGGGTCCGGGCTGTAACGCGGCGAAGGCAGCATCGCCGCCAGCGGCTTCTAGCTTTGCAGTGTCGTAAATCGCGCCGAGCTTGGGCAACACGAACCAGATCGCCATGGCGCCGGCAAAGCCGACGAGCCCGATGGTCCAGGGGCCGCCGCGCGGATAGCGATGCGCGACCGCCGCCAGCATCGTCGGCCACATGAAGGCGACGCCGATGGCCCACAAGGTCGCCGCGACGAAAGCGGTCGCGGGCGAATTGGCCGTGCTCAGCAAGAACAAGCCGATGCCGGCCGGGATCGTGCACACACACAGGAGGCCCATGTCGGAGATGCGGTGCGCGAGCGCGCCGGCGAAGTGGCGCATCCCGAACATGATCGCGGACACATAGATCAAAACCCAGATGCCCTTCATGCCGACGGTTTGCGTCAGCGCGACATCAACCCACGAGCCGGGCGCCAGCTCAGCCGAAGCCGTCAGGAACATGATCGCGGGGAAAATCCAGAAACTCGGGCGTTTGAACGGTTCGGCGATCATACCGCCAAAGCTCATGCCGAGCGCGGTGCTTTCGGTTTTCGGGAATTTCTGGCTCAGCGCCCACACGCCGCAGATGGCGCCAGGGACGGCGATCAGGGCGATGGCGACGCGCCAATCGAACTGCGCGAGATATTGCGAGAGGCCGAGCGAGGCGAGGCCGCCGGTCACGATGCCTGCAGGCCACCAAGCGTGAAGCACGTTAAGACGATGCGTCTTGTCAGTGGGATAGAGCGCGGCGGTCACTGGATTGATCGATGCTTCGGTGGCGCCCCAGCCGATTCCGCAAAGGATCATGCCCCAATTGATCATGGCGACGATGGCCGGGCCATCGCCCGCTTGCGGCGCCATGATGATCATGATCGGCCCGGCGACAAAACAGATCGACGCCAGCAGGACGACGCGCTTGGCGCCGATGACATCGAGGAACGGGCAGATCACGAGCAGGGTCAGCGCAAAGCCGAGGAACGAATTGCCGAGCGCGGTGGCGATCATTTCGCCGGAATGGGCCGCGTCGATCGGGTTGAACACGCTTTCCTGGATCGCGCCGGAAACGCCGGTGCGCAGCGAGAACGACACCGCCGCCGTGAACAGCGCCAGCACGCAAATCCAAAACAGCGCGGTTCGGTTGAACCCATCGGCGGGTGGTTGTGCCTCGGCCATAAATGCTCCCTCCCAGGATGCTTTTTCTTTTTATACGTCATCCCGGCCTCGCGAAGCGAGAGCCGGGACCCAGAATCACGTGCGCTGGGTCCCGGATCGCGCTCCGCGCGTCCGGGATGACGGTAACTTAGAACGCGACCGTGCGGTCGATCCCTAGAATTCTCCGATTGCGCGCCTGGTCGGCGTCCGCTCCGGCGAAATCGTCGAAGGCGCGGTCGGCCTTGGTGATCATGTGCGCGGCGATGAAGGGCGCGCCTTCCTTGGCGCCTTGCTCGGGGTGCTTCAGGCAGCACTCCCATTCCAGAACCGCCCAGCCGTCATAGCCGTATTGCGTCATCTTGGAGAAAATGGCGCGGAAATCGATTTGCCCATCGCCCAGCGAGCGAAAACGTCCAGGTCGATCGACCCAGTTTGAATAGGAGCCATAAACGCCCGCGCGGCCGTTGGGACGGAACTCGGCGTCCTTCACGTGAAAGGCTTTGATGCGCTCGTGATAGATGTCGATGAAGGCGAGATAATCGAGCTGCTGCAGCACGAAGTGCGAGGGGTCGTAGAGGATATTGGCGCGCTTGTGCTGGTTCACATTGTCGAGGAAGCGCTCGAACGTGACGCCGTCGTGCAGATCCTCGCCGGGATGGAGTTCGTAGCACGCATCGACGCCGCTCTCCTCAAACGCGTCGAGGATCGGCAGCCAGCGGCGCGCGAGTTCCGCGAAGCCTTCTTCGACAAGGCCGGCAGGGCGTTGTGGCCAGGGATACATGGTGTGCCAGAGCAGCGCGCCGGGGAACGTCGCGTGCGAGGTGAGGCCCATGCGCCGGCTCGCCTTGGCTGCGAGCTTCACTTGCTCGGTCGCCCATTCCTGCTTGGCCTGCGCATTGCCGCGCAGTTGCAGCGGCGCGAAGGCGTCGAACAATTCTTCGTAAGCCGGATGCACCGCGACCAGCTGGCCTTGCAGATGCGTTGAAAGCTCGGTGACTTCGACGCCGTTCTGTTTGCAGAGCCCTTTGAACTCGTCGCAATAGGTTTGGCTCTCGGCGGCTTTCTCAAGATCGATGATGCGCGAATCCCAGGTCGGGATTTGCACGCCTTTGTAGCCGTAGCCGGCGGCCCATTTGGTGATCGAGTCGAGCGAGTTGTGCGGAGCAGTATCGGCCGCGAACTGCGCCAGGAAAATTGCGGGGCCCTTCATCGTCGTGTCCTTCTATCTCTTCAGTCATTCCGGGGCGGCGGAGCCGAACCCGGAACCCAGGGATCGTAGAGCGTCGTGTTTGCCCTGGGTTCCGGATCGCGCTTCGCGCGTCCGGAATGACTGAGGGGTTTCATATCTTATCCAACTCAACCCAAACCGCGCCCGCATCGCTGGAGCGTTTCGCGGCGCGGACGAATTTCATGCCGACGATCGCGTCCTCGATGGTCGCGTAGCCCGGCTCTTTCGGCGCATGCCCCGAGCGCACATCGTTCGCGAAGTCGCGGTACAAATTGGCGAAGGCTTCGAGATAGCCTTCAGGGTGCCCCGCTGGCGTGCGCTGGATGGCGCGGATATCCGCCGCCACATAAGGTCGGTTTGAACCCGCGTGCCAAATCTCATCCGGTGCATCGCGCCGCGCGATCTTCAGCGTGTTCGGCTCCATCTGGCGCCAGTGCAGGCCCGCATCGTCGCAATAAACCGAGATCGCCAGCTCATTGATGTTGCCGGTGCAGACTTGGCTCGCCGCCAACATGCCTTTGCCGCCGCCTTCGAGGTGGAAGAGGCATGAGCCGTCATCGTCGAGCGCGCGCCCCGGCAGCATGCCGAGTTCGGCGCAGAGCTTCGTGACGCGCTGGCCGGTGATGTATTCCGCCAGATTGAAGGCGTGCGTGCCGATATCGCCAAAGGCGCCGCCTTCGCCGGAGCGTTTGGGATCGGTGCGCCATTCGGCTTGTTTGTTGCCAGCGATATCGCTTTCGCGCGAGAGCCAGTCTTGCGTGTATTGCACCATGACACGCCGGACTTTGCCGAACTTGCCGCCTGCAACTAGCGCGCGCGCCTGCTTCACCAGCGGGTAGCCGGTATAAGTGTGTGTGATGGCGAGCAGCTTGCCCGAGCGCTTCGCCGCTTCGCCAATGGCGACGGCATTTTCCAACGTATCCGCGAGCGGCTTATCGCAGATCACATGAAAACCCGCTTCAAACGCCGCGATCGCGGGCGGGGCATGCATATAGTTCGGCGTGACGATCGAGACAGCCTCAATGCGCTGATGCGCGGGCAGCGCTTTTTCGCGCTCAATCATTTCCTGATACGAGCCGTAATTGCGCCCTTCCGGTAAATTGATCGCCGCGCCTGAACGCTTGGCCTTCGCGGGATCGCCGCTCAGCGCGCCTGCGGCGAGTTCAAGATTGCCGGCGATCGCCGCGGCGGTGCGATGAACGGCGCCGATAAACGCGCCCTCGCCGCCGCCAACCATCCCGTAGCGCACGCGCTCCACCAGCATCTCCCTGTCGTCTCTTGTTATCGCTACCATACCGGCGGCGACCTCGAAGGCAAGAAAGAGGTTAGGGGTGGTGCGCGTGCGGTAGCAAGGGCGGCGCTCTTCACTCAGCGGGAAGACGCGCGTCATAAATCTCGCGAAGCCGCGTGATCTCCGCCCAGAAGCCTTTCGGCTTACGCCCCCGCCATCCGCTCCGCCAATACAGCCAGATGCGCATGCCAGCCGCTGGAAATGCTCAGCCTGTAATTGCGGTTGGGCGTCTTCTCGTGCGTCAACGTGAGGAGGACGTTCTCGCCCTGCGGCGCAAGCTTGAACGTCACCTCAGAGCCTTCGTCCCACCACGTGATCTTGAGCAGGCGCGGCGGATCGTAAGCGAGCACCGTGCCGGTATAGCCCGCCCCGTTCTCCATCTTCTTGAATTGCGCCGGCATCGGTTCGCCGTCGTCGCAAATTTCCGAATGCTTGAAGAAGAGCTCGAACGAGCCGCCTTTGCAGCGCTCCATTTCGCCGCGCGCCAGCCAAAGGCCGCGCTTCCTGCTGTCGACCAGATATTCCCACGCCTCTTCGATCGGCCCTGGCAGCACGCGCTCGAAGCGCACGGTGGCGGGGGCGGTGACTTCGCCGTATTCGCTCATGACTTGGTTCCTTTTTTGCGGCGTTTGGCGCCCTGCTTCATGGCGCGCTCCAACGCATCGAGGCGGTCGCCCCAGAATTTGCGGTAGAAGCGGATCCACGCGTCGGCGTCCGCGAGCGCGGCGGCATCCAGGCTGCAGATATGCGTGCGCCCCTGCACCTCGCGGCGGACAAGGCCCGCACGTTCCAAGGTCTGGATGTGCTTGGACGCCGCCGCGAGCGACATCGCGAAGGGCGCCGCAAGCGCCGACACGCTCTGTTTATCCTCGTCCGCCAAGCGCCGCAGCATGGCGCGGCGGGTGGGGTCGGCGAGCGCGTGAAAGACAGCGTCAAGCTGGGCAGTTTTAAATTCAACCATATGGTTGAATTTATGCGAGGGCGATTAGAACGTCAACCGAAAGGTTTAGCGATTCTCTCTTGTTAGCGGAACCTCGCGGCGTTAAGCCTCTGCCACGTCATCTCGCGTTGCTGCGTGACGCTCCAAGAATTGGCGTGAGCCCTGCGGTCCCACTGCCGCCGCTAATAGTGAAACTCAGACACGGGAGCGGCCATAGATGTCCCTCGATTCAGTTTTCCGCAAGATTGGGATCGATCGCGACTACGTGCCGGCTAATTTCGCGGACCTGCAACCGGATATGCAAGGGTGGGGAAGCACACACCCGATCTTTCAAACGATGATGACACAGGTCCGGCCCTCGGTAGTGATTGAGGTTGGTACGTGGAAAGGCGCTTCCGTGCTTGGCATGGCGAGGATCGCGGAAGCCTTGGGTCTTCCGACCGAGTTCATATGCGTGGACACGTGGCTTGGATCGAACGATGCGCTGTGGCTCAATGACACCTATCGGGCGTCACTCCTGCTCAAGGACGGCTATCCGAGCATGTTCAGGCAATTTATCCGCAACGTAATCAGCGAAGATGCGGTGAAGCGTATCTATCCGCTGCCGATCACCTCGTCGGGCGGGTATCACTTGCTGAAAGCGCTCGGAGTCACGGCACAACTCATTTATATTGACGCGGGGCATGAAGAGATCGAGGTCTATCCAGATCTTGTGATGTATTATGAGTTATTGGAGCCAGGAGGGATAATGCTCGGCGATGACTTTTCTAAGAGTTGGCCTGGCGTCATCGCGGCTGTGAAGAGATTCTGCAAGGAACAAGAACTGGAGCTGCACGAGGAGCGTCCCAGCAAATTCTGGTTTAGGAAGCCAGCATAAACAGCTTCTCGGCGCATCGCAGTATGCGGCGCAGCGTGCGATGGTAGCGATCCGTCGTTGAAGCTACGGATTTGCTGATGTGCACCTCATTTCCTGCAACGCGACGTACCATCCTACAAGCAAGCGCGGCGCTGGCCGCACTATCCGCGGCGCCGGCTCTGGCTATCGCAGAAGAGGCGTTTCCGGTCATCGCGGATGGCCGCTATGCGCCGATCATCGCGGACGTGACGGATTTTTCGGGCGTGCTCCGCGCGGTGCGTTCGGTGACGGCCGACCTCGCGGCGATGACGGGCGAAACGCAACTCGGCGTAGGGCCGAGCCGTTCGCCCACTGCGATCATTGTCGGCACGCTTGGGCGCAACGCCGTAATCGATCGGCTCGTCAGCGAAGGCAAGCTCGATGCGAGTGGTGTCACGGGGCGCTGGGAAGCGTTCGTGCACCAGGTGGTCGAGCGCCCGATGCGCGGCGTCAATCGCGCGCTGGTGATCGCGGGCGCGGATAAGCGCGGTACGATCTTCGGGCTCTATGATCTTGCCGAGCGCATCGGCATTTCGCCTTGGGTCTGGTGGGCGGACGTGCCGATCCCGCGGCGCAATGATGTTTCCGTTCCCGCCACGCGGCGCGTGGACGAGCCGCGCGTGAAATATCGCGGCATCTTTCTCAACGACGAAGAGCCGGCGCTGGGCAATTGGGCGCGCGAGAAATTCGGCGGCATCAATCACGCTTTCTATGAACGCGTGTTCGAGCTGATCCTTAGGCTAAAGGGCAATTATCTGTGGCCCGCCATGTGGGGCAAAGCGATCTATGACGACGATCCGGTAAGCCCCGAACTCGCGGACGAAATGGGCGTGGTGCTCGGCACCTCGCACCACGAGCCGCTGACGCGCGCGCATGTGGAGTGGGAGCGTTACGGCGAAGGCACGCCCTGGGATTATGCCCGCAATGAAGAACGCCTGCGCGCGTTCTGGCGGGCGGGCATCGAACGCATGGGCGATAACGAAAGCCTCGTCACGGTCGGCATGCGCGGCGATGGCGATGAGCCGATGAGCCAAGGCACGGCGATCAGCCTGCTCGAACGCATCGTGCGCGACCAGCGCCAAATCATCGCCGACGTCACCGGCAAGCCCGCATCCGAAACGCCGCAAATCTGGGCGCTCTATAAGGAAGTGCAGGATTATTACGACCAAGGCATGCAAGTGCCCGACGACGTGACCTTGCTCTTCGCGGACGACAATTGGGGCAATATCCGCCGCTTGCCTGATCTCGGCGCGCCCGCTCGGGCCGGCGGCTATGGCATCTATTATCACTTCGATTATGTCGGCGGCCCGCGCAATTATAAGTGGCTCAACACCAATCAAATCGAGCGCGTCTGGGAGCAGATGCAGCTCGCGCGCCAGTATGGCGCCGACCGTGTCTGGATCGTGAATGTCGGCGATCTAAAGCCGATGGAATTTCCGATCAACTTCTTCATGGACATGACGTGGAACCCTGAAGCCATGCTGTTTGATGGGCTCGCGGACTATGCTCGCGCATGGGCGGCGCGGCAATTTGGCGAAGAGCACGCGCCAGACATTGGATATGTGCTGACGCGCTATGGCGAACTCGCCTCGCGCCGCAAACCGGAATTGCTGGCGCCGGACACCTTCAGCCTGCAGAATTTCACCGAAGCCGAACGCGTGCTCGGCCAGTGGCGCGAACTGGAGGCCGCCGTCGACGTCGCGGCGCGCGGGCTCGCGCCTGAAGCGCAAAGCGCGTTCTTCCAATTGGTCGCGCACCCCGTGTTGGCCAACCGCAATCAGCACGAGCTTTACGTCGCTGCGGGCCGTAATCATTTGTGGGCCGAGCAGGGCCGGGTCAGCGCCAATGTGGCGGCGGATGAAGTGGAGGCGCTGTTTGCGCGCGATCAGGCGATCACGGCCCAATACCACGCGCTGAACGGCGGCAAGTGGAACCACATGATGAGCCAGACCCATATCGGCTACACGATCTGGCAGCAGCCCGAAACCAACATCATCCCCGAAACACGCCGGATTACGCCCCGCGCCGGCGCCGCGATGGGCGTGGCGATCGAGGGCGACGCGCGCGCATTCCCAGCGCGAGGCGGCGACGCGGTGTTGCCGGAAATCTCGCGCTATGGCGGGCCGCAGACACGCTGGATCGATGTGTTCAATAGGGGCACGCAACCTTTCCGTTACAGCGCCGATGTTGGGGCGCCCTGGATCGAGCTCGGCCCTTGCATCTCATCCGCGGGCGATCCGCCAGCGACTGAAGTACACGATCAGGTGCGGCTCTGCGTCAGCGTCGATTGGTTGCGCGCGCCGGAAGGGCGCCATCGCGTACCCATCACGCTGCAGCGCGAAGGCGGCGGCGCTGTCACGGTGTACGCCGATATTTTCAACCCTGTGCCGCGCCATGCCGTGAACGGATTTGTTGAAGCCAACGGTTACGTCGCCATCGCAGCCGAGCATTACACCGCCGCGGTCGACGCCAATGGCGTCACGTGGTGGAAAATCCCGCATCTTGGCGTCGCCGCGTTCCCGCGCTCCATCGCCCCGATCGAGATCGGGGCAGACACGCCACGGCTTGAGTACCAGACCTTCTGGTGGGAGGGCGGCGATGTGAATGTGCATGCGACGTTCGCGCCGACGATGAATTTCACGGGCCGCGGGCTGCGTTACGGCGTGTCGCTCGGCAACGAAGCGCCGCGCATCGTCAATGTGCATGTCAACGCCGAGGGAGAGGTGATGCATTCCGGCGAAAGCGACGCCAATTGGGAGCGCTGGGTCGCCAACAACGCCAACGTGCAGACGACGCGCCACCATCTTGATGCACGCGGTCAGCACACGCTCAGAATCTGGCTCATCGATCCCGGTCTCGTGCTCGAGCGCGTGCTTGTCGTGCGCGGCGATCTTCCGCCAAGCTATCTTGGGCCGCCGGAAAGTGTGAGCGTTTACGCGGAGAGCACGCCATGAAGAAGCGGGCCATACTGCTTATAGCCTTGCTTGCGGCTCTCGGCGCCTGCGCTACGGCGCCCACCACGCCGCCAGCGGGCGTCGCGCAATTCGACTGGTTTGAATATTCCGGCCACGACGCGGTTTACGACGCCCACCCCGCCGGCCCCGGTGAATACAATAACCCGATCCTCACGGGCTTTTATCCCGATCCCGCGATCACGCAGGTCGGCAGCGACTATTACATCGTCAATTCCACCTTCTCGTACTTTCCCGGCATCCCGATCTTCCACAGCCGCGATCTCGTGAACTGGACGCAGATCGGCAATGTGATCGATCGCCCCGGCATGTTGAACTTCGACGGCCTCGGCATTTCACGCGGCGTGTTCGCGCCGACCATCGCGCACCACAACGGCACGTTCTATGTCGCCAACACCTGCGTCGATTGCCGTGGCAATTTCATCGTGAGCGCGACCAATCCGGCGGGGCCGTGGTCCGATCCGATCTGGCTGCCGCAAATCGGCGGCATCGATCCATCGCTGTTCTTCGATACCGACGGCAAAGTCTATTTGATGAACAATGACGCGCCGCCAGAGCCGCCGCTCTATGACGGGCACCGCGCGATCTGGATTCGCGAAGTCGATCCGGTCACGTTCCAATCCATCACCGAGCCTGTCGTCATTATCAATGGCGGCGTGCGGCGCGAGGAACGGCCGATCTGGATCGAAGGTCCGCACATCTTCAAGCGCGGCGACTATTATTATCTGAGCGCGGCCGAAGGCGGCACGGCGGAGGGTCACAGCCAGGTCATTCTGCGCAGTCGCAATGTGCTCGGGCCTTATGTCGCCAACCCAAACAATCCTATTCTCACGCAGCGCCATCTCGATCGCAGCCGGGCCGAGCCGATCACGTCGGTTGGCCATGCCGATTATGTGCAAACGCCGGACGGCCAATGGTGGGCGAGTTTTCTCGGCGTGCGGCCTTATCAGGGCGACTATTACAATACCGGCCGCGAGACCTTCTTGATGCCCGTGCGCTGGGTGGACGATTGGCCCGTGATCACCTCGGGCGACGAACGCGTTCCTTACGTCCATGCGCGTCCCAATCTGCCCGCGCAGCGCGCGCCGCAATTTCCGATGAGCGGCAATTTTGCCGTGCGCGAGGATTTCGATTGGTCGACGCTCGCCAATCACTGGCTGTTTATCCGCGGGCCCGGCGATAGCTTCGTGGAGATGGCCAATCGCGCGCTGCTTTTAGCGCCGACAAGCCAGCATATTGGTCGTTTGCAGCATCCTTCGTTCGTGGGGCGCCGACAGCAGCACATGAACGCGTCGGCTTCCACGGCAATGATCTACACGCCGCAAGGCCCGGGCGATGAAGCCGGCCTGATGGCGTTTCAGAACGACGATTTCTATTATTTCCTCGCCGTCACAACCGAAAATGGCGCCCGCGTCGTGCAAGTGCAGCGGCGCGCCGGGCCGAACGAGAGCGCCGATGGCGTCGTGATCGCGAGCGCGCGCCTGATCGGCGCCGCCGATGCGCCGGTTTTCCTCAAGATCGACGCGCGCGGCGGCCTCTATGATTTTTCGTACTCCGAGACGGAGGGCGCGTGGACGCCGCTGCTGCGCGATGCTGATGGGACGATCCTGTCGACTCGCACGGCGGGCGGCTTCGTCGGCGCTGTCTTCGGTCTCTACGCTTACGACGCGCCATGAGACGGCTCGCCGCCTGCGTGATCGCTTGCGCGACGCTCATCACCGCTTCGGCGTGCGCGCAGGAGGCGCCGTCGCCGGCGCCGCAAGAGGATTTCTGGTCGCAAACGCGGCGCGGCGCCAACAGCTTCAACCGCACCGAAAGCGGCGCTCATCTCGCCGACGCCAAGGCGTTCGGCGCGGGTTTTGTGCGCGTTGCGATCGACAAATGGCGCGGCGAGGGGCGCGATTTCCTGGCCGGCGATTTGGACAATTATAACGGGCTGGTCGCCGCTGACGTCGCGCATCTGCGCGCGATCCTGGATGAAGCGGCGGCGGCCGATGTTCCGGTGGTCCTCACGCTGCTTGGCCTTCCTGGGGCGCGCTGGACCCAGCTCAATAGCGACCAGCACGATACGCGGCTCTGGCGAGACCGCGTTTGGTGGGACGCGTCGGCCCGCTACTGGGCCGACATCGCGCGCACCTTCAAGGATCATCCGGCGATCGTCGGATACAATCTTCTGAACGAGCCGACGCCGGAATTTGGCGAAGACGTCGAGGAGAACGGTGATACTGTCGCCGCGCGTGATGCGTGGTGCGCGCGCGTGCGCGGTACGCCGCGAGACCTGGACGGGCTATATCGCCATCTCGTCGCGGCCGTGCGCGCCGAAGATCCGACAACGCCGATCATCCTTGACGCCGGCTTTTACGCGCAACCTGGCGCGCTTCGGTGTCTCGCGCCGATCGATGATCCGCATGTGCTCTATGCTGTGCATGTGTATGAGCCGTATCAATACACCACCTTCAACCAGAACCGGGGCCGCTGGCGTTATCCCGGGCTCGCGCCCTATGGCGGCGTCGAGCGCCAATGGGACGCGGCGGCGCTCGCGCGTCATCTGCAGCCGCTTGTCGATTGGGCGGGCGAGCATAACGTGCCGCGCAATCGCCTGATGCTCGGGGAGTTCGGCTGCGATCGCCGCGTGGAGGGCTGCGCGCTCTATTTGCGCGATATCATCGCCGCCGCGGAGGCCGCGCGCATCCACTGGGCGTTCTATTCGTTCCGAGAGGATGTGTGGGACGCCATGGACTATGAGATCGGCGATGGACCCACGCCTCAAGGATATTGGGACGCGGTTGAGCGCGGGGTCGCGCCAACACCGCCGCGTGTTCCCAATCCAATGGCCGATACGCTTCGCGCGGGTCTGCGCGGCGCGTTTGCGATCCCGGCGGACGAATAGCAGTGGTCCGGCCAATTTCGCGTTGCTAAGATAGCGCTAACAGGGCGCGCGACGCCCGGCCGCCGAAACTGGCGGAGCGATAGGGTGGCGACATGCGGCTGGGTTACATCGTGCTTTTGCTCGCGCTCTGTTTCGCGATGCCCGCGCGCGCCGAAGACGGCTACGAGCTTTGGCTGCGCTATCATCCCATCGAAGCGAGCAATGTTGGGCGCTACCGCACGGCCGCGAGCGAACTCGTTACACCCGCGACCAGTTCACCCACTTTAGACATCGCGCGCGATGAACTCACACGCGGTCTCGAAGGCCTGCTCGGCCGAGAATTGCGCACAGGCAGCGAAGCGCGCCGCAGCGGCGCGGTCGTGTTCGGAAAGCCCGCTTCGTCGCCAGCGATCGCCGCACTCAATCTCGATCTCAGCGCGCTGGGCCAGGAAGGCTACCTAATCCGCAGCACGAACGTGAATGGCCGTCGCGCCACAGTGATCGCGGCGAACGAAGACATCGGCGTGCTTTATGGCGCGTTCCACTTCCTGCGCCTCATCCAAACGCGCCAGCCCATCACCGACCTCGACATCGCCTCCGCGCCACGCGTGCAACTCCGTACGCTCGATCATTGGGACAATCTCGACGGCACCATGGAGCGCGGCTTTTCCGGGCATTCCATTTTCGATTGGCATCGGCTGCCCGATTGGGTCGATCCGCGCATCACCGATTATGCGCGCGCCAATGCCTCGATCGGCATCAATGGCGTCGTCGTCACCAATGTCGCGGCCAATGCGACGAGCCTCACGCCCGAATATCTGCACAAAGCCGCCGCGCTCGCCAACGTGCTACGGCCTTACGGCATACGCCTTTATCTCACCGCGCGCTTTTCATCGCCGATTCAGATCGGCGGCATGAGCACAGCCGATCCGCTGGAGCCCGCTGTCCGCGCCTGGTGGCGCGCCAAGGCCGACGAAATCTATCAGATCATCCCGGACTTCGGCGGCTTTCTGGTGAAGGCCAATTCCGAAGGTCAACCCGGTCCGCAAGATTATCGCGGGCCCATACCAACCGGCGCGACGATGACGGGTGCGAACCGCAACGCGCGCAATTATCAGCGCACGCATGCCGATGGCGCCAATATGCTGGCCGAGGCGCTGGCGCCGCATGGCGGCGTCGTGATGTGGCGCGCCTTTGTGTATTCGGCGGAAAACCCCGTCGACCGCGCCATGCAGGCCAATAATGATTTTGTGCCGCTCGACGGTTCGTTCCTGCCGAATGTCGTCGTGCAGGCCAAGAACGGCCCGATCGATTTTCAGCCGCGCGAACCGATCCATCCGCTGTTCGGCGCGATGCCCCACACGCCCGTCACGATCGAGTTTCAGCTCACCAAGGAATATCTCGGCCAATCCACCCACATCGCCTATCTCGCGCCGATGTGGGAGGAGGCGCTCGACACTGACACTTATCTGCAAGGCGAAGGCTCGACCGTCGCGCGCATCGTGGATGGTTCGCTCTTCCATCACCAACTCAGCGGCATCGCGGGCGTCGCCAATACCGGCACGGACCGTAATTGGAGCGGTTCGCACTTTGATCAAGCCAATTGGTACGCGTTCGGGCGCCTTGCTTGGGATTATCAGCTTACGTCCGAAGCCCTCGCGGAGGAATGGACGCGCATGACGTTCACCAACGACGAAGCCTTTGTGCGGCCGGTCGTTGCGATGATGATGGGCTCGCGCGAAGCGGTGGTGGATTATGTAACGCCGCTCGGCCTCGCGCACCAGATGGCGACTGGCCACCATTACGGCCCCGGGCCTTGGGTGTCGGAACTGGCGCGCCCGGAATGGAATCCCACTTATTATTCGCGTGCCGATACTCAAGGCATCGGCTTTGACCGCACCGCGACCGGCAGCAACGCCGTCAGCCAATATTCGCCGCGTCTTGCCGCCGAGTATGGCGACATCGCCGCAACGCCGGAAAAATTCTTGCTCTGGTTTCATCACGTGCCATGGGATTTCCGTGTCGCTTCGACCGGGCGCACTGTGTGGGACGAACTGGTCACCCGCTATTCGCGCGGCGTGACGGAGGTGCATGACATGCGCGCCACATGGCAGGGCCTGCGCGCTTATGTCGATGATGCGCGCTACGCGCAGATCGATGCGTTCCTCGGCATCCAGGAGCGCGAGGCCAAATGGTACCGCGATGCGAACATCGCGTATTTCCAATCGCTCTCGCAACGCCCGTTGCCCGCTGGCGAGGCGGCGCCTGAGCACAGTCTCGACTATTACCGCAGCTTGGAATTTCCCTATGCGCCGGGAAATCCGAGCCAAACCGCAGCGCCGTTCCGCGGCGAATAAAGGAAGAAGCCATGCCGCACTTTACGCGCCGCGCGCTGCTGTCGACCGCGTCCGCCGCTCTGCTCGGTTGCGCCACCGAGACGGTCGCGCCTGCGCCGCTCGCGCCGCCAGTGACATTCACGACCGAGGAAGACCACGCCAACATGATGGCGCAGCTCGGCATCACGCAATTGCGTCCAGGCCGCAACGGCCTCGATCCGACGCATCCGAACTATGCGAACTACGACGAAAGCCGCGCCAATCCGTATCCCACGCTCCCTGATCCGCTGCGCACCAAGGACGGCCGCGCCGTCACGACGGCGCAGATGTGGTGGAATGTGCGCCGGCCCGAGATCGCCGAGTATTTTGAGCGCGAGATTTATGGCCGCGTGCCCGCGAACACGCCGAGCGTGCGGTGGGAGGTGATCGAAACCAAAGAGGAGATGGCGGGTGCCGTGCGCACCAATGTGCGTCGCCTCACGGGCCATGTCGACAATGCCGCTTATCCCGCGATTACCGTTGATATGGATATGCAGATCGTGCTGCCGGCGGATGCGGCGGGGCCAGTGCCGATCGTGCTCAATTTCCTCTGGATCAATCCGCCGCCCTTCCTGCGCAATCTGCCGCCTGAGCCATCGCCGACCTGGCGCGATCTCATTCTCGCGAAAGGCTGGGGCTACGCGATCCTCGTGCCCAACAGCATCCAGGATGATAATGGCGCCGGCCTCACGCGCGGCATCATTGGCCTGTGCAATCGCGGCCAGCCGCGCCGTCCCGAAGATTGGGGGGCGCTGCGCGCTTGGGGCTGGGGAGCGGGCAAAGCGATCGAGTTTTTCGCGAGTGATCCTGCCATCGATGAACGCCGCGTCGCGCTGCAAGGCCATTCGCGTTACGGAAAAGCCGCGCTCGTTACGATGGCGTTCGATGAGCGCATCGCGTGCGGCTTCATCTCATCGTCCGGCATGGGCGGCGCCAATCTCGCGCGACGCAATTGGGGCGAAATCGTCGAGAACCTCGCGGGCTCGGGCGAATATCATTGGATGGCCGGCAATTACATCAAGTATGGCGGGCCGCTGAATGCGGGCGATATGCCGGTCGATGCGCATGAATTGATCGCGCTCTGTGCGCCGCGCCCGGTGTTCATAAGTTCCGGCGCGCAAGAGGGCGATGGCTGGGTCGATGCGCGCGGCATGTTCATGGCGGCCGCGGGCGCTGGGCCAGTCTATCGCCTGCTCGGCAAGCGCGATCTTGGCACGACCACGTTTCCGCCCATCGAAACCACTTTGATCGATGGCGACGTCGCCTATCGCCAACACAGCGGCGGTCACACGCCTGGACCAAACTGGCCCGTGTTTCTCGATTACGCCGCACGATATTTTGGAGCTGGGCAATGACCGTACGCGCCGCACTCACACTCGCACTCGCGCTGTTCGCCACACCAGCCGCCGCACAGGACACGCCGGCGCCGCCACCACCTTTGCTCAATGCGATGTTCTCTGATCACGCCGTGCTGCAGCGCGGTCAACCCGTCCGCGTGTGGGGCAACGCGGCCCCGCGCGCGCGCGTAACTGTGACGCTGGCGAGCGCGCGCCGCGTGGTGCGCGCGGATTCCGCGGGCGCTTGGAGCGCCACGCTGCCGGCGATGAGCGCAGGCGGTCCCTACGAACTCACCGCGCGCACGCCTGGCGCGTCGCAGACCGCGAGCGACGTGATGGTTGGCGACGTCTATCTTTGCTCCGGGCAGTCCAACATTGAGTTCTCCGTGCGCGGCGCCCTCAACGGTGCGTTCGAAGCGTCGCGCGCAAACGATACCAACATCCGCCACATGCGCATCGAGCAGCGCGCCATTGGCGAGCCGCAGACGAATTTTGCCAATGCGCCGCCTTGGCAGGTGGCGAGCCCCGAGACGGTTCCTGGCTTTTCCGCTGCATGTTATTTCATGGCGCGCGAACTGCGCCGCACCATCGACGTGCCGATGGGGCTGGTGACTTCGGCGTGGGGCGGCTCGAACATTCGCGCATGGGTGAGCCAGCCGACGCTGCGCACTGTTGGACAGTGGAACCAAGCGCTCGATATGCTGGCGTTGCACCAAAGAGATCCGCTCGCCGGCGAGGCCGCGTGGGGTGAGATGGCCGAGGCGGTGGTACGCGCGCAACTCCTCGGAGTTAGGCCAGCCTTGGCGTCCGGAAGTCGGCGCGAACTGGACCGCCGCCGCGCCGAGCGACACTTGGGCCGTCGCTGAGCGCGCGAGCTTCATCGGCGCGCTTTGGCAAGCGTGCGACGTTCACGCTCACGGCCGAACAAGCAGCACAAGATGCGACGACGGCGCTGGGCGTCATTGACGAAGCCGATCAGACCTGGATCAACGGCCGCTTCGTCGGCGCCATCGGCGATTGGACGAGCGAGCGCAATTATCGAATTCCGCCGGGCCTGTTGCACGTGGGCGAAAACGTGCTCGTCACCGTGTCGATCAACACCTCGGGGACGGGCGGCGTGCGCGGACCAGCCAATGCGCTTGCGATCGTGCTGGCGGATGGCGTGCGCGTGCCGCTGCGTAGTTGGCGATTCTTTGAAGCGCCGAGCAGCGCGTCGGGTTCGCCGCGTCCGCCATGGGGCGGGATAAACGGCTACGGCACGCTTTATAACGGCATGATCGCGCCGCTCGGTCAGTACGGTTTCCGTGGCGCTGTCTGGTATCAAGGCGAAAGCAACGCCGGCGCGCCGGACGATTACGAGGACACTTATGACGGCGCTGATGACCGATTGGCGCCAGCGACTCAATGCGCCCACGCTGCCGTTCCTTATCGTGCAATTGCCCAATTTCGGCATGCGCAACACGGCGCCGGTTGAGTCTGGCTGGTCGGGCGTACGCGAGGGTCAGCGGCGCGCCGCGAACGCCGATCCGCATGCGGCTCTGGCCGTGACGATTGATGTCGGCGATGCAGCCGAGCTGCACCCGCCGAACAAGCAGGCGGTCGGGCGTCGCTTGGCGCGCGCTGCGCGCGCCGTGGTCTACGGCGAAGATATTGTCCCATCGGGGCCGATCCCAGCTTCGGTAATACGCGCGCAAGGCGCGGTCCTGGTGCGGTTCACAGACATCGAGGAGCGCCTGGTCGCTTACGGCGGCGACGGTCCGATCGGGTTTGAATTGTGCGGCGATGCGGTGGGCTCGTGCCGCTTTGCCCTGGCGCGGTTCGATGGCGAACAGACGCTGCGTCTGACCGCCGACAACGCGCAGACGGCGACCCGGGTGCGCTATTGCTGGGGCGATGCGCCCACCTGCACGCTCTACGACAGCGCTGGCGCGCCGGCGGGACCGTTCGAAGAAGCGATCCGGTAGGCGGTGCTCAGGTCCGTGGTCGTCTTCGCCGCTCTGGAACCGCGCTCACCAATTCCACATCGAACCGTCTTCGAGGCGCGCGACGGGGAGTTGTTTGGGATTGTACGGAAACTTGGCCGCGAGGTCTTCGTCGATGGTGACGCCGTGGCCCGGCGCTTCGCCGCAATAAAGCATGCCGTTCTGGAACGTATAATCGTGCGGGAAGACTTCGTCAGTCTCGGCGGTGTGGCGCATATACTCCTGGATGCCGAAGTTCGGAACCCAGGAGTCGAAGTGCAGCGCCGCGCCCATGCAGGCCGGCGAAAGATCGGTCGCGCCGTGAAAGCCGGTGCGCACCTGATGGAGCGCCGCGAAGTCGGCGATGCGGCGCACATGCGTGATGCCGCCGGCATGCACGATGGTGGCGCGGATGTAATCGATCAGATGGTTCTCGATCAGGTGCTTGCAGTCCCAAATCGAGTTGAACACTTCGCCGACGGCCAGCGGCGTCGTGGTGTGTTTGCGGATGAGTTCAAAGCCCGCCTGGTTTTCCGCGGGCGTTGCGTCTTCCAGCCAGAACAGACGGTAGGGCTCAAGATCCTTGCCGAGCTTGGCGGCTTCCAGCGGCGTCAGGCGATGATGCACGTCGTGCAGCAGTTCGATGTCCGCCCCATGGTCGGCGCGCAGGCGCTCGAACAGCTTCGGCACAAAATTCAGATATTTCGGCGTCGACCAGATCGTCTCCAGCGGCAGTTCGCTTTCCGCCGGCTCGTACGCCGTCTTCATCTTGGAAACGCCATAGGCCTTATCAACGCCCGGCACGCCGCTCTGCGCGCGCACGGCCTTGTAGCCTTGCTCGATATAGCGCCCGACCTCGGCGGTGGTTTCTTCAAGGTCGCGCCCATTGGCGTGGCCGTACACCAGCACGCCGTCGCGCGAGCGTCCGCCCAGCAATTGGTAGAGCGGCAGTCCCGCGAGCTTGCCCAGAATATCCCAAAGCGCGACATCGACCGCCGCGATCGCCGTCATGGTCACGGGGCCGCGGCGCCAGTACGCGCCGCGATAGAGAAACTGGAAGATGTCCTCGATGCGCGACGCGTCGCGGCCGATCAGGTTCGGCACGACATGGTCGTTGAGGTAAGACGCAACCGCCAGTTCGCGCCCGTTCAAGGTGGCGTCGCCGATGCCGAAAATGCCGGAGCGGGTTTCGATTTTCAGCGTCACGAAATTGCGGCCAGGGCAGGTCACGATCACGCGCGCGGAGACGATTTCCCGCTCACGCGCCGATCCCTTGGCGCTCACGCCCGCCCCACCTTCAGCCATGCTCGTCGTCTCCATGCCAGTGCGTGGCCTGACCATTCCAGCCGGACGCACAAAACAGCTTTTCGCGCCGCGCGTCCAAGAAAATTGACGGCGCAGCCAGTCCGCCTCAAGGGAGACCGCTAATGTCAGAAAAAAGAGCTTTGAGCCCGGGCCTGTCGCGGCGCCAATCGATTGCGCTCGGCCTTGCGGCGGCGGCGGGCGCCTGCGCATCCGGCGGCGAAAGCGCGCCTGCGCCGGAATCGCTCAACGCATTGGCGCGCGCTAAGGGCATGCGCTTCGGCGCGGCCATGGGCGCGGGCGGCAATTCCAACGAGTTCGACGATCCGCGTTTCCAGCAGCTTGTGATCGAGGAGTGCGGCGTGCTGGTCGCCGAGAACGAACACAAATGGCCCTTTCTCGAACCGGCGCCCGGCCGCTTCACGTTCGAACGCGCCGATCAGATGATGGCGTGGGCGGACGCGCGCCAGATCCCGTTTCGCGGGCACAATCTGGTCTGGCACCACGAGCGCTGGTTGCCGCGCTGGATCAACGAGTACGACTTCGGCGCCAATCCGCGCGCCGAGGCCGAGCGCGTGGTGCGCAATCACGTGACAACCGTCTGCCAGCATTATGGAGCGCGCATCCAATCATGGGACGTGATCAACGAAACCGTCCATGAGCAAACCGGCGAATTGCGTGAGACGGCGCTCACGCGCGCGGCTGGCTATGAGATCAACGAATTCATCTTCCATGTCGCGCGCGAGGCCGCGCCGCATGCGCAGATGGTCTATAACGACTACATGACGGGCGCCGCGAGCAGCGCAAATCACCGCGCCGGCGTGCTGCGCGCGCTTCAGCACTGGAAATCGCGCGGCGTTCACATCGATGCGCTGGGCATCCAAGGCCATATCGGCGCCAACCGCGACAATCCCGATGCGACCTCGTTCGATGCATCGCAAGAGGCCGCATGGCGCGCCTTCCTCGATGAAGTCACCGGCATGGGGCTCAAACTTCTCATCACGGAGCTGGACGTCGGCGATCGGGGGATGCCCGCCGACATTCCGGCGCGCGACCGCTTGATGGCCGATTATGCGAAGGCGTTTCTGGACGTGACCTTGAGCTATCCGCAGATGGGGGACGTGCTGTGCTGGGGTTTGGTCGACCATTATTCCTGGCTGCAGAACAATTCGCCGCGCGATGACGGCCTGCCCAAGCGTCCGCTGCCGTTCGATGCGAACTACCAGCCCAAGCCGATGCGCGAGGCGATCGCTGCCGCATTTCGCGGTGCGCCGGCGCGTTAGACCTTCTCAGTCATTCCGGGCGAGCGGAGCGAGACCCGGAACCCAGGGCCAACACACAGATCTACGATCCCTGGCTTCCGGGTCCGGCTTCGCCGTCCCGGAATGACTGAGCGTGATGGTTGTTTGAAATCTGGGTCAGTACCGGTACAGCCGCACGCGCTGAATGCCCCACGGCCCCGGCGGCAGGCGCACATGCCGGCCCTGATGTGTCTCGTCGCCATTGAGCAGGCGACCGGGGCGCCATGCGCCATCGACGTATCGGCCTTCCCACGCGCTATCGATGCCGGCGCGTCCTTCGCCGTTCGGCGCGAAGGTCACGGTGATGCCCGAGCCCGCGATGACATAGTCCTCCGGGCCGACTTGGATGATGAGGCCGCCATGGGCGGCTATGTTTTGATCTGGGCGCGGCGTCCATGGATCGATGGTGGTGACGGTCAAGGTGTAGTCGCCCAGCACGATCGCGCGCGGCGTTTCGTCCACGCCGCCATCGAACGCTACTGGCGCGCGCGCGCCGGCCATCGTGCCCTTGCCCTGATGTTCGAGGATGAGCGGGCTGAGTTCGGCGAGCGTTGCATAAGCGGCGCCCAAATCATTGTTGGCGCCGATTGAGTCGATCGAGAACGGGCTAAAGCCCATCGCGTCGTGCTCGCCGAATGCAAAGAAGGCGTTCGCGCCGGCCTCCGCCGCGCCAGCGCGGTTGGCTTCCGGAATAAAGATCGCATTGCCGTCGCGGTCATAGTGATCCAACCACTCGGTGAAGTTCGGGAAGTAAATGTCCGGCGTGAGAAAATCGATCGAGGGCGCGGCGGTGCGCCATGTCGTCATCAGATGCGGCAAGGGCCCGGCGCTTGGATACTGTCCCGGCGTGCGGCCGGGGCGGATGAGCGCGGCGTTGACATACATCGGGATGTTGTACGCCGCCTTGCCCGCCGCCGTGACGTGCTCGGTATAGGCCGCGAAGTGCCACGCCATGAAAATCTCTTCAGCCGCATCGCTTGCGCCAAATAGCTCGCGCCAAGAGCCGGAAGCGCGTGCGCCATTGGCCTGCCAGAGCGGGCGCAGTTCGCGCGACTCCAGTTGCGCGAGCAGCGCCGCCGGCACAGGCGCGGCCCAAGCCTGCTCGGCGCCGTCGCTATGATCGCGCGCGCTCGGCAGCATGCCGATCTCGTTTTCGACCTGCACCATGAGCACTGTGTGCTGCGCGCCGTCGGTCTCGCGCAGATGCGCCATCAAGGCGGCGAACACGCGCGCATCGGCGTCGCGGCTCTCCGTGCTGAAAGGCGAGAGAATCTCCTGTGCCTCACCAGCTTGCGAGAAAGCGCGCGGAAACCGCGCGCTATCGCGCTTCACCCAGGCCGGCGCATAGGTCGACATGGAATTTTTCCACGACCCGAACCACAGCAGCACCAGCCGCATATCGTGCGCGCGCGCATTGCGCAGGAGGCCATCGACAGATGAGAAATCGTATGAACCCTCTTGCGGCTCGATCAGCTCCCAATAGACCGGCGCGAGCACCGTATTGAGATGGAGCGCCTGAAACGTCTCCCAGTGCGGCGCGAGATAATCGAGGCTCGACGCACTCGAATTGCCCAGCTCGCCGCCGAGGATCAAGAACGGCTCGTTGTCCACTATAAGCTGAACCGCTTGTCCCTGCTGGCGCAAATGCGGCGCGGCCGGTCCTTCGGCAGGCGCGCGCGTGCACGCGCACAGCGCGAATGCGACCAGAATAAAACTGAGCGAGCGGATCATACGCCGGGATGCACCCATGGCGCGCGGTAGGCCCGCGCCATCATGGCGTCCGCCTCCGGATCGCCCACAACATGATGCCCGTCCCAATTCAACGTCCGCCCAAGTTTCAGAGCGGTGTTCGCGAGCACGCAGGTGGATGTGGAAATATGCGCTTCTTCGATATCCGCCGCCGGACGCGTGCCCGCTTCGATCGCGGTGATGAAGTCGCGCATATGATAGCGCGTGATCGCCGCGAGCGGGCGCTCCCAATCCAGCATGGCTTGGTCGGCGGGGAATTGATCGAGTTCGGACGCCAGTTCGCTCGCGACCGTCGGACCCTCGACTGGAATGAATTCGTAGCCGGCATTGTAAAGCCGCAGCGTGCCTTTATCGCCATGGATCGCGGCGCCCCAGTCGCGCGATGGATCGGGCGCGCGGCCCCAGTGGCGGTTGGTCCAGGTCATGGTGATGTCGTCGAACTCGAACGTCGCCATCTGTGTATCGGGCACGGTCGAGGCGCTTTGCGTGTCGACGAAGATGCCGCCCGACGACGTCACGCGCTTTGGCGCGCCAAGACCCAAAATCCAGCGCGCGGAATCGATGAAGTGAACGCCGACATCGCCAAGATAGCCGTTCCCGAATCCCTCGAACGCACGCCAGTCGCGCGGATGCATTTCGCGGATGAACGGGATGGCCGGCGCTGGCCCGCAGTAGAAATCCCAGTCGAGATTGGGCGGCGGCGCTGAAGGCGCGGAGAATTGCGCAGGCCGTTGGTGGAAATAACAGAACACCTCGATATGGCCGACATCGCCCAGTAGCCCCGTCCGCACGAAACGCTCGCGCGCTTCGAGAAAGGGCGGCGCGGTGCGGCGCTGCGTGCCCGCTTGCACCACGCGATTGCGCGCGCGGGCCGCTGCCAGGATCGCCTCGCCTTCGCGCACATCCACCGAGATTGGCTTTTCCAGATAGACATGCGCGCCTGCCTCGATCGCCGCGATGGATTGCAGCGCATGCCAGTGATCCGGCGTGCCGATAATCACGATATCGAATTCGTGCTCGCGCAGCATTTCGCGATAATCGTGGTGGATCGCGGGGCGGCGGCGCTGCGGCGTGACCGAGTCCGTTCGCGCCCGCGTCAAGTCGCGCGCTTCTTCCAGCATGCGCTGATCGACGTCGCACAACGCCACCACCTCAACCGGCGCGACCTGCATCAGCGCGAATAGATCGAGCTTGCCAAACCAACCCGAGCCAATGAGCCCGACGCGATAGGGCCGCCTTGGCTGCGCGAAGGCCTGTCCGCCAAAAGCAGCCGCGGCCGCGGCGCCTTGCAGGATCGTCCGGCGCGGAAGTGTCGTCATGGTGTTCTCCAACGCGCCGGAACGCTTTCTCAGTCAGGACAATGGGGCAGGTTGGCGGAATCGAAATTCTGGCCGAAATTGAACACGAACACCGGCCCCAGATCGATCACTTGCTCGCCCGTCGCCAATTGCAACGAAACATTGGTGACGCCGTCGCCAAAGTCCTGCGTGGCCACGCCCGAGCCGCAATATTGCTTCCACTGATCGGTGAGTTGAAAGCTCGCATCGAACACCGAGCTGTAAGGCGCGCCGGAAAGCTGCAGACGCATCGGCATGGTGCTGCCGCCTTCGGCCGCCTGCTCGGCGCGCGCGAACACCATTACCATCACGGTGTCTCCGCGATGGATGTCGCCGCCGGACGGAGAATTGGCTTGCACGTCCCACGGATTTGCCCCGCGCCGCCCGCGTACGCGAAACGCTTGCGCGAAGGCTTGGCCCTGGACATCGACGACTTGCACCCTGGGCCGTTCGGGCATGACAGCCCAAAAGCCAGCCGTCTCCATGTTCATGACGTGGCTCCAGGGATCGTCCTGTTGTGCAAGCGCCGCGCCCACGGGCAGGGCAAGCAGCGTCAAGGCAAGCGCTATCGCTCGGCTCATTTTACTCATGGAAATTCGCCCTCCCGGCGGTGATCGTTCCGTCCCTCGCGCGATCCGGTTGACACTGATCGCTTTTTCTCGCGGAGACGGGCTCAGCGCCGCCGCATCGATATAATGACTCAAAATCGAGCGGGGTAAACCGCTGTTTCACCCGTCGAGTGCACGTCCCGTTTCGCGAAACACCGCTGACGATTGCCGCTCGACCAGGGTGTGCTGCATCACGATATCGGCCGGCGTTTCGGCCTGGCGCAACTTGCGCGCGCGCACCTGCTTCAAGAGGAGACCGACCGCCGCGACCGCCATGTCGCCGATCGGCTGGCGCACCGTGGTGAGTTCTGGCCAGAGCGTGGTCGCGATCGCCGTATCGTCAAAGCCGACCACGGTAATGTCGCGCGGCACATCCAGCCCGCGCCGGTGCGCGACAGAAACCACCGCCGCCGCCATGTCGTCATTGCTGGCGAAAATGGCGCTCGGCCTTTCCTTTGCGCTGAGCAAAATCTCCGCCGCGTCGAGCCCCGACTGGTACGTGAAAAACCCTTGCGCGATGCTGGCCTTCGCGGTCGGGGCAAGCTCCTGCAAAGCGGATTCAAAGCCCGCTTGCCGCGCGGCGCTTGCGGTCTGGTTTGGATTGCCGGTGATGAACCCGATGCGGCGATGGCCGAGATCGAGAATCTTCTTGGTCATGTCGAACGCCGCTTTGCGCTCATCGATCCGCACGCACGGAATATCGCCGTGAAACCGCCCGGTGCCGATCACGACGGCTGGCACGCCCGCCGCCGCCGTTTCAGTCCGCACAATCATGGAATCGCTGAGCGGCGCCGTCAGCAACATGCCGGAGACTTGCCCTGCCAAGAGCTGGCTCACCGCGGCACGTTCGGCGTCCTCATCGCCCGCTTCGCAGCGCACCAGGACGAGCTGGGCGCCGACGCGCGCGATCTCGTCCAGCATCGCGACCAAAAACTCGCTGAGATAGGCCGCGCTCGGATTGGCGAACGGCAGGCCTATGCGCGGCTGCTCGGCGCTGGCGAGGCTCTTGGCTGCGAGGTTCGGCGCATAGCGGAGTTCGCGCACCGCATCGAGCACGGCATCGCGCGTTGTGGGCCGGACATTCTTTTCGCCGTTCACGACGCGCGACACCGTCATCGGCGAGACGCGCGCAAGCCGCGCGACATCCTGCGCCGTCACCGCTTTGCCGCTGCGCCTGCTCGACCTGGCCAAACCCCACCTCGCGAACGGAACGACGCTCACCAATCGACCGGGCTAATCTTTGATTTCGGCACAGAATCTTGCTTCAACCAATAGATGTGAGCGTTATCATACAACGACATGTCCGCAGGCTAAGCGAAATATTGTAATATTAATAGCGGAATGGCATTCGGCCGATGAACCGTCCAAAAGTGGCGGGGGCTAGGGGAGAGACGACGATGAGCACGGCAGGTCGATGAGCGCAGCTTCCATGAAAGCGGCGGAGCCCAGGCGTCAGTTCGGTACGATGCCCGATGGATCGCCAGTGGACATCGTTGAAATCACCAATGGCCGCGGCATGCGCGCCAGCGTCATCACGCTCGGTGCGGGTTTGCAGGCGCTGACGGCGCCGGATCGCGCGGGGCGCTTCGCCGACATCATTCTCGGCCACGACAATGTCGCGCCCTATGTGGAGACGCCGTTTTATCTGGGCGCCTCCATCGGGCGCTTCTCCAACCGCATCGCCAACGGCGCATTCATGCTCGACGGCAAGCGCTATGAGCTTGTGAAGAGCGACGGCCCGCACACATTGCACGGCGGCGCGTACGGCTATGACAAAGTCGTGTGGCGCATCGAGCGGCTTGAGCCATCGAGCGTCACCTTGGTCCACGCCAGTCCCGATGGAGAGCAGGGCTTTCCCGGCGCGCTCGAAGCACGCGTGACTTATGAACTCACCGACGAAAACGAACTCAACGTCACCTACCAAGCGCGCACGGATGCGCCGACTTATGTGGGTCTGACGCAGCATTCCTATTTCAATCTCAGCGGCGCGGACTCGGGTCGCACCATCTTGGCGCATCGGCTGACAGTAGCGGCCGATGCGTTCACGCCGGTAGACGCAGGGCTCATCCCCACGAGCGAAATCCGCCAGGTCGCCGGCACGCCGTTCGATTTTCGCCAGCCCAAGCAGATCGGCACGCATCTTCGCGACGGCCGCGACGAACAACTCCGGCGCGGACGCGGCTATGACCACAATTTCGTGTTGCGCGGCGGCCCCGCGCGCGATCCGAAATTCGCCGCGCGGCTGGAGGATCCAGTCTCCGGCCGCGTGCTCGAAATCCACACCACCGAGCCTGGACTGCAATTCTATTCCGGCAATTTCCTCGATGGGCGCCTGATCGGCAAAGGCGGGATCAGCTATCGCCAGAGCGACGGCCTCTGCCTGGAACCGCAGCAATTTCCTGACGCGCCGAACCAGCCCGGCTTCCCAAGCGCGCGGCTCAATCCGGGCGAAACCTACGCCCATGTCTCGGTCTACCGCTTCTCGACCTCGCCAATAAGCTGAAGGCGGGCGCTTGGCGCTTGTATTGCGCCGGGCTTTTGGCTCAGTTTGTGAGCGCTACCGCTCTAACGAGCGCAACGACATCAGCCGCGCGTCCAAGCCGGCGATCATGAGTGGGAGGGCGAAAGCCATGTCATCTTTGCTTCGTTGGTTGGCTGTGCTTTTCGCCGCCGTGCTGGTCGCAAGTTGCGCGACGCCGCCGCCGCGCACGCCGCACGTCCTGATCTTTTCGCACACGACCGGCTATCGCCACGCCTCGATCGAGCCTGGCATCGCCGCGATACAAGCGATCGGCGCACGCAATGGTTGGGTCGTTGACGCAACCGAAGACGTTGATGTGTTCGCGCCCGGCCGGCTCGATGGTTACGACGCCATCGTATTGCTCCACGACACCAGCAGCGGGCGCAATCCGGACTCCGAATGGTTCGTCGGCGCGCGCCGCGACGCATTGCAGGCCTTCGTGCATCGCGGCGGGGGCATTGTCGGCATCCATGCCGCCGCGGATTCGCATTATAACTGGCCCTGGTATCGCCAGATGATCGGTGCGGCGTTCCGGCGCCATCCGCCGGGCGAACCGCCGGGACACGTCACGCTTGTCGATACCGATCATCCCGCCACGCGCGGGCTTCCAACATCGATCACGCGCGCGGACGAATGGTATTATTACGTGGATTTCGATCCCAGCGTGCGCCTGCTTGCGGTCTATGATCCCGCATCGATCGGCCAAGAGGGCACAACGCCGAACCCGATTTCGTGGAGCCACGATTTTGAAGGCGGGCGCGTCTTCTACACCGGCATGGGCCACACGCCCGAAAGCTATAGCGAAGACTTCTTTCTCCGCCACGTCGAAGGCGGCTTGAAGTGGGCGCTGCGCCTGGAAAACTAGACCGCGGATCGCGGCTTCGAATGAGGGAGGAAACGATGACCATTTCTCGCCGGCGCTTTGCCGCGCTCTCGGGCGCAGCAGCCATGCTCGCCAGCACGCCCGCCTTCGCGCAACCGCGCCAAGCGCGCATTCTGGTGTTCCATAAGGCAACCGGCTACGCGCACCCCTCGATCCAGACTGGCATCGAGATGATGCGCGGCATCGCTTCGCGCGAGCGCCTTGAGATCGAAGTCACCGACGATCCGGAAATTTTCTCGACCGAAAATCTCGGGCGCTTCGACGGCATCACGTTCCTCTGCAGCACGACCGATAGCCAGCACGCCGAATCCGAATGGCTGGTTGGCCCGCGACGTGATGCGCTGCAAGCCTTCGTGCGTCGCGGCGGCGCGATTGTCGGCATTCACGCGGCGGCGGATTCGCATCATCACTGGCCGTGGTACGGGCAAATGATCGGCGGCTATTTCGATCGCCACCCCGCGAGCCCCAATGTCCGCCCCGGTCGTCTTCTCGTGGTGGACCGTAATGATCCCTCAACGCGCGGCCTGCCGGCGGTGATCGAACGCGCCGACGAATGGTATCTCTTCCGCGACTTCAACCCGCTCGTTCATGTGCTGATCGTCGCCGAAGTCGGCTCGGTGTACGATGCGGGCAGCGATCCGGTGAACGCGCAATGGTACACCAGCCAAACCAACACACCGACGCGATACCGCTTGCCGGAGGTCAATCCAAAGCCAGTGTCGTGGCGCCACGAGTTTGAAGGCGCGAACGTCTTCTACACCTCGATGGGCCATGTGCCGGAATCGTTCACCGAACCGCTCGTCGTGCAGCACATCACCGGGGGCTTGCGCTGGGCGCTCGGCCGAGAACGCGCGCGCGGCTAAGCGCGTCTGGAGGGTTACATGCAGATCAGTCGCCGCGAATGGCTCGCGGGCAGCGTCGCCGTCACCGCGCTCGGCCTGCAAGCGACGCCTGCGTCCGCGCAAGCCGCGTCCGCGCAGCCGATCACGATGACCAATGCCGCGAGCCGCGCCGGCGTTGATCTTTCGGGGCCATGGCACTGGTCGATCGATCCATACCGCGATGGCATGGCCGGTTTTCACGGCGACCCGGCGGGCTTTGGCCATCGCCGCTACGACGATCACGATGTCGATGCGGTGACGCGCGCCCAGCCCAATGCGCTCATCGAATACGATATGCAGCGCTCGCCCACCGCGCCGCTGCCTTCGTCATGGCTGATCCATGATCCGACGCTGCGCCACTATGTCGGCCTCATGTGGTATCAGCGTACGTTCCGCGTCGAGAGCACCATTGGCCAACGCGCTTTCGTGCAAGTCGGCGCCGCGAACTATCGCGCCAGCGTGTTCGTGAACGGGACGCTCGTCGGCACGCACGAGGGCGGCTTTACGCCGTTCAATTTCGAAATCACGCCGCTGCTGCGCGCCGGCGAAAACCAAATCACCATCGGTGTCGACTCCGAGCCTTCGTGGGATACGGTGCCCCCGCCCGTGACGGACTGGGAAAATTATGGCGGCGTCACGCGCGCGGTGCGCGTGATGGTGACGCCCGCGACCTTCATCGACGATGCCTGGATCAGACTCGCGCCGAACGGACGCATCGCGGCAAGCGTGCGTCTCAATGGCGCCAGCGCCGCTGGCGGCGCTGTACAAGTGCGCATTCCGGCCTTGGGCGTGACGCTCAGCGGCACGACGAGCGCGGAGGGCGTATGGGAGGGCGATGCGCCCGCGCCGCGCCGCTTGCGCCGTTGGACGCCCGAGGCGCCAACGCTCTACGACGTCACCATTGAAGGCGGCGGCGATACGCTGCAGGAGCGCATCGGCTTCCGTACGCTTGCCGTGCGCGGCGAAGATATTCTGCTCAATGGCCGGCCGATTTTTCTGCGCGGCATCTGCTTGCACGAAGAGGAGTTCGGCGCCGAACCTGGCCGCATCATCACGCCTGACGCCGCGCGCGCTCTCTTAAGCACGGCGAAGGATGGGCTAAACTGCAACTTCGTCCGCCTCGCGCACTATCCGCATTCCGAGATCACGATGCGCCTTGCCGATGAGATGGGGCTCCTCGTCTGGAGCGAAATTCCGGTCTATTGGCGCATCAATTGGGCGCGGCCCGAAACACTCGCCGTCGCGCGCGCCATGCTGGCCGAGAACATCAAGCGCGACCGCAACCGCGCCTCGATCGCGCTTTGGAGCGTAGCGAACGAAACCCCGCTTAGCGATCCGCGCAATGCGTTCCTTGAAACATTGATCCGCGATGTGCGCGCGCTGGATAATACGCGTCTCGTTACCGCGGCGCTGCTGACCGATCGGCGCGAAGAGGGCGGGCATCCGCTGATGGTGCTCAACGATCCGCTCGCGGCGCATCTCGATGTGCTGGGGGTCAACACCTATAACGGCTGGTACAGCGCCGATCCGCTCGCCGCGCTGCCCGACATCGGCTGGCGCTCCGACTACGGCAAGCCAATGATCTTCTCCGAATTCGGCGCCGATGCGCTCGCGGGCTTTCAGGACCCCGAACTCAAGCGCAAATTCTCCGAGACCTTTCAGGCCGAGTATTATCGCCAGACGCTGGCGATGAGTGAAAAGATTTCATTCCTCCGCGGTCTCTCGCCCTGGATCCTGAAAGACTTCCGCTCGCCTCGGCGCCAACACCCGATCTATCAACAAGGCTGGAACCGCAAAGGCGTCGTCTCACCCACCGGCGAACGCAAAGCCGCCTTCGCCATCCTCGCCGCCCACTATCAACGCCTGGCGCGCGGCTAAGTCGCAAGCATCGCCCGACCAGAATTTCGAGCGAGCCGCTGCCCGGCTCGCTCGTTTTTTCTTAGCGCTGCGCCAGCACGTTTAGCGACGCCACCGTCATCGCGGCGATCGCGGCCGGGATGGTGGTTTCGGCGTCCGGCGCCCAGAACGGGCTGTGTGTAGAGGGCAGGCGCGTTGGATCGCCTTGCGCTTCGTCCCAGCGCGCCTGCGGCACGCCGCCGACCCAGAACAGCATGCTTTGGATATCCGCGCCGTCGAGCCGATAGCGGCCGAAATCTTCCCCGCCCATCACCGGCTGCACGTCACGCACGCGCGCGTCGCCGAAATAGGCGCGGAAGGCGGCGCTGGTCTCTTGCGTCAGCGGTTCGGAATTGATCGTCACAGGCGTGAATTCGTCTTTCACGGTGACTTCGGGCATGCGGTCTTCGGGAATGTCGGCCGCGATGGCTTCACCGCGCGCGATGCGGCGGATGCCGTCGATCAGGCGCTGGCGCGTCTCGGCGGAAAAGCTGCGCACCGTGAGCTGGAGGCGCGCTTCGTCCGGAATGATGTTGTG
Source organism: Terricaulis sp. (assembly GCA_037200505.1). Lineage (GTDB taxonomy): Bacteria > Pseudomonadota > Alphaproteobacteria > Caulobacterales > Aquidulcibacteraceae > Vitreimonas. Next base: position 37,739 of record JBBCFZ010000006.1, on the reverse strand, counting down.
CTTCGAGCCGGCGTGAAAGCTGCCGACGGTGACGACCGCGCTGTCGAGCGGATTGGTTTCGCGGCTGACCAAAGTTTGCAGGCTGGTGACGATGCGGCTCGCCAGCACGATGGGATCGCGCGTCGTGTGCGGATAAGCGCCGTGCCCGCCGACGCCGCGCACCAGCACGTCGATGGAATCGACATTGGCCGCCATGGGTCCAGACACCACGCCGATGACGCCAGCGGGCAGCGCGGCGGAATCATGGAACGCGAAGGCGTGCGTGGGTCGCGGGAAGCGCTCGTACAGCCCGTCCGCCAACATGGCGCGCGCGCCCGAGCCGGTTTCCTCCGCGGGCTGCGCGATCATCACCAAGGTGCCGGACCATTGCGCGCGCAGCGCGACCAGCCGGCGCGCCGTGCCGATCCAAGCGGCCATGTGCACATCGTGCCCGCAGGCGTGCATCACGCCTGTCTCGACGCCGGCCTCGTTCGTGGCGCGCACGCGGCTTGCGAAGGCAAGGCCCGTTTGCTCGGTGACGGGCAGCGCGTCCATGTCGGTGCGCAGCAGCAGTACAGGACCGGGGCCGTTCTCCAGCACCGCGACAATGCCATGCCCGCCGACGCCGGTGGTGACGGTGAACCCCAGCCTACGTATCTCGCGCGCCAACCGCGCCGACGTGCGCACCTCCGCGCCGCTCAGCTCGGGATTGGCGTGCAGCTCGCGGTAAAGCGCGATCAGCGCGGGCATGTCCGCATCGATGGCGGGCGAGAGCGCGCCGGGCGCTGGCTGCGCGAATGCGGGGGCGGCGAAGAGGGCGAGGGCGGCGATGGCGGTGCGGATGATGTGCATGCCGCGATTGGCGCAATGTGGGGGCGGGGCGTCAAGCTTCGGTTAGGGCGCTCGCCAGGGCAATGGTTTTGGCGGGCCTCTTTGGACGGAGCGTTCACCCGTGAAGGTCGCGGATGAATTGAAGAGCATCGTTTCCGCGCCCGGACGCCAACTTGTATGGCCAGGCCGAAATGACGAAGGCCGCGACGGAGGTGTACGCAAAACCGAAGAGCAGTGCCCCAAGACCGGTATCGCCAAGTGCAAGGCCGCCTGCATACGCGATGATCGCCGTTGACAGATTGGCGAACGGTCCGGCGAGCGTGATCACGCCGCGTGTCCATCGCGTCAGGTATCTCCCTCGAGATTCGTTGAACAACACATAGCCGCCGACGTCGTGGCCGAAGGCGTAGTCGTTCAAGCGGAGCCGCGTCGGCCTAAAGTGCAGCATGAGCGGGCCGACCGAGATGATTTTTACCGCCATACCGAAGCGCCAAGCCGCGCACGCATGGCCAAGCTCGTGGATCAGGACCGCGAGCGTAGGGCTGACAATCAAGAAGAGGATCGTCCAAGTCATGTCTGCAAACGTGGAAGCCAGCACGCCCAGAAAACCGATGATGGACGAGAATGCGTAGACCGCGATTCTGTTGATCTTCGACCACACAGATCGGCTCTCCTTGCCCTCGTAATTACGCACGAGGCGATGAAAGCGCGCAAACAAAAAAGGGCGGAGCTTTCGCTCCGCCCTTCGTATTTGCAGTTCAGCGTAAGCGCTTGGATCAGAAATCCATGTCGCCCATGCCGCCCATGCCGCCGCCTGGGTGGCCGCCGCCGCCGCCTTTTTCGCGCTTGGGCGCTTCGGCGATCGAGGCTTCGGTGGTGATGATGAGGCCGGCGACCGAGGCTGCGTCTTGCAGCGCGGTGCGGACCACCTTCACCGGATCGATGATGCCGGCTTTCAGCATGTCGACATATTCTTCGGTCTGCGCGTTGAAGCCGAAATTGTCGTCCTTCGATTCACGCAGCTTGCCGACAACGATCGAGCCTTCGACGCCGGCATTTTCCACGATCTGACGGATCGGGGCTTCCAGCGCCTTGCGGACGATGGCGATGCCGACATTCTGGTCTTCGTTGTCGCCCTTGATGTTGAGCTTGAACGCAGCGCGGAGAAGCGCGACGCCGCCGCCGGGGACGATGCCTTCTTCAACCGCGGCGCGGGTGGCGTTGAGCGCGTCGTCAACGCGGTCCTTGCGCTCTTTCACTTCGACTTCCGTCGCGCCGCCGACCTTGATCACCGCAACGCCGCCGGCGAGCTTGGCCAGACGTTCTTGCAGCTTCTCACGGTCATAGTCGGACGTGGTGTCCTCGATCTGCTTGCGGATTTGAGCAACGCGGGCTTCGATGTCAGCCTTGGCGCCGCCGCCGTCCACGACAGTCGTGTCGTCCTTCTTCACGACGACCTTCTTGGCCTTGCCAAGCATGTCGATGGTGACGTTTTCCAGCTTGATGCCGAGGTCTTCGCTGATCACTTGGCCGCCGGTGAGGACAGCGATGTCTTCCAGCATGGCCTTGCGGCGGTCGCCAAAACCCGGCGCTTTCACGGCCGCGACCTTGAGGCCGCCGCGCAGCTTGTTGACGACGAGGGTGGCGAGCGCTTCGCCTTCCACGTCTTCGGCGATGATGAGGAGCGGGCGCTGGCTTTGCACAACAGCTTCCAGGATCGGGAGCATGGCCTGCAGCGAGGAGATCTTCTTCTCGAACAGCAGGATCACTGGGTCTTCCAGTGTCGCTTCCATCTTGTCGGCGTTGGTGATGAAGTAGGGCGAGAGATAGCCGCGGTCGAACTGCATGCCTTCGACGACTTCGAGTTCAGTCTCGAGCGACTTGGCTTCTTCAACCGTGATCACGCCTTCGTTGCCAACTTTCGCCATCGCATCGGCGAGGAATTTGCCGATGTCGGTGTCGCCGTTGGCCGAGATGGTCCCGACCTGTGCGATTTCTTCAGGACCCGTCACTTTCTTGGACCGCTTTTTCAGGTCCTCAACGACGGCCAGAACCGCCTTTTCAACGCCGCGGCGCAGATCCATCGGATTGCGGCCCGACGAGACGGCCTTCATGCCTTCGCGAACGATGGCTTGAGCCAGCACGGTGGCGGTGGTGGTGCCGTCGCCGGCTTCGTCATTGGTCTTGGAGGCAACTTCACGAATGAGTTGCGCGCCCATGTTCTGAAACTTGTCTTCGAGCTCGATTTCCTTGGCGACGGTGACGCCGTCCTTGGTGGTGCGCGGGGCGCCGAAGCTCTTTTCGATGACGACGTTGCGGCCCTTGGGGCCGAGCGTCACTTTTACCGCGTTGGCGAGGATATCGACGCCCTGGAGCATACGCTCACGGGCATCGGCGCCAAAACTCACGACTTTCGCAGCCATGTTTACTTACCTCTTCTGAATGGATGGGAGCGGAACGACGACGCTGTTAGGCGGCGGCCTTCTTCCCGGACTTCTTGTTTTCGATGACGCCCATGACGTCGGCTTCCTTCATGATCAGAAGGTCTTCGCCGTCGATCTTCACTTCGGTGCCGGACCACTTGCCGAACAGGATACGGTCGCCGACTTCGAGATCGAGCGGGATGCGCTCGCCGTCTTCATCGCGCGCGCCAGGGCCGACAGCGACGATCTCGCCTTCCTGCGGCTTTTCCTGCGCGGTTTCCGGGATGATGATCCCGCCGCGGGTCTTTTCTTCTTCCTTCACGCGCTTAACGACGACGCGGTCGTGCAGTGGACGAAAGCTGGCCACGTGCCTCTCCTTCTGGTTGATAATGACGGTCGCAACGATCCTGAAGAGGCGTTTAGCACTCGCCAGGGCCGGTTGCTAACGGGGCTCAGTTAAGGGCGCGAGGGCCGCGCGTCAACACCTGGCGGGCAGCCGGCACGTGTAATTCTGGCAAGGGGGATGCGATGGGGATGCGAAGATTGGTGCTGGCGCTCGGCTTTATGGCCACGCTCGGGGTGCAGCCGGCGGCGGCGGACGAGGCCTCTCGGCAGAGGCTGGCGACCGAGGTGATCGCGCTCATGGATGTGAGCGAGACGATCATGCAGATGTTCGACACGCTTTCGCCGATGATCGCCTCGCAGGCGGCGGGCGAGATGCATCTGACGGCGTCGGAGGAGGCCCGGCTGGGCGAGCTGCTCGCGGAGGAGTTTCGCACGGCGACGCCCGACCTCATGGCCAGTGTCGCACAGGCCTACGCCGCCAATATCAGCGAGCAGAACTTGGTGGAGATCCGGGACTTCCTGCAGTCACCGGCCGGCCAGGCGATGACTGCGAGCCAAGGCCAAGTGCAAAGCGAGCTTGAGGAGGCCGGGCAAAATATCGGCATGCAAGTCGCCTCGCGCGCGCTCGGGCGCTTCGCGGCGGAGCGCCAAGCCGGCGGCGGCGCCGGCAAGCACTGACACGAAAACGGCCGCTCCGTTTCCGGAGCGGCCGCGCTTCACTCGATGAGCCTAGGCCTCAATAGTCGTTGTAGCTGGACTGATAGCCGTCCGAGTAGAGCAGGGCGTCGAGGATCACGCGCGTGGTGAGCGAGATCAGCAGGACGTCACGGTCGACCATCACATAGTCGCAGCCGTAAGGGGGCGGCGGCAGGTAGTAGTAGATGTCGTCCGGCACCGGCTCCCAATAGAGCCCAGGCGGAAACACATAGCCCACGGAATAGCCGCGCCACGGCCGGCGCCAGTTCGGATACGACCACCAATAATAGCTCGCGCCCCAATAATTCCCGAGCGCGAACGCATAATCGCGGTTGAAGTAATAGCCGACCGGAATGCGCCGCCAATCGTTCCAGCGCCGGTCATAGCCGCGATGGCCATCGTACCAGCGATGATTGCGCCAGCCGTCATTGCCGGCATAGCGATGACGGTTGCCACGGTTGCGGTCCCAATCGCGGCTGCGGTCGTTGCGGCCCCAATCGCCGCCGCGTCCACGGCCATCGCGATTCCAGTCGCCACGACGATCACCGCCGCGATCGGCATGCTGTGAACCGCCACGGCCATCACCGCCGCGCCATTGTCCGTCTCCGCGCCCGCGACCGTCGCCGCCGCGACCGGCTTGTTGGCCCGGACGATCGCCGCCGCGCCATTGTCCATCGCCGCGCGGGCCATCGCCGCGACCGGCTTGCTGGCCCGGACGATCGCCGCCGCGCCATTGCCCGTCGCCGCGCGGTCCATCGCCGCGACCGGCTTGCTGGCCCGGACGATCTCCGCCGCGCCATTGTCCATCGCCGCGCGGTCCATCGCCGCGACCGGCTTGTTGGCCCGGACGATCGCCGCCGCGCCATTGTCCATCGCCACGCGGGCCATCGCCGCGACCGGCTTGCTGGCCCGGACGATCGCCGCCGCGCCATTGCCCGTCACCGCGCGGGCCATCGCCACGGCCTGCTTGTTGGCCGGGACGATCGCCACGCGGGCCATCGCCACGTCCGGCTTGTTGACCCGGACGATCGCCGCCGCGCCAGTCGCCGCGCGGTCCTTCGCCTCGGCCAGCTTGTTGACCACGACCATCGCCGCCGCGCGGTCCGCCGAGCAGCGCGCCGTCGGGACCTTGTCCGCCGCGACCGGCTTGTTGACCGCCGCCGCGATCACCGCGATCGCCGCGGCCTTCGCCGCCACGTCCGCCCCAGTCGCGCTGACCGCCGCCTTCGGGACCACGCGCCGCGCGTTGTTGCTGTTGTTGGGGTGGGGGCGCGGCTTGCTGCGCGGGCTGATAGTCGCGCCGGCGCCCTTGGTCGCCGCCACCGCCGCCGCCATTGTCGCGGCTGCGCCAGCCTTGATCGCCGCCGCCTCCGCCGCCTCCGTTATTTCTGTTGTGATCGCCGCCACCGCGGTCTCCACGGTCGCCGCGCTCGCGCTGTCCGCCTCGGTCGCCACGTTCGTGGCCGCCTCGGTTATCGTCATGGCGTTGGGCCAGGGCAGGCGCGGCCCAGGCCGTAGCGCTCAGCGCGGCTAACGCCGCAATGAGGGCAGTTTTCATTCTAAGAGGCTCCCGTGTGCGTCTTGTTTCGACACACCCTCGCACTCTGGAGCATGACGGGGGCCGTCTGAACCGAAGCTGAATCAGTTCTGAACGGAATTGGGCCGAAATTCGGCTAAGCGCGCAGGGCGCCATGGAGCATGAACGTGACCGAGTGGCGGATATGCGCGGTCACTTGTTCGGGCGTCAGCACATAACTGTCGGACGTCAGCGCCCGATAATGGTGACGGCTGCGCATTAGATCGAAGAAGAAGGTCGCGGTCGATTCGGGGTCGGCGATTTTCCGGCCGTCCACGGTCTTGGCTTCGGTCATGTAGGCGACCACGGCGTCCCGAAGCCGGGAGAGGCCGGTCACGAGGTAGCGCTGCAGGAGTTCCGGGTGCGAGCGCGCGCCGCCGATCGCGAGCCGGTAAAACGCCAGATGATCCGGCGAAAGCGTTGCTTTCAGAAACTGCTCGCCCATCGCCTGGAGGCCTTGCTCGAGGGGCAAGTGGGCGTAATCGCTCGGGGAAATGTCCCGGGTGAAGCGGGCGTACTGATCCTCGAACACGGCGAGGAAGAGCCCCTCCTTGTTTCCAAACTGGGAATAGAGCGTCGCCAGCGAGCCGCCGGCGCGGTTCACCACTTCATTAACGCTGGCGTTTGCGAAGCCCTGTTCGAAAAACACGGCGCGCGCGGCTTCCAGGAAGGCGTGGCGTCGGGCCACTCCCCTGTCTAAAGTCCGCCCGTCCGGTTGCGGTAGCCCGCCCGGTTGACCCAAGTTCGCCTCCCCCGAGGTTATTCGCCGCGACGATACGCCCTTGCATACCTCGCGCAATCGGAGATCACATTTTCTACAGTTGCGTTGAACCCGTCGTAACGCTCGCTACATAGCATGCGACGGGGCGGCGGTTGCGCCGCAAGGATGGATTCGTGCCTGACGATGCTGGAATTCAGCTGAAGCCGGAAACGGCGGAGCGGCGGGTTGGCGCGGGCTTCTTGAGCGGGCCGGGCCTGCGCAAGCGCGCCTTGATGCTGGCTGGCGGCTTGGCCGTCCTGGTGCTGGCGGGCTGGTGGGTGGTCAATTGGGCGACCGTCGGGCGCTACGAAGTCGCCACCGAGAACGCCTATGTGCGCGCCGACATTTCAATGATCTCGGCCCGCGTCGAGGGCTATGTCCGGACGCTTGCGGTCGAGGACAACCAACTGGTCCATACCCGCGACGTGCTGCTCGAGATCGAGCCGGCCGATTATCAAACCGATTTGGCGGAAGCCGAAGCCGATCTCGCCCAAGCGCAAGGCTCGCTCGCCGCGCAACGCGCCGCGCGCGCTCAGGCCAGCGCCGATCTCGCGCGCTACCGCGAACTGGCTGATCGCGGCTTTCTCTCGCGCGCCGGCTGGGACGCCATCGTCGCGCGCAACCAGGCCGCGAGCGGCGGTGAGGCGGCTGCATCGGCGGCCGTCGAAGCCGCCCAATCGCGCATAGACGCCGCTTCGCTCGATATCGACCGCACCATCGTTCGCGCGCCGATCGACGGCGTGATCGGCGACCGGCAAGTGCAGATCGGTCAGCTCGTGCGCGAAGGCGCGCCCTTGATGGCGATCGTGCCGCTGCAATCGGTTTATGTCGTCGCCAACTTCAAGGAGACGCAGATCGAGCGGCTGCACAACGGCCAGTCGGTGACGATCCGCCCCGACGTTGCGCACTCACTGCGCCTGCATGGCCGTGTGGTTTCGATCGCGCCGGCGTCCGGCTCACAATTCTCGATCATCCCGACCGACACAGCGACCGGCAATTTCACCAAGATCGTGCAGCGCGTGCCGGTGCGCATCAGCCTTGATCCGAACCAGCCGGGCGCTGAATTGCTGCGTCCTGGGCTCTCGGCCACGGTGAGCGTGGACACGCGGGGATGAACCCGCCCGCAGGCTCGGTGACGGGGCCGCCGCAAGACAATCCGCCGCTCGCAATCTGGATCGGCTTCATCGCCATGATGCTCGGCAACTTCATGGCGATCCTGGATATCCAGATCGTCGCCAGCGCCATCGGCTCGATCCAAGCCGGCGTTTCGGCCAGCCGCGACGAAATCAGCTGGGTGCAGACCGCGTATCTGATCGCCGAAGTCATCGGCATTCCGCTTTCAGGCTTCCTCGGCCGCGCGCTGGGCACGCGCGTTCTCTTCTGCATTTCCGCGCTCAGCTTTTCCCTGATGAGCCTGCTCTGCGCATTTTCGTGGGACATCACCTCGCTGATCGTCTTTCGCGCGCTGCAGGGCTTTTCCGGCGCCGCGATGATCCCGACCACGATGGCGACGCTCTATCTCGTTTTCCCCGCAGCGCTTTCAGCCAATGGCGGGGGCGATGATCGGCATGGTCGCGACGCTCGCGCCGTCGCTTGGGCCAACGCTGGGCGGATACATCGCTGAGACGCTGGGATGGCGCGCGCTGTTCTGGATCAATCTCGCGCCGGGCCTCCTCATCACGGCGGTGATCTGGCGCTATATGCGCATCGGCAGCAGCAATTTCGGGCTCCTGAAAAAGATCGACGTGCCCGGCCTCGTCGGCCTCGCGCTCATGCTGGGCTGCGCGGAATATGTGCTGGAAGAGGGGCCGGCGAACGATTGGTTCGCGTCGAGCGAAGTCAGCACGTTTGCGCTGCTGAGCTTTCTCGGCGGCGTGATGTTCTTCTGGCGCATTCTGAAGGCGGAAACGCCCATCGTGGATTTGCGGCCGTTTTCGTCGCCGACGTTCGCGGTGGGCGCGGGGCTCGCTTTCGTACTGGGCGTTGGACTTTTCAGCTCGGTGTTTCTGACGCCGCTCTTCCTAGGCTCGGTGCGCGGCTATAGCGCGCTCCAGATTGGTCACACCATGTTCGTGCAGGGCGCGGTGATGTTCATCACGGCCCCGATCATCGGCAGCTATGGCCGTGCGCTCAAAGACCCCCGCTTGTTCGGCTGCTTTGGCTTTTTGCTGGTGGCGGCGAGTTGCTGGATGCAGGCGCACCTGACGGCGGAGGCGGGCTTCTGGCAATTGGCGACGCCGCAAATCCTGCGGGGCCTCGGGCTCATGATGACATTCACCTCCGTGATGCAACCGACTTTGCAAGCGCTTCCGCCGCACCTCGTCCACAGCGGCGCCGCGCTCTTCAACACCATGCGCAACTTGGGCGGCGCGTTCGGCATCGCCGGGCTAGCGACCCTGCAAGCGCACGCCTTCGCGCTGCATCGCCAGGAGCTTTACTCCGCCGCCGATCCGCAAAACCCGCATGTGCAAGGCATGATCCAGATGAGTCAGGCTTATCTCGAACAGGCAGGCGCGCCCGATCCGGCGCGGCAGGCCGTCATGCATTACGCCGCGCTGCTCGACCGCGAAGCTCTGGTCATGACGTTCAACGACCAGTTTCTCTTCTTAGCCGTGGTGATCGGATTGTCGTCGCTGGCGATGTTCTTGCTGCGCGCGCCGCGTCCGAACGCGATGCCGTCAGCCACGCCGGCGCTCGCCGAGCACTAGGCGGCGGTCAGCGCCTTATTGATCGCTTCGAGCATCTGAGGGCCGAGCGGCGCGCTCTTAGACGGAAAGCTCTCCACCAGCGCGCCATCCTTGCCGATCAGGAATTTGTGGAAATTCCAACGGGGCAGGGCCGTTTCGCCGAGCTCCTGCGCGATCCAGTTGAAGAAGGGATGGCGGCGCGCGGGCGAGGAGATTTCAACCTTCGACGTCATCGGGAAGGTCACGTGATAGGAGTGATCGCAGAATTCGCGGATATCTTTATCCGTCCCGCTTTCCTGCCCGCCGAAATCATTGCTGGGCACGCCAATGATCACGAGGCCCTTGTGCGCCTTGCTCTCATAAAGCGCTTCGAGATCGCGATATTGTGAAGTGAAGCCGCAGGCGCTGGCGACATTGACGATCAGAACCGCCTTGCCGGCATAGTCTTCGAGCTTGATTTCGCCGGGCTCGCCCAGCTTTGCGAAGGAAAAATCGTGAGCGGTGGTCATGGGCCTTGGGCCGGAGCGTTCTGTCCGGGCGGGCGGTTTAGACCCGGGCGCATGGCTCCGCAATGCGCTGTGGCGCCCTTCGGGTCGGTTTGCTATGTCCAGCGGCATGAAGCGCCTCTTCCTGCGAATTCCGTGCCCGGCCCGCGCGTGAGCTGACCTCCGCGGGACCGGGCGGCATTAACTGAACCCATTCCCAGGAGATTCGATCCCGTGGCCGAGCCCGATGCGGCGCGCGACTATCGCGAAACGCTTTTTCTTCCCGACACCCCGTTCCCGATGAAAGCCGGTCTTCCGCAGAAGGAGCCCGAATGGATCAAGCATTGGGATGAGATCGGCCTCTATGCGCGCCTCCGGGCCGACGGCGCGCCGCGCCCGAAATTCGTGCTGCACGATGGCCCGCCCTACGCCAACGGCGCGATCCATATCGGGCACGCGGAAAACAAAATCCTGAAGGACTTCGTCGTCCGCACGCGGCAGATGATGGGCTTCGATTGCGATTACGTGCCAGGCTGGGATTGTCACGGCCTGCCGATCGAATGGAAGGTCGAGGAAGATTTCCGCGCGCAAGGCCGCAAGAAGCAGGACGTGCCGGCGGTCGAGTTTCGCCGCGCCTGCCGCGCCTATGCCGGCAAATGGATTCCGCTTCAGCTCGAAGAGTTCAAACGCCTCGGCATCGAAGGCGATTGGGATCGCCATTACGAGACGATGAGCTTTGAAGCCGAAACCTCGATCGCGCGCGAGTTTCTGCGCGTGGTGCGGACGGGGTTGGTTTATCGCGGCAGCAAGCCCGTGATGTGGAGCCCGGTGGAGCGCACGAGCCTCGCGGAAGCTGAGGTGGAGTATGCGGACAAGACCAGCCCGACGATCTGGGTGAAATTTCCGATCATCGACCGCGAAGACGTCAGCGTCGTGATCTGGACGACGACGCCTTGGACCATCCCCGGCAATCGCGCGATCTCATTTTCGCCGTCTATCAAATACGGCGTTTATGAAGTGCAGAGCATCGAGCAGGGGCTTGCGTTCGAGCCGTGGGTGAAGGCCGGCGACAAGCTCGCACTCGCGGACAATCTCGCGGAAGGCGTTCTGCGCGCTGCGAAAGCGGCGACATGGGAACGCGTCGCGGATTTTGATCCGAGCGGACTGGTTTGCGCGCATCCGCTTCGTAATTGGCCTCGCCTCCCCCTCGATGGGGGAGGTGGCCGCGAAGCGGCCGGAGGAGGTGCGCGCGCTGACGGTGAAGGCGAGCCACCAAAGGCTAACCTCGAAACGCAGCGGGCCTCACCTCCTCAGTCAGCGCTGCGCGCTGACAGCTCCTCCATCGAGGAGGAGCGGGGCGCATATGCGTTCGACGTCCCGCTCCTCGCCGGCGATCACGTCACCGACGACACCGGCACCGGCTTTGTCCACACCGCGCCCGGCCACGGCGCGGACGACTTTGAGATATGGGTCAAGCATTTCGGCCAGACCGGTATCCCTTTCACCGTCGACGCCGAAGGCCGCCTCACCAAGGAAGCGCCGGGCTTTGAAGGGCTGGAGATCATCCAGCTTGAAGGCAAAGGCGTCGGCAAGGATGGCCCCGCCAACAAAGCGGTGATGGACGCGCTGATCGAGGCCGGCGCCTTGCTCGCGCGCGGGCAGCTGAAGCATTCCTATCCGCATTCCTGGCGTTCGAAGGCGCCGCTCATCTTCCGCAACACGCCGCAATGGTTCATCGCGCTCGATAAGCCGTATCGCGATGGCAAGACGTTGCGCCAAGTCGCGCTCGGCGAAATCGCGCGCGTGAATTGGCAGACCGAAGCCGCGCGAAATCGCATCGAAGGCATGGTGGCGGAACGTCCCGATTGGCTCATCTCGCGCCAGCGCGCCTGGGGCGTGCCGCTCGCGATCTTCGTGCGCAAAAGCGATGGCGCGATCCTGCAAGATGAAGCGGTGGACGAACGCATTCTCGCCGCGATGCGCGATGGCGGCGCGGACGCTTGGTGGTCAACGCCCGCGCAAGATTTCCTGGGCGCCGCGCACAAGGCCGAGGATTTCGAGAAGATCGAAGACATCTTGGATGTCTGGTTCGATTCAGGCTCCACGCACGCCTTCGTGCTCGAAACACGCAATACGCTGACGCGCCCGGCCTCGCTTTATCTCGAAGGTTCGGACCAACATCGCGGCTGGTTTCAATCCTCCTTACTCGAAAGCTGCGCGACGCGCGGCATGGCGCCGTTCGATGCCGTGCTCACGCATGGCTTTGCAATGGACGAGCACGGCAAGAAGATGTCGAAATCGCTCGGCAACGTGGTCGAGCCGCAAAAGATCGCGCAGCAAAACGGCATCGAAATCCTGCGCCTGCTGATCGCCGCCGCGGACTACGGCGACGATCTGCGCATGGGCAAGGTGATCATCGATCAAGCGAGCGAGACCTACCGCAAGCTGCGCAACACGCTGCGCTATTTGCTGGGCGCGTTGAAGGACTATGACCTTTCCGAACAAGGCGCCATCCTCCTCCTCGATGGAGGAGGTGGCCGCGCAGCGGCCGGAGGAGGTGCTGCGCGCTGACGATGAAGGTGAGCCTCAAGAGGCCAATCTGCAATTGCGGCGGGCCTCACCTCCTCAGTCAGCGCTGCGCGCTGACAGCTCCTCCATCGAGGAGGAGCGAAAGACTTTGCCTTTGCTCGAACGCTGGCTCTTGCATCGTCTATGGGAAGTCGATGCCGCAGTCCGCGCCGGCTATGAAACCTACCAATTCCGCGCCGCGCTCAGCGCCATCGTAGAATTCTGCAATGTCGACCTCTCCGCGTTTTACGTCGATGTCCGCAAAGACGCGCTCTATTGCGACGCGCCGTCGAGCCTCCGGCGGCGCGCGTGCCGAAGCGCGCTCAATGAAGTGTTCGAGCGCCTGACCGCCTGGCTCGCGCCGATCCTGCCGTTCACGATGGAGGAAAGCTGGAAGACGCGCTTCCCAGACGCCGTCTCAGTCCATCTCCGCCAATTTCCCGCAACGCCTGAAATCTGGCGCGACGATGCGGCGGCGGCCGAGATGGCGCGCTTGCGCGGCGTGCGTGCGGTCGTCACCCGGCGCGCTCGAAATCGCGCGCGCGGAAAAGCGCATCGGCGCGTCGCTCGAAGCCGCGCCCCGTCTCTTCATCGCGGATCAAGATCTGCGCGACGATCTCGCAAGCGTCGATCTCGCCGAACTGTGCATCACCAGCGGCGTCTCGCTCGAAGCGGGCGAGGGGCCGGCGGAGGCGTTTCGTTTGGCCGAACAGCCCGGCGTCGCGGTCGTCGTAGAGCGTGCGCCCGGCGTCAAATGCGCCCGCTCCTGGAAATATTTCGACCCAGCCTCCGCCAACCCACGCCACCCCGCCATCACCCCCCGCGACGCCGAAGCCGTCATCGCCTGGGACGCCGCCCATGGCCGCTGATCCACCCGCCCGCGCCGAACCCGCTTGGTCCGCCGCGCGAGCCCTGCCATAAGCCCGGCCATGCTTCGTTTCGGACTGATCCTGGCGGCGGTGGTTTTCGTTCTTGACCAGGTTTCCAAATATTGGATCCTCGGCCCCGGCGCGTTCAGCCCGCTGGGGTGCCTCGAAGCTGGGCTTTATTGCCGCTTCGTGGAGGTTTCGGCGCTGTTCGACCTCCGGATGGTCTGGAACAGGGGCGTAAGTTTCGGCCTGCTGCACGCCCCAGGACGACATCGCCCGCTGGGGCCTCGTGGTGCTTTCGCTCTGCATCGCCGGCTTTTTCGGCTGGGGCCTCCGCACCGCCGAGCGCCGCCTGACCGGGATTTCGCTCGGGCTTATCGTCGGCGGGGCGCTGGGAACGTGATCGACCGCATCCGTTTCGGCGCCGTGGCCGATTTTCTGGATTTCCACGGCCTTTGGTTTCCCTGGGTGTTCAACGTGGCCGACGCCGCGATCACCGTCGGGGCGATCCTGTTCGTGGCCGATCTCTTCTTCAACGCCGAGGCCGAGCCCGGGGCCGGCACCAGTTGGGGCCGGGTGAAGCAATCGCTGGGCATGGCGGGCGGCCGCCCAAGAATGGTCAAGATAAGGGCTGATGCACCTTAGCTGTTGTCTGGCTTGGCGAATAAGGCGCGGCTCGGCTAGAAGCGGCGCAACGAGGGAGACGGGCGTTTCATGATGAAACCGATCACGGTTCTGGCCATTCTCGCGGCCGCCGGCGCAGCCAGCGGCTGTTCGACCATTTCACGCGCCGCCGGGGCCTCCAAAATGTCGCCGGATGAATTCCGCGTTGTCAGCCAAGCGCCGCTGACCTTGCCGCCGGATTATTCGCTGCGTCCGCCGCGGCCGGGTGAGCCGCGTCCGCAAGAACTCGCGCCCGACGCTGAAGCGCGCACGGCATTGTTCGCGACCGATACGGGCCGCGGCGCAACCGTGGGCGAGCAAGCCTTGGTGGCTTCCGCCGGCGCATCCGCTGTCGATCCGACGGTGCGCGATCAAGTCGATTTCGAAGGCGCCAATATCGTCCATCGCTCGGAAGCCTTCGCCAATCGCGTGATGGAATTCCAAGGTTCGGCCGCCGACGCCGCCGCGACGTCTTCCGATCCCGAAGCCGAACAGCGCCGCATCGCCGAGCAGGAATCCATTCGCCGCGCCACCGGCGGCGGCCCCGTCGTGATCGAACGCCGCGGCCGCGGCTTCAAACTGCCCGGCACTTAAAGCCCGATGATCGGATTGAGCCGTTTGCTGAAGCGGCTCGCCGCTGCTCTCATTTGCGCGCTGGCGCTGACAGGATACGCGCACGCCCGAAGGGCTGCCGCGTCCTGAGACTTTCACGCTGCGCAATGGCCTTGAAGTCGTGGTGATCACCGATCGCCGCGCGCCGGTCGTCACGCACATGGTCTGGTACCGCGTGGGCTCGGCCGATGAGCCGCGCGGCGTTTCCGGCATCGCGCATTTCTTCGAACATTTGATGTTCAAAGGCACCCGCGAGATCGCCCCCGGCGAATTCTCCCGCACCATCGCGCGCAACGGCGGCGACGACAACGCGTTCACCTCCTGGGATTATACCGGCTATTACGAGCGCATCGCGCGCGATCGGCTCGACATGGTGATGTCGATGGAAGCCGACCGCATGCGCAATCTCAACCTCACCGAGGATGTGATCGCCTCCGAACGCGACGTGATTGTCGAAGAACGCCGCCAGCGCATCGACAACAATCCGGGCGCCGTCTTGGGCGAACGCATGCGCGCGATGCTTTATCCGCATCACACCCCTACGGCACGCCGATCATCGGCTGGCTGCATGAGATGGAAGAGCTGAACCGGGAAGAGGCGCTCGCATTTTATCGCATCTGGTACGCCCCCAACAACGCGATCCTCGTGGTGGCTGGCGATATCGATGCAGCCGAACTCCGTCCGCTCGCGGAGCGCACCTACGGGCGCTCCGCCCCACGCGCGATCTGCCCGCGCGCGTCTGGACCGCCGATCCGCCCGCGACTGGCCCGATGCGCGTCACGCACCGCGACGAGAAAGTGCGTCAGCCTTCGGTGTCGCGGCTCTATCCCAGCATCAGCTACACCACCGGCACAGGCCGTCAGGCGCACGCGCTCGATGTGGCGATGGAAATTCTCGGCGGTTCGGAAACAAGCTGGCTCTATCGCGCTTTGGTCGAAGATCAGCGCATCGCCGTCGGCGCCGGCGCAAGCGGCGACACGGCAGGGCGGGGCGGCGGTAGCGTCACGCTCTATGCAACGCCGGCGGAAGGCGTGAGCGTCGAGCAAGTCGAAACCGCGATGGATGAAGTTGTCGCGCGCTTCCTACGCGACGGCCCCAGCGAAGCCGAATTCGCCCGCGCCAAATCGCGGCTCGCCGCGGCGGCGATCTATGCGCGCGATAGCCAGGAATCGTTGGCTTACATTTATGGCTCATCGCTGGCGGAGGGCGAGACTTTGGACGCGATCGTCGCGTGGCCCGATCAGATCGAAGCCGTCACGCGCGATGAGGCGATGGCCATCGCGCGCGAGACGTTGAACATCAACGCGTCCGTGACCGGCCTGCTCTTGCCGCCAGAGGAGGCGGCGCAATGAGCGCGTTTCGGACCGCCGGCTTCCAGCCGGCAACAGTGTCTGCCGGCTGGAAGCCGGCGGTCCAAGGATTGCTCATCGCGTTCGCGCTGATTTTCGGCGCGCCGGCCGCACACGCCCAACCCCGCACCGACAGCGCCGCCGCACACCACGGCGTGCCCGTCCGCCGCATCGTATCCCCGGGCGGCATCGAAGCGTGGCTGGTCTCCGATTCCCCACCGTGCCGATCATCGTGCTGCGCGCTTATTGGCGCGGCGGCGCGGCGATCGAGCCCGAGCGGCTCGTCGGCGTTTCCAATGTCATGGCCGACATGATGACGGAGGGCGCCGGCGATCTCGACGCCAATGCGTTCAAGGAGCGCCTCGAAGAGCTCAACATGTCGTTCGGCTTTTCCGCGAGCTATGACGGCGTTGGCATGAGCCTCACCACGCTCACGGAAAACCGCGACGCCGCGTTCGATCTGGCGCGCCTCGCGCTCACCAGCCCGCGCTTCGACGTAGCGCCGCTAGAGCGCATCAAGCGGCAAATCCTCGTCGGCATTCGCCAGCGCGAAACGAGCCCATCCTACATCGCCAATCTCGCGCTCGACCAAGCGCTCTATCCCACGCACCCTTATGCGCGCCGCTCGACGCGCGAGAGCACCGACGCGATCACCCGCGCCACGCTCGAAGAGCGCCGCACGTCCTTGATGACGCGCGATCGCCTGCAAATCACAGCCGTCGGCGATATCGACGAAGCCACGCTCGGCCGCTTGCTGGATTCCACGTTCGGCGCATTGCCAGCGGGCGCGGCTTTGCCCGAACCGCCGGACGCGACGCTCAACGCGGCAACGCCCCTCATCGTGCGCCAACTGCCGCAACCGCAGAGCCTTATCCTTTTCCTCCGCGCCCGGCATTCAGGACGAAGACCCCGATTGGATCCCGCTCGCGGTCGCCAATTACATCCTGGGCGGCG
Source organism: Terricaulis sp. (assembly GCA_037200505.1). Classification (GTDB taxonomy): domain Bacteria; phylum Pseudomonadota; class Alphaproteobacteria; order Caulobacterales; family Aquidulcibacteraceae; genus Vitreimonas. Next base: position 20,942 of record JBBCFZ010000006.1, on the reverse strand, counting down.
GCGGTTTTTCCTCGCGCCTGATGGATTCCGTGCGCGAGCAGCGCGGCCTCGTCTACGGCATCTCCACCGGCGCCTCGGTGCGCGATCATTCCGCGACCATTCGTGGCTCGGCGCAAAGCGAGAACGGCAATGTCGCCGAAGCGGTCTCCGTCACGCGCGCCGAGATCGGGCGGCTCTACACTGAAGGCCCAACGCAAGCGGAAGTCGATGACGCGATCACCTATCTCACCGGCTCGTTCGCACTCGATCTCGACTCTAACGTGAAGATCGCCTCGGTGGTGCAGGGCTATCAGGTCGCGGGCCGCGACATCGAATACATCAATCGGCGCAACGATCTCATCCGGGCCGTCACGCTCGCCGACGTGAACAGGGTGATCCGCCGTTTGTTCAATCCGGATAATTTCACGTTCGTGGTCGTCGGCCAGCCCACCGGCCTCGAAGCCAGCGCGCCTTAGACCGCTTCGCTTGCCGCGTGGCGGACGGAAAATTGCGCGAAGTGCGCGGTAGTCGTTCGGCGTCATGCCGGTTGAGCGTTTGAACACCGCGCGGAAGAACGACACGTCCTCATAGCCGACCGCCGTGCTCACCGCTCTGCACAGAAGCGCGTTCACGTTCCAGCATCGCCTTGGCCGTCTCGATGCGCACGGCCTGCTGATACGAACTCGGCAACCGCCCTGTCGCTGCCTTGAAGCGCCGAAGAAACGTGCGCGAACTCATGCCGAAGCGCTCGGCCAGATCGTCCACGGTCACGTTCTCGCGGTGATGCGCTTGAAGATACCCTTCAACTTCGCGGGACTTTGTCGTCGCTGTGCGGCGGCGAGAGTGGAAGCAGCGCATAGCCGGTCTGATGCATGCGCGGCATGTTGAGGAGGAGGGCCTGGCCGTCCTGCACCGCGATCTCCGTGCCCGCAGAGCTTTTCCACCAAATAGAGGCTCACATCCATCGAAGCACACACGCCGCCGCTGCACAGAAGGCGCGAATCCTCCGTGATCAGCATGTCCGGGCGCCATTTCACGTTCGGATAACGGCGCGCGAATCGTCGCCGAGCGCCCAGTGCGTGGTGGCGTCGCGGCCGTCGAGCAAACCTGCTTCCGCGAGATAGGCGCTGCCCATGCAGATGCCGGCGATGTAGGCGCCTTGCGCGTGGTGCTTGCGCAGCCATGGCAAGAGCGCGTGGTTCTCGATCAAGCGCGCATCGAGCAGGAGGCCCGATGTCGGCACGATGATGATGTCGGTGCGCTCAATCTCGTCGATCGATTTCTGCGGACCGAGCGAGAGGCCGTAGGGGACGGTGATCGGCTTGCCGTCGATCGTGGCGGTGGTGACGGAAAAATAGGGCGCCGGCGCCTCTCCATGAAGCTCACGCCAGAGCGCCCGGCGGCGAAGAAAATTTCCCAGCGGCGCGACTGAGGTCGACGCAAACCCGTCCCCCAGCAATACCACGGTTCCGTTCAGCATGGCCGACCTCCCCGCCGCTATCTTTGCGCCACTTTAGCGCGCGGTGGTAGGATCGATCGCGCCGGTGATCTCGGTGATCTTGGTGGCGGGGAAGCCCGAGAGCCGCGAATGCTCGTGGATCGCCTCTTCGCTGTCGGCCAGATAGACGCAGAACGTCTTGTCCTTGGCGACGTGCGACTGCACCCACTGAACGCGCGGCGCGAGCTGGGCGAGCGCGGCGTTGGAGGTTTTGGCGGCGCCGGAAAGATCGGTTCCGGTCATGCGGTCGACGCCCGGAATGTCGCGTTCAATGATGTATTTCTTCATGGCTTGCCTCCTGTTGACGTGAGCACAGGATGGCGTGCCGCCATGCGCGCCGGGAGCGGCGATCGCGACAAACTAGGGGGGTCGATTACGCCAAAGCCTAGGCTTGCTTCTCCGCCGCATTGGCCTTCGGAGCATCGGGCGCCATCAGCGGCGGCTTGCCGGTTTGCTCGACATCCGCGCCTAGGCCTTGCGCGATCAAAATGTCCCAGATGCCTTCGCGCTCTCGGCGAACCGGAAGAGCTTGAGATCATCCGGCGACACCATGCCGTGTTCCACGAAGGCCTTCAAAGTTCAGCACGCTGCGCCAGTATTGCTCGTCGAACAGCACGATCGGAATATTGCGCGCCTTGCCGTTTGGCGGAGCGTGATGATCTCGAACAATTCGTCGAGCGTGCCGAAGCCGCCGGGAAACACCACCAGCGCATTGGCGCGCATCGCAAGGTGCATCTTGCGCATCGCGAAATAGTGGAAGTTGAACGTGAGCGCGGGGGTGGAATAGGGGTTTGGTTCTTGCTCCATCGGCAAACGGATATTGAACCCGATCGACGGCGCGCCGGCTTCCATCGCGCCGCGATTGGCCGCCTCCATGAGGCCAGGCCCCCCGCCGGTGGTGATGACATTGTCCCGCGGGCCATGCTCTGAATCGAGCGCGCCCCCGCGCATCGAAGCCAAAGTGCCGAACGCGCGGGCCTGCGCATACCAGAATGCCTGCCGCCCCGGCCCATCTCCTTCACGCGCGCGCGCTGCCGAACACCACAAGCGTTGACCGCACGCCCCAAGCGCGCAGCGCTTCATCCGCCTTCGAAAACTCTAGCAGAAAACGCACGCCCCGCATCGAGCGCCCAAGCAGGAAATCCTGGTCGAGCGCCGGGAGCCGGAACGAGGGAGAGTTCTTTTGTCGGCGTTTGATGGCTTGTCCATGGCGACACCTTAGCGAGGTCCGCCATCCCGGCCAAACGCGGCGCGCTGCGCGTCCGGGATGACGGGCGTGCGGGTGTGCTAAACTCGCAGAATCGCAATGCCCATCCGCCGTCTCCCCCCTGAAGCCGACAATCGCATCGCCGCGGGCGAGGTGATCGAGCGCCCGGCTGCCGCCGTGAAGGAACTGGTGGAAAACGCGCTCGATGCGGGCGCAAAACGAGTGGCGATCCGGATCGAGCGCGGCGGCCTTGGCCTCATCTCCGTCGAGGACGATGGTGGCGGGATTTCGCGGGACGAATTGCCGCTCGCCGTCGAGCGCCACGCCACCTCAAAACTCGTCGCCGAAGCCGATGGCGCGGTGGATCTGCTGAACATCGCGACGCTCGGCTTTCGCGGCGAAGCTTTGCCGTCTATCGGCGCGGTGGCGCGTCTTTCCATCACCTCGAAAGCGCGCGGCGCGCGCGAGACGTGGACGATCCTGGTCGAAGGCGGCGCGCTCCATGCGCCGCGCCCGAGCGCATGGGCGTCGCTCTCCGAGAGCGGCGCGCTGATCGAAGTGCGCGATCTTTTCTTTGCAACGCCGGCGCGGCTTAAATTCATGAAGTCCGAGCGCGCCGAAGCGATGGCGGTGAGCGAGATCGTGAAACGCCTCGCCATGGCGCGCCCCGATGTGGCGTTCAGCTTGGAGCATGACGGACGCACGTCGCTCCGCCTCGGCGCCGAGCGCGATCCCGAAAACGAAGGCCGCCGCACGCGTCTCGCCGCGATCCTCGGCGCGGAGTTCGCACCCAATTGCATCGCGCTCGATCAATGGCGCGGCGATGTGCGGCTCTCGGGTTTCGCCGGCCTGCCGACCTTCCACCGCGGCACGCGCGAGCATCAGCATTTGTTCGTCAATGGCCGCCCGGTTAAAGACAAACTCATCGTCGGCGCCGTGCGCGCGGCGTACCAAGACTTGCTGGCGCGCGATCGCCATCCTGTCGCCGCGCTCTTCCTCGATCTGCCGCCGTCCGATGTCGACGTGAATGTGCATCCGGCGAAAACGGAAGTGCGTTTCCGCGACGCCTCCATGGTGCGCGGGCTGATCGTCGGCGCTCTCTCGCATGCGCTCGCGAGCGCGGGGCATCGTGCGTCGACAACAACCGCAACCTCCGCACTCTCCGCCGCGCGCCCCTTATGATGCGCCGCAGCCGAGTTTGCGTGCTTGGTCGCTTGCCGAGAATGCTCTTGTTTCAAGCGATTTCGCGATGCCAAGCGGACGCGTTGATTTTTTTCCCCCGTTTACGGGGGAAGTGGATCCCGCGAAGCGGGAGACGAAGGGGGCGGCGCGATGCCAGCGCCCTCGCACGCGGGCCAGGCACAGCGACGAAGACGCGCGCTTCTTCCCCCTCGGCGCGGCGCGCGCGCAAGTCCACGAGACCTACATCGTCGCGCAAACCGAAGACGGCATCGTCATCGTCGATCAGCACGCCGCGCATGAACGGCTCGTTTACGAGCGCATGAAGGCGATGCTCGCCAATGGCGGCGTCCGGCGCCAAGCGCTGCTGATCCGGAAGTCGTCGAACTCGATCCCGCCGAGACCGAAGCCTTGATGGCGCGCGCCGACGAGCTCGCACAACTCGGCCTCATCCTCGAAGCCTTCGGCCCGGGCGCCGTGCTGGTGCGCGAAACGCCGGCTTTGCTTGGGCATATCGATGCCGCGGGCCTGCTCAAAGATTTGGTCGATGACGTCGCCGAACTCGGCGAGGCGCATGCGCTGAAGGAGCGGCTGGAAGAAGTGTGCTCTTCCATGGCGTGCCGCGGCTCTGTGCGCGCGGGCCGCCGGCTCACGGGCGACGAGATGAACGCGCTGCTCCGCCAGATGGAGGCGACGCCCTTCTCCGGCCAATGCAATCACGGCCGCCCCACTTATGTGGAGCTAAAGCTCGCGGATATCGAGAAGCTGTTCGGCCGGCGCTGAGCGGGCGCCGCTTATTTCAGGCGGTGAAGGCGGCGGCGAAACGCCAGAGTCGAAGAGACACACATATTGGTGGAGCGCATAGGCCGGCTGCACGCTTCCGCCTTGCGCTTCACACTCGCGCACCACTCGCGCACTTCTTGTTCGTTCATGATGGACATGATCGGCCGCGTCGGCGCACAAGCCGCCGCCAGCGTGAGCATCAAAAACAGCACACTAAATTTGCGCATCATGAGCCTCTACCGCCTTGCTCATCCCAGCCTCGCGCCGCTCGACCGGGTTGACGGAAATTTGCTTACCAATCCGCCGCGATACTGACGCCGCCAAACACTTCTTCAAGGCGCCGCCGCGTGCCCGGCGATGCGCCTTCCGGCAGCGCGTCGCGCGCGAAGAAGCCACGCTCGGCGATCTCGCCGTTTTCGAGCGGCGCGCAGGCGCGCCAGGCATCGACCTGATAAAGCGCGACATGGTCGTTCTTGTGAATGGCGTGGTTGGAATAAAAGCCGATCAGACGCGGCGCGCCGATCACTTCAACGCCGCCTTCCTCCGCCATCTCGCGCGTCAGCGCTTCGCGCGCGCTCTCGCCCGCTTCAATGCCACCGCCCGGCAGATACCAGCCGGCGATATAAGTGTGCCGCACCAGCAGCACGCGGCCAGCCTCATCGCAGGCGAGCCCGCGCACGCCGAGCGTCATGCCGCGCTTCATGCGCCACCATGCGTGGAACAAAGGCTTGATCGTGGGTTCGAGGCGCTGGCGCCAGGGGGAGGTCATGGGCCCGGCTCTTATAGTGCGTCGCGCTCGCGCGCAAAACGCACTTTGGCGCACGCTTGCGGCTTGGTAAGGTGGCGGCGAGGAGGGACGCATATGCTCGACGCTCCAAAAGTGCAGGCGATGGTGGGCACGGCGAAGGCCGAGCTCGCGAAAGTGTTTTACCGCGACGTGCTGGGCCTCGCTTTGCGCTCGGAAGACGCCTTCGCGCTGATCTTTGACGCGGGCGGGCAAACTTTGCGCATCAACCGCGTGCCGGCCGTCGCGCCCTCAACCTATGCGATCCTCGGCTTCAATGTCGGCGACATAGTGAAGAGCGCGCGTGCCCTCGCCGCCAAAGGCGTCGTGATGGAGCGCTACAGCTTCTTCCAGCAAGACGCCGACGGCATCTGGAGCGCGCCGGACGGCACGAAAGTCGCGTGGTTCCGCGATCCCGATGCGAACCTGCTCTCAATCGTGCAGCCGAAGTGAGCTTACCCGCGCCGAACATTGTCGGCGGCCCGTACGTAATGGGCGTGCTCAACCTCACGCCGGATTCGTTTTCGGACGGTGGGCAATGGAGCGGCGCGCCAGCGCTCGCGCATGCGCTCCAAATGATCGAAGCCGGCGCGGACATCATCGATATCGGCGGCGAATCCACACGCCCCGGCGCTGAACCCGTTGGCGCGCGCGCGGAAATCGAACGTGTCGCGCCGCTGATCGCCGCGCTCCGCCGCGAAACCAACGCGCCCATCTCCATCGACACCATGAAGCCCGAAGTTGCGCGCGCCGCCTTCGATGCGGGCGCGACGATCTGGAATGACGTGGCGGCGTTGCGGTCGCCCGGCGCGCTCGAAACAGCGATGGCGCTCAAGGCGCCCGTTATCCTCATGCATATTCGCGGTGAGCCGCGCACCATGCAGGCCAATCCCGTTTATGACGATGTTGTCGACGAAGTGATCGCCTTCCTCCGCGCGCGCGTTGTAGCGGCGGAAGCAGCGGGGCTCACCGACATCTGGATCGATCCCGGCATCGGCTTCGGCAAAACTCTCGCGCATAATCTCGCATTGCTCGGCGCTTCTCGGCACATACGCGAAGAAACCGGCCGCCCCGTTCTCATCGGCGCCTCACGCAAAAGCTTCATCGCGAAACTCGATCCCAAATCCGACGCCGCGACCGGCCGTCTCGGCGGCTCCATCGCGGCTGCGTTACTGGCGGCACAAAGCGGCGCGGCAATGCTCCGCGTGCACGACGTGCACGACGCCGTGCAAGCGCTGAAGCTCTGGCGCGCGGCGCAGGGGTAGTTTTGTGCGCGTCCCAATCGTGCTAAGGTGAGGCCATGCCCGATACGCAACGCCGCCGCTGGACCGCCGACGAATTCCTCGCCTGGGAAGCCAAGCAGGAAGCTTGGCACGAGTTTGTCGACGGCCAAGTCCGGGCGATGGTTGGCGCCACGCGCGCGCATAACCGCATATCGGCCAACGTGCTTGCGCACCTGCATGGCCGCCTGAAGGGCAGTAAGTGCCAACCCTTCGGGCCGGACATGAAAATCGTCACGCCTTCGGGAAATGTTCGATTTGCGGACGTTGTCATCGATTGCGGTGTTGGCAAGCCAACAGATCTGGCCGCCGACGAGCCGTCTGTCGTGGTCGAGGTCCTTTCCAAGAGCACGGCCTGGGCCGATCAAACGCAGAAGCTCGACGACTATCAGGCCATCCCCACAATGCGCCACATCCTGCATTTGGCGCAGGAGCGCGCCGAGGGTGAATTGTGGACGCGGGAGGTGGATGGCTGGCGCCGTGCGCCGTTCTCCGGTCTGGAGACGGAGGTGTCCTTCACCGCGATCGGCGTGACGTTGCCGCTCTCGGCCGCCTATGAAGGCGTGCCATTCGAGGAAGAGGCCGAAGCGCCTTGATCCAAGGCCGCGTCCTCATCATCGCCGGCTCTGACTCCGGCGGCGGCGCTGGCATCCAGGCTGACATCAAAACCGTGACCGCACTCGGCGGCTACGCGATGACGGCGATCACAGCGCTCACGGTGCAAAACACGCTCGGCGTCACCGATGTGCACGAAGCGCCGACGGACATCGTGCGCGCGCAGATCAATGCGGTGATGAGCGATCTCGGCGCCGATGTGTGGAAAACCGGCATGCTGGGCTCCGCCGCGCATGTGCGCGCCGTGATCGAGGCGTTCTACGCGGTGGGCGATGGCGTGCCCGTGGTGGTCGATCCGGTCATGATCGCGAAGGGCGGGGCCTCGCTCTTGGCGGACGATGCCGTGCAGATCGTGCGCGATGAGCTCGCGCCCATCGCCGCCATCATCACGCCGAACGCGCCGGAAGCAGAGCGCCTCACGGGCATTCCCGTGCACGATCTCGATGGGCAGAAGCGCGCAGCGGAGTATTTGCTCGGGCGGCTCGGCGCATGGACGGCGCTGGTGAAGGGCGGCCACATCCCAGGGCGGATCGTGCGCGACGTCTTCATCAGCGGCGACGGCATGGAGCTCTATGAGAGCCCGCGCATCGACACGCGCGCCACGCACGGCACTGGCTGCACTTTCGCCAGCGCCATCGCGACTTTGATGGCGCAGGGCATGTCGCCAGCGGAAGCCGTTCCCCGCGCGCGCGAATATGTCATGCGCGCGATCGCCGCCGCGCCAGGCTTCGGCAAAGGCCACCAACCGCTCGGCCACGGCTGGACCGTGCGCCGGGATTGGTAAAGTCTCGCCAGAAAGGCGAGCAGCTGCGCGCAAAGCGCTGTCTTCACACGCTTTCCCGGGGTGGGTTCTGGCTATCGCGGCGCGGGACACGCATATTCCCCGCAAGTTTTGGGGCTCTTTGCGCATGCGCATCTGGGTGGTCGACGCCTTTACCGACCGCGTTTTCACTGGCAATCCCGCGGCCGTCGTGCCGTTGGAGCGCTGGCTGCCGGACGCGACGCTGCAAGCGATCGCGGCCGAGAACAAGCTCAGCGAAACCGCGTTCATGGCGCCGACGGGGCTGAAGGGTAATTATCAGCTCCGCTGGTTCACGCCGACGACCGAGGTGCCGATCTGCGGCCACGCCACTTTGGCTGCAGGCGCCGTGCTGCTCTCGGAGATCGAGCCCGATCTCGAAGTCGTGGTGTTCGATACCCAAGCCGGCGCGCTGATCGTCCGCAACACGCCCGAAGGCTACACGCTCGATCTGCCGCGCCAAGCGCGCAAGCTCTGGACCGTGCCGGCCGACTTAGTCGAAGCGCTCGGCGGCCCGCGCGTGGTCGATGCGTTCACCGGCGAATACGCCAACGTCGTGCTCGATACCGAAGACGCCGTGCGCAAGCTCCGCCCCGACATCGCGGCTATTGATCGCCTCGTGCGCGGTCCGCGCCAAGGCTGCCTCATCGTCACGGCGCCGGCGGACGAGGGCAAGCCCTACGATTTCGTCTCGCGCTTCTTTGGCCCTGGCGTTGGCATCGCGGAAGATCCGGTGACAGGCTCGGCGTTCGCGGATCTTGCGCCTTACTGGTGCGACCGCTTCGATCTCGAAAGCGTCGTCGGCCATCAAGTCTCAAAGCGCGGCGGCTTCATGCGCGCGATCCAAACTTTGTCGAGCGTGCGCCTGCTGGGCCAAGTCGCCGTTTATCTGCGCGGCGAACTCGATCCCGCCATCGCGCGCATGCACAACCGCCCAGACGTCGAGCCCGAAGCGCCGCGCCGCAAGCGTCGCCGGCCCACGACCCGCAATCAGCTCGCGCCGATCTTCGAAGACCCGATGCTACCGGGCCTCGAGGTCGCGCCCACGCCGCCGCCATCCTCGCATCCGGCGCCGCCAACAGAGGTCGAGCCGGAAAAGCCGCCGCCGCGCATCGTGGTTGTGGAAGGCTAACGCGCAATCTTGTACCGCCGGCTTCCAGCCGGCAGTCCGCCCATCTTGCAATCCCGTCCAAACCGGCGCACATCCGGCGCGGGCCACCCGCTCCCAACGGCGGGCGCTCATCTGTGAGGATGGGAGACAATATGAGCATGCTGACCAAGCCGGCCGCGCGCCCGGCAGACGCCCGTTTTTCCTCGGGCCCCACCAAAAAAACGCCCTGGCTGGACCCCTGACGCGCTTTCCGGCGCGCCGCTGGGCCGTTCGCACCGCTCCAAGCTCGGCAAGGCCAAGCTGAAGGAAGCGATCGACCGCACCCGTGCGCTGCTGGGCGTGCCCGCCGACTACAAGATCGCCATCGTGCCCGCGTCCGATACGGGCGCGGTGGAAATGGCGATGTGGTCGATGCTGGGCCCGCGCCCCGTCGATGTGTTCGCGTGGGAGAGCTTCGGCGAGGAATGGGTCACCGATGCGGTGAAGCAGCTGAAGCTCGACGCCAAGGTGCACACCGCACCCTACGGCCAGCTCCAGACCTGAGCGCCGCCCGCAAGGACGCCGACATCATCTTCACGCAAAACGGCACGACCTCCGGCGTGAAAGTCCCGAACTTCGATTGGATCGCGGCCGACCGCGAAGGCCTCGTCTTCAATGACGCGACCAGCGCGTGCTTTGCGCAGCGCATCGATTGGTCCAAGTGCGATGTGACGACTTTCTCGTGGCAAAAAGCGCTCGGCGGCGAAGGCGCGCACGGCATGCTGGTGCTTTCGCCGCGTGCTGTTGCGCGGCTTGAAAGCTACGCGCCGCCTTGGCCGCTGCCGAAGATTTTCCGCATGACCAAGAAGGGCAAGCTTGACGCTGAGCTCTTCGAAGGCGCCACCATCAACACGCCCTCCATGCTGGCCAACGAAGATTATCTCGATGCCCTCAAATGGGCCGACGATCTCGGCGGCCTAATCGGCCTCATCGCGCGCGCGGACGCCAATGCCGATGCGCTCGGCGACTGGGTTGCGAAAACCGCTTGGGTGGATTTCCTCGCGGTCGAAGAGAAAACGCGCTCCAACACCAGCGTGTGCTTGAAAGTGGTCGATTCCCGCGTGACTTCGCTCAGCGATGAAGGCCAAGCCGAGTTCGCGAAGAAACTCGCGGGCGTGCTCGAAAAAGAGGGCGTTGCGCTCGATGCGGGCTCCTACCGCGCGGCGCCTCCGGGACTGCGCATCTGGTGCGGCGCGACGGTCGAAACCTCTGACCTCGAAAAACTCACGCCGTGGCTGGATTGGGCGTTCGAGGCGTGCGTCGCGGACTTGGCGAAAGCCGCCTGAGGCGCGCCATGGTCCCGGCAATGCAATCTGAAACGCGAGCGGCCGGCGCCTCTTTGGCGCTGCGCGCCGCCACGCTCAAAGACGTCGCGCTGCTCGAGCGCTGGGCGCGCGCGCCGCATGTGATCGCCGCCACCAGCGACGATCCAGACGCGGACGCGGCGTTTGGCGGCGCCGATTGGGCCGAAGAGATTGCGATGCAGTCGGACGTGTTCGCGTACTGGGTCGCCGAACTCGATGGCCGCCCGATCGGGGCGATGAACGTGATCGATCCGCACCTGGAGCCCACGCATTATTGGGGCGAGATCGAACCCAATCTGCGCGCGCTCGATATCTGGATCGGCGAGCCGGATGCACTCGGCAAAGGCTATGGCACGGCGATGATGCGAAGCGCGATCGATGCGTGCTTCGCCGAGCGCAAAGTCACCGCCATCATCATCGATCCGCTCGCCAGCAACACGCGCGCGCACGCTTTTTATAAACGCCTCGGATTTCGCTTTGTCGGGCGCCGCCTGTTCGGCGACGACGATTGCTTTGTCTTTCGCTTGGAGCGCCAGGACTGGCGCAAGGAGACTTAAACGTCATGCCAAAAGTTCTGATCTCCGACGAACTCTCACAAGCCGCCGTCGACATTTTCCGCGCGCGTGGCCTCGAAGTGGATTTCCAGCCCCAGCTCGGCTCGGACGCGGCGAAGCTCAAGGAAATCATCGGCAATTATGATGGCCTCGCCATCCGCTCGGCCACAAAAGTGAAGGCCGACATAATCGCCGCCGCGACGAATTTGAAAGTCATCGGCCGCGCCGGCATCGGCGTCGACAATGTCGATATTCCCGCCGCAACCGCCAAGGGCATCGTGGTGATGAACACGCCGTTCGGCAATTCGATCACGACCGCCGAGCACGCCATCGCGCTGATGTTCGCCGCCGCGCGTCAATTGCCTGCCGCCGATAGCTCCACGCAAGCCGGCAAATGGGAAAAGAACCGCTTCATGGGCGTTGAGCTTTACGCGAAGACGCTCGGCCTCATCGGCGCCGGCAATATCGGCTCGATCGTCGCCGACCGCGCGCTGGGCCTCAAAATGAAGGTCGTGGCGTACGACCCCTTCCTTAGCGAAGAGCGCGCCATTCAATTGGGCGTGGAAAAAGTGGAATTGGACGAGCTGCTCGCGCGCGCTGATTTCATCACCATGCACGTGCCGCTCACCGACAAAACCAAAAATATTCTGAGCCGCGAAAATCTGGCCAAGACCAAGAAGGGCGTCATCATCGTGAACGCCGCGCGCGGCGGCCTCGTCGATGAAGTCGCGCTGCGCGAACTCTTGGACAAAGAGCATGTCGCCGCCGCCGCGTTTGACGTGTTCGCCGCTGAGCCCGCGAAGGAAAACGTGCTGTTTGGCGCGGCAAACTTCATCGGCACGCCCCACTTAGGCGCTTCGACCAACGAAGCCCAAGAGAATGTCGCGCTGCAAGTCGCCGAGCAGATGAGCGATTATCTGCTCTCGGGCGCCGTCACCAACGCGCTCAACATGCCCTCGATCACCGCCGAAGAAGCGCCCCGCCTGAAGCCGTTCGCGGCGCTGGCGGAAAAGCTTGGCACGTTCGCCGGGCAGATCGTCGACGAAGGCCTGGAAGCCGTCGAGATCGAATACGAAGGCCAAGTCGCCGCGCTCAACACCAAGCCGCTGACCGCCGCTGTGCTTTCAGGTCTGCTGCGGCCGCTGCTGCAGGACGTGAACATGGTCTCCGCGCCCGCCATCCTCAAAGAACGCGGCGTCCCGCTCACCGAATCCAAGCGCGATGCGTCCCCGATCTATGACAGTCTCATCCGCATCAAGGTGCAGACTGGCGGCAAATGGCGCACACTCGCCGGCACCGTGGTCGCCGGCGCGCCAAAGATCGCCGAAGTGAAGATGATGCAGCTAGAAGCCGCGTTTCATCCGGTGATGCTGTTCATCAACAATTCCGATAAGCCCGGCTTCATCGGCGCGCTCGGCACGCTTCTGGGCGAAGCCGGCATCAATATCGCGACCTTCCATCTCGGCCGCGAAAATGCCGGCGCCGACGCGATTGCCTTGGTCGGCGTCGATCAGGTCGTGGCCGACGACGTCCTGGCGAAGCTCAAAGCGCTTCCGCAAGTCCGCTACGCCAAAGTGATCCGCTTCTAGGAGGGAACCCGGCCGCTCAGTTTGCTCCGGCGCGTGACCTTTTGCGCACAGGTTTCGCGTAGCGCGGGGCGGCGCGGCCAAATTCTGGACAAAGCCCGCCGCGAAGGTCTGGACGAAGCGGGTGTCCGCGTGTTGATCCGGTTCAATCCGGGCGGCGCAGACTGAGCACGGGCTCTCGCGTTCGGATCAGGGCGCCGCTAGATTGGCGACGAATAGAGGATTGGGGGACCAGATGCGCGGAACAACAGCGGGGATCGCCGTATTCGGCGCGGCGTTGGCGATGAGCGGTCAGGCGCATGCGCTGGACGAAGTTTATATCGGCGTCTTGCAGCACAATATCTGCGTCACCGATTGCAAGAATGCCGACAAGGAAGACGGCCCCGTTGTCGAGCTCCAGGCCGATTTTGAATCGCCGGAGTTTTTGCATTGGGCCTATTCGCCGCGTCCTTACGTGGTCGCGTCCGTGAACGTCTCTGGCGACACCAGCTTCGTCGGCGTCGGTCTCGATTGGCGTTTCGAGATTGGCGACAAATGGGCGATCTCCCCCGGCGTCGGTTACGTGATCCATGACGGCGAAACCAATCTGCCGTATCCGGACGGTTCGCCGGAGGCTGCCGCCTTCACCGAAGAGCATGTGCTGCTCGGCTCGCGCGATCTTTTCCGCACCACGCTCGGCGTCTCGCGCGAGATCGGGGAGCACTGGGAAGTGCAGGGCTTCTTCTCGCACCTCAGCCATGGCCAAATTCTGGGCAATGGCCGCAACCAAGGCATGGATCAACTCGGCGTGCGCTTCGGTTATCGCTTCGGCGGCTGACAGCTGGCGCGGCGCCGGTTTAAGCTGGCCGCACCCAGAAGGGAAAGGCCATGGCCGAACATCTGCGCGAACGCTTTAAGCGGCCGGGGCCGAAACGCATCCTGGCGCTCGATGGCGGGGGGTCGCGGGGGCTGCTCTCGCTGGGCGTCCTGGCGCAGCTTGAAGAACAGCTCGGCGCCCGCAGCGGCAATCCGCAAACCTTCCGTCTCGCGCATTATTTCGATCTGATCGGCGGCACCTCGACCGGCTCCATCATCGCCACCACGCTCGCGCTCGAATGGCGCGTGCAGGATATCGTCGATCTCTATTTCAAGCTGTTGCCGGCCATTTTCGACAAACCCCAAGTGCCGGGGCCGCTCCGGCTCTTCACGCCGGGGTTCAAGAACAAAGCGCTGACGGTCGCGCTCAAAGAGCATCTCGGCAACCGGATGCTCAATTCCGCCGATCTCAAAACCGGCCTTGCCATCCACACCAAGCGCATCGACAGCGGCAGCGCCTGGATCCTCGTCAACAATCCAGACTGGATTTATTTCAACGAGGAATATGGCAGCGAAGGCGTGCCCAATTCGCAATTCTATCTGCGCGATCTGGTGCAGGCGAGCGCGGCGGCGCCGACCTATTTCGAGAGCGTCCGCATCGGCCTTTCGCGCAATCGCGGCAAGATCAGCAATTACGCGCACTTCTTCGATGGCGGCGTCAGCCCCAACAACAATCCCGCGCTGCAACTTCTGCTCACCGTCACCGAGCCCGCCTTCGGCTTCAATTGGCCGACAGGTGAAAACAATCTGCTGATCTGGTCGGTCGGCACCGGCTATGTGCGCAAGCGCTTCGAGAAGGTGACGCGCAAAAGAAAATCCAGCGCCAAGCCGATCAAGGATTTTGCCAAGCTGCTTTATTCCAGCAAAGTGCAAGCCGCGCTTGAAGGCTACAACCACGACATCAGCCAGCAGCAGATCACTTTGATGCAGGCGCTCTCGCGCCCGCGCTTTCCCTGGTACGTGAATTCCGAAGTGCGGATGCAGACCAAGACGCCGCTGCTGACGCCCCAGCCGATCATGACCTATCAGCGTCTCGATGCGCGGCTCGAGGTCGATGAAGCGGAATTCCGCCGCCCCGAGCACATCGAATCGCTGCTGAAGCGCGAGCTCAAAGCCGGCAGCGTCGATGCGCTCCGCCAACTCGACATTAAGGAGCCCGATCTCCTGGACGTGCTCTACCGCGTTGGGGAGGCCTTGGGGGAAGCCGAACTCCTCCACCGCGACAGCACCGATCAGCACTGGCTCACGGCGCCCGCGATCGCGGACGATTGGCCCCCAAAGGCGTTCGATCCGCCCGCCTGGCGCCCCGGCGGGCCGCTGACTTACTGATTTATGCTTCCGCTTGACGCCGTGGGCCGGACACGGGAAGTCAGGCGCGGTCGCGGGGTTCCGAGCCGGCGCGTGGGAGCACTCAAAGTGCAAGCCGACAATGCGGGCGTGATCGCTCCGCCGCCTCTCATTTTTCTGGCCTTTCTGGTTTTGGGCTTTGCTTTCGGCTGGCTGCTTCACCTGCCAGGCGCGGGGATCGCGCCGATCTATCGGCTGGCCGTCGCATTCGTGTGTCTCGCGCTGGGCGCGGGCCTCATCCTCGCCGCCGCGTTGCGGTTTCGCAGCGCCAAGACAGCGGCGCGGCCATGGCTGCCCACCACCGCCATCGTGAGCGACGGAATCTACCGCTTCACGCGCAATCCGATGTATCTCGCCATGGCGCTGATTCACGCCGCCGCCGCGCTCGCCGCCGATAGCCTCATTGCGCTGGCGATGCTGATCCCGGCGGTTCTGGTCATCGAATTTGGTGTCATTCGGCGCGAAGAGCGCTATCTCGAAGCGAAATTCGGCGAAGACTATCGCCGTTACAAAGCCGCCGTGCGGCGCTGGATTTAAGTCATGTCAGCTGTGGTGGTCGTCGGCGCCCAATGGGGCGATGAGGGCAAGGGCAAGATTGTCGACTGGCTCTGCCACCGCGCCGACGTCGTGGTGCGCTTCCAGGGAGGGCACAATGCCGGCCACACGCTGGTCGTGGGCGAGACGACGTATAAGCTCGCGCTGCTGCCCTCGGGCGTGGTGCAGGGCAAGCTCTCCATCATCGGCAATGGCGTCGTGGTCGATCCCTGGGCGCTGGTGGCGGAGATCGAGAAGGTCGGCGCGCAAGGCGTGAAGGTGACGCCCGAGAAGCTCGTGCTGTCCGATCAAGCCTGCCTCATTCTCCCGTTTCACCGCGATCTCGACGCCGCGCGTGAAGCCCAAGCCGGCGCGGCGCAAATCGGCACCACGCGCCGTGGCATCGGCCCCGCTTACGAAGATAAAGTTGGCCGCCGCGCCATTCGCGTCGCCGATCTTGCGGATGAAGACGCGATCGATTGGAAGATCGAACGTCTGACCGCGCATCACAATGCGTTGCGGCGTGGCCTCGATCTGCCGGAAGTCGATGTTGCGCGCTTGAAGGCCGATCTCGTCGGCATCGCGCCGAAAATCTTGCCCTTCGCACAGCCGGCATGGCGTGTGCTCGAAGCAGCGCACCAGGATTCCAAGCGCATTCTGTTCGAAGGCGCGCAGGGCGCGCTGCTCGATGTGGATCACGGCACCTATCCGTTCGTCACGTCGTCCAATGTCGCCGCAGGGCAGGCGTCGGCGGGATCGGGCATCGGTCCGCGCGCAATCACTTATGTGCTGGGGCTCGTCAAAGCTTACACGACGCGCGTCGGCGGCGGTCCGTTCCCAACCGAGCTCAACGACGATGTCGGCCGCCGCCTCGGCGAAACCGGCCACGAGTTCGGCACCAATACCGGCCGCGCGCGCCGCTGCGGTTGGTTCGATTCCGTGCTCGTGCGCCAAAGCGTTTCGGTCAACGGCATCGACGGCATCGCGCTCACCAAGCTCGATGTGCTCGACGGCTTTGAAGAGATCAAAATCTGCATCGGCTACAAACTCGGCGACAAAACGCTCGATTATCTGCCCGCCGGCGTGAAAGAGCAGGCCGCTGTCGTGCCGATTTACGAGACGCTCGACGGCTGGAAGAAAACCACGCGCGGCGCGCGCTCCTCGCGCGACCTCCCCGCCAAGGCGATCAAATATGTTCGCCGCATCGAAGAATTGATCGGCTGCCCTGCCGCGCTCGTGTCCACCAGCCCAGAGCGGGAAGACGTCATCCTGATGCGCGATCCGTTTAAGGCGTAACCACTCAGTCATTCCGGGCGAGCAACGCGAGACCCGGAATCCAGAGATCGTGGAGCACGGTGCGTTGGCCCTGGTTTCCGGGTTCGGCTTCGCCGCCCCGGAATGACCGAAGGCGAGGCACGCCCCACAACGGGCATAGCGTTTCCAATCGCCCCGCCAAGCGCTAGGATTCGCCGCGAAAGGCTCTGTTCCCATGTCCGCCGAAAACGACGATCCGCCGGAAGCCGCGCCGCACCGCTTCAACGCCGCCGATGCGCGCCAGAAGGCCGCCGAGGCCGCGCGCAAGGCCGAGTTCATCCTGAGCCGCGCTTATGGGCTCTTCCGCGATCCAAAGGCCGAGTGGGAGCAGATCCGCAAGGAAGAGACCAATGTGCTCTCGATCCTGTTGGGCTATGTCGCGCCGCTCGCCGCGATTCCGCATGTCTGCGGCCTGATCGGCGCGTTCGTGTTCGGCAACCGCTATGGCGTCACGGTCGTGCGGCCCGATGTGAACGACGTGATCGCGACGGTCGTCAGCTATATCGTAGTCGTCGTTCTGGTCTTTCTGCTCGGCATCTTGATCAATGCGGTGGCGGATAATTTCGACGCCGACCGCGACGATCTCGCCGCGCAAAAAGTCTCCGCCTATTCGATGACGCCGGCATTTCTCTCGGGCATTTTTTCGCTCTGGCCGCCGCTCTGGTGGCTCTCGCTGTTCGCCATAGCCGCGTCAGCCTATCTCCTTTATCGGGGCCTGCCGATCTTGATGAAGGCGCCGGAGGATCGCGCGCTGGGTTACGCGACCACTGTGATGATCGCGGGCCTGGTCGCGCTTGTAATCCTCTTTTCAGTTTCCGGCTGCGTGACGGGCGGCGGCCTTTAAGCTTGGCCAGCGCGGCCACGCAGCTTAGCATCCCGGCAAATCAGGCACGGGAGGGCCTCGTCCATGACCATCGAACAACCCAATGCCGCCGCCGCGGGGCTGATCGAGCGGGTGAAGAACATCCTCTTGAAGCCGAAAGAGACGTGGGACGTCATCGCGGTCGAGCCCACGACCATCAACAAGCTCTATGTCGGATACATCCTGCCGCTGGCGGCGATTAGCGCGATCGCCACCACCATCGGCATGGTGCTGTTCGGCATCGGCGGTTTTGGCTTCTATCTGCGCCCCGGCCTCGTCCCCTCCATCGTCGCGGGCGTGCTGCAATTCGCCTGGGCGTTCGGCGGCGTCTATTTGATGGGGCATCATCATCAACGCGCTCGCGCCGACCTTCGGTTCGCAGCAAGATCAACTTCAAGCCCACAAGCTCTCGGTGTACACCGCGACGGCAGGGCTGCTTGCCGGCGTGTTCGCGATCCATCCGGCGCTCGGCATCCTTGGCATTCTCGGCATCTATTCGCTCTTCCTGCTCTATCTCGGCTTGCCCAAGCTGATGAAGACGCCGGCCGACAAAGTGATCGGCTATTTCCTCACCATCATCGTCGTGATGATCGTCGTCGGCATCGTGCTTGGTCTGGTCGTCACCACGATACGCGGCGCGGTGGGCGGCTTTGGCGGCGCTTCGTCGTGGCACTTTGGGTCAGCGCAGCAAGCGCCGGTCGACCAGCGCGTGGAATTGCCCGGCGGCGGCTCGATCGATGTCGGCCAGCTGGAGCGCGCCGCGCAGGAAGCGCAGCAAGCCTACACCGAAAACGGCAATGTGAAGCCCGTCGATCTCGCCCAATTGCAAGCGCTGCTGCCGGACTCTCTCCCAGGCGGCTTTGCGCGCACCTCGATCTCGTCGTCGTCCGCGGGCGCTGCGATGGCCGGCGCTTCGCAAGCCGAGGCGGTTTATCAGCGCGGCCAATCCAGCATCACGCTTAGCGTCATGCAAATGGGCGGCATGGGCGCGCTGGCCTCGATGGCGGGCGCGATGGGCGTGCAAGGCAATCACGAAGACGCTAACGGCTATTCGCGCATCCGCACTGAGAACGGCCGCACCGTCACCGAAGAACTCAACCGCGCTTCCGCCACCGCCGAATACGCGGTGATCGGGCGCAACGGCGTCGCGGTGAGCGCGAGCGGGCAGAGCGTCACGCTGGATGACGTGCGCGCCGCGGTGAATGCGTTGGGTGTCGAGCGCGCCGAGGCGCTCGCGGCGAACTAAGTCGCGCGCGCTGGCCGACCCGTACGCGCCTCGGCCAGCAGCGCGGCGCAGTTTGCGTCGTCCGCAAGCCCGACATCGATGAAAGGCAGCACCGCCGTCAGCGGTGAGACGAGCGAGGCCAACAAGGCCGCGACGCCGCCTTGTTCAACCACTTCACCGGCATCGACACCGATCGACGGGCTGCGGATGCGCCCGGTGATCGAGATGGGCGCGGAAAGCCGAATGAGGCGCGCTTCCTTCGGTTCGCCGTGAATGTCGAGGTCCAAGGTTTCCTCGCGAAGGCTGACGCTGCCGCCGCCGGTGATCAGCATCGTCTCGGTATCGACCACGATCGATTGCGCGTTCAAGACGCCGTTGCGCACCTGAAAATCGGCGACGCCGCAGCGAATATCGATCTTGCTTTGATCGCCGGTGAGCAAAAGCCCAAGCCCGCGCGTCACATTGATCCCGGTGAGTTCGGCGAACGCTTCGCGCACTTCGCCCGACGGGATCACGAAGCTCACCGCGCCATCGGCGTTCGCCGCCGCCTCGCGCACCGCCGCGCCGCGCCCAACCAGGCGCACGCGCGCGGAGAGCGCGCCCGTCATCGCTGGGCCGTTTTCCATCGCGGGGAGGAACGATTCGATCCGCGCATTGGAGAGCCGCACATCGAGCGCCACACGCGGCACATCTTCGCGCGCATTCACCTCCGCCGAGCCCGCAATGCGTCCTTGGCTCAAGCCGAGATCGATCGGATCGGCGCGCAGCAGGCCGTGATCGAGCGTCAAACTCACATCGAGCGCGCGCAGCGGAATATTCGGCGCCCGCACGCGCGCGGCGCGATAGCTGACGCGCGCATCCATGTTGCGCACGCGGCTGATATCGAGGCGCGCGTCCGGGAGCAGGCGCCCTTGCGCGGCCAGCCGCCCCGCTTCAGCAACTTGTTCAGGCGATGCGGTCTCGCCCTGCGACACAGAGGGCGGCGCGCCAAACACCGTCAGCACGTCATCCCAATCGAGCGAGCGCGTCGTGAACGCGCCTTCGAGCAGCGGGCGGTCGTCGCGCTGGCGCGTCACGGTGAACTGCCCTGCCAGATCGCTATCGCCGACGCGGCCTTCGATGCCTTGCATGGAATAACGCTGCCCATTGCGCGCCACCACGCCTGTGAGGTGATAGGGCGGCGTATTCGGCAGCGTGAGGCCGAGCAGATAATAGAGGTCGGCGAGATCGGCGCCGGTCGCGTCGATGTTCGCTTCAAAGCGCGAAATGTTGAAGGGCCGCGTTAGCGAGCCATTCGCCACGATATGCGTCGCGCCGGCCGTCACGTCTGCCTGAAACGGATAAGGCCGATCGCGCCGCACATTCAGCAGCGCCGCGCCCGAAAGCTCGAGCCGGAACGGTTGGCCATTGATGCGCCCGTCGCCCGCGAGTTCGAAACGGCCATTCTCGTCGCGCACATTTTCGTTCGAAGTGAAGAGTGCGTCCAAGTTCATCTTGCGTTTGTCGTCATCGTAGCGAATGCGCCCATTGCGGACCGAGAAGCGCTGGATGGCAGGCAAGTTCACAGGATCGGAGCGCGTTGAGGACCAATTCGAAACACCCTCGGCGCTTCGATAAAGCGCAACGCTGGCGCCCTCGAGTTCAAGACGCGCAATGTCGAAGCGCCCGATGAAAAGCGGGAAGAGCCGCACCGCGACATTGGCCTGCGCGATCTCCGCGAAATTGCCCCGGTCGGCGTAGCGCGCGGGGTTGCCGATCTTCAGCCCGCCGACACGCACTTCAGGCGTGAACGACCAGGGCCGCACATCGAGGTCGCCGCTGATGGTGATTTGCCGGCCGCTTGCGGCGGACGCAAAGCGCGCGACTGGGCCGCGCAGCGCGTTCCAGTCCGCGAAGGTGAGGAAGAGAAGAAATGCCGTGACGATGACGCCAAGCGCGCCGCCGGCCCAAAGGCCGATGCGCTTCCATGGCGCCGCGCGCGTCCGCGCCCATGCCGCAGCGGCCGCAGATCGCACGCGCGCGGCTTGCCGGCCACTCCAGGCGCGGACGGCGGTAAGCCGGGAAGGCGTTTGTTCTTCGAGCGGCAA
>JBBCFZ010000005.1:0-591056 GCA_037200505.1 Terricaulis sp. | reverse complement strand
GAGCCAAACCTCGCAGCATCCCCCCGCCCCTAGAGGGGGCGGGGGTTAGGGGGTGGGGTGAGAGCGTGGGGCTCTGTGATTCAAAATATGTCGCGCGCAGATGCTCGCGGGTGAAGCGCTCTACGCTCTCACCCTCACCCTGCCCTCCGCCCTCGAGGGGGAGGGTTCTCTGGTTTTTGCGCATCATTCCGAGAGAGCCTTCCGCGCCACGTCCTGGTCCGAAAACGGGTGCACGACGCCTTTGATGATCTGCCCGGTTTCGTGGCCCTTGCCTGCAATCAAAAGCGCATCGCCCGCCTGCAGCATTGCAACGGCGCCGCGGATCGCTTCGCCGCGATCGCCGACTTCGCTCGCGTTCGGTGCGCCCGCGAGCACATCGGCGCGGATCGCGGCGGGATCTTCGCTGCGCGGATTATCATCGGTGACGATCACGATATCGGCCTGCCGCGCCGCAATCGCGCCCATCTTCGGACGCTTGCCTTTGTCGCGGTCGCCGCCGCAGCCAAACACCACGATCACGCGCCCCGGCGCATGCGGACGCGCGGCGCGCAACAGCACGTCGAGCCCATCGGGCGTGTGTGCATAGTCCACAAACACATGCGCGCCGGTTTTGCTGACGCCGACATGCTCGATGCGGCCTTTCACGGGCTTCAGCTTCGCCATGCCGGCCCACACCGAAGCGGGTTCATCGCCGAGCGACAACGCGAGCGCTGCGGCGCACACCGCGTTCAGCGCCTGAAACTCACCAATCAGCGGCAGTTCGACGGCGCTTTCTTTGCCGCGCCAACGCAAGGTCAAAGTCTGTCCATTCGGACGCGGCTGAATCTCGACTATCTTCAATCCTGAGGGATCGTGCGCGCGCCAGCCGCACTCCACGACCGTATGCCCACGCTGCTCCGCCGCCTTCACAAACGCCGGCGCCTCGGGCGAATCCATATTGATGATGGCGTGGCCGCGCCCCTCGATCATGCCCCAGAGGCGAAGCTTCGCGTCGCGGTACTGAGCCATGTCCTGGTGATAATCGAGATGGTCTTGCGTGAGATTGGTAAACGCCGCCGCCTTCAAACGCACGCCGTCCATGCGATGCTGCTCAAGCCCATGGCTCGACGCTTCCATCGCGACATGCGTCACGCCCTGCTCGGCGAGCGACGACAAGGTTTCGTGGATCGCGACGGGATCGGGCGTGGTGTGCCCGAGATCGACGACGCCGTTCGGACCAATCGCGCCCAACGTGCCAAGGCTCGCGGCTTTGCGCCCCGCGTGCGTCCAGATCTGACGCAGAAAATCGACCGTGGAGCTTTTGCCATTTGTGCCCGTCACCGCGACGATGTTCGCAGGACGGCGCGGATAAAACGCTGAGGCCGCATGCGCGAACGCGGCGCGCGGATTTTCCGCGCTCACATGCGGCAGGCCAGGATCGCCGTTGAGATCGCCGCCAGACAGCACCGCAACCGCGCCATTGGCTTTCGCCTGTGCGATAAAATCACGCCCATGCGCGCCGACGCCTTTCAGCGCGGCGAACAAATAGCCGAGCTTCACGCGGCGGCTATCGGCGGTGAGGCCAGCGATCTCAACATCCGCTATCGCGGCAGGCGCATCGGAAATGATTTCGCGCAGTTTCAAGCTCGGCCTCTCCTAACGCGCCGCCGGCGGGGTGACGCGCAGGCCTAGCATAGGCGCGATGCGCGCGGCGATGCGGCCAACCGCCGGCGCCGCAACCGTGCCCCCCGCTTCGCCCTCGCCCACATCGTCCAAAGCCAGCACCAGGACGTAGCGCGGCGCGGAAGCCGGGAACACGGCGGCGAAGGAGGAAAAATTGCGTGCTTCATCATAGGCGGCGTCCTCGCCAAGAATTTCCGCGGTACCAGTCTTGCCAGCCATTTCGAGCCCGGGAACATCAGCGGCTTTGCCCGTGCCGTCCGTCACGGTCGCGCGGAGATAGCGGAGAATTTGCTGCGTTGTCGCGGCGCTGAACACAGGCGCTCGCTCAACCGGGTCGCCGTTTTCCCTCACGCGCAAAGTCGGCGTGACGCGCGCGCCGCCATTTGCGAACACGGTATAGGCGCCGGCGAGCGCGGCGGGCGTTGCCGCGAGGCCATAACCGAAACCAATGCCCGCAACGTCGCGCCGTCCCGTCGCGCGCGGCGCGATGGGCGCTTGGCGACGCCCCGATTCCAGCGGCGCAGCTGACAAAAGGCCCAAGCGATCGAGATACGCGCGCTGGCGATCGGCGCCGACGCGCAACGCCAGGCGCGCCGCGCCGATGTTCGAAGAATGCGCCAACATTTCGCGCAAACCCACCGACCCCAGGATGCGCTCATGATCGCGAATGGTGCGCCCATCGATCACGAACGGTTCGGAGAGATCAAAGCGCTCGCCCGCATTGGTCACGCGTGCGTCGAGCGCCATGGCCAGCGTGAAGGGTTTGATGGTCGAGCCGAGCTCATGCACATCGCCGCCCACACGGTCGCGGCGCGCATTGGCGGCAGCGGCGCCCGCCTGGTTCGGATCGAAGCTCGGCCAGGACGCGAGCGCCAAAGTCTCGCCGGTACGCGCATCCAACAGCATGGCCGAAGCGCCGGACGCATGCGCGCGCGTCGCCGCCGCCGCAAGCTCGCTCTCCAGCGCATATTGCGCGCGCACATCGAGCGAGAGCCGCACCGGCCGTCCCGCCGCGCCCCCGCCGCGGATGGCTTCATCGAGCCCAAGCTCCACGCCCGCAAGCGCACGCAGATCAACGTCGGTGAAACCAAGCGCATGCGCTGCGAGCGTGCCTTGCGGATAGACGCGGCGGTCTTCCGCTTCAAAGCCAATGCCGCCCAGCCCAAGCGCCAACACTTCTTCGCGCTGTCCGGGCGTCAGGCTGCGCCGCAAATACACAACATCGCGGCTACGATCGGCCATGCGGCGCTCGATCGTGGCGCGGTCGAGTTCTGGGAATTTACGCAGCAGCGCGTTCGCCGTTTCGCGCACATCCCACACGCGCGCTGGCTGCGCGGTTAGCGCATAGGCGCGCACCGTGGTGGCGAGCAGCACGCCGTTGCGATCAACAATATCCGCACGCACCGTCGCCGCGACGCCGCTCGATTGGCGGGACGCCGCAAGCGGATCGCCGGAGAAAGCGAGTTGCACCGCGCGGCCCGCGAGCAAGAGCAGCACCGCCAGAATCCCAAGCGCAAGAAACCGCATGCCGCCGCGCGCAGGCGCGGCTTGCGTCACCGGCGCGACGTCGATGTCATCGGCGGCGAATGCCGCGGCGGGCCCGAACGGTCTCACGGATTGGGGCGCTGCCGCGTAGAGGGCGCG
Source organism: Terricaulis sp. (assembly GCA_037200505.1). GTDB lineage: Bacteria > Pseudomonadota > Alphaproteobacteria > Caulobacterales > Aquidulcibacteraceae > Vitreimonas. The sequence continues at coordinate 587,750 of JBBCFZ010000005.1, read as the reverse complement.
GGAAGTTCGCGGTCGATGGCGCTTTCGGGCAACGCCGCGCTTTGACGTCCGCGTTCAAGCTCAAGATGGCGGTCCGCCAGCGCTTCGACGCGCGCCGGGCTTTCCAGATGCGCGATCTCGGCGCGCAGCGCGCGCAGATCGGACTGCGCATCGCCAATCTGGCTCTCAAGCTCGCGCACATGCGCGGCCGCTTTCGATGCATCGGTCTTGGCCTTGTAGAGCCCCACCGCCAGCACGACGATGATCACGACGGCGAGAGCGTGCAGCCAGCGCTTCATGCCGCGATCCTCCGCCATTCCGCTTCGGCGCGCGGGGCGAGCGTGGGCGGCTCATCCACATCCCACGCCGGCGCATCGGTGCGCACGGCCCAGCGCAGGCTCGCCGAGCGCGAGCGCGGATTGGCGTCCACTTCCGCTTCGCTCGGCGCGGTCGAGCGGCGGCGCTCCAGCGCGAAACTCGGCGCGCGTTCTGGCGGCAGATCGGGCGCATAGCGCGAGCCGCGCCCGCGCGCATCGGCGCGCTCAGTCAGAAAATCCTTCACCATGCGATCTTCGAGCGAATGAAACGCGACGATGACCAAACGTCCGCCCGCCTTTAGCGCACGCTCGGCGGCAAAGAGCCCGTGCGCCAATTCCCCGAGTTCATCATTCACCAGAATGCGCAGCGCTTGGAATGTCTTGGTTGCGGGATGCGTGCGCGCGCCTTTGCGGCCGCCGACCGACCGCTCCACGATTTCCGCGAGACGTTTCGTACGCGTGATCGGGGCGGCGGCGCGTTCTTGCACCAAAGCGCGCGCGATCTGGCGCGAGTCATGATCTTCACCGAAACGATAAATCATTTCGGCAAGCGCGACTTCGGACAGCTTGTTCACAGCGTCTGCTGCGGTGGGGCCGTCCTTTTCCATCCGCATGTCGAGATCCGCGTCCGCCTGAAACGAAAAGCCGCGCTCGCCCTCGTCGAACTGGAATGAGGAAACGCCGAGATCGAACACGACCCCGTCGAACGGCGCTTCTTCCAACGTGTCCAACGCGCCAAACCGCGCAGGCACGATCTTGAAGCGATTCTGCGCGCTCGCTTGGAGTTCGGCGCCGCGCGCCACAGCGTCCGGATCGCGGTCCAGCGCGACGACGCGGGCGCCCGCAACCAACATGGCGCGCGAATAGCCTCCTCCGCCAAAGGTGGCGTCGAGGTAGGTGCGGTCCGGCTGAAGCGCGAGCGCTTGCATCGCTTCCTCCAGAAGGACCGGCGCATGGCTCATGGGGCGCCTTTCGCGGACATCAAAGCCGCCAATCTCTAGCGGCCCATTAAGGCCGGATTCTCTTGTCAAAAAAATGCCAGTCGGCCTGTAAGCCGGGTTCTGTCCTCCTTCTTGCGAAGGATGGGCGACCATTCCTCTGGACCGTGCGTCGCCGCACGGTTCTCGCGACCAACCCGGACGCGGCCCGCGGATGGGCCTGTCCTCCTCCGCCGAAGCGCAGGAGAACGTGCGTCCCTATTCGGTCTTGCTCCCGGCGGGGCTTGCCGTGCCCCCTTCCTTGCGGTTGGGGCGGTGGGCTCTTACCCCACCGTTTCACCCTCACCCTGCTTCGCCGAAGCTCGGCAGGGCAGACTATTCTCTGTGGCGCTATCCCTCGGCCCGGCCGATTGCTCGGCAAAACCGGGCGGACGTTATCCGCCGCCGTATCCGCGTGGAGCCCGGACTTTCCTCGAACGCGCCGTTTCCAGCATGCGCCCGCGGTCGCCCGGCCGACTGACGAGGTGGCTATAGGCCCATTCCGCGTCCGGCGCGAGCAGTCGCCGCCTTGGTTTGGACCCGGCTTTGCGTGTAGCTCTGGAGGATAAGGGTCGGGAGGAAGTTCACATGCGCGCCATTCTCGCGGGTTGCGGCTTGATGCTGCTGGCGTTCACGGCAAGCGCTTCGGCGCAGGCGCCCGAAGCGACGCCAGCCCCGGCGCCGACCGTGGCCGAGATTCCCCGCGCCGAGGCCGTACAGCTGGGGCGCTTGTTCATGGCGACCGAGCGCACCTACGCGCAGGACGGCGTGACGCTGCAACTGGCGGGCGGCATCGCCGGCGCTTTGGTCAACGCCCAATCGGACGCGTTCGAAGCCACGATCAGCATCCCCGGCGAATACACGGTGATCGGCGTCTGCGATCTCGATTGCAGCAATCTAGACATCCGCGTGCTCGACGAGCATGGCGGGCTGATCGCGGAAGACACCGCGCCCGACGATTTTCCGATCGTGGAGCTCATGCTCTCCGGGGAAGCGACTGTGAGGGTGCAGGTGACGATGCTCGCTTGCGCGCAGGAGCCCTGTTACTTCGGCGCCAATCTCTACCGCCGCTAAGCACGCTTCAGCAGCGCGGCGGCCTTGATGAGCGACGCGGTTTCAGCGTCCGCGACGCCGTCGATGAGGCTGGGGCGGAAACGGCGTTGAAACGCGACGATCGCGGCTTTGGTCGCTTCGTCAAGCACGCCGTTGGATTGAACGCCGTACCCGAACGCGGCCAAGCTGGCCTGCAAGGCGCCGATCGCATCGTCTTCTTCAAAGTGCTGCGTTGGCTCTGGCCAGATCGAAACGCCGGCGTCCGCCAAGCGCTTCCACGGAAATTTTTCACCGGGATCGAGCTTTCGCGCGGGCGCGATGTCGGAATGCGCGACGACGCGCGAGGGATCGAGTTTCCAGCGTTGCAATATCTCGCGCAGCAACGCGATGACGCCTTCGATCTGCACTTCGGGGAAATCGGGTAAGCCGAAATCGTGGCCGCCATTGACGATCTCGATGCCGATGGCGCGCGAATTCACATCGCCCTCGCCTTCCCAGCTCGAGGCGCCCGCGTGCCAGGCGCGGTGCTCTTCCGCGACGACGCGGTGCGCCACGCCGGCTTCATCGAGCACATAATGCGCGCTGACGCGGGGCAGCGGCGCGTCGGGATCGACGGTGTCGGATTGCCAGGGACCAGGATAATTGCCGGCCTTCGGTTCGGGGTCGGTGAGCCGTCTGAGCGCCGCGTCAGCATCCTGCATGCCGGTATAGTGCAGCACGACCAGATCGATCGGGCGCGTGCGGACGTCAAAATTGGCGGACGGGCGCTCTCGGATTTGAAGCGCCATGGATTGGTCGATCAGGAGGGCTTGCGCCGGGCGCCCGCTTCCACCACCCAGCCGGCTGGCGTTTGGCGTGCTTCCAAAACTTCGGCGCGGACCGGAACGCGTTTGGGCGCGAGGCGCAAGGTCAGCGCCGCGCCCGCGACCACCAAGCCGATCACAGCCGCCGCCGCCGCCGCGAACACGAACGCCAAAGCCGCCGCGACAGCCAGAAGCAACAAACCGGTCAACCGCATCGCCGCGCTCAGGGGCGAAAAGGGTTCAGCGGCGAATGTTGCGGGCATGGGCGTCAGCTCCTCAGCCTTCGATATTGGACTTTAAGCTTCCTCGATCAATGCGGCGCCGTTGAGGCGTTAGGCGCCCGACACACCTCTTAGGATGCCGTCTCCAGCATTTCTTCGCGGATTCGGGCATAGGCGGAATTGATCGCGGCGGTTTTTTCAGCGGCGATGGCCACAAATTCCGGCGGCGCGCCCCGCTGGGTCATGCGGTCGGGGTGATTTTCGGCCGCCAGACGCCGCCAGGCCTGGCGGGCTTCCTCGGCGCTGGCGCCGGGAAGCAGGCCGAGCACAGCGTAAGGATCGTCGGCCTCGGGCCCGAGATGGGTCGCTTTAATCCGGCGAAACTCGGCGTCAGAGAAGCCGAAATGCTCGGCCACGGTCGCGAGATAGGCGATCTCGGCGTCGGTGACGTTCCCGTCGGCCGCGGCGATGTGGAAGAGGCCGTCGAGCACGTCCTCCAGCAGGCAGGGCCGGGCGCGGTACTTCCGGCCGATCTGACGGGCGTAGGAATCGTAGCCAAGCACGGTCTGCTTGGCGATCGCGAAGGCGCGGCGGAACGCGCTCTCCTCGCCCGGCGGCGGGCGGAACACCTGGGACGCGGCGCGAAGCTCGGACTCGGTTGCGTCGCCATCGGCCTTGGCCATCTTGGCGGCGAGTCCGATCACCGCCGCTGTGAAGCCGATATCATTCGGCTGCGGCGCGCATTCCTGATTAAGCGCTGGCGGGTCGGCCTCCGGATCGAAGGCGCGCGCCGCCAGCTCGACAATTCGAGACCATACGGACATGGGGGCCATCATTACCGATGCTGCGGCGCGGCGCCAGTTCGCTGATGAAGAAGACGTGAATTCGCGGCCATGATCGGCACAGGGTCCGCTTCAAGACGTTGCCGGCCCATGACACACGCACCATCCCTGCGCCGATCGGCCCTCCGCTCAATCGCTCTCGCGGCTTTGCTGGCGGCGGCGCCTGCCTCGGCTGAACCTTTTCTGGTTGAGGTTGCACAAAACGTCGCGCCGCAAGCAGACGGCGACATCCTCGACGTCGCGGCGGCGAGCGGCCAGTTCCAGACCTTCCTCGCCGCGGTGCAGGCCGCCGGCTACGAAGAGACATTGCGCGGTGAAGGCCCGTTCACCGTGTTCGCGCCAACCGACGCCGCGTTCGAAGATATGGGCGAAGCGGAGGTTGATCGCCTCATGCAGCCGGCGGCGCATGAAGAATTGCTCGCGCTGCTCGCCTACCATGTCGTGCCTGATCGTGTGACGAGCGCGGGCGTTGAGGGCCAGGTCGCGCGGCCGGAAGCGGCGAGCGGCTATCGCCTTGAGATCGACGGCCGCACCGGCCTTCGCGTGAACGATGAACTTGTCGTGCTGCCCGATATCGAGGCCAGCAATGGCGTGATCCAGGGGATCAATGCCGTGCTTGCCCCGCCTGTTTTGGTGGCGGCGCGCTAAGGCGTGTCCGTCGCCGATGGGGGCGTCGCCGCGCCGCGCAACGAGGTCACCTCAGAGCGTAGCGCGGCGATTTCCTCAAGTATGCGCCGCTGCACCTGCGCGGCGTTTTCCTGTTCGACCTGCACTTCTTCCACACCGCGCTGAACGCCGACGACCTCTTCCTTGGTTTCGAGTTCGATTTCCTTCGGCGCCGATTGCACGGCTTCGACGATGACGCCGATGAAGAGATTGAGCACGGCGAACGCGCCGATGATCGTGAAGCCCATGATGAAGGCCCAGGCGTAAGGGTATTTGGGCTGCAGGCGCTGGATCGTTTCGCCCCAGCCATCGAACTGCGTGAGTTGGAAGAGCGTCAACGTCGATGCGCCAAGATCGGTGAAGCCTGGCTCGCCGCGAAACAGCGTCGTGGCCATCACCGCGCCAATATAGAAAACCACCGATAAAATCGCGAACGTCGCCAGAATGCCGGGCATCGCGCCGAACAGCGCTTCCACCACGCGCCGCATCTGCGGCACCGCGCTGATCAGCCTGAACACCCGCACCACGCGCAAGGTCCGCAGCGCCGAGATCGCGGGATTGGTGGCGATGTAGCAAATGCCGACCACGATCACGTCGAACCAATTCCAGCCATTGGCGAAATAGCGCCGCGGTCCCTGCGCGAGAAACTCGAGCGCGAGTTCGACGGTGAAGATCAGCAGGAAGTAATTGTCGGCCTGCTCGATGTAAGCGTGCCAAGGATTGTTCTCGCCATAATGCGCGTCCACGCCGAGCGCCGCCGCATTCAGAACGATGCAAACCAAAATGAAGAACTGGAAGATCGCGCTGTCGGTGATCCAGGCGATGAAGCGAATGCCGCCGCGATTGCGCGCAGGCCTCGCGGTCTTCGCGGCGGGCGCTTTTGCGCCGGCCGCGGCTGTCGCGCCGTTCCCCATGTGAGCCTCGTCCCGCTGGCCAGGATCCCTTTCCCGGCGCGCAAGTCTTAGCGCGGTTTCAGGGGGCCTGGAAACAGGGCCGGCGCATCAGCCGCCGATCGGGCGCGCGCGCAGCCGACAAATCAGGCCGAGCGGCGTCGCTTCGAACGTCAAGCGTGCATAAAGCTGGCGGGCCAACTCACGCATCATGCGAAAGCCAAAGCCGCCGTCGCATTCCGGATCGAAGCCGACCGGAAAGCCCACCCCATCGTCGGCGACATCCAGCGCGATAACGCCCTGCTCTTCCCGGCACCAGATATCGATCCGCACGGGCACGCCGGAGGGATGGGCGTATTTGAGCGCATTGAGCACGAGTTCATGGACAATGAGCCCCAGGGCGCGCGTGCGTTCGGCGCTGATCTCCGGCACGGCGTCCACTCGGCAACGAACGTCCGAGCCAGGCACGGCCGCGAAGGACGCGGCGTCCCGGCAAATGCCCTTAAGGAAATCCGCGAGCATCGGCGCGCCGCCGGAATAACAGAGCGTGCGATGAAGGCGCCCTACCGCGTCAATGCGGCTGGCGGCGCCGGCCAAGACGTCGCGCGCATCTTCTGCCGTGATCGCTTCGGCGCGGTCCTTCAGTGCGGTCGCCTGGAGGCGAACCATGCTCGCGATGACAGCCAAATCATTGGCGATTCGGTGATGCGCCTCGTGCATCCGGAATTCGGACGGCGCGGCGGCGATTGCATCGCCCTCCAACGAGATAACATTTGACGTCTGATACATGACCGCTCTCCGACGCCACTGAGATGAACTCTAGTATATCGCCCCGAAGAGTCAAAAGTATTCGCGCAATATCACCAAATCTTTATTATCATGGACACGCATTTACCGCCGACGCCTCATCCGTTTCACTTTATATATTTGACGCTAAACATGCGTTTTACACAATATGGAACAAATGAGTAAGAGGGGGCTTCTACTCATCGGAACTTCGGCTTATTGAAAGGGCCACAGGGAGGCGGGAATGACCGATCTCACGCGCGGGGAGCGCTTGCAGATCATGTTGAGTCCAGAGGAATTGTCCGCGTTGGACGATTGGCGTTTTGCGCGCCGGATGCCGAGCCGGGCATCGGCCGTGCGCGAGCTGCTGAAGCGCGGCCTCGCGGCCGAGGGCTTCTCAACGGCGGATGCTGGTCAAAGATCGCAGGATTTCGGCGTTACGGGCAACGCCGACAAGGTAGAGGGCGACGATAGCGCCAGCGGCTGATCAGCCGGTCGGGGGACTCGCTGCAGCTTCCGCCTTGGTCTGGCGGGCCACATTCAGAATAAAGCCCTGCACATTATAGGTCCGCGCGCCCCAGTGGCCGCCGGGCACATGCCAAACCTGCACCTGGCTCCAGTCGCCGCGCGGCGAGACATCACGCACCGGAACGTCACGGGTGATCTCGCCCCCATTCAGCCAATTGGCGTGATCGACGATAATCATCCGGTCGGAAATGATCTGGCGCACCACCGCGACATGCCCGCGATTGGCGCTGGCATAGCCGCGCAGCACCGCAACCGAACCCTCAGCCGGCGCATGCACGCGCTCGTAGCGGTCCCGCGCCTGGGTCCACCAGGTGTTGGCGTTGCCGTAAATCTCGACCCCGGTTTCGCGCCGCACGAAGGGCACGCACTGCAAACGCGCGCGGCGGTCCGCAACGATCGGGTTTGGTTCAAAAGCCGCTTCCGGCGGGCGCTCGAAAGCGCTCGGCGCAAAACTGGCCTGATCTGAGGGCCCTTCCGGCGGCGGCGACGCCATGGAATCGTCCATTGCCCAGGGCGCGAGCGCTTCAGCGCTGGTTGCCGATAGGCCAGCAGCGAGGGTGGTCGCTGCGACGATGATGGCGCGAGTGCTCATGCGCTTTGGAACCGGGCGAGGTGCTTAACCCCAGATTGACCACTAAAACGCCCGATCGGATTTAAAGAACACTTAACCGCGATGCCCAATTCAGGGTGCTATGCCGTCTGGATGGTAAAGATCAGCGGTTTTATAGTTAAAATGACCTATCAATGCTGTAATGGTCTTTAATTCTAGACTGGTTCCCTCGTCAATAAAGCTTAACGGGACCTCGGTAACCTTTGGAACATTATGCGAACGGCTGTAAAGCGAACGCATGGATGAAGCCCTCGGCCTGGTAGATCCGCACGCCCCAATCATTGGTCGGGATGTACCAGACCCGCACCTCGGTCCAGTCGTTGTTCGGCGAGACGTCCATCACCGGCACGCTGAGCGTGATCTCGCCCTGATTGAGCCAATTGGCCTGATCGACCCGGATCACGCGGGCGGACACGATCGCCGAAACCACCGCGACATGCCCGCGGCCCGGATCATTGTAGCCACGCAGCACCAGAACCGAGCCCGGCGCGGGTGAAGAGGAGCGCGGATAGCGCCCTTCGGCCTGCTGCCACCATGTGTTGGCGTCCCCGTAAATCTCCACGCCAGACGCTGACCGCGCGAACGGCACGCACTGAAGCGGGGTCGCCCCCTCCACGATGCGCGGCGGGGCATAAGGATCGACCGGCGAGGACGGGTCGGACCAAACTGGTGGCAAGGGGTTGCGCGAGGCGATCGGCGCAGACGTGCTGGCGCACGCCGTGAGCGCCGCGCCCAGCAGAACGGCCGCCGCCGCCCGCAGCACATATCGTGTCTTAAACACCGCCATACCGGCCCCCTTATACCCGGCCCGTCTAAGCGTCAGGTGAATGAACGCAGGTTCCGCTGCGCTCAAAGGCGCTTGACCCAGCCCCCGGAAGCCGCCACCGGACAAAGCCAGATGTCCGCCGCCACACCCCGCCCGATCATCGTCCGCCCCTGCTTCCAGCAGGATCTGGAAATGGTTCAGCTCATCTACGCCCATCACGTCATGACCGGCGCCGGCACCTTCGAAATCGACCCGCCCAGCCTCACTGAGATGACCGACCGCTGGTCCAAGGTGGTCACCCATGGCTGGCCGTTTCTGGTCGCCTCGCCGACGCACGATCTCACCCGCGTGCTGGGCTACGCCTACGCCCAGCCCTTCCGGGAACGCGCCGCCTACGCGCAGACCTTCGAGGATTCCATCTACATAGCGCCAAGTTCGCAGCGCCAAGGCGTGGGCTCGCTGCTGCTTTCAGACTTGCTGCGCGCGCTTCGCACCGATGGCGTCCGCGAAGTGCTCGGCGTGATTGGCGATAGCGGCAATGCCGGCTCGATCGCCCTCCACCGCAAGGCGGGCTTCCGCCATGTCGGCGTCTTCAAGGATGTTGGCTTCAAGTTCGGGCGCTGGTTCGATGTCGTGCTGATGCAGCGCAGCTTCCAGCACGCGCTCGCGTCCGACGGCCTCGTCACGCTCTAACGGCGCTTCAGATGCCGCTTAACCGCGCAACTGCAGATCGGCTGCGCTTTGTCTCCACCCGCGTCAACGAATCGTTAGGGATGATTACAGCACACTCATAATAATCCGGGAGGGATCGCGATGGTGCTGCGTAGTCTCCTCGTCACTGGACTCGTCGGGCTTGTCAGCTTGATCGCCAGTGTCGCCACGGCCGAAGATGCGATGGCGCCGACTTCGCCTGTCGCCTTTGAAGGCGTGAGCTTTTTCGATCCGCGCTCCGACTTCGCCGATGCGCCGGTCCTCGATCTCACGATCCGCGAAGACCGTAAGGATCGCTTTTTCGCCTTCTCCGGCGCGCCGCACGACGATCAGCCGCTGGGCTCGAACCGCCGCTACGAAGTGGCGTTAGGCGCGCGCCAGGTCGGCGGTTTGCCGGTGGACGTGTCGATCGCGCAGCGTGCGAGCTTCGGCTTCAACGATTCCGGCGATCTGGCCCGCCACGGACGCGGCTCGGAACTCCGCCTCGGGCGCGGCGTCGCCATGCGCCGTCAGCAGGCCGCGACCTGGGACAAGCCCATCTGGTACGCGTTCCTGGCGTCGGACGATGAAGCCCTCACCTGGAATCCCGGCAGCCGGGGCGCCTTCGGCGGCAGCGGCCCAAGCTTTGCCCTCCAGGACCGTGTCGAGATCGGCGACATCCAGGCTGGGGTGACTTATGAAGTCGGCGGCCTCCAGGCCTCGTTGGCTTATGTAGAGCGGGAAGTGAGCACCCATTCGGGCTCTCAGTCCTTCTCACAAGACGAAAATTTCACCGGCCTGACCATTACGATGCGGCGGTAATCGGGCCACACATAAAAGAAAGTCCACAACTCGGTCACATTAACGGAACTCCCGGAACTAAAATTGCATTGCACACTCGGTCTCGGCCATGTGAAGGTTCACGATTATGGCGACGTTTCAGCACTCGGCGAAAATCGCTCTGCTTGCAGCCAGCGCGCTCGTTGGCGGCTTGGCCGCGGGCGTTGGCCCGCAATCGGCCGCGGCCGAGGAAGGCCTCGACACGATGGCCGCCCCCGCTGAATCACCCACCTATATCGACTTCGCCGACCCCAGCGCGGCCTTCGAAAGCCCGATCGGTGTGGAAGTCCGCGAAAGCGCCCCGACCCGTTTCTCCCAGTCCGGCCCAGCGGGCGAGCCTTCACTGGCCCCGCAAGACGGCTTTGAGTTCGCCCTGACCGCCAATGGCGGCGCGTTCGGCTCGCCGCTCGACCTCTCCATCGCCCAGCGCGGCAATTTCAACGCCGACGAAGCCGGCGACGTCTCTCGTCAGGGCTCAGGTTCGGAATTGCGGGTTGGCCAGGGCCTCGCTGAACGGGGCGATAGCGGCTCGGCGGGCGCCGATACGCCGACCTGGTATGTCTTCGCCGCCTCCGACGACGAAGCGCTGACCTGGAACCCCGGCACGCGCAACGCTTTCGGCGGCAGCGGCTCCAGCTTTTCCCTGCAAGACCGGGTCGAAATCGGCGACATGCAGGCCGGCGTGACCTACGAGCACCGCGGCATCCAGGCGTCGCTCGCCTATGTGCAGCGCGACGTGACCGCCTATGTCGGCGTCCAGTCGATCTCCCGCAGCGAGAATTTCGCGGGCCTGACGCTCACGATGAAGCACTGAGCGCGCCGCTCGGCTTCGACCAACTGAGATTTCCCCAGAAAGAGTGCTGATCTCCTAGCCATGCGCGCGATGAATCGCGGCAAGGTCCCGTCTCGCGCGCCCGGTAACCTTTCTTAAAGGAGACTCGGGCGAGCAATTTCCCAGATTTGGTGGCCAACCGGCCAAAAATCCCCATATCTTGGGAATGTTTCGGGACTCGAAGGAGATACGCATGGCGTCGATCGAAACTGGCGAAAAGCGCCCTGGCCTCCTCGTCCCATCTCGCGCGTACAAGCCTTTCCGCTATCCGTGGGCCTACGATTTCTGGCGCCGTCAGCAGCAAGTGCATTGGATGCCGGAAGAAGTCCCGCTCGGCGAGGACGTGAAGGACTGGGCCTCTAAGCTCGACGACCAGGAGCGCAATCTGCTGACGCAGATCTTCCGCTTCTTCACCCAGTCCGACATCGAGGTGAACGACAATTACATGGAGCGCTATGCGCGCGTGTTCAAACCGACCGAGATCAAGATGATGCTCTCGGCGTTCTCGAACATCGAGACCATCCACATCGCCGCTTACGCATTGCTGCTCGAAACCATCGGCATGCCCGACAGCGAATTCGCGGCGTTTCTCGACTACCAGCAGATGCGCGACAAGCACGATTACATGCACAAATTCGGCGTCGAGAATGACGCCGACATCTTGCGCACCGTCGCGATGTTCGGCGCCTTCACCGAGGGCCTCCAGCTCTTCGCGTCCTTCGCGATGTTGATGAACTTCCCGCGCTTCAACAAGATGAAGGGCATGGGCCAGATCGTGACTTGGTCAGTGCGCGACGAGAGCCTGCACTGCGAAGGCATGATCAAGCTCTTCCACGCCTACGCCAAGGAAACCGACGCGCTGACGCCAAGCGTGAAGGACGATATCGTCGAATGCTGCCGCACCGTCGTCGGCATGGAAGATCGCTTCATCGATCTCGCGTTCGAGATGGGCCCCGTCCAAGGCATGACGCCCGACGATATCAAGGCGTATATCCGCTACATCGCCGATTGGCGCCTCGGGCAATTGCATTTGCCGAAACTCTACGGCGTCACCGAACACCCCATCCCCTGGCTCTCCTCGATCCTCAACGGCGTCGAGCACGCCAACTTCTTCGAAGCGCGCGCGACCGAGTATTCGAAAGCCGCCACCAAGGGCGATTGGCACGGCGATAGCGGCGTATGGCAGAATTTCGAAACGCTGATGGATAAGCGCAAAGCGGCGGGCTGAAATCTCTTCGGACCGCCGGCTTCCAGCCGGCAGACGGTGTTGCCGGCAAGATGCCGGCGGTCCAATTTTAGGCTTAGTGCGCCGCCGCTTCGTCGCGCTCCGCGATCCGCTGCACCAACGGCTCCAGCACGTTGGAATAATCGTCCGTCCACACCCGCCCCTCAGGCGGCGCGGCGATCTCCCACGCCGGATCGGCCATCAACGGCGCGAGCGCTTCGCGCGTGCGTGCAATCGCGACGACCTCGGAGCGGAAATTCGCAAAACCAAGCTCCGGCGGCTGGTAGCGCTGATGCAACGCCACCGCGCCAGCGGCGATCGCCGCGCGCGCCGCCACGTCGGCCAGCGCGAGATTGCGGTTGGAGACGTGGATCAGCACCACGCCGTTCGCGGAGACATGATCGAGATAAAGCGTCATCGCCTCGCGCGTCATCAAATGCATCGGCACTGAATCGGACGAAAACGCATCGACCAGCATGAGGTCGTAAGCGCCGGCAGGCTGCTTCGCGAGTTCAAGCCGCGCATCGCCCACGATCATGGCCGCATCCGGCGTGCAATCGGAGAGGAACGTGAAGAGCCGCGGATCCTGCGCGACGCGCACCACCAGCGGATCGATCTCGTAGAACGTCCAGTTCTGCCCAGGCCGCGCATAGCAAGCCATAGTCCCCGCGCCGAGCCCCAGCACGCCGACATTGTGCAGCAAGCCCGCATCGTTCATCGCGCGCATGGCGTCGCCGATCGGCGCTTCGAGGCCGTAATAGCCCGTCGGCATGTGCTCGGTTTCCGGCGTCAGGCTCTGCACGCCGTGCAAAGTCGTGCCGTGCATGAAGAGCCGCCAGGTGTGATCGGCGGTATCGGTTATGCGCACAGCGCCATAGAAGCTGCGGTCAGCGAATTGCACGCCCGCTCCTTGCACGGATGCGCCCATCAGCACCAATGCCGCGCCTGCGACCGCCATCAGCACGCGGTTCGCGCCCGCGATGATGATTGCACAAAAGCCAGCGCCGATCCCCGCGGCGATCAACGCGCCATTTGGAACGCCAAGCATCGCCATCAGCGCAGCGCCCAAGGTCGCAAGCACACAGACGCAATAGATTGCAAACATCGGCCGCCCCCAGCACGCCGCGCAGCGGCAGCGCGAGCAGGCAGAGCACGACGGAGACATGCCATTCCAAAACCGTGTCGAACACGATCGGCGCGACCAAAGCCGCGAGCGCGCCGCCAATGACGCCGCCAAGCGACATCCAGAGATAGAATCCGGTGATCTCCGTCGCCGCCGGCCGCGCATCATAAAGCGCGCGGCAGCACACATAAGCGCCGAGCCACATGGTCGCGAGCGTGAGCCCGATCGAGATGCGCCAATCGTCCGCCGCCCATCCCGCGCACAATGTCGCCGCCGCGAGCAGCGGATACGCGATGAACGCAAAGCGCGGCGAAACCCAAGCGCGCGTGGAGAACGCCGCGATGAACGCGGACAGATAAAGCGCGAGTGGAATGACCCAAAGCAGCGGCGCGGAAGCGACGTCGGTTGTGATGTGCGTGGTCGCGGATACGAGCAATGCTGAAGGCGCAAGACCAAGCGCGGCCCAGGTCAAGCGCTGACGCAAGGTCGGCGCCTCTGCATGCACGCGCGTCGGCGCTTCGCCCTTCGACGCATGCGCGATCAGCGCGCACGCCAGGATCGACGCGGCGAGGATGCCGAAGCCGCCAGTCCACGCCCACGATTGCGCGTGTGCGCCGAGCATAGGTTCGAGCAGAAGCGGAAACGCCAGCAACGCAACGAAGCTGCCGGCATTGCTTGCGCCATAAAGATAATACGGGTCGGCCGCGTCGGCACGGCCGGTGCGCGCGAACCATGATTGGAGTAACGGCGCTGTGGCCGAGGCAGCGGCGAACGGCAAACCAACCGACGCCGCGAACAACGCAAGCAGCCACATGCCCTGCCCGGCCGCAGGCGTTTCATCAAAACCGGCAGCGACGCCGATCGGCAAAAACAAAGCCGCGAGCGCAAGCACGCAAGCATGCACGCCAATCTGCATCTTGAACGGCAAACGCGTGCTGATCGCGTGCGCGTAAGCGTAACCGGCGAGCAGCGCGCCTTGGAAAAACACCAGCGCAACGGTCCAAACCGCAGCGCCCCCGCCAGCGCGCGGCAGCACCATTTTCGCGAACATGGGCTGCAGCGAAAACACGAGCGTCGCGCTCAGCAGCATCGCGCCGCCGAACGCCCAAGGCGCGGCGGAGCGCGCACGGCGCTCCCACGAATGCGCGGCCTCTCCGACCGGATTAACATATGCGCGATCGGTCATATAGTCGCCCCTCCGGCGCGTTTGGCTGGGACGATAAGGGCGATCCGCTAATGGGGGCCTAAAGCCGCACGTTCAGGCGCCTCGTTAACCCGCGCTCGCCAGCTTCGCCTTAGGTCGTCGGAGGCCCTTGCCACACGATCTCGTTCAACCGCCCAGCGTCATCCAGGCCAAAACGAAGCCACATCGGATTCTCAAGCGTGCCAAGCGTTCCTTGGTGGCGCACGCCAGCCCGACCGCTCGAATAGCGCACGATGCTGACCTCGGGCTCGACCAGCCTTTGCATCACGGCCACCAGCTCTTCAGCGGACTCCTCGCCGCGCAGGCCAAAAGGCAGCGGATGCGTTGTCGGCAACACAATTCGCTTTCGCGCCACGACATTCTGGTAGAGCAGGTACTCGACTCCATCCGGCAGCGTGAAGGCGCAATCTTCCTCCTCGACCTCTGGGCAGTCCCAACGCTCCATTGCGTCATCCGGAATCGCGGTCACCCTGTCGCCGACTTCAAAGCGGCCATATTTTACGCCCGTCGCCGCGTAGAATGGTCCCCTCGCAGCCGCCATAGCCGCCATACCAACAGCGTGGATCGTGCTCGGCGGGCGCCTGAGCCGGCACGTATTCTGGCGCAACGACCGATGCCTAGTTCGTCCTGCGCCGAGGGCGCGCTTGGGGCGCCGCATGCCGCGATGCACGAGCGCCATGGCGAGAAAACCAAGACTTCTCATCGAAACGGCGGCTCATCGAACGCGCGCAGCTTGCGCGAATGCAGGCGGTCGCGGTTTTGCTTCAGGATCGCGATGGCTTCGAGCCCGATGCGCAGATGCGCGGCGATGGCGGTTTCGTAGAAGCGGTCGGCGACTCCCGGGGAGCTTGATCTCACCATGGATCGGCTTGTCGGACACGCACAGCAGCACGCCATAGGGCACGCGAAGGCGAAAGCCCTGCGTGGCGATGCAGGCGCTTTCCATATCCACGGCGATAGCGCGCGATTGAGAGAGCAATTGGCGCTCCTGCACGTAGCGAAGCTCCCAATTGCGGTCGGCGTAGGAGACGACCGTTCCGGTCCGCAAACGACGGCGGAGTTCGGTTCTGATCGTCGCCCGAAGCGGCGGCCGCCGCCTGCTGCAGCGCGACCTGAAATTTCCGCGATCGCCGGGATCGGCACCTTCGAGCGGCACGTGATCGTCGAGGATCTTGTCGCGACGCAAATAAGCGTGCCGCGAGCAACGTAGTCGCCGATGCGCTGCGTGTGACGAAGCCCGCCGCAATGGCCGACCATCATCCAGCAATGGGGGCGCAACACCGCGAGGTGATCGGTGATCGTCTTCGCGTTTGACGGTCCAACGCCGATATTCACCAGCGTCACGCCATCGCCTTCCGGTGTGGTGAGGTGATAGGCCGGCATCTGATATTTGCGCCAAGGCGCGTCGAGCGCCTTGGCTTCGGGCGTTCTGATCGCCCGCCTCGATGCGCACGCGGCCCGGGCATGAGAGCGCCCATCCCTTCCCGGCCCATTGCGCACGCCCTCAGCGGCCCAGCGCACGAATTCTTCCACGTAGCGCTGATAGTTCGTGAACAAGATCCAGGGCTGCACGTCGCTCCACGGCGCGCCGTGTGTAATGCTCGATGCGCTTCAGCGAGTAATCCGTGGCGCGGGGCGTCGAACAGCGCCAAAGGCCGCGCGCCATCGAGGCGTTCCAGGCGCAAACCATCGACCACCGCATCGCCCACTTGCGCAAGGCGCGGATTGGGAAAGAAGCGCGCCAGCTCCTCCGCCGGCACATTGGCGAAATCGCCGGCGCTGGCGTCGAGCACGAAGGAAATACGGAATCTCCGTATCGCTCACCGCGCACGCTCAGTTCGGCGCTGTAATCATCGACCAGCAAGGTGAGTTGTTCGATCAAGAACGATCGAAAGAACGCCGGCTGTGCGATGGTGACGGCATATTCGCCGGGCCAAGTGAGCTGGCCATAAGCCGCGAGACCTTTGGCGCGGGCCCCGCTCGGCAGGTAGGTCACCCTGAGTTCTGGATAACGGAATTTCGCGCGTTCTTCGCTGGTCGGCGGCGTCCCCCTGCTCGGCAAAACGGCGCACGGACGCCATCAAAGCGGTTGACGGCGCTGTCATAGAGCGCCTCCAGCATGTCCACGGCTTCGGCGGGCGTTTTGGGCTGTTGCATTGGCCAACTGAGCCGGGCGTCGCGCCGGGCGTCAATCCCCAGGCGCCGCGATCAGCTTCTGATGCGCGGGATCGGTCGACCAGCCGCGA
Source organism: Terricaulis sp. (assembly GCA_037200505.1). Taxonomy (GTDB): domain Bacteria; phylum Pseudomonadota; class Alphaproteobacteria; order Caulobacterales; family Aquidulcibacteraceae; genus Vitreimonas. Next base: position 571,152 of record JBBCFZ010000005.1, on the reverse strand, counting down.
ACGGCGATAGACGGTGTGTCTCATGTTCACTGTGCCGGTGAACAGGAAAACGCAGCGGCGGCGTATAGCTATAAGTCGTGGACGAAATGATCAGGCTTGAGCCCGGCGTCCGCATGGCCGCCGAGGAGCCCGCTGGTGGAGGCCGGACATGGCGAATAGCCGTTGTGCGCCTCGCTCCACTGCGTGCGCGGAACGCCTTGCGCGTCGATCAGCACGCTCGTGATGCACGCTTGCACGCCCGAGCCGTCATCTGGATAGAGCAGAATGTCGAACGCCGACCAAAGGCCCGCGATTTCGGCATTGGTCACTTCGGTGTCCGCGCGAGACCACATCGGCCAGCGAAGACGCGGCGTTCTGCGCGGCGGCGATTGGCGCCGAGCGCGTCGATCAGCTCCACCGAGCCGAACAACAAAAACACCATCATCGGCGCAAGCAGCGCGAACTCAAGCGCGGCGAGGCCGCTCTTGGCACGGGCAAATCTGCGGAGACGTATCAAGGCGCTGATCATGGCGGCGGAAACGGTTCGTTGCGGAACATCATGGTGGATGAAAAGAATCCGCTCACCGCCCGCAACGTTCTGGAACAGGGTCTCGAACAGCGGCGTGAGCACCTTCCAGCGATAGTAAGCGCGCACCACCACGATCGAGGATGGCGCGCCCGGCGCGAAGGAAAAGCCGCTGGAATTGAACGTACCGTTGGAAATCGGGCTGTTGTTGCGGGCGTCGGTGAACGAAGCGAACGTGTTCACGTCGAGATAGAGGTTGGCGCAGGAGAGCCGCATCACGCCGTTAAGCTCGTCGCACAGCGCCCTGCTTCACCGCGCCCGAGGTCGCGCGATTGGTCTGCGTGGCGCCGGTGCGGATTTCGCGGGCGGTTTCAGAGACGGCGTAATCAAGCGTGGTTTGGGTAAAGCCGATCATCGCGACTTCGGCCAGGCCGAACGTCAGCAGAAAGAACGGGATCGCGACCATGGCGAACTCAAGCGCGGCCGCACCGGATTTCTCGCGGGCGAACCTCTTGAATGCTTTGAGCCAACGCGCGCGCACGAGTTCACCTCCGAAGAAAGGCGATTAAAGCGCTTAAGCCTTGATAAGCGTCAAATGACGAGGTGAGCGGGCGAATTAATTAGCGGCCGCTGGACGCCGCCGAGGCGGCGCGCGCCCAGCTGCTCGTTCAGGCTTTCGGCGTTCGCGTCGCCAATATCGGCGTGCGGACGGCAGAGCGGCGTGCACTCAAGGCGGGCCGGTTTGCGTGCCGCGCGTAACCATAACCGAGCCGCCCTCGTCCGGCGTCACCGTGATGCGGCCGGAATAAAGCACGCGCCCGTTGGCGCCCACGATCACGAGATTGGTGGTGCCGTAGGAGCGGCCGGTGATGAAGATCAGCTGATCGTCCTGCACCGAAACGCCGGCGATGGATGGATTGCCGACCGCGACGCCTTCAGCGGGCGCCGCCAGGCGCACCGGCACGGCTTGATCGATCGGCACGCGAATATCGGCTGCGGCTGCGGCGCCAATCATCGCGGTGATTATAATGAACGCCGGCCGCGAACAAAGCCGCGATCCCCGCGACCTTCTGATGCCATGTGCTCGCGACCATTGCCGGCTCCGCTCTTTAGTCTTCCCTCTAGCTGCTACGCGCGAATGGTTGCCGCTTTGCTAAGTATCCCGATGCGCGCCGCGCAAATCGTTGCGCCACAGGATCGTGTTTACGCCTCAGTAAGATCATGCTGCGTACATCGACGTGAATACTGATAGAGCGCGCGCACTTCTCAGTGTCCCATAAAGATACAAGTTACAGTGAATAACAATTCACCACGAATAAGGTGAAATCCAGCAGCCGTTATACCTTGTTTTAACTGCGCCCGATGTAGTTTCGCCTCGTCTGGTTCGGGTCGTCGGGTGCGGCGCCTCTTCTGGACTGGTGAAAAGCACTCGACATCGGAGAACTGAAAATGTTGGATTTCATTCGCGCTAACGTTCGTCATCAAGTTTCGCGCTTCGTCAAAAACGAAGCCGGCGCCACGGCGATCGAATACGGCCTGATCGCCGCCCTCATCGGCGTTGTGATCATCACTGCCGTCACGACCCTCGGCACCAAGCTGACCTCGACCTTCACGGCCGTTTCCGCCGCGCTGAAGTAAGACGAAACGCCATTCCGCCTTCGGGCGGAGCGGCGCCCTTTATTCCCCTTACTCTCCAAACGCCGCCCTTCGGGGCGGCGTTTTTTCTTTGCCGCGCGCCCTTAGGGTTTTGGCAAGACGCGGCGGGCACATTCCGAACATGGTTGAGATGCTGCCGCTTGCCGTGTTCGCGGCGCTCCTTGGTGTTCGCCGCCTGCTCCGACGTGGCGACGATGACCATTCCAAACTGGGTATCCATCGCGCTCGCCGCGGCGTTTCCCGTTGTCGCGCTGATCTCGGGCATGCCGCTCGCGAGCATCGGCCTTCACCTCGCCTTCGGCTTCGCGATCCCTCGCAATCTGCTTCCTGCTCTTTCAATTCGGCCTATGGGCGGCGGCGACGCCAAGCTCATTGCGGCAGCGGCCGTGTGGACAGGCTTTGCGGCGTTCGCGCCGTTTGCGCTGGGCATGGTGATCGCGGGCGGCGTCATGGCGCTTGCGCTCTTAATCACGCGCTCTCGCCTCAAGCCCGCGGACGCGCGCCCCGCCTTCGTAAACCGTTTGTTAACCCCGCGCGGCGGCGTGCCCTACGGCGTCGCCATCATGGTTGGCGGGTTAATGGCGCTTCAAACAATGCCGCTCGCGGCGTCCGCGTTAACCCTGCCTTAGCCACGCGCATGATTTGGTCGTTCCGGTTCTTAACCGGTGGGACCACGCGGGAGTTATACAATGTCGGCGGCGTCAGCTGATCCTTTTGGGCGTCGCCCTCCTCGCCGCCGATCGGCGCTTTCCTTCTCATTCGCGGCATGGGTAATTCGCGCCCGCTGAAGCGCCGGCCGAAGCCATCGCCGGTGAAGAGGTGCTTGTCGCGGCCCATCCGATCGCGCAGGGTGTCGCGCTGACGGACGGCGATTTAACGCCGCGTCTGTTCCCGAGCGCCTCGGTCAATCCACAATTCATTCGCACCGCGCAGCAGCCGGAAATGGTTGGCGCGGTGACGCGGCGCGCTTTCCTGCAAGGCGAGCCGATCGTGCAAGGCTCCATCATTCAGCCCGACGGCCGCGGCTTCATGGCCGCGCAATTGCCGCCCGGCTATCGCGCCGTCGCGGTCGAGATTGAGCCAACGACGGCTTGCGGGCGGCTTCATCCAACCGAACGACCGCGTCGACGTGATCGCCACCACGCGCACCCGTGAAACCAACGGCGCCGAGCACGTTTCAGCAACACGCTGCTGGAAGACGTACGGGTGCTGGCGCTCGACGAGAAAGTCCAAACTCAAGAAAGCGGCCAGGAGCCAGAGCGCGTTGAAGCACATGTCGTCGGTGCTGGAGCTCAGCCGCGCGCGATAGCCTGAATCGCTGGCGCAAGCGGACGAGCTTGGCACGATTTCGCTTTCGCTACGCGGCGTCGAGAGCGAGCCGCCAGGCATGCGCGCGCCCTCCGCCAGTCGCGGCGCGGCCTTCGCAACGATCCGGTTCGGTACGTATCCACGCCTATGCAGCGTGTCCGAAGGAGGCGCCGATGATCAAGTCTCGCCTCCTCAGAACATCGCTCACCGCGGCTTTATCCGCGGCGGTTTGCGCTCTCGCCGACTTATTCGTTCGCGCAGGATACCGGCAGCTCGCCCAGTATGCGGATCACGCAAGGCGGGACGGGCTCTAGCTCGGCCTCGCTCGTGTTGCCGTTCGGCAAATCGGCGATCATCGATCTTCCGGTCGATGCACGCGACATCCTGATCTCCAACCCGCAGATCGCGGACGCCACGGTGCGCACGCCGCGCCGCGCTTACGTGATCGGCCGCGCGCTCGGGCAAACCAATCTTTTCTTCTTCGATGCGCAAGGCCGCCAGATCGCGAACGTCGAAATTCGCGTCGAGCCCGATGTCACGGCGCTCAACGAATTGCTGTCGCGTCACGCGCCGGATGGACACATTCATGCTGAAGCGATGAACGCGTCAGTGGTGCTCTCGGGCTCGGTGCGCAGCGCCGCCGAATCCGACCGCGCTTATCAACTCGCCCTCACCTTCCTCGGCATCGCGGGCGGCACAGGCGGCGGCGACAGCGGCCCCGCGGGCGGCCCGCAACACGCCAGGCGTCCTTACCGCCGGCGGCAATGCGCCGCGCGTGATCAATCTCATTCAGGTTGCAAGGCAGCGAGCAGGTCCTGGTGCGCGTGCGCATCGTGGAGATGAGCCGCACTTTGGTTCGCCAGCTCGGCATCAACTTGAACTACGAAGAGCTGATCAATCAGTTGCTGCCGTCCGACGCATTCGTCGACATCGCGACCGAAAATGGCTTCTCGATCAATGGCAGCTGCTCGGCGGCCTGACGGGCGCTGGCGGCGTCGCTGAATCGGTGCTGCAGCCGACTGGCCTTACGTTCCCCACTGCTGGCGCCGGCACGATCACGCCCGGCCTTGGCGGCGTCGCGGGCTATGGCGAAGAAGCGATCCAAGACGCGGCTGGCAACATCATCGGCACGGAAGTCACTTACGGCCCCGCCTCGATCCACACCGACCGCCGCACCGATGCGTCGATCGAAGCGTTCGAGCGCGCCGGCCTGCTGCGTGTGCTTGCCGAACCGAACCTCACCGCGATCTCCGGCGAATCCGCGCGCTTCCTGGCGGGCGGCGAATTCCCTGTGCCGGTCAGCTCCGACGACGGCGAGATTTCGATCGAGTTCAAGCCGTTTGGCGTCGCCCTCGCCTTCACGCCGGTCGTGATGTCGGGCGGACGCATTTCGCTGAAGCTCTCGACCGAAGTCAGCGAGCTCACGTCTGACGGCGCCATCTCCACAGGCGATACGCCGGTGCGCAATCCGGATGGCACCACGACAGTCATTCGCGGCATCACCATCCCCGCGCTCCAAGTGCGGCGCGCGGAAACGACTTTGGAAATGCCCTCCGGCGGCTCGATCGTTCTCGCGGGCCTCATTCAAGAGCGCACGCGTCACGCCATGGAAGGCATTCCGGGCATGATGAACACGCCGGTGCTGGGTTCGCTCTTCCGCTCGCGCGACTTCATCAACAACGAAACCGAACTCGTCATTCTCGTGACACCGTATCTGGTGCAGCCGACGAGCCCCGAGCAACTGCGCACGCCAGCCGACGGCTTCATGAACCCAAGCGAAGCGGAAAGCCTGCTGAGCGGGCGCTTGAATTCGATCTATCGCGCGCCGGCCGCGAACGAAACCGGCGACCGGCGCCGTCTCCAGGGGCCGCACGGCCACGTGATCCCATGAGGAATGACATCATGACGTCGCGCTTCTCTCTTCTCTTGCTCGCCAGCGCCGCAACGCTCGGGGCTTGTGCGTCCGTCGAGCCGCCCGTCGGCCCGCCGGTTGCGTCGAGCGTCGATCGGCACGTGATTGCAGTCGAGGAAAGCGGCGCGCGGATGGAAGTTCCAGTCGCCGCCGAAGAGCTTTCGCTCTCCGCCGCATCGCGCGCCGACCTTGAGAGTTTTGCCGGCGCTTATCTGCGCGGCGGACATGGCGCGCTGATCATGAGCACGCCTTCGGGCGGCGACAATGCTGACGCCGCCGCGCTGCTGGCCCATCAGACGCGCCTCGCACTCGTCGATCGCGGCGTGCCATACGCGGCGATCGCCGGCTCCACTTACGACGCAAGCGGCGCGCCTTCCTCGCCGATCATCCTGACCTTCACCGACTATGAAGCGCGCGCGCCCGAATGCGCCCCGCTCTATACGCAAGACTTAGGTCACCAGAGCAACAATCAACCCTGGGAGAGCTTTGGCTGCGCCACGCAGGCCAATCTCGCCGCAATGCTGGAAGACCCGCACGACCTGCTCGCGCCGCGCGATCAGACCCCGCGCGACGGCGGCCGGCGCGCCGCGGTGTTCGAAGCCTATCGCGCGGGTGAACAGACACACGCCACACGCAGCGCTGACGAGCGCGTCGCCATCAGCGACGCAGTGGATTGAGCCCGATGAACACGCCAAACCCCGATCAAAACTGGAGCCTCGGCGATCCCGAGGAGGAAGATTTCGTGCTCGAGCACGACGACACCTTCGGCGTCGGCGATCTTGAAGGCTCTGATGCGCTTCCGCCATTCGACGCCGACGATTACGCATCGCCGCGTCTGGAAACGGCGATCATCGAAGGCGAAGACCCGTTTGGGCTGACGACGCCGATGCCGGCGGCCGCGCCCGCGAACGACGACGCCCGCCTCACCGATCAACCGGTGCCGCGCATTACCATCCACGCTTGCTGCGATCGTCCTGAGATCGCCGACGTAATCGCGGGCGTCGCGGCGGACCGCCGTCTCGCGCGCGCTGAAGTCACGGTAGAACCCGGCGGCCTAGAAGCCGCGATCGCGCGCTTCGGCAGCCAATCAAGCCCGAACCTTCTCATCCTCGACACCGTGCTGCACGGCCCCAACATGCTGCGCAGCCTCGACCGGCTCGCGCAGGTGATGGAGGAAGGCTGCAAGGTCGTCATTCTGGGCGCCGTCAACGATATCGGCCTCTTCCGCGAATTGATGGCGCGCGGCGTCAGCGAATATATCGTGCCGCCGCTGCTCGCGACCGACCTCATCCACGCGATCTGCAATCTCTATGTGAACCCCGACAAGCCGTTCGCGGGCCGGGTGATCTCGGTGATCGGCGCGCGTGGCGGCGTCGGCGCCTCCACCATCGCGCACAATATCGCCTGGTCGATCGCCGAGCGTCAGGAAAGCGGCGCGACCCTGCTCGATCTCGATCTTTCGTTTGGCACCGCCGCGCTCGACTTCAACCAAGACCCGCAGCAAAGCATCGCCGACGCGCTGGTCGCGCCTGACCGCGCCGACGACACCTTCCTCGAGCGCATCACCACCAAGCACACCCAGCGCCTGCAAATGCTGACCGCGCCGGCGACGTTGGAGCGCGAATTCGAACTGGATCCCTCATCGTTCGAAACCGTGATCCAGCGCGTGCGCAAGTCGAGCCCGTTCATCGTGCTCGACCTGCCGCATGTGTGGACGTCGTGGGTCAAGCAAACGCTGCTGAGCTCGGATGACGTCATCATCGTCGCCTCACCCGATCTCGCGAGCCTCCGCAACACCAAGAACATCCTGGACTTGATGAAGTCCTCGCGCCCCTACGACAAGCCGCCCATCGTCGTCCTCAACATGACGGGCGTGCCCAAGCGCCCGGAGATCCCGTTCAAGGAATTCTCCGAAGCGCTCGGCGCCGAGCCGGTTGCCTCGTTTGCGTTCGATCCGGCGATGTTCGGCATGGCCGCGAACAATGGCCAGATGATCGGCGAAGTGGCGCCGGCCTCAAAAACCTCACTGGCGATCGACGAATTGGCCAGCACGCTAACGGGTCGCAAACCTCCCGAGGTGAAGAAGACGTCTATCGCGTCGAAATTCCCGTTCCTGAAACGCTGAGGGCTGAATGTCAGGCATGTTCGGCAAGCGCAGCAGTCTGGGGGACGGCGCCGCACCGGCCGCCGCGCCGGCGGTTAAACCCGCCGCGCCGCCGCCCGCCGCTTCGCGCATCGCGGCCGCGACCGCGCCAAAGAGCACGCCCTCCGCGCCCGCGCCGCGCGTGCCCGCGCCCGAACCCGCGGAACAAGGCGAGTACCGCTCGGAAGCCTATTACCGGGTCAAATCGACGATCTTCAACGCGCTGATCGAAACCATCGATCTCACACAACTGGCGCAGCTCGACCCTGAAAGTTCACGCGACGAAATCCGCGACATCGTCGCGGAAATCATCTCGATCAAGAATGTCGTGATGTCGATCGCCGAGCAGGAAGCCCTGCTCGACGACATCTGCAACGACGTGCTGGGTTATGGCCCGCTTGAGCCGCTGCTGTCGCGCGACGACATCGCCGACATCATGGTCAATGGCGCGGGCGCCGTGTTCATCGAAGTTCAGGGCAAGGTCCAAAAAACCGCGATCCGTTTCCGCGACAACGGCCAGCTGATGAATATCTGTCAGCGCATCGTGAGCCAGGTCGGCCGGCGCGTCGATGAAAGCTCGCCGATTTGCGACGCGCGCTTGCCTGATGGCTCTCGCGTCAACGTCATCGTGCCGCCGCTGGCCATCGATGGCCCGACGCTCACCATTCGGAAGTTCAAGAAAGACAAGCTACGCCTGCAGGATCTCACCGATTACGGATCGATCTCGCCGGCTGGCGCGAAGATTTTGCAGATCATCGGCGCATGCCGATGCAATGTGCTGATCTCCGGCGGGACCGGTTCGGGCAAGACCACCCTACTCAACACGCTCACCGCGTTTATCGATCCGACTGAACGGATCGTCACCTGCGAAGACGCCGCGGAATTGCAACTGCAGCAGCCGCACACCGTGCGCCTCGAAACCCGCCCGCCGAATCTTGAAGGCACCGGGCAAGTCACGATGCGCGATCTCGTCAAGAACTGCCTGCGGATGCGTCCGGACCGGATCATCGTCGGCGAAGTCCGGGGCTCGGAAAGCTTCGACCTTTTGCAAGCCATGAACACGGGCCACGACGGCTCGATGGGCACGCTGCACGCCAATACGCCGCGTGAAGCGCTCTCGCGTCTTGAATCCATGATCACCATGGGCGGTTTCTCACTGCCGCCGAAGACCATTCGCGAAATCATCGTCGCCGCCGTCGATGTCGTGATCCAAGCCGGCCGTCTCCGCGATGGTTCGCGCAAAATCACGCAGATCACGGAAGTCATGGGCCTCGAAGGCGAGACCATCATCACGCAAGATTTGCTGATCTACGACATCCAAGGCGAAGACCAGAACGGCCGCATCATCGGGCGCCACCGCGCCACCGGCGTCGGCCGTCCGCGCTTTTGGGAGCGTGCGCGCTATTTCGGCCTGGAGCGCGAACTCGCCGCGGCGCTCGATGAAGCGGAGAACAGCTGATGGATCCGATGATCCTTGGCGCGGCGCTCGCTTTCGTTGCTGTCGCCGGCGCGGGCTTTGCGTTCACCGGCCCTTCCCGCTCCGCGAAAGCGCAAAAGCGCGTCAAGGCCGTCTCTGGACGGCGCGTGGATTCGCGCAAGGCGACCGCCGATCTCGCCGCCGTAAAGCGCAAGCAGACGGCGCAAGATGCGCTGAAAGAGCTCAGCCAGAACGAGCAGCAGTCGCGCAAGCGCCGCATCTCGATCAAGGGTCGCATCGAACAAGCGGGCCTCAAGATTTCTCCGACCATGTTCTGGGTGTTTTCGGTCATCGCGGGCGTGATCTTCGCGCTGGCGGGTCTGCTCATCCAAAAAGGCCTGATCGGCGCCGGTATCGGCCTCTTCGTCGGCGGCGTCGGCCTGCCGCGCTGGGTGCTGGGCATGCTCGTCGCCGGGCGTCAGAAAAAGTTCTCGCTGCAGCTCGCCGACGCCATCGACATCATCGTGCGCGGCGTGAAATCGGGCCTGCCGCTCGGCCAATGCATGCGCATCATCGCCGCTGAAAGCCCCGAACCGCTGCGCGCCGAGTTTCAGCAATTGGTCGACGGCCAAGCCATGGGCATGCCGCTCGAGCAAAGCTTGCAACGCATGTACGATCGCTCACCGCTGCCGGAAGTGAACTTCTTCGCCATCGTGCTGAACATCCAGCAACGCACCGGCGGCAATCTTTCTGAATCGCTCGGCAATCTTTCCAACGTGCTGCGTGCGCGCCGTTTGATGAAGGAAAAAGTCAAAGCGCTTTCAGCTGAAGCGAAAGCCTCTGCGATGATTATCGGCGCCCTGCCCATGATCGTGATGGCCATGGTCTACATCACGCGGCCCGACTACATCATGATCCTGTTCAATACTCGTCCGGGCAATCTCATCTTGATCGTGTGCGTCGTCATGATGTCCGCTGGCATTATGATCATGCGCAACATGGTCAACTTCAAGTTCTGAGGGAAACGCCGTGGACATCGTCAAAACCCTCACCGAACCTGCGCTGATCGCAGGCGTGCTCGCGGGCGGCGCATGCTTCGCGACCATCGTGACCTTGGCCTCGCCCATGATGTCCGAGAACCGGCTTGGCTCGCGGCTGAAGGACGTCGCCAAGCGCCGCGAAGAATTGCGCAAGCGCAGCCGCGCCGAACTCAACAAGCAAGGCCCCGGCCTCGTGCGGCCGAACGCGAACCAGTTCGCCAAGGGCATGGTCGATAAGCTGCAATTGCAAAAGCGGCTCACCGACGATTCGCTTGGCGACAAGCTGATCCGCGCGGGCCTGCGTGGCCAAGCCTCGCAGACCATGTTCTATTTCTATCGCGCCGCCCTGCCGATCGGCTTTGGCATCGCAGCGCTCGTCTATGTGCTCTTGATGGCCGATCGCCTCGAATGGCCGATCCAAGCGCGCCTTGGCGCGGTCGTTGGCGCGGTCGCGCTGGGCTATTACGCGCCCGGCATTTATCTCGTGAACCTCGCCAAGAAACGCCGCGACAAGATCATGAGCGCGTTTCCAGATAGCTTGGACATGCTGCTCATCTGCGTGGAAAGCGGCATGTCGGTGGAAATGGCGCTGCAGCGCGTTGGCACCGAGATCGCAACGGCGTCAGTCGAACTCGCCGAAGAATTCGCGCTCACCACCGCCGAGCTCTCCTACCTGCCCGAACGCCGTATGGCCTACGAAAATCTCGCGCGCCGCACCGATCATGCGGGCGTGAAATCCGTCGCCATGGCGCTGACGCAAGCCGAGAAATACGGCACGCCCGTCGGCAATGCGCTTCGCGTCATGGCCAAGGAAAACCGCGACCTCCGCCTCAATGAGGCGGAAAAGAAGGCCGCTTCCCTGCCGCCGAAGCTCACCGTGCCGATGATCGTGTTCTTCCTGCCGGTGCTGTTCGCCGTCATCATCGGGCCAGCGATGATCCAAGTCGCCGAGATCTTCGGCAACCAATAAGACGCTTTGTTTGATGTGATGGGCTTGTGAGCGTGCGCCTCGGCGCCTGCTCTATTGCAGCGACGATTGTGAATCGCCCCAGCGCCGCGGATCGCTCAGCAGCCCGCGCAGATACGCGATATTCGACGCGGCGGCCGCCGGCGGCAGATCGATGCGCTCCAATTGCTCGGCCTCATCGAAACGCCCTTGCAGTGCAATCGCGATTGCGAGATTCTGACGCGCTTCCGGCGGCGCGCCTGGCAGGGCCGAAGCCTGGCGCAAGATGGGTTCAGCATCTTCCGGCTCGCCCGCGAGCAAATGCGAAACGCCAAGATTGGTCAGCACGCCCGCATCGTCCGGGCGCAGCGTCAACGCTTCCTGATAGGCGCGGCGCGCTTCTGGAAAGCGTCCGAGCTGATCGAGCGCAACGCCGAGCGCCGAGCGCGCGCGCCAGTTCTGAGCATCGGCCTGCGCGACCAGCGCGAGCGGGCGCAGAGCCTCCTGTGGCCGCTTGAACGCGATTTGGGCGAGGCCGTACGTCATCAGGAGCTGCGGATCTTCCGGATGGCGCTGCAGCGCCTCGGTCGCGATCTGCACCGCGCGCTCGGAGCGCCCACCAAGACGCAACGCCTCGGTGAAACGGCGGGCGGTCTCGATATCCTCCGGATGGGCCGAATATTCCTGCGCCCAGAATGTCATCTGCGTGAGCATGTCCTCGCGCCCGATACGCGCGCGGGCCTCACCGCTGGCCGGCGCCGGCGCACGCGGTGCGGCGTTCTCAGCGGTGCGGTGACCGGCGGGTCCGCCCGTGCTGGCGCAGGCGGCCAGCGCTGAAAGGGCGAGCAAGGCGAAGGGCAAACGAAGCGGGCTATGGGACATGAGGCCCAAGGTGCCGATTTATGCTCAACGAATCGCTAATGGCCTATATTGGGCGGATGGATTCCCTCCCCTTCATCACCGACCCCACCGCGCCGGCTGTTCCCATCTTCGCGCTGCGCTCCAGCGAGTGGGAGCACTGGTCCGAAAGCCGGCCCGAGGCGATGAAGCGCTTCGCCGCCGCGCATGACTTCAAGGCGCAGGCCGGCCGCATCCTCCTCATGCCCGCCACCGACGGCGCCATCGACCGCGTCATCTTTGGCCTGGGCGATAAGGCCGGGCCGATCTCGATGGGGGCGCTCGCGCAGCATCTGCCCGCCGGCGATTACAAACTCGTCGCCGCACCGCGCGAACTTGCCGCCGGCATGATCGCCATCGGTTGGGGCCTGGGCGCTTACGCCTTCTACAAATACAAAAAGCGCAAGCGCCCTGCGCCGCGTCTGGTGCTGCCGGAAGGCGCCGACGCGGCCGATGTTTCGCGCATCGTTGCGGCGTCTTGGCTGGCGCGCGACCTCGTCAACACGCCGACCAACGATATGGGCCCCGAAGCGCTGCATGCCGCCGCCGCCGAAGTCGCGCGCGCGGGCGGGGCGCATCTGGAAGCCATCGTCGGCGATGAGCTGCTCACGCAGAATTATCCGTTGATCCACGCCGTTGGCCGCGCCGCCGCCGAAGCGCCGCGCTTGCTGCATTTGAGCTGGGGCGCGATCGATGCGCCGCGCGTCGCGATTGTGGGCAAAGGCGTGACGTTCGATACCGGCGGGCTCGACATCAAGCCCTCCTCCGGCATGCGCATCATGAAGAAGGACATGGGCGGCGCGGCGCACGCGCTGGCGCTTGCGCAAATCGTGATGGATGCAAGGCTTCCGGTGCGGCTCGACGTGTTCATTCCGGTCGTCGAAAATTCCATTGCGGGCGACGCTTTCCGCCCCGGCGACATCATCCGCAGCCGCAAAGGCCTTAGCGTCGAGATCGACAACACCGACGCCGAAGGCCGCCTCATCCTGGCCGACGCGCTCGCGCGCGCCAGCGAAGATAAGCCCGCTCTCATCTTTGACTTCGCCACGCTGACGGGCGCCGCCCGCACCGCGCTCGGTCCGGAAATTCCGCCCTTCTTCACCGACGACGAAGCGCTCGCGAACGATCTCTTCCGCGCCTCGGCGGACGCCTTCGACCCCATCTGGCGCCTGCCGATGTGGGACGCTTACGAAAGCGACATGGATTCCCCGATCGCCGACCTCAAAAACACTGGAGACGGCGCGTTCGCCGGCTCGATCTTCGGCGCGCTCTTCCTCCGGCGTTTCGTGGACGCGCCCACCTGGGCCCATTTCGACATTTACGCCTGGAGTCCCCGCGAAAAACCGGCCCGTCCCGTCGGCGGCGAAGCCCAGGCGTTGCGGGCTTGCTGGCGGGTGCTGAAGCAACGGTTTGGGAAGGCCTGACGTTCTTTACCCACAACATCTTGCGTTTCGCCCTTGCACCAACCCCCAAATCGGCCAATCGTCCTCTTGTCGATTCAAACTGGAGGCCGGCACATGGAACTGGTTCGCGATCAGGTCGAAGCCCTGAATTTGTGGCGGCGGGTCACGATTGAGACCGTCCGCTCGGACGCTCCCGATCTCACGGCCCGTCAATTGGCGGTGCTGATGACGGTTGGCCTGGGCGCTGGCCCGCACACGGTCCGTGGCCTCGCCGCCGCGCTCAATGTCGGCAAGCCGGCCATCACGCGGGCCCTGGACACGTTGTCAGGCTACGGCTTCGTGCAACGCCGCCGCGACCCCAAGGACGGCCGCAATGTGCTGATCGAGCGCACGCAAAAGGGCGAGCAATTCCTCTCCCGCCTGGGCGATGCGATCGTCGGCCTTGAGCCCGCGCAAATCCAACGCACCGAACTCGCGGCCTAACGAGCGCGTTGACGGGCGCGAGGCGCCGTGCGGACTCGCCCTTTGGAGTTCGCCCGTGAGCATCGCGCCCGCCACAGACCGCCGTCTCACGCCCGCCCGCGCGGACGTGGCGGCGGCGCATCTCAAAGGCCAGGTCGAAGCGGCGCGCTTTGCGGTGGGCGAGGCGCGCCAGATCGCCGTCGAAGCCGCCGACCTGCGCGAGCGCCCAGCGTCCGACAGCCGACTCGAAACCCAGCTTTTATCCGGCGAGCTTTTTGCCGTGTACGACGAAGCCGATGGCTGGGCCTGGGGACAGGCCGCACGCGACGACTATGTCGGCTACATCGCAAGCACCGCGCTGCGCACGCCGCTCGCGACCGCCACGCACCGCGTCAGCGCAACCCGCACACTCACCTTCCCCGCGCGCGACATCAAATCGGCGCCGCACGCCTTTCTGAGTCTCAATGCGAAGGTCGCGGTTGAGTCCGCCGACGCGCGTTTCGCGCGGCTCGCCGATGGCCGCTGGATATTCGCGCATCACATAACGCCCATCGACTCGCGTGAAGACGATTTCGTCGCAGTGGCGCAACGCCTAATGGGCGCGCCCTATCTGTGGGGCGGCAAGACGATCTCCGGCATCGATTGCTCCGGCCTAGTGCAACTCGCGCTCGAAAGCGCCGGCGTCGCGGCGCCGCGCGACAGCGATTTGCAAGAACGCTCGCTTGGGGAGGCGATAAACATCGCGCCAGAGCTGAGCGGCCTTCAGCGCGGCGATCTGGTGTTTTGGGATGGTCATGTCGGCATGATGCTCGACAGCGCGCTTTTGCTGCACGCCAACGCTTTTCACATGCAAACGGAGATCGAGCCGCTCCGCGAAGCCGAAGCGCGCATCCGCCCGGAGGGCGGGCCCATTACGTCGATCAAGCGGCTCTAAGCGCCCAACTCTCCACCCATCCTCGGATTGACGCGTAAGCGGCAAGTCCGGGGATGGGTGCTTAGAGTTAGCCCGGCGGCGTGCCAGCCGGTGCGGGCGCGGGTTCTGGCGTCGCCTCAGAGCCGGGCGCAGCCGGCGCTTCCGCTGTGACAGGCGCAGGCGCGGGCGGCGGGAGCGGGACATTGTTCGGCGAGATCGAGCGCAGATACGCAATCACCGCCACCCGATCCTCCGTGCGACGAAGGCCCGCGAACGCCATCTTGGTGCCGCGCACGACTTGCCCCGGCGAGGTCAGGAATTCGTTTAGTGTGTCATACGACCACGTCACCGCGTGCGCGTGCATCGGTTCGGAGAACTCAAAGCCCGCATGAGTCGCCGCAGCACGGCCGAACACGTCGTGCAGATTGGGGCCGATGCGGTTTGGGCCGCCGGCGTCGAAGGTGTGGCAGCTCGCGCACTGCGCGGTGGCGCGTTCGCCGCGAGCGATCAGGTCAGGCAAGGTGGCAGCGTCAGCGAAGAGCGTGCCGAAGTCTGGCGCGGCTTCTGGCGCGGCGGGGCCGCCGGTCGATTCGGCGGAAACGTCCGGCGCGAAACCCGCCTTTTCCGGATAGGTCGGGTGAAACACTTCCTCGGCCACGATGCCGAGACCCATCACGCCCAGCACCGAGGCAATGACGGCCCCGGCGATCGCGTTGAAATTTCCACCGCTCATGTCCTGCCCCGGCCTCGCCACGCAGATTCGCGCGCGGTTTATGACGTGCATCGCGCCTCGCGCCAAGCGCGGGAGAGGCTAACTTGCGGCGTGCGCGGCCTTGCGCGGCGAACCGCCGCACGGCTACGCCACTTCCGTGAACGCAATCACCGTCATCCCGGCCCGCATGGCCTCCACGCGCCTGCCCGGCAAACCGCTGGCCGACATCGGCGGCCGGCCCATGATCGCCTGGATGGTGGACCTGGCGCGCGCCGCCAATGCCGGGCCTGTGCTGGTCGCCGCCGCCGAGGAGGAGATCGCGGAAGCCGCCCTGGCCGCTGGCGCCCATGTGAGCCTTACTGACCCCGCCTTGCCCTCGGGCTCGGACCGCGTTTTCGCCGCCGTCGAAGCTTTCGATCCCGCTGGGCGCTACGACGCCGTGATCAATCTCCAGGGCGACATGCCGACCATGCGCCCGGAGGACGTCGCGGCCGCCCTCGCCGCGCTCCGCGACGGCGCCGACATCGCGACCCTCGTCTCGCCCTCGAACGATCCCGCCGACCGCGACAATCCAAACGTCGTCAAAGCCATCCGCGCCGAGGATGGCCGTTGCCTTGCCTTCACGCGCGCACCCGCGCCGTGGGGCGAAGGGCCGGTGCAGCGCCATGTCGGGATTTATGTTTATCGCCGCGATGCGCTGGCGCGCTTTGTTGCGACACCGCCCTCGCCGCTCGAACTCCGAGAGAAGCTCGAACAATTGCGCGCGCTAGAAATGGGCCTGGTGATCCGCGCCGATGCGATCGCGGATTTTCCCAAGGGCGTCGACAGCCCCGCCGATCTCGAAGCCGCGCGCGCGTTGCTGGTGCGATGAGCGCACGCGCGCTCATCGCTGCGCTCGCGCTGACGGGCTGCGCCTCGACGCATTTGGGCGAACCGATCAATGCGCCGCTCGCGTCGCCATCAAACGAACCTCACGCGCTGGGCATAGACGGCGACGCCGTGGTGCTTTCCTTCTCCGGCGGCGGCGCGCGCGCGGCGGCGTTTTCGCTGGGCGTGCTGCAAGGCTTGCGCGACATGCCCGCGGAAGGCGGCGGCTCGCTGCTCGACCGCGTGGTGCTGATTTCAGCCGTATCTGGCGGCGCGATTACCGCCGCCTATTACGGCCAGAACGGCGCCGAGCATCTTGATGATTTCCGCGCGACCTTGCTCGACCGCCCCTGGGGCGAAGGGCTGCACAATCCGCTTTATCCCAGCAATTGGTCGCGCCTTTACAGCGGCGGGCTCAACGAACCCGGCCCGCTTGCGGACTGGCTCGACGCGGATGTTTTTCACGGCGCGACCATGGGCGATCTTGCGCGGGAGGGTCATGCACGCATCTGGATCAACGCCACCGATCTCCACAACGGCGCGCCCTTCGCGTTCACGCCGTTTTACTTCGACGCCCTGTGCAGCGATCTCGGCGCCGTGCGTGTCGGCGATGCGGTTGCGTCCTCGATGTCCGTCCCGCTCGCGATCCGGACGACCACCGTGCAGACCTTCCCCGAAGCATGCGCCGCGCCGCTCGATCCATGGGTCGACGCCGCCATCGCCGATCGCGGCGCGCCTGCTCTGCTGCGGCTCACGGCGCGCGCGTTCAAATCTTATCGCGATCCAAACGAGATGCGTTTCGTACATCTGGTCGATGGCGGCGTGACCGATAATTTCGGCCTCTCCAGCATGATCGCGACACGGCGCGCGTCAGGTGCGGCCGTGTCGCCCCTTTCTTTTGAAGACGCCATCCGCGCGCGGCGCGTGCTCTTTCTCGTGGTCAACGCCGAACGCTCACGCGCAGACACTTGGCAGCACGAACAGGCCGGCCCGGACGGCCCCGAAACCCTCTCAGCCGCGATGGACGCCTCGATCGATTCCAGCAAACGCTTCGCCTACGATTCATTCATCGAAGCCGTAAGCGATTGGGAGAGCGAGGTGCGATCACTCCGCTGCGGCGCCTTAAGGCGCGCCTTGCAAATTCGCGGCACGCTCGACGGCTGGACCTGCGACGACGTGCGCTTCACCGTCCACATGCTCTCCTTCGCCGACGTGAGCGAGGCGCGGCGCGCGGAAATCTCCGGCGCCGCGACCGATAACTTCCTCCCGCCCGCCCTCATCGACGCGCTCATCGCGGCCGGGCAAGAAGCCGTCCGCACCGACAGCGCGGCCCAGGCGATGGCCCGGCCTTAAAGCCCAAAGAAAAAGGGCCCGCTGGCCTGAGCCGCGAGCCCTTTGAGGGGGAAAAAGCGATGGCCGGGGAGGCACACCGAAGATGACCCTTGGTCGCACAAGCGCGCCGGCCCGGCTATCCCTGCCTAGCAATCATTGCCAATCTTTGCTCGAAATCTTTATCCCGGGAAGGATTGGAGCCCGATGCGGTTAAATTGGCCGTTTTCCAGCGCCAGGCAGGACGAGCTTTCCATCCCCTGCACGTAGCAAATCACCGGCACGGCGCGGGCGCGCAGCCCCTCATAAGTATCCTGCTGAGCGCCTTCTTCGGGATAAAACGGAAACTCGTCATGGGTCGGCGCGTCGGCCCCCACCGGCCAGGCCGGCAGATCCGCCGTGGTCGAGAAGGGCGACGAATTGGGGTTCACCCACTCGGCCAAGGCTTCGGTCATCTCGGCCGGCGTTGTGACGTGCGCCAGGAACATCACCTGATTGGCCGGGAAAGTTTCGGTCCAGACCGCCGTCCCGGCGGCGTCCGTGATCGTGAAGGTCGCATTGGCGCTGGCGCAGTCGGCGCCCTCTGCCGTCGCCGTCAGGGTGTAAGCGGACGCGCCGCCCGCCGGGGTCCACGAATTGGTCGCCGTGGTTTCACAGCCCGCGGCGACTTCCGTTGTGGTGGTGGGAGCGCCGCAGGCGCAAAGCGCTACCGCCGCGACGATAATCAAAGCACGCATTTGTCCGCTCCTGCCGCGAGCCGCGCCCGCCTTGAGCCACAAGGACTAGCAGGTCGCCGCGCGCGACGCGAACTCGGCCCGAAGCGCCGCGCCGACATCCCCGATCACGTTCACCGCCATCTTGGACACCGACGTGAAATTCAGCCCGCCATGCATCAGCACCGGATACTTTTTCTCGATCACGCGGACGCCTTGCCCGCGCAGCGCCTCGGCATAAGCGCGCACATCGGCGCGCACCGGATCGAGCGCCCCGCCGCCCGCGAGGATCGTTGTCGGCGAGCGCGCCAGATCTAGCTCCAGCAGCGAAGGGAAGCGCTCGGCGCCAAGCTTCGCCGCGATATAGAGCGCGGCGAGCCGGCCCAGAAACCGGAAATTGCGAACCTCCTCCTCGGCCCACAGCATATGATCCAGATGCACCAGCGGATAAAACAGCGCCTGCGCCGGCACAGTCCCCGGTCTCTGCATATTCAGCTCCAGCGCACAGAATGCGGCCAGATAAGCGCCAGCGGAATCGCCACTCACCACCAGCCGCTCCGGCGCCGCGTTGAGCGCCCACGCGCAGGCCGCTCGCGCATCTTCGATCTGCCCCGGAAAGCGCGTCTCCGGCGCGAGGCGATAGCCGACGGAGAGAACGCGCGCGCCCGAGGTTTTCGCGAGCCACGACGTCAGCGAGTCGTGCGTGTCGATGTCGCCGCAGACAAAGCCGCCGCCATGGAAAAACAGAATAAGCGGCGCATCGTCCGCGTCCGCCGGCTCATAAAGCCGCGCGCGCAGATCGCCGTCCGCGCCCGGCACGCGCATCTCCTCGATCCGCGCCAAGCCCTTGGCCCGCGCCGCCGGGCGCGCCAGGATGGTCCGCAGCGCACCGCGCGTCTGCGCCAGCATCATGAGTTCGGCCTTCGCGGCCAATGCGCTCGCCTGCATTCTCATCCCCTACCGCCTCGCCGCGCGATGCGCTAACGCTCCCGCGACATGACAGACCGCATCTCCTTCCAGGGCGAGCCCGGCGCCAACAGCGACATCGCCTGCCGCCAAGCCTATCCCGCGCTCAGCCCCTTGCCTTGCCCCACCTTCGAGGACGCGTTCGCGGCCGTGAGCGATGGCGGGGCCAAGTACGCCATGATCCCGATCGAAAACTCGGTCGCCGGGCGCGTGGCCGACGTCCACCACCTGATCCCGGAATCGAACCTTTATGTGGTGGGAGAGCGGTTTTTGCCGGTCCGCCACCAACTCATCGGATTGCAAGGGGCTTCACTCGCCGGCCTCAAACAAGTTCGCAGCCATCCCCAAGCGCTCGGCCAATGCCGCAAGCTCCTGCGCGAGATGAAGCTGGAAGCGGTCAAAACCGCGGACACCGCCGGCGCCGCCCGCGAGATCGCCGAACTTGGCGATCCGAGCGTCGGCGCGCTCGCCTCATCGCTCGCCGCCGAATTGCATGGCCTGCAAATCCTCAAAGCCGACATCGCCGACGCCGCGCACAACACGACGCGCTTTCTGGTGTTCTCCAAAGAGCCCGACGACGCCGAGCCTGAAGACGGCCCATGCATGACAAGCTTCGTCTTCCGCGTCCGCAATCTGCCCGCAGCGCTCTACAAAGCGCTCGGCGGTTTCGCCACCAATGGCGTCAACATGACCAAGCTCGAAAGCTATCTCGAAGACGGCCAATTCAGCGCCGCCATGTTCTACGCCGACATCGAAGGCCATCCGAGCCAGCCTTCGGTGAAGCTCGCGCTGGAAGAGCTGCAATTCTTCTCGTCGTACCTAAAGGTGCTGGGCGTTTATCTGGCAGATGAGTTTCGGCGGATGGCGTAATCGCTCCCCGGACGCCGCAGGCGATCCGGGGTCCATCCGTCAACAGCATGATGTCCGATCCATGGACCCCGGCTCAAACGCGCGCTTTGCGCGCTGGCCGGGGAACGAAGTAGCGCGCATCACCCCGCCGCGCGCAGCGTCACCTGAAACGCAGTCCCATCCGAGCCCGAGCGCAGCAACGTGACATCGCCGCCCATCGCGCGCGCGAGTTCGCGCGCGATCGCAAGCCCCAGCCCCGTCCCGCCGCCGGCGCGATCTGCGGACACGAACGGCTCGAACATGCGGTCGCGCACGCCGGCGGGGATGCCGGGGCCGTGGTCGATGATCTCGACGCCCGTGAGCGTGCGCCCGCCCGCCGCGCGCACCACAACGCCTTCGAGTTCACGCCCGCGCCCCGCCATGGCCTGCGCGGCGTTGCGGATGAGATTGACGATGATGCGATGCAAATGCTCGGCGTCCGCCAGCACTTGCACATCGTCGCCGATCTCCACGCGGCACGGAATTTCCGCAAAGCCCCCGAGCGCATCGCCGGCCGCTTCGATCACCGCTTCGCCAAGCGCGACCGGCACGAGCACAGGCGCGGCGGCGTCCGAGCGGCCATAGCTCAAGGTCGATGCGGCAAGTCCCGCCGCGCGGCCGATAGCACGTTCGAGGCGCGGCGCGATCTGGCGCACGGTCGGATCTTCCGAACTCGAAAGCCGCTCCGTCACCAATTGCGCGGTCGCCAACATGTTGCGCAGGTCGTGCCCGATGCGCGCCACCGCCGCGCCCAAGGCGGCGAGCCGTTCGCGTTGCCGCAAACTCAGCCTGATCTGCTCGGCCATATCGCCTGCCGCGCGCTCAGCCCGGCCGATCTCGTCGGCGCGTCGGCTGCGCACGAAGTTCACCGACACATCTTCCGGCCGATCACGGAAGCGTTCGATCGATTGGGTGAGGTGGCGCATCGGGCGCACGAAGGCGAGCGTCAGCGCGCCATAGACCAACGCACCGGCGGCCACGAGGATGAGCATGGACACAAAAATGAAGCGCAACGAAAAACGCCCCATCGCGCGCTTGAGCGGCGCTTCGTTCAAAACGATTTCGATGAAGTCGCCGCTTTCAAAGCGGGGCTTGGCCAGCACGCGCAGCACGCGGCCATCGGGCGCGAAAAAAGTCTGCACCGCCCACAGGAAGCGCGAGGCGCCCGACGCCTGCGTGTAATCATACGTGTTGATTGTGCCGATGTTGTCGGCGGAGGGGTCGGCCAGAATGAGCTCGCGCTCGCCGTCGCGCTGCATCGCCACGCGCAGCACTTCGGCGTTTTCCAGCAGTTCGAACTCCAGCGATTCCGCGATCTCGTTGTCCTGCGCGCCCTCAAGCGCGAGCGCGGCGATCTGGGCCAGATTGATGCGGTCGCGGAGCCAGGTTTCGTGGAACCCCGCCAAGGCCGGCACGAAGATCATCACCTCGCCCGCCAGCACCACGGCGGCGGTCAGTGCGAGGAGGCGCCCGGCGAGCGTCTCAAAGAAGCGCTGCGCGCGGCGCAAAGGCTCGCCCGCGCGACGCAACCAGGAAGCTTCAACGCCAGACGTCATTCGGGACCGTGCCTAGCCCTATCCCGCGTTGCGCCCATTGTCCAAAGCCGCCACGCCGATTACCGCGCCGGGCGTAATTGGCGCTGTGTTCCGACCGATTGTTCATTATCCGGTGCGGGATTTGAGGCCTAGCTTGTGGATATCGGGGGTTGGAGCGGACTTTTTGACGGCGCATTCGCCGGTCCGCGAAGCCGGAGCCTCGCCTTGCATCGCAAACTCGAACCGCGATTTCGCTTGGCCATCTGGGTGTTTGGCAGCCTTTGGGTGCTCGCCCTGGCCTTCATCGTGGCGCAAAACCTGGTCTGAACCTCTCAGCCGCGCGCCTTGACGCTCAAGAGGCCTTGCGGTAACTCCCGCCGCTCACTTTCCAGAAGATGACCAACGAGGCGCGTAGTGTCGACCAAGCGGACCTTTCAGCCGAGCCGGCTCGTGCGCAAGCGCCGCCACGGCTTCCGTGCGCGCATGGCGACCACTGGCGGCCGCAAGGTTCTGGCCCGCCGCCGCGGCAAGGGCCGCAAGCGCCTCTCCGCCTGAGCCAGCCGCCCCCAGCGCTCACGCGGCTAACCCGCCGCGCTCAATTCCTACAAGTCCGAACCGGCGCCAAAGCCGTGCGCCCGCATGTGCTGGTCGAGGCCCGCCGACGCGCGCCCGATGGGCCGATCGGGATCGGCTTTACCGCCAGCGCCAAGGTCGGCGGAGCGGTTGTCCGCAACCGGGCCCGCCGGCGCCTGAAAGAAGCCGCCCGCAAGCTGATGCCGGACCTTGGGGCGCCTGGGGTCGATTATGTGCTGGTGGCGCGCGCCGCGACCGCTGAAGCCAGCTGGGACGCCTTGCTTGACGATCTTGGAAACGCGCTGATAAGGCTCCGCGCCGACCTCGATCCGGCAAACCCGGTGCTTTCCAGACCTGCGCGCAAGCGCCGCTCGGCCAAGGCCGCCTCCACCCCGACCGAAAGCGATTAACGTCCATGACGACCGGCGGCCCAGGCCCAAACGATACGCGCAA
Organism: Terricaulis sp.; assembly: GCA_037200505.1. Classification (GTDB taxonomy): domain Bacteria; phylum Pseudomonadota; class Alphaproteobacteria; order Caulobacterales; family Aquidulcibacteraceae; genus Vitreimonas. The sequence goes on along the minus strand of JBBCFZ010000005.1, from coordinate 548,514 downwards.
CACCATCATCGCGTTCGCGCTCTCGCTGCTGATCGTGATCGCGTTCGAGGTGTTCTATTGGGGTCCGCATAATCGCGAGCTTCAGGTCGAGCGTGCGCGCGCCGAAGCGCAAGAAGCCGCGCGGCCCGCCGGCACGCCAGCCCCCGCCGATATTCCACGCGAAGAGGCGCTCGCGGACTCCGCTGGCGCGCGCGTCGATGTCGCGACGCCCTCCGTCGATGGTTCGATCCTTTTGCAGGGCGCGCGCTTCGACGATCTCAATCTGCGCCGCTACCGCACGACCATCGATGAGACGAGCCCTGAGGTTACGTTGCTCTCTCCCAACGGTGCAGAGCACGGCTATGACGCTTTCTTCGGTTGGGAAGAACAGGAAGCGGGCTTTCCCGGCATCGGCGCGACCGATCAATGGACCGTGCAGGACGGCGCGCAGCTGACGCCGCAGACGCCGCTCGTGCTCCACTTCGCAACCGGCGACGGGCTCGACGTCACGCGCACGATCGCGATCGACGAGAACTACATGTTCACCGTCACCGACGAAGTGCGCAATGTCAGCACGGCCACGCGCGCGGTCCGTCCGTTCGGCGTGGTGCGACGCCAGGGCCTGCCGGAAGATTTCACGAGCTCCGCGAATGTGCACCAAGGCTTTGCGGGCGCGTTCGGACCAGACTCTTCGCTCAACACCGTGAGCTACAAGGACGCCCAAAAGCATGCGCGCGAAGCCGCGCGCGGCAAGATCGGCGAAGACGAGCGCATCGTCCAAGAACAAGGCCCGGGCGGCTGGTTCGGCATCAGCGATCACTATTGGCTGACGGCCATCGTGGTCGATCCTGCTGAGACCATTTCGGCCTATTATGATGCGGAAAACCGCGCCGGCGGCGTGACCGATTTCCGCGCCGCCTATCGCGGCGCTTGGCGGCAAATTCCAGCAGGCGGCAGCGTCACTTACACCCAGCGCCTGTTCGCCGGCGCCAAGAGCGTCGATATGCTTCAAAGCTATCAGCGCGAACTGGCCATTCCCCGTTTCGACGACGCGGTCGACTGGGGCAACATCATGTGGCCGCTAACGCGGCCTTACTTCACTTGGCTCTTGCACCCGCTGGCGAAATGGGTCGGCGGCTTGGGCATCTCGATCAATTTCGCCATCGCGATCCTGCTCTCGACGGTCGTGATCAAGCTCTTGCTCTTCCCGCTCGTCTATCACTCGTACAAGGCGATGGCGAAGCTGCGCGCGATGCAGCCGAAGATGAAGGAAATTCAGGAGCGCTACGCCGCCGATAAAACGCGCCAGCAGCAAGAAATGGTGCGCCTCTACCAAACCGAGAAAATCAATCCGGTCTCGGGCTGCTTGCCGATGCTGCTGCAGATCCCGGTGTTCTTCGCGCTCTACAAAACGCTCTCGGTCACGATCGAAATGCGCCACGCCGATTTCGTCGGCTGGCTGCACGATCTCTCGGCGAAAGACCCAACCACGATCTTCAATCTGTTCGGCCTGCTGCCATTCAACCCGCACGACATTCCGATGATCGGCGCGTTCATCCCGACGATCGGCGCGTGGGCGGTGCTTTATGGCGTCTCGATGTGGGCCTTGCAGGCGCTCTCCCCGCCGCCAGCGGATCCCATGCAGGCGCGTATCTTCGCGTTCCTGCCGATCCTCTTCACATTCATGTTCGCGAATTTCCCGGCGGGCATGGTGGTCTATTGGACGTGGTCGAACACGCTCACCATCCTCCAGCAATATGTGATCATGCGCCGCCAAGGCGTCGATACGCAGCTGGATATCTTCTTGAAGAAGCGCTTCGCCAAACCGGCCGAAGCGGCGAACAGTTAGGCTGCGGCCGCGGTCGCCGGTTCGTCGTTGAGGCAGTGCGCCGCAAGGCCACGCAGCACGGCCATATCGTCGCGCATCAAGCGCACGGGCACGTCCGCCACATAGAGCGTCATCGCGCCGCGCTTACGGAAGCGCGCCGCAAAGCTCTCTTCCATCAAGAACGGCTCAAGCGCACGCCCCACACTGCCGCCGATGATGACGCCGCCCTTGGCGCCCGCCGCGAGGCAGGCATTGCCCGAGAAGGTCGCCAGCGAACGCGCGACGATGCCGCAAGCCTTCACGGCCGCGCGCGACGTGCGGTCCCGCGCCGCTTCCACGACAGCGGCGAAATTCGGCAAGGTGGGCGCAGCGCCTGCGGCGCGTGACAGCGCACGATAGGCTTCCAAGAGGCCAGATTCGCTGATCACATCTTCATAGGTCACGTAATGCTTGCTGGTGACCTGCTCTTGCCAGAGCGCCATCTCATCGACGTCGCACGGCGCATAAGCTTGGTGGCCGCCTTCGCTCTCGAACGCCATCCAACGCCCGCCGACTTTGCGCACCGTCGCCATGCCAAGGCCAACGCCCGCGCCGACAACAACGATCGCGGAACTCGGATCGCCGCCGCCCGGCACGACTTCAGCAAACTCTTCCGGCGGCGTTTCCACCGCGCCGCGCGCGAACGCGACGGCGTCGTTCATCAGAACGACACGCGCGAAGCTGTGCTGACGCTGCAATTGGCGCGCGGAAACGACAAAGCTTTCCTTGGTGGGGCGTGCGTGCTTGCCTTCGATCGGTCCGCCAACCGCGAGCGCCGCTTCGCGCACCGTGGCGGTCGACACCGCGACGAATTCGGCGACCTTTTCTTCAAAGGCGCGCGCCTCGCTCAGCGCGAAACGCATTTGTTCGCCGATTTGGAAGCCGCCGTTCCCGTCAGACCTGGCCCGCGCCAAGCGCGCCCGCCGACCTTCGATTTCGCCGACGATCAATTCCCGCACGGAGGATGCCCCGCAAAAACGCCGCGCTTCGTTGCGCGATTTCGCGGAGGTTAGGTGCGAATCTCTAACGCGACAACAATGACGGAGACATAATTTTCAAAGCAGGTGTAATTTGCGCAACGCCTAATCCTTAAAGAAATTAAGACGGCAATTTACGACTTCTCGAGAAAGACTTGGAATGTCCGAAGAAGCAGAAGCTCTTGAGGCTGGACGACTTTTATTTGCAGGGTCCGCGACATTCGAGCGCGGGGTCGCCGATATGGATGGGCTTCCCCCCGCTGACTTGCCGGAAATTGCGTTTGCGGGACGATCCAATGTCGGCAAATCCAGTCTGATCAATGCGTTGACGGGGCGCAAAGCGCTGGCGCGCGCCTCCAGCGAACCGGGGCGGACGCGAGAACTCAATTTTTTCAGACTTGGGGAAAAGCTGCGCTTGGTAGACTTACCAGGCTACGGCTACGCCAAAGCGCCCAAGAGCGCGATCGCGGCATGGTCGGCGCTGATGCGCGACTATCTGCGCGGGCGCCCATCCCTGAAACGAGTCGTGCTGCTGGTCGATGCGCGCCATGGCGTCAAACCCAACGATCTCGAGATCATCGAGGGGCTCGACCGCGCCGCCGTCGTCTATCAGATCGCGCTGACCAAGTCGGACGACCTCAAACCCACAATCTTGGTCGAGCGCGTCACCGAAACGCAAAGCGTGATCGCCAAGCACGCCGCCGCCCATCCGGTGGTGATCGCCACCTCCGCCGAGACCGGCCTCGGCCTCGACCTGCTCCGCGCCGAGATCGCGGCCTTGGCGTAACCGGCGCGGCGCCCTATTGAGCGCGTCGTGACAAAGCTCCCCGAACAAGACCGCCTCGCCGCGCTGGAAAATGGCCTCGCCCAAGCCCGCACCTTGGCCGAAGCCTTACCATTCATTCAGATTTATGACCGCGAGACGGTGGTGGTGAAATATGGCGGCCACGCCATGGGCGAAGCCGATATGGCGCGCAAATTCGCCGCCGACATCGTGCTCTTGAAGCTGGTCGGCATGAACCCGGTCGTGGTTCATGGCGGAGGGCCGCAAATCAGCCGCATGCTCGACAAAGCAGGCGTCAAATCTCAGTTCGTGGACGGGCTGCGCGTGACCGACAGCGACACGATGGAAGTGGCGGAAATGGTGCTGTCCGGCAGCGTCAACAAAGAGCTCGCGCATTTGATCACGGCCGCTGGCCGCGAAGCGGATGTGCGCGGCGTTGGGCTGTCCGGCAAAGACGCGCGCCTCATCACGGTCGAGAAGGCCGTGCGCACCAAAAAGGATCCAGGCAGCCTGATCGAGCAAGCGCTTGATCTGGGTTTCGTCGGCGAACCCTCCGATGTCGACCCGACTTTGATCCAGGTGCTGATCAATGCGCCGGAAGATTATATCCCGGTGATCGCGCCGATCGGCGTCTCGGCGGACGGCGCGACCTACAATATCAACGCCGACACCGCAGCAGGCGCCATCGCCGGCGCGCTGGGCGCCAAGCGCTTTCTGCTGCTCACGGATGTGCCTGGCGTTCTCGACGCCGATCAGAATCTGATCCGCGAAATGACCAAGGCAGACGCCGCCAAGCTGATCGAAACCGGCGTCGCGTCTGGCGGCATGATCCCCAAACTGCAAACCTGCATCGCCGCGCTTGATGCGGGCGTCGAAGCCGCTGTCATTCTCGATGGGCGCCAACCCCATGCCCTGCTGATGGAGCTGTTCACCGAACATGGCGCTGGCACGCTCATTCAATAAGCGCGCGCTCGCGGCGCTCGCCTTCGTAGGCGCGCTGCTGGGCTTTGTGCTGATCGACCACGCGCACGCGCAGCAGGGCCAGCGCGCGGCAGCCGGCTGGTCGGTGTGCAACGAGACCAGTTATGTGCTCGAAGCCGCGAGTGGGCGCCCCGACGGCCGCGCGATTCTGGTGCAAGGCTGGGTGCGCTTGCGGCCGGGCGAATGCCGGCTCGCAGTGGGCGCGCCCCTCGCACGCGGCACGCATTATCTTTACGCGCGCACCTCCACGGCCCATCGCGGCGGCCGCCGGCAATGGGGCGGCGATGCGACGCTCTGCGTCGATCCCGGCTCATCGTTCGCGATCGAGAACCCGCCGCAATGCGCCACCATGGGCCTCGAAGAGCGCCGCTTCCGCCGCGTGCAGATCAATAAGCGCGACACCTGGCGCACCAGTTTCGCCGAAGCGCAGCCTTACGCGCTGCCCCGCGCGCGCGCCGCCGGCATGCAGCGGCTTCTTGTCGATGCGGGCTACGAAATCCGCGAAGGCCGTGGCGGCGCCGATCCCCGCCGCATCGCACAAGCCATCGCGCAATTCCGCCAAGCCGCGCGGCTGCAACCCAACGCCACCGAAGATCAGCTGATCGACGCGCTCGAAACCGCGGCGCGGCGGCGTTCGGATCAAGTCGGCCTCACGCTTTGCAACCGCACGCGCGGGCGCGTCTGGACCGCGATCGCGCGCCGACGCGGCGAGGGTTGGGAAAGCCGCGGCTGGTGGCAGCTCAATCCGGGCGGCTGCGTGCGCACCTTGGACGAAACGCTGCTGCAGGAAGTCTATTACGTGCACGCGGCGCTCGAAGTGGAGCAAGGCGTGCGCCTGCTCGCTGCGGGCGGCGAACCTTTCTGCACAAGCCCCGCGCGCTTTGCCATTCTCGGGCGCGAGTCCTGCGAAGACCGCTATTACGACACCGCCCTCTTCAGCGCGATCAACACGCATGGCCGCGCGGGCCTCGTCATCGAACTTGCGGAGCGCGACTTCCTCGAACCCGGCGAACGCCCACGCCAAGCGCGGCCAGTGGAAGCGGCGGGCGCCGATGTCGTGAACACGCCCGAAGGCTATCGGCGCGGCGTCGCCCCCGGGAGCGCGCCTACAGCGCCGACGCAAAACCGGCCGCGTCCAGCGCCGGCAAACCGGCCAGCGCCAACGCCGCCGACGGGGCCTGCCACCGCGCCGCAGAACGGCCCCGCTCAGTAATGAATACGTCGCGGCTCGCCAGCGTTCGCGACTGGGTCTTCGATCTCGACAACACGCTGTATTCGGCGGAATCGACTTTGTACGAAGCCATTGGCGTGCGGATGACCGCGTACATCGCGCGCGCTGTCGGTCTTGATCTGGTCGCCGCCGAAGCGCTGCAGGAGCGCTATTTTCTGGAATATGGCGCGACCGTCGTTGGGCTCGCGCGCCACCACGCGATCGACGCTGCCGACTTTCTCGCTGACGTGCACGACGTCGATTCCAGCGTCATCGTGCCCGACCCCGACTTGCGCGCGCTGATCGCGGCGCTGCCGGGGCGCAAATTCGTGTTCACCAATGGCGGCGGCGGCCATGCCGAGCGCATGATCGCGCGGCTTGAGCTGGCGGGCGTGTTCGACGACGTGGTCGATATCGAAGCGGTGGCGCTCGAGCCCAAACCGCAGCACGGCGCTTATCAGCGCCTGATTGATCGCTGCCAGATCGAGCCCGCGCGCACGGCCCTGGTGGAAGACACGTTACGCAATCTCATCCCCGCCGCCGAGCTTGGCTTTCTCACCGTGCTCGTCGGCGCGGTCCATCCCGAACCGCCGCCGCCTTACGTCCATCACGTCGCGCATGACCTCAAGGACTTCCTGCGCGATGCGCTGCGCGTTGACCACGGCGGCGCGGCGGCTTAACTGGCGCCCATGACCCAAACCGATCTCGCCGCCCACATCGAAGCCCTCTGGGCGCGCCGCGACGAACTCACGCCCGCGACCAAAGGCGCCGACCGCGACGCGGTCGAGCAAGCGCTCTCACTGCTCGACTCTGGCCAAGCACGCATCGCCGAACGCGGCGCCGACGGCGCATGGGTGACGCGGCAATGGCTGAAGCAAGCGGTGCTGCTGTCGTTCCGCCTCAATGCAAACAAGCTCTACGCGTCTGACGGCATGAACGCGGCGTTCTGGGATAAAGTCCCGCTGAAGACCGCGGCATGGACCGCGAACGACTTCGAGAGCGCGGGCTTTCGCATGGTGCCCGGCGCGATCGTGCGGCGCGGCTCGTTCATCGGCAAAAACGCCGTGCTGCTGCCGTGCTTCGTGAACATCGGCGCTTATGTCGATGAGGGCGCGATGATCGACACTTGGGCGACGGTGGGTTCCTGCGCGCAAATCGGCAAGCGCGTGCACATCTCCGGCGGCGCCGGCATCGGCGGCGTGCTGGAACCGCTGCAAGCCGGCCCCACCATCATCGAAGACGATTGCTTCATCGGCGCGCGCTCGGAAGTCGCCGAGGGCGTGATCGTCCGGCAAGGCGCGGTGCTCGCCATGGGCACATTCATTTCCGCATCGACCAAGATCGTCGACCGCGCCACCGGCGAAGTGTTTCGCGGCGAAGTGCCGGCTTACAGCGTCGTCGTGCCCGGCGCGCTGCCCGACCCCAAGGGCGGGCCATCGCTGGCATGCGTTGTGATCGTGAAGCGCGTCGATGCGCAGACGCGTGGGAAGACAGCGATCAACGCGTTGCTGCGGGATTAACGCAACTATTCAGTCATTCCGGGGCGGCGAAGCCGAACCCGGAATCCAGGGATCGAAGAGCTGAGTGTTGGCCCTGGATTCCGGATCGCGCTCCGCGCGTCCGGAATGACTGAGGGGGTGATCGGCTCTAACGCCCCGCGACAATCGTCGCCGAGATTTGCGTGCCGTCGGTCGCCGCCTGCGTCCAAACATCGCCAACGCGTTTGCCCGCCGGAAATGGCAAGCAAGACCGATCGCCGCTGAGCGCGGTGAGGCAAAGCTGATCGACTGTGATGTCCCACAATCCCGACGCATGCGCGCCGCTTGGCACGGTCGCCGTGAAGCTGTGATCTTCGTTGAAGTAATAGTGCGAAACCCCGCCGCTCGGATACGTAATGACGATCGTGTTGGCGAAGGCGGCGCGCATTGTATCGGCGAACGGACCGCTGAGGCCTGGCACGCCGCCGGCGCGCCCCTCCTCGATGCCCGCGCGCACAATCGTGCCGTCGGTGGCGCGCTGCTCCCAGGTGTCTCCGACATTTTTATCGGCCACGAATGGGCTGCAGGTGCGGTCGTTGCTGAGCGAGATAAAGCAGAGCTGATCGCCAGCCACTTCCCAACGCCCCCGCATCTGCGCGCCGCTCGGCACGGTCGCGGTGAAGGTGCCGTCACGGTTGAAGTGATAGCGCGACGTGCCGCCGCTTGGGTAAGTGATGACGATGGTGTTGTCGAACGCGGCTTCCATGGTGTCGGCGAACGCGGCGCCGCCGAGCGCCGCAGCAAACGCGCACGCCGCGAGAAACGTCTTCATCATCACTCATCCCCGCTTTGCTTAAGGCCGGCCGGCGGCGATCGTCACGGTGATCGCTTGGCCTTGCGTGCCCAATTGCTCCCACGTATCGCCCACGACTTTTCCAGGAACGTACGGCGCGCAGAAGCGCTGGCTGCTCGGCGAGAGCAAGCAAATCTCCTCGCCCGCGATCTCCCAGCGTCCGCGCATCGTCGTGCCATCGGGCGCAAGGCCCGTGAATGTGCCGTCCGGCTCGAAATAATAGCGCACTTGCGCCCCGCTGGGCTCGGTGACGACCAAAGTGTTGCCAAAGGCGCCATTGAGATCCTGCGCCTGCGCCGCGCCGGCCAGCGATGCCAATCCGAACGCCGCCGCGATGATAAGCTTTTTCATGTCGCCTCCCTTTTGCCCACGAATAGCGCTTCCACAGCGGCGGCGGAAGCGGCAGAAGCGGCGCCATGAGCTTAGACCCCGTATCCCTCGCGCAAGCGCTGATCCGCTGCGCCAGCGTGACCCCCACGGACGCCGGCGCGTTGGGCGTCGCGCAAGCGGCGCTGGAGAAACTGGGCTTCCGCGCCAAGCGTTACCGCTTTGGCGCGGTGGATAATCTTTATGCGCGACTCGGCGATGCCGCGCCGAACTTCTGCTTCGCCGGCCATGTCGATGTCGTGCCGCCGGGCCAGGGCTGGAGCGTCGATCCATTTGCCGCCGAAGTGCAGGGCGGCATGCTGATCGGACGGGGCGCCGCGGATATGAAAAGCGCCATAGCAGCGATGATCGCGGCGACGGATGCGTTTCTCGCGACACACGGCGCGCCGAAAGGCTCAATCTCGTTCCTGCTGACGGGCGATGAAGAAGGCCCGGCTATCGAGGGCACCAAGGCGACGCTCGCCGCGATCACCGCGGAAGGCGAAAAGCTCGATCACTGCCTCGTGGGCGAACCGACCAGCGAAGACAAAGTCGGCGACATCATCAAAAACGGCCGGCGCGGCAGCTTGAACTGCGTCATCACGATCGAAGGCAAACAAGGCCATGTCGCTTACCCGCAGCGCGCCATCAATCCGGTCACGCCGTTGCTGGAAGCCTTGTCGGCGCTGAAAGCGCGTGTGCTCGACGCGGGCGCGCCGGGCTTCGATCCGTCGAACCTGGAAGTGACAACCATTGATGTCGCCAACAGCGCGCACAATGTCATTCCGGGCCGCGCATCGGCGAAACTCAATATCCGCTTCAACACAGCCCACACTGGCGAGGCATTGCTGGACTGGATCATCGGCACAGTGACGGACGCGGCGACACGTCATGGCGCGAAAGCGGACGTCGCCGTCGCGTCCCGCAGCGTCCCGTTTTACACTGAGCCCGGCCCATTCACGAACCTGATGAGCGAAGCCGTGCGCGAGGCATTCGGCGCCGCGCCGAAACTCTCCACCAGCGGCGGCACCTCGGACGCGCGCTACATCAAGGATTTTTGCCCTGTCGCCGAACTCGGCCTGCGCAACGCGACGGCGCATATGGTGGATGAAGCTGTCGCGGTGGAGGATATTCGCGCGTTGTCGAAATGCTATGAGGCGGTGCTGGTGCGGTATTTCGCCTAGGCGCGCCTCTATGAATCTCTCAGTCATTCCGGGGCAGCGAAGCTGAACCCGGAATCCAGGGCAAACGCACAGGTCTACGATCTCTGGGTTCCGGGTCTCGCTCCGCTCGCCCGGAATGACTGATTGTGTGGCGGTCCGTCAGTAATCCACCCGCATCAGATAAAGCCCATCCGACGGCGCCACCGGCCCGCACTGCGCGCGATCCTTCGCTTCCAGCGCGTCGCGCACATCGCGCGCGCTCATCTTGGCGAGGCCAACCTCAGCCAACGTCCCCACGATCGAGCGCACCTGGCGATGCAGAAATGAGCGCGCTTCGCACCACACATGCACCTCATCGCCCGCGCGCATCACGTCGCAGCGGTCGAGCGTTTTCACAGGACTCTTGGCCTGGCAGTGCGCGTCGCGGAATGTCGTGAAGTCGTGGTGGCCGAGCAAACCTTGCGCGGCTTCGTGCATCGCGTCGGCGTCGAGCGCGCGCGATATGCGCCACGCTTTGCCATGTTCCACCGCCAGCGGCGCGCGGCGGTTGATGATGCGATACCAATAGACGCGCTGCTTGGCGTCGAAGCGCGCATGAAATTCTGGCGCAACAGCTTCCGCGCTCAGCACGCTGATCGCGTGCGGTCGCAGATGCGCATTCAGCGCGTCGCGCAAACGATCCGTGCTGATGGGCTTTTCGACATCGAGATGCGCGACCTGGCCCAGCGCATGCACGCCAGAATCGGTGCGCCCGGCGCCAATCACTTCGCCGCGCGCGCCGGTGAGTTTTTCGAGCGCATCTTCGAGCGCGCCCTGCACGCTCGCGCCGTGCGCGACGCGTTGCCAGCCTAGAAAAGCGCCGCCGTCATATTCGACAATGAGCTTGAACCGCACGGGCGCCTTAGCTGCGCCGGTATTCGAGCATCGGGCATGGACGCGCGCCCGCCGACCCTGGCGCGCCGCCGATGACGCCCAGCACTTTCAGCGTGGTCTCGCCCGGCCCTTCGGGCTCCCACACCACGACGAAGGCCGGCGTATCCGTGCCGCAAAGACCGCGGCCGCTCTCCGGCTTGGTTTCGCTGCCAACGCTGTAGACCAATGTTTGCGACGCCTCGACCGGCAGGCCGAGCAGCGCGCGCAATGTCTGCCCCTCGACCATCGTCGCGGGCGTCACGGTTCCGGAAATCTGCGCATCAACCAGCACGCCGGTTTCGCCGCGCAAGGTGAGCACGTCCGTCGGCGCGGCGCCGCGATCAGCCTCCGCCGCGTCTGGCATCCGCAACATCATGGAGACGGTGAGTTCTCCTGTCGCCGCCGTCGCCGCTTCGTTGACGGGCGCAAAGCCGCGCGCGGGCTCGGAATCAGGCGCGGGCGCTTCGAGCTTGGGCGCTTCGGAGACTTGCGCCTCGGGCGCGGCGACGCGGTCGCACGCGGTTAAAACGAAAACACCAATGCACAACAAAAATATACGGCCGGTCATGGAACGCGCCTCCAGCGGCTTTAGCCTACCCAGAGACCATCACCGCTTCAATCGGGCCTAAATGAGCCGTGTGCCGGCCGGAACGGGGGCGCCGCGCAGGAACTCGCCCGCTGGGAGCGCGCCGCGCCCTTCGCGCTGCACGGAAGTCAGTCGCACCGCGCCCTCTCCACAGGCAATGAGCAGCGCATCGTCCAGCGCCTCCCCTGGCGCGCCCACGCCTTGGCCCAGCCGCGCATCGAGCACTTTCACCCGCAGTGGCCCGCGCGCCGTCGGGAGTTCAAACCAGGCGCCTGGGAAGGGTGATAAGCCCCGTATCTTCAAATCAATTTCCCGCGCTGGCCGCGACCAATCGATGCGCGCTTCGGCGGGATCGATCTTGTGCGCGTAGATGACGCCCTCTTCGGCTTGTGGACGCGCGACAATCTCACCGCGCTCGATCCGCGCCAGCGTGTCTGCCAGCAGCGGCGCACCGAGCGCGGAAAGACGATCGTGCAAGCTTGCGGCGGTGTCGTCCGGCGAAATCGGCGTCTCCGCGCTCGCGAAAACGGGGCCGGTATCGAGGCCTTCTTCCATCTGCATCACTTGAACGCCGGTGACGCGGTCGCCCGCCATCAAAGCGCGCTGGATGGGCGCCGCGCCCCGCCAACGTGGCAACAGCGAGCCGTGGAGATTGAGGCAGCCAAGACGCGGCGCATCGAGGATCGGTTTCGGCAGAATGAGCCCGTACGCGACCACGATTGCGACATCGAGGTTAAGCGCCGCGAACGCCGCCTGCTCTTCCGCGCGCTTCAAGCTTTTGGGCGTGCGCACCTCAAACCCGCGCGCTTCGGCAAACACATGCACCGGCGTCTTGCGTTCTTGCTTGCCACGCCCCGCCGCGCGCGGCGGCTGGGAATAGACGCAAGCCACCTCGTGCCCCGCCGCGATCAGCGCTTCGAGCGACGGCAACGCGAAATCCGGCGAGCCCATGAAGGCGAGGCGAAAGCTCATGGCCGCGACATGCCCGACTTCGCGGCGTGCTGGCAACGGAACTTCACGCAGCGCAGCCGGTTTTTCCGTCATGACGCAAGCGTCGGCCGCCGATGCGCCCTCCCCGCGAAGCCCGCTAGGCCTCAGTCTATCGCAATGGTGGTGCGTGCTGGGCGGCGTCCGCGCGACCGCCGAACGCGGCAATCTGGCGCTCATTTCGGCGGGCGTTGCCTTCTTCGGGCTGATGGCGATCATTCCGGGCGTGGCGGCGGTGGTCGCGCTGTTCGGCCTGATCGGCGATCCGATCCTGATCAATCAGCAGATCGAAGCCATGGCCGGCGTCGCGCCTGACGACGTCGTTGCGATCATTCACGGACAGGTCAGCAGTTTGCTGAAGCAGCGCGAGGATTCGTTGCTCGCTGGCGGGCTGTTCAATCTTGCGCTTTCGTTGTGGAGCGCGCTGCAGGGCACGCGCTGGGTGCTGATGGCGCTCACGGTGGTGAACCGCAGATCAGAGCAGCGCACCGCGTTTCGCCGCTTCATCACGGCTGGCTTGTTCACGCTCTACAATATTGGGCTCGCGCTGATCGCGGTGCTGCTGATGGGCATCGCGCCGGTGATCCTGGCGTTTCTCCATCTCGGCGCGGCGGAGGAAACGCTGCTGCTGTTCCTGCGCTGGCCGATCCTGGGCGGCGCCGCTGTCGCGGTCGCGATGATCCTCTATCGCTGGGGACCGCGCCGGAAGCCGCCGCCATGGAAATGGCTCTGGCCCGGCGGCGTGGTCGCGCCGATCCTCTGGGTGCTCGCATCGAGCGCGCTGGCGTTCGCATTGCGAGAGTTTCCGAACTTCGGCGCGGCCTATGGTTCGCTCGCGAGCGTCGTGGCGCTGCTGCTTTGGCTTTATCTCACCGCGTTCGTTTTTCTGCTCGGCGGCGCGCTCAATGCGGAGCTGGAATTCTTCGCGGCAGGCAAACCCACCACGCCCATGGGCAAAACCGAACCCACGAAGCTCGGCGCGAAACCGGCGAGCCCCCCATAACGAAAAAGCGCGCCCTCGCGGACGCGCTTTGCCGTTATGTTTGGCTTTGGGCTCAGCAAACCATGCTGGTTTGCACTTGCATGCCATCTAGAAAGCGCAGCAGCGCTTCGGAAAGGAGCTTTGCGCCTTCGAGCGCTTCCTCGCGCTCAGCGGCAGGCAGCGCGTCGATCAAGTCGCGGCAAACCTCGGCATGCTCGACGTCGGCGTATTCGTGCACGTTGAAGAACCGGAGCGTGGCTTCATCCGTCACGCCATAGCGCTCGGCGAGGCCTTTGATCTTGGTCGATGCGATGCCCGGCAATTGGCTCTCATACGCATAGAGCGCGCCGAGGCCCGACGCGTAGGAGCGGCGCGACAAAGTCTTGAACGTGTCGATCAGGCCTTGCGTCTCGATGTTCAGCGGCGCCGCGCGCACCGAGGCTTCATCGGCGCCAAGCCCGGCGGCGAAATTGAGCCAGAGTTGGGCATGATCGTCCTTGCCTTCGCCCAAGCCTTCTTCCTCAGCGAGGTTCTCCGCGAGCAAGCGGCGGCCGCGCGCATCGGGGCAGTTTGAATGCACGGCGCTGACCGCACGCGGAAACGCTTCGACATGATGGAAATATTGCTGGGAATAATCCGTCAGCGTCTCGCGCGGCAGCACGCCTTCTTCCCAAGCGCGATAAAACGGATGCGCAAGCATGGAGCGCTCCTGCACCGCCGCATCGATGATCGCGGACGTGGTGAGGATCGAAGCGAAACCGTCGTGCATGGACTACTCCCGGCTGGTAGCGCCAAGGGGGCGCTCAATTCGGCGCGGATCGTAGTGATTTATGCCGGGGCGGCAACGGGGAAACCGAGGGGCCAGGCGCCGAAACGATGCCGCCGGGCCATTTCTGGAACGGCCAGAAATTGTCGCTGGTGATGAAATGAGCGCCACCCTCGGCCGCGAGGCGCACAAGGCCCGGCCGGCGCAGATTATCGACGAAAAAACGCAGCCGCTGGCGCCGCAACGATTCGCCCCATCTGCGGAATTGGCGCGTCGCGGGCGCGATGTCGGCGCCCTGGCTGCTGAGCGCGGTTGGCGCCAGATAGCCCGCGCCCCACACGCCAAGCTCCACCAGATTAGGCGGCGAGCGCTCGGTGTGATGAAATTCGAGCAAAATATTGCGCACCCGCGCGCGCAGCATGCCGGCCCAATCGGCGAGATTGATCAAAGGCGCGCCGGGCTCGATCTCGGCGATCTTCACATAGACGCGCTTCATCTGATGCGCCGGCACCCGGCTCAAGCGCTCAAGATAGACGCTGCGCGCGATGCGGTGCTGCAGGGTGGTGGAATGCACCGATATCCCGATCGCGGGATGAGCGTCGTCTGCGCCATAGCGGTCGAGCGCCGCCTGCGCGACATCGAGCAGGCCGATATCGAGCTCGCAATAATCGCGATGCTCAAAGCGCCCCTCTTTGGCAAAGCCCCTGTCGTAGCCATAGCGCGGGCCATCGTCCTCGCGGTGGACGGGAAAGCAGAAATAGCTCGCAATCACTTCCGCGCCTGGCGCCCAGACCGGCGCGAACAAGCACGAATGGGTGCTGGATTCTTTCGAGGGCGCGGGCGTCGGCGCGATCATCGCGCCCAATTCGTGCGAGGAGATCTGGCGATGCTCGATACGGATGCCGAGCTGTTTCAGAGCGGGATCGGCGGCGTAAAATTCGAGCAGCATGCCGCGCAGCTCTTCGGCCCGCGCGCGGAGCTCCGCCGTCTCACCCGCCGCGAAGATAATCAGGAAGCCGTCGCCCGCTGGGAGGACGATGTCCTCCTCTTCAAGGCATCCTTTCAGGAAACTCACCGAACTGGCGCGGATGGATTCCTTGAGCTTTGGCCAGTGCGGGCCGGCGCTGCGGATCACTTCCGGCAGATTGATGAGCTGCATCTGCGCGGCGTCGAAGTCGCGGTCTTCCCCCGTCGTGGCGCGCAGGCGCTGCACGACGTCGGCGAACGTGAAATCCTGATCCAAGATCGACATCGGCGCGCGCGATTTCCCTGGCCCAGGCCAAAATGCCCGCGAGCCAGTTAAGGCGGCGCTAAACCAAAGGTTAAACGGCGTTAGGCGCTCGCGTCTTCGAGCTTGGCCTTGCGTAGTTTGCGGATCACGCTTTCGCGCTTCAGCCGCGAGAGATGGTCGATGAAGAGCACGCCCTCGAGATGATCCATCTCGTGCTGGATGCAAACGGCGAAAAGATCTTCCGCATCCTCTTCGACCGTCTCGCCCTGATAATTCTTGTAGCGCAGCTTCACGCGGGCGGGACGCTCCACTTCGTCGAAGATTTCCGGGATCGAGAGGCAGCCCTCCTCCCAAGGCTTCAACTCTTCCGAAGCCCACAGGATTTCCGGATTGACGAAATAGCGCGGCTCCTTGGGCGCATCGTCGCGCGCCAGATCCATCACGATAATCCGGAGCGGCACGCCGACCTGGATGGCGGCGAGGCCAATGCCGGGCGCGGCATACATCGTCTCCAGCATGTCATCCATGAGGGCGCGATGTTCGTCCGTCACCGGGCCCTCGACGGGCGCGGAACGCTGCTTCAGGCGCGGGTCGGGCGCGGTCAGGATTTCACGGAGTGCCATTGCCTCTTGAGGTATGGAGCGCCGCCAAAACCGTCAAGTTCCGCGCAGCTTTTCTCGGAACGGCACAGCTAAAGCAGCGTTGCCAAATTGCTGCAGTCGGCGACCGGGCGCGCCAAATTGAAAAGGAACCAGCCCATGCGACGCATTCTGTTCGCGACCGTTGCGGCGTCGGCCATCGTGCTCGCGCCGTTCATCGCCTCCGCTCAAAGCACCACGCCGATGCCCGACCCGGGCGTCGAAGCGGTCCCGGCTGATGGCGCGCCTCCAGGCGCCCCGCCCGCCATGCCGCCGCCAGCCGATACGCCCGCCACCCCCGGCCCAGCCGCTCCTGAAGCCGCCGCTGCGCCAGCGGCCCCCGTGGCCCCGCCCGCCTCGCCAGTCGCTGAACCATCGGCAGCGGCCGCGCCTCCCGCGCAGACCGCGCTTGCCTGCCAAGCTCAAAACACAACCGTGTTCTTCCTTCCCGGCAGCACGACGTTGGACGAGCGCGCGCAAACCGCCGTCACTCAACCGGTCACGAATGCCTCAGGCTGCACGCTGAGTTCGGTTGAAGTCGCCGGCTATTCGGACACAGCCGGCTCCGAAGCGGCCAATCTCGTCGTCTCGGAACGCCGCGCCGAAGCGGTCCGCGACGCGCTGGTCGCGAGCGGCGTGTCGGCGGAGATCGTGCGCGTCGAAGGACGCGGCGAAGCGGATGCGTCGGGCGATGCAAACCGTGACCGCCGGGCCGAAGTGCGCCTCGTGTTCGCGCTCGCTGAGCCCGCGGCGCCCGCCGCTTCCGCCGTGCCGCTCGCGCCGGATGCAGCAGCGCCTCCAGTCGAGCCACACGCGGCTAATGAAGCGCCGGCGACCACCGCCAGCGCGGCGCCAGCCCCAGCGACCACCAGCGTCAACTAAACCGCGTTTCCATGGCGCGCGTTTTCCCTGTAAACGCGCGCCATGGACTTGCGCGTTGGATTGGTCGGCTATGGCTTGGCGGGGCGCATTTTGCACGCGCCGCTGATCGCCGCGACCGGTCTCGCTATCACGGCGATCGTTACGAGCCGCAGCGCCGAAGCGAGCGCTGATTTTCCAGAAGCCGCAATCGTCTCGACTCCCGCCGCTCTTTTTGCGCGCGACGACGTCGATCTCGCCGTCATTGTCACCCCAGACCATCTCCATGTGGAGCATGTCCGCGCCGCGCTCGAGGCAGGTAAGCACGTCGTCGTGGACAAGCCGTTCGCGCCGACGAGCGGCGAAGCGCTTGAGCTCATCGCCCTCGCCAAAGCGCGCGGGCGCATGCTGACAGTGTTTCACAATCGCCGTTGGGACGCGGATTTCTTGACGGTCCAAAAAGTGATCGGCGAAGGCGCGCTGGGCGATGTGATGTTCTTCGCCTCGCGCTGGGACCGTTACCGCCCCGCCGCCCGCGCCGACTGGCACGACGATTTCATGCTCGGCGAACTCTATGGCCTCGGCCCGCACCTGATTGACCAGGCGCTGGTGCTCTTCGGCACGCCCGACTGGCTGCAGGCCGATGTCTATAATCAGCGCGGCCTCACCAAGCACAATGACGGCTTCGAGCTGATGATGGGGAAAGGGAAGCTGCGCATTTCGCTCGGCGTCAATCTTCTGGCCGCGGACGAGGTGCGCTCATTTCGCGTGCTGGGCACGAGAGCGGCCTTCAACAAATCGGGGCTCGATCCGCAAGAGGCCGTGCTCCGCGCCCGCGCGCCTTTGTCGGCGGCGTTCGGCGTGGAGAGCGAGAGCCAGTGGGGGCGCCTCACTGACGGCGCCGGCGCCACGCAAGTGGTGGCGTCAGAACGGGGAGATTGGACGCGTTTTTATCGGGGCGTCGCGGGCGCAATCGAAAAAAACCAAGGCCCACCCGTCGATCCCACCGACGCGGCGCGCGTCATCGCGCTGCTTGAAGCAGCAATGGACAGCGCAGCTCAAGGCGCTCGTATCGATGTTCCGGATTACTTGGCGCGCAAAGGGTTCGCTTAGCGCAAGCGGGCATCCGCGCGCGCGCCGCTATTGGACGCCACTTGCGACTGCCGGGTCACGGAATAAGCCGCCGGCAAGCGCCAACCTTCGTTTTCCGCCACCAGATCGTCAGCCGACCCTGGCGCATCGCCCGGCGCTTCGAGGCCGGAGACATCGACCGCCACCACGCGGCCTTCGCCATTGCGCACGGCATGCTCGACGCGGCCCTGAATTGTCCCGTCGTCGGCGCGGATTTCGAGACCCACGGAGGAAGCCGGCAATTCGTCCGCGACGGCCATTCCAGGCGCGGCCAGCGCGCAGGCAAGGATCATCATTCGCAACATCGGCGCTTCCGCGATTTCCGCGGCCCCTTCAGCTCTTTGGATGTCCTAGCAACGTGCGCGGCGGAGACCTGTTCCGGGCGTCAACACTTTTGTAACCCTTGCTCACGCGCCCGTGACCAGCGATATGAGGCGCGCAGGCAGGCGGCGGACGGCCGCCCCGCCAACCCGGTCAGGTCCGGAAGGAAGCAGCCGTAACGGGTTGCGTACGGGTCGCCGTCCTGTCTGCACCTCTCTTTTAGGCCGCTTTTTGCGCCCCAAGAGCCCGCGCCCGGCCCGCAAGCCGGCCCGCCCAAGGCGAGCGCGGCTTGTGCGCCAGACGCTCGGCGGCAAGCGCCTCCGCGGCGAGCGCGTTCCCACCCCTAAGCGCCGCATGGAGCGCCGTGAGCGTCAGGATGTCGCGCTGGGCATGGCTCCCGCCAAAGCGCTGGGCGATGCCGCGTCTGGCCAGGAGCGGCTCAACCGCGTCGCCATAGCGCCCCGCCGCGAAAGCCGCGAAAGCCTCCGCCACCGGCAGGCCGACGGCGCGGGTCATGTACGCGTTGTCGTCGCTCCGCTGCGCCGCGCGGCGCATCGACGCCAAGGTGCGCGCGACATCGCCGTCACGGCCCGCGCCGATGAACGCCATCAGCGCGTGGAGATCGTTGAACGCGTAGATGCCGTCTTCTGCTGCGCGGCGCCAGCATTCGGCCAAAGGCCCCCAGCGCTCGCCAACGTCGACGCCCTCCAGATGCAAGCGCCATAGCAACGCCGACGCATCAATCCATTCGAGCAAAATCTGCGCGTTTGGATCGGGACGGACCTGCGCATCGTAAAGCCGCAGCACTTCGCGCGTGTCGCCGCGATCGAGATGCAGCAGAGCGAGGTGCCACCAATTGTGATACGCAAAGCCGCTCTCCGGCGCCCAGGACGAAGCGCTATCCGCAAGCCACGGAATGCCGTTGTCGGTATCGCCGCGCATTTCGTTGACATGCGCCACCGCATGCACCGCCCAACCGTCGCGCGGCTCGATCGCAACCGCTTCCTTGCCGAGCGCTTCAGCGCGCGCATAATCGCCGCACTCTTCCAGCCCGAACGCAGCCATGCCGAGCACAGCGTGATAGCCCGTCTCGCCGCGCTGAAACGTGCGCAGCGCCTGCAGCGGCCAGTCGCGCAAATCCGGCGCGCGGCCTAGGAAAAAGCAGCCAATATGCGCAAATTGCAGCGCGATCAGATCGCGCGGATGTTCGCGCGCGATCCGCGCATAGCGCACTGTGCCGTCCTCGTAGCGCCCCTCGGCCCAATCGCGCGCCGCCGCCAGATGCGCCAGCTCGCGCTCATTGCCGCCCGAAGCAAAGCCCGCGCGGAGCGAGCGTTGCGCTTCGTCCGCATAGGCTTTGTCCGTCTGCTGCACGAGAAGGCCCGCGCGCGCGGCCCACGCCATCGTGCAATCGGGATCGTCGTCGAGCGCGGCGTCGAGCGCCGCGATCGGATCGCCGCGATAGAGCCGGATCAGCTCGTAAGCGGCTTCCAGCTTGTCCACCGCCGCGCGCGAGCGGGTCGAGAGCGGCGCGCCATACACATCATGCAGCATCGAAACACTCCTCGCAGGCGAAGCCCGCGTTACAAAATCAGGTGAAGCGCGTGCCGTTCGGCCACAGCACGACATGATCCAGCATCTGCAGATTTTGCACGCAAACCAGCAGCACGATCAAAAATCCAAAACCGCGAAACATGACGATCAGGTCTCCTCAACAAGCAGCGCGAACCCTTCGCCCGCGTGTGATGAGAGATGTACTGGCGCGATCACGGCCGAACTAGAAAACTCATGGCGTGGTTTCTGAAACGGCCGATATTCCCTTGATTTATAGGCCATTAGAGAAAGGCCGCCAAAGTCTCGCCGCAAAGAAACCGCCCCAGCGCACGAAGAAGTGCACCATGAGTACTGTACTTGTGGTATGGTTTTCGCGGCGGATTTCGTGAACACAGCACGGATGGGAGTAACCGACATGACTGCGCTACGCGCGCTCAGCAAAGGCGAACAGACGCGCCAGCGTCTGCTCGACCTCGCCGAAGAGGCGGTGGTGACGAAAGGCTTCGCCGCCACCTCGATCGACGAACTGATCGCCGCCGCCGGCATCACCAAAAGCGGCTTCTTCTATCATTTCTGCGACAAGAACGATCTCGCCAAGGCGCTGATCGTGCGCTTCCTCGAACGCGACGAGGCCATCTACCAAGAGCTCAGCGCCAAGGCCGCGAACCTGACGGAAGACCCGCTGGAAGAATTTCTCATCTTCCTGAAACTGCTCGCCGACATGTTCCAGGATTTGCCGAACTGCCATCCGGGCTGCCTCTCGGCGACCTACGCCTATCAAGACACGCTGTTCAACGCCGACGTGCGCGCGGTGAACGTGCAAGCGATCCTGGCTTGGCGCACCCGCTTCCGCGCGCGCCTTGCCGACATCGCCAAGAAATATCCGCCGAAAATCCCGATCGATCTCGACGGCCTGGGCGACATGGTGATGGTCGTCGCCGACGGCGGCATCGTCATGTCCAAGGGCCTGCGGCAACCCTCGCTGCTGCCCCAGCAAGTGCTGGTCTTCCGCAGCCTTGTGCGGATGCTGTTCCAGGGGGCGTAAAGCGCCTCAAGGGGGTGGGAAAGCGCGCCCCGTCTGGCTACATAAGCCACGGTGTCCGACTCATCCTCCCCCGGCCTCTTCGGCGAAGAAGGCAGCCCTGGCGGCTACCTCGTCCTGGCGCGCAAATACCGGCCGCGCACCTTCGCCGATCTGATTGGCCAGGAAGCGATGGTCCGCACCATCGCCAATTCCTTCAAGCTCGGCCGCATCGCGCACGCCACCATGCTGACCGGCGTCCGGGGCGTCGGCAAAACCACCACGGCGCGGCTCTTGGCGCGCGCTCTCAATTATCGCTGCGGCGATATTGATGCGCCGACCATCGAACTCGATCCGCCGGGCGAGCACTGCCAGGCCATCATGGAGAGCCGCCATCCCGACGTGTTCGAGATGGACGCCGCGTCTCGCACCGGCATCAACGACATCCGCGAAATCCTGGACAGCGTTCGCTACGCCCCGGTGATGGCGCGCAACAAGATCTACATCATCGACGAAGTGCACATGCTCTCGACGCAGGCCTTCAACGGCCTGCTCAAAACGCTCGAAGAGCCGCCGCCGCATGTGAAGTTCATTTTCGCCACCACCGAAATTCGCAAAGTGCCCGTGACGGTGCTGTCGCGCTGCCAGCGCTTCGATCTCAAACGCATCGACAGCGAGCGGCTTGCCGAACATCTCGCCGGCATTTGCGCGAAGGAAAAAGTGAAGGTCGACGCAGACGGCCTTGCCTTGATCGCGCGCGCGGCGGAAGGCTCGGCGCGTGACGCGCTCTCGCTGCTGGATCAAGCCTTGGTGCAAAAGCCGGGCGCGAGCGTCACGGCGGCGGACGTGCGCGACATGTTGGGCCTCGCCGATCGAGGCCGCGTACTCGATCTTTTCGACGCCATCGCGCGCGGCGATTCCAAAACCGCGCTGACCGAAGTGCGCGGCCAGTATGACAGCGGCGCCGATCCCGCGCTCATCCTCCGCGACCTCCTTGAAATCGGCCACGACGCCGCCCGCGCGCAAGCGCTGGGCGCCGATGCCCGCATTGTCGGCGGCGCGGACTGGACAGCTCGCGTGCGTGGTCTCGCCGAAAAGCTCAGTCCCGCGCAGCTTTCGCGGCTTTGGCAGATGCTGCTGAAGGCGCTGGAGGAAGCGGGCCGCGCGCCCGATCCGATCGCGGCGGTGGAAATGGCGATGGTGCGCCTCTGCGCCGCGCAGAGTTTGCCGCCGCCGGAAGATGCGGCGCGTTTGCTGCGAGACGGACCACAACAACGGACCGCCGGCGCCCCCGCCGGCAGCGAAATTGCCGGCGAGGGCGCCGGCGGTCCAAAACTCAAAGCCTTCGCCGACGTGATGGCGCTCGTTTCCGCCGCACGCGACATCGATCTCGAGATCACGCTCGAACGCCATATGCGCGTCACGCGTTTTGCGCATGGTGACATCGTGTTCGCCGCCGCGCCCGACATGCCGATGGATTTGCCGCGCCGCATGATCCGTTTTCTGCGCGAAGCCACCGGCGAAGACTGGCGCGTGCGCCCGGATGAAGTGGCGCCTGCCGCGCCCGTCGAAAGTCTCGCCGAACGCCGCAAGCGCGAAGCGGCGCGCGAGATGGAAGAATTGAAGCGCCATCCCTTCGTCGCCGAAGCGCTCAGGCATTTTCCCGGCGCGGAAGTGGTCGATGTGCGCCAGCCGCCGGATGAAAGCGCGGCCGGCGCCGATATCGTTCAGATGCCTCAATCCAACCCCACGCCGCCCGCGCGCCGCAAGAAGGAAGCGGATCGATGAAAGACATCTCGCAGATCATGCGTCAGGCCCAAGCGATGCAGGCCAAGATCAATGAAGCGCAGAAAAAGCTCGAAGCGATGGAAGTCGAAGGCACCGCCGGCGGCGGATTGGTGAAGGTGCGCCTCTCCGGCAAGACCGCGATGCTGGGCGTCGCGATCGATCCCTCGCTGCTGAAGCCCGAGGAAGCCGAGATCGTCGAAGACCTCCTCAAAGCCGCCCACGACGACGCCCGCCGCAAACTCGAAGACGCGCAAAACGAAGAAATGAAAGGCATCGGTGGCGGTATGGGCATGCTGCCCGGATTTAAGATGCCGTTCTAACGGAGGGCCCTTTGCTGCCCTATTCAATCGGTCGAGGACCGTAAAGCACCATCCTTCTAAGCTGCCAGTCGTGTTGCACCTGATGGGGATCGTACTGTCCGGTGAGCGTGCCTTCAGCAAACCTCCCATGAATGAGCCGAACACTTGGATTGTCTCGAGATGGCGTGCCTCGCGACCAGTCGTAGAACTCTGCACCGTCTTCGCGCCTGATGGTCGGGCTGTCACCGAATAGTGCCAAGGCGGCTTCCCTAAGCGCTGGTCCATCGTGTTCAAACACGGCAATGGCACAGTTCAACTCTTCTTGACGCGGAGGGTACGGCGCGTCAGCGGCCCAATCCATTTCGATCTGTACGCTTGAGCCATCGGTCGTGGGGACGGTCCACGCGACGTGGCCAACCATATCATTGTCACAATCGCCCGCTTCGCCTTCGCCGTTCATCAGGTGATGGCAATAGAAGCGGCTCCTCCTCGCGGATTCCTCCAAAACCCAGGCGCGGCTTCGTTGCTCTACGCATTCGTGCTGAAACAGTTGCCGAAACCCCTCCACGTCCGCTTGTACTGGCATGGAGGCGAAGGGCGGCGCTGGTGGGTCGCACGCGGCCAAGACACCCGACAGCAGCAACAAAACGAGGGGGCGCGATCCAAGGCTCATCTCGTGCTTTTATTACTGGATTTGCGGAACGTCATATATGACCGCTATCGGCGCAAAGCCGACAACAGTCAGTCGCAAGCGCCTTACTCAATCCCCCAAACTGCCCGCAGCCGTGCGTCGCGCCCACACACCGCGCGGTACATCGCATAGTGCGCTGCATTCCGCCGCGAAAAATCGCGGTGATACTCCTCCGCTTCATAGAAGCGCCCCAGCGGCAGCACTTGCGTCACCACTTCGCCCTGAATGCGACGCGACGCGATCAACGCCGCCTTGCTCGCTTCCGCCGTCGCGCGCTGCGTGGGCGTCACGAAAATCGCGGCGCGGTAGGACGGGCCGCGGTCGCAGAATTGGCCGCCATCGTCGGTCGGGTCGATCAAGCGCCAGTAGCGGTCGAGTACTTGGGCGTAGCTGATGCGCGCGGGATCGAAGCGCACGCGCACCGCTTCATAATGGCCGCTGCGTTCGCTGGTGACGTCCGCATAGGTGGGGTTTGCGACATGGCCGCCGGTGTAGCCGCTGGTGACGGAGAGGACGCCCGTCAGCGCGCCCATATCGTGCTCCATGCACCAGAAACAGCCGCCCGCGAGCACCGCTTCTTGAACTTGGCCGCTGGCGCGCGCGGCGGGCTGGGCCGGCACATTGCTGGGCGAACAAGCGGCCAGCAGCGCGAAGAGAGCTATCAGAGATCGGAACATGCCCTTGGTACGTAGGAAGCGGACATCTGGTTTCACATCGCCTGTAACGCCCTTGCCCCTTCCGGCGTAATGCTACTCGTCTCCGGAGATCGCCATGAAATCCTTCCCTCTCGCCATCGTCGCCGCCGCAGCGCTCGCCATGGGAGGCGTCGTCGCCTTCGCTCAGCCGCGCGACGCCGTCAGCCGCGTGCAAACCGCAGCCGTCGCCGAGCCGCAGTCACGCAACGCCTTCGAACGCCTGCGCGATTACGTCATGGACCGCAACGGCACCGAACGCGCCTTCGACAACGCCTATTGGAACAACCACGAAGCCGGCATTTATGTCGAAGCCCGCACCGGCGAGCCGCTCTTTGCCTCCACCGACAAGTTCGACAGCGGCTCAGGCTGGCCGAGCTTCACGCGCCCGATCGATGTCAGCTCCGTCACGCGCCGCACCGATCAAAGCATCGGCATGGAGCGCACCGAAGTCCGCTCCGCGCAGGGCAATGCGCACTTAGGCCACGTCTTCAATGACGGCCCCGCCGACCGCGGCGGCCAGCGCTATTGCATCAATTCCTGCGCCATCCGCTTCATCCCCCGCGACCAAATGGCCGCCGAAGGCTACGGCGAATATCTGCCGCTGATCGACCGGCCAGCGGCGCACTAACGCGCGCGAGCGCGCCTATTCCGGCTTCGGCGTTCGTCCGCCGCCGGGCACCCAGCGCTGTGTGCCAGCGACGCGGTCGATCGCGTCTTGGAGTTCGCGCACAGCGTGGGGCATGCCGACGCTTTCGCCGCCATAATCGAGCACCGATTTCCGGCGCGCGCCGTCGACCACGGTGACGGTGAACGAGGGAATGTCGGAGATGTTGGCGCGGTATTCGTCGCGCAGCGCATAGAAGTTCGCGCGCTCCACCATCGCGAACAGGCTCGCGACGTCTTCGGGCGCGGCGGTGGCGCGTTGTTCGCCCGTGACGCGCACGAAATTGCGGCCCTGGTAAATCACCGTCCCGTCGCCCTGCACCGTCACGCTGTAATCGGGGCAAAAGCCGAAGCAGCGCGTGCGTGAGAGCGTGATCGAGCGTTCCGCGCTTGGGGTCGGTGTCGGCGTTGGCTCGGGCGTCGGCGCCGTGGCGCACGCTGAAAGACAAAGCGCGCCGAGCGCGAACAAGATCTGCATGGGCTTCATGGGGAATGCTCCTCAGCGCTGGCGCGCATAGGCCTCGCGCGCCGCGATCCAGGCGGCGTCGCGGCGTTGGATCAGATAGCCTGGGTAGCGCGCCTCCAAGGCTTCGCCAAGCTCGGCCGCCACACGAAAGCTCGACTTGGTGTCGTCCACCCGTCCCTCGGCGAAGCGCCGCAGCATCGCGCCGCGCCGTCGCGGATCGATCGCGTTCTGCACCTCGGAAACAAGAAGCCTTCGGCACTTGATCATGAACGCCGCCGCCACTTCATCGGGCTCGGTTTCATCCGGCAGCATTTTTTCCACCTGGCTGCAGGTGAACACCACCGCATCGAGGATTGGCGGACGAAAGCCCTGAAACGCGGCTTCCTTCTCTTGCCCATGATGGCCGGGCGCCTCGTTCGGAAAAATCAGCCGGCCTCGGTCCGCGGCGGACGACAATCTCTGGCTGATCTCGTGCGCGCGCTGTCGAAAATCGGCGCCCGCATAAATCTTGCCGCGCCCGCGCGCGAGCCCCACGCCTTCGGACACAAGATCGATGGTCTCGTGCGCCCAGCTCATGGTCTCGGAATCCATTTCCGCTTTCAGCGTTTCGAACTGGATGATGGTTTGGCGCCGCACGATCAGCCAGTTGAGCACCACCGACGCCACGGCCACGAGCGCGGAAATAACCGCGACGCCCTCGTTAAATCCCCAACCTTCCATGCCCGCGAACCTAACGCGGCGGGGGATATCGCGCCAGCGCGGTTCGCGTTCCTGGCTTGTTGCGGCATCGGGGCTGCCTTAGGCTCGCCTGGTCGGGGTTTTGGGGGATGAGGCGATGGGCGTTCGCAAACTTGTGGTGTTCGCGCTCGCCGCGTTCGCTCTGGCCGCTTGCGGCAATCCCGGCGAGACCCGCCTCGCGGCCGGCGCGCATGTGAACGGCGAACTCCTCGCCACCGACAACAAGGAAGACAGCGGCGGCATCATCGACGTCTACACATTGCGCGGCCAGAGCGGCCAGCAATTCGTGGTGCGCCTCAATTCCTCGGCCTTCGACCCCTATCTCTATGTGCGCGGCCCCGGCGAGCTTTCGCAGGACAATGACGACGACCCAAGCTCAACCGGCTCGCTCAATGCGCGCCTGGCTTTCACCTTTCCGGAAAACGGCACGGCGCGGATTTACGTCACCTCGTATCAGCGCAGCGGCATCGGCGCATACGAACTGATCGTTGAAGAAGCCGGGAAGGAAGGCGAAGTCGTCGCCTCGGAAGGCGCCGTCACCACCGGGCGCGTGATCGACGGCGAGCTTGCGCAAGGCGATGCGCAGCTCAATTCCGGCGAGTTTGTCGACACCTATCCCTACACCGGCGCGGCGGGCGAACAGCTCGACATCCGCCTTACCTCGAACGGCTTTGATCCCTACGTCGCCATCACCGGCCCTGACGGCTTTCATGAATACAATGACGACGATGTGGAATCGGGTTCACGCAATAGCCGCCTCCTCGTCACGCTTCCGGTCGCGGGCGCCTACACCATTCACGCCACCAGCTACGCTTCCGGCGAAAGCGGCGCTTATCGCCTCGAAGTGAACCCGACCACGCAAGCTTCCGCCGGTTCGGGCGTCGGGGCGAACGGCGTCGCCATCGGCGTCGGGCAAAATCTGAGCGGCACGCTCGCTGCCGGCGATTCCACTCTGCGCAGCGGCGAGTTCATCGACACCTTCCGCTTCACCGGCGAAGCGGGCCAGCGCGTCGCGATCGATATGCGCGCCAGCGGCTTTGATCCCTACCTCATGCTCGTCGCGCCCTCGGGCGCGCAGGAAGAAAACGACGACGCCACGCCCGGCGACACCACCCATAGCCGCATCGACACCGCGCTCTCGGAAAGCGGCGAATATTCCATCGTCGCCACCTCGTACCGCCCCGGCGAAACCGGCGCCTATACCGTAAACCTCACCCAAGGTGCGGCGGGCGCGCCGATCACCGGCCCCAGCGCACGGCGTATTTTCGCGCTCAATATCGGCATTTCCGATTATCCCGGCAGCGAGAACGATCTCCCCTTCACCGCCGAGGACGCGCGCAAGATGCGCGACACGCTCTCACGTCAAGGCGTGCTCGCGACCGAGAGCGTGACGTTGATCGACGCACAAGCCACGCGCGCCGGCGTGCGCACCGCGTTCCAGCGCGTCGCCGCGGCGGCAGGCCCGAACGATCTTTTCCTCTTCTTCTATTCCGGCCATGGCGGGCAAACGCCAACGCAAGTCAGCGCCACCGATCCCGACGGCCGCAACGAAACCATCGAGCTTTACGATGGCGCCATCAGCGACGACGAACTCGCGACCATGTTCCAGCAAGTTCACGCCCGCACAGCGCTGCTCATTCTCGACTCATGCTTCAGCGGCGGCTTTGCGCGCGACGTGGTGAGCCATCCTGGCGTCATGGGGCTCTTCTCATCCGAAGAAGATCTGACCTCCGCCGTCGCCGATAAATTCCAAGCCGGCGGCTATCTCTCGCACTTCATCCAAACCGGCCTCTCCGGCGAAGCCGACGAGAACCACGACCGCATCATCACGGCAGGCGAGCTATCGGCCTATGTGCGGCGCGAGTTCGCGGAAGAAGTGCGCGATGTGGGCTCGGTCACCAGCGAAGGCCAGCGCAATTATCAATTCCCGGTGGTCGATCGCGGCGCGGTGCAAGTCGACGCGCCGGTGCTGGCGTTGCGCTAAGGTCGCCCAAAACCATCACAGTCATTCCGGAGCAGCGAAGCTGAATCCGGAATCCAGGGCCACGCGCACGGCGTTTGCCCTGGATTCCGGATCGCGCTCCGCGCGTCCGGAATGACTGAAGAGATGATGAGACACCAGTTAGATGCCGGGCGGGCGCCTTAAACCTTCCGCAAACCCGCAACGCGCTGCCCAAACAGCGCGCGCGGCGCGCGCGATTTACGCGCTGAGCGCGCCAGCATGGACTGAATGCGATCGGCCAAGTGACCGTGCTCGCAAGGCTTGGGCCGGATCGGCGTTGAGTCGCACAATTCCGCCGCAGCCTTCGCCTTGTTCAAGATGCTCGCGGCCAGAATGAGAGTCACACTAGGCCGGCGGCGGCGCACCCATTGCGCGAACGCAAAGCCCATGGCCGGGGCCGGCATCTGCGCATCGGCGAGCACGACATCCACTTTCGCGTCAGACGCGAGGATCATCTTGCCCTCTTCAGCGTGCGCGGCCTCGATCACCTGAAAGCCGCAGCCGCGCAGATAATCCGCGAGACTCAGCCTGATCAAAACATCCGGCTCAACGAGAAGTATGGTGGGAACTGCAGAGGCGGGAACTTCTGACAATGTCATCGGAAACCTGTGCGAATGAGAAAAACAAAAATTCCCGTCACCCGGATCGACCAACCCGAAAGAAATTGTCTAGGTTCCGCTAGCGCCGCAAATCCAGCCACGGATATGCTTCCAACGCAGCGCCTGTGCGGAACTATGGTTCCAATATGGCATTGTATCGGCAAGGGCGTGTCGCATTGAGCGAGGGCGGGGGCATGTGTCCAGCGGAAGATCCAACGTCTATGGCCCAGCATGGACGATCCGCCACGGTGCTCGTGGTTGAGGTGGAAGTGCTTGTCCGCTTGAGCATCGCGGAGTTTTTGCGCGATCACGACATCACTGTGATCGAGGCGTCTTCCGCCGCCGAAGCGCGCGCGGTGTTCGATGCCGGCATCGTCGTCGATGTGCTGTTCAGCGATATCAGCCTCGCGAGCGAGAGCGACGGGCGCGATCTCGCGCTTTGGGTCGCGGAAGAATTTCCCGATGTCGGGCTCCTCGTCACGTCTGGCGTGGCGCATGGCGCCAGCGACGCAGCCAGCGCGAACATCACCTTCGTGACCAAGCCCTACATGCCGGAAAAAATTCTCTCGCTCGTCCTCGGAAAACTCGCGCGCCGCGCGCAAGGCTAGCTTCGCGCCGTACACGCCAGCGCTTCGCGATAGGTCGGATCGGTGGGATCGAGCCGCCGCGCATCCGCCAATGCCGCGTCCGCCTCGCCGCACCGCCCGAGCTGCGCCAAGGCCGAAGCCAGCGAATGACGCACCGCGCCGATATCGGGCGCGCCGCGCACCGCCGCTTCACAGAATGGCAGCGCATCGCCCGCGCGGTTGGCGCGCGTGAGGATGTAGCAATGATTGTTGAGCACGCCCGGATGCTGCGATTCCAGCGCCAACGCGCGCTCACTCATCTCGAGCGCGCTATCGAGTTCACCGATCTGCTCCAGCACGCCGGCGCGATTGGCATAGGCGTACCAATCGGTCGCCGGGATCGCCAGATAAACCGCAAGCGCGCTTGCGAATTCCGGATCGTTGCCCTCCTTCAGCACCGGCACGATAAGCGCGTAGATCGTATCCTGATCGAGCGCCAGCGCGGCATTGAGCCTGCGCGTTTCCTCCGGCACGCCATCATCATCGCGGAGCATGGATAGCGCCGCGCGCGCATCCCACAGCGCCTCCTCCAACCGGCCGACATGCTGATAGGCCGAAGCGCGATAGGCGTGAAAATTGGCGTCCGAATAAAGCTGCTGACCGCTCGGCGGACGCGCTTCGTCATAAAGCCGCACCGCCTCGCCCCAATTGTTCTGCAGGAAAGCTTGCGTGCCGAGATTGATCAGCGAAAGCGTGTGCAACGGATCACCGCTTGCGGTCGCGTCGGCGCAGGCCCGATAATTGACCTCGCTCTGCGCATCGCGAACGCAAGCGGCGGGCATCGGCGCTTCGGCCGCGGCCGCTGCGCTCACGAAAACCGCCAGCGCCAAAGCGCTCAGCACACTGACGCGCATCGCCCACTCCCCCATACGCGCTAGCCGCGTGATAATTCCGCCCGCGCGCGTGAGAGGCCCTCAAGCGCGATGCTGGGATCCAATTGCCGGTCGCGCCATTTCATGCGCCAGCACAGATGCGGGCCTGTCGCGCGACCGCGATCGCCGACAGCGCCGATGACTTGTCCCTGCACAACGCTATCGCCCGCCGCCACATCGAGCCGGCTCATATGCAGATACATCGTGATGAGCCCTTGCCCGTGATCGATGAACACGAGCCCGCCTTCGTAATGCATGTCCGGCTGCGCGAGTGTCACAACGCCCGCCGCCGGCGCGCGGATCGGCGTGCCGATCGGCGCTGCGATGTCGTAACCGAAATGCGGCGATGAGGGCGTGCCATTCAGGACGCGCTGATTGCCCCACGCGCCCGAAACGCGCCCGCCTTCCACCGGAATAATAAAACCATCGAGAAAGCCCTCGATGTTGGCGAGACTCGCGAAGCCCTGCTGCTTGAGCGCCGCCTCGCGTTGGATGCGCGCGAGCACGACCGGATCGCTCGGCGTCACGGTCTGCTGAGGTAGGCCATCGACACGCTGAATATCGAACGTGCGCGGCGCGATCGCATAACGCTGCTCGACGTCATAAGCGACCGGGATCGAAGTTGCGGTATTGGGCCTGATGGGCGTGCTCGCCGTTACCAGCGCCTCCGGGCCATGCTCGCGGCTGAACCCAATAACGGCCCAACCCTCTGCGTCCGCCTCACCAGCCGGCGCGCCGTCCACGAACATTCTGGCGCGGGGCAAAGTACGGCAGAGCGCGACACCGCCTTGCGTCAACGCGCCCGCGCATTCGAGCGTGAGCGATGTGGGCGCGGGCGGCAGCGGTGCTTGCGGCGACGGCGCAGGCGTTTGCACAACCGGCGCTGGCCCTGGCTCAGCCGGCGTTTCGGCGGCGACGCACGCGCTCGCCATCAGCAGCGCCGCGAATGCCGCCGCAGCGAGCCTCATGCGCGTTTTTCCCGCCAGCGCGCGAGCGCCTCTTCCGGCCCGCGATACGCTTCCTGCAGATCGACGCTCCAATAACGAAGCTCATCGAGCGGAATCTGCGCGCCCGTCACCGCGCA
This sequence comes from Terricaulis sp., assembly GCA_037200505.1. Taxonomy (GTDB): domain Bacteria; phylum Pseudomonadota; class Alphaproteobacteria; order Caulobacterales; family Aquidulcibacteraceae; genus Vitreimonas. The sequence goes on along the minus strand of JBBCFZ010000005.1, from coordinate 517,346 downwards.
GCGCACGAACAGTCCCTGCCGCAAAATGGTGATCTCGTTATCACCATACCGCACCTGAGCCTCCGGCCCGCCTGGTTCGTATTTGTTCATGGGGTCAACTTACGCGCTTTGAAGGCCGAGACCAAGACGTCCGCCCCGCCGTTCCCCGGACGCCGTAGGCGATCCGGGGTCCATTCATCCACCGCGTCACGCCCGAACCATGGACCCCGGCTCAAAACGCGTGCTGCGCACGCTGGCCGGCGCGCGGCGGCTAAAACAAACTCCCCTGATCCCCGCCCGGCTTAGCCTTCCGCTTCGGCCCCTCCGCCGCGCCAATCACCGCCGGCGCTTCGCCATCGGCAAAGCTCAGCTTCACGGCATCCCCCGTCGTCAGCTCCGCGGCGCTGCGCACCAGCGCGCCATCGGCGCTCTGCACCAGCGCGAAGCCACGCGCCAACACGCTGTGATGCGAGAGGCTTTCCAGCACCCGCGTCGCGCCGATCAATTCCTGCGCGCGCTTGGCGATGCCGCGCTCCATCGCCGCTTTGAGACGCACGCTGGCGAGCGCAACCTTCTCGCGCCGCCGCACCAAATCCTGATGGAGCGCGGCGGGCCGCAAGCGCGCCGCAATCTTGTCGAGCTTGCCTTGCGCCGCGCGCGCATTCGCGAGCAGCGCCAAACCCAAACGCTCGGACGCACGATCGAAACGCTGCTGCGGCAATTGAAACAACGATTCCAGTCGCGGCAAGCGCCCAGACGCCGCGCGCAATTCCGTGCGCCGCCGCTCCAGCCCGCGCACCAGCCCGCCCTTCAAGCGCCCCTCAAGCGTCCCGACGCGCTCGACCAATTCGCTCCGCACCGGCACGGCTTTTTCTGCCGCGCCCGTCGGCGTCGGCGCGCGCAAGTCCGATGCAAAATCGATCAGCGTCGTATCCGTCTCGTGCCCCACGGCGCTGATCAGCGGGATCACGCTTTCCGCCGCCGCGCGCACCACGATCTCTTCGTTGAACGCCCACAAATCCTCGATCGACCCGCCGCCGCGCGCCACGATCAGCACGTCAGGCCTAAGCGCGCCCTGCATCGCGTTAAAGCCACGGATCGCCGCCGCGATCTGTGCCGCCGCCTGCTCGCCCTGCACCAGAACCGGCCACAGCAAAACGCGGCGCGGAAAGCGCTCTTCCAGGCGATGCAAAATATCGCGGATCACCGCGCCCGTCGGCGACGTCACCACGCCGATCACGCGCGGCAGATAAGGGATCGCCTTCTTGCGCGTCGACGCAAACAAGCCCTCCGCCGCCAGCCGCGCCTTCAGCTTCTCCAGCTGCGCCAGCAGCGCGCCAACGCCGGCCGGCTCCATGCGCTCGGCAATCAGCTGATATTGCGAGCGTCCCGGAAACGTCGAGAGCCGCCCCTCGGCGACAACCTCAAGCCCCTCTTCCGGCTTGAACTTCAACCCGCCGACATTCGCCTTCCACATCACCGTGGAAATGCAGGCATTGGCGTCTTTAAGATCGACATAAAGATGCCCGGACTTGGCGATCATCACCCGCCCCAGCTCACCGCGCACGCGCACGCGGTCAAAGCTGCTCTCCATCGTCCGCTTCACCGCGCCGGCCAGTTCCGACACGGTGAGTTCAGGGAGATTGGTCGCGGTGGTCGCCGGTTCGGCCATGGTCTCTCTTGCTACTGGGATTCGCTTCAGCTCATCCGTCATCCCGGACACGCGGAGCGTGATCCGGGACCCAGGGCCGACACACAGATCTACGATCCCTAGGTCCCGGGTCTCGCTCCACTCGCCCGGGATGACGGCAGTTCATATAAGCCCTCCGGGCATGAACCGCGATTGACCCCGCGCCGCGAATGGCTTTTCGTAGGCCATCATGCGCCCACAGCCCCTGATTTGCGTCAGCGACGTGGAGGCCAGCAGCCGCTGGTATCAGCACCTGTTGGGCTGCCGCAGCGCCCATGGCGGCCCCCACTATGAGCGGCTCGAATGGCAAAACGAGCTGATCCTCCAGCTCCACAGCTTCGAAACCGAGCACGACCACGGCCGGATCGGCGATCCGGACTCCAAGCCCTATGGCAACGGCGTCCTGCTCTGGTTCGAGATCGAGGACATAGACGCCGCCATCGCCCGCGCCGAGACGCTGAAGGCCGAAATCGTCCTGCCCCGCCACCGCAATCCGCCCGACGGCGACGGCGGCCCCAATCATTGGGAAATCTGGCTGCGCGATCCCCGACGGCTATGTCGTCGTGCTGGCGAGCCCCTACAATTCGGCTGGTTAGCTTGACCGCCCGCTCGCTTCGCCCCAAGCCCAGCCGATGAAGATTCTTCTCGTCGGGTCAGGCGGGCGCGAGCACGCTCTGGGCTGGAAATTGGTGCAGAGCCGGATCGTTTCGGAGCTGATCTCGGCGCCCGGCAATCCGGGCTTGGCCGAGCTTGGCCGCTGCGTTGCGATCAAGGCCGACGACGCCGCCGAACTCGCGGGGCTGGCCGCGCGCGAGCAAGTGGGGCTCGTCGTTGTCGGCCCCCGAAAACGCACTCGCCGCGGGCCTTGCCGATCGCCTCGCGCAATCGGCATTCCCTGCTTTGGCCCGTCTCAAGCCGCGCCGAACTCGTAACCTCCAAAGCCTTCATGAAGGAATTCTGCGCGCGCCATGGCGTGCCGACCGCCGAGTACGAAAGTGTTCGACGATGCGGTACGCGCTAAAGCTTATCTCGGCGGACGCGAACCGCCCTTCGTGATCAAGGCCGACGGTCTCGCCGCCGGCAAGGGGCGTCGTGAACGCCGAGACGCGCCGTGAAGCGGACGCCGCGGTCGATGAAATTCTCTTCCTCAAGAAATTCGGCGCCGCCGGCCAGCGCATCGTGATCGAAGATTTCATGCCAGGCGAGGAGCCAGCTTCTTCGCCCTCTGCGACGGCGAGAACGCCATCCCGTTCCACGCCGCGCAAGATCACAAGCGCGCCTTCGACGGCGACAAAGGCCCCAACACCGGCGGCATGGGCGCTTATTCCTCCGGCGCCGATCTTCACCGAAGAAGTCCTCGCGCAAACCATGGAGCGCATCATCCTGCCGACCATGCGCGGCATGAAGGAAGAAGGCCGCCCCTTCGTAGGCGTGCTGTTCGCAGGGCTCATGATCACGCCCGAGGCCCGCGCCTGATCGAATACAATTGCCGCTTCGGCGATCCCGAGTGTCAGACACTCATGCGCCGCCTCACCTCGGACCTCGCGCCCGTGCTCCTTGCCGCCGCCAAGGGCGATGTCGCGAAGGCGCCTGAACTCGACTGGATCGAAGAACCCGCCGTCACCGTTGTTTACGCGGCGAACGGCTATCCAGACGAACCACTCACCGGCTCGGTGATCCGCAATCTCCCGAATGCATCGCGCATCGAGGGCGTGGAAATCTTCATCGCCGGCGCGCGCCGCGACGACGAAGGCCTCCTCCGCGCCGCCGGCGGCCGCGTCCTCAACATCACCGCTGTGGGCGATACTTTGGCGCAAGCCGCAACGCGCGCTTACGCGGCGATAGATTTGATTGATTGGCCGGGCGGGTTTTGCCGGCGCGATATCGGGTGGCGAGCGCTGGGGTAATCGCCCATGGCCAGCGGTGCGTTTTTGGCCTATTCTTCGGCCATGATCCGCGACGAAGTCATCGGCTTGATAAGGCAACACACCGAGCGACCTTAAGGACGCGGCGTTAAGCACGTCTCGCTCTTCGGCTCGGTGGCGCGTGGCGACGCGAGCGCGGAAAGCGATGTCGATCTCGTCGTGGAAATGACGCCGGAGCGTCCAATCACATTGCTCACCATCGGCCCCGTTGCACGATCTGTTTTCGGCGATCCTCGGGCGATCCGTCGACGTTATCGACAAAGCGGGCCTTGACCGTACCAGCGGCTCAAAGAGCGCGTTGGCGGCGATTTGCTGAATGTCTTCTAAGCCGCGTAAACCGAAAGCGCCTAAAGACATTGTCGCTCAAGCGCGCCTTCAAATCGCGCGTATCCGGGAATGGACCGCCGATCTTAATGTAAACACGTTCGGCGCCGATGAGCGAACCCGCTACGCCGTCGAGCGCGCTTTCATCGCGATCGGCGAGGCCCGTGAAGGACCTCAGCCGCACTATTGATCTCACGACCGTCGACCCAGCCGGGCCCCGTGGCGCGAGCCCGCCCGGTTTCGCGATTTTCTCGCGCACGATTACGACGATCAAGTCATTCCGACCTTGCTTTGGAATACAATCGCCGTCGATTTGTCAGTGCTTGATGAAGCGCTAGCGCGGGTCGAAGCGGCCATCGCCTCGGCGGCCAACAATGGTTGAGACTCAGAACACCGGCACCAAGCCCGTCGAAGAGCGCCATCAGCTTGACGAAGCCGCGCTCGCATCCTGGCTCGCCGCAAATGTCGAAGGCTTCGCCGGGTCCGCTCAGCGTGCAGCAATTTCGCGGCGGCCAATCCAATCCCACTTACCAGCTCGTCACGCCGACAAAAAAATACGTCCTGCGCAAGAAGCCCGCCGGCAAACTGCTCCCGTCCGCGCACGCCGTCGATCGCGAGTTTCGCGTCATCTCCGCGCTTCACCCCACCGGCTTTCCCGTCGCGCGCCCCTATGCGCTCTGCACCGACGACAGCGTGCTGGGCGCGATGTTCTACGTCATGGACATGGTCGAAGGCCGCGTGCTGTGGAACGGCGGGCTGCCGGATATGACGCCGCCGCAGCGCCGCGCGATCTACGAAGGCAAAGGTCGCCACGCTCGCGCGCCTGCACAACACCGATCCCGTCGCCATCGGCCCTCAGCGATTACGGCAAGGCCGGCAATTATTTCGCGCGCCAGATCGATCGCTGGAGCAAGCAATACAAACTCAGCGAACCCAATCCATTCCCGAGATGGATCGCCTGATCGAGTGGTTGCCGACCTCGATCCCGCCCGGCGAACGCACCGCGATCGTTCACGGTGACTATCGCCTCGACAACAATCATCCTCCATCAAACCGAGCCGCCGCGTGCTCGCGGTGCTGGATTGGGAGCTTTCCACGCTCGGCGATCCGCTCGGCGATTTCACCTATCACTTGATGAATTGGGTGATGCCGCCCGATGGCCGCGCTGGCCTTGCCGGCCTCGATCTCAAAGCGCTCGGCATCCCCACGCTTGACGACTATGTCGCGCTCTATTGCGCGCAGACAGGACGCGACGGCATCGCCGCGCTCGATTGGTATATTCGCCTACAACGCCTTTCGCCTCGCCGGCATCCTCCAAGGCATCGCCGGCCGCATCCGCCGACGGCACCGCCGCCAGCGCCAACGCCAAAGACATGGTCGCCCGCATCAAACCACTCGCGCAGGCGGCTTACGGTTTCGCGCAAAAGGCGGGACTTTCGTGAGCACACCCATCTCCAAAGCCGCGATCAGAGTTTGTGCGTCGCGGGCTGACCGCTTCGCGTCACCGTGGAAATAGGCATATCAAAGGCGGGCTCCAGTGAGCGAGACATCTTTCCTGGAACACGAGCAGAAAGCTTTCTTGTGGCGCACGGCCAAACGGCGCGCGAGGGGCCCGCGTCGTCATACTGGCGCAAGGTGGTTTGATTTTCGGACTTATGGGCGCGTTTCTCGCTCTGATCCCAGCATTCTCATTCAAGCCCCATCGGTGATCAGTTTCATGACGGTCACCTTTCTCGCATCGACGGTCAGCTCGGCCCTTGAATTCCTCAAGTCCACGACCTGGCGACGAGCATTGCGCTGGTTGGTGCGGCGACATTCCTCTGCGCGACAGGCGCGATCTTTTTTACGGCGCGAGTCTCATCGCCCCGATTCATCCCATGCTCATCGGCGCCTTCACCGCCATCGGCGCACTTGTGGGATTGTGCTCTACGCGTTTGACTATCAATCCGCCGAAGCACGGTTTCAAAGGTTGCTGGAGGAAGGCGCCACCGTCCCAGAACGGCCACCCCTGCCGAGCCGCGCTCAGCTCTTGCTCTCGGGCGTCCTTGTCTTGATGGCCGTGCTGATTACAGGGCCGACCTTGCTCGCAATGGCATGGAAACCTGACTGACCTTGCGGGCGAAATGCTCCTCCACCCATCGCCGGATGATTGCGCGGCAATCAGTCCGGGGCCCATAATCACGAACCTCAGCATCGGTGAAACGTGAACGAACGTCAGCGCGATCTATTTCTCTTCGTCTGGTCGGAGCGCCGCAAGATCGGCGCGGCGCGCGCGCAATTGCGCGGCGCGCTGATCGGCGCGGCGGGCGGCCTCGCATTCGCGCTCTTCATGATGCAAGGCAGCACATTGCCCGGCGTACACGCTTACGACGCAGCCGGACAAATCATGTCCGCGCTCACCATGCTGGCGCTTTCCGTTCCCGCGTTCGCGTTCATCGGCTGGATCGGCGCGCGGCGCGTTTTCGCGCAAGAAGAAAACATGTACCAAACCATCATCGCCACCGGCGCCGAACCGCCCGCGCAAAAACCCGCAATGCAACTCGCCGACCGCTGGCCCGCCATCGCCGTCGGCGCCACCGTCGTGCTCCTCGTGGGCTTCATCCTCACGCTCATCATCATGTTCGGCGGCGCGCTATGACAACGACCTGGGACCACTCACTCTATCACGTCTTTGGCACGGAGCGCACGCGACCTGCCGCTGATCTTCTCGCGCGCGTACCATTTGGCCGGTGGGAACGCATTGTCGATCTCGGGTGCGGCGGCGGTAATTCGACCGAGCTATTATGTTCGCGTTTTCCGAAGGCAGACATCCTTGGTGTCGATTCGAGCGAGCACATGCTCGCCGCTATGGACGGCCTGAAACTCAACGCACGTTGGGAGCAAGCGGATTTTGACACCTGGTCACCAGAGTCGCCGCCCAATCTTATTTTCTCCAACGCCGCGTTCCAATGGTCGGGCGACCCGGTGAAACTGGTCACGCGCCTCTTCGCGCTGCTCGCACCCGGCGGCGGGCTCGCGTTTCAAGTGCCGCAAAATTTCGATCAGCCCTCGCATACGCAAGTGCGCGCCGCCGTCGAAGGCGGGCCATGGTCCGAGAAACTCAAAAGCGCGCGTCAATATGATCCGGGCTTCGCCAAGGGCGGCGATTATGCGCGTGCGCTGATGCCGCTGGGGGCCGCGCTCGATATCTGGAGCACCGAATATCTCCACATCCTGAGCGGCGCCGATCCGGTGTTCCGCTGGATGTCAGGCACGGGCCTTCGCCCCTTCGTGCAAGCGCTCGAAGGCGAAGAGCGCGCCCACTTCGAAGCCGCCGCCCGCACGCGCCTTGCCGCCGCCTACCCGCCCGAGCGCGACGGCCGCACGCTCTTCCCGTTCCGCCGCCTCTTCGTGATTGCGACGCGGCCTTAGCCGCTCCCCGGCCAGCGTGCCGAGCACGCGTCCGAGCGGGGGGCCATGGATCGACAAATAGCGGCGGCGCAATGGACCCCGGATCGTCGCTGCGCTCCGTCCGGGGAGCGGCTTCATGCTTGACGCACGCGAATCCGCTCAGCAACCTGCGGCGACATTGGGGGAAGCAGGATGCGCAATTTTTGTCTGGCCTTGCTGGCCGCGCTCGGCCTCACGAGCGCGAGTTTTGCGCAAGAGCCGCGCGTCGCAACCGTCATCCATGCGGGCCGCCTTCTGGCCGATCCTGCAACCGGCCGCATCGAAACCGAGCGCTCCATTCTCGTCGGCGCGGATGGAAATATTCTCCGCATCGAAGCCGGCTACATAAATCCCGATGGCGCGCGCGTGGTCGATCTGACCAACCGCTTCGTGCTGCCCGGCCTGATTGACAGCCACGTCCACATCACCGGCGAGCTCGGTCCCGATCAATTGCTCGATGAAGTGCAGCTCACCGCCTCGGATTCGGCCGTGCGCGGCGCGGGCTTTGCGCGCATCACCTTGATGGCCGGCTTCACCACCATCGCCGATCTCGGCGCGCACAACGACGCGATCTTCGCCTTGCGCCGCGGCATCGCCGAAGGCCGCATCCCCGGCCCGCGCATCATCGCATCCGGCTTTGCCATCACGCCGGACGGCGGCCACGCCGACGCCAACGGCTTTGCGCCCGATATCGTCGATGCGTTGCGCAATCCCAATGCCTGCTCCGGCGCCGATGCGTGCCGCCGCGCCACGCGCCGACAAATTCAGGCCGGCGCCGATATCATCAAGATCACCGCGACCGGCGGCGTACTGTCCAACACCGCCGCCGGCGTTGGCCAACAATTCAGCGACGAGGAATTGGCCGCCATCGTGGAAGCCGCGCACGCCATGGGCCGGCGCGTCACCGCGCACGCGCACGGCGTCGATGGCCTCAATGCCGCGCTGCGCGCCGGCGTCGATTCAATCGAGCACGGCAGCTATCTCGACACCGAATCCATCCGCCTGCTCCGGCAAGGCAACCGCTATCTGGTGCCGACCTTGATGGCCGGCTGGTGGGTCGGCCAACTGGCCGAGCAAGGCGGCGTCCTGACGCCCGCGCAAGCCGATAAGGCGCGCCGCGTCGGTCCCGAACTCGTGGGCATGGCGCGCCGCGCGCGCGCGGCGGGCGTGCGCATCGCGTTCGGCACCGACACTGGCGTTTCCGCGCACGGCCAAAATGCGCGCGAGTTCCAATTGCTGGTGGAAGCCGGCTACACGCCGCTCGAAGCCATCCAGTTCGCAACGGTCGCCGCCGCCGATCACCTCCAGCTCAACACGGTCGCCGGCCGCGTTGCGCCGGGCTTCTCCGCCGACATCATCGCCGTCAGCGGCGATCCGCTGGCCGATGTGTCCATCTTGATGAATGTGCCGTTCGTCATGGCGCGCGGCGTGGTGCAGAAAGCCGAGTAGCGCCTTGCGCGACGGCGCGGGCAGAGGCAGGAAGCGCCCATGATCCGCATTCTCGCCAAAGGCGGCGCCGAGATCGCCGCGCCGGACGCCGCCGAGGCGCTCTGGATCGATCTTGAAAATCCGACAGCGGAAGAGGAAAGCCGCGTCGAGCTCGCGCTCGCGCTCGATGTGCCGACGCCCGCCGAGCGCGCCGCGTTCGAGGAATCCTCGCGCTTCTACGAAGAGAATGGCGCGCTTTTCTTGACCGCCACACTCCTCGGCCGCCGCGACGACGGCCCTTTCATGAGCGGCCCCGTCACGTTTATCCTCGCCAAGGATAAGCTCGTCACCGTGCGCCAGGTGCGCCCACGCGCGTTTGACATCGGACAAGGCCGCGCCTCCGCGCGCATCGGTTCGGCCGAAACCGGCGGCGATGTCGCGATGGCGCTGCTCGAAGGCAGCAGCGAACGCTTGGCCGACCTCCTCGCCGAAATGACGCGCGACGCGAGCGCGCACGCCACGGCGGTGTTTGCCGAAAACGGCGTTGCGCTCGATCTCCGGGGCACGTTGCGCGCGCTCGGCCGCATCAATTCGCTCGCCGCGCTGGTGCACGACAGCCTCTCCAGCCTGCAACGTCTCGTCGCGTTCTCTCGCCATGTGTGCACGCGCCACGGCCTGGATGAGGCGCGGCTCTCGGTTTTTCAGCGCGACGTCGCCGAACTCGAACGCGTCGCCGAGGCGCTGCAAACGCGCATCTCCTATCTGCAAGACGCCTCGCTCGGCCTCATCAATTCGGCGCAGACCGACGTGCTGAAAGCGCTCTCGGTCGCCACCATCGCGTTCGTGCCGCCCACGCTCATCGCCTCGATCTTCGGCATGAATTTCGACGCCATGAGCTGGTTTCATGAGCCCTGGGGGCCGCGCGCGGCCTTCCTGATGATGTTCTGCGCCCCCGCCGCGCTCTTCATTCTGGCGAAATGGCGGCGCTGGTTCTGACGCATCCCTTTGCCAGCGCGCGCCGGCGCGGCTAAGCAAGCGCGCAAATGGCGCCCGTCTGTGCTGCGGGTTTGCCGAGGAAGACTTATGGCTGCGCTCGAATTTTCCCGTCGCTACGCGATGGCGCACCGGCTATTGGCCGACGCGACCTCCAAATGCATCATCCCCCACGGCCACAACGAAACCGTGACGGTGCGCCTCGAACCGCGTACGCGCTTTGCGTTCGGCGGCGCCAATGCGGTTACGCCGTTCGACGTGCTGAAGCGCCGCTGGCATAGCTGGATCGACGGCGCCGTCGATCACACTTTGCATCTCAACGCCGCCGACCCTCTGCTGGAATTCTTCCGCGAAAACGAATCCGCGCAATTGAAGCGCATCATGGTGTTCGAAGGCGATCCCACCACCGAAGCGCTCGCCGCCTGCTTCTGGCTGAAACTCTCCGCCTTCCTCGCCGCCGATGCGCTCCCGTTCGATGTGAGCGAGGTACGCGTCGAAGAAACCCCGACCAACACCGTCGCCATCACGCGCGCGACCTTCGACCCGCGCGAATGCGGCCTGCCGCAAAGCGCCTGGCCCTGGCGCGCGGATATGAGCATCAACGATTTCTGATCTCTGGCCAATTGATCTCAGTCATTCCGGGCGAGCGGAGCGAGACCCGGAATCCAAGGATCGTAGAGCTCATGTGTTGGCCCTGGCTTCCGGATCACGCTTCGCGTGTCCGGAATGACTGAGTGAATGGGATTTTTGAGTGGTGGTGGATGATACAAAGCAGCCGCCGTCGCGCAGCGACAGCGGCGGAGTTACTGGGATCAAACCAAAACCGCCGACAGCTTAGCGCCACTATGACGACCGGTCTACAGCTTTTTCCAAGGAGCCCGCATGCCCAATTTCCTGAGCCCGCAGCTGACGCCGATCCTGCTGCTCGCGGCCTCCAACGTGTTCATGACCTTCGCGTGGTACGGCCATCTCAAATACCGAACCTCGCCGCTCATGATCGCGATCGCGGTGAGTTGGGGCATCGCGCTCGTGGAATACTGCCTCGCCGTCCCCGCCAACCGCATCGGCCGCGCGGTCTATTCAACGGCTGAACTTAAGACAATGCAGGAAGTCATCACGCTCGTCGTCTTCGCGCTGTTCTCGACCTTCTTCCTGAAAGAACCCCTCGGCTGGAATCACGCGCTGGGTTTCGCGCTTATCGCGGCGGGCGCGGGTGTGGTGTTTATGGGGAAGTGAACGCGCACCATATCAAAAATTCAGTCATTCCGGGCGAGCGGAGCGAGACCCGGAACCCAGGGATCGTAGAGCGCTGTGCGTTGGCTCTGGGTTCCGGATCACGCTTCGCGTGTCCGGAATGACTGAGTGAAAGATTTTGTTGGGAAGCTCGTACATTTACCCCGAACGCTGAAAGACCCACACCAGCCACGGCCCCGCGATCAGCAGTGCGAGCAACGCCTCAACACCCACAGACATCGCATTGAAGCGCGTGCGCGTGCCGTCGCGCAACATCGAGAGCGCGCGTCCTCCGGCCGACCCCGCCCAAGCCGCGGCGATGACCACCGCAGCGCCCGCCGCGTAAAGTCCAACAATACTTTCGCCCAGTAAAATCCAATCGACGCTCATCGCCAGCGCCGCCGCATGCAACGCTAGAAACACGCCGCCATAGGTCGCGCGAAATTCCGCAAAGCCGCCCGTTTGAGTCTCGTCCGCCTTCAGCCGCACGAACCGCGCCGCCCATTTTGGATCAAGCAAGCCGCGCGCGCCCAACGCCGCGCCAAACAGCAATGCGAGCGCGTTCAGCAGCCAAGCCACCAGCTCAAGATCAAAGCCCTCACGCCACATCAGTGCGCGCGCTCATTGCCGGCATGTTTGCCCAATTCCATCTGCGCAATGCTCCGACAATGCACTTCGTCCGGTCCATCGGCGAGCCGCAGCGTGCGTATCCCCGCATAAGATTTCGCCAGTTGGAAATCCTGACACACGCCCGCGCCGCCATGCGCCTGGATCGCGTCATCGATCACCTTGAGCGCGATGCGAGGTGCGGCGACCTTGATCATCGCGATCTCGCCGCGCGCGGCTTTATTGCCGGCGACGTCCATCATGTAAGCGGCCTTGAGGCACAACAGGCGCGTCATCTCGATATCGATACGCGCTTCGGCGATGCGCTGCTCCCAGATCGAGTGCTCGGCGATGGTTTTGCCGAACGCGACGCGGCTCATCAGCCTTTTGCACATCGCCTCGAGCGCCGCTTCGGCCGCGCCGATGGTGCGCATGCAATGATGGATGCGCCCCGGCCCCAAGCGCCCCTGCGCGATCTCGAAACCGCGGCCTTCGCCGAGGATCAGATTCTCCGCCGGCACGCGCACGTCTTTGAGATCAATCTCCATATGCCCGTGCGGCGCGTCGTCGTACCCAAACACCGTGAGCGGGCGCATGATGTTGACGCCCTTCGCATCGAGCGGCACGAGGATCTGGCTCTGCTGCTGGTGTTTGCGGGCGCCCGCATCAGTCTTCCCCATCACGATCGCGACTTTGCACCGAGGATCGCCCGCGCCAGACGACCACCATTTGCGGCCATTGATCACGTAATAGTCGCCGTCGCGGCGGATCTCGGTTTGGATATTGGTGGCGTCCGATGATGCGACCGCCGGCTCCGTCATCAAAAACGCCGAGCGGATTTCGCCCTGCATCAGCGGCTTCAGCCAGCGCTCTTTTTGGTCGCGCGTGCCATAGCGCTCCAGCACTTCCATATTGCCGGTGTCCGGCGCCGAACAATTGAACGCCTCCGACGCAAACGTCACGCGCCCCATGATTTCCGCGAGCGGCGCGTAGTCGAGATTGCTGAGCGTCGGGCCTTCGAACTTGAAACTATCGTCCACATGCGGCGTCGCGGGCGCGGGCGGCATGAACATATTCCACAGCCCCGCCGCCTTGGCTTTGACCTTAAGCTCTTCAACGACCGGGATCACCTTCCAGCGCCCGCCCTCATGCTGCTGCGCCTCGTATGTCGGCACGGCGGGCATGACGTGCTCGTCCATGAAACGCTGTACACGCGCGATCCAGTGTTTTGCGGTTTCGGAATGCTCGAAATTCATGGGGCGTCCTCCCGCGCGCTGGCGGATTTGTTTGCGTCACGCTAAAGCCCCGGCCCGAGGGGAGCAATGCGCCATGGAGCTTGCCGCAGCGACATTATCGAACGCGCATGTGCGCCTCGAACCGTTCGAGGAGCGCCATCGCCACGGGCTTATCGCCGCCGCCGCCGATCCCGCGATCTGGACGCATATTCCGTTCCCGGTTGTGAAGCTCGGGTACGGCGCCTGGTTCGATTGGCTGCGCGCCGAGCAAGACGCCGGCCGCTGGATTCCGCACACCGTGATCGCAGCGGATGGCGAGATCGTTGGTCAGTCCTGCTATCTCGCGATCAAGCCGGAGAACGATTGCGTCGAGATCGGCGGCACCTGGTACGCGCCGCGCGCGCAAGGCAGCGCGATCAATCCCGCGTCGAAACTCCTGCTGCTGGGCCACGCGTTCGAGAGCGGCTGCGAGCGTGTGGAGTTGAAGACGGACGCGCTCAACGCCCGCTCGCGCGCGGCGATGCTGAAGCTTGGGTGTGCGTATGAAGGCACGTTCCGCCATCACATGCGCCGCGCGGATGGGACGTGGCGCGATACGGCGTGGTTTTCGATTTTGCGTGAGGAGTGGGCGGGGGTGAAGCAACGCCTCGAGTCCAGATTGACCAGCCCTTCTACCCCGTGAGGGGGAGAAGGTGGCGCGAAGCGCCGGATGAGGGGGCGCGCCTCCAAATAGAGCGCGGTGTTGATGCGACGCGCTTTCTGAAACACTCCCCCTCATCCGTCTCGACGCTTCGCGTCGATCCACCTTCTCCCCCTCACGGGGTAGAAGGGCTCTCCTCGTCATTCACCGGCTCGGCCTCAGCCTCCCCAGCCTCCACCCCCAGCAAATCCCCCGGCGCGCAGTCCAGCACTTCGCAGATCTTCACCAGCGTCTCAAACCGCACGCCCTTCACCTTCCCCGTCCGCAGCAGCGACAAGTTCGCTTCGGTGATCCCGATGCGTTCGGCCAAGTCTTTCGCTTTCATCTTGCGCCGCGCCAGCATCACGTCGAGCGTCACCACGATGCGCATGGCTACACGATCTCGTCGTTCTCGGCCTTGATCGCGGCGGCCGCTTCGAGCACGCGCCCGACCAGCACGACGAACGCCGCGAACGCAATAAGCCCGAGATCGAAGCTCTCATAATTGATCTGGATGCCGCCATGCTCGCGTTCGACCCAAGAATGCAAGGTCGGCGCGCCGACGATTTTCATGCCCAGCGCATAGAGCGTCCATTCGCCCGCGCTGCGCACGGCATGATTGGCTTTGCCGGAAAAGAAGCGCCCGCCCTCATATTCGGTGAGCGCCACGCGCATGTCGGAAAGCGCGCCAACCAAAAGAAACGCTGGCGTCGCCAAGATCGCGTTGATCGCCACGACGATCAGCAGCGAAACGAAGGCCGCGCGCAGTTGATCGAACGTCTCGATCCGCTCCAGCACCGGCCCCACGAAAAACTCGCCCACGGTGCTGAGCACGATCATCACGATCGCGGCGAGCGCCAGCCAGTTTGCGGTTTCCGCCAGTTTTTGCGCGCGCGCCAAGGGCGCGACGATGGTGTCGTTCATCACGGCGGCGCTCCTCACACGATCTCGTCGTTCTCGGCTTTGAGCGCCGCCGCCACTTCCACGACATTGCGCACCACGCGCGCGATCAGCGACAGCAAGAGCCCAAGCCCCGCGAGCACGAGATATTCCCCGTCAAAGCGCCAATCGAAGCCGCCGAAGCCGCCTTGCATCCAGTTCTGCACATTCGGCACCACGAACATCGCGATCGCCGCCGCCCACAACAGGCAATCGCCGATGCGCCCCAGCAGCAGAGCCGTCGCCGGCCCCCACACCTCGCCCTTCGACAAGCGCCCGAGATAATTACGCGTCTCCCACAGCCCCCACGCCAGGATCAGAGGCGGCAACGCCTCGACCACCTGCATGGCGAAATCCTGGAACGAGCCGCCCCCGCCGCTCCATCCGAACCATTGCGTCATCGGGTCGATCACGTACTGGCCAAGGATCAGCACCAAGGACGCAACCAGGAGGATCGAGGCCAGCGGCTGCAGCCGGCTCGCTTCCGCCGCCGCCCGCACCACCGAATCCCGCCACATGTCCTTGTGCCGGTCAGTTTCCACACCCATCCCACGCTCCCAAGCTCAAAACAATAATAACTTATCGTACCACGATAATAACGTCAAGAGCTGGAGCTGTTTGGTTAAGGCTTCGTCAACCCGGCGGTCGCTGTCATTGAGGTTGGAGAGAATCGGGACCACCCATGCCCATCATCACGCACGCACTGCTCTATGCCGGCTATGCGCTGCTCTCGCTGACGGTCGGGCTCGCGCTCTCCCAGGTCGGCGGAGAGACGGGTGCGTCGGCGTTTTTGGGCGGCGTCGGGCTCTTCTCCGCGTGCGCCGTGACGCATGCCGGCATCGCCGCGAGCTTCGCGGCTGGGCGCATCGGCAGCGCCGAGAAGCGCATCAAGGGCGATGTCGAGCGCCTCCGCGCCGCGCACCGCGAAGTCATCGCCGATATGGACGCCGTCCAGGCGCGTCTTGAATCGCTTGAGATGGCCGTGAATTTCGGCACGCCGAAACAGATCGAAGCGCCCGCCGCGCCGCAAACCACGCCAGAGCTCGCGATGATCGATCAGATCGTCGATCGGCTCGGCCACGCCATGGAAGCGCGGCTCGCGCATTTGCAGCCCAGTGCAGGCCCCGCGCCCATCCATCAGCCCACCGTGCGCGGCCCCATGGATCTCGTGCGCGAAGCGCTGCAGGACAATCGCGTCGAGCTTTATCTCCAGCCCATCGTGCAACTCCCGCAGCGCCGCACCGCCTTCTACGAAGGCTTCACGCGGCTCAAGGACGCAACGGGCCGGCTTATCCTACCGCAGGAATTCATCCCCGCCGCCGAGCAAGCGGGCCTGATGTCGACCATCGACAATGTGCTGCTCTTCCGCTGCGTGCAGATCGTGCGAAAATTGATGAAGCAGGATCGCCGCGTCGGCATCTTCTGCAATATCAGCGCGCATGCGCTCTCGGACGAGTACTTCTTCCCGCAATTTCTCGAATTCATGCGCGAGAACCGCGATCTCGCCGGCGCCGTGATCTTCGAGATTCCGCAAAGCGCTTACGATGCGCGCACCTCGATCGAAGCGCGCTCGATGGCCAAGCTGATCGATCTCGGCTTCCGCTTCTCGCTCGATAAAGTCTCCACCATCGAGATCGATTTGCCCGATCTCGAACGCTCCGGCGTCCGGTACGTGAAAGTCTCCGCGCGCACCTTGACCGAACAACTGACGCGCGAAGGCCGCCGCCCCAAATCCGCGATCACACGCGACATTGCGGCAGCAGACGTCGCGGCCGTGTTCTCCCGCTACGGAGTCGATCTCATCGCCGAACGTATCGAGAGCGAAGACCTCGTGCTCGAAGCCCTCGACCTCGACATTCCTTTCGCCCAAGGCCACCTCTTCGGCACACCCCGCGCCATCAAGGAAAGCCTGATGGAAGAAACGACCCCGCCGAGGGAGTTCTTCCTGAAGCAGGGGCGCGTGGGTTAACCCCTTCAGTCATTCCAGACGCGCGAAGCGCGATCTGGAATCCAGGGCAAACGCCGCGCACTATGATCCCTGGATTCCGGGTCTCGCTCCGCTCGCCCGGAATGACTGAGAGTGAGGGTCTGCCCCCATGAAATGGGAAGAGTTCGTCGCCATTGCGCGTGAGTTGCCGGAAGTAGAAGAAAGCACCTCATGGGGCGCGCCCGCGCTTAAGGTGCGCGGCAAATGTATCGCTGGCTTCAATCCGAAGGAAAAAGCCTTCACGCTGCGCGTCGACGGCGTCGAAGGCCAAGCCTTCCTGCTCGAAGTCGCGCCCGAAATTTACTACATCACCGACCACTACAAAGGCTGGCCCGCCATCCTCGCGCGCCCGAGCAAGCTGACGAAGAAAGAAGCGCGCGGACGCTTGGAGCAGGCGTGGCGCATCCAAGCGCCGAAGAAGCTGGTGAAGGAATTCGATTCCAAATAACTCCGCCGCTTCCCACCGCTCCCCGCTCCTCCTCGATGGAGGAGCTGTCAGCGTGCGCTAGCACGATGACTGAGGAGGTGAGGCCCGCCGCCCTTGAAGGGAAGCCTCCGGAGGCTCTTCGTCCATAACCGCGCGAACACCTCCTCCGGTTTCGCCGCTCTCGCGGCTCAACCACCTCCTCCATCGAGGAGGAGGTGATCGCCGGCTTGGCTTGCGTTTCTCCTTTCACCGCGCCACCACGCTCCCATGGCGCTTCTCATCGGCATCACGGGCGGCTCAGGCGCGGGCAAAACCACCGTCGCACGCGCGCTCGCACAGCGCCTGGGCGGCCGCGCCACGCTCATCGGCGAAGACGATTATTACCGCTGCGCCACCACCATCCCAAACTTCGACGCCAGCACGCACAATTTCGACGAGCCCTCCGCCAAGGACGACGCGCTCCTCCTCCGCCACCTCCAGCAAGCGCGCGCTGGCGAGGCGTTCGAGAAACCGCTCTACGATCTCATCACCCACACGCGCCGCGCCGCAAGCGAACGCATCGCGCCCGCCGATATCGTCATCGTCGAAGGCATCCATCTGCTTGCCTTCGCCGACATCCGCGCCATCTTGAACCTTGCCGTCTATATCGACGCGGACGAAGCGCTGCGGCTTGGGCGGCGCATCGTGCGCGATGTCGAAACTCGCGGCCGCACGCCGCGCTCGGTGCTCCAGCAATTTTTCACGACAGTCCGCCCCATGCACGATCGCCACATCGCCCCCCAACGCGCCCACGCCGATCTCGTGCTCGTCTCTTCGCCCGAAGGCGGCGCGGCGGAAGCGGACGCGCATGCGGCGGTGATCTTGCAGCGCGTCGATGATCTCACGTGAGAGACGCGCCAAATAAAACGACTCTCCTCCCCCTTGCGGGGAGGAGTTGGAGGTGGGGGTACGGGCGGTGTGCGTTTCGGAGAGAACGCCGCCGCTACCCCCACCCTACCCTCCCCGCAAGGGGGAGGGTTCGCTCGTTGTGCGCGCTCTGAGTTTGAACCCATGCAAAGCATCAACAGCCTCCACGACATCCTCTCCCACTACGACGCCCTCCTCTGCGACGTCTGGGGCGTGATCCACAATGGCCGCGAAATCTTCCCCGCCGCCGCGGCCGCGCTCACGCGCGCACGCGCCGCTGGCAAGATCGTGCTGCTCGTCTCCAACGTCCCGAAACCGCGCGACCCAATCCCCGGCCAACTCGACCGGCTCGGTTTTCCGCGCAGCGCGTGGGACGGCATTGTCACCAGCGGCGACGCCATCCGCGTCGAACTCGCCGCGCGGGCGCCAGGGCCGATGTACAAGATCGGCCCTGCAGGCGATCACGCACTCTGGGATGGCCTGGGCCTCGCGCGCGCGGAACTGAGCCAAGCCAAGTTCATCGGCATCTCCGGCCTCAACCGCGACGACATCGAAACGCCCGCCGATTACGCGGAGATTCTGCAACAAGCGCGCGCCCGCGATCTCGAACTGCTCTGCGCCAATCCCGACATCGTTGTGCGCGTTGGCGATCGGCTGGTCTGGTGCGCCGGCGCCATCGCGCGCGATTACGAAGCAATCGGCGGCCGCGTCGTCATGTCGGGCAAACCCTTCGCACCGATCTATGCGCTGGCCTACCGCGAACTGGCGGACCGCGCCGGCAAACCCATCGACAAAGCCCGCATGCTCGCCATCGGCGACGGCATCGGCACCGACCTCAAAGGCGCGCAAGCGCAAGGGCTCGATTGCCTCTTCATCGCCACCGGCATGCACGGCGAAGCGCTGAAGACAAATGGCGCACTCGACAACGCGAAAGTGAGCGCAGCGCTCGCAGCGGAGAACACGCGCGCGAAATACGTGATGGCGACGCTCTGACTCCCCTCCCCTAGAGGGGGAGGGACGTTTCACGTCCGCACGCCAACAGCCCGAAACCGCCCATCCACGTGCGAATCCAGCTCTTGCGCGCGGTCCATGTCGTCATCGCCTTGCCGACGATCGCCGCCGCGCTTGCGCGCCAGCCCGCGCCCATAGAGCGCCGACGCATCCCCCGGCGCGATCCGCGCCGCATCCTCGAACGCCGCGCGCGCTTCGCTCCAGCGCTCCTGGCGCAAATAGGCGAGCCCCAAGCACACTTGAGCCTCCAGCATGCCGGGCTCAGCGGAAGCCGCCGCCGCCGCATCACGCCGCGCCGCGTCGACGTCGCCGCCCTGCTGCAGCCGCGTCCAACACCGGCCCGCCAGCGCATCGGCATTGTGCGCATCGATCGAAAGCGCCGTGACATAATCGGCCGCCGCGCCGGAGAAATCTTCCGCGCCCTGCTTCACGCGCCCGCGATGCGCATAAGCCTCCGCCATGCGCGGCGCGCGCGAGATGGCGGCGTCATAAGCTTCAAGCGCGCCGGCCGCATCGCTCTGCATCGCGCGCGCTTCGCCGCGCAGGAAATACGCCTCCGCTTCGCGCTCATGCGCCGTCAGCAATTGCGCGATCAGAGGTTCAGCCGCATCGATCTGCCCGCTCGCGGTCAGGATGCGCGCCTTGCCGAGCAGCGCCAGCGCATGATTGCGATCGATCGCCAGCGCCGCGTTGAAATCGGCCAGCGCCGCCGTGTGCTGACGCTCCTCGAGCTTTGCCGTACCGCGCTCGGCGAACGCATCTGCGCGCGCGAGCTCATCCAGAGCGCCGCCTTCGAGCGCCGCGCTGCACACATCGATCTTCTGCTCCGAGGTGAGATCAGCAGAGGCGCAATCGGGCCCGCTGGCCTGCTGCGCGGGCCCCGCGCCGTCGCACGCGGCGAGCACGAGCGCCATCATCCCCGCACACCAAAGCGCACCCAGCCGCATCCTCGTCCTCCGTCGCCAGCGTCTTTTTCGCCTTGCCCAAGCGTCAGGGCAAGCGCCAGGCGCTGAAAGGCGCTAATCTGCCGCGAGCACCCATAGGAAACGCCATGACCAACCTCTTCGACCTCACCGGCAAAACCGCCATCGTCACCGGCTCCTCGCGCGGCATCGGCAAAGCCATCGCGCACCGCCTCGCCGAGCACGGCGCGAACGTGGTGGTTTCATCCCGCAAGCTCGACGCATGCGAAACCGCTGTCGCCGAGATCAATGAAGCCGTTGGCCGCAAAGCCGCGCTTCCCATCGCCGCCAACATCGCGGCGAAGGAAGCGCTGCAGAATCTCGTCGATGAAACCCAGGCCGCGTTTGGCAGGATCGACATTCTCGTCTGCAACGCCGCGTCCAACCCCCACTTCGGGCCTCTGGCCAGCATCACCGACGATCAGTTCACGAAAATCCTGCAGAACAACATCATCTCCAATCACTGGCTGATCGGCATGTGCGCGCCGCAGATGCGCGAACGGAAAGAGGGCGCGATCATCCTGATCTCATCGATCGGAGGGCTCAAAGGCTCGCCCTTCCTCGGCGCCTACAACATCTCGAAAGCCGCCGACATGCAGCTCGCGCGCAATCTCGCCTGCGAGTTCGGCGCCGATGGCGTCCGCGTCAACACCATCGCGCCCGGCCTCGTCCAAACCGATTTCGCCAAAGCGCTCTGGGACAATCCCGCGATCCTCAAAACCTACACCGAGCAGTCGTGCCTCAAACGCATCGGCCAACCCGACGAAATCGCCGGCATGGCCGTGTTCCTCGCGTCGAACGCGGGGACGTTCACGACGGGGCAGACGTTCGTGATCGATGGCGGGCAGACGGCGGTGTGACGCGCGCATACCAAACACACTCAGTCATTCCGGACACGCGGAGCGTGATCCGGAACCCAGGGATCGCAGCGTGCGGTGCGTTGGCCCTGGGTTCCGGGTTCGGCTTCGCCGCCCCGGAATGACTGAAAGAGTTGTGCAGAGATCTCCGCTCCCCGGACGCCGCAGACGATCCGGGGTCCATTGCGCCGTCACGTCGTGCCTGACCATGGACCCCGGCTCAAACGCGTGCTCACGCACGCTGGCCGGGGAACGGAGGGGTTCGCGCTTTTGTTTGCTTGCGCTCACCGGACGCCGCAGGCGATTCGGGGCCCATTGCGCCGACGCGTTGTGCTTGAACGATGGACCCCGGCTCAAACGCGTGCTCACGCACGCTGGCCGGGGCGCGGCGAAATTCTAGAAATTACCCAGAACGCTGACGAGCTTCGTCTTCAGCGTCGGCGCGGTGAACGGCTTCACGATGTACGTGCTCGCGCCAGCGCGTTGCGCGGCGGCGACGCCGTCGCTGCCTTCATTGGCCACCATCACGAACGGCGTGTTGCGATAGCGGTCGGACGAGCGGACATGCTTCAAGAGCTCGACGCCCGTCATCGGCGCCATGTCCCAATCGGAAATCACCAGCTGATAATCCTTCGCGCGCAGCTTTGTGAGCGCGGTGCGCCCGTCGGACGCTTCATCGATGTGCGAAAACCCAAGCTGACGCAGCAGGTTTCGAAGGATGCGGATCATGGTGTTGTAGTCGTCCACGATCAGGATCGGCATTGACATCGAAACGGCCATGACTGGCTCCCGCATACCCGAGCGCTTCAGCGGAGATCATCGAGCCGCCGGGCCGGGGTGCGAACGTCCCGGCGGCTACGATTGACCGGCTTTGCGCCTTTGTTATGCGTCTATGTATAACAAGACCGCGCAAATTTTCGGTAAAGTGGAACTTAACCTTAGATGAAGGAATGGCGCGCGATCGGTAGCCGCGCTCACACCTTGATAACACCTCGCCCGCCCGCCGCATGGCGCGCTCGATAAAGGATCGCATGCGCAGATTTCTTCCCGACGATGAGATTCCAGACGACGCCAAAGGCGCGGCGATCGCGCTTGGCAATTTCGACGGCGTCCATCTGGGGCACCAAGGCGTCATCGCGGCCGCACGCGCCAGCGCCAATGCGCGTGGGCTTAAGCTTCTTGGCGCGGCGGCGTTCGAGCCCCATCCGCGCCGGCTCTTCCAGCCCGACGCGCCGCCCTTCCGCCTGCAATCGCGCGATCAACGCGCGCGTGCGCTCGATGCGCTTGGTCTCGATCTCCTGTTCAAAATCCGCTTCGACCGCGCGCTCTCACAAATGACCGACGAAGACTTCGCGCGTCACGTGCTGCACGAACGCCTGGGCGCCGCCCATGTCAGCGTCGGCTTCGATTTTCGCTATGGGCGTGGACGCATGGGCGATGTGGAGCGCTTGCGCGCGCAAGGCGCCGCGCTGGGTTTCACAGTCGACGTCGTCGCGCCCATCGAAGGCGGCCCGCCCGGCGAAAAGATTTCCTCCACCGCTGTCCGCGCCGCCATCGCCACCGGCGACATGGACGGCGCCACGCGCATGCTGGGCCGCCCCTGGGCGATCGAGGGCGAGGTGCTCCGCGGTTTCGCCCGCGGCCGCGCACTCGGCATTCCCACCGCGAATGTCGCGCTCGGCGATTATGTGCGCCCGCGCCTCGGCGTTTATGCTGTGCGCGCGGATATCGGCGACGGCGTGAGCCGCCCCGGCGTCGCCAATATCGGCATCACGCCCACCACGGGCGCGCTGCAAGAGCCCATCCTCGAAGCGCACATCTTCGATTTCGACGCCGATCTCTACGGCCGCACCATCGAAGTCGCGCTGATCGCGTTCCTGCGCGAGGAGCGCAAGTATGGGAGCGTGGAAGAGATGATGCCGCAAATCGAAGATGATGTTCGGCAGGCGAGAGCGTTGCTCTAATTTGGACCGCCGGCTTCCAGCCGGCATACAGTGTTGCCGGCTGGAAGCCGGCGGTCCAAAGCTAGCGCCGCGCCCTGAAAAAATCCCGCAGCAGCGCCGCGCTTTCCTCCGCGCGCACGCCCGCCGTCACATCCGGCTTCCAGTGACACTGCGGCTGCTCGAACACGCGCGCGCCATGCGCGACGCCGCCGCCCTTGGCGTCTTCCGCGCCATAAACCACACGCGCCACACGCGCGAGCGAGATCGCGCCCGCGCACATCGCACACGGCTCAAGCGTCACATAGAGCGTGAGCCCCGGCTTCAGCCGATAATTCTCCAAAACCTCCGCCGCGCGCCGCAGCGCCACGATTTCCGCATGCGCCGTCGGATCATGCGCGCCGATCGGGCCATTCGCGCCCTCAGCGATCAGCCCGCCGCCCTCATCCACGATCACGCAGCCGATCGGCACTTCGCCCGCCTCGCCCGCCGCGCGCGCCAGCGATAAAGCGCGGCCCATAAACGCCGCCTCGCGCTCTTCGTCCGGCCCTGGTATGGCGACGCTCATGCCCAATCCTCCAACACCCGATCTTTCTAGCGTGGAAGGCGAGCGGATCGCCAAATTCCTTGCGCGCGCCGGCGTGTGCTCGCGGCGCGACGCCGAGCGCCTGATCGAGGAAGGCCGCGTTAAGCTCAACGGCAAGAAGCTCGACACCCCCGCCGTGAAAGTGACGGCCAAGGATAAAGTCACTGTCGACAACCAGATCGTGGGCGCCGCCGAGGAGACCCGCATCTGGCGCTATCACAAGCCCTCCGGCCTCGTCACCACGCACCGCGATCCACAAAACCGCCCCACCGTGTTCGAACGCCTGCCGCCCGATCTGCCGCGCGTCATCTCGATCGGCCGCCTCGACCTCACCTCCGAGGGCCTGCTTCTCCTCACCAATGACGGCGAACTCGCGCGCAAACTGGAGCTGCCCTCGAACGGCTGGATCCGCCGCTACCGCGCCCGCGCCTATGGCCGCGTCACGCAAGAAGAACTCGATCAGCTCGCGAAGGGCACGGCGATCGACGGCGTCAAATACGGCCCCATCGAAGCCAAGCTCGAACGGGACCAAGGCGCCAACGCCTGGATTGCGCTCAGCCTCAGCGAAGGCAAAAACCGCGAAGTCCGCCGCGTGCTGGAAGCGATCGGATTGAAAGTGAACCGCCTGATCCGCATCGCGTACGGGCCGTTTCAGCTCGGCGCGCTGGCGCCGGGCGCGGTGGAAGAGATTTCGCGGAAGGTGTTGCGCGAGCAGCTAGGGACAAAGAAGTAGAGGCTCCTCATGCTCGCCCTTGATGGGCGAGCTGTCAGCGCGCGAAAGCGCGATGACTGAGTGGGTGACAGCGCCAACGTCAAAGCACCCAGCAGCCACCCACTCCGGCCGCTACGCGGCCACCTCGCCCATCAATGGCGAGGATGCACGCCGCCGCCTAAGCGGCCGCGTGTCCGCCCAACCAAGTCGGAATCCCCGGCAAATATGCCGGGAAGAAATTGTGCCCGTCTTCCCAGATCATCCGTATGCCCGCGAACACGATGATGATGATCCCGACCATCGCGATCCAGCGGTGCGTGTTGATGATGCGCGCGATCACGGAGGCTGCGAGGCCCATCAGCACGACCGACAGCACTAGGCCAAACGCCATGATGTATTGATTGTGCTTCGACACCGCCGCCACCGCGAGCACATTGTCGAGCGACATCGAAACGTCCGCGAGCACGATCGTCAGCAGCGCGCGTCCAAACGTCTTCGGCGCTTTATCAAGATGCGTGACCTGTTCGGCGGCATGCTCGCCCGCGACCGGGTCCATGACATTGACCGGACGATGCGCCTTCAGATCGGCGTACATGCGCCACGCCACCCAGAACAGCAGCAAGCCGCCGACCAGCAGCACGCCATGAATGCCGAGGAGCAAAGCCGTCACGCTCGCGAACAGAATGCGCAGCACGAGCGCGAGCACGACGCCCCAGAAGATCACCTTCTTCTGCTGGGCCATCGGCAGCGCGGCGGCGGCAAGGCCCACGGCGACGGCGTTATCGCCGGCCAACGCCAAATCGATCACGATGACCTGGATGAGCGCGGCGACGTCGGCGATAATCCAATCCAAGCTTCATTCCCCTAAGCGGCGAAAGGCGGACTTGATCGCGAAGCCGGCGGCGTCGGTCAAGCTGGCGCCCGGCGCCCTAGCCGCGACATAAGGACGGACGAGGCGCCTTGAAAGGGCAAAACGGGTTCCCATGCGAATTGTCGGAGGCCAATTCAAAGGCCGCGCCCTCACCGCCCCCGCCGGCCGCGCCACGCGCCCCACCTCTGACCGCGCCCGCGAAGCCGTGTTCAACATCCTGGCCCACGCCCCCTGGTCCCCCGGCATCGAGGGCCGGCGCGTGCTCGACCTCTTCGCGGGCTCGGGCGCGCTGGGCTTTGAAGCGCTCTCCCGCGGCGCAGCATTCGCGCTCTTCGTCGACACCGACGCCGACGCACGCGGCGCCATCCGCCAAAATATCGAAGCCCTCGCCCTCTTCGGCACAACCCGCATCCACCGCCGCGACGCCACAGACCTCGGCAAGAAGCCGGCGGGCTTGGGCGACCCCTTCGACTTGGTCTTTCTAGACCCGCCTTACGGCCAGAAGCTGGGCGAGCGCGTCCTAGCGCGTCTCGGCGACGGCGAATGGATCACGAATGACGCGCTCATGGTGTTCGAATGCGGCGCAGATGAAACGCCGGATGTCGCGGGCTTTGAGGCGCTGGATGAGCGCGAGTACGGCGCGGCGAAGGTGCTGTTCTTGCGCTCGAGCCGCGCTGTTGGTGACTGACTCCCTGCGCGCAAAATAGGGCGACTCTCCTCCCCCTTGCGGGGAGGAGATGGAGGTGGGGGTAACGGCGGTGCTCTCTCCGGAAGAAACACCGCCCGTACCCCCACCCTGCCCTCCCCGCAAGGGGGAGGGTTCGCAGTTGCGCGGCAGCAGCCACAAACAAAAAAGCCGCGCTCCGAAGAGCGCGGCTTTGGTTTGGGAAACGCCGGCTCGCGCCGGCGCCGCCGTCACCAGAAGTAAGCGTAGATCGCCACGATGATCGCGATGACCATGAAGCTGTGGAAAATTTCCCAGAAGCCGAAGCTCTTCTTGTCCGAGGCTTCGTCCGCGGCCGTCACCGAGCCATAGGTCAGGCCGGCGAGTTTTTCGGGCGAGGCTTTCGGCGTCACCAGGCTGGTCAGGAAGATGATCGCGCAGGTGAAGACAAAGAGCAGGAAGCTGAAATAGAGCCAGTTCAGATCGACAAAGGTTTGCAGCGCGCCGAGATCGCCCCCGGTCTTCGCCGCTTCGTCGCTCGCCACCACCAGCGCCAAGCGGCCCATGCCGAGCACAAAGCCCGTAATGATGCCGACGAGGCCGGAGATCGGAGAAACGAACTTCGAGAAGATGCCGAGCATGAACACCGCCGCGATCGACGGGGCCAGCAGCGACTGGACGAGTTGCAGATAGGTGTAGAGCGAGCCGTTGCCGAGTTCCTGCAGGAACGGGATCCAGAGCATGCCCAAGATCACGACCGCGACAGTGGCGCAGCGGCCGACGAAGACGAGATGCTTCTCAGACGATTCCGGCTTCAGGCGCTTGTAGAAGTCGACCGTGAAGAGCGTGGCGGTTGAGTTGAACAAGGACGCCAGCGCGCTCATCAGCGCCGACAACATGCCGGCGAGAACGAGGCCGCGAAGACCGATCGGCAAGAGGTTTGAAATCAGGGTCGGGAACGCCGCTTGCGGGTTCTCGCCGATATTTTCAAAGCCCGGCGCGCCTTGCTTGAAGAGCGCCACCGCGATCATGCCTGGGATCAAGAAGATGAACACCGGCACGAGTTTCAGATAGCCCGCGAAGATGGTGCCGCGGCGCGCTTCCTTCAGGTTCTTGGCCGTCAGGACGCGCTGCACGATGTATTGGTCGGTGCACCAGTACCAGAGCCCGATGATCGGCGAAGCCAGCAGCACGCCAAGCCACGGGGTCTCGTTGGTGTCGAACAGGAAGTCGAGATTCTGCGGGAACCAGCTTTGGCCTTCGGTGCCTTGCAGCAGCGGACGCCAGAGATGGAAGGTTTCCTGATTATGCTCACGCAGAGCATCGATGCCGCCGATCTGCGAGAGGCCGACGAAGAGCAGAACGCACGAGCCCGCAAGCAGTACCGGAACGTGCATCGCTTCGGTCCACAGCACCGATTTCATGCCGCCGACCACCGTGAAGACGCCGGTGATGATGACGAGCGACAGCGCCGAGAACCAGAAGAAGTCCCAATCGCCGAGGCCCAGATTGATCGTCTCGTAGCCCAGCACCGTTTGAATGGCGAAGGCGCCGGCGAAGATCGTCACCGAGGCTTTGGTCAGGATGTAGGAGACCAGAAAGATGCCGGAGAGAAACGTCCGCGTCAGCGGCGTGTAGCGTTTCTCCAGAAACTCAGGCGTCGTGAAGATGCCGGCGCGCAGATAGAAGGGCGCGAACACCCAGCCCAGCACGATGCAAAGATACGAGTGCAGCTCCCAGTGCGCGAACGCCATGCCGGAGCTGGCGCCCGAGCCGGCGAGACCCACCAAGTGCTCCGCGCCGATATTGGAAGCGAAGATCGAAGACCCGATCAGGAACCAGCCGGCGCTTTTGCTCGCCAGGAAGTAATCCTTGGTGTCCTTTTCCTTCTGCATCGCAGCCCAGATGCAGATGGCTGTGTTTCCGACGAAGTAGAGGGCGACGATCGCCCAATCCAGCGTCGAAAAAGCAACTCCAGTGCCTGTCATGTCGTCATCCCGCCTTTTGTTCGTGACGCCTCAGCGTTGTGTTTTGAAAGTGCTTTACCCCTGAAAGGGGTATTGTCCGCTAGGGCGGCTGTCTTGCGTTGTCAGCAATCTGTGCGAAAGCGCGTGTCGCAAGACCAGCAATCCCTCCCCCTCGAAAGCGCGGTCATCCGCGTCGTGGCCGGGGTCGGTTTCCGGGCGCGGCCCAAAAGCCGGCGCCGGGCGCATGCGACCCCTTGGCGGGCGGGACTATTTCAAAAGATTGTCCGAGCGGCAAGGTTCATCGCGCGTGCGAAGAACTCAGCATCAGTTCAGGCTTTGCGCGTCATCTTCCCGCCGCGCTTCGGAAGCCCTATGAACCCTTCGGGACCACGTTCACGGGACACGGGCGCGCGAAATGCGCTCATAAATTGGGGGCCGGCGAATGGCCGACATCTTCATTTCCTATTCCAGCGAAGACCGTAACCGCGTCCGGCCGCTGGCCGAGGCGCTGCAGGCGCGGGGCTTCGACATCTGGTGGGACCGTTCGCTCGCCGCGGGGCAGGATTATGCCTCGGTGATCGACCGTGAGTTGCGCGCCGCAAAGGCCGTGATCGTGGTGTGGACGGCAGGCTCGGCCGCCTCCACCTTCGTTCGCGATGAGGCCGGTCGTGCGCGCGACGAAGGGCGCCTCGTGCCGGTGCTGCTCGATCCTGTGCAGATCCCGCTCGGCTTTGGGTCTTTCCAGGCGGAAGATTTCACGCGCTGGAATGGCGGCTCGAACGCGCCGCAGATGCAAATTCTGGAAGAGGCGCTCAAAGCCAAGCTCTCCGGCCGCGATGTCGATGGCGCAGCCGTCGCCCGCAAGCGCCGCAAGCTAATGGCGCGCGTGCGGCTCGTCTCACTGCTCACCGTGGTGTTTCTGATCGTCGGCATCGCGGTCGGCGCCAAATATTTCCTGCAGCCCGAACCCGAAGTGGTGCAGACCGATCTCCGCGCCGAACTCCTGCGCCTGCTCGAAGAAGGCAAGCTCACGCCCGAGCAAGCCATCCAGCTCGCGACCATCCTGGAAGCCGGCGCGCTCGGCGAAACCACGAATGTCGCCGATAACAGCGCCCCCTCCGCCACATCGCCCGCGCCCAGCGCCGCGGGCGCGCGCAGCAGCATGACCGCCGAAGAAGGCGGCGCGGCCAATGCGGGCGATGCAGCACTCGCCTCCATCTCCAGCGCCGAATTCGACGAAGCCGCGCGCGCGACCTTCCAAAGCGCGACCGCGCAACTCGTCCGCCACCCCGACGCCAGCGTCCGCATGGCGACACTGCAATTGTCGCAAGCCAATACCCGCGACGCCGCCATGCAGCGCCTCTGGGCGTATGCGCAAGCCCATCCGGACGATCCGTTGCGCGATGAAATCTACGAAGTGTGCGCCTCGGTCGGCGAAACCAACGGCCTGCCGCTCGGCCAGCAAGCGCTCGAAAATGTCGTGCAGCTCAATCCGGAAAATCCGCGCGCCTGGCGCATGCTGGCGCGCTCCTATCAGCGCACAGGCGAACGCACCGATGCCGAGAGCGCCGCGCTCATCGGCTCAGCCGTGCAAGCGCAGGCGCAAGGCGACACCGCCGTCGCCGAACAGCAATTGCAGCAAGCGCTGCCGCATCTCCGCGCCAATACGCGCGCCTTCGTCGCCTCCGAACTCGGCGCCATCGCCGAGAGCCGTCAGGACTGGAGCGCCGCCAGCGCGCGTTACGCCGAAGCCTACCGCGCCCGCGAGCAAGCGCCGACCGACGGCGTCGCGCCCACCGAGGCCAATATCGAAGTCGATGCGCAACGCCTGGTCCGCGCTCTCGACCGCAGCGGCCGCACCCGCGAAGCCTGCGATCAATTGCGCGAAGCCCAAGTCGAGCACGACGTGAACGCCCCCGAGGGCGAACTGGTCGAGCGCTGCCAAACGCAATTCCGCGTGCCGCTGCGGGCCCGCGTCGTCGCGCCCCGCGCAACGCTGCAGCAGCGCGCACCGGCCCAACAGACAACGCCCTCGCCGCAATAACCCACCGCTCCCCGGACGCCGCAAAATTCCACCGCGCCCCGGACGCCGCAAAGCGGCGATCCGGGGTCCATCCCTCCATTGCGTCATGCCAAACCATGGACCCCGGCTCAAACGCGTGCTTACGCACGCTGGCCGGGGCGCGGAGTGCAACGGCGCGCTCCAAAAAGCACTCAGTCATTCCGGGGCGTCGAAGCCGAACCCGGAACCCAGGGCAAAACGCTGAGTCCTTCGATCCCTGGATTCCGGGTCTCGCTCCGCTCGCCCGGAATGACTGAAGGAGTATTTCGAAGCTACACGGATCGTAGATGGACCCCGGCTCAAACGCGCGCTTCGCGCGCTGGCCGGGGAACGGTGAGCGCGTGTCTCATCTTCAAGTGAGCAGCAGAATAGAGTGACTCTCCTCCCCCTTGCGGGGAGGAGTTGGAGGTGGGGGTACGGGGCGGCGCATTCTCCGGAGAGAAACACCGCCGTCACCCCCACCCTGCCCTCCCCGCAAGAGGGAGGGTTCTCTCAACGTCGCTAAGCGTAACGCCCGATAATATTTTCCAGATATTCCTGGCGGCCGGACTTCGGCGTGGGGTTCACGTCGTCCTTGATCGCCGCGTCGGCGATGCCGGCGAGCGTGGAATCCGGCGCGAGGATCGATTTGCCGCGCGCGCCGTTCCAGCCGGCATAGCGCTCTTCCAGGAATTGATCGACGCGGCCGTCCTTGGTGAGCGCTTCAACACCCAGCAGCGCGCGCGCGAGTTGATCGACGCCGCCGACATGGCCGTAGAACATGTCGATCGGATCGGTCGATTGGCGGCGCACTTTGGAATCGAAGTTGAAGCCGCCGAGGCCAAGACCGCCCGCCTTCACGATGTGGCGCATCGTCAAGATAAGATCCAAGGGATCGTTGTGGAATTGGTCGGTGTCCCAACCATTCTGCGGATCGCCGCGATTGATATCGATCGAGCCCAGAATGCCGAACGCAACGGCAGTCGCGACTTCATGCTCAAACGAATGCCCAGCGAGCGTCGCGTGGTTGGCTTCGATATTGACCTTCACGTCCTTCTCGAGGCCGTAGCGCAGCAGGAAGCCATACACCGTCGCCGTGTCGAAATCGTACTGATGCTTGGTCGGCTCGTGCGGCTTCGGCTCGATCAGGATCGGGCCTTTGAGGCCGATCTTGTGCTTGTGATCGACCACCATCGAAAGGAAGCGGCCCATCTGATCGAGCTCGCGCTTCAGATCGGTGTTGAGCAATGTGTCGTAGCCTTCACGGCCGCCCCACATCACATAATTCTCGCCGCCCAAACGCTTGGTCGCTTCCATGCATTGGCGCACTTGGGCGGCGCAGAACGCGACAACATCCGGATCGGGATTGGTGCTCGCGCCCGCTTGGTAGCGCGGATGCGAGAACATGTTGGCCGTGCCCCACAGCGGCTTCAGGCCGGTTTCGGCTTGCTTGCGCTCGAGGCCATCGACGGCTTCGGAAAAGCTCGACGTGTGTTCGCGCAGCGAGTTCGCCGCGGCCATCACGTCCACATCGTGGAAGCAATAAAACGCAGCGCCCATCTTGGTGAAGAATTCGAACGCGACATCCATCTTCTGCTTGGCCGCCGCGCGGTCCATCACGCCGGAAAGCCACGGACGATGAAAGGTGCCGGGACCAAACACGTCGGCGCCGTCCCAGCAGAAGGAGTGCCAGTAGCAAATCGCGTAACGGAGATGATCCTCCATCCGCTTGCCGAGCACGACCCGGTCCTTGTCGTAGAAGCGGAAGGCGAGCGGGTTCTTGGAGTCCGGCCCCTCATAACGCACGGGCGCGACGCCCTTGAAGTATTCGCTCCCCGCGGAATGTGCGTCGGCCATATTACCCTCCTCGAAAACGCTGGCGCAGATCCTGATACAGGCGCGCGAATTGAACTCTCTTTCCGGCGAGCCGCTCGATATCGCGGTCGTCCGGCTCGATCACGGCGCGCACCGGCGGCGGCGCGCAGACGTCTTCCACCGACTCCCCGGTCACGCCAAGGCGCGCGAGCCGTGCTGCGCCATAAGCGGGACCGACTTCCGAACCGTCTCGGTACGCAAGCGGACGGCCAAGCGCGGCGGCGATCACGCGGCCCCACCAGGCCGAGCGCGCTCCGCCGCCAATCACGGATATCTGCCCTACCGTCGCGCCCGCTTCAATGAGCGCGTCCAGGCCATCGGCAAAACCGAACGCGACGCCTTCCAGCACAGCTTGGCCGATCGCGCCGGCGTCGGTGTCGTGGTTGATGCCGAAGAGGACGCCGCGCGCGTGCGGATCATTGTGCGGCGTGCGCTCGCCGGAAAGATACGGGAGGAACACTTCCGTCCCATCGAGCCGCCCGCGCGCTTCGACTTTCGCGAGCAGCGCGCCAGCGTCAGCGCAGCCAGAGGCTTGCGCCGCCCAGTCCACACAGCTCGCGGCGCTCAGCATCACGGTCATCTGGTGCCAGCGGTTCGGCAGCGCGTGGCAGAACGCATGCACCGCCCGCTCGGGGTTCGGCAGGAATGCGCTGCCCGCGAGGAAGAGCACGCCCGATGTGCCGAGCGAAAGAAACGCATCGCCCGGATCGATCACGCCGACACCCACAGCCCCCGCCGCATTGTCTCCGCCGCCCGCCACCACAGGCACGCGCTGCATGCCCCAAGCTTCGGCGAGTTCGGCGCGCAGCTTGCCCGTCTGATCCGGCCCTTCGCAGAGCTTAGGCATATGGCTTTCATCGAGCCCCGTCGCCGCCAGCATCGCGCCCGACCATTTGCGTTTGGCGACATCGACCCAGAGCGTGCCCGCCGCATCGGAAAGATCCGTCGCTTTCTCCCCCGTCATGCGGAGGCGCACATAATCCTTCGGCAACAGCACCGTCTTGGTCTGCGCGAAAATCTCAGGCTCGTGCTTGCGAACCCAAACCAGCTTGGGCGCCGTGAAGCCCGGCATGGCGATATTGCCGGTGATCTTCCGGCTCTTCGGCTCGGCCGCTTCCAGCTCGCCGCACTCGGCTTCGCTGCGCCCGTCATTCCAGAGGATCGCCGGCCGGAGCGCTTTGTCCTTGGCGTCCAGCAAGGTCGCGCCGTGCATCTGCCCGGAGAGCCCAACCGCCTTCACACCGTGCCGCAGCTTGGCCGAGAGCGACACCACGGCGGTGTTGGTCGCCTCCCACCAATCAGCCGGATTCTGCTCGGACCAGCCGGGATGAGGCCGCGAGATCGGCAGCGGCGCGCTCGCCTGATCCACCACCGCGCCACCCTCATCGACCAGCACGGCTTTGACGCTGGACGTCCCGATATCAATGCCGAGAAACAAGCTTTCTCTCCGCCTCACTCACACTCTGATTCCGAAGCAAAAGTTCCGGTCAGGCTTCCGCGAAGTCATGCGCGATGCGCCCGTTCAGAGGCAATACCAATTCCGCTGCGCCGCTGGTGTTTGCGCAACGACGCGCAGCTTGCACATGCGCCTCAACAGCACGATCGCGCCGCCACAAAAGCAAAGCGCACCGTCTCGAAAGACGGTGCGCCAAGCTTGTCGTGTCGTCGGGCTTAGAAGGTCGCCCGCGCGATGAACGTGACACGCCGGTCGTTCATGAACCAGGACCGGCCCGCACGCAGCAGGTCGTTGTTGAGAACCTGCGAGGTACGGGTGACCTCGTTGTTCAGGTTCGCACCCTGGACGCCGATCCGGAGACTGTCGTTCACGGTGTAGAAGATCGAACCGTCGAGCTGGCCGGTGGCTTCGTTGAAGATCGGCGCGAACGGCGTGATCACGTCACGAACCGTCAGCAGATATTCCGACCGCCAATTGTAAGCCAAGCGCGCCGAGATCGGGCCCTTTTCGTAGATCGCCGCGAGGTTGACATTGTGCTCCGACAGACCCGCGAGAGGCAGCAGGCTTGTGTCGATGATGGCGACACGGCCGGCGGCGACGTCAGGGTCGGTGGGCGAGAGCGTGCTTTGGGCGACGCCTTCGCTGTCAACATAGGTGTAGTTCGCATTGATCCCGAACCCGTCGAACGGTTCCGGCAGGAAGTCATAGAACTGCTGGTACGCCAGCTCGAAGCCCTTGATCTTGCCAGTTTCCGGCGAGTTGAACGGACCGGTCGAGACCACGTCATAGGTGACGCCGCCATTGGTGACCGGGGTCCGGATGGTGCCGTTGGTGACGACGTCTTCCAGCTCCTTGTAGAACAAGGAGAAGGTCAACGAGCCGACATCCGCGAAGTACCATTCCGCCGAGGCGTCGAAGTTGATCGACTGGATCGGCAGCAATTGCGGGTTACCCGTGTTGCCCGCACGACCGACCGGCTGATCGTTGTTGTCGTCCAGCGATTGCTGGCTGACATCAAGCGTCGTGATCGTGAAGAACGACCGCGTCAGACCGACTTCCGGCAGCGTGATCGCCTGCGATGCGCCGAAGCGAAGCAGGAAGTCATCGGTGAGCTCCATCTTCAAGTTGAAGCTCGGCAGCCAGTAATCGTACGTGAAGTCGACGTTTTGAGGCGAGGAGCCGGCATTCGCCCAAGCGCGTGCTTCGTTACGCACGGTGAGCGGCAGTTGGCAGAAGGCCGACGGGGTGAACGGCGGCGCTCCTGGCGGCGGACCACCCGGAGGCGGCAAGCAGCTTGCTTCGTTCGGGACGCCGGCGGGATAGGTGAAGAGGCCCTGCGCCTGACGGTTGGTCTCGACATAACGAACGCCGAAGTTACCGCTGACGAACGAGCCGCCCATGTCGCCGCCAAAGTGCAGCAACGCGTAGAAGGCGTTGGTCCGCTCATTGATCGGATTGACTTCGCTGGGCACGAAGTAAGAGCCCTGCAGACCCATCGCTTGGGCTTGCGGCGTGTTGTTGTCGAGCACGCCGTCGCAATTCTGATCCCGGAATGCGAGTGCTTGCCAGGCATTGGCGCCAGACGCGCCGCAGCTTTGCCAATCACCGTAAATCTTATCCGCGAACGAGATGAAGTCTGCATAACCCTGCGTGAGGTTATGGGCGTACATCGGAGGCGGTTCATCGCCAACTGGCAACGGGACCTCACCGCGCATCCAGTTATCCCACTGGAAGATCTCGGTGTGATCCGTGCTGAGCACAGAGCCCGGCGCCGAACCCACGCGGTCCGGCACACCGCTGCCGTTCGGCACGCCATCGACATATTCATCGAACCAAACCGGGCCGTTGCCGCCCCAGATTTCGCTGAGCACCGACCAGTTATAGGTCGAGAACCGCGTGGTCTGATCGCGTTCGGACCAGCGTGCGCCGACCCGGATGCCTTCGAGCCAACCCGCATCCTCGAACGAATAGTCGATGTCGAAGCGGATCGCGTCTTCTTCACCCTCGCTGTCTTCCGCGTGGTCCATCGCCGCGCGCCAGAAGCTGTTGTACGGGTCGCTGAAGCTCGCATGGTTTGCGTCGTAATAGGTTGTGCAACCAGGGCCGGGCGCTGGGCCGGGCGGATTGGAGGCGTAACCGGCGCCGGTAGCGCACTGGTAGGGGTACGAGATGTCGTCGCCCGTGCCCAAGATGGTGTCCGGCCCCGCCGTGGTGGGCTGAACGCTTCCCGGTCCGCCGCCACGCGACTGATCCGGCGCCAGCAACATGAATTCCGGCAAATCGTCGCCGTTTACATGGAGTTCGACGTTCTGGAATGTGGAGCCCCAAATCGAGACGTCGAGGTTTTCGACAGTCGATTCAACGTGCTGGTAATCGAAGTTGAAGCGCCAGCGCTCGTTCGGTGTCCACTTGAAGTTAAAGCCCGTATCGGCCGTGACATAGGTCTGTTCAACGTCGCGGCGGACATTGTTGGACTGCAGGCCGAAATAGGGCGAGCGCGGGTCGCAACCGGCATTGGTCGTGCATGGATTTTGACCACTCGCCCGAGAGCCGCCCGCTGGGTTCCCGCCCCAGTAATAGTTGCCGTCGGCCTTCCAGCCGGTGACGCCCGTGATGGTGCCATCCGAAAAGACACCGTCATTGTCGTACTCAAAGCTGGTGCCCGAGAGAGGCCGCGCGTCGCAGTTACGGTCAGCGCCGGTATTGTGCGTGACGTTGCCGCCGTCCACCAAGCAGTTGCTGTTGACGTTGTCCGTCGCGATTTCGATCGCGTGCTCGCTCCAGGCCTGGCTCGCTTCCGAGCGCAGGAATTGCAGCGTGGCGAGCATCGTGTCGTCGGGGCTGGACCACTGCGCCGCGAAGGCCTGGCCGACCCGTTCACGATCCCAGTCCTGGCTCGCCATGCGCGCGCCACGAGCGAAATACGGGCCCGGATTGCCGGAGCAATCGGCGTTCAGGTCAGGACGGCAGCCGAAGCCGGAGACCTGCACCGAGTCGTTGCGATACTTCAGTTGGTTGTTGACGTAGTTGACCAACAGACCGAACTCGCCGGCGCTGGTGTCGAAGCGGTCGCTGTAGAGGATCGAATAGGTCGGCGCCCAATCCTCGATGAGGTCGCCGTAGCTTTCTTCGACCGAACCGGAGATCACCCGGCCCGCGGCGTCGAACGGAACGCGCGTGCGGATGTTGACCGTGCCGGCGAGGCCGCCTTCGATCATGTCGGCCGATTGGTTCTTGAACACGTCAACGCCGACCGCCATTTCGGCCGGGACGTCCGCGAAGGAGAGCGCGCGGCCGTTGTTGGCGGTGAAGGCGTCGCGGCCGTTGAACTCGGAACGGACGAAGTTGAGGCCGCGGATAACGACGCCTGAACCTTCAACCGAGAAGTGGTCCGGGTCGACGGCGGCGGCGAAGCGGCTGAGCGAAACGCCCGGGATCCGTTGCAGAGCTTCTGTAACGGAGCGATCTGGCAGCGCGCCGATGTCTTCGGCCGTGATCGAGTCCACGAACACGTTGGCGCTGCGCTTGATCTCTTGCGAAGACCGCAAGCTCGACCGGATGCCGGTGACGACGATCTCTTCGTCATCCACTGCCGCGTCATCCACCGCGCTTTGCGCAAAAGCAGGCCCCGTCAGGGAGATCACTGACAGCGCGAACAGCGACGCGCCTTGCAACAACAGTGACGCAACGCTCGCTTTATCGCGACGCCCGACAGATTCCGCTTTTCTATGATTAGGCATGCACTTCCTCCCCGCGTTTCGAAGGCCCACCGATCGCTTTGCGATTCTGAGGGCCCTTAGATAGCCATGCAGTCAGCCGAAGCTGAACGTGGCAATTCCTGTTTTGCGGCATCTTTCTTTGAGAACCCCGGGGAACGCAAGGCCTCTATTAAAGAAATTACACCGCAATGGCGAAGGCGCCACACCAGCACTCGATCAATCCACTCAGTCGTCCCCACAATTCCTGCAATATAAATGTGAAATTGTGGAGATTACAAACACGGCGCTTTGAAGGTTACAGACTTCAAGAGCAAAGACTAATTGGACTGCATTTCTTGCGCTTCTGAAGGTGCATTTACATACCTACAACGCAAAGAACAATGTGCGCCGCAACATGGACGTTAGCGCTATCAATAAGTGGCGAAGTTCCGATTACACATGGATTTACCAGTATTCGAGAAAGACCTTAAGAGCGTTACACTTGAGGATTACAGAGCCCGCACTTTTCGAGGCTGTAAATCTGCCGTGGGAGTGACAGCGCACTTGGCTTGATATGTCTGGCGTTGTCTTACCAGTTCCAGTGTTCGCGCAATGCGTCCTGACCAGCTGGCGCCAAAAGAAAATTTCGTTGCCATGGCGAGCGTTGTCGTGGCGACACGCACGCCCCGCACGAGCGCATGAAACTTGGCAATGTTTGGCGTGAAGTGTCCAAACGGGCTTCCGGACAGCGCTCACTTGCCGCAAGTTGCGTGGGCTCGGCGACAAGATCGAGACAGCGGGGAAGATCAGTGCAGTCGAACGCGATACGCGACATCGTCATCGTAGGTGGCGGGACTTCGGGCTGGATGACGGCCGCCGCCCTCTCGCGGCTCCTGAAGCCGTCTCAGTACAAAATCAGACTGATTGAGTCCGAGGAAATCGGGATCGTCGGCGTGGGCGAAGCCACCGTGCCGCACATCCGGCACTTCAACGAGCGCCTGGGCATCGACGAGCCCGATTTCATGCGCAAGACGCAAGCGACCTTCAAACTCGGCATCGAGTTCGTGAACTGGGCGCGCCTCGGCGACGCTTATATCCATCCGTTCGGCGAGCTCGGCATCCAACTCAACGGCGTTGAGTTTCATCATTACTGGGTGAAGCTGCAGCAGCTCGGCGAGAAGTTCAGCATCTTCGATCTTTCGTTGCCGATCGTGGCGGCCAAGCGCGGCAAGTTCGCGTTTCCCGCGCGCGACAATTCAGTGCTCTCGACGTTCGCGTTCGCCTATCACTTCGACGCCACGCTCTATGCGCCCTATCTGCGCGGCATCGCCGAAAAGCGCGGCGTCACGCGCACCGAAGGCAAGGTGGTCGATGTCGCGCTGCGCGGCGAGGACGGCTTTATTGAATCGGTGACGCTCGCGAGCGGCGAACGCATTACCGGCGATCTCTTCGTCGATTGCTCCGGCTTTCGCGGCATCCTGATCGAACAGGCGATGAAGACGGGCTACGAGGAATGGACCAAATGGCTGCCATGCGACCGCGCGGTGGCGGCGCCATGCAGCACGGTGGAAATGTCGGTCGCCTACACGCGCTCGACCGCCCGCGACGCGGGCTGGCAATGGCGCATTCCGCTGCAGAGCCGCGTCGGCAACGGCTACGTCTATTCGAGCGGCTTTGTCTCGGATGACGATGCGCGCAACACGCTCGTCTCCAATCTCGAAGGCGAATTGCTGGCCGAGCCGCGTCAGCTCCGCTTCGTCACGGGGCGGCGCAAGAAGACCTGGAATAAGAACTGCGTCGCGATCGGGCTCGCCGGCGGATTTCTCGAGCCGCTGGAATCCACCAGCATTTATTTGATCCAGCAAGCGATCACGTATCTGGCGGAGCTTTTCCCAGACCGCTCATTCAATCAGGACGATATCGACGAATATAACCGCATGATCGATCTCGAGTTCGAGCGCGTGCGCGATTTCCTGGTGCTGCATTATCACGCCACTGAGCGCGATGACGCGCCGCTCTGGAATTACGTACGCAACATGCCGATCCCGGATTCGCTCGCTTACAAGATGGAGATGTTCCGCGATCGCGGGCATGTCGTGAAATACAAGGACGGCATGTTCCTCGAAGCAAGCTGGCAATCGGTTTATCTCGGCCAGCGCGTTATTCCGGAGCACTATGATCCGTTCGTCGACAATCTGCCCGAGGAAGACTTGAAGCGCTTCGCCGCCTCGGTTCGGGGGCTTGTGAACAAGGCCGTCGACGGCATGCCGACGCATGCGGCGTTCTTGCAGAACTATTGCCCGGCAGTGTCGGCATGAGCGACACACGCGTGCGCAGCGTCGCGATTGTCGGCGGCGGAACGGCCGGCTGGTTTGCAGCAGCCGCGCTTGGCTTCGTGCTAGGGCCGCAACGCGCCCAGGTGCGCGTGATCGAAACGCCCGGCAGCGCCGAAGAAAGATTAGGCGCCCATGCGGCTATTCCGCCGGTGCGCGTTTGGCACAATCGGCTTGGCTTCGACGAGAACGACCTGTTGCGAAAGACGCAAGGCGCCTTCTCGCTCGGGGTCGAGTATCGCGATTGGACGCGGGCGGGACGCGCTTATTTCCACGCCTACGGCGAAATCGGCGCGCCCTTCGATGGGCTTTCTTTTCACCATCACTGGCTGAAATTGCGGCAAAGCAGCGATGCCAAGCTGACCGATTATTCCGTTGGCGCCGTCATGGCCAAGCGCGGACGCTTCGCGCGCCCGGCAAATGACCCTTCGTCGGTGCTCTCGACCTATGGCTATGGTCTTCACCTCGATGCGGCGCTCTATCAGCGCTCTCTGCGCGCATTCGCGGAATCCAAGGGCGTCGCGGCGGTGAGCGCCGGCGTGCGCGATGTGCGGCTGCGCGCTGGCGATGGCTATATCGAGGCCGTGGAGCTCGACAATGGCGAGCGCGTCGAAGCCGATCTCTTCATCGATTGCACGCCCGAAGGACGCCTGATCGGCGATGCGCTTGGCGTTGCTCACGAGGATTGGTCGGCCTTGATGCCGTGCGACCGGGTAGCGGCGATCGAGTGCGAAAACGCCAGTGATCTTGTGCCCTTCTCCCGCGCCACGGCGCGCGAAGCCGGCTGGCAATGGCGCGCGCCGACGCAAAAGCGGATCGCCAACGCGTCCTTTTATTGCAGCCGCTTTCAATCCGATGACGAAGCGGCGTCGAAACTGTTGGCGAGCCTCGATGGCAAGGCGATCGGCGAGCCGCGGTTGACGCGCCTCGCGAGCGGTGTGCGCGGTGAATTCTGGAAGCGCAATTGCGTCTCGCTCGGCCCCGCGGCAGGCGATCTTGAACCCATCGACGCGGCGAACCTTCATCTGCTGCACAGAAGCATCACGCGCCTGGTGGATCTCTTCCCGGACCGCGAATGCCGCCCGCGCGAGAGCGCCGAATATAATCGCCTGGTGCGCAACGAGTTCGAGCGCGTGCGCGATATGGCGGCGCTGCACTATCACGCCAATGAACGCGAAGAGCCGTTCTGGGCCGAGCGCCGCGCGGCCGCCTTGCCCGAGACCCTCCAGCGCAAGCTCAAGCTGTTCAGGAGCCGTGGCCGCGTGGTGCTGCTCGACGAGGAGACTTTCCTCGAGGCCAATTGGGTTTCGGTGTTTGTGGGTCAGAACGTGCTGCCGGACCGCGGCGATCCCCTGATCGAGTCCGTCGATGCCGAGCGCATGAAGAACAATCTCGCGCGCATGCGCACCATGATCGCGCAAGCGGCCGAAACCGTGCCGACGCACCGCGCCTATGTCGAAGCGCATTGCGCCGCGCCCTCCGAGGCGCGCGCATGAACGAAAACCGCATCCAGAAGATCGTGATCGTCGGCGGCGGCAGCGCCGGCTGGATGGCGGCCGCGGCATTGTCGCGGGTGATGCGCGGGCAAGCCTCGATCCGGCTGATCGAGTCCGAGGAAATCGGCATTGTCGGCGTCGGCGAAGCGACCATCCCGCCGATCCTGACGTTCAACGGCATGCTCGGGATCGACGAGAACGAGTTCGCCAAGAAAACCCAAGCGACCTTCAAGCTCGGCATCGAGTTCGTAAACTGGACGCGCCAAGGGCACACCTATCTGCATCCGTTCGGCGCGTTCGGCATCGATATCGAAGCCATCAAATTCCATCAGTTTTGGCTGAAATTGCAGCAAATGGGCCAAGCCTCGCCCATCGACGATTACTGCCTCTCGGCGACGGCGGCGCGGCTTGGGCGCTTCGCACGCCCCACGCCCGATCCGCGCTCGGTGCTCTCAAGCCTCGCTTACGCCTTCCACTTCGACGCAGGCCTCTATGCGCTTTATCTGCGCGATTATGCCGAGCAGCGCGGCGTCGTGCGCACCGAAGGGCGCGTGGTGGATGTCGGCGTGCGCGGCGAGGATGGCTTCGTTGAGTCCGTCACGCTCGCAAGCGGCGAGCGCATTGAGGGCGAGCTTTTCATCGATTGCTCGGGCTTTCGCGGACTGTTGATCGAGCAGACGCTCAAGACGGGTTATGTCGACTGGTCGAAATGGCTGCCGTGCGACCGCGCCATCGCGGCGCCCTGCGCGAGCGCCAGCGACCTTACCCCGTTCACGCGCGCCACCGCGCGCGAAGCGGGCTGGCAATGGCGCATTCCGCTGCAGCACCGCATCGGCAATGGCTACGTCTATTGCAGCAAATACATTTCCGACGAGGACGCGCGCGCCACTTTGCTCGCCAATCTCGATGGCGCGCTACTGGCCGAGCCGCGCCTGCTCCACTTCACCGCGGGCATGCGCAAGAGGTTCTGGAACAAGAATGTGGTGGCGCTGGGCCTGGCCTCGGGCTTCATGGAGCCGCTGGAATCGACGTCGATCCATCTGGTTCAGGCGGGCATCTCCAAACTGCTCGCGCTATTCCCCGACCGCTCGTTCAATCCGGTGCTGATCGATGAGTACAACAAGCTGACCACGGCGCAGTTTGAGAATATCCGCAATTTCCTGGTGCTTCACTACAACGCCACCGAACGCAACGACACGCCGTTCTGGGATTATTGCCGCACCATGGCGATCCCGGAGGGCTTGCAGCGCAAGATCGATCTCTTCCGCGACTCCGGGCGCTTCTTCCGCTACGAAGATGAATTGTTCGCCGAGAACAATTGGATCGCGGTGATGCTTGGACAGAACATCATGCCGCGCCACTATGATCCCCTGGTGGACGGCGTCGACTTCGACTCAATGCGCGCCAATGTCGAGCGCATCAAAACCTTGATCCGCAAGACGGCGGATTCATTGCCCACGCACCGCGCCTTCATCGAGCAATATTGCGCCGCCCCTCAAGCCGAGACGGCGCGCGCCGCCGCGACACTGAATTAGGAGCCCCACCTTGGTCGATAAACGCATTCGCAGCATCATCATCGTCGGCGGCGGCACCGCCGGCTGGATGACGGCCGCTGCCTTCGGCCGGTTCCTGAAGAACGATTATTGCAAGATCACCTTGGTCGAGTCCGACGATATCGGCACGGTCGGCGTCGGCGAATCCACCATCCCGCAAATTCGCATCTTCAACCGCATGCTCGCGCTCGACGAAAACGAGTTCGTCAAGAAGACGCAAGCGACCTTCAAACTCGGCATCGAATTTCGCGATTGGAAACGTGTCGGCGAGAGCTACATCCACCCCTTCGGGCCGTTCGGCATCGATATGGAGGGCGTCAATTTCCATGCTTATTGGCTGAAGCTGAACTCGATCGGCGAAGCCGGCGATATCGAGAACTACTCACTGCAAGCGGTTGCGGGCCGCCAGGAGAAGTTCACCCGGCCCATCGACGCGGGCAATTCACCCCTCTCCAATATCGCCTACGCTTTCCAGTTCGACGCTGGGCTCTATGCGCGTTTCCTGCGCTCATACGCCGAGGGGCGCGGCGTCGCCCGCAAGGAAGGCAAGATCGTCGATGTCGCGCTCAGGGGCGAGGACGGTTTCATCGAAGCGCTCGTGCTCGAGAACGGCGAGCGCATGGAAGCCGATCTCTTCATCGATTGCTCAGGCTTCCGCGGCCTTCTGATCGAGGGCGCGCTGAAGACCGGTTACGAGGATTGGTCGCACTGGCTGCCCTGCGACAGCGCGCTCGCGATGCCGTGCGAGAGCGCGGGCTCGTTCGCGGCGATGACGCGCGCAACGGCGCGCCCGTCCGGTTGGCAATGGCGCATTCCCCTGCAGCACCGCACCGGCAATGGCCACGTTTATGCGTCGCACTTCACCAGCGACGACGAAGCGCACCATGTTCTCACATCAAACCTCGACGGCGCCGGGCTCGCCGAGCCGCGCCTGATCCGCTTCAAGGCGGGGCGGCGCAAGAAAGCCTGGAACAAGAACTGTGTCGCGCTCGGGCTGGCGGCGGGCTTCATGGAGCCGCTGGAATCGCAAAGCATCCATCTGGTGCAAAGCGGCATCGCGCACTTCCTCACCATGTTCCCCGACCTCGATTTCGACCCAGCCGAGATCGACCGGTTCAACCGCATCTTCGTGTTCGAGTGGGAGCGCGTCCGCGACTTCCTGGTGCTGCACTACAACGCCACCGAGCGGGACGATTCAGAGTTCTGGCGCTATTGCCGCAATATGAGCGTGCCGGATTATCTGGCCGACAAGGTCCGCCTGTTCGAGAGCCACGGGCGCATTTTCCGGGAGAATGAGGAGCTGTTTAACGACACTTCCTGGTTCGCCGTCATGATCGGCCAGGGCCTCGTCCCCCGCAGTCACGACCCGCTGGTCGACGTGTTCGACATGAACGAGATCCGCAAGCGCCTCGCCTCGATCCGCAATTCCATCGCGAAATCGGCGGAAGTCATGCCCCTCCACCGCGAATTCATCGCCCAGAACTGCGCCGCGGAACCGATGATGGCCACAAAAAAGGCCACAGTCCGCGCTTAAGGGAGCGACGGTCGTCCTTGGTTTGGGGGCGGCGTACACGCATATGTTAGCGGAACCAGGGGCGATCCTGGTGTAACACTGGCCCTGGCGGCGCCTTCAGGGTTCGCACCAGCGCGACCGCCCCCAGGTTCAATGAGGAGGAAAAGCGATCATGCGACACGTCACAGCGATGGTTATCGCGGCATTTGGGATGGCGCTGTTCGCAGTCGCGCCGGCCGCGGCGGCGGAAGGCGAATCCTACACAGCGCAAACCGGCGAAGGCCAATATGCGGTGATCTATCGCGGCGACCGCTCGATGAGCCGGCGCGATGTCGCCAACAATGCGATTTTGAAAGCGGCCGAGCTCACGCTCGAATCCGGCAATGAAATTTTCGTGGTCAACCAGACCACCACCTCGCGCATCGATCTCTCCACGGTCGCGGCCCTCAACGAGCTTGACCGGAGCGGCGGCTCCGCGCGCGACACCGGCGCAGGCGCCGGCAGCGGCGCGAGCGGCACGAGCAGCGGCGGCGGCGGCGTGGGCGCGGCGACGGCCGGCGTCGATCCGGGTGCGGTCGGTGTCGGCACAGGCGTCGATCCCCGTCTTC
Source organism: Terricaulis sp. (assembly GCA_037200505.1). Taxonomy (GTDB): domain Bacteria; phylum Pseudomonadota; class Alphaproteobacteria; order Caulobacterales; family Aquidulcibacteraceae; genus Vitreimonas. Next base: position 473,423 of record JBBCFZ010000005.1, on the reverse strand, counting down.
TCGAACGCCGCCGTACGCGCATGGCCTATCAGACAGTGCTGATGATCCGTGTCGGTCGCCGTGGCCAAGAACTCCAAGTGGAAGATCCGAACGCCCAACTCGAAATCTTCGATGCAGCCTCGGTCGCCACCTCATTGCGCGCCGAACTGCACTAACGAGCGAAGGCTAGTACCACGCCCAGCTCGAAATCTTCGACGCGGCGGCCGTCGCCGCGTCGTTGAATTGCAGTAAGCCCGCCCGATAACGACTAGCGACAGAGTAAAAGCGGCGACCGAGCTCAGCCGGTCGCCGTTTTGAATCACGCGCTTCGATTGTAGGATGCGCCCAGAGCGGAGCGGGGCGGACTAGGCAATGACGCCCTTCAGTTCATCCAAATTCAGAGCGGCCGACGCATGAGGCGTCCAAGCCGCCGCACCGCCAAGCGATCGCCATGGCAGGCGCCGTGAAAAAAAGAGCGAGCCGGGCAGCGGCTCGCTCTAAGGCGGGTCGGACTGGGAAACGGGTTAGTGCGCGGCGGGCGGCACGTAAGGGTAATAGATCTGCTCTCTCAGGCTGAGCGGCGCGTCGGTCACGGTGATCTTGTTGACCGCGAAACTCGGCGGGCCAGTGAGCGCGCCGCCGTGCGACATGGCCCAGCCTTCGGCCGGCATGCCGCTTTCCAGCATCTTCATCTGATAATTGCCGTCCTCGTCATGCATGGCGGTCAGCGCGTATTCGCCGGGCGCGACGTTCGGAAAAACCAGCACCACCGCGCCGGGCTGGGCCGGCGACGGCGCCACTTGGTTGTAGGCGCCCTGGCCTTGCAGGAATTGTCCCTCGGTTTGCAGCGCCGCCAGAATCTGCCCGCCGCGCGCTTCAACGCCAGTCAAGGTCACGCGCACCTCGCCCGCGTCAGCCGCGCCGGCAAACAGCACACACACCGCCGACACCGCGCCGATCAGCAAAAAGCGTCTCATCACCACACCTCCAGACAAAGAACTTTGCAACACAAAGTTCTTTTAGACGCATGGGCGCGGGCTGTAAAGCCCCGACTCACACCTCCGCGCGGAAGCAGCGTTCGTCGTGCATTTCTGCGACGATCGGACGTCTGCAGGCGGCGCACGTCAGGTTTTCAGCCAAGCTTGCGACCAACGGCCAGATATGCGCGACCAATGCGCGTGCGCCGGGCAAATCATGCCCCTAGCCTGCGCTTATGGACCGCTCGTCGCATGATCACGCCCTAAAATGGCGCGAAGACGAAAGCGCGGCGGGCTTCCTGCCCACGCGCGCGCGCGATTTTGCCGTGCTCCAGGCGCTGTTCTGGGCCTCTTTCCTGGCGGTGCGGGCGGTCGCGGCGGCGCGTTTCTATCCAGAGACGTTCTGGCCGTTCATGGCCCCTCGGATCGGGATCGTCGTCGCGTATGCGGCGCTCACGACCCTGATCCACGTCATTGTCGATCGCTTCGTGCTGTGGAAGCCGGGCCAACGCCTGGCGCTTACGCTTGTGCTTTGCGCGATCGGCCTTGCACCGATCAATGCGCTCGAAAACCTGCTCACCCGCGCCTACGCGGCCGATTGGCCGAGCATGCAATTCATCGACTATCTCTCGCAGTACGGCTGGGTGCTGCTGGCCTGGGCGGGCTACCATTTCGCGCAGGACCGCGCTCACGAAGTGCGCCGCCAGGCCGCGGCGCTGCGCGAGGCCCAAGCGCTCGCGCACGCGGCGCAGATGAAGATGCTGCGCTACCAGCTCAATCCGCATTTCCTGTTCAACAGCCTGAACGCGATCTCCACGCTCGTGCTGGAAAACCGCAACAAGGAAGCCGAGCAGACCTTGCTGAAACTCTCGCGCTTCCTCAGGCACACCATCGACACCGACCCCGCGCAGCTCTCACGGCTTGGCGACGAACAGCAGGTGCAGCGGCTTTATCTTGAGATGGAAAAAGTGCGGTTCGGCGACAAATTGCAGGTGATGTGTTCGATCCCGGAAGCGCTGCACGATTGCCTCGCGCCATCGCTGCTCATCCAGCCCATCGTGGAAAACGCCATCAAGCATGGCGTCGCCAAGGCGGCCGACGGCGCGCACATCGCGATCACCGCCAGCGAGGAGGCCAATCGCCTGGTGCTGAAAGTCGAGAACGACGGCCCCTCTTACGAGCCGGGTTCGGTCGGCGGCGTGGGCCTGCGAAACACGCGCGAACGCCTCGCGGCGATCTATGGCGACAAGGCCGGCCTCACCATCGTCCCGCGCCAGGGGGGCGGCACTTTGGTGACCATCGCGCTGCCGCTGCAGCGCGCGCCTTAGCAAAAAAGCGGTCGCCCGAACCTAGTCCGAACGACCGCTTGAAGGCTTCCCAAAATTGGGGAGGGATGAACCTTCCTAGCGCGGCTGCGCGTGGAAGCGCTGCCATCTCGGCGCTTGACGCCAGTATTTTTGCGAACCCGCCGCAAAGCGGAGGTTTCGCGCGCAGCGCTGACTGAAAAAGCGGCGCCGCCGCCGAGGCCAGCGCGCCGGTTTTCGTTGCGCGGCATGAGCGATTCCCGGATTGTCCCGCCGACGATGCCCTTGGCCCCGCTCGCCATCCCGTTTGAGTTCATTTTGTTTGGCCTGACGCTCCTGGGCGTCGCGGTGCTGCATCAGCGCTCGCTAACGGTGGCGCTCTGCGGGCTTGGGGCAATTGTCGCCTACAAGCTCGTCTTCGCCGATTTTGGCGGCGTGTCGGGCCTTGGCAAACATCTCGGCCATCACTGGGTGGAGTTCGCCAATCTCGGCCTGCTGCTGCTCGGTTTTGCGCTGCTGTCGCGCCATTTCGAGCAGAGCAATCTGCCGGACCTTGCGCCAAGGATCTTGCCGAACAACTGGACGGGCGGGCTGGCGCTGCTCGCGCTGGTGTTCGTGGGGTCGGCGTTTCTCGACAATATTGCCGGCGCCTTGATCGGCGCGACGGTGGCGGCGCACGTCTATCAAAAGCGCGTCCATCTTGGCTTTCTGGCCGCCATCGTGGCCGCGTCCAATGCGGGCGGTTCGGGCAGTGTGGTCGGCGACACCACCACCACCATGATCTGGATCGCCGGCAAGAGCCCGCTCGACGTGCTGCACGCCTACGCCGCCGCGATCCCCGCCTTCTTCATTTTCGCGATCCCCGCCGCTTTGCTGCAGCAACGCCACGCGCCGCTTCAGAAGCGGCATGTCGACGGCGTGACGGTCGATTGGCCGCGCGCCGCGATCGTCGCCTTCATGCTGATCGCGGCGATCGGCGCCAATGTCGCCGCGAACCTTGCCGCGCCCGACGTGCTGACCGCGATGCCCGTCATCGGCCTGGCGCTTTGGGCGGCGCTGCTGCTCGCGAGCCTTGCACGCAAGCCCGATTGGGCGGCGCTGCCAGAGGCCGGCAAGGGCGCTGCATTCTTGCTCTCGCTGGTGCTCGCGGCGTCCTTGATGCCGGTGGAGACATTGCCGCCCGCATCATGGCTATCGACGTTCGGGCTAGGCTTCATCTCGGCTGTTTTTGACAATATCCCGCTGACCGCGCTGGCGCTGAAACAAGGCGGCTATGATTGGGGCGTGCTGGCTTATGCGGTGGGGTTTGGCGGTTCGATGATCTGGTTTGGATCGTCGGCGGGCGTTGCGGTCGCGGGGCTTTTTCCGGAAGCCAAATCGGCTGTCGCCTGGGTGCGCGCGGCGTGGTTCGTGCCGGTCGCTTATGTCGCCGGATTCTTCGTCCTGCTCGCCACTTTGGGCTGGCGTCCGCACCTCTGAAAAAGATTACGGCCGCCCCGATTTCTCGGAACGGCCGCACCATTATTTTTCTTAAGCGCCGCTTTCTTTATCGAAGGGGCGTCTCCTCCCCGAAACGCACGACCGCCACGCGATGCAGCGCTTGCGGCGGTCCGTCGCACATCAAAGACCTGTGACTTCCTGAGTCAAGGCCTTGCTTCGGCCATGATCCGATGTCCACCGCTGTCAATACGAGTTTCAACTGAGGGTGGAGAGCGCCGCGCGGAATGCATCGTGGGCGTGATTTGGACGCTCGAACAGGAAGTCGGCTTCGAACACGCCAATGGCCCCGCCGAACAGATTTTGCAGCGCCGCGCAGACCACGAACACCTTGTCCGCCGGGCAGTAGAGCTCCAGCAAAGCGCCCTCCGCGGCGGACGCGAGCTTGCACCCCAGTTCGTTCGCGCGCGCGATCATCGGGTCAGCCCCTTCCGGACCCGGCGCGACCCGGAGCAGCCGGTGCGCCTTGGCCCGGCCCCGCGCTTCGACCACGTCCATCAGCCGCGCAAACGCGGCGTGTGCGGCGGGGCTCCAGGATGCGGCGCGGCTGGCCGCGAGTTGGGCTTGGCTCGAAAGAATGAGACCGTCGCGCAGCGGACGCAGGTGATTGGCCGCGAGCGTCGCGCCGGTCGTCGTGATGTCGATGACGATCTCCGCCGCGCCCGCCGCCGGCGCGCCTTCGGTGGCGCCAAGGCTTTCGACCAAGCGATAATCGGCGACGCCATGCGCATCGAGAAAGGCTTGCGCTTGGCTCAGATACTTAGTCGCGACCCGCAGCCGCTCGCCCGTGCGCGCGCGATGCAGCGCCGCGACTTCCGCGAGATCGGCCATGCTCGACACATCGAGCCAGCTTTGCGGCACGGCGACGATGAGGTCGGCGCGGCCAAAGCCCAGCGGCTTCACCAGGATCGAACGCGCGAGATCGTCGTCAGCTTCGCGCAAGCCATCCTCGCCCACGATGCCGACATGCACATCGCCGACACGAAGCGCCCGCGCGATCTCGCCGGCCGACAGCATCCGCACTTCGATGTCAGGCTGCGAGGCGATGCGCGCGGAATAAAGCCGCGCGCCGCCGTCTTGCGTCAGCGGCAAACCGCAATCGGCGAAGAAGGCCGCCGCCTGCTCCTGCAAGCGCCCCTTCGACGGGATCGCCAGAATAAGCTCGCTCATGGCGCGGCCTCCGCGAGGCGCTGCGGACGCAATGCAAAGCCCGCCGCACGGAGCGCTTTCGGCGCGGCGCGATTCGCCGGCCACAGCGCGCGCGCCAAGCCGTCATAGCGCCCGCCGCCGCCAAGGCTCGCGCGCTCGCGCAGAGCCGGCGCTTCGAGTTCGAACACAAAGCCATCGTAATAAGCGAGCGTGCGCCCAAGACCCGGCGCGAAACTGCACGCGCTTGGCAAAGCGCCGCCGGCACGCAACGCCGCCATCCGCGCCGAAGCGCGCTCCAACGCGGCCTTAGCGGGCGCTGCATTCTTCAAGGCTTTCGACTCCGCCAACTTGCCCGCGCGCTCCAGGCCATCGGCGCTGTCGATATGTGTCAGCGCATCAAGCAAATCGTATTGTGCAGCGCTCGGCGGCGCAGCAGCGGCGAGGCGTCCGCGCTGGCGCAAGCGCTGCGCGATTTCCGCAACGGGCCGTCCGCCGATCGCCGTGATGCGCGCATGCGCCAACATGTCCCGCAGCGCCGCTTCGGCGTGCTCCTGCGTGAGCCCCGCCAGCGCTTCGGCGAGCCCCGCGCCTTCATCTTCAAAATTCGCCGGCTTCTCCGCGCGCAACGCCGCGAGCCCGCCCGGCCGCGCCAGCGCGCGCAACACGCGCTGCGGCCACGGTTCTTCCAATCCCAGCGCCGCGACAAACCCCGCCAGCACGCCGACATCGCCCAGCTTCAGCGCGGGCTCCACGCCAGCAGCACGGCAACCCTCCAGCGCCGCGCGCACGATGGCCGCTTCCGTGGCGACCTCCATCGGCCCATCGCCCAGCCATTCGGCGCCGACCTGCACGAACTCGCTTTCGCGCTCCGAGCCCGGCGATTGGCGGCGAAATACGAGGCCGTCATAGCCCACGACTGGCGCCAGTTTCGGCTGATCGAACGCCATGCGCACGACAGGCACGGTCATGTCCGGGCGCAAGCAGAGCGCGCCGTGGCTGGCGTCATCGATCAGAAACGCGCGGCGGCGAATGTCCTCGCCCGAAAGCTCAAGATAAACCGCAGCCGGCTGCAGGATCGGCGGATCGAGCCACACCGGCGCGTGTGCGCCAAGCGCGGTGCGAAGCGCTGCGCGGGCTTGGTCTGCGTTCATGCCAAGGCCCCGACGGGCGGCGCATACAGTGACTCTCCTCCCCCTTGCGGGGAGGAGATGGAGGTGGGGGTGCGGGCGGTGTGCTTTCCGGAGAAAGCGCCGCCGTTACCCCCCTCCCTACCCTCCCCCGCAAGGGGGGAGGACGCGTTATTCTGCACCGCCGCGTTCACGATCCGCGCTCCAACATGCGCTTCACCGCGGCCACAAGCTCTGCGCGCGGCGCTTCGACTTGCAGCTGCTCGCGCGCCTTGGTCCAGGCTTCGCGGTCCGAGCCCGTCGCATCCGCGAGCGAAGCGCCCAGCTTCAAATCCTTCAACGTCACCACGCCCTTCGCCAGTTCATCGCCGCCCTGGATCACGGCGACCGGCGCGCCGCGTTTGTCGGCGTATTTGAGCTGCGCCTTCATGCCGCCGCCGCCAAGATAAGCTTCGGCGCGCACGCCGCCCGCGCGCAATTCCGCCGCCATAGCAAACGCATCGGCCACGCGCGCCTGATCCATCACCAGCACGACCACCGGCGCGTTCGCATCCACGCGCGCGCCATCAGCTGCCTGCAAAGCCGCTGCGAGTCGCGACACGCCGACGGAAAAACCGGTCGCCGGAATCTTTTCGCCGCGAAAGCGGCAACGAGATCATCGTAGCGCCCACCGCCGCCGACAGAGCCGTAGTTTGCCCCATCGCCGCCGATCAACTGCGCTTCGAAAACAGCGCCGGTGTAATATTCGAGGCCACGCACGATCGAGAAATCGAATGCAATGCGATCGGCGGCAAACCCTCCTCGCCGCACAATCTCTCGGATCGCGATGAGTTCACCCATTCCTTCGTGAACTTTTGACTCTGCCGAAAGCGATTTATGTCCACGCGTTCCGCAAATTCGTCCGAGACGCGCCAAAGCAATCCGCCTGAGTTCGCCCCGTCCATCGGATTGTCGTGAACAACGATGCTCGGAAGGCCAGAATGACATCGGCCTGCAATTCGGAAAGCCCCGCACCCTTGGTGAAATCACCACTGTCGTCACGACGACCCAGGCCCAAGCAGTGCGCGAACACCAGCTGCACCGAGGCGATCAAGTTTATCCAGGGCGCGCATCACGGTCAGTCGCGCATCGGGCAACACTTCCGCCGCCTCCAACGCGCCGTCGAGGAGCTTTCTGTGACTCACTAGGAGTTTGTATGAGCCTTGTTGGAGCCCTGCCGCTTCCAGCGCGGTGACGGCCAACATGCACATCTCGGCATCGGCCGCCGGGCTCGCGCTCCCCACGGTGTCCGCATCACACTGCCAGAATTCCCGAAACCGCCCCGGCCCCGGCCTTCTCGTTTCGCCAACACTGGCCCCGCCGCCCAGCGGCGATAGGGCTTCGGCAGCGCGTCGAAATTCTCCGCAACGAAGCGGGCCAGCGGCGCCGGTCAGGTCGTAGCGGAGCGCCATCCATTGGTCGTCGTCGTCCTGGAGCGCGAAGACGCCTTCGTTCGGGCGCTCCTGGTCGGGCAGGAATTTGCCGAGCGCGTCGGCGTATTCGAGCGCGGCCGGTTTCCAGCGGGCTCAAAGCCCCAGGCCTCATAAACCGCGCTGATCTTGGCCACGAGCCCAGCTTCGACCGCCAAACCCGGCCCACGGCGGTCCTGCAGCCCGCGCGGACGGCGGGCCTTGGGCCGGAAATCGGGGGCGTCTGGGGCGGTCATTCGGGTCAATCGTGACGGGAGGGCCGTTGCGTAGCGTAGCGGGCGCCGCGCCGCAACGCCCGGTCCGGCGCCGGTTTTGCAGTCCGGGGGATTCTCCTCATTGGCGAAGGATGCCCCTGATGCTCACCTGTCTCGCTTTGGTCGCCCTGGCCGCATCGGCCCTGACCGACGTCTCAAGTCTGGCCACCGAAGTCGAAAACCGAGGCCCGGCGCTGACGGCGCAAACCGAGATCACCGCCGCCTTCTTCACCGACCTCGAAGACTTTTCGGGCGATTCCATGCGCCTCTCGAACGCCCTCCGCGCCGCCGGCGTCGCGCAGGATCTGCCCTGCATCTTCCGCGGCATTTCCGAAGACGCCCATGTGCGCGCTGCCGAGTTTCAGGCGCGACGGATGTCCAATCGCGCGCGCGCTCGCGTTCAACGGTCTTCGTGCGCTGCTGGATGACGCCACTCCTGCTCGCGCCGATGGCGGCTGGCGCGGCGGCGGATGTAGCGGCAAACCCGGAATAAAATTGGACCGCCGGCTTCCAGCCGGCAAAACAACAAGAGCCGGCTGGAAGCCGGCGGGTCCAACTAAGCCGCGTACTTCACCGAGCACCCATAAGGCGTCGTCTCAGGCGTCGCGACCGGGCGGCCCGCTTCCAGATCAGCCAGAGCCGCGCGCACATAATTGGTCGCGCCTTGCAGCGTGCTGGGGCGCGCTGACGGGCGATCGTCGATTGCGCCTTGGTACACCAGCACGCCATCGCCATTGATGATGTACATGTGCGGCGTGTTGCGCGCGCCGTAAGCCCGGCCCATCACGCCCGAAGGATCGAGCAGGATCGCGGTGGGTTGCGCCCGCGACTTCACGCGCATGCACGAGCGCTTGGGGGCCTTCGTAATAGCCTTGCTCACCGGGCGCGGACGAGATCACCGAGAGCCAGACGACACCCGCATCCGTCGCTTCGCCCTGCAACTCCTGCATGTTGTGCGAATTGTAGTGCTTCTGCACGTACGGGCAGCCGCTATTGGTCCATTCCAGAACCACGGTGCGGCCGGCAAATTCCGCGAGCGTGCGGGTCTGGCCTTGCGCGTCGCGCACGGAGAAGTTCGGCGCGCGCGTCCCCGGTCGCCACCGAGGCCTGCGCTTTGTTGCTCAGCAGAACACCACCCGCGCCGGCAATGACGGCCACTGCCGCGCCGGCCGACCATCAAGGTGCGTCTGGAAACGAACGTGCTCATTCTCCGCCTCCGTCGTATTGCGCTGAGAACAATGCCTTCGGTCAAAAGCTGCGGCAGCACGGTGGGCTCGCCGCCCGCCGGATAATAGAGATAGAGCGGCACGCCCGCGCGCCCCATGCTGGGCAAGTTCGGCGGCGATAATATCGTCGCGATTGGTCCAGTCGCCTTTCAGATAGGTAATGCCGCGCTCGGCGAAGGCGGCCGAAACGCGCGGCGTGAAGGCGACGCCTTCATTGACCTTGCAGGTGACGCACCAGGCGGCGGTGAAGTTCACGAAGATCGGCTTGCCTTCCGCGCGCAATGCTTCGACGCGCTCCGGGCTCCAGGCTTCGGCGACGACAGCCTCCACCGGCGCAACACCCGCCAGCGGCCGCCACGCGAACGTCGCCGTCAGCGCCAGCACCGCGACGCCCCGCAACGAGCCAAATCCGTCCCCAGCGCGCGACATAAACCGCAAAGCTCAGCGCCAGGGCGAGGCTCAGCAGCGCCAGCGCGCCGATCGCGCCGGTCTGTTCAGCGAACACCCAGGCCAAGCCAAACGCCGCCGCGAACATCGGAAACGCGAGCACATTCTTGACCCCCGGGCTTTGGAATGCGCCGCTGCAATGCCGGCATGAAGCTGAGCGCGACCAGAGGCGCGGCAAAGCCGAGGCCGAGGCCGGCGAACACGGCAAGCGTCGCGAGCGGCGGTTGCGTCACCGCGTAGCCCACCGCGAACGCCATGAAAGGCGCGGTGCAGGGCCCGTCGCGGCCACCACGGCGAGCGCGCCGGTGAAGAAGGCGCCGATATCGCCGCCGCGCGAGGCGAGGCCCGCGCCGATGCCTTGCGCATTGCCGCCGATCTCGAACACGCCGAGCAAATTGAGCCCGATCGCGAAGAAGAGAAGCCCTAGGCCCCCTGTCACCCACGGCGCCTGAAACTGAAAGCCCCAGCCCGCGCTCTCACCCGCGCCGCGGAGCGCGATCAAAACGCCTGCAAGCGCGAGGAACGTCGCCATCACGCCGACGAGATAAATCACGCCATGCCGGCGCGCCTCGCCCGCATGCGCGCCGCCCGCGAAGCTGAGCGCCTTGATCGAAAGCACGGGCAGCACGCACGGCATCACATTGAGAATGAGCCTCCCAAAAAACGCGAAGGCGAGCGCGGCGAGTAAGGTGCCGCTCGGCGCCGGCAGCGGCGGCGCTTCGGCGACGCCGCCGATCTGTTCAGGCGCACCGCCGACGAAATCATCGGTGAGTGTCGCCCCTTGCGCATCAGTGCCGGGCAGCGGCGCGCCGGGTTGTGCGTTCACTTCAAACGCACGCCGCGTCCACGCGCCGCTCTCCTGCACTTCGTAAGCGATCACGCCCGCGAGCGCGGCGCGTCCGAGATTGTCGTCGACGCCGGGCGTGAGATCGAAGCTGAGGCCGCGCGGCCCGACGCGGGGGCTCTGTGGCGCGGCATGGTTCAGCGCGTCGCGGCTAAACGGGAAGAAGTATGGATTGCGGATCGCCGGAGCATTCGCGAGTTCAACGCTGAGCCGCGCGGGCGAGCCCCGTGCCGATATGTGCTGTGGCGTTCGTCGCACGCGGTATCGCCGCCACCGCCGCCGCGATGCGCGGCGCCCAGGCCGGATCGTCGCTGCCTTGCGCGGCCACCGGCAGCGTGAGTGAAACCGCGCCCTCTTCGGGAATGCACACGTCCGAGCAGACCAGCCAGTAAAGGTCCGCGTTCAAGGTCACCGATTGGCCCACCGGCGCATTGCGCGGCACGGTGATCTCGATCGGATAGAGCACCTCGCCCGAATAGCCGTAATTGACCAGGATCGAGAACGGGATCGCCTCCGGCGCCGGCCACTGAATCTCGCCGGCGCTGTAGCCCGGCGGCAGGCGCCAGGTGACTTCCGTCGGCTCGCCGCTATCGCCGGGATTGCGCCAATAGGTGTGCCAGTGCTCGGCCACCTTTTGGCGGAGCACGATGGTGAAGCGCTCACCCGGCGCGACCGAAGCGCGCGCGGAATGAAGCTCGGTCTCGACATTTTCGGTGCGGAAGGGCTCGGCAAACGCCGGCAGCGGCGCCAGCAGCGCCGCCGCACCAACGATAACAGCTTTGATCAAAGTCCTGACATGCATGCGCGCGCTCCTTGCGGCACTACGCGCAACACGCTCTGCCGGTTACTTTAGCTCAGCGGCGCGGACGCTTGGATACGCGCCGCGCGGCTCAGGATTTTCGGCCACAGGCCGAGCGAGAGCAGGTGCGCGTGCATCACAGCCGAAACGCCCCGGTCGCGAAGATCGATATAGGTGTCCTTCGGCAGCGCGTTGAGCTTGGATTCGGAAATGCGCAGATATTCGCCGATCTTCTGCGGCTCGCCCGGCGTGCCGTCCGGCTTGGCGCGCGGCAGGGCCAGCGGCGTCAGCTCGAACAAGCCATGGTCGTCCATCAGCTTCACGAATTCCTGCGTGCGGCGCCCGAGCGCGTCGAACTCGCGGCAGAACTGATCGCCTCTTGGGTGTAGCGCGAAGGCTGTTCGCCTTCGAAGAACGGCAGCTCGGGGCTGGTCGACAGCATCTTGGCGGCGCGGTCGATGCACACCAAAACGCGCTCGCCCCCGTCTTGGCCCGGCGTGGGCGCGGGGCTGTTGCGCACCGCCCGCGATGATCGGCAGGAACGGATAGCGCCGCGCGAACGCCGGCAGATAAACTTCAGGATCGAGCGAACCATCGGCGCCCAGGAACACATTCATGCCGGGGCGAAGCCCCATGACCGCGAGCGGCGTCTTGCTCTGCGTGTCGAAGATGATCGGATAGCAGACCGCCGCGAGCCCGAACTCATCGACCGTCAGCGGCACCAGATGCGTTTCAGCGAGAAACGAAAACGGATTGGCCACCTGGCTGACGCCGAGCGCGCGATGCTTCTCAATGGAGAGCGGTTCAAGCTGACGATAGAACAGGATTTGTCCCAGCGTCTGAGATTCTCCCGCACCCGCACTGGTCATGTTGGTCTCCGCCAATCCGTAACACTGGCGGGCTCTCAACCACGGAAAGCGCGCCCGCCGCAACAGTCCAGCGCAAAAGGGCGCGCATCCCCCGGCTTTCCAGCGGCGCGGCTCATGCTATGCCACGCGCCTGGAGGGGCCATGAAACCTGCGGTTTTCGCAATTGCGCTGGCGATCGGGGTTGGGCGCGCTGACGGCTTGCGGCCGCCAAGCGCCCGAGCCCTTGAGCGCCTTTGAGGGCCGGGTCGAGGATTGGACGCGCGAGGCCTTGCGCGACAGCCCAGAACTTGCCACGCGCGCGGGCGTCTCGGTCGAGCAAGCTGGCGGCGCCTATGCAAGCCGCCTGGACGATCGCTCGGCCATTGCGGTCGAAGCACGCCGCAGCGCTGCACTGCGGCGCCTCGCCGAATTGCGGGCCTTCGATGTGCGCAGCCTCGATGCCGAGCACGCACTCACCTATGCCGTGCTCAGCTCACGCTTCGAAGCAACCGCCGCCGCGGCGGACATGCCTTACGGCGACTTCGCGACGCTCGGCGGCATTCATCCTTACGTCTTGAACCAGCTCGACAGCGCCTTCCTTACGCTGCCGGAATTTCTCGACCGCTCGCACGGCGTCGCCAACTTCGCCGACGCCAATGCGTATCTCGATCGCCTGAGCGCGGTCGCGGTCGCGATCGATGCGGAAACCGAACGGGCGCGCGCCGATGCGCAAGCGGGCGTCGCGCCGCCCGGCTTCATCATCGACGCCACCTTGCGCGCGCTCGACGACATCAGCGCAACGCCCGCCGCCTCGCAACCTTATGTCATGAGCTTTCGGCGCAAGCTCGACGCGCTGGTCGCCGCCGAAGCCGATGAAGCAACGCGCGCACGATCGGAAACGCGCGCCGCCACGCTGCTCGGCCGCGCCGAGGAAATCACCCGCGCGGCGATCATCCCCGCCCATCAGCGCGCCGCAGCATTTCTGCGCAGCATCCGCGCCGGCGCCAGCGAAGACGCCGGCGTGTGGCGCTTGCCGGACGGCGCGGACTATTATCGCGATGCGCTGGCGCTCGAGACCAGTACCGAACTCACGCCGGACGAGATTCACAATATCGGCCTGGCGCGCGTCCGCGAACTCACCGGCCAGCTCGACATCGCGCTTCGCCGCGTAGGCATGACCGAAGGCCCGGTCGCGCGCGCATGGCGACGCTGACCGCCGATCCCCGGTACACTTATCCCTCGACCGACGAAGGCCGCGCGCAATTGCTCGCCGATATTCGCGCCCGCGTCGCGCGCGTGATGGAGCTGGCGCCGCGCTGGTTCGGCGCGTTGCCGCGCGCGCGTCTCGAAGTGCGCCGCGTGCCGCAATTTGCCGAAGCCGGCTCCTCGGCGCCTATTATTCCGCGCCCTCGATCGATGGGCGCACGCCCGGCGTCTATTTCGTCAATCTCCGCGACCTTTCAGAGATGACCAAGATCGACGTGCCGACGCAGGATTATCACGAAGCCGCGCCCGGCCATCACTTCCAGGTCGCGCTGGCGCAGGAGCAGACGCAAATCCCGCTGCTGCGGCGCCTCATCACCTTCAACGCGTACGGCGAAGGCTGGGGGCTTTACGCCGAGACGCTGACCGAGGAGCTGGGCTTTTACGAAAACGACCCAATCGGCCGCATCGGCTATCTGCGCTGGCAGCTTTGGCGCGCGGCGCGGCTGGTGGTCGACACTGGGCTCCATTCCAAACGCTGGAGCCGCCAGCAGGCGATCGATTATCCTCGCGGACGTTACAGGCGATGCGCCGGGCGTGGTCCAGACCGAAGTCGATCGCTACGTAGTCTGGCCCGGGCAAGCCTGCAGTTATGAGATCGGCCGGCGCGAAATCATGCGGCTGCGCGAAGAAGCGCGCAACGAACTGGGCCCCGCGTTCGATCTGCGCGGCTTCCACGATGTCGTACTACTCAATGGCGAAGTGCCCTTGAACGTGCTCGACCAATTGGTGCGCGCTTGGATTCCTGAGCAGCGCGAGCGCGGCGCAGCCGAAAAAGGCCGCTCGTAAAACGTAGCGTTCGCGCCACATCGCGCACACAAGCGCGTGATCTCCCACGCTTTCGCTGACGCTTGCGAAATCCGCCGTGCGCGCGCCGCAAAGGCGCCGCGATCGGCGCGCTGCCTCGCTGTTGCGCGGGTGATTTGGGTAATCCGCGCGTTCTCATGTTGAGGATGGTTCTTCGGGAGGGACGTCCATGTCATTGGCAAAACGCGCCGCGATGGCGCTCTGCGTAGCCGCGCTTATCGCCGGCTGCGCGCAGACCACGAAAACGGAAAGCGACGAAGCAGTCGTCGTGACGGGCGTTCGCGAGAACGCGCCGCCATCGCCGATACCGCCGCCGCCGCCACCACCGCCCATGATGGCGCAAGATGCGATGGGCCTCGCCAGCCGAGCCGCGCGGAGGGCTTTGTTGCCGGCGCGCCTTACGCGCAAACCGCGCCGCAGCCTTTGCCGGGCACAGTCGATCGCGAGAATTATGAGAATGTCGAAATCAATCCGATCCATCAGGTCGCGGACGATCCGGTTTCCACCTTCTCGATCGATGTCGATACGGCCTCTTACTCAAACGTCCGCCGCATGTTGAACGCGGGGCGCCTGCCGCCGCGCGACGCCGTGCGCATCGAAGAGCTGATCAATTATTTCGACTATGATTATCGCCTGCCCGCAAACCGCACGACGCCCTTCTCCACCACGGTCGCGACGGCGCCCTCGCCGTGGTCTGAAGGCCATCAGCTGCTGCACATTGGCCTCCAAGGCTACAACATCATCCCCACCGAGCGCCCGCCGCTCAATCTGGTGATGCTGCTGGATGTGTCCGGCTCAATGGCGGACGCCAACAAGCTGCCGCTGGTGCAACAAAGCTTCCGCATGCTGATCGACCAGCTCAATGCACGCGATCACGTTTCGATCGTGGTCTATGCGGGTGCGGCCGGCGCGATCCTCGAACCCACCGCGGGCAACGAGCATGCGCGCATCCTGGCGGCGCTTGATAATTTACACGCTGGCGGCTCGACCGCTGGCGGCGAAGGCCTTCGCCTCGCTTATGCGCTGGCCGAGCAGAACTTCAACCGCAACGCCGTCAATCGCGTCATCATCGCCACCGACGGCGACTTCAATGTCGGCATCAACGATCCCGAGCAATTGACGGACTTCATCGAGCGCAAGCGCGAGACCGGCATTTATCTCTCGGTGTTCGGTTTCGGCGGCGGCAATTACAACGACGCGCTGATGCAGCGCCTTGCGCAAAACGGCAACGGCGTCGCAACTTACATCGACACGCTCGCTGAAGCCCGCCGCGTGCTGCACGACGAAATGGCGTCGAAACATGTTCTCGATCGCCAACGACGTGAAGATCCAGGTCGAGTTCAATCCTGGCCGCATCGCCGAGTATCGTCTCATCGGCTACGAAACCCGCATGCTGCGCCGCGAGGATTTCAACAATGACCAAGTCGACGCCGGCGAAATCGGCGCGGGCGCTTCGGTGACCGCGATCTATGAACTGACCCCGGTCGGCGGGCCGACCTCGGTCGATCCGCTGCGCTATCAACAAAACCCGGCGCCCGCGAGCACGGGCAGCGAACTCGGCTTCCTCCGCATCCGCTACAAACTGCCCGGCGAACCGAGAGCCGGCTGATCGAACGCCCGATCACCAATGCCGACAATTTCGCCGACATTGGCCGGCGCCAGAATCCACCCGCTGGGCCACCGCCGTCGCCGGCTACGGCCAACTGCTGCGCGGCGATCCCTATCTGGAACGCGGCTTCACCTGGACCAACGTCATCGACCTCGCCAAAACGCCCGCGGCCGCGACGAATTCGGCTGGCGCGCGGAGTTCGTGCAACTCGCCCGCGCTGCGGCTTCCGCTGCAGCGCTGCCAACAGCGGAGAACGCGCAAAGCCAGAGCCAAGGCCGCTGCGCTAGCGTCGCCGAATAAAATGACTCTCCTCCCCCTTGCGGGGAGGAGATGGAGGTGGGGGGTAACGGCGGTGTTCTTTCCGGAGAGGTCACCGCCCGCACCCCCACCCTACCCTCCCCGCAAGGGGGAGGGTTTTTTCTGGTGCTAAACGCCCAAATCTCGCAATCGCAATTCGGCGAACGAAACAATCTCACGCGCAACGGCCCGCACATCTTGCAGCACGCGCGCATTCGCCACGCGCAGCACGTAATAGCCGCGCCCCTCAATCCATGCGCGACGCTCGGCATCACGCAACGCCACATCCGGCGCCTCATGCGCGCCGCCCTCAACTTCGATGATCAGCTTGGCGCGATGACAGGCGAAATCCGCGATGAACGGACCCATGGGCGTTTGCCGGCGGAAATGCGTGCCGGGAAGTTTATTACGTCGGAGCTCGTACCAAAGCGCGGTTTCGGCCGGCGTCATGCTTGACGCAAACGCCGCGCAGTGGCGACGGCGCGATCGGATTTTAGATGCGCCGCAACGCCGGCTTCAGTGAGGTCCTCACGCATGACACCCCCCCGCAAAGAGGCGCGCGACCTTCAGACGACGGCGCCTGCACCCCCACCCTGCCCTCCCCGCAAGGGGGAGGGTTCTCTTGAGCGCGCTCTTAAGCCGCCCAAATCATCCGCACGCGCTCATCGCGCCGTTCTTCCACCTGCTCGGCCTCAAACAGCGGCCCGTTCATCACCGGCCGCAGCGCCGCCGCCAGGTCGGCTTCCACCATTTCGCGGGCGTCGCGTTCGTCGCGCTGATGCACCAGGATGTGCGTTGCGCCGAGCAATTGGGCTTCCGGCCATTGCTCGTGATTGGCCAAGCGTTTGAAAAGATTGGCGGTGCGCGAGAGAAACAGCGGCGTCCAACCACGACCGCCAATGCCGGGGCGCGCGAAGCAATAGACCGCCGCGCTCTCGGGGAACGCCTCATCCGGGCGGTGCGCGTTGAACGATGCAAACGACCCGACTCACCGCGGAAAATCACTTCAGACATGTCACGCCCCTCAGCTATGTTCGTTGTCTGTTCCGAAGTATCGAGTCCCGGTGTTTCTTGTAAAGTTCTAATTCACCACGATATCCACAGACCGCCCGGACACAGCGCCCGTGCTTCGTTCTCCCGCAACCGCCGCTTTCGCAAAGCGCCCAAGCCTGCGATCATTGCCCCATGCCGCACGACCACAGCGCCCCTCACAGCGCGCAAGACCGCGCCACGCACCTCAGCGAAGCCGAGCGCCGTTGCAGCGATGCGGGCGAGAGCCTGACGCCGCTGCGGCGGCGCGTGCTCGAACTCCTGATGGATCATCACGGACCGGCCAAGGCTTACGATCTGCTCAGCCAACTCGATGCGGGCGCCAAGCCGCCGACGATTTATCGCGCGCTGGATTTTCTGGTGCGCATGGGCCTCGCGCACCGCATCGAGAGCCCTCAATGCGTTCGTGGCGTGCGAAGTCGGCGCCTGCGCGCGCTCGACGATTTTTCTGATCTGCGAGAAGTGCGGCGCGGCAGAAGAATTCGACGCAGGCCACGCGCTGGTCGATCTTTCGGAAGCCGCCAGCCAAGACGGCTTTGAAATCCGCCGCACCATGATCGAAGCCAGCGGCGTCTGCGGCCCATGCCGCCGCGCGGCGTGAGCTATCCGCCGCCGCTTCCCGCCGCGCTTTATCAGGGCGCGGTCAACACCATGGCGGGCACTTGAATGTCCGCTTCCAACTTGAACGCGCGATGGCGGGGCTGGCTTTTCTCGCGGGCGCCATGGGCATGCGCACAGCGAACGCCGGCGCAATCCTTACACCGCTCGATCTGCATGTGCGTTTCCTGAAAGAAGCACGGCCCGGCGATGGGCTCGTGATGCATGGCGGCGTGCTCGATCTGGAGGAAGCCGGCGCCAATATCTGTCTCGACATGCGCCATGGCGATGGCGCGCCCGGCACGGTGTTTCGTCTGCGCGTCGCGCATGCCGAGCCACATACGTTGAAACCGTTTCCGCTCTCCTCGAAAACACGCGCCGCGCCGCAAAGCTGATGTGCGCGCTGCCGGAACATGCAACGCCGCGCTCCATCGATATGAAGCGCGCGCCGAGCGATGTGAGCTTGGCGCGCGCAAAGGAGCTCGGCCTCGCACGCATTGGCGGCCATCTCGTCACGCCCGATCAATGCGATCCGTTCGGACGCCTGCGCGCCGAGCATGTGTTCGGACGCGTCTCCGATTCCATCCCGAACTTGATATCGCAATGGCGCCAGAAGCTCGCGAAAGACGCGGCCAAACAGGGTTCAGCGCCCATCGAGCCGGCCGGCGCGGTGGTGGAGGCGCGCGTCGTCTTTCGCCGCTGGCCGCGCGCGGGCGATCTGATCGAGGTCTATTCGGGCGTCGCGGAAGTCGGCGCGAAAACCAATCGCCTGGTGCACTGGCTGGTCGATCCGGTGTCCGGCGCGGGCTGGGCCAGCATCGAAGGCGTGGCGCTCACGTTCGACATCGCGACACGCAAAACCATCGCGCCCTCGCCCGAAGCGCTCGCGTCAATGCGGGCGAGGGTGATTGCGGGGCTGGCGGTTTAAGCAAATTGTACCGCCGGCTTCTAGCCGGCAGACACCCGCTGCCGGCTGGAAGCCGGCGGTACATTTAAATCAAATCGCGAAACTGCCGCGTCGGCGAAGCCATCAGCGCGGCTGTTTCAATCGCGGCGCGCGCGCGGTCGGGCCGCTCGATCGGCAGCATGTGGCCGGCGCCCTCAACGGACGCGATGCGCGCGTCGGGTCGCCGAGTCTGGAATTTTTGCGCGGCTTTCGCGGAGATGGTCGAGCCATGTTCGGCGCGGAGCAAGACGATCGGTTCGGGCGCGCGCTTCAGCGCGCGCCACGGATCGTTCCGCTGCGCCGCGAAGGTCGCCGCTTCATAGGCGGGCGCGCAGGCCAGCGTCACGCCGCCCGCGCCGTCATCGACAAAGCCATCCGCGACATAGTCCGCGAGCACTTCGGGCGGAAAGCCGCGAAAGATGCCGCGCTTGGCCAAAGTCTCCGCCGCCTGCTCGCGGCTCTCATACGTTGCGCGCCGGCGCATCGCGCCGCGCGAGATCGGCATGGTGAGCCGCCCCAGCAGCGGCCCCGCCGGCAGCTCCACCATCGCATACTGCGCCGCCGACAAAATCACCGGCTCGATCAGCGCAAGGCCGCGCACCAGATCAGGCCGCTTCCCCGCCGCCATCAAGCTCACCACCGCGCCCATCGAATGCCCCGCGAGCGTCACCGGCTGCGCGAAATGGCCGTCGAGCAAAGCCAGGATGTCGTTGCGGTGCTTGCGCCAGGAATCGTAGCCGAAGAGCTTGGTCGGCAAAGTCGTCTGCCCATGGCCCCGCATATCGACGGCGACCACGTGGAAACGGCTCGCCAGCGGCGCGAGCAAGGTGCGGTAGGTGCGCGCGTTAAAGCCGGTGGCGTGCAGGAAGAGGATATCCGGAGGACGCGTTGCGTCCCCAAAGGCGATCCCGGCCATCCGGCCGTGCTTCAGCTCGAAGCTGACGCGCCGAAAATCATCCACCTTTTCAGGCGGTAAGCGTGCTTCAGCCGAATCTGCGAGGTCCATCACAGAGCCGATGGTAATGCGGGATAGACCCGCTTCAATCCCACACCCCTGAAAACCATGCGATACTGCGTCATCCTTCGCATGGGAGGTTCGAGAGCTAGCCGAGCCCGACGGACGCGAAGGACGGATCGAGCGTGACGGCTGCCTCAGACCACCGAGGCGGCGAAGCCAGCGGAGCGCCATAACCGCTGGGGTCCAGGCGAGTCGGCCTCGTCTGCACGCCTTCGGGGACCTATCCAGGGGAGTGAAACAACTCCCTGTGACGGCCCGCGGCAGAACGGTTCCGACGGGGCGCGTGTGAGCGCGCATCGCCGGTCGAAAGACCGGACACTTACTAAGTCGGCGTGACCACATGCGCCCCGCCTCCTCTTTTGGACGCGCGCTTTCGAGAAACCCGCACGCGCGGGCCAGAGGCGTTGGCAAGGGCGGTGGGCCTCGCTATCACGCGGGCGCGCCACCATTGAAAGCCAGCCCATGAGCGACACGCCTCCCGATCGGCTCTCCACCAATCCGAAGAGCCCCCATTATGACGAAAAGCTACTGGAGCGCGGCGTGGGCATCCGCTTCAAGGGCGCCGAGCGCACCAATGTCGAGGAATATTGCGTGAGCGAAGGCTGGGTGCGCGTCTCGGTCGGCAACAACACCAAGGACCGCCACGGCAATCCGCTGACCCTGAAGCTCAACGGCGATGTCGTGCCCTATTATCAGGACATCCTCGAAAAGCCCGCCGAAGACGCCGCCGAATAATTATTGCTCCGCCAGCGCGTGCTCGATCAACGCGACTGCATCAGGCCCGGACCAATCGGCTTCGCCGGTGACGCGTGCGATTTCACGGCCCTGGCGATCATAGAGCACTGAAGTCGGCATGCCGCGCGCTTGCGCCGCGAACAGGATCGCGCGCGAGGGATCGATCAGGAAAGGCAGCGAGCCGCCGCTGAGCTCGGCCAGCTTCTCTTGCGCGCGCGGCGCTTCGCCGGCGCTGTCTGCGCTGATCGGCACGACGCGAAAGCCGCGCCCCTCGAACTGGCGTTGCAGAGCGCCAAGCGTCGGCATTTCTTCCATGCAGGGCGCGCACCAGGTGGCCCAGAGATTGACCAAGATCACCTCGCCCTCGAACGCGGCCAAAGTCGTCTCGGCGCCAGAAGCATCCTTCAGAACGATGTCCGGGCGCGGCGGCGGCTCATCGAGCACCACGAGGCGCGCCATGTCGCCCTTGGCGAAGCTCGCATATCCGGTCCCCTCGGGCTTTGAAGAGGCGGCGAAAAGCACGTAGAGAAGCGCCAGCACCCCGACCGCCAACAAACCCAGCGCCGCTTTCAACGCCCACGATGTGGATGGCGCGCTTTTTTCCGAAGACTGCATGTCCGACCCTGATCCCAAGTCCAAAACGCCCGCGCCCGCCGGCCAGAAAATGTGGGGCGGACGCTTCGCTGGCGGCCCCGCCCAAGCGATGCAGGCGATCAACGCCTCCATCGATATCGACAAGCGGCTGTGGCGCGAAGACATCGAGGGCTCGAAAGCCCACGCCGCGATGCTGGCCGCTCAAGGGATCATAACGTCCGAGGACAATGAGAAGATACAAGCGGGCCTCGACCAAATCGCCGCGGAAATCGCGGGCGGGACGTTTCCCTTCTCGGTTGAGCTTGAAGACATTCATTTGAACATCGAGGCGCGCCTGACCGAGCGGATCGGCGAAGCTGGCAAGCGCCTCCACACCGCGCGCTCGCGCAACGACCAGATCGCCACCGATTTCAAACTCTGGACCGCGCGCGCTGGCCATGGCGCGACGCATGCGGTGACGGCGCTGCAGCGCGCGCTCCTGGCGCAGGCCGAAGCGCACGCCGACGCGGTGATGCCCGGCTTCACGCATTTGCAGACGGCGCAGCCCGTTACGCTCGGCCATCATTTGCTGGCTTACGTCGAAATGCTGGCGCGCGATCATGTGCGGCTGGAAGCGGCGGCGGAGGGTTGCCTTGAAGGCTGTCCGCTGGGTTCCGCCGCGCTCGCCGGCACGCCCTATCCGATCGACCGCGACTTCACCGCCATCGCGCTCGAAATGTTTCCGCCCGCCGCCAATTCGCTCGACGCGGTGGGCTCGCGCGACTTCGCGCTTGAAGCGCTCGCCGCGCTCTCGATTTGCGCGACGCATCTTTCGCGGCTCGCCGAAGAGATCGTGCTCTGGACCAGCCCGCAATTCGGGTTCGCGAAACTCTCCGACGCCTGGTCGACCGGCTCGTCGATCATGCCGCAGAAGCGCAATCCCGACGCCGCCGAACTCATCCGCGCCAAAGCCGCGCGCATCAGCGCGAACTTCGCCGCGCTCTCGGCGATCGTGCAAAAGCTGCCGCTGGCTTACGCCAAGGATTTGCAGGACGATAAAGCGCTCACCTTCGAAGCCTTCGATGCGTTCGAGCTCTCAATCGTCGCCATGACCGGCATGATCGAAACCATCAGCTTCAACCACAACGCGCTCAGCGAAGCGGCAGCGCGAGGCTATTCCACCGCGACCGACCTCGCCGACTGGCTGGTGCGCGAATTGAAGCTCCCGTTCCGCGACGCCCACCACATCACCGGCGCGGTGGTGAAGCGGGCCGAGAGCCTGGGCGTTGCCAAGCTCTCCGATTTGCCGCTGGCGGACTTCCAGGCCATCGAGCCCCGCATCACCGATTCCGCGCGGGCGCTGCTGACAATTGAGCAATCGGTGGCCTCTCGTGTTAGCTATGGGGGCACGGCCCCGGTTCGCGTGCGCGAGCAGATCGCCCGCTGGAAGGAGCAATTGAAATGACCCGCTTGTTGCTCATGGGCGCCGCCCTCGTTCTGCTCGCCGGCTGCGGCCTCAAGGGCGGGCTCGAACAACCCCCGCCGATGTGGGGCGAAAGCCGCACTGAATATCTGCGCGAGCAAGAAGCTCAGGCCGAAGCGCGGCGCCTGCGCGAAGAGCGCGAGCGGGCGCAAAATCCGGTCGCGCCGGGCGCGAGCGTTGAGCCGAGCCCCGCGCCCATCCCGTCCTCACCCACGGACTCAGCGCCCAATCCGCAATGAACCATTTCGATTATCGCGGCGGAGTGCTCTGCTGCGAGGATGTCCCGCTCGAAGCGATCGCCGAGGCTGTCGGCACGCCGGCCTACGTCTATTCCACCGCCACGCTTGAGCGCCATTACGACGTCTTCAAAAACGCGTTCGCGCCGCGCGATGTGACCGTGGCGTTCGCGGTCAAAGCGAACTCCAACATCGCCGTGCTCGCAACACTCGCGAAAAAGGGCGCTGGCGCAGATACCGTGAGCCAAGGCGAGATCGTGCGCGCCTTGAAAGCCGGCGTGCCGCCCTCGCGCATCATCTTCTCCGGCGTCGGCAAGACGGAAGAAGAATTGCGCTTCGCGGTCGAAACCGGCGTGCATCAGATCAATATCGAGAGCGCCGCCGAACTCGCTCTGCTTTCGCGCGTCGCGCATGACCTGCAGGGCCGCGCATCGATCGCGATCCGCGTCAATCCCGATGTCGGCGCCGGCGGGCACGACAAGATCTCGACCGGCAAGGGCGATGCGAAATTCGGCGTCGGTCCCGAAGACGCGCTCGCGCTTTATGCGCACGCGGATGCCGACCCGTGGCTCGATGCCAAAGGCCTCGCGGTTCACATCGGCAGCCAGATCAAGGATCTTGGGCCTCTGGAAGCCGCGTTCCGCGTGATGCGCGGTCTTTCTGAGGGACTGCGCAAGGAAGCGGTGCAGATCGAGCGCCTCGATCTCGGCGGCGGCCTCGGCGTCCCCTATTTCAACGAACCCGAACCGCCGACGCCATCGGCCTACGCCGCCATGGTGCATCGCGTGTTCGACGGCCTCGACATCAAGCTTTCGTTCGAACCGGGGCGCTTGATCGCTGGCAATGCGGGCGTCCTGATCTCGCGCGTCATCCGCATTCAGGAACGCCCGGCGCGCCGCATCCTTGTTCTGGACGCCGCGATGAACGATCTCCTTCGCCCCGCCATGTACGACGCCTTCCACGAAATCCGCCCCGTCACACAACAAGCTGCGGACACGCCAACCGCGCCGTTCGATGTGGTCGGTCCGATCTGCGAAACTGGCGACACCTTTACGCGGGGCCGCGCGCTGCCGCCGCTCGAACCGGGCGACCTCGTCGCCTTCATGACGGCGGGGCGCCTACGGCGCGGTGATGGCCTCGACCTACAACACCCGCCCGCTCGCGCCCGAAGTGCTGGTGCGCGGTGACCGCTTCGAAGTGGTGCGCCGGCGCTGGCAGGTGGACGATCAGCTCGCGCTCGAAACGCTGCCGGATTGGGGGCTGAGCTTTCGCTATGGACCGCCGGCGCCTCGCCGGCATTTATGGAGCAGCGGATCGAACGCTGCCGGCGAGGGCGCCGGCGGTCCATGGTGGTTGTGAAAATCGCTCACATCACCCGCGCCTAGTCCTCGTTCGTAGAGCCTCTGCGCCAATCCTACCTCTCCTGCCATCAGCTTATGATGGAGAAAACCCATGTTTCCCGATCTTCACTCCGACCCCCACTCCCTCTGGTTCAAACTCCAAACCGGAGCAGTCCTGGCCTCCGCTTTGGTCGCATTCGCGGTCCTGGCTAAGGTCGCCCTGCTGCTGGCGGTCACGGTCTGACCGGGAACCGGCTGGCGCGGGCGCCCGTTCGCCGGCAAGCTGCGTCAGCCCCGCCCGCAGTCATGGTTTGGCCGGAAGTGGACTGTTAGGGTCGGGCACGTCATCCCAAAGGCCGAATGAAGCTCCAGGACGCCCTCGACCAGCTCGCCCGTGAGACCGACCGCGCCCGCCGCCGCCTGGCGATCGAGCGCGGCGCCCGCGCAGGCCTAGCGCTCGCGTTCGCGATCGGGATTTGGGCCGCGTTCGCGCTTTCGGGCGGGCACGAAATGCTGCCGCTGCTGGCGCAGAGCCTGACGGCGATCGCGGCGCTCGCGGGCTTTGTGTGGCTCGCGCTGCGCGCGCGACGTTTGTGGCGCCGGCCGACCGAAGCGGAGGCCCGCGCGCGGCTCGCCGAAGATTCCATGCTCGACCCCGCCGCGTTTGAATCGCTGCGCGACCGGCCTTCGAGCTACGAACCCGGCTCGATCGCGCTCTGGCGGCGTGAACAGGATTATGCGCGCGCCCGCGTCTCCGAAGCACGCGCTGGCCCGGCGCGACTGCGGCTCAACGAGATCGACCGCTTCCGCCTGCGCTACATCGTGCCGGTCGTGCTGCTCGGCACAGCCGTGCTTGCGGGCGCTTCGGCGCCGGATCGGCTCTCGCGCGCTTTCCTGCCCGACCCCAGGCCCCTTCTTCGGCGATACCGAGATGGCCGTCGAAGCCTGGGCCACGCCCGCCGAGTACACCCACGCGGCCCCGGTCTCGCTCAGCGACCGACTCGGTCAGCGCGTGGAAACACCGCCGTCGGTCGAAGCGACTGTCCGCGTCACCGGTCCTGCGGGTGCGCCAAAGTTGGTGTTCGAGGGCCAGAGGGGCCGGCGTGAAGCGCGCTTCACGCGCGCGGCGGACGGCGCATGGGAAGCGCACATGGCGTTGCCCGGCCCAGGCCGTTTGAAGATCGTGCGCTTCCACACGCGCGGCTTTTGGCGGATGGCGCCCGCGCCCGATCTTGCGCCGCGTGCTTTGATCGCAGCGCCCCTCACCGCGCTGCCCGACGAACGCCTCGCCATCTCCTGGTCGGCGGAAGACGATTTCGGATTGTCGCGTTTGGCGCTGCGCGTGCGGCCGGTTCATCCGCCCGAAGGTTTGCGCGGCGCGCCGCCGGTTGACGTGCCGTTTGAATCGCCGGCGGGCGATCCGCGCGAAGCACAAGGCGAAAGCGAGCTTGAGTTGGCGGCCCATCCTTATGCCGGCATGGAGGTCGAAGTCCGCGTCGTGGCGTTCGATGCGCTCGGCCAAGCCGGCGCGAGCCGGCCGATGCAATTTACGATGCCGGAGAAAGTCTTCCTCCAACCGCTCGCGCAGGCCGCGATCGAAATTCGCCGCCATGTCTTGACCGAACGGCGCGCCTATCAGCGCGAAGCCAATCGCCGCGTACGCACCATCCAGGCCGGCGACATCCTGCTCGGCAATCAGCGCATCGAAATCCGCGACTATGACCGCCATCCTGCGCTCCGCCGCTCGCCTGTCGGCATTCGCCGCGCCGCGCGCCTGATCGATGCGCTCACCATGGCGCCGGAGGATCATTATTTCCGAGACCTCGCGGTCTATCTGGGCTTTCGCCAAGCGCGCGCCGAGCTCAATGTCGCTGAAGCGATCGGCGACACCGATCTCGCCGCCGACACTTTATGGCGCACCGCGCTCCGCGCCGAGTATGGCGGCGCGGCCGATGCGCGCCGTTCGCTCGAAGAAGCGCAGCGCGCGCTGGCCGAAGCGCTGCAGAGCGGCGCGCCGCGCGAGCGCGTGCAGCAATTGATGGAAGCGCTCCGGCGCGCGACCGCGAATTATCTCCAAGCCTTGGTGCAGGAAGCCGTGCGCGAAGGCCGCCAAGCCGAGACGCAAGAAGACACCGAGGATCAAACCGAACTCAGTGCGCGCGACATCGAGGATTTGCTGCGCGAGGTCGAAGAACTCAGCCGACAAGGCCGCACCCAAGAAGCGCAAGCGATGCTGGAACAGCTCGCTCAGATGCTGGCCAATCTCGATGTGCGCCTCACCGAAGGCGAGGAAGGCCAAGAGGGCCAAGGCGAGGGCGAACAAGCTCAGCAGATGCAGCAGCAGATGGATCAGCTCTCGGAAACCATCGGCGACAGCGCGCCTTGAGTGACGAGACCGAGCAAGAGCGCGAACAGCAAAACGCCTCCGGCGGCAGCGGCGGCGAACAGGAAGGCGGGCAAGGCGGTCAAGACTTCGCCGAACGCCAAGCGCAAATCCGTGAAGCGCTCGGCGAAGCGCAAGCCATGTCGCAAGAATCAGGCGCCGCGCCGAGCGATGATCTCAACGCCGCCGGCCGCGCCATGCAGCAAGCCGAAAACGCGCTCCAGCGCGGCGATTTCGACGCCGCCCGCGCCGCGCAAGACTCAGCGCTCGAAAATCTGCGCTCCGGCGCCGAACAACTCGCCACCCAAATCCGCCAAGCCGGCGAACGCGGCGAAGAAGGCACGGCGCCGTCAAACGGCCCGCGCGATCCACTCGGCCGCTCGCTCGGCACGGGCAATGACGATGGCGGCACGCGGGTGCCAACGCAAATGGACCCCGCGCGCGCCAGAGAAATTCTCGATGAAATCCGCCGCCGCGCGCAGGACACCAATCGTCCCGAAGCGGAACGCGAATATCTGCGGCGTTTGCTGGATCGGTTTAGCGGGAGCTAGTGCTGACGCTGCTTATCATTTTCCGTCAGTCATTCCGGGGCAGCGAAGCTGAACCCGGAATCCAGGGATCGTAGAGCATTGTGTTTGCCCTGGATTCCAGATCGCGCTCCGCGCGTCTGGAATGACTGAGTGAGGAATGCGGTTCTAACAGCGCGAAGCGCGCTCCAGCAGCAACGCTCTTTCGCGTTCGTTGCGCGTGAGCGAAGCGGCGCGCTCGAACTCCCCGCGCGCTTCGGCGAAGCGCTCCAGCTTGAACAACAGATCGCCGCGCACGGCTGGCAGCAAGTGATAGCTCTTCAGCGACGGCGCCTCGATGAGCGCATCGGCAATATCCAATCCCGCCTGCGGTCCAAACGCCATCGAAACGGCAACCGCGCGATTCAGCTCCACGATCGGCGACGGCGCGACCTCCGCGAGCACGTGATAGAGCGCGGCGATACGCGCCCAATCCGTTTCGTCCGCGACCCGAGCGCGCGCATGACATGCCGCGATCGCCGCCTGCAAAGCATAAGGTTTATTGGCGCCGCCGAGCGCTTCGGCGCGCTCCAAAGCGGCGAGCCCGCGGCGAATGAGAAGCTGATCCCAGCGCGCGCGGTTCTGCTCCAGCAGCAGAATGGGCACGCCGCGCGCATCGACGCGCGCGGCGGAACGCGATGCCTGAATCTCCATCAACGCGACGAGGCCGTGTACTTCGGGCTCCAACGGCGCGAGGCTCGCGAGAATACGACCAAGCCTGAGCGCCTCCTCGCAAAGCTGCGGGCGCATCCAGTCTTCACCGGCGGTCGCGGCATAGCCTTCGTTGAAAATGAGATAGAGCACCGCGAGCACGGAGGATAAACGCTCCGCGCGTTCAGCGCCGCGCGGCGTTTCAAACGGCACGCCCGCTTCCGACAAAGTCCTCTTCGCGCGCACGATGCGCTGCGCGATGGTGGGCTCGGGCGCGAGGAAGGCGCGCGCGATTTCGTCGGTGGTGAGGCCGCCGATCAGCCGCAAGGTCAGCGAGACGCGCGCATCGGTCGAGAGCAGCGGATGGCACGACGTGAACATCAGCCGCAGCAGATCGTCGCCCACGTCGTCGTCAAGCGCCGCTTCGAGATCGGGCGCTTCCTCGCCGATCTCGATTTCGCGGCCAATCTCTTCGTGCTTACGCTGAAGCATCTTGTTGCGCCGGAGGCGATCGATGGCGCGGCGTTTGGCGGCCGCCATCAGCCAAGCGCCTGGGTTGTCCGGGATGCCGCTTTCGGGCCAGCGCTCCAGCGCGATCACCAGCGCGTCCTGCGCCAATTCCTCGGCGAGCCCCACATCGCGCACCATGCGCGCAAGCCCGGCGATCAGCCGGGCTTGCTCGATCCTGAAGACCGCGTCGATGGCGCGATGCGTGTCGGAAGCCGTCACGGCTTCCGACTAGCACCGGAGGTTAGCCTTTGGCGAGCTTGGCCGCTTCAGCCCAGACGCGCATTTCCTGCTCACGCAGGTCCGGCGTCAGGGCCTCGCCGAAATCGTCCAGCTCGTGGACCTGGCGAATTTCGAGTTCGCTTTCGCCGTCCCCTTCGTAAGGACAGCGCTTGGCCCACTCGACCGCTTCGTCCATCGACTGAACGCGCCAAATCCAAAAGCCGGCGACGAGTTCCTTGGTCTCGGCGAACGGCCCATCGATCACGCTGCGTTGCGATCCCTTGAACCGGATGCGCTTGCCCTTGGCGCTCGCATGCAGGCCTTCGCCGGCGAGCATGATGCCGGCCTTCACCAGCTCTTCGTTGAAATTGCCCATGTCGGTGAGCAATTTTCGCCGGGCAGATGCCCCGCTTCTGACTCTGGGTTGGCTTTGATAATGACCATCACACGCATGGCACGGCTCCTTATGGCTTGCGCGCTGCGTTGTGCATTTCTTCAAAGCCCGCGGCGGCTTCCTGAACATCGGCGGGGAAATCCGACATCTCCTGCACTTGCCGCACTTCGATGACTTCGTTTTCTCCGCCTGGGCAACGCGACGCCCATTCGATCGCTTCGGCCTTAGAGCGCACCTGAATCATCCAATAGCCGCCGAGCACTTCCTTGGCCTCGGCGAACGGGCCATCGACCACTTTCGCCTTGCCGCCCGGAAAGCTGACGCGCGCGCCCATCGACGGCGGATGCAGGCCATCGAGCGCGAGCAGCACGCCGGCTTTTTGCAGGTCCTCGTTGTACTTCATCATCCGGCCGACCGCTTCAGCGTCCGGCACGGTTCCGGGCACGGCGTCCTCGTAGCCTTTCGGGATCATCAGCATCATGAAACGCATTGTGTTCTCTCCTCGGGTTCGGAGCCGCTTTTAAGGGGCTCTATTGTCACGACGAACCGGGCGCGGCGAGATCGACATTTGCGTTGAGGAGTTTTTTGGACCGCCGGCTTCCAGCCGGCAGACACTGTTGCCGGCTGGAAGCCGGCGGTCCTAATCTTCCAAGGACGCGATCCAGGGCAAGCCACGATAGCGGCCCGCGTCGTCCATGCCGTAGCCGACCAAGTAATGATCGGCGCATCCCAGCCGATGGCGTCGATCGCCTCGCCGAGGGCCTGGGGCTTTCGAACAAAAGCGCAGGCCAAGGTTTTGGCGGCGCCCTTTGCTTCCAGATGCGCGCGCGCGAACGCGATGGTGCGGCCGGAATCGAACACGTCGTCGAGGATCAGCACCGAGCGCCCGTCGATAGCGCGCGAAATATCGGCGCGCACCACGACTTTGCCAGAGCTTTCGCGGGCGTCGCGATAGCTTTCGAGCCAGAGTGAATCATAGATCGGGTGACGGCCGCGTCGTGCGAAAGCGCGCATCAGGTCAGTCGCGAACGGCGTCGCGCCCTGCAGCAACGCGACCACATGCCAAGCATCGTCGATCTCGGCAAAGCGATCCGCGAGCATTTCCACCCGCGTCGCGATCTCATCTTCGGAAAGCAGAACGCGCAGCTGCGCCTCAGCCATGCCCTTCGGCCGCGTCGCTCGTAAAGCGCGGCGCGAGACCGTCGATCGGGCCGTTCACGTCATTGAACGCGGCGGGGCTCGCCGACCGGCGCATGGCCCTCTTCATCCACCGGATGCGTGAGTTCAAGCGGCGTATCGTGCGAGACAGGCGCTGTGGGTGCAGCGGTCGCAGCATTGGCCTCCGCGAAGCTGGCGAACGTCGCCTCAAGATCGACCGCATCGACCGGCGGGTTTTCCAGACGGATCTGGAACGACGTCGCGGCGCCCGCGACGATCGGCTCGCCGTCCATGGCGTGCACGATCTGGAAGATTTCGTTGGAATGCTCATCGCGCAGCGAAATGCGCACGGGCGGGATCATCTTGTCGTCGCGGCCGATATTGCGAACTTCGCCGCTGACCAACAGCACAGGCGTCGGGCCGTCGAAAGCGCGCTCGACAGCGAGGTCGTAGAATTCGAGGCCATACACATTCACGTCGAGCCCAAGCGCCGCGAACGCGCTGGCCGAACGCGGCCACAGCTCGGCGACGTCTTGGCGGAACACCACCATGCCCGCGGCGGACGCAGCGAACGCAACACCCGTCGCGCCCCAAGCGGCGATCGCGGCGCGGCCGCGCTCACGGCGCATACGCTCGGCTTGCTGGGCGCGGAATTTTGCTGCGGCGGATGGAGCGGGGCCCGGCTGCTCGGCGGCGCGGCGCAGGCGCTCGACGCGTTCGCGCGTCAGCGGCTCCTGTTTCACGCGCGCAGTGGTTTCAACCGCGCGATCGTTCAAAGTGAGCTGAGGCTCGGCGAACCAGGAATGGCCACAAGCCGCGCAGCGAACCGTTCTTCCGGAGGCGCCGATCGCAGCGTCATCCGTGTAATAGCGGGTTGAGCAGGACGTGCAGGTCAGGATCATGGTAATAAAATGTTCAATTGCCCCAGATGACTTTGTTGGGTGCATTGATTCTACTGCGGTTGTCCAGGTATGGCGCGAATGAACAGTGCGGATCCGGACCTCTTCGAACTCGGCGTGCTGGCGCGGTTGAGCCGGGTCAATGCCGGCTATGACGCGGGCGATACGGTGCTGGAGGGCGCCGATTTCGAGATCCGCTCGGGCGAGGTGGCGTTCGTAACCGGCCCTACGTCGGCGGGCAAAACCACGTTCATGCACGTCTTGCGCTTGGCGCTCCCGCCTCGGTCCGGAACCGCAACTATTTTAGGCGCCGACGTCGGCGGACTGAACGGACGCGGCCGGGCGCGGCTGAAGCGCCGGATCGGCTATGTCGCGGAGAACCCGGTGTTCGTCGAGGAATGGTCCGGCACGGCCAATATCGCGCTCGCGCTTCGCATGGCTGGACGGAAATCCAAGGATTATGCCGAGGACGTCCGCGAGCTGATCGAGTTCGTCGGGCTGGGCATCGCGGCGGATGAACCGGTCCGCCAGCTTTCTGGCGCGGCGCGGCGGCGGGTCGCCATCGCGCGGGCCCTCGTGACCAAACCGGACATGATTCTGGCCGACGATCCGACAGCCGGGCTTTCTCCCGAAGCGGGCCGGCGCGTGATCCGCCTGCTGGCCGAGATGCGCCGCGTCGGCGCGGGCGTGGTGATTACGTCGCAAGACGAGAGCCTGGCCGATTGCGCACCGGGCGGACGCTGGCGGCTGGAGCGCGGGCGGCTTTCCCCGCTCGATCACGTCGCGCCGGAAAACGCCGAGGCGTTCCGATGAGACGGAGCGCGGATGCTGACCGCGCCCTGTTCTGGACTTTGGCCATTGCGGCATTCGCGGCGGCGGCGGTTGGCCTTGCGTCGCGCGCGGTCGATCGCGGCGCGGCGGGGTTTGAGCAAGACCAAGCCAGTTACGCCATCGTGCGTGTGATCGCGCCGGAAGGGCCCGAAGCGGTTTCTGCGGCGGAAGCTGCGCTCAATGGCGCCCCGCATGTCGCGCGCGCCGAGCCGATCAGCCCGCGCCGCGCCGCCGATCTTTTGGCCGAATGGGGTGGCTCGCCGGTTGCCGAAGAAGATGTGCCGCCGCTCCGGCTGATCGAGATCGAGCTTGAGCCTGCGCCGCCGCAAGTCGATGTCGCGGGCGATGTGGTGGCGGCGCTCGCGCGCGGCGGCGTGACGGCGGAAGTCGTGCAAGCGCCGGCTTATGCGGGCGCTGGCGGCATGGCGGCGCGCGTGCGGTTCGGCGCGCTCTGGGGCGCGATTGCATTCGCGGTGGTTGCGGCTTTGATCGTCTCGCTCGCAGCGCGCGGCTTTGCTTCGCGGCGGCGCGAACTGGTGCAAGTGCTCGCCGATATTGGTGCGACGCGCGGACAAGCCGCAGGCCGTGTCGCGGACGAAGCAGCGCGCACGGGCTTGGTCGCCGGACTGACGGGCTCGGCAATCGCGGGCGTTGCTGGCGTTATTTTGATCCTTCTCTTTGTACCCGGCGCATCGTTTGAGACGTTGCCGACCATGATCCTTCCCGCTGACACGGTTCCACTCGCCGGCGCGCCTCTGCTGGCCGCGGTTGCAGCGGCGATGGGCGCGCGCGCGGGCGCCGAATCCTTCTATGCCGAGGCCGCGAGGCTGGCATGAGCGGATTGCGTGGATTGTTTACGTTGGCGATCGTGATCGCCGCGCTGGCTTTTGCGGCTGGCTTCTGGGCTTCGCGCAGAGCGTGCGCGTGACGCCCGGCGCACCGCCGGAAGACGCTGAAGCCATCGTCGCGCTGACGGGCGGCTCGATGGAGCGCTTGGAAACCGGCGTGCGTTTGCTGAAAGAGGGCCACGGCGAGCGCTTGCTGATCTCGGGCGTGAACCGCGATGTCGCCGATCATGAGCTGTTTGAACTACTGGGCGTGCCGGATGATCTCGCGCGCTGCTGCGTCGATCTTGGGCGCGGCGCGGAAGATACGCTTGGCAATGCTTCGGAGACCGCCGAATGGGCGCATCGGCGCCATTTCAGCCATCTGATCCTCGTCACCGACGATTATCACATGCCGCGCTCGAAGGCCGAGCTCTCGATCGCGCTGCCGGACGCGGAAATCTATCCGCGCTCGAAGGCCGAGCTCTCGATCGCGCTGCCGGACGCGGAAATCTATCCCTACCCTGTCCGCACGCGCTACACTGATCCGGCGCTGTGGCGCAGCGATCTGGCCGCCGCGAGCCGCTTGGGTTCTGAATACGTGAAATATCTGATGATCCGCGGACGCGAAGCCCTGATCAGTTTCAGCGAGAAGCACGACGACGCCCCGGACGGCGCCGATTCTCACGCATGACGACCGTGCGGTCGCTTCTGTTCGTGTTCTGGCTTTACGGCTCGATGACCTTGATCGGGCTCGCCTATGTGCCGGCCGTGATGCTTTCGCCCGACGGCGCGTTCGGCGCGATGCGCACTTGGGCGCGCGCGACCTTGTTCGGTCTTCGCTGGATTTGCGGCGCGCGCGTCGTGATCGAAGGGCGCGAACATTTGCCGGAAGGCGCTGGCCTCATCGCGCTCAAGCATCAGTCGATGCTCGATACGATTTTGCCGGCGTTGCTCGTTCATCGCCCGACCTTCGTGTTCAAGCGCGAGCTTTCGGGCGCGCCGATCTTCGGATGGTATCTGAAACGCGCCGGGATGGTCCCGGGTTGACCGCGAAGCGCACGCGACGGCGCTCAAAGCCATGGTGCGCGCGGCGCGCGCGGCGATTGCGGGCGGGCGGCAGTTCTTGATTTTCCCCGAAGGCACCGCGCCAAGAAATCGATGCGCCGCCGGATTACAAACCGGGCGTGGCCGCGCTCTACAAAGACCTTAGCCTCCCCTGCACGCCCGTTGCGCTCAAACACGGGGCTCGTCTGGCCCGCGCACGGCTTTAAGCGCTCGCCCGGAACCGTGACCTTGCGCATTCTGCCGCCGATCCCAGCGGGACTTGCGCGCGACGATTTCATGCGCGAATTGGAAACCCGCATCGAAACCGCCGGCCAGGACTTGTTGCCGCCGCATTTGCGACGGAGCCAAACATCATGAGCAAACCGCGTCGTCTTTGGCTGATCGTTCCTTGGGTTCTGTTCGCATTGCTCGCGGCGGCCTGGATCGGATACTGGTTCATCGTCGCCAACACGGCGCAGCAGCGCTTGGCGACGTGGGTTAGCGGCCAGCAAGCGCGCGGTGCGGAAGCCAGCTATTCGCGCGTGCAGGCGCACGGTTTTCCCGTCTTGCTGCGGCTCGAGATCAACGACTTCGCCTATGCCCCGCCCGACGGCGATTGGCGCGCGCAGACGCAGCGTGTGGATCTCCACATCAATCTCATCAACACTAGCCATCTGATGTTTGAAGCCAAAGCGCCGATCTCGATTGGGCGCGCCGATGGCTCAAGCTCGGTGCTGACAGCAGATGCGCTGCTCGTCAGCTGTGCGCAACAATGGCGCGGCGCTGGCGCAAGCGTCCATCGAAGCCGATGCGCTCGCGCTCGACGATCCCGCGCAGGAAGGCGTGCTGCGCGCGCAGAAGCTCGTGATCAGCGTTCGCCCCGATCCGCGCGATGCGGCGTCGTTCCAGGTTGCGGCGGATGCGACGGCGCTGACGCTGGCGCGGCCGGTGCGCAGCTTTGAATCGTTTGGGCAAGAGATCAGCGCGTTGCGCGCGGCGATCGTGCTGGAGCATGGCACTTCGCTGATGGCGCCATCCGATCCACTCGAAGCGTGGCGCGGCGCGGGCGGCAAAGCGCGCTTTGAAGCGCTCTCGCTGCATTGGGGCGCGCTCGAAGCGACCGGGCAAGGCGAAGCGAGCATCGATGAAGCACGCCGGCTCGCGGGCCGGCTCGAACTCACCATCCCCAATCCATCCGCGGCGCTCGCGGCATTCGCGGAAAGCCCGAGCCTCACGCCAAATATCCGCAGCACCGTGCGCGCGCTTTCGGTCGGCTATGCGATTACGGGCGATGACGTGCTGTTCGACATCGATGCGCGCGACGGCACGCTTTACATCGAAGCGCTGCCGGTGCGGGAGCTCGCGCCGCTTTACTGATCGGCTTTGTCGCGGCCCCAGTTCGGCGCGGGCGTGTCTTGCCCCGCGTCGATCACTTCGCGGCGCATGCGGCGGGCGCGGTCGAACAAAGTGTAAAGCGCATCGCCATCGCCCCAGCGGATGGCGCGCTGCAGGCCTGCAAGGTCTTCGGAAAAACGCCCCAGCACTTCGAGCACGGCGTCGCGGTTGTTCAAGAACACGTCGCGCCACATCGTGGGATCGGACGCGGCGATGCGCGTGAAATCGCGAAAGCCCGAGGCGGAATATTTCACCACTTCGCCTTCGGTGACACTCTCCAGATCTTCCGCCATCGCGACGATGTTGAACGCGATCAAGTGCGGCAGATGGCTGGTGACGGCGAGCACGACGTCGTGGCGATCCACATCCAGCCGCTCGACCTGCGCGCCGAGCGCACGCCAGAACGCTTCCAGCCGATCCACCGCGCGCGCATACTCAGGCCGCGCATCAGCAAGCGGCGTCAGAATTTGCCAACGCCCCGCGAACAGCGACGCAAAGCCGGCATCCGGTCCCGAATGCTCCGTGCCGGCGAGCGGATGGCCGGGCACGAAGAAGGCGTGCTCGGGCGTGTGCTGCGCGACCGCGTCGACCACGGCGCGTTTCACCGAGCCTGTGTCCGTGATGATCGCGCCTTGTTTCAGATGATCGCGGATCGCCGCGGCCGCTGGCCCCATCGCGCCGACCGGCGCCGCAAGCACAACGAGATCGGCTTCACGCACAGCGCTCGCCGCGTCATCGAACACGTCGCCGAGGTTCAATGCGCGCGCGCGAACCCGCACGCCATCGTCCGCGTCGTAAAGCGAGATCGCGCCCGCGGCCCCCCGTCGCACGCGCGGCATGCGCGATGGACGAGCCGATGAGGCCGATGCCGAGAATGGCGATGCGCGGAAAAATCTCGCTCATACTCCCCCTCCCCGCGAGGGGAGGGGGTTGGGGGGTGGGGTGAATCCCGGCGCCGACGCGTGAAGCAAGATGCAAAGCGGAGGGTTCGGCGTTTCGCCCCACCCCCTGCCCCCCTCCCCTCGCGGGGAGGGGGTTCTGACTCTGGAGCGCGCTCACGACATGAATTCCTTGAGCGCCGCCAACGCGCCGTCATTCTCCGCGACCGTCCCGATCGTCATGCGCAGCGCATCGGGCAGATCGTAAGAGCGCATCGCGCGCAGAATGTAGCCGCGCTTGCGCAGATGCGCGTCCGCCGCGTCGGCCTGCCCCGGCGCGAAATGCACCAGCACGAAATTGCCGACGCTTGGCGTCACGGTAAGACCCATGCCTTGCAGCGCCTGCGTGACGCGCGGCAATTCGGCTTCGTTGTGATCGACGCTCTTTTCCAGGAACGCCATGTCTTCGATCGCCGCGATGCCCGCCATCATCGACGGCGTCGACACATTGAACGGCCCGCGCGTGCGGTTGAGCGCATCGATCACGCTCGGCGGGCCGTAGGCCCAGCCCAGGCGCGCGGACGCCATCCCGTAAATCTTGGAGAAAGTCCGCGTCATGATGACGTTCTCGGCTTCGGCGGCGAGTTCGAGACCGGAGGAATAGTCATTCTTGCGGACATATTCGGCGTAGGCCGCGTCGATCACCAAGAGCACATGATCGGGCAGCCCCGCCTGCAAGCGACGCACTTCCGAGAACGGCAGATACGTGCCCGTCGGATTGTTCGGATTGGCGATGAACACAAGCTTTGTGCGCGGGCTCAGCAAAGCCAGCATTTCATCGACGTTCGCCCGTAAGCCCGCCCTTCGCCTCGCGCACCACCGCGCCCGATTGCTTGGCGGCGATGGCTGTAGATCGAGAAGGAATGCTCC
Organism: Terricaulis sp.; assembly: GCA_037200505.1. GTDB lineage: Bacteria > Pseudomonadota > Alphaproteobacteria > Caulobacterales > Aquidulcibacteraceae > Vitreimonas. Next base: position 436,864 of record JBBCFZ010000005.1, on the reverse strand, counting down.
GGCACGATGATCTCATCGCCCGGTTCAAGATAAGCCCGCGCCAGCAGGAAAAAGAATTCGTCCGAACCCGCGCCGCAAATAATGCGCGCCGCGTCGAGCCCGTAGCGGCCAGCGATCGCCTCGCGCAATTTCCGCGCGCTGCCTTCGGGATAGATGTGCAGCTTATCCGCCGCCGCCACATACGCCGCTTTAGCTTCGCGCTGGGGCCGAACGGATTTTCGTTTGGAGGCGAGCTTGATGGGCTTGTCGATGCCCGGCAGCACGGATTCGCCGCCCCTATAGGGCTCGATCTGCGCGATGGCGGGCAAGGGTTTCGGCGGCATGGGTGTGTTCAATCTCGTGACAGGGCGTTCGCGTCAGACGCGCGCGTAGGACCCCAGCACGCGCACCGCGTCAAGGCCAATAACTCGTCATGGCGCTGGCGCGCGGATCGTCGATCGCAACAAAGCCTCAATGCGGATCAAGGCGCGCGGCTCCGAGCGCGCCACTTCCCGGCCCTTGAAACCGACCTCGCTCATCGCCTTCTGAGCGCGATGGTGGGGATCGAACACGATCATCATGGTGACGTCGCCCTCGGCGGGCTCGGTGGGCGCGGCGGCGAAGAGGCACGCCTCGGGCTCCTCCTCTCCCGATCCGCGCATCGGCAGGCCCGCGACGAGGTGGAGCTTGTGAAACGCGATTTCCGAGAGCGCCGGCCACCACGAGCCCACGCCGGGCGCGGCCAGCCAAGGCACAATCGCGACCGTGTTCGGCGCTTCGAGCGCCCGGAGCAAAGCTGCTTGGGGATCGGCCAGGCGGCGGATGCGGGTGCGGGCGCCGAAATGGCGGCGTGCGATATCAAACAGGCGCACCGGATCGTTGCCGCCGCCGACCGCCCACGTCGAGCGGCGCTTGGCGGCGCACATTGCGGCGATCAGCGCGCGCCAAAGCTCCACCACGAGTTCGGGCTCCACCGGCGCGGGCGCGGCGGCGACGAGGCGGCGCAACATCTTCACTTCGCGCGCGGGGCGGATCGGCAACACCGGGCCATCGGCTTCTTGAACTTGCCCAGCCCGTCGGCCAGCGACAGCCTCTTGGCCACCAGTTCGAGCATCGCATGGTCGACGGCGTCCGATTTTGGGCGCGGATCGCCTCGATGGAATCGGGGGCCGGGCGGCGGCGCGAGGGCAGGTTTTGGGGCTGCTCTCTGTCATGGAGCTGACATTAACGGGCTTTCGGCCCCGCCGCCAACGCTCGCACCAGCCGGGGCGATTCCCGTTAGAGGGGATGCGCGGCCCGCGACGCACGTTATAAGGGCGCCATGATTCAAGCAGTGACTTCAGCGGCGCGGGTGAGCGCGGCGGGCGGCGTTCGCACTTTGGCCTTCGACGCGACACGCCGCTGCAGCTTTCCAGCGGAGCCAGCATCGCCGCTGCGCTGACGGTGGCGTTCGAGACCTATGGCTCGCTCAACGCCGATAAGAGCAATGCAGTTCTGGTCTGCCATGCGCTGACCGGCGATCAGTTTCGTTGCGAGCCCCAACCCGATCACCGGGCGCCCCGCCTGGTGGCCGCGCATCGTCGGCCCCGCCGCCCGATCGACACCAACCGCTTCTTCGTCATCTGCCCCAACATTCTCGGCGGCTGCATGGGCACAACCGGCCCCGCCTCCACTGCGCCCGACGGCCAGCCCTTACGGCATCCGCTTTCCAGTAATCACGGTGGGCGACATCGTGCGCGCGCAAGCCATGCTGATCGAAGCGCTCGGCATCCAGAGCCTCTTTCTCGTCATCGGCGGGTTCGATCGGCGGCATGCAGGCGCTGCAATGGGCGAGCGCTTATCCCAGCGCGTGTTCGCCTGCGCCGCCAAGCGCAGCGCGCAGCGCGGCAGGCTCGGGCGCAGAATATCGCGGTTCTACGAAGTCGGGCGCTCTAATGACAATCATGGGCCGATCCGATTGGGCGCGGCGGCGAATATCTCGCGCAAGGCACGCGGCCCTCGAAGGGGCTCGCGGTCGCGCGCATGGCCGCGCACATCACGTATCTTTCCGAGCAGGGCTTGCGCCGCAAAGTTCGACCGCGCGCTTGAAGGCCGCGAGAAATTCTCGTTCGGCTTTGACGCGGATTTTCAGGTCGAGAGCTATCTCAGGCACCAAGGGCAGAGCTTCGTCGATCGCTTCGACGCGAACTCCTATCTCTACATCAGCGCGCGCCATCGATTAATTCGATCTCGCCGCAGATTTTGGCGGCCAACTTGCGAACGCGTTCCAGGGCAAGCGCCGCGAAATATTGCGTGTTCGCCTTCTCACAGCGATTGGCATTATCCGCCGGAGGATAACCGCGCCGTGGTGCGCGCGCTGATCGCGGCGGGCGCGGAAGCGTCTTATGTCGAGGTGGAGACCGACAAGGGCCACGACGCATTCCTGCTGGAAGAGCCAAGCTTGAGGCGGCGCTCTCCGGCTTCATCGATTCCGCCGCTTCGGCGCGCGGGTCTTGCCTTGGGTGCGCACTGATGGCGCATGTTGAGCTTCTGCACGATGCGGCGCCGCTGGAGCTCCGCGCGGCGGGGGCGCGTGCGCACCCGACCATGCCGTGATCGCATCGATGGTGCGGCAAGGATCGAAGGTGCCTCGATCGTTCGGCTGCAGTGACGGCGCGCTGCTGCACGTGCTGGCGCGCGGAACGCGGCGTTAAAGGCCGCGGCATGGAATTGTCGCAAGCGGGCGTCAATGCGTGCGTCACCAAGGGCCTCGCCGTGGTGCAAGGCGACGCCGACCGCGATCTGAAGGGACTATCCAGATCAGGCGTTCGACTTCATCATTCTGTCCAAGACCATCCAGGCCGTGCGCCATCCGCGCTCTGTGCTGAAAGAACTGGGTGCGCATCGGCGAGCGCGTGATCGTGTCGTTCCCGAACTTCGGCCTATGGCGCCGTGCGCATGGAATTGCTGGCAACCGGCAAGATGCCCAACACGTTCGAGCCTGCCGATGCGCTGGTGCGAGACGGAAAATCTCCATCTCTGCACCGTCCGCGATTTCGCCGATCTCGCGCGCGAACTGGGGCCTTGCGCATAGAACGCGCCGTCCCCATCGCCGGCGGCCAAGCCGGCGCGCCGTTTCGCGAACACGCTCTGGTACGCGAACTGGTTCGCGGAGGAAGCCCGTGTTCTTGCTGGCGCGAGACTAAGGCTTTCGATTTCAGAACGCGCGCCGCCACCAACGCAATCGCCGGCCCGACCAGCACGATGTGCGCGAACAGCGAAATCCACATCGCCGTGCCCTCAGGCGGTTTTCCCTGTAACGCCGAATGCGGCACGATCCCGTAATTCATCGCGCCATAGAGCGCGACGCCATAAGAGCGCGCCGAAGATCAGCGGCAGACGAAGGAGGATGGGGAGCACGCGGCTGGCGATCACATAAGCCGCGGCCATGCCCGTCGCGATGACGAAGTGGAGCAAAAGCCCAAGCGCCGCCGTCTGCATTCCGCCCGCGACCGCCGCTTCGCGCCCCCAGCAGCCCGCCCGCGATAGTGTGCAAAATGCCCACCGGCTGCGCGCCGAATGCGAGGCCGTACGCAACAAACGCATATAACAATATCGATCGCGCCCGCGATCAGCCCACCGAACACAACGGCTTTTGCAGCTCTCATCGTTCGCCCCCTCCGCTATTTGGCGTCATTAAAGCGCGAAATCGCGGTGGAGCTAAACAAAACCTAGTGAGCGATGGCGGCGCCGACGGGACTCGAACCCGTCTCTCCGCATCGACAGTGCGGAAATCTTCACCCATAGACGACGGCGCCGTGTTCATCGGGCGCTGCGTCGCGTTGGAACAAACATGGTTCTGGGCGGCTGGATTTGAACCAACGACCTCCTGCTCCCAAGGCAGGCGCTCTTCGCTGACTGAGCTACGCCCAGATGCAGCCAGCGCCTCGCAGCGCTAGCGCAAATCTCGGAAGGGTCGCGGTCGAAACATGATGCCGATCTCGTTGCTCAGTGCTGTTGTGTCAAGCGCACAGGATTCACTTCTTCCACGACGCGAAGAAGAGCGTCGCATGCCTCTACTGAATTGCGCCTGAATGCCCGCCCACGATTCGAACGTGGATTTCCTGACTCAAATTCAGGCGTCCTCCCATTAGACGACCGGGCAGAAGGAGGCGTTCCTCCTCCCGGTCGCCCGGGAGGAGGTCAGCCCTTCACGCACACCACCTGTCGGAGCGTGTGCACGATCTCCACCAAGTCCGCCTGCGCGGCCATGACGGCGTCGATGTCCTTGTAGGCCCATCGGGGGCGGTGGGTTTCGTCGATCACGCCTTGGTCCTTGCGGCATTCGACGCCTTCGGTCGCGGCCTTGTGGGTCGGCGACCGTGAAGCGCTTCTTGGCTTCGGTGCGGCTCATCGCGCGCCCCGCGCCGTGGCTGCAGGTGCAGAACGAATCCGCATTGCCCTTGCCTTGCACGATGAAGCTCTTAGCGCCCATCGAGCCCGGGATGATGCCAAGCTCTCCGACGCCCGCGCGCACCGCGCCCTTACGGGTCACGAACACGTCGGCGCCGAAATGCTGTTCACGCGCCACATAATTGTGGTGGCAGTTCACAGCATGCTTCTCGAGCTTGAACTTCGACAGGTTGTCGCGAAGCGCGCGCAGGACGCGCTCCATCATCACCTCGCGGTTGGTGCGCGCGTAGTCCTGCGCCCAGCCCACCGCTTCCACGTAATCGTCGAACAACGGCTCGCCTTCCATGAAGAAAGCGAGATCCTTGTCCGGCATGTGGTAGCCGAGTTCGCGCTTCATCAGCGCCTCACGCGCACGCTCGATGAAGTATTGCCCGATCCGGTTGCCCGAACCGCGCGAGCCAGAGTGCAGCATTACCCAGACGCGGTCCGCTTCGTCGAGACACACCTCGATGAAATGGTTGCCGCCGCCGAGCGTGGCGAGTTGGGCCGTTTGCGATTTCGCCGACGCCTTCGGGTGCTTGTCGATGATCGCCTTGTAGCGCTCATCGAGATCGCTTTCCCGATACGTGGTGATGACGCTCGCCGGCTCTTCGCGGTGATTGCCGCCAGGGCCGTTGCCGTGCGGCACGTTGCGTTCAATCGCGCCGCGCAGGCGCGCGAGCGAATCCGGCAGATCGTTCGCCGTCAGCGACGTGCGCATCGCCATCATGCCGCAACCGATATCGACGCCCACGGCCGCCGGAATGATCGCGCCCTTGGTCGGGATCACCGAACCCACGGTCGCGCCAATGCCGAAGTGAACATCCGGCATCACCGCGATATGGCTGTGAATGAACGGCAGCGCGGCGACATTGCGCAATTGCTCACGCGCCTGGTCCTCGACCGGCACGCCGTTCGTCCACGCCCGGATCGGCGCGCCATCGCTTTGCAATTCTTGGAACCCGCTCATGGGGCTCTCCTTCTCTCTTTCAAATTCCCGGCCAGCAAAGAGCGAAGCTCCAAAAACAAAGAACCCCTCCAGGCTGAGCCGGGAGGGGTTCTTCGAACGACCGAGATGAAAAATCTCAGCGCCGATACGCCTCCCGCACGCACGCATCCTGCCGCTCGCCGCGATAGGCGGCGTCGGTGTGGATTGTGACGTGGTTTAGCGGTTTCAACACTGGTCTCTTCCTTTCGGAGGCGCGCGCATAACACGAGGTCATGCGCGCGCCAAATGAAATTACGTATTAGCCAAGGACGCCGACCATTCACGCACCAGCGATTCAGTCACCGAAAGCGGCGCGGAGCCGTTGGTGAGAATGGTGTCGTGGAAGCCCTTGATGTCGAAGCGATCGCCGAGCGCTGTCTTGGCTTCGTCGCGCATGCGGAGAATAGCTTGGCGCCCGACCATGTAGCCGCAGGCCTGGCCCGGCCACACCGAGTAACGCTCGATCTCGGTTTCGATCGAGCTTCTTTGATCGCCGGTGGCGGCGAGCATGGACTCGATCGCCTGCTCGCGGCTCCAGCGCTTGAAGTGCATGCCGGTATCGACGACGAGGCGCGATGAACGGAATGCCGCCGATTGCAGATAACCGAGCCGACCCAGCGGATTGTCCGCGTACACGCCCATTTCGTCGGCGAGCTGTTCGGAATAGAGCCCCCAGCCTTCGGCGTAAGCATTAAAGCCCAACAGCGCGCTGCGGATGAAGGGAATGTCGCCAGACTCCTGCTGGATCGCGATCTGCCAGTGATGGCCAGGGACGCCTTCATGATAAGTGAGCGTCGGCAGCGAGAATTTCGGCCACTCCAAAAGGTAGGGCAATGGATTGCCATCCTCGTCGAGGCTTGGCCTCAGATTGATGTAATAGGTGCCCGGGCGCGAGCCATCGAGCGCGGCGCCCTGATAATAGCCGCCGGGCGCGCCCGCTTCGGTGAATTCCGGCACGCGTCTGATCTGCAGCGGCGCACGCGCCAGCGTACCGCAGACTTCCGGCATCCGCGCGGTCATGGCCGCCACTTGCGCATTGAGAGACGCGAGCAATTCTTCTCGGCCAGCGGCAGTGTTCGGGAACAATTGATCGGGCCGCTCGGAAACCACCCGGACGCGTTCGGCGATGGTGCCGCGTGTCAGCCCCGCGCCTTTCAGAATCGCGTCCATCTCGCTGTTGATCGAGGCGACGAGATCGACGCCCATCTGATGAATTTCATCCGGCGTCATCGACGTCGTCGTGTTGGCCTTAAGCGCCGTCAAATAAAGCGCATCGCCTTCCGGCAAGCGCCAGCAGCCCGCGTCATGCACCGCGCCGGGGCGGATCGCCTGCAGCGCCGCGATCTGGCGCTGATACGCCGGCAGCACGGAATCGCGCACGATGGTTTCCGCTTGCGTGGTGAGCATGGTGCGGTCGGCGGCTGGGAAGCCCGCGATCTCACCAAGGCGGCGATTGATCGAAGTCACCAGGACAGTGCTCGCCGGCGCCTTGGACGCAAAGCCCTGCAACTGCAAGATCGCCTTGTCGATCGCGAAGTCCGGCGGCGTGAAGCCGGCGGCGGCCTCTTCCGGAATGCGCGCGGTCTCCTGATCGAGCACCGTGGCGAATTGCTGCAATCGCGCGAGATAAGCGTCGGCCTCTTCGCGATTGGTGATCGGGTGCCGGCTGTCCAGGAAATCTGGAATGTAGGTGTAAGAGCCTGAGAGCTGCGTGACGACATAAGGCGCGGTCGCGCCGCTGCCCTGATCGATTTGCGCCGCCGCGACATCGTTCTCGAACGACGTCACCACGACATCGTAAGACACCACATCGCCGGCCGAGAGGCCGGCGCGGTCGAGCGCGCGCAATTGCGTCAGGCCATCCTCCAGCACAGCGCGATAGCGCCGTCGCGCGTCGACCGTCGCTTCACTCAGCTTGTCGATATAACGACCGCCCGCCTGCTCTTCGGAAACGGCGAGACTGGATGCGGTTTCCGGCGACTCCTTCAGGATATTGATCGACAGCTGGTCGAGCACCGCCGAGAGGCTGGTGCTGGTCTTGTTGCAGCCGGCGACGAAGGTTAGCCCAATAGCCGTGCTGGCGCCCAAGAGGGCGCGACGCGTCAAATACATCTGATTTCCCCATAATGCGTAAGGCTTTGCCTTGGGGTCAGATTAGCGCGGAAAATCGGAATTGCACGGTCGTCTGCGACGAACGGCGGATCAGCCTTCGATGGCCGAGCGGTCGGTCTCGCCGGTGCGGATACGCAGGACCGAATTGAGGTCCGAGACCCAGATCTTGCCGTCGCCGATCTTGCCGGTTTTGGCGGCGGCGGAAATGGCGTCGACGGCGCGCTCGACCAGTTCAGTCGGGACGACAACCTCGACCTTGACCTTGGGTAACAGCTTCACCTCGTACTCGGCGCCGCGATAGACTTCCGTCTTGCCTTTTTGCCTGCCGAAACCGCGCACTTCGGACACGGTGAGCCCGGCCACCCCCACATCACGCAAAGCATCGAGCACCGGGTCGAGACGGCTCGGTTTGATGACGGCGGTGATGAGCTGCATGGGAAACGGCTTTCGCGAGACGAGCTTTCATTAAAGGCGTCACGGCCGCCGCCGGGGCAAGTTTTTCGGCAAGGTTTGTCCAGTTCGCACCGGCGCCTTGGCAAGAAGGACACGCTGGTCCGACCGCGACGTATCGGCGTAGAGCCGTTTCACCGCCTCCATCAGCACGAGCCCCCCTTGCGCGGGCCAGATCAGCTCGCCCACGCGCTCGAACGCGTCCGCGGCGCGCGCGACAGGCGTCCAGCGAATGGGCGGGGCGTAAAGCGCGCGCGCGGACGCCACCGGCTCGAACATGGCGTCCGCCAGAAGGACGGCGAGCTGTGCGCGGGAATAAGGGCGGCCATGGCCGAACGGCGTGGCGTCCGATTGCGCCCAGAGACTCCAGCGATTGGCGGTGATCACCACCAGCCGCCCCTCGGGCGCCATGACGCGCCACACCTCGCGCAGCAGCGGCCGCACGCTCTCCACCTCTTCCAGCGCGTGGATAATGAGCACGCGGTCGAACAGCGCGTCGATGAAGGGCAGCCGGGATTCTTCCGCCAGCGCCGTGAGCGAGGCCGCGCCGGCGGGCCAGCGCTCAGCGCCCTGCTCGGCCGGCATGAGCGCCGTAACGCGCCGCGCGCCCGGCAGAAAGCTCTCGAGATAGGGCGTCGCGTACCCAAGCCCGAGCACGTCCAGCCCATTCACCTGCGGCCAGAGCGCGGCCAACCGCCGGCCCGCCATGCGCCGCGCGGCCTCGCCGAGGGGAGAGGCGTAAAAGCGTTGCAGGGCAAGGACGTCGACGCGCATGGATGTCTTTCGATGACATCGCTAGGTTAAGCCGATGCTTCAGGTCCACCAATTCCCCTGCCTCAGCGACAATTATGGCTTCCTGATCCACGATCCGGAGAGCGGCGAGACCGCGACCATCGACACGCCGGAGGCTGGGCGAATCCTGGCAGAGGCTGAGGCCAAGGGCTGGCGCATCACGCAGATCTGGAACACGCACTGGCACCCTGACCATGCCGGCGGCAATGCCGAGATCAAGGCGAAGACGGGCGCTGTCGTAACTGGCCCCGCCGAGGTCGAACGAATCGGCAAGGCGCCCGACCGGGTGGTCGATGAAGGCGATGTGGTCAAGCTGGGCAAGCTCGAAGCGCGCGTGCTCAATGTTGGAGGCCACACGCTCGGGCACATCGCTTATGTGTTCGATGGCGAGAAGATCGGGTTCGTCGGCGATGCGCTTTTCTCACTCGGCTGCGGACGCTTGTTCGAAGGCACGCCGCAGCAGATGTGGACAAGCTTGCAGAAGATCGCCGCGCTTCCGCCCGAGACCACGCTCTATTGCGCACACGAATACACCGAGGCCAACGCCAAGTTCGCGATCTACTACGACCCGATCAACCACGACCTCCAAGCGCGCATCGCCGAGATCAAGAAACTGCGCGCCGAAGGCAAGCCAACGGTGCCGATGCGGCTCGAGCAAGAGCTGCGCACCAACCCCTTCCTGCGCGCGCCGCAGCTGAAGCACTCCATCATGAAGCCGGAAGCGACGGACGTGGAGGCGTTCGCTGACCTGCGCGCGCGCAAGGACAGCTTCAAGTGATGCTGAATCCGGACCGCCGGCTTCCAGCCGGCAGACAGAAGATGCCGGCTGGAAGCCGGCGGTCCGAATGATGACTCCAAGCGACATCATCGCCGCGCTCAAGATGCAGCCGCATCCCGAAGGCGGTCATTATGTCGAGACGTTTCGCGACAGCGCTGGCGTCGATGGCCGCGCGCATTCTACCGCGATCTATTTCCTGCTTGCCGCCGGCGAGCGTTCGCACTGGCACCGGGTCGATGCGACGGAGATGTGGTTCTGGCACGCGGGCGCGCCGCTCACGCTGCGCGTCGATCAGCAAACGCTGACGCTCGGCCCCGATCTCGCGCAAGGCCAGCGACCGCAAGCCATCGTGCCCGCGCATGCTTGGCAGAGCGCTGAGAGCGCGGGCGCTTGGACGCTCGTGTCCTGTGTTGTTGCGCCGGGTTTTGAGTTTGCGGGCTTTGAATTAGCGCCGGCGGATTCTGCGCCGTGACGCTTTGGACCGCCGGCTTCCAGCCGGCAGAAAAGATGCCGGCTGGAAGCCGGCGGTCCAACGTTACTCTTCCGGTCCTTGCGTGGCGCCCGTCACCACATTGCGGATCGTGTTCGACGAAGGCCGTCCCGCATAACCCATTTGCGGTGCGACCTGGATCAGCAGCTGATCGCCGCGCAACACGGCGGCAGGCCGCGTGCCGATAATGATGATGACATGACGCACATTGGTCATGGGCGCATCAGCCAGCCCTTCGGCGGCGCGCTCTGCGGCGTCGAGCACAACGCCGCTCGCGGGCCCCACAAGTTCGCCACGCGATTCAAACACCACGCTTTGCCCGACGCTCCGCCGCGAGATGCTCTGCAATTGCAAGAAGCGCTGGCGCACCACGGCGAGCGCAACAGCTTCCGGCGTCAGCGGCGCGACGCGCGCTTCCTCTGAAACCGCGGCGCCCGTGCGGTGCGCGCGCGTGTACACTGTCATGCCGCCATGGCGCGTAACGCGCAGCATGAGGCCGCCATCTTCGGTGCGGTAAATCTCGTCGCCGCCCTGCGCCGCGACCGGGCGCAGCACATGCACCTCGGGATCGCCTTCAAAGCGTAGCAACGCCACGCGCCCACCCGAGCGGTCGAACACGAAACGCACCGCGCCATCGGGCGTGGAGTAACGCGTCGCACCGCCCGTGCTGTAGAGCCCTTGGACCGGCGGTGGATTATTCTGACGGGGTTGCTGCTGCTGGGCCTGCGCCATCGCATTGGGCGCGCCAGACAGCGTTAGAGCCGCTGCAAAGGCTGCAGCGCCGCGCATAGACAGGCTTGTCCCGCTGGCTTGGCTCATCGGCCGAGAGAAAGCCTGCCGACCTGGGCGCTTTTTGGGCGGTGTTGCAGAGGTTTCACGCCAGTGTTGCGGCAAAGTCGCAACAGGCGGACTTTACGCCTTGCCGGGGCGGGCCTTCGGCGCGTGCACCGGATCGCTCTTCGGCGCGCGCTTCAGCGAGGCGCGAGGCTTTTCGCGCGCTTCAACGGCAATGGATTCAACGCTTCTGCGCGGTGCGGCGTCGGCGCTGCGCGTGGTCAGCGGATGGGCGCGAACGGCGTTCACGAGATGGGGCGGCAGCGCGACGCGTGCGGACGCCGGCTCGACAGCGACCGGCGAAGCGATCGAAAGATCGCCAGCGAGCCCCGCCAGGAAGGAAACCGCACACAAGGCCAGTGCGGTGACAAGTACGCGCATCTCGGCGCTCCGCGAACAGAATGATTGATCGATATTAACTGAGTCGGAACCCGCCGTCACGCCGCGCTTGCGCGCACCGGGTCATAAGCAAGAATCGGGGCGAGCCATCGTTCCGCTTTTTCCAGCACCCAGCCCTTTCGGCGCGCATAATCGGCGACTTGATCGGGATCGATCCTTCCGACTCCGAAATATTCCGACTGCGGATGCGAGAAATAAAGCCCCGAAACCGAGGACGGCGGCGTCATGGCCAGGCTCTCGGTCAGCTCCATGCCGGTGAGGCGGCGGGCGTCGAGGATTTCGAAGAGCGTGGTCTTCTCTGTGTGGTCGGGCTGGGCGGGATAGCCGGGCGCCGGGCGGATGCCGCGATATTTTTCGCCGATCAGCTCGTCGTAGCTGAGCGCTTCGTCCGGCGCATAGCCCCAAAGCTCGCGCCTCACCTTGGCGTGCATGGCTTCGGCGAACGCCTCCGCCAGCGATCGCAGAGCGCTTGCGCCATGATCGCGGAGTAATCGTCATTGGCGCGCTTGAACCGGAGCGCCGGCCCCTCTTCGCCGATGCCGGCGGTGACCGCAAAGCCGCCGACATAATCTTCAACGCTTTGCCGCCGACGAAATCCGACAGCGCGAAATTCGCGCGCGCTTCGCCCTTGTCCATCTGCTGGCGCAGCGTGAAGAGACGCGCCGCGCTCTTTCTTTCGCTTCTCATCGGCCCCACAGCACGATGTCGTCGCCATCGCGATTGGCCGGCCAGAAGCCGATCACGCCGTTAGCCTGCACCCATTTTTCCGCGACCAGCTTCTCCAGCATAGCGCGCGCATCTTCGTAGAGCGGGCGCGCGGCTTCGCCGACGATGTCGTCGCTCAGGATCGCCGGGAATTTTTCCAACCAATTCCCACGAGGCGAAGAACGGCGTCCCGTCGATATAGGGCACAAGCTCGGCCAGCGGATAATTCTCGAACGCGCGCACGCCGAGGAAGCTCGGCTTCACCGGCGCGAACTCAAGCTTCGGCGCCCGCTCACGCGCTTTGGCGATCGGCAAGCGCGGACGCTTATCCTGGCTCGCGAGATATTGCTCGCGTGCGATTTGTTGATCGGCCTTGGTTTCGGCCACTAAAGAGTCGCGGTCCGTTGTCGAGAGCAGCTTTTGCACCACCGGCACGGCGCGCGAAGCGTCGGTGACGTAAATCGTCGGCCCCTTGTACGCCGGCGCGATCTTCACGGCGGTATGCGTCCGCGATGTGGTCGCGCCGCCGATCAGCAGCGGCAAAGTAAAGCCCAGCCGCTGCATTTCGCTGGCGACGAACACCATTTCATCGAGGGCTGGGGCGTGATGAGACCAGAAAGCCCGATCGCATCGGCCTTCTCCGCCTTCGCGGTCTCCAGAATCTTGCTCGCACGACACATCACGCCGAGATCGACCACGTCGTAGCCGTTACATTGCAGCACGACGCCGACGATATTCTTGCCGATATCGTGCACGTCGCCCTTCACGGTCGCCATCACGATCTTGCCGGCGGCCTTGTGCGCCATGCCGGAACGCAGCTTTTCCTCTTCCATGTACGGAATGAGGTGCGCCACAGCCTGCTTCATCACACGCGCCGACTTCACCACTTGCGGCAGGAACATCTTCCCCGCGCCGAAGAGATCGCCGACGACGCCCATGCCGTCCATCAACGGCCCTTCGATCACATGCAGCGGGCGCTCGGCTTCGAGCCGCGCTTCTTCAGTGTCCTCCACGATGAATTCGTTGAGGCCGTGCACCAGTGCGTGAGAGATGCGCTGCTTCACCGGCAGCGCGCGCCCAGGCGAGATCTTTCGTCGTGTCGCGCTTCTTGCCGCCGCCTTTGACCTGCTCGGCGATCTCCAGCAGCCGCTCGGTCGAATCCGCGCGGCGATTGAGCAACACGTCTTCCACGCGCTCGCGCAATTCCGGCTCAACGTCATCGTACAAGGTCAGCGAACCGGCATTGACGATGCCCATGTCCATGCCGGCGCGGATGGCGTGGTAGAGAAAGACCGCGTGCATCGCCTCGCGCACCGGCTCATTACCGCGGAACGAGAACGAGACGTTGGAAACGCCGCCGGAAATATGCGCGTGCGGCAGGCTCTCGCGGATGCGGCGCGTGGCGTCGAAGAAGGCGAGCGCGTAGTCTGCGTGCTCCTCGATGCCGGTGGCGACCGCGAAATGTTGGGGTCGAAGATGATGTCTTCGGGCGGAAAGCGCAGCTTTTCCGTCAGCAGATGATAAGCGCGCGTGTAGATCGAGACCTTGCGGTCCGCGGTGTCGGCCTGCCCCTGCTCATCGAACGCCATCACCACGCAGGCCGCGCCATAGCGGCGGACGCGACGGGCAATGCTCGAGAAACTTCTCCTCGCCCTCCTTCATCGAGATCGAGTTCACGATCGACTTGCCCTGCGCGCATTTCAGCCCCGCCTCGATCACCTCCCATTTGGAGCTGTCGACCATCAGCGGAATTTTCGCGATGTCGGGTTCCGACGCGATCAGGTTCAAAACCGCGTCATCGCCGCCGGCCCGTCGATCATGGCCGCGTCCATATTGACGTCGAGCACATTCGCGCCGGACTCGACCTGCTGCCGCGCCACCACAAGCGCGCCGGCATAATCGTCCGCCTCGATCAGCTTTGCGAAACTTCGCCGAGCCGGTGACGTTGGTGCGCTCGCCGACAATGACGAAATTCGCGAAGGGATTTGCGGTGGTCATTGAGGGCACATACCAAAAGAAAATGGATTGGCGATCGCTGCTACTTGATCATTTTCGAATTCTGTCCTTCGCTACCGCACCCGCGAAATTTGCGATCGCCGCATTTAGATCGCGCGGCTGCGGCTCGTTGCGAGTCGCTGTGACGAACTCTTCCCATGTGTCTGATCATTTGGGTTCTCAGCCAATATAAGCCCGACGCCCTGATCGTCACAAACGTCAGCCAGGGTGTCGATTGATCATCGGATGGCTTCTTGCCGACAACTAACAGGAACGACGAATGCTCTGAGCGTCGGTGAGAAACTGCCTCGTAAACAGCACTCACATCGACCCGCATCGGAAAGTTTCACTTCGAACGAGTAGACGCTTAGGCGCTTCCGAGGAAGAAACTCATACGACTCAACAGCCACCATTATCAGGTCAGGCCTCGTCCACTTTTCCACCGGTTTGCTTCCGTCCTTGATGAGCACATATATCGACTACGTACTCATCAAATCCTTCCTGTCGGAGCCAGTTCTTTTCCAGCTGCTGCTGGATCGCATTATAGGTCGAGGTCTCACCTCGAAGTTCCGGATCTGGCTCGACCTGACCGAGTGCCTGCGTTTCAACTTCGCCAGGCGATAGGCGGACCGACCCACCTCGACCTCTGCCTATTTCGAGCAACCCCTCGTCGTATAAGGCGTTTCTTGTCGCCCAGTACCGATCCCAATCCCAGTTCAGGGCATTGCGCAACGAGGTATTTCCAACGGAGCCGACACGCCTCCTCAACTCATCCATCAAGAGCGTCTTGTCGTCTGGAGCGGGCAACGGAGAGCCGAGGTCATCCATGGTCATGCCGCCGCCGTGAATGGCTCAAGCCCAGCCAGCCGCAACCGCGCATCATGCTCCGGCACGGCGCGCGCTTTCACGCCTTCAACGGCATGCACCAAATGCGAGATATGCTCCGGCGTTGTGCCGCAGCAACCGCCGAGGATGTTCACGAGCCCGGCCTTCGCCCACTCCGCGTAGTGCTCTTCCATCGAATGCGGCGTCTCGTCGTATGCGCCCATCGCATTCGGCAGTCCTGCGTTCGGATACGCGCTCACCGCACATTCGGCCACGCGCGACAAATCCGACAGAAACGCCCGCATTTCGCCTGGGCCGAGCGCGCAATTCAAACCGATCGCCCACGGATTGGCGTGGCGCACGGAATTATAGAACGCTTCCACCGTCTGTCCCGAGAGCGTGCGGCCAGAACGATCGGTGATGGTGCCGCTGATCCAGAGCGGGAGTTCAACGCCGGTTTTGTCGAACGCCTCCCACGCGCCCCAGAGCGCGGCCTTGGCGTTCAAAGTGTCGGTGATGGTTTCGATTAGCAGAATGTCGGAGCCGCCTTCGATGAGGCCAAGCGTTTGTTCTTCATAAGCCAGCGCCATCGCATCGAAGGTGCAATCGCGCTTGCCTGGATCGCCAACTTCCGGCGACATCGAAAGCAGCTTCGTCGTCGGCCCCAGCGCGCCCGCCACAATGCGCGGGCGCCCGTCGCGCGCTTCGAACGCATCGCACGCTTCGCGCGCCAGGCGCGCGCCCTCGACATTGATCTCGCGCGCTACTTCTTCGAGCGCGTATTCGGCTTGGCTGATCGTGGTGGCGCTGAAGGTGTTGGTCTCGATGATATCGACGCCTGCTTCGAGATAAGCCTCGTGCACCTTGGTGATCACGTCCGGACGCGTCAGCACCAGGAGATCATTGTTGCCCTTGAGCGAGCGCGGATGCTCCACAAAGCGCTGCCCATGAAAATCATTATTGGTGAGCCCAAAGCCCTGCAAATACGCGCCCATCGAGCCGTCCAGCACGAGAATGCGGCGCTTCATCTGCGCATTGATAGCGGCGATGCGTTCGGTGCGGTTCATGGCGTGACATCTCCAATTCCCCCGCCCCTAGAGGGGGCGGGGGTTAGGGGGTGGGGTGAGAACGTAGAGCGCGGCGCAAGCATCGCATGGCTCGCATGATCTGCGAGGACGAGTTCTACGCTCTCACCCCCACCCTGCCCTCCCCCCTCTAGGGGGAGGGTTCGCTGTGCATGCCGCTCCATCACGCAACCTCCGCCCGCACACCGAGCACGCGACAGATCGCCAGCGTGAGTTCGGCGCGGTTCAGGGTGTAGAAATGGAAATCCTCGACGCCTTCCGCAGCAAGGCGCGCACAGAGTTCAGCAGTCGCAGCGGCGGCGACGAGTTTGCGTGTGTCGGGATCGTCGTCGAGGCCTTCGAACAAGCGCGACAGCCAAGGCGGCACGCTCGCGCCGCAGCCTGACGCCATTTTCGCGACGCCGTTGAAATTCGTCACCGGCATGATCCCCGGCACCACCGGCGCATCGATGCCCGCGGCGACGACGCGGTCACGGAAACGCAGAAACACATCGGGATCGAAGAAGAATTGCGAAATGCCGCGCGTCGCGCCGGCCGCGAGCTTCTTCTTGAAGTTTTCGAGTTCGTGATCCCAAGACGGGCTCGCCGGATGCTTCTCCGGATGCACGGCGACCGAAACCTCGAACGCGCCAATGCGCTTGGCGCCTGCGACCAATTCGGCGGCATTCTTGTAGCCTTCCGGATGCGGCACAAACGCGGTGCCCACGCCGCCCGGCGGATCACCGCGCAGAGCCACGATGTGGCGAACGCCCGCGTTCCAATAGCCGTGCAGCACGTCATCGACTTCCGCGCGGCTGGCGGCGACGCAGGTCAAGTGCGCGGCGGGTTTGAGCGCCGTTTCTTCCACGATGCGCGCGACGGTGCGGTGCGTGCGGTCGCGCGTCGTGCCGCCTGCGCCATACGTCACCGAGACGAATTTCGGCTGCAGCGGCGCGAGCTTGCCGATCACTTCCCACAATTGCGTTTCGAGTGCTTCGGTCTTCGGCGGAAAGAACTCGAACGAGACGCGCGCGCGGCCCATGCGTTCGGCCGCCTCGGCGATAAGGTTATGTGCGTGACTCATGCGCGGGCTTCTTCAAACACAAACACAGTCATTCCGGACGCGCGGAGCGCGATCTGGAATCCAGGGCAAACGCACCGCGCTCTACGATCCCTGGGTTCCGGGTTCGGATTCGCCGCCCCGGAATGACGGATGAAAGGACGCATCAGACCGCCACCTTGTCGCCCGCCCAAATTTTCACCGTGAGCGCGTTGGGCTCTTTCGACGCGAGCGTCGTGGTTTTCAATTTTGGAATGCCCGCCGCCGCGCACCAGGTCTGAATCTCAGCGTCCGAAAAGCCGAGCCGGCGATGCGCGTGCTGCTCGCGCAGGAATTCCAGATCGTGCGGCGCGAAGTCCGCGATCACCAGACGCCCGCCGGGTTTCAGTGCGCGCCCCGCTTGCGCGATGGCGCGGCCAGGATCGGAGAGAAAGTGCAGCACGTGATGGATCGTCACGAGATCGGCCGAGCGCGCTTCGACCGGCGGCTCATAGGCATCGCCAATGCGCAGCGCCGCCTTGTTCTGCAAACCCTCCAAGGCCGCGCGCGCGATCGCGAGCATCTGGCGGCTGGTGTCGAAGCCCTCGGCGCGTTTCACACGATCGGCGAAGAGCTGGATCATGCGCCCAGCGCCCACGCCGACATCGACCATCAGATCGAACGGCCCCGGCCCTGCCGCCGTCAGCAGCGCGCTGTCGATATCGGCCTCGGGCAAGTGCAGCGCCCGCACGCGTTCCCAGTCGGCCGCATTGCGCGCGAAATATTCCGCCGCGGCCGCTTCGCGTGTGGTGCGGATTTCCGCGAGGCGTTCGGAGTCGCGCGTCAGCGCGGGATCGGCCGGATCGAGCATGGCAAGCGCCGCATCCGCCAACATACGCTCGCACGAGCGCGCGACCGGCAAGCGATAGAACACCCAGGCCCCTTCCGGGATGCGCTCGACGAGGCCCGCCTCGGTCAAAAGCCGCAAATGCCGGCTAACCCGGGGCTGGCTTTGGCCAAGCGCCTGGGCGAGTTCGCCCACGGCCAGCTCGCCTTGGGTCAGCAAGGCCAGCGCCCGGAGCCGGGTCTGCTCGCCAGCGGCCCGCAGAGCGCCAACCACGCGCTCCGCCTCCCGCCGCTCGCCGATCTCGCTTGTAGATATAAACATATCTTTATATGGCACGCCGAAGCCCGCGAGAAAAGGGCTCTCTTACCGCCGCCGGGCGCCCGCGAAAGTGCGCCCTTTGAGGCACAGTTCGAGGGTTACATTTTTCACACGTGCGCCGCGCGCCATCCAAAAGTTGATTAACCAGGATAGGTCACTATCTGCCGGAAGTTATCCAGATTGGAACTTGGGATGCGGGGGTTTGTAGCAGCGCTTTTGGTGACGGCGGCATGCGTTGGCGCGCCCGCGAGCGCCTATGCGCAGGAGTTCGTCTACGACCCGTTCGAGCCGTTCAACCGGCGCATGTTCGCGGTGCACGAAGCGATCGACAAAGCGGTGTTGGAGCCTGTCGCGCGCGGCTATCGAGCTGTGACGCCGCAGCCGGTGCGCACTGGCGTGCGCAATTTCCTCCGCAATCTTCGCGCGCCCGTCGTGTTCGCGAACGATGTGCTGCAAGGCGAGCCTGACCGCGCCGGCAACACGTTCGCTCGTTTCGGTCTCAACACGACTGTCGGCCTGCTCGGCATTCTCGATCCTGCGACGGGTCTTGGCCTTGAGCGCCACGACGAAGATTTCGGTCAGACGCTCGCGGTGTGGGGCGTGCCTTCCGGCCCTTATCTCTGGGTGCCGATCCTAGGCCCGACCACCATTCGCGACGGCGGCGGCCAGATCGTCGACATCGCGTTCAATCCGCTGACCTATGCCGAGTATGACGGCGAAGCGGCCGTAAACGGCGCGCGCATCGCGCTCACGGCGGTCTCTGCGCGCGCCGGCGTGATCGAAGCGGTCGAGAATGTGCGTGAAAACTCGGTCGATCCTTACGTCACGTTCCGCACGACCTACGGGCTATGGCGTTACAGCGCGATCCAAAATGGTCGCCGCGACGTCCAGGATTTGCCTGAATTCGAAGAGATTCCTGACAGCGAGCGACCGGGTTGGGAAACACCAGGTCTTGAAGGCGCGCCGGCCGATCCGGCCGCGCCCGCCTCAGAGCAGCCGCCCGAAGCTGAGCAGCAATCCAGCAATATCGACGAAGCGAGCTTTGCTCTCTTTCAGTAGGAGTTTCCACGTGACTGCCCGCACCATCACCCGCGCCGCCTTTCTCGCCACTCTGATGGGCGCGGCCACTCTGGCCGTCGCGACGCCAGCCTTCGCCGCGCGCAACGCGGACGCGGAGCAATACATCCAGACCAACGCATCCTCCGCGATGCGCACCCTGGCCGACCGCTCCATTCCCGCCGCCACGCGCGAGCAAGCCTTCAACCGGCTCATGTCGGAATTCACCGATATGCCGCGCATTGCGAGCTTTGTGCTGGGCGTGCACGGGCGCCAGCTGCGCAGCGATGCGGCTTTGCGCGCTGAGTGGAACCGCGTGTTTCAAGAATACGCCACCGCCGTCTACGAAGATCAGCTCGACCGCTATCGCGGCAGCACGATCCGCGTGACGGGCTCGGTCGAGCGCGTGCCGGGGCGCGACATCATCGTCGCGAGCGAGATCGTGCCAAGGAGCGGCCGTGCGATCCCCGCGCAATGGCGCCTGCTGCGCACGGGCGATACGTGGAAAGTGGTCGACGTTTCGTTGCTGCTTGAAGGCAACGAGATTTGGCTTGCGCAACAGCAACAGCGCGACTTCCTCGCCGTGCTCGACCGCAACAATGGCGACATTCGCGGCTTGATCGTGGAAGTGAACGCCATGATCACGCGGATGCGTGCACGCGCCACCGCGCGCGGCTAAAGCGCGACGCCAACCGCATCGGCTATTGTTGCAAAACCCTCCGCCGCGAGCAGCGCGTCAAGATCGCGCGCAATGCGCGGCGCGAGGCCCGGGCCTTCAAACACCATCGCTGAATAGAGCTGCACCGCGCTCGCGCCCGCCTTGATCTTGGCGAGCGCGGCGCGCCCGCTGTCGATGCCGCCGACGCCGATCAGCGGCAGGCGTTTGCCCAGCGCTTGCGCGAAGAGCTTGAGCACTTGCGTCGATGGCTCGAACAAAGGCTTGCCGGAAAGTCCGCCCGCTTCGTACTTTTGCACTGAGCGCAGACTCTCAGGCCGCGCGATCGTGGTGTTCGAAATGATCAGCGCATCGAGCGCGTAAGCGAGCGTAAGCTCTGCAATGTCGCCAATCGCAACATCGTCCAAATCCGGCGCGACCTTCAGAAACAATGGCCGCGTGCCGTGCGCGACTTCCAGCGGCGCGCGCGCTTCGCGCAAGCGTCCCAGCAGATCTTCGAGTGCGCCCTTCTCCTGCAGCCCGCGCAAACCGGGCGTATTGGGCGACGAGATGTTCGCGGTGACATAAGCGCAGTGCGGCCACACCCGCGTGAGGCCCAGCACATAATCGCCGACGCGATCGGCGCTCTCTTTATTCGCGCCGACATTAGCGCCGACGATCCCGCCGCGCGCGGCGCGCCGCTCAAGCCGCGATGCAAACGCATCGAGCCCCTCATTGTTGAAGCCCATGCGGTTGATGACGGCGGCGTCTTCGCTCAGCCGAAACAGGCGCGGCCTGGGATTGCCCGCCTGCGGCTTCGGCGTGACCGTGCCGCACTCCACGAACCCAAAGCCTGCCGCGAGCAGCGCACCCGGCGCCTCGGCGTTCTTGTCGAACCCCGCCGCCATGCCGATCGGATTGGGCAGATCGAGCCCCGCGACACTCGTCCGCAGCCGAGGCCAGCGCTCCGCCGCCGCGCGCGGCCCCAAACCCAGCTTCAGCCCCTTCACCGCCGCGACATGCGCGGTTTCGGGGTCGAGCGTCCGCATCGTCGCCGTCGCGAGATCGTGGAGGATGGACAGAGATAATATTCCTATGTTAGGGGTGAATGCCCTTGCGGGCGGAGGTTAGACCGCTTCATGCAGCACGGCCAGATTTGGCGCGCGATCGACGCTTTGGCGGCCCGGCGGGGCATGACCGCTTCGGGGCTGGCGCGCGCGGCCGGGCTCGACGCCACCACCTTCAACAAGTCCAAGCGCGCCGGCGCCGATGGCAAGCCGCGCTGGCCGTCGACTGAAAGCGTCGCGCGCGCGCTGGCGGCGGCGGAAACCTCGTTCGATGAATTCGCCGCCCTGCTCGCGGGCCGGCCGGGCGGCGCTGGGCGCGCGATCCCGATCGTTGGCCTCGCCCGCGCGGGCGCCGATGGATTTTTCGACGATGACGGCTTTCCGATCAGCGCCGCAGAGACGGTGCGCTTCCCTGGACTGGGCGACGACCGTGTTTATGCGCTCGAGATCACCGGCGATTCCATGGAGCCGGTATTTCGCGAAGGCGATGTCGTGATCGTGCAGCCGGGCGCGCCAGTGCGGCGGGGCGACCGCGTCGTGGTGCGCACGCGCGCGGGCGAAGTCACAGCCAAGACACTGGGGCGGCGCAACGAGCAGACCATAGAACTTGTCGCGCTTAATCCCGCTTATCCCGCGCGCGAATTGCCGGCGGCAGAGATCGACTGGATCGCGCGCATTCTGTGGGCCAGCCAATGAAATATTTTCTCGCGGCGTGTTTGATCTTCATCGCCAGCGCGTGCGCAAGTTCAAGCTACAACACGCTCGGCCGCTACATGGCGGCCCCCGATGGCGGCGCGACCTTCGCGTGGCCCGGCAGCGGCGTTGAAGGACATTTTCGCGGCACGCGCGTGATAGCGCGCATCGAAGATGGCGGCGACAGCATCATGGATCTCGCGATCGACGGCGTGATCACGCAACTCCCGCTCGATCCCGGCGTACGCGACTACACCTTGTTCGAAGCGGCAAACGCCGAAGAGCACGATATCCGCCTCACGCGCCGCTCCGAAGTCTTCAGCGGCCTCACGACCATTCACGCGGTCACGCTCGACGGCGCATGGCTGCCCACGACGGCTCACGCGCATCGCATCCTGTTTCTCGGCGATTCCATCACGGTCGGCTATGGCGCGGCGGGCGCCGATCAGACCTGCCGTTACTCCGCCGAAGCCAGCCCGCCGTTCGATGCTTATTCCCATCTGACCGCCGGCGCGTTCGATGCGGATGTGCACGTACTCGCGATCTCAGGGCGCGGCGTGGTGCGCAATTATGATGGCGAGGCCGCGACGCACATGCCGGCGCTCCTCGACACCGCGCTACCCGATCATCCGGAATTCGTTTGGGATCATGCGCGCTTTGCGCCAGAGCTGATCGTGATCAATCTCGGCGCCAATGATTTTTCGACCACTGGCCCCGGCGACGCCTTCGAGCCGGCTTATGTCGCGCTGCTCGGCGCGGTGCGCGACCGCTATCCAAATGCCCACATTATCAGCGCTTTTGGCCCCGAGGATAAACGCGTCGCGATCGATGCGATCACGCGCGCGGTCGGGGCCTTCAATCAAACGCAGAACCGGCCCGTCACTTTCCTTTATCTGCCGAACGCCACCAGCGGCCATATTTATGGCTGCGACTGGCATCCGGGCATTGACGCGCATAAGGTGATGGCGCGCGCGCTGGCCGCGCAGATCGAACACGATCTGGGCTGGACCTATCGCGCCATCGAATGAGGGAGAGGCAAATGCGTTTCATCACAATGCTCGCGGCGACGCTCGCCATGGCGGCGTGCGGCCAACCGGCGGCCACCGACGCGCAAGCGCAGTCAGGCGCAGCCGCGCCCGCCGCGGCCAGCGAACTCGCGGGCGCCGATCGCGCCGCCTTTCTCCGCGCCATCAACGCGACACTCGATGCACAAGGCATGCTCGAGAACGAGTGCGGAGAGAAAGTCACGCCGCGCATCCTTCCCGTCGATTTGGGCGGCGCCGTGGGCGTGGCGCAGATCTTCGTCATGGATGGCGGACCCAACACCATCTCCTGCTATGGCGACGGCTCGAACCTTCAAGTCTTCAAGCATGAAGGCGCGGCATGGCGCGAAATCTATTCGGCGCGCGGACGCATGATCATCGTGCTCACCACCTCCCACAACGGCGTGCGCGACATCGCCGACGGCGGACCCGGCAATTCGTTTCCGGTTTGGCAGTGGGACGGCACGACGTATGAAGTCGCCGGCCGCAACGTTCCGGACTCGGTCGACGCCGTGGCGTACCTGCCCTAACTCAATCGTCAGCGCGCGGCGGCATCCAAGCGGCGAGCAAGCGCGGACCCGCCGCGCGCATGAGTTCGCCGCGAATTTCGAACGCGGCGAACGCGCATGTCGGCATATGACCCGCGAGTTCGCGCGCGGCGCGTGAGCCATCATGCGCTTGGGCAATCAGCAGCGATACAAGCTCGGCCATGCCGGGATTGTGTCCGACGATAATCACGCTGTCGTTTTCGGACTCGGCGAACGCATCCCAGATGCTTTGCGGCGCGGAATGATAGAGCGCTTTGTCGAAGCGCGTTTCGGCGGCGATGCCCTCCAGCGTGATCTGGGCGGTTTCACGCGTACGCGTGGCGGTCGAGACCAGCGCCAAGCTTGGAAGAAGATCGTGCGCCTTGAGCGCAGCGCCCGCCGCCTCCGCGTCGCGCCTGCCGCGCCCGGTGAGCCCGCGCGCTTCATCGCTCGGGGCCTCGGTCCCCTTCACCGCCTTGGCGTGGCGCATCAGGATTAAAGTTCGCATCGTCCCTCGTTTTGCCCCAGCGCCGCGCGCCGGTCCATTGCCGACCGCCGCATACATTTTGCCCCGCTCCGAAACCACGCTAAGCCGGAGCGCTCCCGCTTTATTTGGATTCGCCGATGTCTGAACGCGCCGCGCTCGCCCAATCCGCCAAGGCCTGGCCGTTCGAGCAGGCGCGCCTGGTGATCGAGCGCTTGAAGAAGACGCCGAAAGACGGCCCGGTCATCTTCGAAACCGGCTACGGGCCCTCGGGCCTGCCGCATATCGGCACGTTCGGCGAAGTCGCGCGCACCACCATGGTGCGCCACGCCTTCCGCGAATTGACGGACGATAAAATCCCAACGCGCCTGATCGCCTTCTCCGACGATATGGATGGCTTTCGCAAAGTGCCGACCAACGTGCCGAACCAGGAGATGCTGGCGGGCTATCTGCATCAGCCGCTGACCAAGGTGCCCGATCCGTTCGGCTGCCATCCAAGCTTCGCGCATCACAACAACGCAACCTTGTGTGCGTTTCTCGACGGCTTTGGCTTCGAATACGAGTTTCTCTCCTCGACCGAGCAATATCAATCGGGCGTGTTCGACGAGACTCTGCTGCGCATGCTCGACCGCTACGACGCGGTGATGGCCATCATGCTGCCGACACTCGGCGAAGATCGGCGCGCCACCTATTCGCCCTTCCTGCCGATCAGCCCGAAGACTGGCAAGGTGCTGCAAGTCCCAACGCTCGCGCGCAATTTCGCGAAGGGCACGATCGTGTTTCAGGACGAGGACGGCGAGAAGATCGAAATTCCGGTCACTGGCGGTCATGTAAAAATCCAATGGAAGCCCGATTGGGCGCTGCGGTGGACCGCGCTCGGTGTCGATTACGAAATGGCCGGCAAGGATTTGATCGACAGCGTACAGCAAAGCTCGAAGATTTGCCGCGCCCTTGGCGGCGCGCCGCCCGAAGGCTTCAATTACGAGCTCTTCCTCGATGAGAAGGGCGAAAAGATTTCGAAGTCGAAGGGCAACGGCCTCGCGGTGGAAGACTGGCTGCGCTACGCGCCGCCGGAATCGCTCTCGCTCTACATGTTTCAAAAGCCCAAGACCGCCAAGCGCCTGCACTTCGACGTGATCCCGAAGGCCGTCGATGAATATCTCGCTTTCCTCGACGCTTTCCCCGGTCAAAGCGAAGCCGAGCGAATCGAAAATCCTGTCTGGCACATCCATTCCGGCAGACCGCCGCAATGGGGCGCGCCGCTTTCGTTCGCGCTGCTGCTCAATCTGGTCAGCGCCGCGAACGCCGAGACCAAGGCGCAACTCTGGAGCTTCATCTCGAAATACGCGCCAGGCGTTACGCCCGAAAGCCATCCCCTGCTCGATGCGCTCGCGGGCTATGCGCTGGTTTATTACGAGGACTTCGTGAAGCCGACCAAGCGCTTCCGCGCCGCGACGGATAAAGAGCGCGCAGCGTTTTGAAGAGCTGATCGCCAAGCTCGATGCGATGCCCGCCAACTTCGCCGACGCTGCCGCAATCCAGAACGAGGTGTTCGCGGTCGGCAAGGCGCACGATTTCGAGCCGCTGCGTGATTGGTTCAAGGCTTTGTACGAAGTGCTGCTCGGCCAAGAACAAGGCCCACGCTTTGGCTCGTTCGCGGCAATCTTCGGCGTGCGCGAAACAGCAGCTTTGATGCGCCACGCGCTGAGCGGCGCGCTCGTCTCCGCTTAACCCTCGCCGACGATCTTCGCGCTTGGCCGAGAGAGTTTTGCGCGGCGCTCGAACTCTTCGCGCTTTGCGGCAATTTCCGTGCGCGCGCGCTGCAGTGCGTCCATCTCGGTCGCGTCGAGCACGGCTTGAAAAACATGATCCAAGTGCGCGTGCATCGCTTCGCGCGCCGCCTTGGGGTCGCGGTCGATCAGCGCGCCTAGAATGAACTTATGATCCAAAACCGGCTGCTGGACGCCTCCAAGCTTGCCGCGCGCGAAGATGTCCACGCAGAGCGGCGACTTGTACCGCAGCTCCCACAGATTCTCGATCACGTTGGCGATCACGCTGTTGCGCGTCGCTTCCGCGATCACGACGTGGAAATCGCCGTCGGCCCGCTCGCCCACGGCGCTGTCGCGGTTGGTGTCCATCTCGCCCACCAGCAGTTCGAGCTTGGCGATCTCGGCGTCCGAAATCGTGCTGGCCGCCAGCGCCACGGCTTCCCCTTCGAACAAGCGGCGCGCCTCTATCAGCTCAAACGGGCCGATATCAAGTTCGGTGTCGTTGGCCTCGGCGGGGAGCGTTTCGGCGACATAGATGCCAGACCCATGGCGCGCCACCACCAGCCCGCGAATCTCAAGCGCGATCATGGCTTCGCGGATAGTCGGCCGGCTGACCTGCATTTCCTCGGCAAGATCGCGCTCCGAGGGCAAGCGCCGGCCAAGCGAATACGTCCCATTGCCTATTCTGGCGATAATCGTGTCGGCGACATTCTGATAGAGCTTGCGATTATTGTGCGACATCACTTCACGCCAGGATTTGCCGGACCGGGCCTCATCGTCATGCGCCGAGACTGGCGCCCCAAACATCGGCTTCCCTGAATGAGCGCACGCACGCCCAAGCGCCGCCCCTTGATATTAGGATGGCTTGGGCCGGCCGCGCAATCAACGCACCGCGCGCACCCGCCGCACTGCAGCATTTAAGCGCGCACCGCCTCATCCTCAGTCAGCGCGCCGGAACCAATGCTCAGACATGCGTCTTTACGTCACGTCCCTTATGGGTCTAGCTGGATTGGTGTTCATGAGTCCGCGCGCCTTTCTTCGCGCCGGGGCGATCCTCGCCCTGCTCGCAGCCGCGGCTCCAGCCGCGGCCGACCCGCCCGGCGCCGCCGCGCGCTATTATGCGGCAGGCGATTTCATGGCGGCGGCGGACGCCGCTGAGGCGCAAAATTCCCCGTCCAGTCTCGCTTTCGCGGCGCGCGCGCTGATGGCCGAATGCCTGACGAGCACGGATCGCCGCAATGTCGATGAACTCATCACGCGCGCCGAGCGCGCCGCGCGCGAAGCTTTGGAACTCGACGCGGAATCGGTGGACGCACGCCTGCAACTGGCCTTGGCCTTGGGCGCACGCGGACGACGCTCCTCCCTCTCCGATGCGATCCGCCATGGCTATGCCAATCAGGGGCGGCGCCTCATTCAAGAAGCCTTGGACCGCGCGCCCGACGAGCCGTGGGCGCACGCGCTCATGGGCGGCTGGCACCTCGAAGTGCTGCGCAGAGGCGGCCGCGCCGGCGCGGTCGCCTATGGCGCCCGGCTCAACACGGGCATCGCCGAGTTCGAGCGCGCCCGCGCGCTAGCGCCTGACGATCCGCTGATCGCCCTGCAATACGCCGTCGCACTGATCGAACTCGATTCCGATCTCTACGCCGCGCAAGCCGCCGATCTGTTGCAAGCCAGCGCATCGGCGCGTCCGCGCGACGCCTTCGAAGCGCACGCGGTGCGCCAAGCCAACCGCCTTGCGGGCGTGCTCGAACGCGACGGCCCGGCCGCCGTCGACCGCGCGGTTCGGATCGCCTTCCTCTAAGCAGGCGAAATTTTCGCGCATCACTCGCCCGATGGTTGCGTGAAACAACCGCCACTCGGTTGTGTGGATAAGTTTGGCTCAATCCTGTGTTGGCCATGGGGGCTGACGGCGGGGACGCCAATTTACGCAACATCGCGGGCGCGCCGGATGCGCGAACGCTTGAGGACGCTTGTGAAGGTTTTCACCGGCGCTTCCCCAAGCTCTCGGCCAAGAAGGTGCTCTCTTGGCCGCAGCTTGCGGTGCTCGTCGTGCTCGGCGCCGCGCTCGGCTGGGCCATCATCCAGCACCCGATGCTGACATGGCGCATCGCGGGCCTTGCCGCGTTCGTGCTGTTCGCCGCCTCGATCCTGTGGCGCCTGTTCGCCGCCGCGAGCTTGGAGCCGCTGCCGCGCAAGCTCTTCACGCCGAAGCCCGGCGAAGCGTGGCCAATCTACACCGTGCTTTGCCCGCTCCATGGCGAAGCCAATGTCGTGTTTGATCTGGTCGCTGCGTTGAAGCGCATCGACTATCCCAGCGACGCCGTGGATTTCGTGCTTCTGGTCGAGGCCGACGATCCCGACACCATCGCCGCCGCGCTAGCGGCGGCGGGCGGCAATGTCGACGTGGTGATCGTGCCCGTCGCTTTGCCGCGCACCAAGCCAAAAGCGCTCAATGTCGGCCTGCAACGCGCGCGCGGCGAATATCTCGTGGTGTACGACGCCGAAGACCGCCCCCATCCCGCGCAATTGCGCGCCGCGGTCGCGGCGTTTCGCGCGGGCGACGATGATCTTGCCTGCCTGCAAGCGCCGCTCGTGATCGACAATGCCGGCGCGTCCTGGATTTCGAGCCAGTTCGCGGCGGAATACGCGATCCAGTTTCGCGAAATTCTCCCGCTGCTAGCGCGTTTGAAGTTGCCGCTACCGCTCGGCGGCACGAGCAATCATTTCCGCGTCGATCGCTTGCGCGCCCTGCACGGCTGGGACCCATACAATGTCACCGAGGACGCCGACCTCGGCTATCGCTTGGCACGCGCCGGCTGGCGCGCCGATGTGATCGCGCCGCCGACATGGGAAGAAGCGCCCATCACGCTGGGCGCGTGGCTCAAACAGCGCGTGCGTTGGATCAAAGGCCATATGCAGACCTGGCTTATCCTGATGCGCGATCCCTTTGGCGCGGCGCGCGAGATGGGGCCGCGCGCTTTTGCATCGATGCACCTTGTGCTTGGCGGCGGCGTCGCGGCGGCGCTTTTGCATGGACCGCTGGCGATCACGATCCTCATCGCCGCGATCGCGCCGTTCAATCTCTTGGGCCTAGCGGGCTTTATCCTCGCCCTCTTCGGATACAGCGTCGCGGTGCTGGGCGCTCTCACAGCGTCCGCGCTCTCGGGTGATCTTCGCCACACGCGCGCCTCGCTCACCATGCCGCTCTATTGGCCGCTGGCGACCATCGCGGGGCTCTGGGCGCTATGGCAATTGATCACGCGCCCGCATTTCTGGGCGAAGACGAAGCATGGCGTCTCACAACGTGCGCGCCTGCCGTCCTTTGCCCGCGTCGCCCCACAACGAAACGCGGACGCACAGCAAGTCGCTTAAGCGATCCCTCGCAACGCCGCGCACATCGCATCGACTTCCGCGTCGGCGTGATTCCACGACACCACCAGGCGCGCCTCCCCCGAACCCTCCGCACCCCAATCATAGAATTCAGCGCCCGCGGCGCGCAGCCGTGCGAGCTTGTCCGCGCCCGGCTTGATGAACACTTGATTGGTTTCGACCGGCGCCGAGAGGCTCGCGCCGGCCGCTTCGCCCAAGCGCGCCGCCAAAGCGTTGGCGCGCCGCGCAAGGCGCAGCCACAAGCCATCCTCCAAATAGGCCAGCAATTGCGCGGCGGCGAAGCGGCCCTTGCACAGCAAATGCCCGCCGCGCTTGCGCCTCCGTTCGATCGCTTCGGCGCGCGCATTGTCGAACACGACGATGGCTTCCGCGCCGATCGCGCCATTCTTGGTCGCGCCGAACGACAAGATGTCGACGCCCGCGCGCCACGTCACATCCGCTGGCGAACAGCCGAGAAACGCAATCGCATTGCCCAGCCGCGCGCCATCCATCTGCACCGCTAAGCCCTCACGGCGCGCAATGGCGCCAAGAGCGGCGACCTCATCTGCGCGATAGGCCGCGCCGCGCTCCGTGGCCTGCGAGAGCGAGAGCGCCGCGGGCAGCACCGAATGCACCCCGCGCCGATTGCGCAGCAAGGCCTCCTCCAGCGCCTCCGCCTCGATCTTCGCGTGCGACCCATCCACCAGAACAAGCTTGGCTCCGCCCGAATAGAATTCCGGCGCGCCGCACTCATCGACCTCGATATGCGCTTCGCGATGACAGAGCACAGCGCCCCAAGGCGGCACGGCGCTCGCAAGCCCGATTGCGTTCGCCGCCGTGCCGCTCGCCACTGTGAAGACGCGCGCCTCGTGCTCGAACAGCGCCGAGAACGCTTCGTTCAAACGCCGCGACCAAACATCTTCGCCATAGGCCGGCGCGGCGCCCACGTTCGCGTCCAGCAGCGCCTGCATGATCTCCGGCGCGGCGCCGGCGGTGTTGTCCGATCTGAAATTCATCGCGGCACGCTAATGCGGCGAGGCGCGCGCGCGAACAATTTTCCCAAACTATTGCGCGGCGAGACAGGAAACGCGACAACGCAAGACAAAAAAAAGGTTTGGAGAACAGATACTTTACAAACGCCGGGTAAGCTTACGCGAAAAATACCATGAGGGCGGACTGTGCAATATTTCGTCAACCAAGAATTGGCTGACCGAGTTGCCGGCGAAATCTTCGCCAGCGACAGAACCCGCTACTATTTGTTCACCACGATTGCTGTTGCGATGGCGAGCGTTGCTGGGCTGGCGCTGCCATGCATCTGGCTAGGCCTCATCTTGCTGGTCGATGAAACATGCAAGGCGCTCGCGCGCCGCATGGCCCCAGACAGCAACGAAGGATCCCCGCTCGGCCCCCTCTCTCTCGACATCACCGGCGCCGCCGTTCTCGCGAGCGCCCCGGCTCTCGTCTGGTTTTCGCGCGCGCCGATGAGCGAGCCGCTGGCGATTGCCATGCTTGGCGCGCTCGCCCTCCTCTCCGCGCTTTCCGAACACCGCCAAGCGTCCGATCGCCTGGCGATCTCGGCGCCTCATGGCGGCGTCGCCTTCATCTTCGCGATCGACGCCGCCGCGGGCGGCGCGGGCGTAGCCGCCATCGCATGCCTCACACTTCTCGTCGTCACCTTCCTTGGCGCGCTCCGTTATGCGCACCGCACCGAATGCGCCGAAGCGCATGCCGAGGCCGAAAACGCCGCCCTGCTCGCGCAGCTCAATGCCGCGCTCGGTGGCAGCGACGCTGCGGCGTGGGAAATCGATTTTGTCGGCGCCAAGCTCGCGGGCGGCGAACGCCTCGCCGCCTTGATCGGCCGCGACATCACCTATCGCGACGTTGTCGAACGCGGTTGTTTCGCCGCACTCGAAGACCAAGCGCTCGTGCAAGCCGCCTTCAGCCCGAACGCCGGCGCCATGAGCCGCATCGCGCTTGAACACACGGTGTTGGGGCACGACGGCCAACGCTTCCGCATTCGCCACGAGGGCGCGGTGCGCACCACGTTGGACGGCGAGCCCCTGCGGCTCACCTGCGTGTCGCGGCGCGTCGAAAGCGCCGTCGCCGGCGCCCTTTCCACCGAAGCGCACAGCGCCATCCGCGACGCCGCGCGTAACGCGGGCTCGGCGCTCGCCGCGCAGGAGGAACTCCTCCGCACGCTGGCGAACGAATTGTCCGAGCCGCTGCCGGAAGGCGTCGCGGCGTCCGCGCAGGCCATTCCGGTCGATGGGTCGTTCGACGAAATCTGCGTGCGCATCGGCGATCTCCTGGGCGATCTCGCGCGCCGCGAAACACAGATCGAGCGCTCGGTCGACGCGCTGGCGCACGCGCGTCACGCCGCTGAGAGCGCCAATCTCGCCAAGTCGCAATTCCTCGCCAATATGAGCCATGAGCTGCGCACGCCGCTCAACGCCATCATCGGCTATGCGGAAATTCTCGAGGAAGACGCCGAAGACGACGGCAACAAAGCCGCTGTGCAGGATCTCCACCGCATCCTCGCCGCCGCCAAGCATCTTTTGAGCCTCATCAACGAAGTGCTCGATCTCTCCAAGATCGAAGCTGGCCGCATGGAAGTGGTCGCGGCCGCATTCGATCCGCTCGAACTGATTGCCGAGCTGCTCGATACAGTCCGCCCGGTCGCGGAGAAAAACGCCAACGCCTTGACGTGGACGAGCGAGCGCCCCGAAGGGTTCGCCAACACCGACGTCACCAAGATCCGCCAGTGCGTGCTCAATCTTCTCTCCAACGCCTGCAAGTTCACGCGGAGCGGCGGTGTCGAGATCGAGTATCAGCGCGTGCACGAGAACGGCCTCGACACTCTGGTGTTCACGGTGCGCGACACCGGCATCGGCATGTCGCCCGATCAAGTCGCGCGCCTGTTCCAGCCGTTCGTGCAAGCCGATCCCACCATCACGCAGCAATTCGGCGGCACCGGCCTCGGGCTCACCATCACGCGCCGGCTCGCGCAATTGCTGGGCGGCGATGTCAGCGTCGAGAGCGCGCAAGGCCAAGGCTCGGTTTTCTCGCTGCGCATTCCCGCGGACTACGAAGCCGCGAACGCCGCGCTCGGCGCCGCCGCGCAGATCGATGAATTGCAGGGCTCGCCAGATGCGCCGCTCGTCATCGTGATTGAAGACGAGCCCGATGCGCGCGATCTCGCCGCGCGCGCGCTGATCCGCGCTGGCTTCTCCGTGCTCGGCGTCGGCGGCGGCGAAGCGGGCCTGGCGCTCGCGCGCACCAAGGCGCCGGCGCTCGTGCTACTCGACATTTTCCTGCCCGACCGTTCCGGCTGGCGCGTGCTGCAATCGCTGAAGCACGACCCCAAGACCTCCGACATCCCGGTCGTGGTGCTCTCGATCAACGAAGATCGCGGCCACGCGCTTTCGCTCGGCGCCTGCGAACACATCGTCAAGCCCGCCGACCGCGACGTCCTCGCCGCCACCGTGATGCGCTTCGCGCGCCTGCGCCCCGCCGCGCACGCCGGCGCGCCAACCGCGCAAGTCACGCCGATTGCGCAAAGCAAAGCGAGCTGAGCCCGCGGGCTTTGCGCGCGGCGTGAAAGACGTTATCGATCCGCCAGCGCGGGCGTAGTTCAGAGGTAGAACGTCAGCTTCCCAAGCTGAATGTCGGGGGTTCGATTCCCCCCGCCCGCTCCAGCGCCGCCTCAGCGCAACTCGAACACCACTGTCACGCTGCTCTGATTGTCCACCTGCCCCGGGCTGATCGGTGCATTCGCGGATTGCTCGGCGGCGACGACGCGGCTCATGAGACCGTCATAGCGCGGGCTGACATCCCATGGCGGCACGACGCCGCCGGGTTCGGTGATCGAGAGGACGCGTGCGACGCGCATATCGGCGGCTTCGGCGTAAGCCGTGGCGCGGGCGCGCGCATTGGCCACCGCTTGGGCGCGCGCGGCGTTTTGTGAGGCCTCGGTGTCTTGGAAGGTGAATTGGATGCCTTGGAGCTCGTTGGCGCCTTCAGCGACAGTCGCATCGATGAGCGCGCTTACGGCGTTCAGATTTTTCACGCGAAGCGAAATGGTGTTGCGGCTGAGATAGCTGCCGATGCGGGGCGTGCCGCCGCGTGGATAAGTGTATTGCGGTTCTAGCGAGAAGCCGACGGTTTGCACATCGGCCTCTTCAACGCCGGCCGCGCGCGCCGCTTCCATCACCGCGCTCATGCGCGTCGCCTGCGCTTCCTGCGCGACGCGGGCGCTGGGGCCGCGCGCAACGACGCCGAGCGTGACGATGGCAAGATCAGGCGTGGTGCGCGTTGTCGCGCTGGCGTTCACGGTGAGCAGCGTCTCGCCCCGGCTACAGGCGCCCAGGGCCGCGACCGCCAAAAATGCGGCCGCCAGCGCCGCGAAGGATCGCATCTTGCTCTTTGCTGGGTCGATCATGCTCGCCTCCACATCACACGCTTGAGCGTGCAGTGTGGCGCATCGCCCGCGTCTGGACGAGGTCTCCCGCGCACACTTTGCGTTGAAGAGGCTAGTTTCCGGGACGGGTTTCGGCGCCCTCGGGCGGTTCCAGCGAGCCCATGGCGGCGAGGATTTGGCGCTCGGCCACCACCAGATCGCGCTCGGCTTGCGCGAGAGCGAGGCGTGCGATCAGCAAGTCTTGTTCTTGGTCGAGAACTTCGACGGTGGAGCGAAGCCCTGTCTCCTGCTCAAGCCGGACGCCTTCATAGGCAAGCTCGGAGGCTTCCACCTGTTCACGCGCGGAGACGACGGCGGCGCGGGCGCTGGCGAGCGTCGTCCACGACACGGTCACGCTTTCCTGCACGCTGCGTTGCGCGGCGGCGAGTTCCAGATTGGCGGCAGAACGCAGCGAACGCTGCTGGCGCGTGCGCGAACGGATTGCGCCGCCTTGGAACAGCGGCACCGAGAAGCGCAGGGCCGACGGAATCGCTTTGGCTCTCATAATCGCTGGGTTCGAAGTCACCCGCGATCGAAGAGCCGGCTTCGAGCGTGACGCGAAGGCGCCCCGTCGATGCGGCGACTCGACATTGGCGTCGGCTTGTTCGGCGAAGGCTTCGGCGCCGCGCAGCACGGGGCTTTCTTGGCCCGCGACATCGAGCGCGGTTTGGAGTTCGGTGGGGAGACCCTCGGCGGTTTGCGGCGGCTGCAGATCGGTCGGCGGATAGCCAACGAGGCGTTGGTACGCCTGCACGGCGGCAGAGAGCAGCCCCTGCGCTTGCACGAGCTGCGTGCGCGCTTGCGCGAGACGCGCTTGCGATTGCGCGACATCGGTGCGCGTCACGGACGCCGGCGTCCGAACTGCGCTTGCGCATATTCGAAGAGACGCGAGAGGTTGGAGACGGTCTGTTCGCGCGCGGCGACGATGGCTTGGGTCTGGCGCACATCGGCATAAGCGCGCGCGACATCGAGCAAGAGCTGCTGCAGCGTGAAATCATAATCGGCGACGGCGCCGCGGATCGAGGCGCGTGCGGCGCGCGTGGTCGCGAGGATGCGCCCCGAACTCCACAGGAGCTGCGAGGCGCTGGCCGAGCCGTTCCAGCTTTCGTCGCGCGGGCTGTTGTCCAGCGAGACGCCGTTGGTTGTGGTGCCGTAGCTGTTGCTGGCCCCCCGCGCCCGCCGAGAGCGAGGACTTGCGGCAACGCTTCGGCCCAAGCTTGGGGCAACGCTTCCCGGCTCGCGGCGAGTCGCGCGCGCTGGGCCCCGAGGCTGGGGGTTGGAATTCACGGCCGAGGCCATCGCCTCGTCCAAGGTGTCGGCCGCCGCGGGCATCGCCGCAGCCAAGGCCATCAGTGCAATGGTCGTCATCAAGCGCATGAGAACTTCTTCCTCACTCCCGCCGCAGCGCCTCGATCGGATCGAGGCGCGCTGCCCGCCAAGCCGATAGGCCCCAAAAATGACCCCTACCGCACCCGAAAAGCCAATGGCCATAAGGGCAGTATCGGGGCGCAAGCGTTAACGGTACTTGGGCGAGCGGAGGTGGTTATCCAAGCCCCCAGCATCCCCAGCGCCAGCCCGACCACCCCGCCGGCGACCGAAAGCCGCGATCGCTTCCAGGCCGAACTGGTGGAGAATATCGGATCGCCGGCGCCCCCAGGGCCTTTACGGAGCCCGATTTCCCGGGTCCGCTCCGTAACCGAAACAAGCATGATGTTCATGATGCCGATACCCCCGACCAGCAGCGACACCCCGGATATGCCT
This sequence comes from Terricaulis sp., assembly GCA_037200505.1. GTDB lineage: Bacteria > Pseudomonadota > Alphaproteobacteria > Caulobacterales > Aquidulcibacteraceae > Vitreimonas. Next base: position 401,938 of record JBBCFZ010000005.1, on the reverse strand, counting down.
ATCAGCAGATAGGTGAAGGTTTTTGTGGTCTCCTGGGCGGCGTCGCTCACCGAGCTCAGATTCTGGACAGTGAAATCGTCGCTGCCCTCTTGGGTGCGGTGGCGCTGGCGGAGCACATGATGATGTCCTCCTCGGCATTGGCGAGCGCGCGCTCGTCTTCGGCCTTCACGGAGATCTGGCTGACGGAATCCGCCCGCCCGCGCCGGCCGGAGATACGGCGCTTCACGGTGGTGAAGGGCACCAGGACGATATCGTCCTGGTCCTGCCCGAAGCCGCTTTGGCCCTTGGGCTCCAAGACGCCGATCACTTCATAGGCGCCGCCATTGATGCGGACGTCCTGGCCGATCGGATCGGTGTTGGGGAAGAGATTGTCGACGACGGTCTGGCCGAGCACGACGACCTTGCGCGCCTGGCGCTCTTCGCGGTCCTCGAAGAAGCGGCCGCGCGCGACGGCCCAATCTCGGGCCGTGAGGTAAGCAGGCGTGACGCCCTCGACGGAGGGATTCCAGTTGAGGCCGTTGGCGATGATCTGCGCGCGCGTGCGCTGGGTGGGCGCAACGGCCGTGATGCCTTCGACTTGCGCGGCGATGGCTTCAGCGTCTCCGATGGTGAGCGAATCCCAACCGCCCGCCGCGCCGCGCACGCCGCCGCCGCCGCGCATCGCGCCAGGCACAACGATCAGAAGGTTCGAGCCGATGCTGGCGATGTTGCGCTCGACTTGGAGCTGCGCGCCATGCCCGAGCGAAGCGATCGTCACGACAGACGCAACGCCGATGATGACGCCAAGCGCCGTCAGCGCCGAACGCATCGGATTGGAGCGGAGGGCGCGTGCCGCGCCGCCAATCAGGTCCGCTGTGCGGATCATGCGGCTTGGGCTCCGTTGATGTGATCGCCGACGATATGGCCGTCGCGCATTTCGATGGTGCGTTTGGTGGCGGCGGCGACTTCGTGATCGTGCGTGACGAGCACGACGGTGGCGCCTTCGCGGTTCAGCGTGGCGAAGAGATTGAGGATTTCGAGCCCAGTTTGCGTATCGAGCGCGCCGGTCGGTTCATCCGCCAGCAAGAGCGCCGGCTGGCCCGCTAACGCGCGGGCGATGGCGACGCGTTGCTGTTGGCCGCCGGAGAGTTGCGTCGGCCGATGGCTGAGCCGCGCGCCAAGGCCGACGCGCGTGAGCAATTCAGCGGCGCGCTCACGGCGCGTTTTGGCGTCGATTCCCGCATAGATCATCGGCAGCTCAACATTCTCCGCTGCACTCATGCGCGGCAGAAGATTGAAGCTCTGAAACACAAAGCCGATGGTGCGGTTGCGAAAATTGGCGAGGCCTTCGTCATCGAGCGTGCTCATATCGGCGCCGTCGATGGTGATGCGCCCGCCGGTGGGCGTATCGAGGCCGCCGAGAATGTTCATCAGCGTGGACTTGCCTGAACCGGATGGGCCGACGATGGCGCAATACTCGCCGCGTGGAATCGTGAAGCTGACGCCATCGAGCGCGCGCACGGTCTCTTCGCCCATGACATAATGCTTCACGAGATTTTCGGCGGTGATGAGTGCGTCCATCAGACGCCCCTCACCCGCGGGCCGCCGCCCATCGGACCTTGCTGTTGTTGCTGGCCAGCGCCCTCGGCGCGCGGTCCGCCGCCGATGATGACTTCATCGCCTTCATGGAGATCGCCGCCGACGATCGCGGTGTGGCCATCGTCCGCGACGCCAATCTCGATCGCGACCGGCGTCGGCTTGCCATTGCGCAGCACCCACGCCACCGCTTGGCGCCGGACTTCGCGCGGCTCACTCATGCCGCCGCTGCGCATTTGCGCGAGGAGTTGGCGTTGCTCGGTGCTGAGGCTGGGCTCGATGCGCGTGATTGCGGCTTCGCGGGCGCGGCGGAAGAAGGCGCGACGCTCGGCTTGCTGCATATCGCCCATGCGCCCGCCAGCGGACGCCATTTCGGCCTGCATGGCTTCGCGCGCTTGAGCCTGCTGCGCTTCGGTGAGCTGCAGCGTTTCGGCAAGCTGCGCGATACCGCGTCCGCCGCCGCCCTGACCACCACCTTGGCCGCCACCGCCTTGACCACGCTCGCCACGCTGCCGGCGTTCGCCGCCGCCTTCGCGCGCGCCTTGTTGCGCGCCGCCGCCGGTTGCCTCGGCCGCCATCGCTTGACCGCGCGCGGCGATTTCTGGATCGGCCGGGCGGAAGCGCAGCGCCGCATTCGGCAGACGCATTACGTCTTCGGTTTGCTCGATGATGATTTCGGCGTTGGCGGTCATGCCCGGCAGCAAGCGCCCGCCCGGGTTCTCGCTCTCGACCACGACCGTGTAGCTGATCACGCCATTGGTATCGACGCCCTGCTGGCGCACTTGGCTGACGCGGCCTTCGAACTCCGCATCCGGAAATGCATCGACCGTGAAGCGCACTGGCATGCCTTGGCGCACTTCGCCGATATCGGCTTCGTCCACCGTGATGTTGGCTTGGAGGCGCGAGAGATCTTGCGCGATGACAAAGAGCGTCGGCGCTTGGAAGCTCGCCGCGACGCTTTGGCCGGGATTGACCTGGCGATCCACGACGAGGCCGTCGATCGGCGAGCGAATGATGCTGCGCTCCAGATCGGTGCGCGCCGCCGCGAGCGAGGCGTTGGCTTGCGCCACAACAGCGCGCGCGGAATCGCGCGCAGCGCGCTGCTGGCTCATCAATTGTTCTGACGCGAAACCCGCCGCTTCAAGCCGCTGATAGCGCGTGAAGTCGGCGTTCGCGACCGCGTATTGCGCTTGCGCGGAGCTCAAGTTTGCTTGGGCTTGCGTGATGCGCTGCTCGAACGTGGTGGGTTCGAGCCGCGCCAGGATTTGCCCTGCGCGCACTTGCGAGTTGAAGTCCACCAGCACGCTCTGCACCGGGCCAGACACGGTGGACCCGACATTGACCGAGACCAGCGGCTGCAATGTGCCCGTCGCGCTCACCACGCGCGTGATCGCGCCGCGATCGATCGGGGCAGTGCGATAAGGGTCTTCGTCTTTCTTGCCGCCGAAAATCATCCAGGCGCCGAGCAACACGATGAACGCGCCGCCGCCGATCAGCCAAGTGCGGTTGAGGCCGGCAAGCCGCGCGCCGATCGTCGCCAGAATGTTCTTCAGCCCCTCCACGCCATCCATCCTTCAGTTTCAAGCGCATCGCCCCTTGCGGGTAGAGCGCGCTTCGCCCTCGTCAACGCTTATCTCCTCGAACGGGCTACGGCCCGAATGAGGGAACGATGACGCCCCGGCGGATTTCGCCGGGGCGCCTGTTCGTTAGTGCTCGCCGCCGCGATGCGGGCGCGCGGCGTCCGCTTCTTCGCGGGTCACGCGGTTATCGTGGTTCGCATCGAGCGCCGCGAAACGGGCAGCGCCGGAGGCGTCGAACTCAGCACGTGAGATCGAGCCGTTATTGTCGGCATCGATGTTCGGACGATTGGCGCGGCGTTCTTGGCGATCGCCGCGGCGCTCCTGCCCGCGCTCACGCGCGGCGGTGCGTTCTTCCGCGGAGATCACGCCGTCGTCATTGGCGTCGAGGCGATCGAAGAAGGCGATCGGCTGCGCGAGAAATTCATCACGGCTGATCGCGCCGTCATGATTGGCGTCGGCGCGGTCGCCAAGACCGTGTCCACCGCCATGACGGCCGCCGCCGCGATGACCGCCGCGTCCAGCGCGATGTTCTTCGCGCGTCAGAGCGCCATCGCTGTTGGCGTCGAGACGCGTGAACAACGCGGCGTGGCCGGCGTCGAATTCCTGGCGCGTCACCACGCCGTCATTGTTGCTGTCGGATTGGAACACCATGCCGCCATGGCCGCGCGGGCCGCCCGCGGGCGCGGCGTCTTCAGCCAGCGCGACACCGCCGGCCAGCAACGCAACCGCCGAGGCGGCAATGAGTATCTTACGCATCAACATCTCCATCCCGCCGGCATGGCGCCGACATTGAGGAGGGTTTTACGGGCGTCAGTTTTCCCCCGTTGGTCGGCGCTGCGCCAAAGTGTGTCAGCGGATTCTTTTTTCAGGCGTGCGCTTTAGACGCAAAAAACGGCCGACGTGGGGGGAACGTCGGCCGTTTCATGAGCCAGTGCTGGAGGGCGCTGGCGGCTCAGAACCGGACTTGGGGGGAGGGTCGCCCGGTTCGAGATGGGAGAGCCTAGTGGAGGCTCTTGTCTGGTTCGTGTCGCGGCGCGCTTTAATTGCGCCAAACCGTGTCAACGCACTCAGACGCGGGGAGGTCCCGGCTCGCGCCGTTCGCGCTCAGGCGCGGCGGGGCGCGTCTGGTTGAGCTGGCGCACGAGATCGGCGCGGGTGAGCGTGCCGTCGCCGTCGGTGTCATATTCTTGCGCACGCGCGAGGATTTCGGTGCGAAATTCTTCGGCGCTGATGGCGTTGTCGACATTGCGGTCGAAGTCGAGCCGATAAGGCGGGGTTTGTCCGCCGCCGAGCGCGGTCGCGCTCCAGTTCTGGAATTCGAGCGGCTGGAGGCTCGCATCGTGATTGGCGTCGGCGCGCGCCCATTCGTGCGTGATGCCCGCTTCGATCTCTGCGGCGCTGATGCGCAGATCATCGTCGCTGTCGAAGCCGGAGAAGAGCAGCGCATCGACCGAGAGCAGCGCCCTGAGCGGCTCGACGCGCCGGACGTCCCCGCCAGACGCACAGGCCGTGAGCGCCGCGGCGGCCACCAACAGAACGGCCATGGACCGTAGACGCATGAAAACTCCCCTCCCGAACGACGCGTTCTGATTGGCCGGCCATCGCGGCATCCGTGTGGCCAAGCGAGCCGCGTTCTTGTCCAATTGTGTCGCCCTGCCCGCGCCGTCAAGGTTTGGCACAAGATCGCGACGCCCAGCGTGTAGATTTTTAAGCGGATTAGCGTCAGATCAGGGCCATGTCCCTGGAAGACCCGCACATCCTGGTCGTGGACGACCACCGCGAAATCCGCGAGTCGCTCGCTCAATTCTTGAAGAAGAATGGCCGCCGCGCGACCGCCGTGGAGAGCGCCGAGGCCGCGCGCAAGGCGATCAAGGAGAACCGAGTCGATCTCGTCATCCTCGACATCATGATGCCGGGCGAGGACGGGCTTTCGCTCTGCCGCCATATCCGCGAGGCCAATCATATTCCGGTGATCCTGCTTTCGGCGCGCGCCGAAGAGCTGGACCGCATCATCGGGCTCGAAGTCGGCGCCGACGATTATGTGGTGAAGCCGTTCAATCCGCGCGAGCTCTTGGCGCGCATCGATGCGGTGCTGCGGCGGACGCACGCGTTGCCGCCAGGCGCCGAAGCGCCCACCGGCGAAGCGCTTCGCTTCGATCGCTGGACGCTGAAGCTCGCCGAGCGCGAGCTGGTCGACGATGACGGCGTGACGCACGAACTCAGCACCGGCGAATATCGCCTGCTCCTCACCTTTCTGCAGCGCCCCAAGATCGTGCTGTCGCGCGAACAATTGCTGGATCTCGCCTTCGACCGGGGCAGCGATGTGTTCGACCGCGCGGTGGATACCCAAGTCAGCCGCCTGCGCCGCAAGATCGAGGGCGACGCGCGTACGCCGAAGCTGATCAAGACGGTGTGGGGCGGCGGCTATGTGTTCACGTCGCCGGTCGAGAAGGCGTGACGTGACTCTGAACCCCTTGCGCACTTTAGCCGGACGGCTCGTCCTGGTGACGATCGCGGCGATCGCGATTTCGCATGTCGTGGCGTTTTTCCTGTTCAGCAATGAGCGCGCGAACAGTTTCCGGCGCGAAGCCGAGCAGCTCGTGGTCGAGCGCATCGTCGATGTGGCGGACCGCGTGCGCGATCTGCCGGCGGACGCGCAAGTCACAACGGCGCGCGCCGCCAGCAACCGCGCGATGCAGTTTTCCGTCGTAAATGAGAGCGAGGCGGGCGTGGCGCGCGGCGCAGCGAGCCGCATTGCGCGCGCGGTTTCAACGCAATTGGACGGCGCGGAAGTGCATGCCAGCAGCCGCGACGTCGAGGTCGATTGGCGCCGGCGGATGCGGCGCTACGCCGAACGCGGCGATGGCGTCGATGAAGGACGCGATCGTCCGCCGAGGGATGGCGACCATGAACGCCGCCGCGTCACCGAAGCCGTGGTCGATGTGGCGCTGACGCCCGGCCATTGGCTGCGCACGCGCGCTTATCTTCCCGCGCCCCGCCCCGCGCCGAACAATCTCTGGATCGCGGCGCTTGCTTCGATGCTCGCGACCGGCATTGGCGCGGCCTTGATCGCGCGCCAGATCGGCCGCCCGCTCTCCGATCTTGCGAGCGCTGCTGACAAGTTGGGCTGGGGCGATACGCATGTGGCGGCGCCGGTGAGCGGGCCGGAAGATGTGCGGCGCGCCTCGACCGCGTTCAACACCATGGCCGATCGCTTAGGCCGCCAGCTCAGCCGTCAACGGCAGATGCTGTGGGCGCTGTCGCACGATCTGCGCACGCCGATCACGGCGCTGCGTCTCCGCGCCGAATTGATCGAGGACGAGAGCGCGCGCCAGCGTTTACTCGCGCCGCTCGCGGAGATGGAGGCGCTGACCGAGCAGGCGCTTGCCCTGGCGCGTGCCGGCGCAAGCGAAGAGGCGCGCGCTAAGGTCGATCTGGCGGAGATCGCGCGCACGCTCTGCGGCGAGCTGCAGGACATCGGCATCAATGCGCGCGCTGAGGCGAACGAACCGGTGATCGCCGAGTGCCGCCCGAGCGAGATCGCGCGCGCGATCCGCAATCTCGTGGAGAACGCCGCGAAATATGGCGGCGAAGGCGTGGTGAGAGTTTATCGCGGGCCGCGCGGCGAAGCGATCGTCGAAGTCGCGGATGAAGGCCCCGGCCTTCCCGACGATCTCATCGCGCGCGTGACCGAGCCCTTCTTCCGCGCCGATAGCGCGCGCTCGCAAGGCAATGGCGTGGGGCTTGGGCTCGCCATCGCGCAAGCCATCGCCGATGGGCATGGCGGACGCTTGGTGCTGCAAAATCGTAGGCCCCGCGGGCTTTCCGCGCAGCTTATTCTGCCGGCCTGACACGCTCGACGCGGTAGCCGCGCGCGCGCAAGAGTGCGACCAATCCGTCTTCGCCAACAAGATGGCCCGCGCCCACCGCGACGAAGTCCACGCCTTCGCCATCGAGTTCAGCGGCGAGCACATCGATCCACGCGGCGTTGCGGCGCTTGAACAGCACTTCGTAGAGTTCGGGGTAATTGTCGCGCGTGTCGGCGACGACGGTGCGCTCGATCACGTCGACGTCGCCGCGCTCCCATGCGGCGCTGACTTCCTCAAGCTGGCTGGGGCCTTCTTCGGCTTCGTGAATCGCTTCCAGCAACATTTCACGCTGCGCATCGTCGCTGAGCCCAGCGATGAAGCGCAATTGCTCGTCCGGTGTTTCGAAGAAGCGCATCGCCTTGCCGCTTGCATCGCCGATGGCGTCGATGGAGCGATCGACGCCCGACGACGGGTCGTATCCCGCTTGCAGCATCGGCGCGAGCGAGAGCGTGAGCCCGGCGAGCCAGGGCCGCATCGGTTCGAGCGCCTCAACGGGAATGCGCAGGCGCTGCGTCAGTGCGGCGAGACGCGCATTTTCTTCCGCCGTAAGCCAGGTGCTGAGTTCGCTGCCCGGCGCCGCGTAACCAAGCTCCAACACCAAAGCTTGCGTGCGCGCGTCGGAGGCCGGCGAGATTTCCATCTCGGTCCAGACTTCGCTGGCTTCGTTCAGCGCACGCACCGCTTCCGGCCCGCCCCAGGCTTCGCCGCGGCGGCGCACATGCACCGTGCCGAAGAGATAGAGCGTGGAATCGGCGTCGCGCACGACATAGAGCGCGGGATGAATCGCGGCTGTTTCGTTGGTCCCTTTCGCGCAGGCGGGCGCGGCGAAAACCAGCGCGAGAAACGCGAGCAAAAGTCGCTTCATCAAAGGCTCACCGCCACGGGGCAAAATGCTTGGAAAGTTTGAGCCCCTGCCCCTGATAACTTGAGCCCGCCTCACCATAGAGCCGATCGACCGGCCCCGACAGCGGCTCGAACACCAATTTTCCAACCGGCTGGCCGTCTTCCACGAAGAACGGCACGTCGCGCGAGCGCACTTCCAAAACCGCGCGCCCTTCGTGCGGCGGCACGCCGAAGCCTGGATCGAAGAAGCCCGCATAATGCGCGCGAAATTCGCCAAGCTCGGGGCGGATCGGCGCCATTTCCGCTGCTTCGTCGGCGGGGATCAGGACATTTTCCTTCGATGCGAAAATGTAAAATTGTCCGGGATCGAGCACCACGCGGCCGCGCCGTGCTTCCATCGGTTCGAAGAAATCGCGCGGGTCGTAGCCATTGAGGCGATCGACATCGATGACGCCGGAATGGCGCTTGGCGCGAAAGCCGACGGGGCCGTCGAGCGCAAGATCGATCGTGAAATCGATTTCGCGTTTCGGGTGCGGCGGACCACGGCGCAAACGCACCTGGCTGAGGCGCGCGCCGGTGCGCGCCAGGATCGAGAATGTGCACGGACTGATCTCGGCCCAGAGCGGACCGTGATAACCGGCTGGGATATAGTCGAACGACGCCGCGCCATCGACGATGAGGCGCGTGAAGACGTCGATGCGGCCGGTGGAGCTTTTGGGGTTCGCGGCGCCATGAATGTGCTGAGGCAGCGCGAGGCGTTCCTGCACCGGCGCAAGATAAACGCAGCCCGTCTCCAGCACCGCGCCTTGGCGCAAATCGATCTCGTGCATCACGAGCTGATCGTCGAGCCGGCTCGCAACGGTCGCGCCGGCGCCGGGCAAGAAGCTCGCGCGCAGACGATACGCCACATCGCCGAGCCGAAGATCGAGGCTCGCGGGCTGAATCTGTTCGTCGATGAATGCCGCATCCGCCGCGATCCAGCCTTGCTGAATCGCGCGCTTCAGATCGCTGTCGGGCAGAACACCGTGCTGGTTCATACTCCCCCTCCCCGCGGGGGGAGGGGGTTGGGGGGTGGGGTGAAACTCAGCAATGACAAGAAGACCCTCGATTCGACGTCGTTCGACGCACGATACTCAATCGCGGTGTTTCACCCCACCCCCTGCCCCCTCCCCTCGCGGGGAGGGGGTTGAGCTAGTTCTGTGGGCAAGAGCCGAACGCTAGACCGTTGGGGCGCTGGAACGTGCCGATTTGTGTTGTTGCAAAAGTGCTGGTGTCGACGGCGGTGATGTAGGTTTCGCCGACCGCTGGAATATACACCCGCCCGTCTGGCCCGGGGATAGCCATGGTGGGCGTGCGCCCGGGCGTGATGCGCGCACGCTCGGCGCCGGTGGCGAGGTCGAGCGCAACGACGACATTTTCAGCGGGCGCTGGCGCGAAGATGAGGCCGGCGCGCTCGTCGATGGTGGCGTAAATGATCTGCGTGACGCCGCTGACGGGCACACGCCGCGCGACGGAAAGATCGCTCACATTGAGAAACACGACCTCGCCGCGCGCCGCGACCAGCACTTCGCTGCCGCCGTGCGTGAGGAAGACGCTGCGGGCCGGCGAGCCGATGTCGGCGTGCGCGATGACGTGGCCGTCTTGTGCATCTAGCTTGTAGACGCCGTTTGCCGCGGCGAAAGCGATGATGTCGCCTTCGCGCGAGAACAAGAAATGATGCACCAGCGCGGGGATCGCGAAGCTGCGCTTCACTGCGCCTGTGCCTGCGTCAAACACCACCATCTGGTCGCCGACTTCGGCATTGGTGAAGAGTTCGTCATTGTGCAAGCGCACGCCGTGCGGCCCCGTCGCCCCCGCTGGCAGCGTGAAAGTGCGTGTCGCGCCGCTGATCAGATTCACTTCGGTGATGTGATCGCCTGGCACGCCGACACTGTGATTGGCGTCGCGCAGACCGAACTGGGAGACGTAAGCGAAGACGCTGTTCCGCGAGATTTCCACCTCGTGCGGCATGAGCCCGATCGGCGTGAGCTTTTGCACGCCGGTCGCGAGATCGACTTGCGCCAGCGCGCCGCCGTCCTCCTGCACCGAAATCAAGCAGTCATGGGAAAACGAATCTGACGCCTGTGGCGCCGGCGTCTCGGGATGCGAAGCGCAAGCCCCCAGGCACGCCAAGCCAGCCGCTCTGATGAAACGCATCCCCGCTCCCCTTTTCTCGCCGCTTGACGCGGATCGACGCTCTGATACATCGGGCGCGCGCCGATTTGAACTCCGCTTGCGGGCGCGTGATAAATGCAGCTAAAGCGAGGCGGTCGAAGGCGGCGCCTTCGGATCATCCTCCCTTAGCTCGTTTCCGCAAGCGCGTTCATTCGGACCGCCGGCTTCCAGCCGGCAATCATTTGTGCCGGCTAGAAGCCGGCGGTCCAGGAATGCGAGCATGACCGACGACACCAAATCGCCCCGCCTCGCCACCCGCCTCGTGCGGGGAGGCTTGAAGCGCAGTCCGAACAAGGAGACCGCCGAGGCGCTCTATCTCACATCCGGCTTTACCTATGACGAGGCCAGCGAAGCCGATGCGAAATTTGCGGGCACGTTGCCGGGCTATGTCTATGGCCGGTACGGCAATCCCACGATCCGCGTGTTTGAAGAGCGCTTGATGGCGCTTGAAGGGCCGGGCGCGGAGGAGTGCTTGACCACTTCCTCCGGCATGGCGGCCGTGAACGCGGCTTTGCTGGCGAATTTGAAGGCGGGCGACCGCGTCATCGGCGCGCGCGCGATGTTTTCCTCTTGTCTGTGGATCCTCGACGTGCTGCTGCCGCGCTTTGGCGTACATGTGACGCTCGTTGATGGCGACGATCTCAATCAATGGCGCGATGCGGCCAAGGCGGGCTGCGCGCTGGCCTTGATCGAGACGCCGGCAAACCCGACGCTCGGCGGCATCGATATACAGGCGGTGGCGGACATCGTGCACGCGGCGGGCGGATTGCTCGTGGTGGATAATGTGTTTGCGAGCCCCGTGCTGCAGAAGCCATTCGCGTTCGGCGCAGACATTGTCGTTTATTCCACAACCAAACACATCGACGGCCAAGGCCGCACGCTTGGCGGCGCGGTGCTGGCGTCGAAACAATTGATCGACCGCGAAGGCGGCATTCGCGATTTCCACAGGCATACCGGGCCTGCGTTCTCGCCGTTCAATGCGTGGGTTGTGATTAAGGGCCTGGAGACCATAGAGCTCCGCGTCATGAAACAGTGCGAGAACGCGGCCAAAATCGCCGACGCGCTCGCGCGGCACGCGAAGATTGAGCGCCTGCTTTATCCCGGGCGCGACGATCACCCGCATCGCGCCATCCACGCCAAGCAGATGAAGGCGGGCGGCACGTTAATCGCGTTTGATGTCGCGGGCGGGCGCGAAGGCGCTTGGAAGTTCCTAGATGCGCTCGAAATCGTCGATATTTCCAACAATCTTGGCGATTCCAAGAGCCTCGCCACGCATCCGGAAACCACGACGCATCGGCGCTTATCCCCCGAAGATCGCGCACGCATCGGCATTAAGCCTGGGAGCATTCGTCTCTCGGTCGGGCTTGAAGATGCGCAAGATGTGATCGAGGACGTGACGGCGGCGCTCGAACGCGTATGATCGGTCCTGCGCGGTGGGAGTGATCCGATGTACGAGCAGGAGACGGCGGGCGTGATGGTGCGCGTCGAGCCGCAATTCCTCGCCGAGGAATCCGAGCCCGACGAGAATCGTTTCGTGTGGGCCTACACGATCGAGATCGAGAACCGCTCGCCCGAGGCGGTGCAGCTTGTCTCGCGCACCTGGCGGATCACCGATGCGAACGGCGTGACGCAAGAAGTGCAAGGCCAAGGCGTGGTGGGTCAGCAGCCGGTGATCGAGCCGGGCGAGAGTTTTAGTTATACGAGCGCTGCGCCCTTGGCCGCGCCTTCGGGCGTGATGATGGGCGCCTATTCGATGCTCCGCGTCGCGGGCGGCGAAGCGTTCGACATCACCGTGCCCGCGTTTGCGCTGGATAGTCCGCACGAGACGCGGCTGGCGAACTGACGCGCGTTCGCGCGCGACGGCCGAGGCTTCGCGTTTTTCATTTTGAGCGCCGCTTCCAGATGGAGGGCGGGGACGCGAGTCTTCACGCCGCAAAAAATTTAGTGATGCGCCGCTATCCAGGCGGCGCGGTGACGCGAGAGCCCGCGTCCCCACGACCGATTTTCGCCGGGCCGTCACAGGGAGTTGTTTCACTCCCCTGGATAGGTCCCCGGCAGCGTGCGGATCATGCCCGTTCGCATGAGTCCCGTGACCTCCCACGGTTATGGCGCTCCGTGGGCTTTGCGTTCTCTTCCCTCTCCCGCTTTTGCGGGGGAGGGCCAGGGTGGGGGCGCGTCATTCAAACTCTGCGCTTGAACAATTTGCCCCCTCCCCTAACCCCTCCCCCGCTTTGCGGGGCGAGGGGAATAAAGCGCTTTACGCTCGACCGTCCGTCACCGCGTTGGCTGAACAGGGTGCACAACTGCCCTCCTGCGATGACGGTGCGTGCAGTATGCGCGCTGTGTGAAGCCGGTCGGATTGGATTTGTGGGGAGCGTTGCGGCGCAAAGGTTTGCGCGATTTTCTTGCGGGATAGCCCCCGCCTCTATCCACATCATCTCAGTCATTATCTCAGTCATTCCGGGACGGCGAAATCCAGGGCAAACATAGCGCTCTACGATCCCTGGATTCCGGGTCTCGCTCCGCTCGCCCGGAATGACTGACGAGAAGGGCCCGGCACGCGCGGCTTTCACTCGGCGCGGTCACGCTCTATGCGTGGAACGCCCGTCGGGCCGATTGGGAGGACAGCATGGTTCGAAGTTTTGGGCTCGCGTTGGCTTTGGTGTTGAGTGCGGCGTGCGCGAGCGCGCAAGAGGCGCCGACGGCGTTCGCGCAGGCCGTCGCTACGCCGCCGCCGGCCGTTGCGCCGCCAGCCGCGCCTGGCAATCCGCCGACCGTGTTTGCGCGCAGTGAGATGGTCTTCGCGCCGACTGACGTGGGTTCGCGCGTGTCCTTGATCGATGAAGCGACGCGCACGCTGGGACAACTTGAGATTCACATCACGACGCTAAACCCCGGCATGGCCTCGCACGCGCCGCATCAGCATCCGAACGAAGAAGTGATCGTGCTGCAGCAGGGCGAGCTTGAAGTTTATGTGAACGGCGAAACCAAGCGCATCAGTGCCGGCTCGATGATGGTGTTCCTCTCGAACGATTGGCACAGCGTGAACAATGTCGGCAGCGAGCCGGCGATCTATGAAGTGATCAATTTTCATCCGCGCTGACGTCACAGGCGTGTGAGGCGGCGACCCGGACCGCTTTAATGGTAGCGCTCTCATCCGCGGTGCGCCTACACTCTTGTCACAACGCGGACGAAGAGCCGCGCAAGACCAGGGAGCGAGCATGACCGGATTGGATCGCCGCAGCTTTGTCGCGGCCAGCGGCGCCGCGAGCGTCGCGCTTTCGACGGCGACGCGCGCGAGCGCGCAAGGCGCCAACGATAAACTGCGCATCGGCGTGATCGGTTGCGGCGGGCGCGCGAGTTTCCTGATCGGCCAGGTGATGCGCCATAAGGAAACGCACAATGTCGAGATCGGCGCGCTGTGCGATGTGTGGAGCGTCAATCTCGCGAGCACCGAAGCGGCGGTGCGCCAGCAGCAACGCGCGCGTCCGCGCTTGTTTCGCCGTTACGCCGATCTTTTGGCGCGGAACGACATCGACGCGGTGATCATCGCCACGCCCGATTTCGCGCACACGCCAATACTGATCGACGCGGTGCGCGCGGGCAAAGACGTGTTCTGCGAAAAGCCGATGGCGACCGTGCTCGCTCAGGCAAATGAGGCGGTCGATGTCGTGCATGCGAGCGACCGCGTTGTCGGCATCGGCAATCAGCGCCGCAGCGATCCCCGGCACCAGGCGGCGGCGGAATGGTTCAAGACCAATCCGCTCGGCAAGATCAGCGAAATCGAAGCGGCGTGGCACGATAATGGTCCGCGCTGGCGCCGGCCCTTCGACACTGTGCGCGCCGAGGACATCGATTGGGAGCAATTCCTGATGTATCTGCCGGCGGAGGAATTCCGGCCGGAACGCTTTCGCCGCTGGCATTTCTGGAAGGATATGACGGTTGGCACGCCTGCGCTCTTGGGCGCGCATCTGATCGATGTCGGCGCGTGGTTCATGGACGATCCGATCCCGAAATCGGCGATGGCGCATGGCGGCGTCTATGTCTGGAAGGACGGGCGCGAGCACGCCGACACGATCGATTGCGTGATCGAGTATCCGAAGGAATTCATCCTCAATTACTCGACGCGCCTCGGCAACGGACGCCCAACGCCGGAAGCGATTTTCTACGGCACGAAAGGCACGTTCGACACAACGAGCTGGACCGCGCGCGGCGATGCGGGTGGAAGTGCGTTTGGGATCGTGGAGCCCGAATTGCTTGCAGAACCCTACACCATCGCCGATCCGCGCCCGGTCGCAGCGCCAACGCCCGGCCTTCCGCCCGGCACCGCCGATCCGCGTTTGCAGAATGACGATCACATGATCAATTTTCTGGAAGCGCTGCGCAGCCGGCGCCAGCCCAGCGCGACGGTCGATGTCGGCTACTCGCACACGGTCGCGAGCATCATGTGCTTTGAATCGTGGAAGAGCGGCTCGCGGCAAGTTTACGACACCGCGACGCGGACGATTCATCCGGGTTGAGGGATTACGCGCCCCGGCCAAGGCGCAGAGCGCCGCTGAGCCGGGGTCATGGATCGTGTTGACGGATAGATGGACCCCGGATCGCCGCTGCGCGACGTCCGGGGAACGGAGGAAACGATGAGCGAGATCAATCGGCGCGATGCGGTGACGACTGTTGCGGCGGCCGCTGCGATCACCGCCGCGAGCGCATTGCGCCCCGCGGGCGCCCAAGCCGCGGCGCGGATCAAGTTTGGCGTGATCGGAATGAATCACGGCCACATCTATGGCCAATGCGACAGCGTGATCCGCGGCGGCGGCGAGCTTACGAAATTTCACGCGGTGGAAGACGATCTCGCGGCGGCGTTTCAGGAGCGCTATCCGAATGCGCGGCGCGTCCGTGATGAGCGCGATATTCTGGACGATCGCCAGATCAAGCTGGTGATCTCGTCGATCATTCCGGTCGAGCGCGCGCCGCTTGGCATTCGCGTGATGCGCGCCGGCAAGGATTATATGGCCGACAAGCCCGGCATCACGACGCTTGAGCAATTGGCCGAAGTCCGCCGCGTGCAGGCCGAGACAGGCCGCATTTATTCGATCACTTATTCAGAGCGCTTCGAAAATCACGCCAGCGTCAAGGCGGGCGAGCTTATCCGGCAAGGCGTGATCGGCGATGTGGTGCAGACGGCGGGCTTTGGCCCGCATCGCATCATTCCGGAAGTCCGCCCGGCCTGGTTCTGGGATCCGTCGCAATATGGCGGCATCATCTGCGATATCGGCGCCCACCAGATGGATCAGTTTTTGTACTACACAGGCTCGACGCGCGCCGAAGTCGTCGCAGCGCAAGTCGGCAATTTTCACAACCGCGAGCATCCAGAGTTTCAAGATTTTGGCGACGTGATGCTGCGCGGCGATGGCGGCGCGGGGTATGTGCGCCTAGATTGGTTCACGCCGCGCGCTCTGCCGAACTGGGGCGATGGACGCATGACGATCATCGGCTCGAGAGGCTTTATCGAGCTGCGCAAATATATGGATCTCGGCGGACGCAGCGGCGGCAGCCATCTTTTCCTCTCGACGGATGAAACGACCAGCGAAGGCGTTGAAGTCGCGGGGCAGCCGGGCGTGCGTTATGTCGATTGCAGCGCGGTCGATCTGCCGTACGGGCGCCAAGTCGTGGACGATGTGCTGAACCGCACGGAGACCGCGATGCCGCAAACGCATGCGTTTCTGGCGACCGAGCTTGCCTTGCGCGCGCAGGCGATGGCGTCGCGCGCGGATGCTGTTTCGGAAAACGCGCTGCGCTAAACTCCCCTCCCCTAGAGGGGGAGGGGTTGGGGGTGGGGTGAGACGCCCGCTCGATGTTTGGAATTTGCCGTGCGCGAGTATTGCAGCATTGCGTTCTACGCTCTCACCCCCACCCTGCCCTCCCCCCTCTAGGGGGAGGGTGCTACGGTGTCGCGGGAACGGCCTCTTGCTGCGCAGGCTCAGCTTTGCGGCGCAACGTGAAGCGCTTCTTCAGCGCGTTGATCGGCGCTTCGAAGAGATGCCAGGAGAGCATCGCGACCGCGATTGAAACAACGCTCCAAACAACGGCGCGCACATAAGGCGCGAGTGCGCCGGCGCCGTCGAACCAGCTGGCGTCGACATAATAGCGCACGACATAATGGTAGAGATAAAGCCCGTAGCTGATCTTGCCGATATAAAGCACCAGCGGCCGCGAGAAGAGCCAGCCCAGCCAGCCGCGATAGCCGATCGTGCATTGGTCGATCACGTAAACCGACATGAGCGCGATCAAGGTTGGCGCGAGGATCGGGCCGAACGGATCGGGCGCGATGTAGAGCAGCGGGATGGCGGCGAGGCTCCAGATGCCGTACTTGCGCAACAGCGCCAGCCACGCGTCCTTCTTCTCGCGATGCGCCCACGCCAGCAGCGCGCCGCCGAACAGCGCGTCGAAATTGGCCATCGGCAGCGTGATGATCGCAAGCCCCCAATCGAATTGCAGCGCCGCCATGCGGAACGCGATGCCGATCGGAATGCCCGCCAGCATCAGCCAGGCGAGCCATTTGCGCGGCGCGGCGAGCACGACCAACGGCCACACCAGATAGAATTGCTCTTCGACCGCGAGCGACCAGAAATGCCCAACCACTTCATCCCAGCGGCCATTGATCGCCGTCCAGATATTGGTGGTGTAGGTCATGTGCCAGATGAAGCTGTCTTCGCGCGCGAAGGCGCCGACGAAGAGAAGCCCGATCAGCAGGAGATAATAGGCCGGGAAAATGCGGAGCGCCCGGCGCGCATAGAAGGTCGCGAACGCATTGCGAAAGCCGTGCGGACTGCCAACGGCTTTATCGCGGTAGTCCATCAGAATGCCGGTGATCAGAAAGCCGCTGATCGCGAAGAAGACCAAGACGCCGTCCATCAAGCCAAGCTTGTGGAATTGCCACGGCAGATAATGCTCGAACATCACCGAGCCGACCGCGATCGCGCGCAAGGTGTCGATCTGCGGCCGATACGCGAGCGAAGCGCCCTCGTCGCGCGCGGGATGATCTTGGTGAATGCTCATGGCCTCGGAAACAACAGGCCATCCTTGCACACGCCGCGCCGCGCGCGCCGTCTTTCACCGCGCAAGCGAAGCCACGCCGCCGCATCGCTCATTCTCGCGCGCGAGGCGTGCGGGGAGCGCGTGCGTTTAGGTTAATCGCTCAGTCATTCCGGGCGAGCGAAGCGAGAACCGGAATCCAGGGCAAATGCCGCGCTCTACGATCCCTGGATTCCAGATCGCGCTTCGCGCGTCTGGAATGACTGAGGTATGGTAGGGCTCGGGGCGCCGGCCGCGCTTTTCCAAAGCATCGAGCACGACTACATAGAGTTCCGCCCACGGGGAAATTCATGCGCGCTCTTGCCGCCACATTGCTCGCCAGCATCGCCGCCGCGTGTTCGGTCGCCGCCGAGCCGTCGGAGGGCGAGCGCTTTCCGGTGTCTTCGAGCTATCCGGCCGGTACGATGGAGCGGATCAATTTCGTGGCCGGCGTGCCTGAGCATTGGCGCATCTCGGCGCTGCGCAGCCCCGAGCGGCCGGACGCGACATGGAAGATCGTCATCATCACCGGCTCGCCGTCCTGGAGCGAGTTCTGGGCGCCGACGATCGCGGCGCTGCCGGCAAACCGCGAAATCATCGTCGCGGATCGTCCGGGTTTTGCGATGAGTGAACCGCAGACGCCGGTGCGCGAAATCGCCAAGCAAGCCGAGGCGCTCTCGCCGATGCTGAATGCGCGGCCTGGGCAACGCGTGCTGGTGCTCGGCCAATCTTTCGGCGCGCCGGTCGCGACCTTGATGGCGGAGATGCATCCCGACCAAGTGAGTGCGCTCGTGCTCGCCTCGCCCTATTTCGGCGAGCGCGGGCCGACGGCGCGGCGCTTGCTGGGCGTCGGGCGCGTGGTGCAGCCGCTGCTCGGGCGCGATCTGCGCAACTCGATCACCGAAGTGCGCGCGCAGAATGCGCAATTGCCGGCGGTGTGGACGGCGCTGCGGGGATTGCGCCAGCCGCTGATCTTCGTACACGGCGACGCCGACAGTTTCGTGCCGATGGCCTCCGTCGAGCGCATTGCCGCCGAGTACAATCACACTTTGATCCCGGTGCCGGGCGGCGATCACTTCCTCAATGCGTGCTGCGTGCCCGCGCTGCTCGGCGCCATCGAGCAAGCGATCGCGGAAGCCGAAGGCCGCGAAAACGCTGATCCCCCTCAGCAGCATGCTGGCGCGCCGCCCGCGCTGCCGCGCTGATAAAATCAGTAGCGGCGCCGCGCGAAGCGGCGAACAACGACGCTTTTGGGTGCGAGCCGGAGTAACACGCGTGTCGCCTGCGGAAGGGTTCTCATCGCTGAAAGCATTGCCGGGCGGCGCACACACGCTTGAGTTGCCCTTGGAGACAGATCCGCGAGGCGCGTTGATCGCCGCCGAATTCGATGCGCTGCCGTTTTCGCCGCGGCGCGTTTTCGTCGTGAAAGATGCGCCATTGGGCGCGGTGCGCGGCGGGCATGCGCACAAGAGCAATTGCCAAGCGCTGGTTTGTCTTGCGGGCGTCGTGCGCGTTGAGCTGCGCCACGAGGGCCGCACGGCTTTTGTCGATCTCAACGCGGCGCACGAAGCTTTGGTGATCCCGGCTGGCGTTTGGTCGTCGCAAACTTATCTCACGGACGATGCGATGCTGATGGTGCTCGCGAGCGAGCCTTACGATGCCGAGAGCTTCATCGGCGATGCCTGACGTCACGATCTGCATTCCGGCGTGGCAGGCCGAAGCCTTCATCGCGCGCACCTTGGGATGCGCCCGCGCACAGACGCATCAGGGCATCCGCATTCTGGTTTCGATCGATCAGAGCGACGACGCGACCGAAAGCATTTGCCGCGCGCTTGCGCGCGACGATCCCCGGATTGAGGTGATCGCGCAGAGTGAGCGATTGGGTTGGTCGGAGAACGCCAATTTCCTGATGCGGCAAGTCGAGACCGAATATTTCTTCCTTTATTTCCACGACGATCTGATCGAGCCGACTTACGTCAGCGCGTTGCACGCGGCGCTGGAAGCGCGCCCCGATGCGATGAGCGCGCATTGCGATCTTGAGAAATTTGGCAATGAAGAACGCATCGAAACGGGCGCGGCATGCGATGGCGCCGCGGACCGGCGGCTGATCACCTATCTCGTGCAGGAGACCAAGGGCCCGCTGCTGCGCGGCTTGACGCGGCGCGCCGCGATTGACGCGGGCCTCAGCTTTCCCGACATCGCCGGCAACGGCAATTGGCGCGTGCCGCCGTTTGCGTTGCGCCTGCTTGCCGCCGGCCCCGCGCTCTATGTGCCGCGCACGCTTTACCGGCGTTGGATGCGCGACGGCAGCTTGACGCGAACCTGGGCGCCGGCTTCCGCGCAAGCGCTGATCGACGGGCAACGCCAATGCGCCGCGCTGTGCCTAGCCATCATCGACGGTATCGATGCGTCGGAGCAAGAGAAGGACGCGGTTCGCTTTTGCCTCGGCGTTCGCATGATGATCCGCACGCGCGCGGCGGACGCGGTCTGAAGCTTGGCGCGCTGATCGATCCGGGCTTGATCGCGCCAAGCTTTGCCGATCTCCGCATTCCAGACGCGTTGGATGCCTTGGACCCCAACTTGAAAGCCCAAGCGCTCGCGGCGTTGGATGATCTGAAGCGCCGCGAAGCCAAAGCGGTTGCGCGAGCCGCGCCGTGAGCATCAAGGTCGCGGTGCTGGGCGCGGGGGATCATGGGCGGCGCAGTGGCGCTGATGCTGGCGCGCAAGGGCGTCTCCGTCACGCTGTTCGATCAAGCCGACGCGCCCTTCTCCGGCGCGAGCCGCTGGAACGAAGGCAAAATCCATCTGGGTTATCTTTATGCCGGCGATCCCTCGCTGGAGACGGCGCGCAGCGTTTTGCCGGGCGGCCTGGCGTTCAAGGCGCTGACCGAAGAGCTGATCGGCTGCTCGCTCGACGCCGCGACCACGCAAGACGACGACACCTACCTCATTCACCGCGATTCCGTCGCGAGCCTCGGCGCGACCGCAGGCTATTTCAGCGCCGTGAGCGCACTTGCCCGCGAGCACGCGGACGCGAGCCGCTATCTCGTCGATCTCAGCGACCGCAACGCACGCACGCTCAGTCCCGCCGAATTGGAGCGCGATTACGACACCGCGAAAATCCAGGGCGGCTTTCGCGTGCCGGAGCGCTCAGTCTCCACGCAATGGCTGGCGGATCGCTTCGTGGACGCGCTCGGCGCCCAGCCGCGCATCGCGCTTGCGATGGCGACGCGCGTGACGGCCGTGCGCGAAGACGGCGCGCGCTTTCATGTTGAGACCGCGAACGGCCCGGACGGTCCGTTCGATTTCGTCGTCAATGCACTCTGGGAGGGACGGCTTGCCATCGATGCGAGCGTCGATATCGCGCCGCCGCCAACCTGGTCGCATCGCTTTCGGCTTTCGCTGTTCGCGCGCACGGCGCAGGCGCTCACCCTTCCGAGCACCGTGCTGGCCACCGGGCCGTTCGGCGACATCAAAAATTACAACGGCCGCGACTTTTACCTCTCCTGGTATCCGAGCGGCCTCATCGCGGAAGGCGCGGAGATCGCGCCGCCGCCGGCGCCCGCGCTCTCCCCCGCCGATCGTGCGCGCGTGATCCGCGACGTGCTGGCCGAACTCGGCGCTTATGTCCGCGCCGTCCCCCAGATCGGGGCGGGCGCGGACATCCGCCTCGAAGGCGGCTGGGTCTATGCGGCGGGCAAGGGGTCACTGGCTGACCCGCGCTCCACCCTGCATCGGCGCGACCAGGCCGGCATCCAGCGCCGGGGCGGCTATTTCACCGTGGACACCGGCAAATACTCCATCGCGCCCTGGCTGGCGCAAAAGATCACCGACGCGATCCTGGGCCAGGGCTGACGAGAGGCCTAAACCGGCTGGAAACGCCCTCCCCGCCGCCTTGCCCTCAGGGGCTGGTTCGGCTAGAAGCCCGCCTTCATTTTCCAAACCGGCTGAATTGTCGAAAGGGCGCGCCGATGGCGGGCATTGTATTGAGTGTGGAACAGCGCGAGCGCACCGGCACGGGCGGGGCGCGGGCGACCCGCAAGGCGGGCCTGATTCCGGGCGTGCTTTATGGCGGTCCGCGCGGCGCGATTCCGATCGAATTGAAGTCGGCCGAAGTCATCAAGGCGCTGCGTTCGGGCAAGTTCATCTCGCACCTGATCGAGATCGATCACCGGGGCGAGAAGCAGCCGGTCATCCCGCGCGCCATCCAGTATCACCCGGTCAGCGACGCGCCGGTCCATATCGATCTTTACCGCGTCGAGGAAACTCGGTCATCACCATCGATGTCGTGGTCCACTTCAAGAACCACGAAGCCTCGCCGGGCCTGAAGCGCGGCGGCGCGCTCAACATCGTGGCGCACACGATTTCGCTGAAAGTGCCTGCCGGCAAGATCCCCGAAGAGCTGGTGGTCGATCTCACCGGCAAGGACATCGGCGACGTCGTCCACCTCTCCGAGATCACGCTGCCTGCGGGCGTCACGCCAGCAGGCCGCGACCAGGATCTCACGATCGCGACCATTGCGGGCCGGATCGCTGAAGAAGCCGCCCCGGTCGCCGTGGCCGCTGAAGCAGCTCCTGCCGCCGAAGGCGACAAGAAGGAAAGCTAAGCGCTTGTCCTTCCTTGCAAGGGAAGGAACACTGGCGCGATGCTGCTTCTCGTTGGCCTCGGCAATCCCGGCGCGAAATACGCCAAGAACCGGCACAATATCGGCTTCATGGCCGCCGACGCGATCGCGCGCGCCCATGGCTTTGGGCCGTGGCGGAAGAAATTCCATGGCGAGATCGCCGAAGGCGCGGTCGAGGGCGTCAAGGCGCTGCTCTTGAAGCCGCAGACCTTCATGAACGAGAGCGGCCGTGCGGTCGGGGAAGCGGCGCTTTTCCATAAGATCGCGCCGAGCGACGTCATCGTGTTTTACGACGAGATCGACCTGGCGCCGGGGCGCTTCCGCATGAAGCGCGGCGGCGGAGCGGCGGGCCATAATGGCATCCGCTCGATTTCGGCATCAGCGTTGGGGCCGGATTTTCGCCGCGCGCGGCTGGGCGTTGGCCATCCCGGACACAAAGACCTCGTCCATTCCTATGTGCTGAGCGATTTTCAGAAAGACGAGTGGGACTGGGTCGACAAATTGCTCGACGCCGCCGCCCGCGCCGCGCCCATGCTCGTTAAGGGCGATGACGATAAATACCAAGCCGAAGTGATGCGCCTCGCGCCAGCGGAGAAAGTCGATCCGCGCAAAGCGTTGAAGGAAGAGGATTGAGCCGATGCTGATGCTGATCCTCTCCTATTTGCCGGCGCTTCTGTGCGGCATCCCATGTCGTGCGCACTGGGCGCGAGATGTATTGGCTTTGGATCTTGGTGATCGCGGGGCCGTTGGGCGCGGCGATTTATGTGCTCGCGATTATTTTGCCGAGATGCTGGGCGGACGCACCGCGCGCGGCATGGGACACGTCGCGCAACAAGCGCTCGATCCAGAGCGCGACTACCGCAATGCGCTGAAGGCGATGGAGGATACTGAGAGCGTGGGAAACCGCATGCGTGTCGCGCAAGCGGCGGCCGCGCTCGGGCGCTGGGAAGATGCCGAAGTGCAATGGGAAATGTGCCTCACCGCGCACTGGATCGACGATCCGACCATTCTGATGGGCCACGCCAATGCACTGCTTGAACTCGAACGATACGACGAAGCGTTGAAGCGTCTGGAGCAATTGAAAGCGCTCGGCCGCGAAGGCCAAACGCCGCAAGCCGCCCTCGCTTTCGGTCGCGCTTATGAAGGTCTCGGCCGCTTCGAGGAGGCGGACGCCAGCTACCGCTACGCCGCCGACCGGGTGCCGGGGCTTGAGGCCGGCGGGCGCTATGTGGCGTTCATGGCCAAGGCGGGTCGCAAAGCGGACGCCGAGATCGGCCTCGCCGAACTCGACCGCCGCCTCGCCAAAATCGCCCCGCCCCTCCGGCCGGAGGCGCGGATTTGGCGCGATCTGGCGGCGCGGGGCGGTGGCTGGGCGCGCTTGACACGAAGAGTCGACATCGCCGCGCAAGGGGCGTAGTTCGTGCGCCCCCTTTGAGGCTTACAATGGCTCAGATTGAGCTGGACCTATCCGATGACATGATCCGGTGGCTTGAGGAGCAAGCCGCCGAATACGGATTCACGACCGGACAAATGCTTGAACACCTTGTGATCCTCGAGAGCGGATTGCGAGACGTTGATCCCCTCGGGCGAGGCATTCATTTCAGAGACACGGTCTATCGTCAGCTCACACCCCGCGGATGGAACATACAGGACTAGTCTCGCTGAGATGGGTCCTCGAAAATGGGATTAAGAAATGGGTTTCAAGTGCGGCATTGTGGGACTGCCGAATGTCGGCAAGTCGACGCTGTTTAATGCGTTGACGAAGACCGCTGCGGCGCAGGCGGCGAATTATCCGTTCTGCACGATCGAGCCCAATGTCGGCGAAGTCGCGATGCCGGAGCCGCGGCTGGCGAAGCTCGCGGAGATCGCAAAGTCCAAGGAGATCATTCCGACGCGGATGAATTTCGTCGATATCGCGGGCCTGGTGCGCGGCGCTTCGAAGGGCGAAGGGCTGGGCAATCAATTCTTGGCGACGATCCGCGAATGCGACGCTATCGCCTATGTGCTGCGTTGCTTTGAGAATGACGACATCACGCATGTGGAAGGCAGAGTCGATCCGATCGCGGATCTCGAGACGGTCGAGACCGAGCTGATGCTGGCGGACTTGGAAAGCCTCGATAAGCGCGTCGCCAATCTGGAAAAGAAGGCCAAGGGCGGCGACAAGGAAAGCAAGGCGACGCTCGACCTGGTATTGCGCTCGAAAGTGCTGCTGGAAGAAGGCAAGCCGGCGCGGCATGTGAAACGGAGTGCGGAGGAAGAAAAAGCCTTCCGCATGCTGCAGCTCTTGACGGCGCTGCCGGTGCTTTATGTGTGCAATGTTTCAGAGGCCGATGCCGCGGCGGGCAACGATCATTCCGCGCGCGTGCATGAGTATGCGAAGAAGGAAAACGCGGTCTCGATCGTGATCTGCGCGCAGCTGGAAGCGGAGATCGCTTCGCTCACCGACCTCGAGCAGATCGAATATTTCGAGACGACGGGTCTGCAAGAAGCGGGTCTCACCAAGCTCATCCATGCCGGCTATGATTTGCTGGGCCTGCAGACTTACTTCACCGTCGGCCCGAAGGAAGCGCGCGCCTGGACGATCCATAAGGGCGATACAGCCCCCCAAGCGGCGGGCGTGATCCATACCGATTTCGAGAAGGGCTTCATCCGCGCCGAAACCATCGCTTATGCGGATTTCATCGCATTCAATGGCGAAAACGGCGCGAAGGAAGCCGGTAAAATGCGCCTTGAAGGCAAGGAGTATGTCGTCAAGGACGGCGACGTGATGCATTTCCGGTTCAATGCTTGAGGCCCCTGCCCCACGCACGCTTTCAACCTTCGAATTGGTGGCGATTGTTGCGGCGCTCTCGGCGCTGAACTCGGTTTCGATCGACGCGATGCTGCCTGCGCTGCCGGAGATCGGACGCGCCTTCGATGTCGCGCACGATAACGACCGCCAGCTTGTGATCGTGGCTTATGTCGTGCCGTTCGGGCTGGCGCAGCTGGTGTACGGCCCGCTGTCAGATACGTTTGGACGCCGCAGCGTTTTGGTTTGGGCGCTGGGGCTTTTCCTGATTGGGTCGGTGCTCTGCGTGGCTGCACCGAGCTTTGGGCTTTTGCTCGCGGCGCGCGCGCTGCAAGGCTTGGGCGCGGCGGCGACGCGTGTTGTTTCGACCGCCGTGGTGCGCGATCTCACCTCTGGGCGGCGCATGGCGCAGATCATGTCGATGGCGATGAGCGTCTTCATGCTGGTGCCAATCCTCGCGCCCGCGATGGGTCAGCTCATTTTGCTGGTGGCGCCCTGGCGCTGGATTTTCGGCGGCCTACTTATTTATGCGATCGCGGTGATGGGTTGGGTTTTGCTGCGCTTGCCGGAGACGCTCGCGCCTGAGAACCGCACTTCGCTTCGCCCCGCCGCGATCGCGCACGCTTATGCAGCGGTGTTCAAACAGCGCCAGACCTTCGGCTACATGCTGGCGATGTCGTTCATCGCGGCGGGCCTTTTTGGCTACGTCACGGCGTGCGAGCAGATTTACGTTGAAGTGTTTCACCTGGGCGCGCTGTTTCCGCTGGCGTTTGCGTCCATTGCGCTCGCGATCATGGCCGCGGCATCGCCAATTCGCGTCTCGTCATGCGCCTTGGCATGCGGCGCATGGCGCACATGGCGGCGATCACGATGACGGCGCTCGCCGCATTGCATGCGCTGATTGTCGCGACAGGTTTTGTTTCGTTCTGGCCGTTCATGGGCCTGCTTGCGCTCACGCTTGGCGCATTCGGCATGATCGGCGGCAATTTCAACGCGCTCGCAATGGAGCCCATGGGCCAGCAGGCCGGAACAGCCTCGGCGATGTTCGGCGCGTTCACGACGGTGGTTGGCGCCGTGATCGGCGGTCTGATCGGGCGTGCGTTCGATGGCACGCCGCTCCCCTTCCTCGCCGGCATGGCGATCGTGGGCGCCGCGAGCGTCGCGGTGATGTTTTGGACCGAGCGCGGGAAGCTATTCATCGATCCGCCGGGCTTGGGTGGGCCGAAGACGGCGGAGGCCTGAGCCCCGCAACCACGGCTTGCACATCGCCCCCGCCGGCGCTTAACTTCTGCTCGGGCAGTTGGGGGATTGTTCGATGCGCAAGCTTTTGGCAGCGGCGCTGGCGCTGTGCGCGCTGGCTGGCGTGGCGCACGCGCAGGACGCGCCGGAAGCATCAGCGCCTGTTGTGGATCCAGCCGCGACGACTGCGCCCACCGGGCCGTCGGAAGCCGATCTCGTTGCGGCGCAAGCTTTTTACGACAGTCTCGATCGGCGCACCGGCGTCATTTCCTTGGTCGGCGGGAAGGTGCAGCTCACCGTGCCGGCGACGCACTATTATGTCGGCCCGCAGGACGCGCGCCGCATCATCGTCGATCTCTGGGGCAATCCGCCGTCGGCGGGCCAAAACGTCGAAGGCATGTTGTTTTTGGCCGACGCAAATCCAGCCACCGACGGCTGGGGCGCGGTGCTGGAATATCTCGCCGACGGCCATGTTGACGACAGCGAAGCCGCGACGATCAATTACACCGACCTTCTGCATCAGTTGCAGGAGGATGCGCGCAACGCAAACCCGGCGCGCCGCGAGCAAGGCTATCCCGAGATGACGATCGACGGCTGGGCCGAGCCGCCGCACTATGCTGCGCCAACCCACACTTTGTATTGGGCGAAGCTTCTGACTTTTGGCGAGCAAGGCTCGTCGCTCAATTACGACATTCGCGTGCTTGGCGCGAAGGCGTGTTCGTGGTGAGCTTTGTCGCCAAGCCCGAGGAGATCGCCGAAATTCGTGCTCATGCGCCAGCCGTCATGGCAATGCCGCGCTTCACCCAAGGCAACACTTACGCCGATTACCGCGAAGGCATCGACGCGCGCGCGGCGTATGGCATCGGCGGCTTGATCGCCGGCGGCGCGTTGGCGGCGGTGGCGCAGAAGGCTGGCGTGCTTGCGCTCATTCTCGGCTTTGGAAAGAAGTTCATCATCCTCATCATCGCGGGCGCGGCGGGATTATTTTCGATGGTGCGGCGGATGTTCGGCAAGAAGGACGAACCGCCCGGCGGCGATGATGCGCCACCGCCTCCGCCAGCCGCGTGAGCTAGGCCTCGCGCTCGGGCCGAGGCGGCGCCTATCGCACGGCGCCGCGATCTGGAGGACCGCGCTTGCGGCTCTGGTCGTCGTCGGATGGTCGCGCTCAACGCGCCGTCCAGCGCACCTTGATAGATCAGCGCTTGGCGCCGCATGGTAATGCGTGCGCAAAGTCCTTGTTCTGATCGTCGCCGTCGTAGCAGGGCTGACGCTCGCCGGCGCGGCGTGGATCGCCGTCGGCGTTTCGCCCCGTTTTCCGGAGCGCGCCAGCAATGGCGTGGACTATATCCTCTACACTGACGTTCCGTCCGCCTGTACGCGACGTTCACCTTGCCCGGTGATCTATCTGCTCGACGGCGAGCGTTGGTTCTCCAGCACGCGCGATGCGTTGCATGGCTTGGTTGGCGCGCGTCGCGCGCCGCCGGTCGTACTCGTCGGCATCGGATACCAAAACATCGCGCGCACGGCAGCGCTGCGCAAACGCGACTTCACGCCAGATTTCGGCGGGGCGAGCGGCGCCACAGGCGGCGCTGACGCCTATCTTCGCGTGCTGCGCGACGAGCTCATGCCTTACGCGGAGCGCACAATGCCGATCGATCCGTCGCGCCGCGTGCTGGCGGGGCATTCCTATGCCGGCCTCTTCGCCACGCACGCCCTGATCGAGGCCCCCGACCTGTTCGAGGCAACCGTCATCGTCAGCCCCGCGCTTTGGTTCGGCGACTATGCGACGTTCGAGAGAAATCTGCCGGCGACGCGGCAGGCGCATCTTCCTGGCCGCAGATACGCCCGCCGACGGCGAAAGCGCCATGGCCCGCGACGTGCGCCGCCTGGCCAGCGCGCTGCTTCAGCGGGGCGCGCCGCGTGTCAGCGTACGCATCTTCGCGGGCAAGACGCATGACACGGTGACCCCTCCGGCGCTCGAAGAAGGATTTGCGGAAGTGCTCACGCCCTAACGCGGCGCGCGCTTGGCGCGCATCGGCTTGCGGGTGGCGAAGCCTTTGCGCTTTTTGCCTTTGGCTTTGGCTTCGATCTCTTTGAGCTTTTGCGTCTGCAGCACCGAGAGCGCTTCCTCGGGGCGGCCTTTGGAGAGGTTGTGAAAGGCCGAGCCGTATTTCTCGAGCCGCACGCCGACTTCGTCGAGGAAGCCGTCTTCCCATTGCGAAAAATCTTCGACGGCCGCGCCCTCTTCGCGCGCGCGCTTCAGGCGCTCGACCGCGCGCATCGCTTTACGTGTGCGTTTCGGATCGACCTCGCGCGGCATCGTCCCTCCGCAGAAGGGGCAAGCTTACACCAAGTCACGCGCGCAAGCACGTTCCCCGGACGGCGCGCAGCGTCGATCCGGGGTCCATCGTTATGAAATGCGAACAGGCGCCGCGTTTTATGACGGCGATGGGCCCCGGCTCTTCGCGTGCTTTGCACGCGGGCCGGGGAACGGGGCGGCTTAAATCTCGCCCAGCGCCAGCAGGTAGAGATCCATGATCTGCTCCTGCTCTTCGCGTTCGGCGCGGTCTTGCTTGCGCAGGCGGATCACTTTGCGGAGCACTTTGGTGTCGTAGCCCATGCCTTTGGCTTCGCCGTAGGTTTCCTTGATGTCGGCGGCGATCGAGGCTTTTTCTTCTTCGAGCTTTTCGATGCGCGACACCAATTGGCGCAGTTTTTCCTGCGCCGGCTGCGTCAGCGATTGCGGGGCCGTGATGGTTTCTGTTCCGCCGAAGTCAGCCATGGATGTAAGTCCCCGTTTACTCGAATCAGCTCGTGCGTCCGAGGTTAGCCTTCGGGGGGCGGGCTCGCCATGGCTTCAACCCGCGCGATTGCGGCGAGCACCAGATCGGTGCGCAGGCGATGGGGCATGTGGCCCGCGTCGGGCGCGATCACCAATTCAACCGCTTGCAGCTCTGACGCCAGCGCGCGCGCGTGAATTTGCGGGCTGACGACGCGGTCTTTATCGCCGGTGACGATGATGGTCGGCGTCAAGATATCCACATACATCGGCGCCTGCGCGGCGAACTCGCGCTTGGTGGCGCAGACATCGCGCGCGCTGGCGCGGAAGGCTGCGGGACGAAAGATGAGGCCGACGCCGGCGTCTTCGTAATATCCCTGCGGCGTTTCACTCGGATAGAAATTGTTGGCGACGCCCGCGCGGCCAGCGCTGGGGCCAAGCCACGGAATGAGCGCGCCGCAAAAGAAATCGCCGAGCACGGGCGATGCGGCAAGGCGCGCCCACCATGCATTGTTTCCGGGATAAGGATGGCTCGCGGGCGCGACGAGAACGAGGCCTTTGACGAGGTCGGGCCGATCGATCGCCACGCGCAGCGCCACCGCGGCTCCAAGCGAATGCGCGACGATCAGCGTTGGCCCCTCGCCTGCTTCTTCCAGCACACGCGCCGTCATGCGCGCTTGTGATGCGAGCTTTTCGGCGCCGCGTCGCGGGCGCGCCGAATAGCCGTAGCCAGGGCGATCGAAGGCGATGACGTGATGGCGATCGATCAAAGCAGGCGCGAGCGGCGACCAGAGTTCGCGCAGATTGGCGCTTGCGCCGTGCAGCAAGAGAATGCGCGGCGCAGCCTTGTCGCCGGCTTCGTGCACATGCGTACGCACGCGCTCGATATCGATGAAGCGGCCCAGCGCCGGCCAATGCTCTTCAGCGCCGCGCGTATAATCCTTGGCGTTTTGGATAAGCAGCGCCACGACGCCCGCCGCCGCGAGCGCGGCGGCCAGCAGCCAGACGATCATGCGTCGCGGCCGTCGACGCGCGGTTCGAGGCGAGAGACGCCGCGCTTGGCGGCCTCGTAATGCGGATTGACCGCCAGCGCCGCGCGGAAGGCTTCAAGCGCCGAGCGCTCTTGCCCGAGCTCTTCGTAGATGAGCCCCAGGCCCGCCAGAGCGCCGAAATGTCGCGGCTCACGCTTCAGGGTCTCCTGGATAGCCGCGATGGCGCCCGCGTAGTCCTCCGCCTCGTAGGCGAGGCTGGCGCGGCGATTCCAGGGCTCGGCGTAATCGGGCGCGAGGGCGCTCGCCTGATCGAGGAAACGGACGGCGAGTTCAGGGTCGCCGGCCGATTCAGCCGCGGCGGCGCGCTCCAGCAGCACATCGACCGTGGCTGAGCCGGATTCGGCCCAATGCGCCCAGATCCGGGCCTCGACGGCGGCGGCGGTGGTTTCGTCGGTCGCGGCGTTCAATTCGGTGAACAATGCATCGAGCGCCGGATCTTGCGGCGCGGACGCGTTTTGGCCGATGCCGCAAGCAGCAAGGGACGTCGCGAGAAGGATTGCGAGAATAAAGCGGCGCATACGACCTGATTTGCGTCGAGCTTAACCGAGAATCGCGAGAATCGCGAGGCGCCGGCAGCTCTCGACCGCAGATTTAATGCTGAATTGGATCGAAACCGAGACGCTTACGCCGCTTAATTGGCCCTTGAGGGACCAAATTTCAGCCCTGTTTGGCTTTATAGCGCGGATCAACCTTGTTGATCACATAGACCCGGCCCTTGCGGCGCACGATGCGGCAGGCCCGGTGACGGGCCTTCAGGGACTTAAGGGAGCTTTTGACTTTCATGGCCGGTGTTCCGGTCGGAAAAAACGGGAAGCGGGTCAATAAGGGCCGGCGGCGCGTTAGTCAATCGTGGGGCATCATGAGACGGGCCGCTTGAGGCCAGGCGCAACGCGCTTTAGCCGTGGCGCCAGAGGGGTGTGGATGAAACCGGCTATATTTGCAGTGGTGGCGGCGCTGTTCGCGCTGGCTTGCGGGCCAGCCGCCGTGCGCGCCCAGGCGCCCCCGCCTCCCCTCGAGTTCGCGACCTCCGGCGACGCCGAGTTCGACGCCTGGCGGGACGACTTCGCGCAGCGCGCTTTGGACGCGGGGCGCGACCGCGCCGTGGTCTCTCAGCTGCTCAGCGGCATCCATCCCGACGAGCGCGTGGTCGAGCTTGATCAGCGTCAGCCGGAATTCGTGAGCCCGGTTTGGGATTACGTGACCAACCGCGTCACGGAAAACCGCATCACGAACGGACGCGCGCTCAAGGCCGAGATCGGCCCCGTGCTGGCGGCGGTGGAGGAGCGCTATGGCGTCGATGCTGACATCATCGTCGGCATCTGGGGGCTGGAGAGCAATTACGGTACGGCGGCGCTGAACTATAACGCCGCCGAAGCGCTCGCCACGCTTGCGTATGAAGGGCGGCGGCGTGCGCAGTTTGAGACGTATCTGCTCTCGCTGATGCAGATGGTGGAGCGCGGCCTCGCCTCGCCGACCGAGTTGCGCTCGTCGTGGGCGGGCGCGCTCGGACAGCCGCAATTCATGCCGGACGTTTATCTCTCACTCGCCGTCGATTGGAATAATGACGGCCACCGCGACATCTGGAACGATCGCGCCGACGTCGCCGCTTCGATCGCGAACTATCTCAATAATCGCGGCTGGCGCGCGGGCGAGCCGGTGTTCGATGAAGTCGTGTTGCCGGCGGGCTTCGACTTTGGGCTCGCGGATGGAAACACGCGCGCGATCTCCGATTGGGATGGACGCAATGTGCGCCGCATCGATGGTTCACCTTGGAGCGCGAGCGAGCAAGGCATGCAGTCGCAGCTGTTCTTGCCTGCGGGCGCGGAAGGCCCGGCGCTTTTGCTGCATCCGAATTTCGCGGTGATCCGGCGCTATAATGCGTCGGATCGTTATGCGCTGGTGGTGGCTTTGCTGGCACGGTCTTTCGAAGGACGCGGCGGTTTGCAGCGGCCATGGCCGACGCATCTGGGCTCGCTGAACCGCGATCAGACGCTTGAGCTGCAAATCCTGCTGAACGGTCTGGGTTATGACGCCGGCAGCGCCGACGGCTTGTTCGGGCTCAACACGCGCCGCGCTGTGCGGGCGTTTCAAACCGAGCGCGGCTTGGTGGCCGATGGCTTTCCGACCGAAGCAGTGCTGACCGCGCTGCGCACGCGCGCGGGCGTTTCCGAGCCAGAGCCCGAAGCACCGCCGCCGCGTCCGCTCGATCGCACGGGCGTGCGCGAACTGCAGCGGCTGCTCAATCGCCTCGGCTATCACGCCGGCCGCGCCGACGGCCGCATCGGGCCCCAAACCCGCACCGCGATCCGCGCGTTCGAGCGCCGTCAAGGCATGGAAGAACGCGGCCGCGCGACGACGACGGTGCTGGAAGCGGCGCGTGAGGCGCGCAATCGGTAAGGCGCCCTCCCTCCCCGCGAGGGGAGGGTGTCATGCGAAGCATGACGGGTGGGGAGACGGCGACAATCTTCCAGCGTGGTGGCTCCGCCCCACCCGTCGCCCTTCGGGCGACACCCTCCCCTCGCGGGGAGGGAAGGGTTTCGGCGCTAAACTTCGCTGATCGTCGTTTGCACTGCTTCCGTCGGCAGCGCACGCAAGCGGCGGCTGCGGAGCGCGAACACCAGCATTGCTGTGAGCACCGCGAGTGAAATCCAAAGCGGCGCGTTCATGCCCAGCACGTCATAAGCGACGCCGCCGGCGAGCGGCGAAAAGATAAAGCCCGCGCCGTTCATCGCGACGACGAGCCCCGCGACTGGCCCCTGCTCATCGCTGCGCACGGCCATCGAGGCGCCGCCGGTGAAGCCCGGCCGCGCAAGGCCAAAGCCCAGACCCTGGATCACTTGCGAGACGAGGAGCGCGCCGAGGCTTGGCGCCAGCATCTGCACGACGACGCCCGCCGCCACCAAAGCCGCGCCCCAGGCCATCAAAGCGCGCGAACTCAAATGCAGGCGCGGCAGAATGCCCATCTGCGTCGCGAGCAAGGTCATGGCGCCCACCATGAAGCCCGCCGCGGATAATTCGGCGCCAGCCGCGCCCGCGACGCCGAGCCGATCCATCAGGAAAAGCGCGAATACTTGCGTCAGCGTGCCCGTCACCACCGACATGCCGAAGCCGTAGATGAGATGAGCCGCGATGCGCGGGTCGCGGGCGAGCTTGAACGAATCCATCAAATCGCTGCGCTGTGTGGGGCTCGTGCGCGGTTTTTCGGTTTCCGGCAGATAGCGCCAGATCGCGAACGAGGCGGTCGCCGCGAGCACCGAGACCAGCACCAGCGGAATGACCAGCCCCACCTTCGCGGCGATCGCGGCGGTGAGCGCGGGGCCGAGCGCTTGCCCGAGAGCAAAGGCGGCTGTCAGCGCCGCCAGTTCTTGCGTGCGCGTTCCGCGAGCGAAGTGCGATCAGCAATGTAGGCTTGCGCGGCGGGGCTCGCGGCGGAGCCGAACGCGCCGAAGATCGCGCGCGTGAAGATGAGGCCGAGAAAAGCGCACTCCCCTCCACCCAGCCGACAAGGCCCAGCACCACGACGAGCGCGAACGCGCCCATCGAAACCGCGTAAGCGGCAAGTCCGGACGTAATGATGGGCTTGCGGCCAGTGCGGTCCGAGAGCCGCCCCCAGTAGGGGCTCGTAAACACCCAGAGCAAAGCCGAGAGCGAGAAGATCCAGCCGATGCTGGAGTCCGGCAGCTCAAGCCGGCGCACCAAAGGCGGCAAAAGCGCCGCGAGCATGGAATTGCCAGCCCCGACCACGAGCAGACAAATGAAGAGAAGATGAAAACGGCGCCGCTGCCGGGGCGAGGGCGCTTCCAGGGAATCGGTCATGGGGCTCCCTGCCAGCGTTAGTCCCGCGCACGGGCGCATACAATCTATCACCGCAACCGCGCGTTAAGCACGGACAGGCCATAAGGCTCGGGGTTTCCACCGTTTTTCGGTCCGCGGGGCGAATGTTTCCTTTAATCGGCCTGGCTGTCGTGTTCGGCATGGTGTTCGGCGGCTTCGTGGCTGGCGGGCGGCCACTTCGAAGTGCTGATCGAAGCGGCGCCCATGGAATTCATGATGATCTTCGGCTCGGCGATGGGCGCGATGATCATCGCCTACGACATGGGCGGGCTCAATGCCATCGGCGGCGGTTTGAGCCGCGCCATGGCCGGCCCCAAATGGCATAAGCAGGATTATTCCGACCTCCTGGCCCTCCTCTTCCAGCTCACCAAGCTGATGAAGACCAAGGGCGTCGTGGCGCTCGAGCAGCACATCGAAAAGCCCGAAGAGAGCCCGATCTTTCAAAAATACCCAAAGCTTATGAAGGACCATTTCGTGGTCGCCTTCATCTGCGACACGCTCCGCATGATGACCATGAACCTCGACGACCCCCACCAGGTCGAGGACGCCATGGAAAAGCAGATCGAAAAGCACCACCACGAGGCGCTCCACCCCGCCCAGGCGCTGCAAGGCATGGCCGATGGCCTCCCGGCGCTGGGGATCGTCGCGGCCGTGCTCGGCATCATCAAGACCATGGTCGCCATCAATGAGCCGCCGGAAATCCTCGGCCTCATGATCGGCAAGGCCCTGGTCGGCACCTTCCTGGGGGTGTTCCTGGCCTATGGGATCGTGGGCCCGCTGGCCTCCAAGCTCAACGCCGTGATCGAGCACGACTCCCAATTCTACAAAATCATCCGGGATGTGCTCGTCGCGCACTTGCACGGCAACGCCGCCCAGGTTTCGGTGGAAATCGGACGCGGCTCGGTGCCCTCAAGCCTGCAACCGACCTTCGTCCAGCTCGAGAAGCGCTCGCGGCGGCCGCCGAGAGCTGAGTCTCTTAACCAACCTTGCGCGCGCGCTATGCGTTCTCGCATACCTCGGCAGGCGCCCCGGGCATTGCCAATCGGGTTAATCCTTGGCTATGTCGCGCGACGCGTTGAGCGGATCTCGACGCTGGGACGAGGGGTATTGACCTATGACTAAGCTCAAATTGGGCGTTGCGGCGGTATCGCAGCCATTCTCGCCTTCGGCGTCGCGGCCTGTGGCCAAACGACGACGACGACGGAACCTGCGCCGGTTGAAGAAGTCGCGCCTGCGCCGGTTGAACCGGTTGCACCGCCGGCTGAAGCTCCTGTGGACGGCGCTGCGCCGGCCGCTGAAGCGCCTGCCGCCACCACCCCGTAATAGGTCTTCGGACTTTTATGGTGCGACGAGCCGCCCGAAAGGGCGGCTCGTTTGCGTTTGGGGCGGGATTATTCCGTTGTGTCGCTTATGAGCCGCCTGCCCCGCGCGCTGATCTGATCTGGAGCGATGACGGCGCGCCGCGCGCGCGCGATTTCGACGATGTCTATTTCTCAGTGCGCGGCGGACTCGCGGAATCAGAAGCGGTGTTCCTCGCCGGATGCGATCTGCCGAACGCGTGGGCGAAGCGATCACGCTTTGCAATTTGCGAGATTGGGGTTCGGCACCGGACTTAATTTTTTGGCGACTTGGCGCGCGTGGCAAGGGAGCGGCGCGGCGCGAACCTCATGCGTTTTTTGCATATCGTATCGATCGAATCGCGACCATTGACGCGAGAAGAGGCAGCGCGCGCGCTTGCTGCATTTCCGGAACTTGGCAGCCACACATCGCGCTTTGCTCGCGCAATGGCCGGTGCGTGCGTATGCGCTGTGGTTCCCTGACGATGGCGTCGCGCTGACGCTGTTGCATGGCGAAGCTGAAGCTTGCCTCGAAAATCTCGTGGGAACTTTCGACGCGTTTTTTCTCGATGGCTTCTCGCCTGCGCGCAACGCGGCGATGTGGAGCGACGCGGTGTTCGCACACATCGCGCGCCTCGCGGCGCCGCGCGCGCGTGTTGCTACGTTCACGGTTGCAGGCAGCGTGCGGCGCGGACTCGATGCTGCGGGTTTCGATGCTGAGAAGAAGCCAGGCTTTGCATCGAAGCGCGAACGGCTCGAGGGCGTGTTGCGCGACGATGCGCGGTCCAAACACTTTCCGCTCTACCCTTATGCTGCATCATCGCCGCGCCGTGTCGCGGTGATTGGCGCTGGCGTCGCGGGGCGCGGCGTGCGCGCGGGCTTTGGCGAAACGCGATGTCGAAGTCGTGGTGCTCGACGCAGCGCTTGAGCTTGGCGCGGGCGCGAGCGGCAATCCTGCGGGGATCGTGATGCCGCGGCTCGATCGCGGCGGCGTGCTGAGCACGCTGTTTCTCGCAGCATATCTCGATGCGGGTCGCGGCCTACACGGCGCTCGGCGACGACGTTTTCACCATGTGCGGCGTGGAAGAACGCGCCGAGCCCCGCCGCGCTGAAGCGTTCGCGGATTTGCTGAATGATCCGCCGCTGCCCGGAGACTGGTTCACGCAGCTGCCGAGCGGCGCGGCGCTCCATGCGCGCGCGGGCGTGGTGCGGCCGCTGGCGGCGATACGGGCTTGGCTTGCGAGCGCGCAGCTCATTCTGGAATCGCCCGTCGCGCAAATGGAGCGACTTGGCGAAGGCTGGTTGCTGCGCGCGTCGGACGGGCGCGCTTTGCTCAAGGCGGATGCCGTAGTGATCGCGTGCGGCGCGGCGTTGCGGCGCTTCGAGGCGGCGCGCTTTCTGCCGCTGCATCTTTCGCGTGGGCAGATTGAATGGGGGCGCGATCGCCACGCCGCCGCGCCATGCTCTCGGTGGCGGAAGTTACGCCGCACCCTTCGCGGACGGACTTATCTTCGGTTCGACCTTCGATCGCGTCGATGATGGACCGCCGGCGCCCTCGCCGGCCGCCGATATTGCCGGCGAGGCGCCGGCGGTCCTTGACGCGCGCGCGCGCAACCTCGCGGCGCTGGCTCAACTCGCACCAGATTTGGCCGCGCGCATTCATCATGAAGACTTGCACTCGCGCGCCGCGATCCGCGCGGGCGCGCCGGATTTCGCGCCGATCGTGGGGCTTATGCCTAACGCCGAAGCCTGGCTCGCGCAGAATGCGGGGATTGCGCATGGACGTGCGCCCGACGCTTCACTGCCTGCGCCAGCGCATGAAAACATCTATGTTCTAGGCGGTTTGGGCGCACGCGGGCTGACGCTTGCGCCCATTCTCGGCGAGCGCATCGCGGCAGAAATGTTTGGTGAACCGCAAACCTTGCCGGCGAATGTGCTCGACGCCACTCACCCGGCCCGCTTCCTGCATCGCGCTCTCAAGCGGGGCAGTTAATGCTCGTTTGGGTTAATGGCGATGGCGTTCGATGGTGGGTCTCGCGCGGCGAGCACGATCAATTTTCTCGGGCTGAGCTTCAGCACGCTCGATCTTGAAGCGGCGCTGGATCATGTGTCCGTGCATGCTTCGATCGGCGCGCCGTTCGCTTATGTCGCGACGCCGAATGTCGATCATGTGGTGAAGCTGGCGCGTGAACCGTCGCGCAAGCCGCTCTATGAGAGCGCCTGGCTCACTTTGAACGACAGCCGCATTCTGCAGGCGCTGGCGAAGAATGCCGGCGTTGCGCTGCCGAACGTCACCGGCGCCGATCTCACCGAGGCTTTGTTCGACCGTGTGATCGATCGGCACGAGACGATCACCATCATTGGCGGCGATGCCGAGACCATCAATGAATTGAAGCGCCGCTATCGCTTGGCGGACGTGCGCTGGCATGCCGCGCCGATGGGGCTAAAGCAGCGCCCGGCGGCGATCGTGGCGGCGGCGGCGTTCGCGGCCAAGCAGAATGCGCGTTTTACCTTCATCGCGGTCGGCGCGCCGCAGCAAGAAATGATCGCCTACGCGATCGCGCAGCATGAAGGCGCGAGCGGCGTAGGCCTTTGCGTCGGCGCGGCTTTGGATTTTCTGGCGGGCCGTGTTGAGCGTGCGCCGATTTGGATGCGCGGGGCCGGCCTTGAGTGGCTGCATCGTCTCGCCAGCGAGCCGCAACGCTTGTGGCGGCGCTATCTGGTCGATGGGCCTTATGTGTTTTCGCTGTTTCCGCGCATGGCGCGCGGAAATGGCGGCGGCGAGTTCGGTCTGACGTTTTTCGTCGAGCGGATACTTACGCAGGCTGAGCGCGGCGAGCACACACAGCAGAACCGGGCCCCCGATAAACATCGCGCTCAACGCGGCGAGCGCGGCCGGAGAATTATCGCTTCCGCGTGCGGCGACGAAACCAAACCCGCCCAACACCGCAAGCGCCAAGGGCCCGGCTGACAGGCCGGCTTTGGACGTCATCAGCAGCAAGCCAAAATAGAGGCCAGACCGACGCGAATTGGTTTGGAGTTCATCATCGTCAACGACGTCCGCCATGAGCGCGCGCGTCAAGAGCACGCCCCCCGCCCTGCGCCAGGCCGGCGACGATCATGAAGGATGCGACGACGGGGAAATTTCCTCGTGGCAACACCAACAGCAATAAGGTGGTGACGGCGGTGTAGAGCAGCGCGCCTTGCAGCGCTTTGTGCTTTCCGAACCGCCGCCCAGCGATCCACCAGATCGGCACGCCGATGAGGCCCGCGATGAAAAAGATCGCGACCAAGGTCTGCGACTCGCGTTCGAAGCCGAGCACATATTGGAAGTAAAACAGGAAGAGCCCGCCGGAGAGGCCCTGCGCGATGCCGAGTAAGAGATCAGGCAGCAGGACGCGGCGCGCCATCGCGTTGCCAAGCACGGTCGTGATGGCTTCGCGCAAACCGAGATGGGGTTGCGGCGGCGTTTTGATTTCGCGCGCGCCGAGCACGGCGACCGCCACGGTGAGCGGGAGCATGACCACAAGCGTCCAGCCCATCGCGGCGACGGCGTCTGCGTTGGTGCCGCCGAGGCCCTGCACGACGACCGCCGCCAGCGCCAACATGATGACTTGGCCAACGAGGCTCGCGGTTTGCACCGCGCCGAGCGCGTGGGTCCGCCCGTGATAGGTCGGCACGATCTCGCCGGCCCAGCCGAGATGCGCCACCATCATCACCGCGAACACAAAATAGAGCAGCAGAATCGCGCCGCCCGCGGCAGCGACGCTGGCGCCTGGCCCGAGTTGGACGAACACCACCCAGACCAGCGCCATCAAGAACGGACACGACGCCACCAGCCATAAGCGCCGCCGGCCCCAACGGGTCTGCGTGCGGTCCTGCAACGAGCCGAGCAGCGGATCGATGATAATGTCCAAGAGGCGCGCGCCGAAGAAGATCGCGGAGACGACACCGAGCGGCAGCCCCAAATGCGCGACGAAGTGCGGCGGCAGAAAAATGATGGTGGGAAGCGTCAGCGCCAGCAGCGGCGCGGCAGGCGCCGCAAAGGCGGCGATCTCCCAGAGTGAGACTTTTTTCGCTGCGTTTGGCGCCGGCGCTCATCCGCGAATGGTTTTGGTGAGCAGCGGCAAGAGACGCTCGTTCGCCGCGATGATGCTGCCCGTCTGCATGAAATCACCGCCATCGACTTCGCGCGCGAAACCGCCCGCCTCGCGCACGATAACAGCGCCGGCGGCAATGTCCCAGGGCGCGAGATTGCGCTCCCAGAAACCGTCGAAGCGCCCGGCGGCGACGTAAGAGAGATCGAGCGCCGCCGACCCGAAGCGCCGAACGCCCGCGGTTGTGGCCATCACGCGCTGCACTTCGGCAACGAATTGCTCGTGGCCAGGCCGGCCCAGGAACGGCGTGCCTGACGCAATCACCCGCGTCGCTCAGCTCAGTGCGCGCCGCGACGCGCATGCGCCGGTCATTCAGGAACGCGCCCTGGCCTTTCTCGGCCCAATATAATTCATCGCGGATTACATTGTAGACGACGCCCGCGACCAAGCGCCTTCGCGCTCCAGGCCGATCGAGATCGCCCAGTGCGGGATGCCGTGGAGAAAATTCAGCGTGCCGTCGAGCGGATCGACGATCCAGCGGTGCGTTTTAATCGCTGCCCTCAACCGCGCCGCGCTCTTCCATCAGGAAGCCGTAGCCCGGGCGCGCCTTGCTCAATTCCTCGAAGATCGTCTTTTCCGATTTGATGTCGGCGGAGGAGACAAAATCGGCCGGTCCCTTGCGAGAAATCTGCAGATTTTCCCACTTCACCGAAATCGCGCGCCAACGCCCGCCCAGCCTTGCGGGCGGCGGTGATCATCACGTTCATCAGGGCGGAAGCTTGCGGCATCGAAGCTGGGTCTCTGGCGGGAGAGGCTAGCTATCAGTCAGGCCCTCGCCCGGCAAGCACGCGAGGACGGTGCTAAACTGCTCTTGCGCGTCGCTTTTCTGGCGAAACGCATCAGTCCGGCCCGTGGCGGCAGGCTTCGATCTTGTTGCCGTCGGGATCGCGGACGAAGGCGCCGTAATAGCCTGGATGATATTCGGTCCGGAGGCCCGGGCGTCCGTCTTCGATACCGCCATGCTCCAAAGCGGCGAGATAGAATGCATCGACCGCCTCGCGCGATGGCGCGCCGAACGCGATGTGCGTGCCGTTGCCTTGCGTCGCGGGCTGGGCCATTGATCGGAAACTGAATCCAGAATTTCGGCTTGCCCGGCGTGCCGTAGCCGACGCCCACCAGCTTGCCGCCATACTCAACGGGCATCACTGGCGTCATGCCGAGCGGCGCGAGCGCGGCGTCGTAGAACGCCTTCGAGCGCTGCATATTGCTGACCCCGATGGAGACATGATCGATCGACATCTGGCTCTCCTGGTTTACCGCGCCGTCAGCGGTCGCTCGCCGGCGTCACAATATCTGTCCTGACACGTCTCCGTCGCATGACCTCGCGGGCCCCGTCGAGCCCTGCTGGCGCATGACACCCCCACCTTGAGACCCTTCGCTCGCGGACAGCGGAGGGATCATGCGCGCGGCGAAAGGATCCGTCATCATGCTGGCGGCGCTCGCGCTCGCCGCGACACCGGCGCCGGCGTCGAACACCGCGTTTCCGCTCGAACGCGACGATGCGGGACGCATGCTGGCTTCAGTCACCTTGAACGACAAGGGGCCGTATCATTTCATTCTCGATACGGGCGCCAACCGCACCGTGCTCGTGCCGCGCGTCGCGGACGATCTGGGGCTTGCGCTCGATACGGCCTTGCAGCGCCGGGTGAGCGGCGTTGGCGGCGCACGCCCGTGCGCCGATGGTGATGATCGCGTCGCTCAAAGCGGGCGCGCTCGACCGGCGCGATGTTTCGGCGCTGATCATGTCGAGCTATGCGCTGGAAGGCGCCGACGGCGTGATCGGGATGGATGGGCTCGCGGGCCAGCGCATCCTGATCGACTTTGAGCGCCACAGTTTCGAGACCGGCCCCGGCGGCGCGCCCGCCCCTGCCGCGTCTTCGTGATCCCCGGCGTGCTGCGGTTCGGACATTTGCTCGAAGTGCCGCTCGACATCGATGGCGTGCGTGTTCGCGCTATCATTGATACCGGCTCGCAATCGACGCTCGTCAACCAAGCGCTAATGGATCGCTTCGGCAGACGCAGCAAGCAGCGGCGCCTATTCCATTGTCGGATGGATGGACGCTCGGTCGCCACGCCGCGTCTGAGCTTGCGGAATGTGCGCCTCGGCGCGCTTCGGATGGAGACGCTCAACGTGCATCTCAGCGATCTTCCCGTTGTGCGCGGCGCGGACGCCAAGGAATTGCCGGCGTGCATATCGGCATGGATGTACTGGGCGCTACGCGCGCGATCGCGATCGATCTGGTGCGCCAGGAACTTCAAGTGCAGCTCCTGGATGAGCCGCTTCGCGCTGCAACATCGAGCTGACGCTCGCGGGAAAGTGAGCGGCGGATTTCCGCGAAGTCACTGGCGGCGCATGCAACGCGCGCAATCGTCATCGCCGGATGGAAACGCTCAAGCGAATTTTGTTCGGCGCGCTGATCGCGGGCTGGATCATCGGTGCATCGGGCGCCCGCGCGGAATGCCTCGTGCCGCCGCCGATCGTCGCGGACGCGGAGAACCCAGCTGAATCCGCGGCGGGCACGACGCAGACCGATCGGCTGGGCCGCGTCGTCGCGCCAGTGCTTGTGAACGGGCAAGGACCGTTTCGCTTTATTGTCGATACCGGCGCCAATCGTTCCGCGATTTCGCCCGACCTGGCGCGCCGGCTCGGGCTCTTGAGCGCGGGATTTGACCAAGTGCACTCGATCGACAGCGTCTCGACCGCGCCGATGGTGGCGCTCCAATCGCTGCGGTATGGCGATCTGCTCTTGCCGACGCAGACGCTGCCGGTCTTGGATTCCTCACGCGTGCTTGCGGGCGAGAGCGGCCTGCTTGGCGTTGACGGCATGTCGGGGCGGCGCTTGCGCATGGGACTTTCTGCGCCGCTGCATCGAGATCGTACCTTCGCGCACCGCGCGTCGCCTCGTTGGCTGGACGACGTGCAAGGCTCGTTGCGGTTCGGGCACTTGGTCGTGATCCCAGGGCGCATCCGCAATATCGATATCAATGTGCTGATCGATACAGGGTCGGACGGATCGCTCGGCAATCTCGCGCTGCGCGACGCGCTTGCGCAATTGAACTACCGTTCACCGATCGTCGATCCCAACCGCGCCTATACCGCCGGGCGCCCGCTGGTGTTCGATCGCGCCATCATCATTCCCGCGTCTCTCGCTGGATGAAGTCGTGATCCAAAACATCACCGCCTATGTCGGCGATTTTCACGTCTTCTCGCTCTGGGGATTTGAGAATGAGCGACTTTGCTGGTTGGCATGGACGTGATCGGCCAGAGCCAAGGCATCGCGATCGACTACGGCCGCGGCACGGTTCACTTTCAAATATCGCGCGGCATGAGGTCGTTTTAGCGCAGGAGCGCGCTTAGCCTTCAGCAGCCGCGCGTTCTTCCAGGCCATATTCACGCAGTTTGCGATAGAGCGTGCTCGCCCGATGCCGAGGCGGCGGGCGACTTCGCTCATATGGCGGAATAATGATCGATCGCGAGTTCGATGAGATCGCGTTCGATCGATTTCCAGCTGCCGGAGATGGCCGCCATCGTCAAAGATCGCGATCGAAGGATGGGTTTCGACGGTGTCGGACATAACTTGCGTCAGCGCGGCGCGGTTTTGCTCGACATGGTCGTTTGCCGGCGCGGGCACATTGTGCGGACGCGCATCGTTGGCGGCGGCGAGCGGTTTGAGGCCCGAGATCTGCGGGAAATCTTCCGGCTGCAAGAGATCGCCTTCGCACAGGATCACCGCGCGGAACACGGTGTTCTCAAGCTGGCGCACATTGCCCGGCCAATCGAAATCGAGCAGCATCTGCATCGCGGCGTCGGAAGCACCGCGCACGCTGCGGCCCTCTTCAGCGTTGAAGCGCGCACGAAACGGGCGACCAAAGTCGGGATGTCTTCCTTACGCTCACGCAGCGGCGGCGCTTCGATGGGGAAGACGTTCAAGCGATAATAGAGGTCTTCACGGAAAAGGCCGTCGGCCGACGAGCTTGGCGAGATCTTTGTTGGTGGCGCTGATGATGCGCACATCGACTTTAGTCGGGCGCTTGGAGCCGACGGCGTCGACTTCGCCTTCCTGCAGCACGCGCAGCAGTTTCACTTGCATGTCGAGCGGGAGTTCGCCGACTTCGTCGAGGAAAAGCGTGCCGGTGTGCGCTTCCACGAACTTGCCGGCGTGATTGTCGACGGCGCCGGTGAACGAGCCTTTGACGTGCCCAAAGAGAATGCTCTCGACCAGATTGTCTGGAATCGCGCCGCAATTGACGGTGACGAACGGCTTGC
The DNA here is from genome assembly GCA_037200505.1 of Terricaulis sp. Classification (GTDB taxonomy): domain Bacteria; phylum Pseudomonadota; class Alphaproteobacteria; order Caulobacterales; family Aquidulcibacteraceae; genus Vitreimonas. Next base: position 358,706 of record JBBCFZ010000005.1, on the reverse strand, counting down.
CGGCGCGGTCGGACGCGCCTTGGATCGCGCGCGCCAGCAATTCCTTGCCGACGCCGCTTTCACCAGTGATCAAAACGGGATGTTCGACGCCGCGGCGCGTTGGCCCATGCGCACGACGGGGCCCATGGCGCGCGCCGAGGCGACCATGTCATCGAAACCCAATTGGCCGGTGACGCGCTTCTTCAGCCGCACCACTTCGGTTTTCAAATTCGACATGTCGAGCGCGTTGCGGATCGACACCATGATGCGTTCTGGGCTCGCGGGCTTCACGAAGAAGTCGCACGCGCCGGCTTGCATCGCCTGCACGACCGTGTCGATGCCGCCGGACGCGGTGAGCACGATGCACGGCAGATCGGGGCGGCGTTGGCGGATTTCCTTCAGCGCCTGCTGACCGCTCATGCCAGGCATGACGAGATCCAGCAGAACGATGTCGATATCCTGATGGGTTTCGACAGAGCTGACGGCGAAGGCGCCGTTCTCAGCGTACGTGTCGAAAAGCCGTTGCGCTCAACGGCCGCCTGCAAGAGGCGGCGCTGCGCCGGATCGTCATCGACGATCAGGATCGTCTTACCCATATGCCCACACCATGTTTTGCGTCTCTAGCGGACGCGTTTGATGGAGGGACCATAGGCAAGGAAGTTCAGGTCGCGTTAAAATGGCACAGGGATATGCGATATTCGTAAGCGCATGTTCGGACTATCTAAAGGATGTGTTTACCGCGATTGGCGGGAACGGGTGAGAGTTTGGCCGAAGACAAAGACCCAGAACGCAATCGCCTCTCCGCCCCGCATTGGCGCGTCGCGAGCGTGGGCGCGAATATGAGCGGGGCTGCTGCGGCGCGTGTGATGGGCGCCGATCAAGCGCGGCTGGCGCGCGTGCTGCGTGAAGCGCTCGGGCGGTCTAAAGGCCGCTGATGAAAGTGGCGCAACTTTTATCGACCATCCCCGATCTGTTGCCGCAAGCCTACGCCGACGAGTTCCGCACTTTGCAGGCGCATGCGCCGGCGATGGGCTGGCCGTTCGTGCAGCGGCGCATGCGCGCTGAGCTTGGGGCCGATTGGCAGCAGCGCTTTGCGTCGTTCGAGCAGAATGCGGCGGCGGCGGCTTCGCTGGGGCAAGTGCATCGCGCGACGTCGCACGATGGCCGCGCGCTTGCCTGCAAACTGCAATATCCCGACATGGCGAGCGCGGTTGAGGCCGATCTCGGCCAGCTCAAGACGCTGCTCAATCTCTTCAAGACCATGGACGGCACGATCGATTCCACCGAAGCGATCGAGGAAGTGAGCGCCCGGCTCCGCGAGGAGCTGGACTATGCGCGCGAGCTGAAACATATGCGCCTGTTCGCCGCGATGCTGGCTGATGAGCCGCGCATCAACACGCCGGAGCCCGGTAGAAGAGCTTTCCACCAAGCGCCTCCTCACCATGACGTGGCTTGAAGGCAAGGGCCTGCTGGCTTGGGTGGATGAGCCGCAGGAAACGCGCAACCGCATCGCAGAATTGCTGTTCAAAGCCTGGTGGGGGCCGATGACGCGCTTTGGCGTTATCCACGGCGATCCCCATCTCGGCAATTACGGGCTCACCGAAAACGCCGAGCGTCTGCATCTGCTCGACTTTGGCTGTGTGCGGATTTTCCCGCCGCGTTTCGTGGAAGGCGTGGTCGAGCTTTACCGAGGGCTGCGCGACGAGAACCAAGCACAGGTCGCGCACGCTTACGAAATTTGGGGCTTCAAGAATCTGTCCACGCCGCTGATCGAAGCGCTGACTTTGTGGGCGCGCTTCATCTACGGCCCCCTGCTCGAAGACCGCGTGCGCTCGATCGCGGATGGCGTTTCACCCCGGCGAATACGGACGGCGAGAAGCGATGGAAGTGCGGCGGCGCTTGAAGTCGCTGGGACCGGTGCTCATCCCGCGCGAATTCGTCTTCATGGACCGCGCCGCGATCGGGCTCGGCGCGGCGTTTCTGCATCTGAAGGCGGAGCTGAATTTTGGGAAGATGTTCGCCGAGAGCGTCGCAGACTTTTCGACCGAAGCTCTGCGGCGCGTCAGCGTGATGGCGCTGACGCGCGCCGGCTTGGAGCTTACGCCCCCCATCGCCGTGAGCAAGCTTTGGTTCACCGCAAGGAGCGCGATCAAGGCGCCAGAGCGCTGGCGCGATAAACGCGGGGCGCACTGCCGGCACTAAGCAGCACGAACGCCGCCAACATCGCGAAGCTCGAAGCCGGCCGACCCAGAAGGCGGGCGCATTCGCACCGCATAGAAATCGTGATCGGCCAGACCGCGAGACCGATGAGCAGCAGCGAAACGATCAGAGCGGCCAACCATTCGCGGCGGCGCAGCGCTTCGCGGCAGCCTTCGCTCGCGAAGTAGAGCGCGGCCAGATAAACCGGCGCGGCGCACGCGGCGGCCATCCAAGGCTCAAGCGAACCCAGCGCGATGGTTGCGACAAAACCTGTGACAGCGCCCAGCGCCGCGGCGCCAAGCACAACACCAACGCGTTCAACGGGCGGAAGCCCTCGACGCGAGCGCCCATCTCAGCGGTGTTATCGTAAACGGCGTAAGCCATGGAATGTCAGCCCCAGTTTCCGAACCGCGAAGCCACATCGCGTTCGGTGGTCAGAACGGGCAAGTGGCCCCGTCTGTTCCAGAAACAAGGCGCAAACCGGACACGATTTGCTTGTCCGTGGCGCCGTTACATCGTTTGATGCCGGTGCGCGGGCGAAACGAGGCACAGAGGGATGGCGCAATATGCATTGGTCACGACCCTCGTCGCCGGGATCGTGCTGGCTTTCGTGTTTGGTTCATCGCGCAACGACTGAGGACTGTCGCCCATCATCGGATACCTGTGCGCCGGCCTTGTGCTTGGCCCCTACACGCCGGGCTTCACCGCCAATGCGGAAATGGCGCTGGAGCTATCCGATATTGGCGTCATCCTCTTGATGTCGGCGTCGGGCTCAAAATATCGATGGAGGATATGTGGTCGGTGCGGTGGATCGCCGTGCCGGGCGCGCTGATTCACACTGTGCTGGCCGCGGCGCTCGGCTATGGCGCGGGCCACCTGCTGGGCATGGGGCCGGCCGAAAGCGTGCTGCTGGGCGTTTCGCTCTCGGTCGCGAGCACGATCGTGCTGATGCGGGCGCTGGAAGAGCGCCGCATGGTGAAGACCGAGGAAGGCAGAATTTGCGTCAGCTGGCTGCTGGTCGAAGACGTGCTGATCGTGCTCGCCTTCGTTCTGCTGCCGCTTTGGCGTGGACGCTCTCGGCCGAAGGCGCGGACATTTCGCCGTGGCGCATCGCGCTGGCGCTCGGCGTCACCTTCGCCAAGATCGCCGCCTTCATCGTGCTGATGCTGGTGGTCGGGACGCGGCTCTTTCCGTGGCTGATCGTGCGGGTGGCGCATTTGAAATCGCGCGAGCTGTTGTCGCTCGGAACCCTGGCGCTTGCGCTCGGCGTGGCGTGGGCGGCTTATTTCTGGTTCGACGCAGCTTCGCGCTCGGCGCCTTCCTCGGCGGGCTTGCGCTCAACGGCACCAAGTTCAGCCACCGCGTGGCGGAAGATTCGCTGCCGCTCCGCGACACATTCGCGGTGCTCTTCTTCGTCGCGGTCGGCATGCTGTTCGATCCGGGCGTCGTGCTGCGCCAGCCCATGGCGCTCGCGATCATCGTGGGCGCGATCGTGGTTGGCAAAGCTTTGATCGGTATCCGCTGATGCTGCTGTTCCGCCAATCGCATCTCGCGAGCCTGCTCGTCGCGTTCGGCCTGGCGCAGATCGGCGAATTTTCGTTCGTGTTGGCGGGCTTGGGGCGCAGTCTCGGCGTGATGAGCCCTGAGACCTATAATCTCATTCTCGGCGGCGCGCTGATCTCGATCGCGATCAATCCCTTCCTGTTGCTGCTGGTGAAGCCCAAAGCAGAGCCGGCGCCGGCGGAAGCGCCGACCTAACGCAGCGCCTTGCGGATCACGAGTTTGAGGCCGGACCAGGTGTCGTCCACCGCGCAGACTTTCACATCGACAAAGCCCATCGGCAGCGCGAGCGCTCGGATCGTATCCTCCGTGATGTCGGTCTCAACCTTCGCGGCCTTCTTCGGCCACGACACCCAGACCTGCCCGTCCGCAGCGAGCAGCGGCCGCAGGCGTTCCAGGTGAGCGCGGAGCTTGGCGGCCTCGGTCACAAAGACGTGTGCCGCCGCCAGTCCCTGCTTCGGCGCTTTCAGCCAGCGCGGGGCGCCTTCCGCTTCGATTTCCCGCGCGAACACTGGGCGGCATGGCGAGCGCGAACACATCCATCCCGGCCTTCAGGCCAAGTTTGCGCGCCAGCGGCGTTCCTGAATAACCGGCAGGCATGTGGCGTGGTCTCCGACGCCGCGATATTGAAGAGACAGCGGCGGAGCCTGGCAAGCTGACCCCCGCGAATGGGGAGAGGCGCATGGGATGGGCTGTGCTGCTCGGGCGGGTGCTTCTCGCCGTGGGTTTGGGCGCGATCGGCGCGCTGAACATCGCGTTTGGCGGCTTCGGCTCCGGCCTTGAGCCCGCGCCCGCGGCGCTGCCGCCGCAGCTGGGTTACGTGACTGGCGCTATCCTGCTGATCGCTGGTCTGGGCGTGCTGGTGAACTTCCGCGCGCGGACGGCGGCGTTCGTGCTCGCCGGCGTGCTTCTGCTCTGGCTCGCGGTGTTTCAGGCGATCTTTCTGTTCAGCCAGCCCTTCAACGCGGGGCTGACGACCCCTGCTCTCGAAGTGCTGGCGCTGTTTGGCGCGTGCCTGATCCTGGCGGGCACATTGGGCGGGGCGCACAAGGAGCGGCTGATCACGCCCGGGCGCTTCCTCTTCGCGCTGACGCTGCCGGCGTTCGGGGCGCTGCATTACCTCTACATCGACTATGTCGCGAGCGTGATCCCGGCTTGGATCCCGAACCCTGTGTTCTGGGGCTACGCCACCGGCGTCGCGCACGCCGCCGCCGGACTTAGCCTGCTCACGGGCGTTCTGGCGCGGCTGGCCGCGCCGCTCTTGGGGATCATGTTCGGCTCGTGGGTGCTGATCCTGCACATTCCGCGCGTCATCGCCGACAGCGCCAACCGCAACGAATGGACCAGCCTTTTCGTCGCCACCGCGCTCTGCGGCGGCGCCTGGCTGGTGGCGGGGACGCTAAAGCAGCCGGAAAAGGGCGCGCCGCACCCAGAGAGCTGAACGGGCCTCCCTTGCCCCGCCGGGTCGCTTGGGCTATCAGCCCCGCTCCCGCGCACGCCCAGGATCAAGCGTCATGAAAGCCGAAGGCCACCCCGACTATCACTTCATCACTGTCCAGATGACGGATGGGTCGACCTATCGCACGCGCTCGACCTATGGCGCCGAGGGCCAGACCCTGGCGCTCGAGATCGATCCGAAGGTGCACCCGGCCTGGACCGGCGGCACACAAACGATGCTCGATCGCGGCGGCCGCGTCTCGCGCTTCAATGACAAGTTCGGCGGCTTCATGAAGAAGAAGGAAGGCTGAGGCCATTCCGCTCCCCGGCCAGCATGCGAAGCATGCGTCCGAGCCGGGGTCCATGGTTCCAATAAGCGCCTGATCGCACAATGGACCCCGGATCGCCTCTGGCGTCCGGGGAGCGATAGTGATTAGCGTCCGAAAGCGGCGTTGAGCTTGGCCATCTGATCGGAGATCGGATTGGCGCCGCCGCCCTCTTCGGCTTGCCCGTACATCGTATCGTCGAGACGCCGCACGCGCTCATAGATGGCGCTTGAGCGGATGATGAGGGCCTTCAGGGTTTCCGGCAGATCGTCGGCGCCGGCGAACGGCGAGGCGGCGGCGGCTTCGCGCGAGATCAGGCGGTATTTGTCGCTGGCGGCTTCAGCGACGCCGATTTCGCCGTCGCGGACGGCGCGCTGCACCAAGAGCCAGGACGCCACCTGCATTAGCCGTGTCGTCAGGCGCATGCTTTCGCCGGCATAAGCCAGGGCGGCGGCGCGTGAGAGGCGCTTGGACGAGGCCCGGCCGGGGCCATCGAGGTAAGCGGCGGTTTCATCCACCAACGCCATGCCTTCTTTGAAGGCGCGGTCGAACATTTCCGATTTCGCGAAATCGAGCGCGCGCTTGCCATCGACGGCGGGTGCGGCGGCTGCGGGCTGGTTTTTGTCACTCATCATAGACGGGCGTGCTCGCAAAAGCCGGGCCGCGCCGTTTTCCAACAGTTAAGGATGGAAGTCACGAAGGACGTGCGCCGAACACTGAGTCTGCCGCGGCGCGCTGGGCGCGTTTGGCGGCTATGTGGCGCTCGCACAACGCTATTTCGCCGCGCAGCGTCTCGATGCGGGCCTCCAGCTCGCCAATCGAGGCGTTCTCGAGCTGCGCCTCCAGCGGCACGGGCTTTAGCCGCGAGACCGGGGCGAAGGGATCGTCGTCCATGGCTAACCTCCGCCGCCAGCTTAGCCTAAAACGCGAAGAAGTTTAAGGAGGCGCGCGTGGCCGAAGCCAAAACGATGCGGGTGGTCGTTCATGCGGCGGGCGAGCCGCTGCGGCTGGCTGATGCGCCGATCCCGGAACCGGGCGCCGGAGAGATCTTGATCCGCGTGGCGGCGGCGGGGCTCAACCGTCCTGACCTGATGCAGCGCGCGGGCTTTTATCCCCCACCTCCAGGCGCGCCGGCGACGTTGGGGATGGAGGTTGCGGGCGAGGTGGCTTCTGCCGGCGCCGGCGTCTCTCGCTGGAAGATGGGCGATCAGGTGACGGCGCTCATCCCCGGCGGCGGCTATGCGGAATACGCGCTCGCGCCCGAAGGGTCGGCGCTGCCGATCCCCGCCGGGCTTTCGCCCGCGGAAGCCGCGGCGCTCCCGGAGACGGTGTTTACCGTGTGGGCCAATGTGTTCGAGGCGGGCGCGCTGAAGGCGGGGGAAACCTTGCTCATCCATGGCGGCGCATCCGGCATCGGCACCACCGCGATCCAGATGGGCCGCGCCGCGGGCGCGCGTGTTTTCGTGACGGCGGGGGATGGTGAAAAGTGCGCGCGATGCGAAGCGCTCGGGGCCGAACGCGCGATCAATTACAAGACCGAGGATTTTGAAGCCGTGGTGCGCGATCTTGGCGGCGCCGATGTCGTGCTCGACATGATCGGCGGGCCTTATCTCGCTAAGAACGTCTCGCTCGCCAACCGCATGGGCCGCATCGTGATGATCGCGACACAGCTCGGCGCGCAGGCGGAACTCAATCTGCTGCAGCTGATGCTGAAGCGCGTGACGCTGACCGGCTCGACGCTTCGCATCAGATCCGTGGAGGAAAAAGCGCGGATCGCGCGCGCGGTGGAAGAGACTGTCTGGCCATGGATCGCGGCGGGCAAAGTAAAGCCGGTGATCGATGGAAGCTTTCCGCTCGCCGAGGCGGAGGTCGCGCATGCGCGTTTGCAATCAGGCGCGCATGTCGGAAAGATCGTTTTGCTTTGTTAAGCTAAACGCGCGCTAGGCATAGATGCGCTGGCCGTAAGCGATACACCGCAAGTTATGCGTGTGTTTTGCCCAATCATTAAGAATTCTACCCTAAAGTCTTACCTCGCGCGCTGCCGGCGCAATCCGAGGACACGCCTTCATGATGCCTGCCCCGAAAGGCGCATCGTTCAATTTCACAAAGGCGTCGGTGCTGATCATCGACGCCAACGCGCTGTTTCTCGATCTCTTGACCGGCGTGATGCAGGGCTTCGGCTTTCGCCGCATTCAACGCTGCAACGATATCGAAGCGGCGGCGCTGCTCTTAAAGACGCGCGCCTTCGATCTCATCCTGATCGATCCTTATCCGAACAATGAGCGCGCCTACCAGGTGATCCGCGACGTGCGCGATGGCGGCACGGCAAATGCCGGCGCGCCGATCCTGATCGTGACAGGCCACACCTATCTGCGGCTGGTCGCCGACACGCGCCAATGCGGCGCGGATTTCGTGATCGCAAAACCGTTTTCTATGGGCGGCCTCCTCGAGCGCGTGCTCTTCGTGGCCAAGATCGAAGGACGGCGCGGCGGATTGCTCGCGCCTGAAGCGCCGGCCGGGCGCGTGTTAGGAGCGCAACCATGGTGACGACCCCGGAAGAAGAGCGCGAAGAAGCCGCGCCGAACCCGCTCAAGTCTTTCCTCAATGTTCCCGGCGGGATCAGCGAGAAGGACGCCATTCAGCGCGCGACGGATTCGCTCGAAATGATCCGGCACAATGCGCTGGAAGAAATCGACGACGCGCTCTCGCGTGTCGCCAAGCATGTCGATATGGGCGACGACAGCCGCGCCGCCGCGCACGATCTTCACATGCTGGGCAACAGCGTCTCCTCGCTCGCGGGCATGTTCGGCCTGCCTCAGCTGGGCGTTGCGGCCTATTGCCTGTGCGAACTCGTGGACGTGCTGACCTCGCGCGGCGTCTGGGACCGCGAAGCCGTGATGATCCATTACGACGCGATGCGGAAGCTGCGCGAACCGCGCGAGATTTCGCCGGAAGAGCGCGAGCGCCTGATCGACGGCCTGCGCAAAGTGACGTTGCGCCTTTCGCGCGCGCCAGCCGTGCGCGCCGTATCCTAGCCTTCAGCGCCACGGCGCTCTAGATTGCGGGCGCAAAAGCGGAGGCTGAATTGATCATCGGCGCGCACACGATCCTTTACAGCAAGGACGCCGACGCCGACCGTGCTTTCCTCCGAGATGTCTTAGGCTTTCAGAATGTTGACGCCGGCCATGGCTGGCTGATCTTCGCGCTGCCGCCGAGCGAGGCCGCGATCCATCCGTCGGACGAAAACGACAAGCACGAGCTTTATCTCATGACCGACAATGTCGAGCTTGAGATCGCGCGGCTGGAAGCGGCGGGCGTCGCCTGCGAGCCGATCAGCGAGCAGCGCTGGGGCCGGCTGACGTCGCTCGCCCTACCCGGCGGCGGCAAGCTTGGCCTCTACCAGCCCAAGCACCCCATGGCGATCAAAGGTCCGCTCTCATCCCACGGCTGAGACTGCGCGAAGGCCAGGAAATCTCTGCCCGGCGCCTCAGAGCGCTGTTTCCTTTTTGATCCGGGCTCGCTATATCCCCACCGCTAGCTTGATCGCGCCCGTGGTCGCTGGCCGTTGCCCGAACATCTCGACCGGCCGACGACGCCGGGCGCATGCTGTTTGGAGACCCCCATGTCCGACATTCTGATGCCCAAGGCGACCGCCGTTTGGCTGATCGAGCAGACCTCGCTCACGTTCGACCAGGTTGCCGATTTCTGCGGGCTGCATCCGCTCGAAGTCCAAGGCATCGCCAACGAAGACGTCGCCAAGGGCATCCGCGGCGTCGATCCGATCGCCGCCGGCTTTCTGTCGCGCGAGGAAATCGCCAAGGCCGAGGCCAATCCGGATTATCGGATGAAATCGCTCGACACCAAGCGCATCGACGTGCCGCAAGCCAAGAAGTCCGGCGCGCGCTACACCCCGATCGCGCGCCGCCAGGATCGGCCGGACGCCATCCAGTGGTTCCTGCGCAATCACCCGGAAATCGCCGATTCCAAGCTGGTGAAGCTGATCGGCACGACTAAGGCCACGATCGATCAAGTGCGCAACCGCACCCATTGGAATGCAAACAATCTGAAACCGGTCGATCCGGTATCGCTCGGCCTCTGCACGCAGATCGAGCTTGATCACGTCGTCGCGGAAGCCGCTGTCGCCAAGGCGCGGGCCGATGCGCGGGCGCGTAAGGCCGAGTCTGCGAGCCTCAAGCCCGCAAGCGAAACCGTGCCGCCCGAAACTTACGAGCGCAGCGACGAAGGCTGAGTGCGCGGCGCGCCTGAACTGCGAAAAGTGCAGCTTCAGGCGCGGGCGCGTGGGCTTGCCCGGAGGAACCCGGACTAGTGGTGGAGGCGAAGCCGGATGGCTTCGATCTCCTCTTTGATTTTGAGTTTTTGGCGTTTCATCGCCGAGAGCCGCACCAGATCGGCGGCCGGCCTTTTGCCTTCAAATTCAATGGCGTAGTCCAAATCCCGATGCCGGGTGTCGAGTTCGCGAAGTCGCGATTCGAGAGCCATGAAAGCGCCTCCTATGAGTTGGCGAGTCCCGAGCATGGCGCCCTTTCGGACTGTTGTCTCCTTACATCATGTTACGAAAATAAACCGTCCGGACCCGCCCGTTTTTGACGCTGCGGCGCCCTCGCTTTGAGCGGCTTTACAGCGCCCTGGCCCCATGGCTTAGCTCGCGAAGCGACGGGGGGGCCCGCGCTCGACGAATTCATGATCGATCCCGCCCCGGCTTTGCTACACACCCTCCTCGCGCGAACGGGCTGATCCCGCTTCGCTCAAACCGGTCTGGACCCCATGGATAGTGACGGCGAAGGGTTCGACATCAACGACACGCCCGCAAAGCGCGAGCTTAAGTCGCGCCTTTGGGAACTCCGTGAGGAGCATCGCGCGCTCGACAGCGCGATCATGGCCCTGCAAGAGCAGAGCGGCGACGCTTTGCAGCTGGCGCGACTGAAGAAGCGCAAGCTGGTGTTGAAGGACCAGATTCAATGGATCGAAGATCGGCTGACGCCGGACATCATCGCTTGAAGCGCACTTGGCTGGCTGGCGCCGCGGCGATTGCGGCTTTGCCGGGCGCGGCGCTCGCGGACGATCGCCCCGCCGAGGAAAAGGGCGTGCTCTCGCTCGTCGTTGAAAACGATTCTCTCTCCAGCGGCGCCGATCGCAATTACACCAGCGGCATCGCCTTCACCTATGTGTCGCCCGCCGAAGGCGTGCCCGAATGGCTGCAAGGCACCGGCGGCTTCACGCGCGCGCTCTCCGGCTCCAATCCCGATTTCTGGGGCGTTGCGTTCGGCCAATCGATTTTCACGCCGGAAGATATTCAAGCCAACCCGGCCCCGCCCGATCAGCACCCTTATGCGGGCTGGCTTTATCTCCAGCTCATGGTCGCCGCCGAGCAGGACGCGCCCGCCGGCCGCTCGCCCGATTATCTCGACACCTACGAATTCGACATCGGTCTCGTCGGCCCATCCGCGCTTGGCGAAGAAGCGCAGCGCGGCATCCACCAAGTGCTGGGCGCGCCTGATCCGCAAGGTTGGGATAGTCAGTTGCATGACGAAGTCGCGTTCGCGGCGGCGTTCGATCGCCGCTGGCGCGCGCTACGTCTCTTTACCGATTACGTGCCGGGTGGCCTCGAAGCGGATCTGACGCCGAGCGCCGGCGCCACCATCGGCACGCTCCGCACCGAAGCGCGTGTCGGGCTCACGGCGCGCGTGGGCTATCGCATCGACAGCGATTACGGCCCCGCGCGCGTGCGCCCTTCGCTTGGCAGCGTCGAGCATTTCGCGGGTGGGCCACTCGCGTGGAATTTCTTTGTGGGCCTGCAAGGCCGCGCGGTGGCGCACAATCTTTTTCTCGACGGCAACACGTTCGAGGATAGCCCCTCGGTCGAGCGCAAACCTTATGTCGCCGACCTGCAAGCGGGCTTTGCCGTGAGCGCCGGCGACTGGCGCGTCACCTACACCTACGTCACGCGCACCGAGGAATTCACCACGCAGCCGACGCAGCAGGATTTCGGCGCGATCGCGATCAGCTGGCGGCTGTGATCCAGAGCTTACCCGCCTGGCTCTACACCGACCCGCGCTTCTTCGACCTGGAGCGCGAGAAGATCTTCTCCGCCGCCTGGCACATTGTCGGCCACATCAATGATGCGCCCAATGCAGGCGATTACGTCACGCTGGATATTCTGGGCGAGCGCGTGATCACGCTGCGCGGCGACGACGGCGTGCTGCGCAGCTTCCACAATGTGTGCCGCCACCGTGCGAGCAAGCTCGTGACGGAACCCAAGGGCTCATGCGGAAAAAGGCTTGTGTGCCCGTATCACGCTTGGAGTTATGGGCTCGATGGCAAGCTGGCCGCGGTGCCGAAGTGGCAAGGCCTCGGCGCGCTCGATCTTGCCAGCAATGGCTTGGCGCCGGTGGAGCAGGAAATCTTCCAGGGCTTCGTGTTCGTGCGTTTTGAAAAGGGTTTGCCGTCCGTCGCCGAAATGATGGCGCCCTATGCGGATGAGCTTGCGGAATACGAACTGGAAAAACTCGTCCCGCACGGCCGCATCACGCTCCGTCCGCGCCCGGTGAACTGGAAAAATATCGGCGACAATTATTCCGACGGCATGCACATTCCCGTCGCGCATCCCGGCCTCAGCCGCTTGTTCGCGGGCAGCTATGCGATCGAAGCGAAGGAATGGGTCGATAAGATGTGGGGCGTCGTTACCGACGCGCCGTCAAACAATTGGACGGAGCGCTCGTATCAGCAATTGCTGACCGGCTTCACGCACATCCCCGAAAAACGCCGCCGGCTCTGGGCCTATTACAAACTCTGGCCGAATGTCGCATTCGACATCTATCCCGACCAAGTGGACTTCATGCAATTCATCCCGGTGTCGGCGAGCGAAACTTTGATCCGCGAAATCGCTTACGTGCATCCGAACGCCACGCGCGAGATCGACGCCGCGCGCTATCTCAACTGGCGCATCAATCGCCAAGTGAACGCCGAAGACACCGTGCTGATCGAGAATGTGCAGGCGGGGATGCATTCGTCCAGCTACGCGACGGGTCCGCTCTCGCCGAACGAGGCATGCTTGATCAGCTTTGGGAATAGGATGCGGGAGCTGATCCCGGAAGCGAACTTGGAGCGGGCGCCGGGCTAACTTCAAACAGGTAGGCAATGAGTGCGGATTTCGTTACGCTGATGGCTGCGTCGGTATTCTTCATTTGTGTCGGCGCTTGGTTTCTGTTGAGGGCAAAGGTGCTCACAGGCAGGATGGCGGCTATCACCGGCGCCACCGAACGAGGAGCTACGTGGAACAGTTATCTCTTCACGTTTCGCTTCGGCGGAGCGATGGGCATCGCAGTCGGCATAGCCCTTTTTCTCGGATTGCTCTTCGGAGCAATCAGGGTGGTGTCGTAACCGTTCCCCGGCCAGCGTGCGCAGCACGCGTTTGAGCCGGGGTCTATGGTTCGGACATCGAAGCGGTTGAGGGATGGACCCCGGATCGCCTGCGGCGTCCGGGGAACGGTGGTGCTAGAACGCCGCGAAGCGCTGCGCCGCCAGCGTGCGCGCGCGCTTTTCCGCATACATGGCTTCATCCGCGCGCGCGATCGCGGCTTCGGGATCTTCCACGTTCGCGATGATGTGCACGCCAAGCGACACGCGCATGCGATGCGCGACGCCGGCATGAAGGATCGGCAGCGCGTTCACCGCGTCGGCGAGCGCGACGGCCTTGGCGTGCGCTTCTTCCGCTTCGACGCGGTTCAAGATAATGCCAAACTCGTCGCCGCCGAGGCGCCCGACGACGTCCGATTCCCGCACCTGATCCACCAGCAGCCGGCCGATCTGCCGCAGCACGGAATCGCCAGCGGCGTGCCCAAAGCCATCGTTCACGGCCTTGAAGCCGTCGAGATCGAGATAGAGCACCGCGGCCGGCGTTTTGTAGCGCTCGGTTTCCGACATGGTGCGGTGAAGCGCGCGCAGGAAGGCGCGGCGGTTGAGCGTCGGGGTCAGCGTGTCCCGGTCGGCCAAAGTCATCGAGGCTTCGAGCGATTTTTGCAGCGTATCGCGTTCAGCGGCGAGCGCTTCGAACGCCATGCGGGCGGGTTTGCTCAAGTCGCGCGGCTGCAATCCGTACTGCGCGAGCAGCGGATCGATCGTTTCGGATGCGGGATGTCGCCGCCGGAACAGCATGAAAAGCGCCTCTAAGAGTCCGCCGAAGATCGCCCCTCCTGGTAAAGGGCGGCTTAACTGGGCACGTTTTGCCGGCTGGACGCGGGCGGGTTCGTTCCTATAGTGCGCGCTCTTTTTTGGAGGCGGCGATGGCATTGGCCCCCCGGGTCGGCCTGATTATGGGCTCGAAGTCCGATTGGGAGACTTTGCGGGCCGCCGCCGAGATGCTCGACGCGCTGGGCGTGACTTATGAGTCGCGCGTCGTTTCGGCCCATCGCACGCCGCAGCGGCTTTATGACTATGCCCAGTCCGCCAAGTCGCGCGGGCTCAAGGTGATCATCGCGGCGGCGGGGGGCGCGGCGCACCTGCCCGGCATGTGCGCCTCGATGACGCCGCTGCCGGTGCTGGGCGTGCCGGTGAAGAGCGCGGCGCTCAACGGGCTCGATAGCCTCCTCTCCATCGTGCAGATGCCCAAGGGCGTGCCGGTGGGGACGCTGGCGATCGGCGATGCCGGCGCGGCGAACGCCGCCATCCTGGCCGCCTCCATCCTTGCGCTGTCAGACGAAGCGCTGGCTTCCCGGCTCGACGCCTTCCGCGCCGCGCAAACCGCCGCCATCGGCGAAGACCCCGCCGGCGCATGAGCGCGCTCGCGCCGGGCAGCGTGATCGGCATCCTGGGCGGCGGGCAGCTCGGACGCATGCTCGCGATGGAAGCGGCGGCGCTCGGCTTCGACGTTCACATCTACACGCCGGAAGAAGACAGCCCCGCCGCGCGCGTTTCAGCGCGTGTGACCGTCGCGGCCTATGACGATGCGGTCGCGCTTGCGGCGTTCGCGCGCGATGTCGCGGTGGTGACGACAGAGTTTGAAAACGTGCCGGCGGCGACGGCGGAGATTCTGATCGCGTCAGGCGCGGTGGTACACCCCAATCCCCGCGCGCTGGCGTTGGCGCAGGACCGTGTCGCGGAAAAGCAATTGTTCGCAAGCCTCGGCATCGCAACCGCGCCGTTCGCCGTGGTGGATACGCGCGAGGATCTTGCCGGCGCGTTGCACACCATAGGCGCGCCCTCGATCCTGAAGACACGGCGCCTCGGTTATGACGGCAAAGGCCAAGCACGCATCGCCTCGCTTGGCGAGGCCGATGAAGCATTCGCGAGCATTGGCGAAGCGCCCGCGATCCTCGAAGGCTTCTGCGCGTTTGAGCGCGAAGTTTCGGTCGTCGCGGCGCGCGGAATCGATGGGAGTTTCGCGGCGTACGATTTGGTTCAAAACATCCACCAGAACGGCATCCTCGCACGCACCATCGCGCCAGCGCCCGGCGCTGCTGCGATCGCGGATGCCGCAAACGCGATGACGCAGCGCCTCGCCGAAGCGCTGAATTATGTCGGCGTCATCACGCTTGAGCTTTTCGTCATGCCGGACGGCGCCCTGCTCGCGAATGAGATGGCGCCGCGCGTTCACAATTCCGGGCACTGGACCATGGATGCGTGTGGCGCCAGCCAATTCGAGCAACATATCCGCGCCATCGCCGGCTGGCCCCTCGCCTCAACAACGCGGCTCTGCGACGCCGAAATGCAAAACCTCATCGGCGCCGACGCGGACGCTTGGCAAACGCTCAGCGCCGACCCAAACGCACGCCTCCATCTTTACGGCAAACGCGATGCGCTGCCGGGCCGGAAGATGGGGCATGTGACGCGGCTGAAGCCTTAAACACCTCCTCCTCGATGGAGGAGGTGGTTGAGCCGCGCAGCGGCGAAACCGGAGGAGGTGCGCGCGCGGCCCATCGCAAGAGAGCCTCTGGAGGCTGCCCTTCAACACCGCGTGCACACCTCCTCAGTCAGTCGCTGCGCGCCTGACAGCTCCTCCATCGAGGAGGAGCGAGGCTTAATGCCCGAGTTCGGGGTTTGGCAAATCCGCCGCGAGCAGCACGGCGGGCGCGTCGGTGTTGTTCTTCCACCAATGGAAAATCGGGCCCGCTTCCGTTGTGCCTTCGCCGGCGCGATGGATGATCGGCACGGCGCAGGTGCTGCGATATTCCGTCATCTCGCCGCTGACGATGGTGACGAGGCCGGGGCGCGTGTCGTGATTGTGCCAGCCGAACACGCCGCCCGGCGCGACGATGACGCGGCGCATGCGCAGATGGCGATCCTCAATGTGGTAGAACGGCTCGAGATCAAACTCCGCGACCGGCTCCAAAGTGACGCCGCTATTTTCGGCCGGCCCCGGCGCCATCACGTCAACGCCAACCGATTCAGCCGGGCATTCGCCGGCGAGCGCTGGCGTTGCAAGCAAAGCGAAGGCGCATGCCGCGCCAACCAATTTCAAGATCATTCTATCCCCCGTAGCGAAAGCGCGCCGCGACGCCGACAGCGGTTTCAGCCGCTTCGCCGAGCGGTTTCAAGCGCGCTTTGAATTTTTCAAACTGCATGACGTTTTCGATGCGCGCTTCGAGGAAGGCCGCGGTGTCGGCATGGTCTTCGCTTTTGTCGGAAAACCAGCGCGCATAGGTCGAGGCCAGCACGGCCGAGAGGATGGCGCGCTTGGAATAAAAGTTGCCGTCGGTCGACGCATCCCCGAGCGCGCGCCAGATGCGGTCGGCGGTGCGCCAGACCAGCCGCGCCGCCTCCCCCGCGCGCGTCGGGCGGGCGAGCATGCGCGTCATGGCGCGGGCGGCCTCTTTGTAAGGCGCTTGCGCTTCGAGGCGAAGGCTGACGGCGGCGCGCACTTTTTCGCGGATGCGCATGGACGGCAGATCGAGATCGGCGAGCGCCGAGAGCATTTCGCGATCGGCGCGGTCGGCGAAAGCGTCCGCCAGATCAATCGCGCCGTTTGGGCAGGCGAGCTGCACTTCGCCTTCGGAGAGGCCGACTTCCTCGGCGGCGGCCTTCAGCGCGGCGTCTGTCCAGCCCAGGCGCTCGGCATGAGGCGGAAAGGCTTGCAGCAGGCGTTCGCGGAAGCGTTCTGACGGGCTCGGCATGGGACGAGACTAGCATCGTTTGGGGCCGTGGGAGGGCGCCTAAAAGACGCGCTTGGTCCAATCTGCGGCGGCCGGGGCGGTTTCCGGCGGTTTGACCAAGCCCCAACCAAGACGAAACACGCCGAGATAGGCGGCGCAGGCCGCGGCGACGGCGACGGCCAGCACCAGCGATGGCCCAGCCTCGCGGGCGGCGTCAGTTTCGGCCCCGACGATGGCGCTGAACGCGATCGAAACCCCGAGCATCGCGCCGACGCCCGAGCTCAAGATCAGTCCGACAAACGCCAGCAGCACCATGCCCCAGAGCCGCTTGGCGTCGCCCCGCTGGGCGCCCGGCGTCACGAGGTAAACCGCGCCCGCGATCATGGCGATCATCAGCGCGACATCGGCGCGGCCGGTGATGTGGAAGAGACCCGCCAGCGCCATCTGGGCGGCGATGGCGCCGCCCGTGGCCAGGGCGCAGGTCCAGAAGCCGGGAGCACGGTCCATGCCCGCTCTTAGCATGGGTGCGCTTAAGGCGCGGTTGCGGCGGGTTGAAAAGGCGCCGGTTTTCCGGGAGGTTCGCGGCGCATGGACATCGCCCAAAAGACGCGCGAATGGCGCAATGTCGATCTCGCGACTTTTCGCAATGAGATCGTCCCGCAATACAGGCCGGCGATCCTCAAGGGCCTGGTGCGCGATTGGCCTGCGGTGCGCGATGGCTCGCGGTCGCCCCAGGCGCTTTGCGATTATGTGATGCGCTTCGATCAGGGGCGCGAGACGGTGGCGTTCGTCGGGCCGCCTGAGATCAAGGGCCGCTATTTCTATCGCGACGATATGAAGGGCGTGAATTTCACGCAGGTGCGGGAGAGATTCGCGACCACGATCGAGCGGCTGCGGTCGCAAATCGGGGTTGCGGGCGCGCCGTCCATCTATGTGGGCTCGGCGCCCATCCCGGACAGCCTGCCGGGTCTTGCAGGCGAATTGCCGCTCGATCTGGTTGACCCCGCCGTCGTGCCGCGAATCTGGATTGGCGGCCCTTCGGTGGTCGCGCCGCACTACGACCTCTCCGACAATATCGCCTGCGTCGTCGGCGGGCGGCGGCGGTTCACCTTCTTCCCACCGGAGCAAGTGAAGAACCTCTATGTCGGCCCGCTCGAGTTCACGCTCGCCGGCCAGCCCTGCTCCATGGTCTCGGTGAAGGAGCCGGACTTTGCGCGCTTCCCCAAGTTCCGCGAGGCGCTGGCGGCGGCGGAAGTGGCCGATCTGGCGCCGGGGGACGCGGTCTACATCCCCTATCTGTGGTGGCACGGCGTCGAATCCTTCGACCCGGTCAACATGCTGATCAATTATTGGTGGACCGACGCCCAGTCGGGAAACCCGGCGGCGTTCGAAGCCCTGGTCCATGCCATTCTGGCGGTGCGCTCCAATCCGCCCGAGCGGCGGGCGGCCTGGAAGGCGATCTTCGATCACTACATCTTCGAGGCCAATGGCGACCCGATGGCGCATTTCCCGCCGCAGCATCGGGGCATTTTGGGCCGAATGTCCCCGCCTTTGGCCGATTTCATCCGCTCCTGGCTGAAGAGCGCAATTAACCGCTAAAGCCTCGGCGCGGGTGGACAGCGCGGCGGGCTTTTGGCTATCCCGCCCCCCTTCTTGAAAAGGGCGGCTCGGCGGCGCGAGAGCGCCAGAGGGCTCATTCGCGCGCCAGCACTGCCAGGAGGACTTGTCATCGTTCAGATTTTCGTGCGCGACAACAACGTCGATCAGGCGTTGAAAGCGCTAAAGAAGAAGATGCAGCGGGAAGGCACTTTCCGCGAAATGAAGCGTCGCAATCACTATGAAAAGCCGTCCGAGAAGCGGGCGCGCGAACAGGCCGAGGCCGTTCGCCGGGCGCGTAAGTTGGCCCGCAAGCGTGCGCAGCGCGAAGGCTTGCTGCCGCGTCCGCCAGTGAAGCCGCGGTAGAGCTTCGTTCCAGTATTGGAAATGCATCACGTCGTTCGGCTAACGCCGGGCGGCGTTTGTGTGTCTAGCGCGCGGATGCGCGCTTGTTGCGCCGGAACAGCGACGCAAGGCTGGTCTGGTTGACGACGCCGGCATGGAAGATGCGCGACGCCAGCATCAACACCAGCACGAGGCTCACGCTCATCACAGCGCCCATGCCGGCGATCTCGGTCCAGCTAAGCCCCCGATGGCGCCCGCACCAAGAGCAGGAACGGCGTGAACAGCGGAAACCAGGACGCGCCGACAATGATGGGCGCGTTGGGATTATCGATCGCGGGCGCGATCAGCATCATCGGCATGGCAAGGACGAGCGCGACGGGGCCGAGCAAGGTCTGGGCTTCCTGCACGGACTCGCAGAGGCTGCCGAGCGCGAGGAAGATCGCACCGTAAAGCAGATAGCCGGTGAGAAAGCCGAGCCCGAACGCGACCAGCAGACGCGGCTCCAAGAACGCCGCGCCGATCTGACCGATGACGCCGTCGCTGGCGCGCTCGCCCGCGAGATGGACGAGCCCCGCGCCCATGAGGCCCCACACCGAAAACAAGGTGATGCTGACGGCGGCGACGCCGAGCAATTTGCCGATCAGAATTTCGAGCGGCGTGACGCTGGTGAGAAGCGTGTCGAGGATCTTGTTGGATTTCTCTTCGATGACGCCGCTCAGCAGCATGTTCGCCACACTGAAGACGACGCTCCACAGCACGAAGGTGAGCAGCAGCGCCGCGTAGAACGGCGCTTTTTGGCGGAGCGTCACCTCCCCCGTTGGCGCGCTTGGGCGGGGATCATATTGCGCCACGGCGGGCCAGAGTGCGTCGAGCGCATCCGATTGCGCCGCATCGACGCCGCGCTCGGCAAGCGCTTCACGCCGCATGGCCCGGCGCATCGCGCGCGAGGCGATCTCCGAAGGCTCGCTGCGTGAAAGATTGACGCTCCAATATTCGATCGAAGGCGCGCCAGCGTCGCGGCGAATGCGCA
Organism: Terricaulis sp.; assembly: GCA_037200505.1. Lineage (GTDB taxonomy): Bacteria > Pseudomonadota > Alphaproteobacteria > Caulobacterales > Aquidulcibacteraceae > Vitreimonas. The sequence goes on along the minus strand of JBBCFZ010000005.1, from coordinate 339,126 downwards.
CCGCGCCATAAAGCGGACGCAGCGCGCCATGCACCAGAAGCTCGCGCGCGCCACTGAGGAATGGGCGGAGGCCTTCGATGTCGGGCGCGGGCGGGTCGACCAAAACATAGCGCGGCGAGGGATTGGGGAATGCGCCCAAAGCTTGCGGCGCGTTCGCGCGCACGGCCTCGCGCGCCGCCGCGATCGCGGCGCGGCGCCTGGGCGCTGCGTCAAACGCGGCGAGCGCTTGCGTCTCGGCCCCGCGCGCGGTGGTGTTGAGATAAGCGGCGACTTCGCCGCGTGCGGCGCTGCGTGCTTCATCGTCGAAGGTGCGCCACACCAGGGCCGCGTCGGCGGGGGAATCGGCCAGCACGACGATCACACGCGGCGGCTCGGCGCGCGCGAGCAGCAGCGGACCAAACAGCAGCACGGTCAGCAAAACCGGCGCGGTGATGAGCGAGAGCCAAAAGCCCCACGCGCCCACATAAGCCAGATAATCACGGCGCGCGACGAGATAGATTTGCTTCACGCGCTCACTCCAAATGCGCGGCGCGGTCGCCGACCAGGGCCACGAAGGCTTCGTGCAAACTGGCCCGCGCGGGCTCGAACAAGCTGAGCGGCGCTTGCGCTTCGACGCAGGCCGCGAGCAGACGCCGCGAAGCGTTTGGCCCTTCAAGCTTGGCGCGCCAGCGCCGATGGCCGGCCTCCGCGCCATCGTCCGTAATCACAAAGCCGCGCGGCCCCAGCGCGGCGGCGAGATCATAATCGCCATCCGTTTCCAGCAACGCGGCGCTCGGCGCGAGCGCGAGCGCTTCCTGCGTCGAACCTTCGAACGCTTTCTTGCCTTGTGCGATCAGCACGATCCGGTCGCACAGGCGCTCGGCGTGCTCCATGACGTGCGTTGAAAAAAGGATGGTGCGCCCCGCCACGGCTTGCGCGCGGATGGTTTCTTCGAGCGCGCGCTGGTTGACGGGATCGAGGCCGGAGAAAGGTTCATCGAAAATGATCAGATCCGGTTCGTGCGCGATCGCCGCAAGCACCTGAACTTTTTGCGCCATGCCCTTCGACAAAGTCTTGATGCGTTTGCGGCGTACGGGGCCGAGGCCGTGCGATTCGAGCAACGCATCGGCGCGCTTGAACGCCTTGCCGGCGGAGACGCCCTTCAGCCGCGCCAGATACGCAATCGCGCCGCGCGCGCTCATATTGCGATAGAGCCCGCGCTCTTCCGGCAGAAAGCCGACGCGCTTCAGCACTTCGCGCGTCAGCGGGCCGCCGAACATCGTCACGCGCCCGGCGCTCGGCTTCAGCACGCCTACCAGCATCCGCAGCGTCGTGCTCTTGCCCGCGCCATTGGGGCCCAGCACGCCGCAGATAGAGCCCTGCGGCGCCTGAAAACTCAGATTCTGCACCGCTTCGCGGGCGCCATAATTTTTGGCGAGGCCTTCGGCTTCGAGTGCGATCTGCATGCGGCGACCAGATGTACGAGGCTTCGCGCCGAGATCAAGCGGGCGCCCCTGAGGACACCGTTTGGCGCGCCCGCATGGGGCGTGTTAAGAGGCGCAACCCTTTCAGGAGACCCCCATGCGCGCTCTCGTATTTGCTTTTGCCCTGCTCACGGCCACCGCCGCGCATGCCGAAGACCGTTTCACTTTGGACACCGCGCACACGCAAGTGGCGTTCTCCATCAGCCGCATGGGCTTTACCCATATCCTCGGCCGTTTCGACGAGACCGCTGGCGAAGTGGTGCTGGATTCCGCCACGCCCGCGAACAGTTCGGTTCATGCCGTGATCCAAGTCGCGAGCATTACCTCCGGCAACGCCACGCGCGACGAACATCTGCGCGGCGATCGCTGGCTCAACGCCGCGCAGTTTCCGACGATCGAGTTTCAATCCACCAGCGTGCGCGTGCTTGGTGAAAATCATGCCGAAGTCACCGGCAATCTGACGATCCACGGCGTCACGGCGCCCGCCGTTCTCGATGTCCGGCTGAATCAAACCGGACCTGGCTTCAATGGCGGCACATTGGCCGGCTTCTCGGCAACCACCACGATCACGCGCTCGACTTTCGGCATCACTGGCGGCATTCCGGCGATCGGCGATGAAGTCACGATCCAAATCGAAGCGCTCGGCGCCAAGCAGTAACGCCGGCCCATGGCGTATTGGCTGGTCAAATCCGAACCTGAGACCTGGTCGTGGGACGAGCAGGTCAAAAAAGGCGCCAAGGGCGATGCGTGGACAGGCGTGCGCAATCACCAGGCCAAGGCGCATTTGAAGGCGATGAAAAAAGGCGACCGCGGCTTCTTCTATCATTCCGGCGGCGAGAAATCCGTCGTCGGCATGGTGGAGGTGATACGCGAAGCCTACCCCGATCCCACGGACAAAACTGGCGCGTTCGTGTGCGTTGATTTGAAAGCACTGGAGCCATTGAAGCAAAGCGTGAGCCTCGCCGACATCAAGGCCGAGGCCGATCTCGCCGACATGGTGCTCGTAAAAAACTCGCGCCTCTCCGTGCAGCCTGTCACGGCGGCGGAGTGGAAATTGGTGTGCAAAATGGGCGGCGTTAAGGGCTAGCAGACCGACGTTCAAGCCTTCGTGGGCGACACACGGCGATCACGCAGGGACTGCTCGTCGCCCACCTCGTCGAACAAGTTCATCGCGAGCCGCAGCATCAGCAAATGATCTGGCGTGTCGGCGTAGGCTCGCCGGTCGGGCCCGCGCCATGATGATTTTTCCGGCGCGTTCGGCCACTTCCAATACTCATTATGCGCAAAGCTTTTTCCCGTCTGGCGCGGGTCAAGCTCGATGTCCAGCACGCCGGCCCCATCTTTGGCGCAATGGGGCCGCCGATCAGATCGCCCTCGACCAAGCCGCGCGTCTGGAAATAGAGATTGGTCCATTGCACCGCTGAAAACGCCGCCGAGTGTTGCGGTCCGAGATAGCCTCTATCGTCCTCGTAGCTGAACACTGAACGGTCACCCAGGGGAACGCCATCCGGCGGGCACGTGCCGAAACGCCGATGCTTGCGAAGCTCCGCTTCAAATTCCTCCTCGGATTCCGACAAGAGAAATGCGCCAAAATGAATGGGACTGCCTAGCGTGACGAGATCGGAGATAAGCCATGGGTCGGCGGACGCATTGCGTGCAGTCATGAAATAGGCGCGCTGCGCATCGCGCCACCGGGCAAAACTGTCGTCGCTTCGCGGCCGACGCTTCAGATCGAGGGCGGCCCGTTCCACCCCTTCCAACGCCTTGTGCTGCACGGACCCAACGACGAAAACGCGCGCGTCCTCGGTCTCTCCCCAGAATTGATCGACCATTCCATAAGCCACCACCGACCCCAGTGAATGGCCAACGACGATAATACGTTTGTATTTGAATGCAGACGCATGCAACCGGCGCAACAGCTTGACGCCCTCGTTGCGAATTTTGGAACGCGCGTGAATATTGTCCGGGTTTCGGCTGAAATAGCGCGCCGAATCCCCCATCACCGGCACCAAGAAGGACTTGCTCAAATATAAAAACAAACCGCCTATGATGACCGCGAGACAGACATCAATGAGCCAAAGCGCTTCCAGCGCCCGCGTGAACAGCGCGCCGTCCGTCTCATTGGGGGAAGCCCGCATTTGCACTGGAATGAGACCGCCGACATCGAGCGCCGCGGCCCAGCGGTCGCTAACCCCCAACGTCGCCCGCGCTTGATTGCTTAGAATGAATACATTGGTCGCGCTCAGGATCGGGATCACAAAGAGACCCGCGATGAGAACGACAAGAGCACAGTAGAAGCCGATCTTGCGAGCGCTCGGCCAAATTCCAATCACCAAGATGGTCAGCGCCGCACCGAACAACGCGGCCGGTGTGATGACGTAAGCGCTGAATATATGGAAATCCCGCAACGCGCACAAAACGATAATTGTGTGCAGGATCGCAAATCCGATGAGGCAAAGTGCGATCATCATGATGAGGTTGCGCAGCGGCCGCAGCGACGTCGGCACATCTTTCGGCAAGAAAGACATGAGGCCAAGAAACCAACGCCACAGATGCGCGAAACGATTTCCGCTCATCAGATGCGCCCAGTAATACTGATAGAAATGCACGCGCAGCTTATCGCCATTGCCCATCTCCACCTTGTCGGTGATGACGCGGCGAAGTTCAGGTATGTCGCCATCACCGTCGGCGTCGGCGATTGGCACACTCCAGACACGCGCCAATTGGCCGCCGCCCGCGGCGCGCGGGCTGGTCTCCCAGGTTGAAAATGCGAGTTGCAGCACGTCCTGCATAGGCTGCTGGTCGCCCTGACCATGCACGAACACGACCGCGATGTTGTGCGTTTCCGTCTTTGAGGCCACGACAAGCTCCCCAAGCGAAAAACGCAGCCTAGGGTTTCAACGCCTAAAACCTAAAGGTTTCACGCCCATCAGGGGAATTCGTTTCACTAAAGCCCGCCCGCCGCCGCTTGGGCCATGCGCGTTGCGAGCACGACATCGTTGATCGCGGGGTCGCCGGAGCGCGCGGCGATGGCGACCACGATATCGCCTTTGCGAAACGCGATCTGCGCTTGATAGCCGGGCAAATCGGTCGCGAGCTGAGCTTCATCGCCGATGCCTTCGAGGGCTTCGAGCGGTGTTTCGGTGGTTGCGTCCCAGCTTTCGGTCAAGGTCGCGAGCTGCGCGGGGGCAGCTACCGCGCCAAGGCTCGCTGCTGTGTAGATAATGAGATCGCCGCCGCGCCGGCCATCGGCCGATTGCCACTGGCACACGCCCGCCATCGCATCATAGCCAGGGCTATCGATGGCTTCGGCGCCCGCGCCGAACAGCGCGGAGGGATCGGCTATCAGCGCGCAGGCATCGACATGGCGCGCCTCGGCGCTCGGCGCTTGGCCCTTGCTGTCGCCGCTCGGTCCGCATGCCGAGAGCAGCGCCGCCAGCGCCAAGCCCAATCCAAAAGTGCGCATGCATTCCCTCACGGTCGTTCAGCTGCGAATGGTCGAGAGCGCACGATAGCCCAGGACGCACATCACCACAAAGATCACATTGCCGACGGCGTCCAGCAGCAGGAACTCGTTGAACACCGGCTCGACCACGAAGAAATGATAGTCGAACCAGAAGAAGGGCAGCACCGCGACGCCGTAAGCGAAGAAGGTGCGGCGCGTGAAAGTGGCGAACGCGGCGAAGAGGCCGGCGATCAGGGCTTGCGCGCCGAAGCATGCGATCAGCAGCGGTACGATGAGATCGTCCGAGCGATAGGCGGGGCGCACGGTGAGGTCGAGTACGCTCTCCGGGGCGATGACACACCAGCCGCCGAGCAGGAAGAACACGCCCGCGATGATGAACTGGATGGTGCGCGCTGACATGGGGAAGCCCCTATTCCGGCGGATGCTCGTCCAGGAAGCGCCAGATGTGATCGTAGAGACCGTCGCGCGTCAATGTCGCGTGATCGGAACCGGGCATGCGCACGAAGGTCTTGGGCTCGTTCGCAAGCGCAAACATGCGCTCGCCATGGGAAAACGGGATCACGCCGTCGGAATCGCCGTGCGCGATCAGCACCGGCATGTGGACCTTGCCGATCCAATCGCGCGACCGAAATGCGTCGCGCATGATGGCGGCAGCCCAGCGCCCCGCGCGCGCGGCGACGATATCGTCAACGCCTGTCATCGGCGCTTCGAGGATGAGCGCCCCGCGCGGGATGCTCCGCCGCAAGCCGCACCGCGACGGAAGAGCCCAGCGAATAGCCGTGGATCACGATATCGCGCGGCGCGTAATCATGCGCGATCAGCCACGCATAACCAGCGCGCGCATCCGCCGCGAGCCCCTCCTCACTCGGCGATCCGGTCGAGCCTGAATAGCCGCGATAATAGACCGCGAGAAATCCCGCGCCGTGGTCAGCGATACGGCGCCAGCGACCGGGTTGAATTTCGGGCCGTCCGCCATTGCCGTCGAAGAACAGAAACACCGGCTGATCCGCTTGCGGCGCATGCCACCATGCGACGAGCGTTTCGCCGTCTTCGGTGCGGATATGGATCGCTTCAACGCCCGGCATTTCCGGCGCAACGACCGCGCGGCTCGGATGATAGAGCATCGCGCGGCCATAGAAGTGGAGCGCGGCGTAGGCGATGGAGGCGATGGCCAGAATGACCAGGGCAGCGATGGCGAGGCGCTTCATCAACCTATGCTCTATCATGCGCTCGCAGGGGCATCTTGTGCGTCGGAGCAACAAGCGCACCGAGGCGACGAGATAGGCCTCATCGTTCCGGGCCGCGAATAGGCCAAGACCAACAACCGCGACGCCTCCAAGAAGCAAGAGGGCGATGGAGCGAGCCGCTTCGCCAAAGTCGCCCTCACCGTGCCCAGCGGCCAAGCCGAGGAGGATCACGCCTCCTATTGCAATGGCCAAGGAGAACCAAAGAACCATGAATGCCAGCGTGAAAGCGGACGTTCTCGCGTTACAGATTAGCCGCGCTCCAGCGTTATCGGGCTCGATGAAAACGTGAAGTATCTTTTGAAACGAGTTTCTGATGCCGCCTCGCCGATAGAGTCGAGCAGAGTGTTGATTGACCCAACCACCGAGCGGACGTGACGAAAACCAGCCGCCCACAGCCAAGCCTATGCGCGTCTCGCACTCAGGCGGTGGAAATGGCGTTATGAGCACCACTTTCAATGGACGCCCTCAAAGCCCCTTCACGATCTCGTCCGTCATCTTCTTCGCGTCGCCGAACAGCATCATGGTGTTGTCGCGGAAGAAGAGTTCGTTCTCGACGCCCGCATAGCCGCTCCCCATGCCGCGCTTGATGAAGAGCACGGTTTTGGCCTTCTCCACGTCGAGGATCGGCATGCCGAAGATGGGCGATTTAGGGTCGGTTTTCGCGGAGGGATTGGTGACGTCGTTGGCGCCGATCACGAAGGCGACGTCGGCTTGGCTGAACTCGTTGTTGATGTCTTCGAGCTCGAACACTTCGTCGTAAGGCACGTTGGCTTCGGCGAGCAGCACGTTCATGTGCCCTGGCATGCGGCCCGCGACGGGATGGATGGCGTATTTCACTTCGACGCCTTCCTTCTTCAGCATGTCGGCCATTTCACGCAAGGAATGCTGCGCTTGCGCGACGGCCATGCCGTAGCCCGGCACGATGATCACCTTCGACGCATTCTTCATGATGAAAGCCGCATCGTCCGCGCTGCCTTGCTTTACAGGCCGCGTCTCGACCGCGCCCGCCGCGCCGCCGCCAATCGGCCGTGCCGAAGCCGCCGAGGATGACGGAGATGAAGCTGCGGTTCATCCCCTTGCACATGATGTAGGAAAGGATCGCGCCGGACGAACCCACCAGCGCGCCGGTGATGATGAGCGCAATGTTTTCGAGCGTGAAGCCGAGCGCCGCCGCCGCCCAACCCGAATAAGAGTTGAGCATCGAGACGACAACCGGCATGTCCGCGCCGCCGATCGGGATGATGAGCAGCACGCCGATCACAAGCGAAACCGCCAAAAGCGCCCAGAAAAGCCCCTTTTCCGCGCCGTCGGTTTGTACAAGCGCGATCACCAACGCCACAATGCCAAGCGCGAGCGCGCTGTTGATGAGGTGGCGCCCGGCAGCATGATCGGCGCGCCGCTCATATTGCCGTTGAGCTTGGCGAACGCGATCACCGAACCGGTAAACGTGATCGCGCCAATGGCGGTGCCGATCGAAAGCTCGATCAAGCTTTGCACCTTCACGCCGTCCGCCGTCGCGATGTGAAAGCTCTCTGGCGCATAGATCGCGGCCGCCGCGACAGCCACGGCCGCTAGACCAACAAGCGAGTGAAAAGCGGCGACCAATTGCGGCATCGCCGTCATCTTGATCTTGCCGGCGATGTAGGCGCCCGCGCCGCCGCCGAGAGCAAGGCCCAAGAGGATGATGCCGACCGTCACCTCGTTAAGCTCGACGGATGCGAGCGTGACGCCGATCGCGAGCGCCATACCGAGCATACCGAACGTATTGCCGCGCCGGCTGGTCTCCGGGCTCGACAGCCCGCGCAGCGCGAGGATGAAAAGCACGCCCGAAACCAGATACAGAACCGAAGCCAGTGCCGCGTTCATGCATTCCCCCGTATGGCCAGCGTGCGCGCCGGCTCAGTAATTTCATGCCGGCAGCCCGCCGGCTTTGCAAAACTCATCGCCGCGCCCCGCGCCAGCGCGACCAGCCCGAGAGCATGGTTACGGCGGGCGCCGCAAAGAAGACGATACCGGCGATCCAGACATTCCAGCCCCAAACATCGGTCGCGCCGAAGAACGCGATGGCGTTGCCGACGACGGGAATGAACGCGATGAAGAGCCCCGCGACGGTTGCGAGCACGGCGGGCCATTCCAGCACGCTTTGAATCTGATCCGACACCGCGAAAATCTGCAACAAGCAAAGCGCGACCCAGATCACCGCAATCACGCAGCCAAACCCAGCGCAGCCCGACATTTGCACGCGAAAGCCGCCAAGCCCATCCGTGCGATTGCGATCGAAAGCGCGCGGCGCGGATGGCGCGTCGCCGTGAAGCTGCGCGCGCGCCTGCACCGCAGCCTGGCGCATCTCGTCGTCATTGACGGCGCCCTCTTCGCGCACTTCCTCGGTCGCCGCGTCGAATGCTTCGACATGGACTTGCAGATCTTCCACGGCGCGCAAGGCCGGCTCGCGCCGTTCACGGCTGGTGCGCCACGCATCGGAAAAAACGTCGCGCGAACGCTTCGGCGGAAATGCGACCGTCGAGATAAGCCTCGATCAGCGCGCGCCAGTCGCCGGCATTCATTCGCGCAAGAGAGCGCCGCGCTTCACTTCGCGCGCTCTTTCTTTTTGTACATCGCGAGCATGCGCTGGGTGACCATGAAGCCGCCGAAGATATTGACGGCGGCAAGGCCCGCGGCGAGCCCGCCGGCGCCCTTGGCCATCCAGCCGCCTTCGACCGCGGAATTAGCGGCCGCGGCGATCAGTGCGCCGACGATGATGACGGAGGAGATCGCATTGGTGACGGCCATGAGCGGCGTGTGCAAAGCCGGCGTCACCGACCACACCACGTAATAGCCAACGAAAATCGCCAGCACGAAGATGGCCAGATAGAAGACGAAGGGATCGACGGCTTCCATGTCAGCTCCTCAGAAATTCGCGTCGGCGGCGCGAGAGCGCGCTCTGCCAATAAGCGCCGACCACTCCCCCTCCCCGCGAGGGGAGGGGGTTGGGGGGTGGGGTGAATCCCAAAGTGTGAAATCTATCGCCTGATGCCGCCGCAAAGATTGAGAACGCGGAGTTTCACCCCACCCCCTGCCCCCTCCCCTCGCGGGGAGGGGGTTCACGGCGACCAGTTGCGTCACGCTGAAGGCGCCGCAGCGACGAGTGAAGGATGCACGATGGCGCCGCCGCGGGTCAGCATGGCGCCTTTGATGATTTCGTCGTCCCAATGCGGGGCGAAGGCTTTGGTCTCTTTGTCGGCGAGCAGCGGGAGCAGCGCGAGCAGATTGCGCGCATAGAGCGAGGAGGAATCCGCCGGCAGGCGCGCGGGCAGATTGGTGTAGCCCATGATCTTCACGCCATTCTCCTCGACCAATTGATCGGGACGCGAGAGCGGGCAATTGCCGCCCTGCGCGACGGCGAGATCGATGATCACGGAGCCTGGGCGCATTGCGCGCGCCATCTCTTCGGTGACCAGCACCGGCGCGGTGCGGCCGGGGATGAGCGCGGTGGTGATCACGACGTCTTGCTTGGCGATGTGTTCGGCGACGAGCGCGGCTTGCTTCTTCTGGTATTCCGCGCTCATCGGCTTGGCGTAGCCGGCGGCGGTTTCGGCCTGCTTGAACTCTTCATCCTCGACCGCGACGAACTTGCCGCCGAGCGACGCCACTTGTTCTTTCGCGGCAGGGCGCACATCGGTCGCGCTCACCACCGCGCCCAAGCGGCGCGCGGTGGCGATTGCCTGCAAACCAGCAACGCCCGCGCCCATCACGAAGACGCGCGCGGCGGCGACTGTGCCGGCCGCCGTCATCATCATCGGAAACGCGCGGCCATAGAGCGCGGCGCCTTCGATCACGGCGCGATAGCCGGCGAGATTGGATTGCGAGCTCAGCGCGTCCATCGATTGCGCGCGCGAGATGCGCGGAATGAATTCCATCGCGAGCGCGTCGATCTTGGCTTTGGCGAGCCAGTCGATGGCTTCCTTATCGGTGTAGGGATCGAGCAGAGCGGCCAGTCCCAAACCGGGAGGCATCACCGCGATCTCGGCGGCGCTGGGTCGGCGCACCCGGAGGGCGAGGTCGGCGCCTTTGAGCGCGGCGGCCGCATCCGACGCGATCTCGGCGCCGCTGGCGCGGTAGGCCTCGTCGGTCACGCTGGAGGCGAGGCCCGCGCCGGATTCCACGACAACGGCATGGCCAAGCGCGATGATCTTTTTCACGCTATCGGACGTCGCCGCGACTCTGGTTTCGCCGCTCGCGGTTTCTTTGAGGACGGCGATGCGCATCCGTCAGTTCATCAGGCCGACGAGCGCGGGGACAATCAACCCGCCGAGGATCAGCACACCGGCTTGGGCAATCTGCACCGCCCACCAAGCGCCGGAAGACTTGAACAAGAGCCCGACCACGACGCCAATCGCGACCACCGCCGCGACACCGGCCCACCAGCCCGCGCCGATTGCGAAAGCCAGAGTGAGCAGCGCAACGGCCTGAGCGATATGGGTGGAGCCCCAGAGGCTCGCGTTCAGAAAACCATGGAAGGTCTCGCGCTGATCGCTGATTTCCATTTCGCCATGCGCGTTGTGCGACGCTTCCACCATGCCGGTCTCCTTAACTCACGAGCGCGGATGTAGACCGCGCCGTCAAAGCGAACAAGCGTCCGCGTCGCGGCAAATAGGCGAAGACAAGAGCGCGCATGCAGCGGATCAGACGCCACGGCTCGCTGTTTTATTCCATATTTTCAGCCAGTTATGATCTAGACGGTTTTGACGTCGGCTCTGAAACCGAGACAAAGCTATCCTCGATCCCCTCAAGCCGCACCGCCGAGAGCGTGCCGGAGGCGTACGCGCCGGTATCGACGCCGATGCGGCGCTGATCGGCATAAGGCTCGGCCGAGGGCGTGTGGCCGTGCACGATGCGGTGGGAAAAGCGCTTGCGGCTGGTGAGAAAGCGCTCGCGGATCCAGAGGAGATCGCCGTCGGTCTGCTCTTCCATGCTGCGCGCGGCGTCGATGCCCGCGTGTACGAACGCGTAATCGCCAAGCACGACATAGCGCTCAAGGCCCTGGATGAAATCCATGTGCGCCTGCGGGAGCGCGGCCTTCAGCTTCTCGGCGACGTCCAGCCAGACCTGATCGTCCGTGCCGATCGAGGGCGGCGGCTTGATCCCGTATGAGACAAGCGTCTCTGCGCCGCCATGCACGACCCATGCGCGGTTGGTTAAGGGCTCATTAAGGAATGAGAGCATCGCCGCCTCGTGATTGCCCTTGAGGTAATGGCGTTCAAACCCGCGCGGGCGGCTCTCGATCAGGAGGTCGAGCACGGCGCGGCTGTTGGGGCCGCGGTCGATATAATCGCCCAGAAAAACCACGATGGGCTCGCCGCCCTCGCGCTTATCGGCCTCGGCGCGCGCTTCCAGCAGCTCGAACATGCGCACCAGGAGGTCGGCCCGGCCATGGATGTCGCCAATGGCATAGCCGACGCGCGCCTCGGCGAAGCTCGCGGCTGGGGGCCGCGAAGGCGCGAACATCTGCAAAAGGCCCATGCCGGACCTTTACGCACGAGCCCTTCGGGCTGGCAACGGACTTCACCCAATGAGGCTGCTTTCGCCCCGAAAAGGTTAAGGCGCGCCCGCGCGGATCAAATCTTGCACAAACCCCGCAAAACCCGCAGGGCGCGGGCGATCCGGGACGCATGAGCAGCACCACCTTCGCGCCTATGGTTTCGGTCGTGATGGCCAACCACAACGGCGCGGCCCATATCGCGGCCGCGGTGCGCTCGGTGTTGCGCCAGACCTTGGCGGCGCTCGAACTTATCCTCAGCGACGATTGCTCGAACGATGAAAGCGTCGCGCTGGCGCGCGCGGCGGCCAACGGCGACCCCCGGCTCGTCATCATCGAAAGCAATGCGAAGTCAGGGCCGGCGGCGGCGCGCAACCGCGCGCTCAATGCGGCGCGCGGCAAGTGGATCGCGATTGTCGACAGCGACGATTTTATCCATCCAGAACGCCTGGAGCGCCTGGTCGCGGCGGCGGAAGCGGATAAGGCCGACATCATCGCCGACGATATGCTGACCTTCTACGAGCATCGTGCGCGCGCCCCGCACGCGCATCTCAGCGGCGCGCTGACGCGCAAACCGTGCTGGATTTCCGCTTCGGCTTATGTGCGCACCAATCACCTGTTCGGGCGCGGGCCTTCGCTTGGTTACTTGAAGCCGGTTTTCCGACGTGTGGGCCGCGATGGCGCCGCAGCGGCTTATGATGAAAGCCTCACCATCGCCGAGGATTTCGACCTCGTGATGCGTCTGCTGCTCAGCGGCGCGCGGATGCGCAGCTATCCCGAGCTTGGCTATTTCTACCGCAAGCATGCGGGCTCGATCTCGCACCGGCTGAAAGCGTCCGACATCGACGCCATGGTGAAAGCGCATGACCGGCTGAACCAGGGCCACGATATTCCTGATGAACTTGCCGATGCGCTCCATGCGCGCCGCGCGTCATTGCTGACGGCGCGGGCATTTGGAGATTTTATTGGCGCACTGAAAGAACGCCGCCTTGGCGCGGCGCTTTCGATCGCGGCGCGCCGGCCGAGTGCACTGCTGCTGCTGCGCTATCCGATCCGCGATCGGTTGCGCAAAATGGGAGCGCCGGCTTCCAGCCGGCAGAAAGAAGGCCGGCTGGAAGGCGGCGGTCCGAAGCGGATCGCCCTGCTTTCGCGCCAGCGCGTGATCGGCGCGACCAATGGCAGTTCGACGTATCTGCTTTCCATCGTCGGCGCTTTGAGCCGCGCTGGGTTTGCCGTGGACTATATCGGCGCATCGCCGAAGATTTTTGGGCGCTGGCCGATGCTTCGCCTCAAGAGCGAAATCGGCGTGTTCGCCCGTTATGGCGTGCGCGGCGGCGTGCGTGTGGGCGACATGATCTTCACGCGCGATGCCCGCGTTTGGCTTGCGGCGGCGCTTGCGGTGTTCGAGCGCGCGCTGACGAAGATGAAGCTGCCAAGCCTTGGGCTCTCCAAGCCCGCCGATTACGCCATCGCCGCCAAGGCTGAGCGCGCGGACATGCTTTACGTAGCGCGCCAAGTTCAGGCGAACACGCAAGCGATCGTCTGCGACTACGCCTTCCTCGCCCCGCTCGCGCCTTATGCGCTCGTGCCCGAAGCGCCGGCGCTGACGATCATGCACGATCTTATGTCGGCGCGTGCAGCCGAAGATCCGAACGAGAAAGTGCCGGATGAGGTCGCGGCGCTGACGCCCGAAGCTGAGTTCAAGCTGCTGGGCATGGCCGATGTCGTGGTTGCGATCCAGGCTGGCGAAGCGGCGAAGGTGCGCGCGGCGCTGCCGGAGGTGGAAACCATCGTCGCGCCGCACTTTGTGGACGCCGTCGCCGCACCCCAAATTGGGGAAAACGACACGCTTCTCTTCGTCGGCAGCAACACGGCGCCAAACGTGGTGGGCCTGCGCTGGTTCTTCGACGCGGTGTGGCCTTTGGTGCGCGCGGCGCGCCCCAATGCCGAGCTTCAGGTGGCGGGCGGCGTGGCGCGCAGCATGGACGCGGCGCCCGAAGGCGTGCGCATGCTGGGCGTGGTGGCGAGCCTCGAGCCCTATTACCGCGATGCGGGCGTGGTGATCTCTCCCCTGCGCACGGGCTCGGGTCTCAAGATCAAACTGATCGAAGCGCTCGCCGCGGGCAAAGCCATCATTGGCACAACAGTCACGGCACAGGGCGTCGAAGACGTCGTCGGGAACGCCATGATCATCACCGACGACGCGGCGACATTCGCGCGCGCTGTATCAGAGCATCTGAGCGATGCCGAAAAGAGACGTATTCTCGCGAGCGGCGCACTTCTCTGCGCACAGGCGAATTTTTCGTCCGAAGCGTGTTTCGGTCCGCTCATCGCGCGGCTGAATACGGTGAATATTTCGCGCTGAGATTCCCCGCGCGATAGCGGCGGCGCCGCAATGCAGCGCGATTTTCTCCTCACTGCAGCATTTGCTTGGCACATGCACAAAAGCTTGATGAGAGAACATCACAAAAGACGCAGCGGAACGCCGAAAAACGCAGGCATTTCGCGAACTCAATTAAGCATCGCCGGCCCGAGACTTGCAGCGTGGCCGCTCACTAGAAGCGGGGATCATTGGGATGCCGATTTCGGACAATGTCCGCTTGGGCGCGAACGTCGCGATCCACCACCCGCAGCTGGTGAACCTCTATGGTTGCTCGGTTGGTGAGGGCTCGCGCGTCGGCGCGTTCGTGGAAATTCAGAAGAACGCCTCGATTGGCGAACGCTGCAAAATCTCCTCCCACACCTTTGTCTGCGAAGGCGTCGTGATCGAGGACGAAGTGTTCGTCGGCCATGGCGTGATGTTCATCAACGATCCCTATCCCCGCGCGGCGAACGCCGACGGCAGCGCGCAGAGCGAAGCCGACTGGGTGGTGATCGAAACCCGCGTGAAGGCCAGAGCCTCGATCGGTTCGAACGCCACCATCATGTGCGGCATCACCATCGGCCAAGCCGCCCTCGTGGGCGCGGGCGCGGTGGTCACCAAGGACGTGCCTGACTTTGCGATCGTCGCCGGCGTGCCGGCGCGGATCGTTGGCGACACACGCAGCAATTCTGCGCCGGAAGAAACGGCGCGCGAGATCAACAAGGCGAGATCAGAATGATCAATATCGGTGTCATCGGTTACGGCTATTGGGGGCCGAACCTGGTTCGCAATTTCGCGGAACTGAAGGATGCGCGCATCCATTCGGTGGCGGATCTCGACCCGAAGAAGCTTGAGCTGGTGCAGCGCCGCTTCCCGGCGGTGAAAACCACGACCAGCTTCCAGGACATGATCCGCGATCCTGAAATCCACGCGATCGCAATCGCGACGCCGGTTAACACGCACTTCGAACTCGGTATGGCGGCGCTGAAAGCCGGCAAGCACGTCTGGCTCGAAAAGCCGATGACGGAAACGTCGCTGCAGGCGCGCCAACTCGTCGCGGAAGCCGAGAAGCGCAAGCTTGTCCTGCACGTCGATCACACCTTCATCTACACGGGCGCCGTGAAGAAGATGGCCGAGCTCACCAAAGCCGGCGAACTCGGCAAGGTGCTCTATTACGACTCGACCCGCGTGAACCTTGGCCTCTTCCAACGCGACGTCAGCGTCATCTCCGACCTCGCGGTGCACGACTTCTCGATCCTCGACTATCTGCTGCAAGAGCAGCCGGTCGCGGTGTCGGCAGGCGGCATCAACCACTTCCCCGGCACGCCGGAAAACCTCGCCTACATCACGCTCTTCTACGACTCGGGCGCCATCGGCCACGTCAATGTGAGCTGGCTCGCCCCGGTGAAGGTGCGCACGGTTCTGATCGGCGGCGCCAAGAAGATGTTCGTCTATGACGATCTGCAGCCTTCCGAGAAGCTGAAGATCTACGACAAGGGCGTCTCCTTCACAGACGATCCCGCGAAGATCTACCAGATGCGCGTCGGCTATCGCACCGGCGACATGTGGGCGCCAAAACTTGAAGAGAGCGAAGCGCTCCGCGCCGGCGCGGAGAACTTCATCTCCGCCATCGAAACCAAGAAAACGACGCTCACGGACGGCCGCCTCGGCCTTCGTGTCGTCGAAGTCATTGAAGCCGCCACCAGCTCGATGCGCGGGCGCGGCGAAACCGTTCACTTGCATCGTGCGGAGAAAGTTCTGTGATCCCGTTCGTCGATCTGAAAGCCCAATACCTTTCCATCAAGCCGGAAGTGGACGCCGCGATCCAGCACATCCTGGACAACACGCAATTCGTGCTGGGCGCGGAAGTCGCTGAGCTCGAGAAGGAATTCGCCGCCTATTCCGGCGCGCAATTCGGCATGGGCGTGAACAACGGCACCAACGCGCTTTATCTCGCGTTGCTCGCGGCTGACATCGGCCCCGGCGATGAAGTCATCACCGTGCCGTTCACCTTCGTCGCGAGCGTTTCGGCGATCCATTACACCGGCGCGACGCCGGTGTTCGTGGATATCGATCCGCGCACCTTCACGATGGACCCGGCCAAACTCGAAGCCGCCATTACGCCGAAGACCAAGGCGATCCTGCCGGTTCACCTCTACGGCCAGCCGGCCGACATGGACCCGATCCTCGCGATCGCCAAGAAGCACGGCCTCCTCGTGTTCGAAGACGCCTGCCAAGCGCATGGCGCCGAATACAACGGCCAACGCGTCGGCGGCATCGGCGATGCGGCGGGCTTCAGCTTCTACCCGGGCAAGAATCTCGGCGCCTATGGCGAAGGCGGCATGACGACCACGAGCAATGCCGAGTTCGCCAAGAAGATCCGCATGCTGCGCGATTGGGGTGCGGAGAAGAAGTATCAGCACGTGCTGAAAGGCTTCAATATGCGCCTCGAAGGCATGCAGGGCGCGATCTTGCGCGTGAAGCTGAAATATCTCGAGAAGTGGACCGAGCAACGCCGCGCCGCGGCCGCGCGTTACAACGCGCTCTTCGCCGGCACGAACGTGCAGACGCCGTATGCCGCGCCGAATGTGCGTCACGTCTATCACGTCTATGCGCTCCGTTCGCCGGATCGCCAGAAGTGGATCGACGGCCTCAACGCAAAGGGCATCCAATCGGGCATTCACTACCCGATCCCGATCCATTTGCTGCCGGCCTTCGAAGACCTCGGCTACAAGCAAGGCCAATTCCCGCATTCCGAACGCGCGGCTGCTGAAACTTTGTCGCTGCCGATGTTCCCGGAAATGACGGCCGACATGCAAGAAGAGGTCGCCGCCGCGGTGATCGAACTGGCTCGCGGTCAGGAGCTTGCGCGATGAAAATCGAAGGTTCGAAAATCCTCGTCACCGGCGGCTGCGGCCTGATCGGTTCGACGACGATCGACCAGCTTCTGGCGCTCAACCCGGCGAAGATCGTCATTTATGACAATCTCGTCCGTGGCTCGATGCACAATGTCGCCGAGATCTTGAACGACAAGCGCGTCGAACTGATCAAAGGCGACATCCGCGACGTGCCGGCGCTGCGCGCCGCGACGGAAGGCATGGACGCCGTCATTCACATGGCGGCCCTCCGCATCACCGCGTGCGCGGCCGAACCGCGCGAAGCGTTCGAAGTGATGTGCGCGGGTTCGTTCAATGTGGTGGAAGCGGCCCATCTTGCCGGCGTGAAGAAGATCGTCGCGGCCTCGACCGCTTCGATCTACGGCCTGGCCGACAACTTCCCGACCACGGAAAAGGATCACCCGTACAATAACCGCACCTGGTACGGCGCCTCGAAAATCATGCTCGAAGGTTTGCTGCGCTCGTTCGCGGACATGTACGGCACCGACTATGTCGCGTTTCGCTACTTCAATGTGTACGGGCCCCGGATGGATATCCACGGCAAGTACACCGAAGTGCTGATCCGCTGGATGGAGCGCATCGAAGCTGGCCAATCGCCGCTCATTCTGGGCGACGGCACGACCTCGATGGACTTCATCTATATCGAAGACATCGCGCGCGCGAACGTCGCTGGCCTCAAATCCGATGTGACGGACGAAGTGTTCAATGTCGCGTCCGGCGTTGAAACCACACTCAACGATCTGGCCGAAGCTTTGATGCGCGTCATGGGCAAGAAGCTGCCGCTGGAATACGGGCCGGAGCGCAAGGTCAACGCCGTGCCGCGCCGTCTCGCCTCCGCTGAGAAGGCCAAGCGCCTGCTCGGCTGGGAAGCACAAGTCGATCTCGAAACCGGCCTTGAAAGCCTCGTGCGCTGGTGGCGCGCGAACAAAGAGCACGTCGCATGATACCGATCATGAAACCGCTGATGGACGAGCGCGAGGCAGACGCCGCGCGCCGTGTCATCCTCAGCGGCTGGACCACGCAAGGCCCGGAAGTGGCGGCGTTCGAGAAGGAGTTCGCCGAGTTCGTCGGCGCGCCCTTCGCGACGGCGGCTTCCAATTGCACGACGGCGCTGCACCTGGCGCTGATCGCCGTCGGCGTTAAAGCCGGCGACGAAGTGATCACGGTCAGCCATTCCTATATCGCGACGGCGAACTCCATCCGCTATTGCAACGCGACGCCGGTGTTCGTCGATGTCGAGCCGGTGACGTTCAATCTCGATCCCGATCTGATCGAGGCCGCGATCACGCCGAAGACAAAGGCGATCCTCTGCGTTCACCAGATCGGCATGCCCTGCGATCTCGCCGGCATTCTCGCCGTCTCGCGTCGCCATGGCTTGCCGGTGATTGAAGATGCGGCGTGCGCGATTGGCAGCGAGATCTTGTGGGACGGCCAGTGGGAGCGCATCGGGCGCCCGCGCGGCGACATCGCCTGCTTCTCGTTTCACCCGCGCAAGATCATGTCGACCGGCGACGGCGGCATGCTCACCACCGCGAACCCCGCGTACGACAAGCAGTTCAAGCTGCTGCGTCAGCACGGCATGAGCGTGCCCGACACCGTGCGTCACGGTTCGAGCCAGGTGATTTTCGAAACCCACCCGGTGCTCGGCTACAATTACCGCATGACGGATATCCAAGCCGCCGTCGGCCGCGAACAACTCGGCCGCGTGCCCTCGATCGTCCCGATCCGCCGCGCCATCGCGAAGCATTATGACGAGCTGCTCGCCAACAATATCGGCATCGAACTGCCGCACGAGCCGCCTTATGCGCGCAGCAATTGGCAAAGCTATTCGATCGGCCTGCCGCCCGGCGTCGACCAACGCGGCGTGATGCAAGCCATGCTGGATGACGGCATCGCCACACGCCGCGGCATCATGTGCGCGCACCGCGAGGACGGCTACAAGAACGGCCACGCCTTCAACCTGCCGCACTCGGAAGCCGCGCAAGACCGCCGCATCGTTCTGCCGCTCTATGTGCAGATGACCGAAGAAGAACAGGAGCATGTCGCGACTTCACTGAAGCGCGCGTGCACGATCTAATGACAGACGCATCGATCGATAGCCCCATGATGGCCGCCGCGCGCGCCGAACCGCCGGTGACGGACATTGTGCCGAGCAAGGGTCTCTTCGACCTCGATCTCGGCGCGGTGTGGCGTTACCGCGAGCTTCTGCTCGTTCTGGTGATGCGCGATATTCGCGTGCTTTATAAGCAAGCCGCGCTCGGCGCCTCGTGGGCCGTGATCCAGCCGCTGTTCGCGGTTGCGATCTTTACGGTCGTGTTCGGCTATTTCGCGCACATGCCGTCCGACGGCATCCCCTATCCGATCTTCGCGTTCGCGGCGGTGCTGCCCTGGACCTATTTCGCCGAAGCCACGCGCCGCGCCAGCACCGGTCTGGTCGATGACGCCGAGCTCGTGCGCAAAGTCTATTTCCCGCGCCTCATCATGCCGGTCGCAAAAGTGCTCGGGCCGCTGGTCGATTTCTGCATCGCGTTCGGCATTTTGCTGATCATGATGGTGATCTTTAACGTGCCGCCGACATGGAAGCTGCTCGCCGTGCCGCCTTTGATTTTGGTCGCGACGTTGCTCGCCTTCTCGATCGGGCTCTGGCTTGGCCCAATCAATGTGCGCTTCCGCGACATCAAGCACACATTGCCGTTCATGATCCAAATCTGGATGTACGCCTCGCCGATCGTCTATCCGCTGAGCATGATCCCCGATCAGTTCAAGCTGCTTTACAGCTTGAACCCGATGGTCGGCGTGATTGAAGGCTTCCGCTGGGCAGTGTTCGATCGCGGCAATCCGGACTTCCTCGTCACGGCGATCAGCGCCACCGTCATCATCGTCCTGCTGCTTGGAGGCCTTGTGTTCTTCAAGCGCATGGAACGCTCCTTCGCGGATTTGATATGAGCCAGGATATCGCCATCAGCGCCCGCAATCTGGGCAAGCGCTACAAACGTAACGCGCGCATCGACAAGCACGATTCCTTGCGGGACGTGCTGCAAGAGAGCGTTGGCGCGCTGCTGCGCGGCGGCAAGGCCGGCAAGTCGAGCTATGAGACGTTCTGGGCGCTCGAAGATGCGAACTTCGACATCCGGCGCGGCGAGAATGTCGGCATTGTCGGCCTCAATGGCGCCGGCAAGAGCACGCTGCTGAAAGTGCTCTCGCGCATCACCACGCCCACGACCGGCTCCGCCCGCATCACCGGCCGCCTCGGCGCGCTGCTCGAAGTCGGCACCGGCTTTCACCAAGAGCTGACCGGCCGCGAGAACACCTTCCTCTATGGCGCCATCCTCGGCATGGGCCGCAAGGAAGTGGAATCGAAGTTCGACGCCATCGTCGATTTCGCCGAGATTGGCGAGTTCATCGACATGCCGGTGAAGCGCTATTCTAGCGGCATGTATGTGCGTCTCGCCTTCGCGGTGGCCGCGCACTTGGATCCCGATATCCTGCTGCTCGACGAAGTGCTTGCGGTGGGCGATTTCGCGTTCCAGCGCAAATGCATGAATTTCGCGCGTCAGCTCGAACAGAAAGGCTCAACGATCCTTTTCGTCTCGCACAACATGTTCTCCATCAAGACCATGTGCGAGCGCGTGATCTATCTGAAGCGCGGCCGCGTCGTGTATGACGGCCCGACCGATGAAGGCTTGAAACTCTACGAAAACGACAGCCGCCTTCAGGACGCGCCTTGGTTCCAGGACGATTCCGCGAAAGCCTCGATGGCGATCACGGATGTGAAGCTGCTTGACGAAAACGGCAAGGAAGCCGGCGTGTTCGATTTCGGATCGCGCATGAAAGTGCGCATCCATTATCGCGCTTTCCGTCCGATCGAAAAGCCGGACTTCCGCGTCGGCATCAACCGCTCGGACGAAATCCACTGCTCAACCTTCAGCACGGTCGCCGACAAAGTCGACATTCCGATGGTGCAAGGCGAAGGCATGATCGAATTGCGCACGCCGCCAATCCAACTCGTCTCGGACCTCTACACCGCGACGATTTCGGTGCGTGAACGCAGCTATGGGCGCCTGCTCTGCGCGCAGATCGGCGGCAGCTTCCATGTGCGCCACCCGGTCTATGCGTCGAACGCGTTCGGCGTCTATCACGAGAGCGGCGAATGGCGCGTGCCGCAGCCGGAGCAGCTCAGCCAGACAGTCGAGACCGCCGATGGCCTGCGTTGACGTCGTCATCCCATGCTACAATTACGCGCGCTACCTTGAGCGCGCCGTTGAGAGCGCGCTGAACCAACGCGACGTCGAAGTGCGCGTGCTCATCATCGACGATAAATCGACGGATGACACGCCGGCCGTCGGCATGGCGCTCGCGGCGAAGGATAAGCGCGTCACCTTCCGGCGCCACGAAGTCAACCAAGGCCACATCAAGACCTTCAACGAAGGCATTTTGGGCTGGGTTTCGGCGGATTATTACACGCTCGTCTCCGCGGACGATGCGCTGACGCAAGGCTCGCTCGCGCGCGCCGCCGCCGTGCTCGATGCGCATCCGGACGTGAGCCTGGTGTACGGCAAAGCGCTGCTGCTCACCGACCACAGCGAAGCGGAAATACCCGCCGACGCCGTGAAGGCGCGCTATCAGATCATGTCGGGCAAGCGTTTCCTGCAGCGCAATTGCGAATCGGGCAATCCCGCGCCCTCGCCCGCCGTCGTGCTGCGCACCATCACGCAGCAACGTCTCGGCGGCTACAATGCCCGCATGGTTCACACCAGCGACATGGAAATGTGGATGCGCTTTGCCTCGCGCGGCCCGATCGCCGTGATCCAAGACGCGCAGGCCTATTACCGCCTGCACGATTCCAATATGAGCGACTTCTTCAACAACCAGGCGCTGCGCGATCGCCAGGAAATCATCGACACCTGCGAAGAAGCCATCGGCACATGGTGCAAGCATATTCCCGAAGCACAACAATGGCTGACGGATCTAAAGCGTCGCTTCGCTGACGAAGCCTATTGGCTCGCGGGCCAAGCGTTCGAAGCTTCGGAAAAAGCGCCGCTCGCAGCGCGCCTCGCGTTCGCGCGCCGCCATCATCCTTCGCCCTGGAGCTCCAAGCCCGCTTGGAGCTATCGCATGAAGGCGATCATCGGCCGCCCGCTCTGGAACGCGCTACGCGATCTTAAGGCAAAGCGCCGAAAAGAAACCGAAGCCGCGCCTGATGCGCAATCCTACCGCGCGCAACGCGGCGAAATCGGTTGGTGGCCCGAAGCCGCTTGAATATGAGGACGCGCTTCGATGGCGTTGACTGCTGACATCGCCAATCACGTCGACGCCGCGCCCGCGGCGGACGACCTGCGTCCACGCGCCGGAGCGATTTTCGCGGATTATGAGCGCTATTTGCGCAAAGCCGAAGCGTTGCACGCGGCGGGACGACTGGAAGCTGCGGCAGTTTACGCCGCGATCGCCGCCCATATGGGCTTGCGCCCGCATCCGGGATTCTTCGCCAGTCCGCGCTTGGAGCGCCTGCTCACGGACATCGGCCGTCGCACGGCGGAGCCCACGAACTATACGCGTCCGACCGATCCCAACCGCCCGATCAAACGCATCCTCCACGTCTGCACCACGGTCGCGACAGTCGGCGGCCTCCGCAACATGCTCGGCCACTGGATCAGATCAGATAGCACGCGCACACATTCGCTCGCACTGACGCAGCAACGCGGTCCTGTGATTGCCCCGTTGGCCGAAGCGTTCACAAGCAGCGGCGGCAGTATCCATTTTCTGAACCGCACCATGGGTTCGCAGATCGCCTGGGCACGCCAGCTTGCGCGTATTTCGCGCGATTACGATGCGGTGGTGCTGCACACCTACAGCCAAGACCCGCTGCCGCTGATTGCGTTTGCGGATGGCGAGAAGCGCCCGCCGGTGCTGCTGCTCAATCACGGCGATCACCTGTTCTGGCTCGGCTCAAGCGTCAGCGACGTGGTGATCAATCTCCGCGATGCAGCGCAAGACCTCTCCATCACCCGCCGCGGCATTGCGCCGCCGCGCAATGTGATGGTGCCGACCATCGTTGCGCCCAGCGTGCGCACGCGTTCGCGCGCGGACGCCAAGCGCGCGCTCAATCTCGATCCCGATACGCTGCTCCTCTTCTCCGCGGCGCGCGGCATGAAGTATCGCAGCGTTGACGGCGTCTCGTTCGCGGACACGCATGTCGAGCTGTTGAAGAAGCATCCGAAAGCCGTGCTTTGGGTGCTCGGCGTCGGCGATCCGGAAGATTGGCGCGAAGCTAGCGCAGCCGTTGGCGGGCGCATCAAGCCATTTGCCGAAACGCCGGACACGAAGGCATTCTTTGAAGCGGCCGACATTTATGTCGACTCGTTTCCATTCGTGTCGTCCACGTCGATGATGGAGGCCGCTGGCCTCGGCACGCCGCTGGTGTCGCGCTTCTACGGCGCGAAAGAAGCGCGCATCTTTGCGATCAATCACCCTGGCATCGATAAGCCGACCATGCACGGCGCGACCGAAGCCGAATACATCGCGCATCTCGACCGCCTGATCCGCGATCCTGCTTTGCGCGAAAGCGCCGGCGAGACGGCGCGCACGTCCGTGCTGCACTATCACACGCCGCCGAGCTGGCTGGATTTCTTGGAAACCGCATACGAACGCGCCGCAGCGCTCCCGCCGATCGACAGTTCGTCAGTGTTCGGCGCGAACGAGGTTGAAGCGTTTTCCTACGGCGATCCAGACCGCGGCATGTACGAAGTGTTCGGCTTCGACGATTCGCAGGCGATGTTGAAAGCCTATCCTGGCATGCTGCCGCTCGGCGATCGCATTGCGCTGGTGCGTCAGTTGCGGCGCGATGGCGTGATCGATAGCTGGGGCGAAACGCTTCGGCAACTCTTGCCGGAATGGCTGGTGCGCGTGCTTAAGGACGGGCGCTGAGCCAGCGCCAGCGGCGCAAGAAGCGCAGCCACATCTTGAACCGCGCGAGCGCGCCTACGCCCTGCTTCGCCGCGATCTCCGCCGCGAACGGCGTGCGCGCGACGCTTTCCCAATAGAGCCACGACCAAGGATGATACGCGCCCGCGATCCAGGGCTTGTCGCCGCCGGTGAAGTGGATGATGCGCGGACGGCTGCGCAGTTTCATCGCGTCGGACAGCGGTTCATCATGCGACGGAATCGCCATGGCGCGCTGCGCATTCCATGCGGGATCGAGCTTCAGCCAACGCCCCCAGCACGACCAATTGAGCGCGTCCTGATCGTTCCACGGCAGATCGCGATCATGCTTGGCGACGAAATCGGCGGCTTTGGAAAAGAGACGCTCGGCGCGCACGCGCTCGAGGTCGATCAGCAGAATGCCGGCGTTGAAATAGTGGCCTGCGCCCAGACCCCATCGCTCGCCGAATGCTGCCGCATCGACGTTCGGATCATGCACCGCGCCCATAACATTCGCGCCGAGATCGACACGCAAAAGCGGGCGCACATCGGACACCACGGTGATATCCGCGTCGAGGTAGAGCACGCGTCCACAATCGGCCGGCGCCAATTTTTCGAGACCCAGCCGAAACAAGGTGGCGCGGCTAAAGTGGCCGCGATCGGCGAAAGGCGGCAGATCGTCGTCGCCGACTTCGGCCCAGACGAACACGGCGCCGGGCGCCATCGCTTCGATGCGCGCTTGCATCGCGGTGTCGACGTCGATGTGGAGAATGATGAAACGGAACCGTGCATCCGGCGCGTAGTGCATCACGGACGCGATCACCGCCGCGACATGGACGATATAATTCTTGTCCACGCCGAACGCGACGTCGATGACGTCCGAAGCAGGCATTTGCATTGCGGACGATGCGGGACGCATGTCGGCGTCGAGAACCGCGCTCATCGCGAGAGCGCGCCGGCAGCGTTCGGGCGCCGCAGCCACCAGCGTAGGCGGAGGCGCGTCAGCTGATAGAGGTTCATCCCGTAATCGCGTGCGACTTCCGCCGCGAACGGCGTGCGCTCGATATTGTCCCAGTAGATCCACGCCCAGGGATGCCACACATTCGGCATCCACGGTTTCTCGGTACCGATGAAATGCACGAGGGCCGGCCCGCCGACGACGCGGCGCTCTTCCTCGATTTCGCCCGCGAGTTCCTTCGCGTTCAGGAAGCGCTGGACGTTCCAGGCGGGATCGAGACGCGTCCACTTGCCCCAGAACACGTAATTCAGCGCGTCTTGATCGCCGAACAGCAGCTTCGCATCGTGCTCGCCAATGAAATCGAGCGCGGCGGAGAACAAGCGCTCGGCGCGCACGCGCTCAAGATTGATGAGCTGAATGCCAGCGTTGAAATAGCGCGATGCGCCAACCGGCAACGACCAGAGCCGCGCGAAATGGTCCGCATCGACATAAGCGTCCAGCGCCGCGCCCAGCGCGTTCTCGCCGAGATCGGTATTCCAGAGTTCGCGAATGTCGCGGAGCACGATCGTATCGGCGTCGATATAGATGACGCGCTTGCAATCGGCCGGCGCGAGCTTCTCGAGGCCGAGACGAAACAGGACGGTGCGATTGAGGTGTCCGCGATCGGCATAGGCGGGAAGATCATCGTCGCCCACTTCGATCCAGACGAAGTTGGCTTTCGGCGCCACGCTCTCGACTTGCGCGCGCAGCGCTTCGTCAACGCCGGCATGCACCATCAGCAAGCGCACGCGCCGTTCGTCGGTGTAGCGCGCAATCGACGCAAGCACGGCCGCCGCATGGCGCGCATACTTGGTGTCGAAGCCGAAGGCGATGTCGATCTGGTCGGACATCGGGCTTACTTTTCCGCCGTCGCGGTAGAGAGTGCGGCGCGCGGACGCGGCGACATGATGCTCACGAAGGCGTGCTGCATCTGCGTTTTCTTCATAAGGTGCAGCGTGCCGCGCAGCGGGAAGATGCCCCACGCGATCAGGAGCACCTTGAGCGCCGCAAGGCGCTGGCCCTTCTCAGCGCGCACATCGGCGGCGTCGACGAAGTAATTGTAGAAATGCATCAGCGTGCCCGAATAGGCTTGCGAGAAGTCGAGCGGCGATTTGAAGATGCGCCATTCGGGCAGACCGTGACGCAAGAAGACTTGGCGATCGAACGCGATGCGCTTGAAATTGAGCGCATCATAGGTTCCGGGCTCGCGGCCACGAAAGAGAAGGCACGTCGTCGGCGTGAAACCCATGGTGCGGCGGCGCGCGGCGCGCAGCAGCCAATCAAGATCTTGGCCGCCGAAAAGTTCGAGATCGAACGGGCCGCTCTTTTCGCGGACGCTGATGCGCGACACCGATGTGCCGACTTGCGGGAAGAACCCGCCCAGCATGCGGCGGAGCAGCACATCGCCAGTCCCTGAATCTTCCGGAAACGGCGGGCTCAAAGG
Source organism: Terricaulis sp. (assembly GCA_037200505.1). Classification (GTDB taxonomy): domain Bacteria; phylum Pseudomonadota; class Alphaproteobacteria; order Caulobacterales; family Aquidulcibacteraceae; genus Vitreimonas. The sequence goes on along the minus strand of JBBCFZ010000005.1, from coordinate 312,796 downwards.
CTTCAGGTCTTTGTCCGTGTAAATCACCTGGCCGATGATGGTTTCGAGTTCGGGATGCGCATCCAGCATGGCGAGGTGCGGACGGATGTGGCCTGGCAACCAAACGTCATCGTCATCGAGGAAGGTGAAGTATTCCGACGTCGCGGCCCGCAGGCCCGCATTGCGCGATGCGCTCGAACCGCTCTCCTTGATGGTCAGATAGATCGCGCCGAATTCTTCGGCGACGAGACGCGTCTCGGGCAGTTTGCCGTTATCGCCGACGAGAATCTCGAACGTGAGATCATCGCCCTCAAGCGCGCGGATGCTGGCGAGCGCATTGCGCAGCATGGCCGGACGCTCGCGCGTCGGCACAATCACGGAAACACGGCGTGGCGTGGTCATCAGACCCATTCCTCCCAGCGGTCGTACTTGCCTTTGAGCAGCGCCTTGAAAATGCGGTCGCCGTCGAACTTGGTGACGAAGGTGCGCGCGACGGTGCCGCTCGGGCGCGTCTCCTCCGCTTGCGCGTAAATGATCTCGTAGCCGGCCTCGCGCGCGGCTTTTTCCGCCGCCGGCTTCCAGTTCATGGATTGGCCGAGCGGGATGGCGAAGGTTTTCGGCGCAAAGCCGATGCGCTGCTCGATGGTGCGGCGCGACGATCCCAGTTCGTCGACCATGCGCTGATGATCGATCATGCCGAAATCGGGATGCGTGGCCGAATGGCTGCCGAGCTCGGCGCCCTGCGCCAGGCAATATTCGACATCATCCCAGGTCAGCACGAGCGGCGTCGCCCAGTCGTGGCGCTGATCGCACCATTCCGACACAGGGAAGAACGACCAAGGCAGGCCATATTCCTTGAGGATCGGCGCCGCAGTCGTCGCGACGCTCTTCATTCCATCGTCGAACGTAATCGCGAGATCTTTTGGGCCGCCGCCGTTCGCCGCGATCTCGGAAGCATGCACGAAGCGAAAGCCGGCATCGAGCGCGGTTTCGATGTGCATGCGAAATTGCTTGGGCGAGACATCATTAATGCCCCACTCTTCTTGTCCAATCGTGTGGTAGCACAGAATGCGGCCGACCCAGCGCTTGCGCGAACGGCCGAAGGTCGCGAGCGCATGGCGTTCGCAGCACATGCGCGCCGCCGCGACATGCTTACGCTCGAGCCCTGTGCTGCTCACAATCTTCTTGAGCGCTTTTTTCATAACGAGACCAATTGGAACACGCGTCTCTTGACGCAAGAGCCGGTCCACGGCCAGGAGATTCCCTTGAGCGAAGTGTGGCCCAAGCACACGCGCCACTCGCTAGCTTTGCGTCGGCGTTGTGCTGGGCGCGGGCGCGATCGGCGCGGCCGGTTTGAGCCGTGTAAGAAAGCGGCGCACCGGCAGATCGTAAACCATATGCAGCAATGCAGCGGCGGCGATCGTCGCCGCCGCGACGATCGCAACACGCGCCGCGCCGGCGATGTCGGCGCCCGGCGCAAACTTGTCGAGCAGCAGATAGGTCCAATCGCGCACCGGCGTTTGCAGCACATAAATGCCGTAAGAAATGAGCCCCATGCCGGCATAGATCGAAAGCATGCGGCCGGCGGAGCGGGCGTTCGCGGCGAAGGCGATCAGCAGCGGGAATAGCACCATCGCGGCCAGCAAATCGAAAGCAGGCCGCAACGAGCCGGCCGCAGGGACCATGAAGATCGCCAGCATGGCGAGCACACAGGCCCAGGCCGGCAATGCCGGCGCGCGCCATGCGCCGCGCAGCCGGTACACCACGATCCCCGCGAAAAACGCGAACGCCACGCGTGGAAAGCCGCCGGCCAGATTGGACCACAGAAAGCCGACGTCGAGCCGGCCAAACCAAAACGCGGCCGCGGCCAGCAGAGCGCCGCTCACCACAAGCAAGCCTGTAAGCACACGCCATGTCAGGCGCGGCGCGGTTAGCGCGTAGAAAATGTTGACCAGCAGCTCAAAAAACAGCGACCAGGCTGGGCCGTTGAGCGCAAACGGCGCGCCGAACACGGCGAGGCTGGGCGGCGTCGGCAGCAGTGCGAGGCCAAAAAGCAGCGTCCCGGCCACCTGCGTGGCGGATGCATCGACCCAGCCCTTCGCCAGAGAGGCGAATAAAAGGAGCGCACCCGCCAACGTGGCGAAAAGATAGAGCGGATAGAGCCGGATAAGGCGCACACGCATGAAATCGCGCAGCGGCATGCCGCTCGCGAGGCGCTCGCCGTACACATGCGCCAACACAAAACCGCTGAGCGCAAAGAAGAAATCGACCGCGAGATAGCGGCCCGGCAGCAGCGCCATCAAAGTCGCCGACTGCACGTGATCGGTGATCACGACGAGCGCCGCGACGCCGCGCATGCCGTCGAGCACCGTGAACCGTTCGCGCGCCATCGCGCTTGCATGAGACATTTGCCGCACCCTTGGCGCGCCGCCTCGGCGCGTCAACGCAACTCATGCGGCAGCAAGCTTTAGGCCGCGCTTTCGCGCCCTGCGCGTATTTACGATTCGCGTTTCGCGATATGCGCCACTGTGGATTTTCGCTTCACAGCAGGCGCCCGCGTCGTCGCCGCGTGTTGGTTAAATTTCATATTCGCCGCGCAAGTGTGTTGCGTTGCAAGCCGCTCGCGTGTTCGGGCAATACGGCGCGGGGCTGGCGGGGTAGTCTGCCGACATGATCGAGACGACGCACAAGAGCTTGGCGGAGCGCCGCGCGGACGTGGATCACCTCCGCGTTGGCGCGCTGCTGCTTTTGATCGTCTATCACGTGCTCTTGGTGTTCGACACCGGCGACTGGTGGCGCGTGAAGAGCGAGCATGCGGGCGTCTGGGCCGATTTCATCATTGGCGCGCTGACGCCCTGGCGCATGGCTTTGGTGTTCTTCATCGGCGGCATCGCGGCGCGCTTCATGTTCGAAAAACAATCGTCCGGCGGCTTCGTGCGCGACCGCGCGCTGAAACTGCTGACCGCCTTCGTGTTCGCGATCATCGTGCTGGCGCCGATGCAGCGCTTCGTGCGGCTGGATGCGCATGCGGCGGACGCGGGGAATTACCTTAATTACTTGGTTTTTCACGCGCCGTTTGCAGTGTCCTATCACGGCATTTGGCTGCCCGACTTCGCGCATGCCTGGTTCTTGCCTTACCTCTTCGCCTATTCCGTCGGCGCGGTGGCGTTTTGGCGCTTCGCCTCACGCCACTATCTGCAAGTGCAGCGCGTGCTTGAGCGCACGCCGGTCGGCCTCATCATTGCGGCGGTGATGGCGTGGTTCGCGGTCATAGAGATTTTTGTCGCGCCCGCACATCCGGTGTCGGGCATCATCTTTACGGACATTACGGCGCATCTGAAGTTCGCGCCGATCTTTCTGTTCGGCACGTTCGTCGCGAAAAGCTGCGTTTTTCGGTCGAATCTGGTCGATTCGCGCTGGGTGCTTTGGCCCTTGGCGTTGGCGCTGCTAACGCTGAGCCTTTATCTGCAAGGCGTGACGCCGCCGCATCTCGGCGTGCTGCCGCCCGCCGAAATGCTGGCGACGCGGGGCCTTTATGGCGGCGCGATGTTGTTCGCGGTGGCGGCGTTTGGCGAATGGGCGCTCAACCGCCCAAGCGCCGCCCTCACCTACGCGACCGATGCGATTCTGCCCGTCTATCTGATGCACCAGACCGTTCTGGTCATCGTCGCGGACCAAATCGTGTTTCACCACTGGCCGCTCGCGACCGAACTCGCCGTGCTGTTCGCCAGCGCGAGCCTCATTCCACTTTTCATTTACCATGTTGTCGTGCGCCACACGCCCTGGCTTCGCGTGCTGTTCGGGCTTCGCCCCGCGGCGCCGACGCGTGCGCCCCAAGCGCTCGATCCCACGCAGGAATTGGCCAAGGCGTGAGCCGCCCGATCCTTGCATGCGTGTCCTTGGATTAAACACTCGGCGCCGCATTGGTTAATGCGCGTTAAGACTTGAACGGAACGGCCACACCGGATGCAGGCGGAGACGGCAACAGCGCTTTTGATCGCCGCCTACAATGCGGAGGCGACAATCGAGCGCGCTATCCTTTCGGCGCTAGCGCAGCCTGAGGTCGCCGAAGTGTGCGTGATCGACGATGCGTCGAGCGACCGCACGGCCGACGTCGCGCGCGCCTGCGCGGCGCGCGATCCCCGCGTCATCGTGCGCGTGCAAGCGAAAAACGCCGGCCCAGCGGCGGCGCGCAATGTCGGCCTCGCGGCCACGCGTTCGCCTTGGATCGGTATTCTCGACGCTGACGATTACCTGCTCGAAGGCCGCATCGAAAAAGTTTTGGCGCATGCGGGCGAAGGCGACTTCATCGCGGACGCTCTGCTGCGCGTAGCCGATGGCGCGGCGCCGGAACGCGCTGCGGCCGCTTGGCGCGGCGCATCGCGGCAGATCGGCTTTACCGAATTCGTGCTGGGCAATCTTGGCCAGAGCGACGGGCCGCTCGATCTTGGCTTCATCAAACCGCTGATGCGCCGGAGCTTTCTTGAAGCGCACGCCATCCAGTATCGCGACCCGATGCGGCTCGGCGAAGACTATGAGCTTTACGCCCGCGCGCTGGCGCACGGCGCGCGCCTGCTGCTCACGCCGCCGGCGGGCTATGTCTCGGTCGAGCGCGAAGGCTCTCTCAGCAAGAAGCATAGCGAAACCGATCTGCTGCATTTGCGCGATTGCGATGCGGAGCTTGCGAGTATCCCGGGGCTTGGCGCCCAACAGAAGCGCGCGCTCGCGCGGCACTGGACCAGCGTCGACAACCGCCTGCAATGGCGCCGCCTGATCAGCGCGGTGAAAGCGCGCGATATCCGCGCGGCGCTCGCGACATTTCACACGCTCAGCGCGGCCTGCTTCCTGACGGCCCGTCTCCTGGAGCAAGCTTGGCTGCGCGGCCGCGCGCTCCTCACCCGCGCGCCATCGCATTCCAATGCGCCCGCCATGCTGCCGCAGACGCGCCCATGAGCTCCATCGCCCTCGATCCGCGCAGCATGATGCTGCGCAAGCTGCAGACGCAGACCATTCCGGAAATCTGCGCCTTCTTCTTCGTCATGTTCATGACGGCGCAAGTGCCGGAAGTCGGACCGCTGCTGGTCGTCGCGCAGATGGGTCTGTTCGCGCTGCTGATCGCATCGCGGCCCGGCGAATGCCTGAAAGCGCTGCTGAAGTGGTGGCCTTTGATGCTGACGCCGATCCTGGCGTTCGTGTCGTTCACCTGGTCCGATCTGCCCGCCGTATCCGCGCGCTACGGTTTTCAGCTGCTTTTTACAGCTTATATCGGCGTTATTCTCGCGACTTTGCTGCCGCCATCGCGCTTCCTCGCGATGTCGTTTCTCAGCATGTTCGTGTTCTGCGTGCTCTCGATCATCAGCCAGAGGCAGGGGTTTGCGGCGCACGGCATGGTGCTTGTCGGCTTTACGGGCTCGAAGAACCAGATGGCGCTGGCGGGCTTTGCGCTCATGTTGGCGGCCGCCGGCACCATGCTCGATCCCAAGCAATCGCGCTTGCTGCGCCTGGCGACAATCCCCGCCTATCCCATCGCGCTCTACATTATCGCGGGCGCCGCCTCCGCGACCGCCGTGCTGATCGCCGGCGTCGCCGCGCCCGCGCTCGCGGCGGCGGCGTTCGCGCAACGCCTGAAGCCCGCGGGACGTGTCGCCACAATTCTCGGCGTGCTGCTTTTTCTTTCGCCGATCGCGTTTATCTGGACGGACATTTTGGAGTGGATCAACCGCTTCATGATCGACGTGCTCGACAAAGACCCGACGCTCACGGGCCGCACCTATCTCTGGGCGCACGCCGAAGCCCTGATCGAACGCCGCCCGGTGTTCGGCTATGGCTACCAAGCGTTCTGGCTCGGCGGCTCGGTCGATGCGGTCGGGCTGCTGCGCTGGGCCGAACAAACCGACGGGCGCCAGTTTCACTTCCACAACACCTTCCTGCAGATCGGCGTCGATACCGGCTATATCGGCATGGCCGCGTTCGTGGTCACGCTCATCGTGATCGGCGTGATGTCGGCGCGGCAATTCATCCTGACGCCGACGGTCGCGACCTCGTACTTCTTCGTGAACTTCATCATCCTCGCCATGCTCGCCATGACCGAGCTTATTCTTGCGCCGCTCCTGCCGCGCACCATGCTGCTTTATGCGTGCGCGGTTTATGCGTTTTGGAGCCCGGTGAAGCGCGCCGCGCCTAAGCCTGCATGGACATCGGGATCGTGGCGCAATCTACAGCCGTCGCAACGTCGTTAACATTCGCCTCGTCGGCGTTCATGCGCGCGGCGCGAGACTTGCGGCGCCATAAGACATTTCGTGATGCGCGGACTATTCCAAGTCACGTTCGCGCTTCTGCTTCGGAGATTGCGATCCATGTCATCCCCGTTTTGGCACACGCGCCGGATCATTTTGACCGCGCTGATCGGCGCGGCGACGATCCTGGCCGGCTGCGCGACCGCCACGGCCACGCCAGCCGCGTCGTCGCTCGATACCGAATACCGCTTGGGCCCGGGCGACCAATTGCGCGTCACCGTGTTCGGCGAAGCGGACCTTACAGGCCAGTTCGTGGTGGGCTCGCAAGGCACGATCGCTTATCCGCTGGTCGGCGAAATCGAAACCGCGGGCGCGACGGTCGCGGAATTCACGGACCGCTTGCGCGCCGCGCTCGAAGTTTATGTGCGCGCGCCGAATGTCAGCGTTGAAGTCGCGAACTATCGCCCGTTCTTCATTCTGGGCGAAGTGCAGCGTCCTGGCACCTATCCCTACTCGGCCAATCTCACCGTGCAGAACGCCGTCGCGACAGCGGGAGGCTTCACGTACCGCGCGAATCGCGGACGCGTTTACATCAGGCACGCGAACGAAGAGCAGGAACGCGCTTACCCGCTCGACACCTCAACGCGCGTGATGCCGGGCGACACCATCCGCCTCGGCGAACGCCTGTTCTGACGCATCATGCAGAGCAGCACCGCATCGCAAGGGAAGTTGACGGCGCCGGACATGCACTTTGGCGAGCTGTCACGACGTGCGTCGCGGCCACGTGTTAAACTTTTGATCAGAGCGGCGCCTGCCGCAGGCTATGTGACGCTATGAATTTGATGAGCCCAGAAGATCCGTCGTCGTCCCCGAAAGGCTCCACGCCGCTCGGGCTCGCCGACATTTTCGGCGTCACCGCCGCGCTTCAGATGCTGCGCCGCCGTTTCTGGCTCATGCTGCTGGTTGGCGTGGCGACCGGCGTGTGCGCGCTCACCTTCTTCATGACGCGGACGCCGACCTTTGAAGCCACCGCGCTCGTCATGATCAATCCTCGGCAGGAACGCCTGCCCAGCGGCGAAGACGTGCTCGGCCAATTGCCACGCGATTCCGCGGCGCTGGATTCTGAAATCGAATTGCTGCGCTCGTCCGCGCTGATGGGAAAACTGGCCGATGCGCTTGCCATGATGCAAACCACGCCCGCCAGCGGCGGCGGCGCGACGACCATGACGCCGGAAGAGCATGACGAACTCGCCCAAGAACTCGCCAGCAGCGTCAATGCGCGCCGCCGGGGCCTGACCTATGTCATCGAGATCACCGCGAACGCGCCGACGCCCGAGCGCGCGCAGCTGATCGCCAACACCTACGCCGACGTCTATGTCGCCTCGCAAGTCGAAGTGCGCGTCGATACCGCCCAGCGCGCCAATGGCTGGCTCTCGCGCCGGCTGGTGGAGCTGCGCGAAGATGTGCAGCGCAAGGAATCCGCCGCTGAAACCTTCCGCGTGCAATCTGGCCTGATGGCCGCCGCCGGCACGTCGCTGGTCGAGCACCAGATCACAAACGTGCAAAGCTCCGTGCTGCAAGCCCAGGCCGATCTCGCCGAGAAGCAAGCGCGCTTCGAACAGCTGCAGCAATTGCAAGCCGCCGGCTCGTCGCTGGAAACCATCGGCAATGCGCTGAACTCCGAAGTGATCCGCGGCCTTCGCGAGCGCGAAGCCGATATCGCGCGCCGCCAGTCCGATCTTGAAAGCCGCTATCTGCCGACGCACCCTGCCGTGCAATCGATCCGTTCCGAACGCGAAGACATCGAGCGTCAAATCCAATCGGAAATCGTTCGCATCTCGACCAATCTCGGCAACGAAGTCAGCGTCGCGCGCGCGCGGCTCGCCACCTTGCAGCAATCGCTCAACTCGATCACCGGCGAGCTTAGCGCCAATAGCGGCGCGAGCGTGCGTCTGCGCGAACTTGAGCGCGAGGCAACCGCCAGCCGCGAAGTCTATGAGAGCTACCTGCAGCGCTATCAGGAGATCGCGGACCAAGATCAGCTCAACACGTCGGACGCGCGCCTCATGGCCTATGCGCGCGCGCCCGCCGCGCCGTCTTCGCCCAATTTGAAGATTTCGCTCGCACTCGCGATCGCGCTCGGCCTCTTCCTTGGCCTCGCCGCCGGCGTGATCAACGAAATCCTCGATCAATCGGTGAAGAATTCCGACGAACTGGAATCGAAGGTCGGCTATCCGGCGATCGCGTCGATCCCGACTATCCGCAAGAGCATGATGCGCTTGATGCCACCGGCGGAGCGCCATCCAGCGGGCTATCTGGTAGGCCGCCCGATGTCGGCGTTCACCGAAGCACTGCGCGTGCTGCGGACCGTGATCGTCTATTCCAAGCTCGATTTCTCGGTGCGTGTTGTGGCGATCACCTCGGCGCTGCCGGACGAAGGCAAGACGACGATCTCGGTTTGCCTTGGCCGCGTCGCCGCGATGTCTGGCCAGAAAGTCGTCATCGTCGATTGCGATTTGCGCAAACAATCGATCAACGATGTCGTCGACATCCAGAGCGAAGTGGGCATCTTGCAAGTGTTGGCCGGCGAAGCGCCCTGGCGCTCGGCCATCGTGCGCGATCCCAATTCAGATGCGGATGTGCTGCCGGTCGCGACATCGGGCTTTACGCCGCGCGACGTGTTCGGCACCGACGCCATGGCGCGCCTCGTCGCCGATCTCCGCGCCAATTATGATCTCGTGATCCTCGATTGCGCGCCGATCCTCGCTGTCGCCGAGACGCGCATCCTGGTGAAGCACGCCGACACGGTCGTCGTCGTGGCGCGCGCTGGGCGCTCGGCCATCGGCGCGGTGCGCTCGGCAATCGGGCAAGTGGAAGGCGCGGGCGGCAAGGTGCTTGGCGTCGCGCTGAATTGCGTGCTGCCGCATTGGCAGTCCTACGCGGACTCGCTCTACTTCTATCAGTCGAAATCCTATTACAGCGTCTCCTGACGCCGAACCGATGAGCATCGCCTATTTCGCCCACGAGCTCGCGGACCCCGCGGTTCAGAAGCGCGTGAAGATGCTTGTGGCCGGCGGCGATGAGGTCGCGCTATTGGGCTTTGAGCGCAAGCGCTTCGCGAACGCCGATCCCGCCGCGCCCAAGCCGCATGTGCTGGGGCAAACGCACAATGGCCGACTTGCGTCGCGAGTGCTCTCGGTGCTGCTCGCGATCCCGCGTGCGTGGCGGCTGCGCGCGGTGTGGCGCAACGCGGATGCGCTGCTGGCGCGCAATCTCGAAATGCTGGTGATCGTGTGCGTGCTGGCAAGCGTGCTGCGGCTGCGCGCGCGCGTGATTTATGAATGCCTCGACATTCACCGCATGCTGCTGAAGCCCGGCCCAGCGGGCAAGCTCATCCGCGCCATCGAGCGCGCGTGCCTGAAGCGCGTTTCGCTGGTGGTGACGAGTTCGCCCGCGTTCGACGCAAACTATTTTCGCGCCATGCAACACTTCAAGGGCGAAACCTTGGTGCTGGAGAACAAAGTGCTCGCGCTTGGCGGCGTCGCGGCCCAACGCGGTGCGCCGATGGCTGGCCCGCCCTGGAAAATCGCTTGGTGCGGTGTTCTGCGTTGCAAGCAGAGCTTCGACATCCTGCAGCGTCTCGCGGAGACGCATCCTTCGCTGGTCGAGATCGAGCTTTGGGGCGCGCCGGCGCTCGATCAGATTCCGGATTTCCACGAACGCGTCGCCGCGACACCCGCGATGCGCTTTCGCGGCGTGTTTCGCCCCGAGCAATTGCCGGCGATTTATGCCGAAGCGCATTTCGTGTGGGCGATCGATTATTACGAAGCGGGCGGCAATTCCGATTGGCTGCTGCCGAACCGGCTTTATGAGGGGCTCTATTTCGGCGCCGTGCCGATCGCGGTCGCGGGCGTTGAGACGGCGCGTTGGCTGGAGCGCAGCGGCGTTGGTGTCGTCTTGCCCGCTCCGCTCGCGCCGTCGCTCAATGCATTTCTCGAGAGCCTCAATAGTGAGAGCTATGCGCCGCTCCGCCAAGGCGCCGCGCAACTGGATGCCGCCTGTGTCGCATTCACGCTCGACAATTGCCGCGCTTTGACCGCGCGCCTCGTGGGCGCCGCGCCATGAGCCTGCTCATCGTCATCCCCTGCCTCAACGAAGAAGCACATCTGCCCGGCCTGCTCGCGACGCTCGCCGCCGAAACCGCCGAGCACAAGGCGCGCATCGTCGTCGTGGACGGCGGCAGCACTGACCGCAGCGCCGAGATCGTGCGCGCCTTCGCCGAGACTGAGCCACGCGTCGCGCTGCTGCATAATCCCAAGCGCATCCAGAGCGCCGCCGTGAACATGGCGGTGAAACTGCATGCTGCGGAGAGCGACGTGTTCATCCGCGTCGATGCGCACGCGCACTACCCCGAAGGCTTCATTGCAAGCCTCATCGCGGCGCATGCGGAAACCAAGGCCGATTCCGTCACTGTCGCGATGCGCGCTTGCGCGCAGAACGGCGCTTGCTTTCAATCAGCGGCGGCGGCGGCGCAAAACAGCGTGCTGGGCAATGGCGGCTCATCGCACCGCAAGGGCGGGGAGCGCAAATGGGTCGATCACGGCCACCATGCGCTCTTCAGCACGCGCGCGTTTCTCGCCGTCGATGGCTATGACGAGAGCTTCACGCACAACGAGGACGCCGAACTCGACACACGCATCCGCGCCAATGGCGGCAAAATCCTGCTCGCCGCCGATATCCTGATCGACTATTTCCCGCGCCGCACGGCGCGCGCCTTGATGCGGCAATATTTCATGTTTGGCCGCGGCCGCGCCAAGACGATGCTGAAGCATCGCGCGCCGCTCAAGCCCCGCCAGCTCGTGCCGATCGTCATCGCGCCGATGGCGGCGGCCGCCCTGCTCGCGCCATTCGCGCCGTGGATCGCAGCGCCGTTCGCGGCTTATCTTACGCTTTGCCTGGCATATGGCGCGACGCTCGGCCAATCCTGCGCGCGCTTGGCCGGCGCGCCAGCAATACTCACGCACATTGCGTGGTCAGCGGGCTTCTGGACGCAGCTCGCGCTCAGCGCGGGTCCAGCGCATAAGCGCGCACATAATCCACTGACATCCGAGCAGGAAAGCGTGTGAGTTCGTTGGGCTCCCACGCCCAACCGCCGCCGATTGCCAGATTGACCAGCATGTACATCGGCTTGTGCATATCGCTCGGCGTTGCGATCTGCCGCACTTGGCGCCCATCGATGAACCATGTGACGTGCTCGGGATCCCACAGCACGCCATAGGTGTGGAAGTTTTCGGTCGTCTCACCCAACTCGACGCGCAAGGTGTGATCTGCGTAAACGTCCGAGTGCACGCCGACATAAGCAACCGAGGGCTCGCGGCCCAATTGCTCCATCACGTCGATTTCCGGCGGCCATGAGCCGTCTTCCGGCAGCAGCCAAAACGCCGGCCAAAGCCCCATGCCTTCGGGCAACTTGGCGCGCGTTTCGAAATAGCCATAGGTCTGCGTGAAGGTGCGCCGCGTCGTGAGGAGACCCGACGCATAGCGATAATCCCACATCTGGCGCGAAATCTGGTCAGGCACGCGCGTCGCGACGATGTCGAGCACGCCGTCATGCAACTCGAAAGGGTTGAGACCGAGCGGCTGCGAGCCCGTGCCGGCAAAGCCAGGGTCGACATACATCTGCAACTCGCCATTGCTGGTGAGCGTGCGGTTGGCGATGCCATCATAGTAAAATTGCGTCGCCCATGTGCCGGTCTGGCCATCCCAGAGGCTCAGCGCATCGAACTCGTCGCTGAAGCTTTCGCGCAAGGTGTACGGCGTTTCAGGCAAGAAGCTCCGCGCTTCCGCGCCCGTCTTCGCCGCGGCGGCGACAGCCGGCGCGCTCTGCAGCATGGTCGATCCAAGGAACGCCCCCGCCAGCATGATGCCGCCGAGCGCCAATGCGCTGACCACGATGCGTCTCCGCCACTTCGATCGATGAGAACGTGTGCGCGCGCTCACGCCGACCTCCAAAACATTTGGAGACGACCATCGCCGCGCGCGGCGGCTCATGCACTCGTATTCAATTGAGGCGCGAGGATTGATCGCTCAGGACGCGCGCGCGCTGATCGCGTTCACCATGTCGCGCACGATCTGCACATCGCCTTCCAGCGACCAGCTCATCGCATAGACTTTATACTGCGTGCTATCGGGCGCTGGCCCGAGATCGCCAATGCCGAAGATGCCAGGGCGAGCGCTCAGATAATGCTTCATCGCGCCCTTCAGCTCTTCGACCTCATCGCGCGACAGCGGCAAGGGGCCGACGATGCTCATCTCGCCGCGAAGCACATTGATCATCTGCGGCAGACACTCGGCGAGATCGCGCCATGTGAAGCGCGCGGACCCGGGCGGGGCGATCACTTCTTCCGAAGCGTGCAGCCGCACCACTTGCGCGGACGGCGGCGCAACGCGCAGCCGATAGCAGTTGAACGAGTGGCCGCTATATCCAACGCAGCGCGTTTGGCTCAGCACCGGCGCCGCGTGGCGCAACTTTGCGTGCAGCCCCAGCGCAAGCCCCGCGGCGCACCAGAGCGGCAATGTCAGAATGGCGAGCGCGAGATCGATCGCCCGTTTGCCGGCGCCGCCGACGGCTTGTTCGAATGCGAACACGGGCCCAGAAGCCAGATCCCGCCGCAGCGCGGCCTCGAACGGCGAGCCGGCGTCCTCGATCACCACACGGCCATTCTGGCCGCCTTTATGACTGGGTAGTTCAACCAGCATGATGGAACCTTAGCGCCGCCACACAGCATGTGGGAAGCATTGCTTATTGAAAAACGCGCGAGCCGGAACTTTTCATCCGGCTTAGCCGTTGGAAAAGATTGCGTTATTTGGGGGCGAGCAATGCATGCTTTTTGCCAGACGCGTGTGATCACGCCCACGCGCGATTTCCCGCGAGAATCGGCGAAAAAATTGGCCCCCGCACAGCCGAATCACGTCGTATGTGATGACAAACTTAAGTAGGCCTGTTGGGCGGTCGCGGGGGCGGTCCACACTAAACGCCGGCGGGCCGGCGGGAACCGAGGATAACTTGGGGCGACCTCTCACGAACAACCAGAATGCGGCCGCGTCTGAACTCTTCACAGTGGCGCCAATCCGATCAAAAGGCGCCCGCGCTATCGCGGGCGCATCCGATGGCTCGCTTCGGTTTGGCCAATTCAAACGCGCGGTGCGCCGCCAGCTTCCGATCGGCGTATTCATTACCTGCCTCGGCGTGGCGGTTGGTTTTGGCTATGTGCGCCTGATGTCGGCGCCGGATGCCACCATCGCGGTGTTTGCCGCGTTCGGCTTTGTGGTCGCCTACAGCATTGCGGTGACACGCGAACTGGCGCGCGATGCAATCGGCGCGATGACGCCGATGCGCCATCGCGGCTATTCCATTGTCGGCGCGACGCCCGAGCTTTCGCGCCAAGCGCTGCGCGAGTTGCCGCCGGATAAACGCACGCCCCTCGGCGCCATCATCTATCAGCCGGCCTCGGCCTTTGCCGCCGCTTACCGGCATCTCCAAAGCACGATCGACCGGAAAAAGCTGGTCGCTTTCGTGGGCTCGATCCCAAACGAAGGCGCGACTACAGCCGCGCTTTGCTCGGCCGTGAGCGCCGTGCAGCAGGGCTTGCGCGTGCTCATCATCGATTGCGATCTGCGCCGCCGCTCCCTCACCCGCCTCCTCGAATGCGAGCCCGATATCGGCGCGCTCGAAGTCGCGGAGAATCCATCGCTTTGGACCGAGGCGGTGCTGGAGGAGCCGGAAACCGGCCTCCACTACATTCCGGCAACCAAGCTTAAGAGTCCGTGGCGCAATATTTTCAGCCAGCCGCGCCTGCCCGAGCTCTTCGCCACTCTGCGCGAGCGCTATGATCTCATCATCATGGATTGCCCGCCCGCGCTCACCATCTCGGACGGCGCGATGCTAGCGCGGACCGCTGACATGCGGATCGTGGTCGCAGCTTGGGACGCGACGCCAATATCGGCGCTGCGCGCCACGATGCGTTCGCTCCGGCAAAAGTCGCCGACCGCGAGCGGCGTCTGCGTCAACCGGGGTGCCGTCACACTACAAATTCGTGGAGCCCGTCGGCTAGACCGCCGGGCTGAGCGGCTCACTCGCGTCGCTCGTCCGCGCGAGCATCGACTCTGGCGCCAGCGCGCCGCCGATCGCAATCGCCAGTTGTGGAAAGATGGGCGCGAGATTGCCGCCGAACGCCGGGGCATGCGCCCATTCCGGCGTCGCGGGCCGAGGCACAATCTTCACCTTGCCGGCATGCGCATACTTTCGCGCGATCAGCTCTTGGATGAACGGCGCCGCCGCGCCGCCCCCAACCGCGATCGCATGGACCCGGGCCTGACCGTCCTTCACCGCGCGCGCGATCACGATATCGAGCCCGTGCTCATAGGCGAGCGTGACGCTTTTAGAGAATTGCTTGAAATCCTTGTCGCGCTCGAGATCGCGGAGATTGATCACGATGGCGCGCTGCCCGTGCCGTATCGCGGCGCGTTTTCCGCAAACAAGCTTTCCTTAATGTTTCGGATCGAGCGCATCAGGGTGCGCCAGAGCTCGGCGCGCTCGGCCTGCGTCTTGATCGCATAGCTCTCGATGACGAGGTTTAACAAAATCTTGTCGATGAAATCGCCGGCCCGCGACAGCGTCACGCGTGCGCCCCTGCACCTCGGTGAGCGCCGAAGCGTCACGCGCCACCGCCGCGACATCGGTGGTGCCGGCGCCCATGTCGATGACGATGAAATGAGTGGCGTCAGCGTCAAGGCCGATCGAGCTATAGGCGGCCGCCGCGGTCGCCTCGAAAATCATGCCCATCCGCCATTCGCCGGAAGCCGGGGGTTGCGGAAGCGGACGAAAGCGCGTCCCAGGCTGCCGCGATGGCGATGCCTTCCTCCGAGAAAAGCGCATCGCCCAAGAGACGCTGGACTGTTTCCGCTTCCCCGAACAGCCGCACCACGACGTGATGGAGGATCGCGCTTTCGCCTTCGCGCCAAGCTGGCGAGGCGTAGCGGCGATGGATCGGGCCGCCCGCGCGCGCCAGGACGGGATCGGCGGCGACGGCGCGCTCGACGGCCCGAGACAAAAACGCGAGGTAAAGAATGATGAGGTCGCGCATGCGGAACGCGCGATGAGGATCGATCGAGAGCGTCGCGCTGGTGTTTAAGAGCGCGTTCAAGATCAGGCGCGCTGAGCAGCGTTTTGAACGAACGCAGCGCCTGGCGCTTCTTATGCTCCAACTCTTCGGCCCGCCGCACGGCCGCGGCGCCGAACAAAATCCGCTCGTCGTCGATGAAAACGGCGCTATCGAGCAGGAACGGATTGCCGTCGCCGGAGACGCCATTGAGCGTCAGCGGGCGCACCATGGCGGGATCGAACTGGCGCCAGGCGCGCCGTGGCGCGGCGGCGGCCTTGGAAAAGGCGGTGCCGAAATCGACGCAGAGCGTCCACCCGCGTCGGCTGCGGGGAAATCGATGGTCGTCACGGCGCGCGCTTGGCCCGTGTGGGCGCAGCCAATGCGCGGAGCAGGATCTCCGCGCCCGCGCCATCGCCCCGCGACACGCCTTCGGCCACAAGCTTCACCAACGCCGGCGCCTTGGCGCCCCGGCGGGTCAGTTCATGTAGACGGGGGTCCATAGGCTTCGATGGCGCCGACCACACCGAACCGTTTTAGCCCACGCCGGGCGCGCCGCTTGCGCCAGTGACTGGCCCAGCATGAGAAGTGCGTCTTCAACAGCATCCTTGCCCTCGGCCAGCAGCGCGGCGGCGCGTTCAGCGTCCGCGAAATCACGCAGGCTGGCGGCGAGCGCCTGATCGGCGTCGCGCCAACCAGCCTCCCCCATGAGGTCGACGAGGTCGAAATCCGTTTTGGGCGGTGGCGCTTTGGCGGCGATGCGCAATCCTCCGCGCGCGCGTGCGCGGGCAGCTTCCGGCGTAGCCGTGCGCGATTTGTCCACCGCGTGCATGCTCTAACCCCATCCAGGTGGGATTTTAGCACGCGTCTGTGCTCTTCCTCGACGCCGACATGCTTCCGGATTCGCCAGATTTTCTCGACCGCTGGCTCACGCTCATCGCGCGCGAGCATCCCGCCGCCGCATTCGGCGGGCTCTCGCTCCGCCAAGCGCCACGAGAGAGCGAAACGGCTCTGCACCACTTCCTGTTTCGCCGCTCCCGATTGCCGCAAAGCCGCCGCCCGCGCGCGCGACGCTGCGCAGTTCACCGCCGCCAGCAATCTCCTCGTGCGCCGCGACGTGCTCGCCGCCACGCCCTTCGACGACACCTTCAATGGATGGGCTGGGAGGATGTGGACTGGGCGCTCCGCGCCGCGCGCCTCGGCGCCATCCGCCATATCGACAATCCCGCCACGCACGCCCGGTCTCGACACACCGAAACACTGCTGCGCAAATACCGCGAAGCGGGGCCGAATTATGCGCGCCTGCTCGACAAGCATCCCGAAGCCAAACGCTTCGCCAGCCATCGCGCCGCGCGCATCATCAAGCGCCTGCCGGGCCAAGCGTCGCTGCAGCGCTTCTTTTCCTGGCTCGCGCGCGATCCTATCGGCGCCGCGCCCATGCCGATGCGCCACGCCGCGCTGAAACTCTATCGCACCTCGGTCTATGCGGAACATCTGCCATGACGATCGAAGCCTATAGCCCGCCCCGCGGCGCGGTGGCCAAAGTGAAGCGCCGCCTCACACAATGGCGCGCGTCGCGCCCAGCTGCTCTGGTGTTCGATCAGCCGATCCTGTCGATCTGCTTCGACGACTTTCCGCGTTCGGCCGGCATCGAAGGCGCGCGCATCCTGCAAAGCCACGGCGCGCGCGGCACCTATTAGCCTCCGCCGCGCTCGCGGATCGCGACGGCCCCTCGGGCCCCGGCTTCAGCGCTGAAGATTTGAAGCGCCTTGCGTGGGATGGTCACGAAATCGGCTGCCACACCTTCGCACATCACGATTGCGCACGTGTTCTCCGCCTATGATGCGCTGCTCGATCTCGCACGCAACCGCGATGCGCTGACGGCGATGGGCCACGAAGCGCCGCTTTCGGCGCTTGCCTATCCCTACGGCGAAACCTCCATCGCACTGAAGGAGAGCCTGCCGCCGCGCTACCGCACCGCGCGCCGGCGTATTGCCCGGCCTCAATGTCGGCACGGTCGATCTCGCGCAATTGCGCTCCTATCCGTTGTTTGGCGAAGGCGCCTTGGCGACAGCGCACCGCGCGTTGTTGCGCGCCGGCTAAGCGCAATGCCTGGATGATCGCGTTCACGCACGATGTGGCGGAGACGCCATCCCCATGGGGCACGTCATCGCGCGATCTCGACGCTTTCATCCGCGCCGCGCATGTCGCCGGCGTGGTGGTGATGGCCTGTCTCCGCCGCCTTGGACCGCGCATTCTGATGACGCGCGTCAGCGTCCTTATCCCGACGTTTCGCCGCCCCGAGGGCTTTCTCCGCGCGGCGCGCAGCGTGTTCGCGCAGGTCCAGAGCGGGGACGCCGAACTTATCGGCGTCGATAATTCGCCCGAGGGCTCGGCGCTCACGACTTTCCACGCCATCGCCGCAGATGCGCCCATTCCGTTTCGCTGGGACCACATCGCCGAACCCGGCGTCGCGCGTGCGCGCAATGCCGCGCTTTTCCCTGGCGCAAGGCGAACACGTCGCCTGGCTCGACGATGACGAAGAAGCGCCGCCGCACTGGCTTGCTGCGCTTCTGAGCGTACAGCGCGAAACGCACGCCGATTGCGTGTTTGGCCCCGTCCGCGCGCGCGCGCCAGATGCGAGCGCACATCACGCTCTATCTCGAAAGCCTCTATTCGCGCACCGGCGCATTGGAGAGCGGCGTCACGGACGCAAGCTATGGCATCGGCAATTCTCTGCAGCCGCGCGCGTTCTTCGGCAGCACAACGCCGTTCGATTCGCGCGGCGGATGAAACGGGCGGCGAGGATGACCGCTTGTTCGCCGCCGCGCGCAGAAACGGCGCGCGTTTCGCCTGGGCGGGCGGACGCGTGGGTCACCCGAACATATCGGCGCCGAGCGCGCGCGCCTGGCGCACGCATTCAAACGCGCCTTCGCCTACGGCCAAGGACCATGCGAGACGGCGTGGGCGGAGCGCAACCCAATTGCACTGGCGCGCCATATGAGCACCGGCGCGGCGCAAGCGGTGGTTTATGGCGCAGCCGCGCTTGGCGCTCGCGCATTTAGCAACGACACAAGCGTGCGCCTGCTGGATCGCGCGGCGCGCGGCGCGGGCAAAGTGTTGTGGTTTCGGCCGCAGCGCTTTTACGGCGCGGCGCTCGCGGCGCGTCAGCCGGCCTGAGCCAGCATGCGATCGAGCGCGACCACCGGTCCGCTCGCATTTGTGTAAACCAAGCCCAACAGCGAACCACCCGCCGCGAGGATTTCAGTGCGCGCCGCCATCGCCGCCGGCGCCGCGCCCGCATCGGCGCCAACCACGAGCACACACCGTCCATGTGCCGCGCAACCCGCAAGCCGATCGCGCTGCGCTCCAAACGCGGGCGCATCAACATAACGGTCGACCCGCCGCGCGCGCGCCGCGCCAATAATCCGGCTCTGACGAGATCAGAACGCGCCCGCCTTGCGGCATGCCTTGCGAATCGAACGCGCCGACATAGAGCCGCGAGCGGCCAATGCGGTGATAGGAAAACGCCGGTGTGGTTTCGGCGCAGGGCGCGCCGGTCTGGGTGACGATTTGATGAAACGCCGCGCCCCCGAGACGCCATCGATGCGCGGCCCGAGTGCAGGGCCGTCCAGCGCATAAGCGCGCGCGAGCGCATTGCGCCGCACGTCGAGATCGATCGCATACACCGTGCCCGGTCCCGCCGCACCAGCGACGGGCGCGCGCTACGGTGCTTGCGCCCTCGCCGCGACGCGCCGCGATCACCAGCAGCGCACGTCCGCCGCCCGGGCTCTTCGGCAGCTGCGCGCGCAGCGCGTTGACAACGCCGTCCCGCGGAAAAGGTCGGCTGGCTCAAGGCGCTTCCTTCACGAGATGCAAGGTCGGCGTTTGCTTGCGCGCTTTGGCTTTGCGCTTGGTCTTCGTCTTAGTGCGCTCCATCACGCCAAGCACCGGCGCGCCCAAGGTGCGGGCGGCGCTCGACGGCGTTGGGAAGCCTTGGCGCATATAGCCGCGCACCAGGCCGGCGGCGATCCCAAGCAGACCCCGCGATCAGAATGGTGACCACCGCGATCGGCATCCGCAAACTCTTGCCGCGCGTGGGGGCTTGCGCGCGCTCGACCTGACTGATGGTTTCCGAGCCGCCGCCGGTCAGCTGATTGAACGCGCGCGCATCCTCGGCGCGCGTCGCGAAATTGCCCCGCGCTTTGCTCGAGGATCGTGCGCTCGCGCAGCAAGCGGCGAAACTCGGGCTCTACCATCCTGCAATTGCCGCAAGCGCGCGCGGAATTGTTCGCGCTGTGTGCGCAACGCAACCTCACGCCCGCGCTGCGCCCGCGCTTCGGCTTCCATCGCGAACAATTGTCCCGCGAGATCCTGATGCACAGGGTTCGGCCCCGCGCCGCGTCAGGCTGGGCGGATCACCACCGGCGAGGAAAAGCTCCAGTTGCGCGATGCGGCGGTCCAGTTCGCGCACCGGCATCGCGTCGTCTTGATAGCGCGACAAGAGCTGTTCACGTTCCATCTGTGCGGCGACCAGCTGGCGGCGCGCATCGGATTCCGAGAAAAGTTCGATCTCCGCCGGCTCTTGCGCATAGCGTGTGTTGAGCGCCGCGCGGCGCGCTTCGGCTTCGCCACGGCGCGCGGCGGCGTCGAGCAATTGGGTATCGGTGTCCGTGACGCGCTGCGCCAGGGCAGCGAGCTCAGTTTCAAAATCGCCGACCTGGTTCTCCGCGAGAAACGCGGCAAGCGCGGTGTTGGCGGCGGTGACGCGCGCGTCGGTGTCGGCGCTCTGCTGGGAGAGCACGTTGTACTCGCCGCCCACCAGGACTTCGCGGCGGCGGGCAAGATAGGCGTCGACCAACGCATTGAGCGCGAGCGCGGCGACTTGGGGATCGTCATGCTCGAACGAAAGCGCGATCGCGGGGGTCTGCGGCGCGGTTTCGATCGTCAGATGTTCGGCAAAGGCGCGCTCGGCGGCATCGAGCTTGGTTTGCTCGGCGCGCGGGCGCGTTTCGCGATCTCGGGATAGAGTTCGCCAAGGCCCACCCGCTCGACCACCCGGCGCACCACCCGCGCCCGAGCCAATCATGCGCATCTCAGCGTTCACGACGCCCTGAATGTCAGCGCTCGCGGCGCCGCCGCCGCCACTGGGCTGGTACACATATTCCTGGCCCAGCCGCACCAAAAGTTCCGCCCGCGCGGTGTAGTGCTTGGGCGCCAGCAGCACGAGCACGGCGCCGATCGCACAGACCGCGAGAGGCCAACGCCGATCACGGTCGCGCGCTCGGTCCACAGCATCGCCAGCAGATCGACAAAGCCCAAGCGCGGCGCATCGGCCCAGCCGAACGCACGCGTGCGCTTCGTTTCCACTGTTGCGCCTCTCGCCATCAAGCCGCGCCTCCTGCGCGCGGCCATCTCGGCGTGATTTGGTAAACGATCATTCACCACCCCAATCGCCAAACTCACCGCAGCGATGCGAATCAGTCCGGCTGGCACGAGGCTGATCGGGACCTCTACTCGCTAACAAAGAGTTGGAGCACGCATGGCCCGAAGTGGGATCGCCATTGTCGCCGTATTGTTCGCGGCGGGCTTTGCCGGCTGCGCGGCGACCGCGCACAGCCAGACGACTGCGCCGGAACCGGCTGTTGTCGTAAGCGCGCCGGCAAGTCCAATGGGCTATTCGGACGCCGCGCCCGCCTACCGCTTCTATCCGGGCGACGAAATCGAGGTGACGGTGTTTTCGGCGCCGGAATTAAACCGCACCGTCACGGTCGCGCCCGATGGCCGCATTTCGATGCCGCTGCTCGCGCCGATGCGCGCCGCGGATTTGACGGCCGCTGAACTGCGCGAAGCGTTGGTATCGGCCTATGCGCCGCATCTGCGCATGCCGGAACTTGATGTCGCGGCGCGCGACTTTGCTTCGCGGCAGGTATTCGTTGGGGGAGAAGTGGCGCGGCCTGGCATCTATGACATGCCCGCCGGCATCGATGCATTTCAGGCGGTGACGCTCGCGGGCGGCTTTCTCACGTCGGCGCGACGGAGCGAAGTTCTGGTGCTCAGCCGCGCACCGGGCGGTGAAAGTGATGTACGGGAAGTAAACTTATCCGGTCATGCGCTGCGCGCTGGATTTCCCGGCGCGACGCCGCTGTCGCGTTATGACGTCGTCTATGTGCCGCGCTCGCACATCTCTCATGTCGGGCTCTTCATGCAGCAATATGTGCGCGATGCGCTGCCGGTGAATTTCAGCCTGTTCTACGATGTGAACGGCGGAAACCGGCAATAGCGAACAGGCCCCGCGAAGGGCCGCCGCATCAGCATTGACCAGCGCGATTAGTGGCGCGCCGTGCTCAGCCATTCGCGCGCTTGCTTCTGAGCCATGGCGATCTCGCCCGTGCTCATATGCTCTGAAAGCTCGCGGCGGCTTTCTTTTGCCGCTTCTGAACCGCGCGAAGCGGCCAGATTGAACCACATATGCGCTTGCACAAGGTCGGTCGCCCCGCCTTGGCCGGTCGCATAGATCAGGCCCAGCTTGTAGAGATCTTCACTGTTCGCAGCGCTGCGCGCTGCGGCATGTGCTTCGGCAATTTCCGCGTCCGTGAACGCCATTCTGGTCGCTCCCTTGGTTCATTTGGGAACGCCGCATCTATCGATGTCGTCCGTCCCGCCCCACTGACGTGCATTTCTCGCGCCGCCAGAGTGCAGGAATGCCTTGCTTTATTTGAAATAACGTTAAGGGCGGTCAGCCTTGTTTCGCGCACGCATCGGCGACCGAGCGTGCGGTCTGCCCGAACAGCACGCGCGCGCTTTCGAGGATTTCCGCGTTGCTCTGCTCGGCGAGCGGCTTGCTGCGCAATTGCGCGCCGATGGCGATGCCGCGTTCTACCGCAGAGCGCGCGCCAATCCGCTCGAACCAGGCTTTGAGGTTTGGAAACTCGTCAAGGTTTTGGTCATAACTGACATAGCCGCGCAGCCAGGGCCATGACGCGATGTCGGCGATGGAATAATCGCCGGCGAGATAATCACGGTCGGCGAGGCGGCGGTCCATCACGCCATAGAGCCGGTTGACCTCGTTGATGTAGCGGTTGCGCCCGTAGTCCAACTGCGCCGCATCAACGAGCTTTGGCGCATAATTGCGGAAATGGCCCGCCTGCCCGGACATCGGGCCGAGCCCCGCGACCTGCCAGAACAGCCACTGCTCGACCTCCGCGCGCGCGCGCTCGTCGGACGGATAAAGCTTCCCGCTCTTGCGCCCGAGATATTGCAGGATCGCTCCGGACTCGAACACCGAGATCGGCGCACCGCCCGGCCCGTCAGGATCGACAATGGCGGGCATCTTGTTGTTCGGGCTAATCTTCATGAAGGCGGCGCCGAACTGCTCGCCTTTGCCGATGTCCACAGGCTTCAGGACGTAAGCCAGCCCCATCTCTTCCAGCGCAATCGATATCTTGTAGCCGTTGGGCGTCGTCCAAAAATACAGTTCGATGGGATTTTGCATGAGGCGCTCCGGGATCATGCGGGAGATGGGGTCGCTAAGCAGGCGGCGCCAGCCATCACGAACTCGAACGAGTTGCGACCAAATTTGGCAATCCGCCGCCCTGACAAACCTTGACACACACTAGGCGAATTCTGGCCCGTTCATTCAGTCCGGGTTCAGTCCCAAAACCTCAGTTTCTTGGGCGAAGGGACACTTTCCTTGAGCGGAGCCGTTCAAGGAGGATGTCAGGAAGAAGGAGCCTTGACCATGAAACGCATCGCTACGGCCACGCTTGCGGCGCTGATGTTCGCAAGCCCGCTTGCAATTTCCAGCAACGCCGCGGCTGATCCGCCGCGCCACGGCGACCGAGGCCATCACGGCGATCGCGGCCGAGATCGCGGCGACCACGACAATCGAGGCGATCGGGGCCGAGACCGCGATGGACGCGGCTGGGACCGCGGCGAACCGCGACTGGGATAACCGCGACGACCGCCGCGGCTATCGCCAAGGCTATCGCGACAATGATCGTCACGCGCGCTGGGATCGCGGCCGTCACAATGGCTATAGCTATCGAGGCCAGTGGTATTACGGCCCGCCGCCGCAAGCCTATTACGGCGCGTATGAGCCCGGCTATCACAGCTGGCGCCGCGGCGATCGGCTCCCGTCCTACTACCGCGACAACTATCGCTCGGTCGATTATCGCCGTCACGGCTTTCGTCAGCCGCCGCGCGGCTACCATTATGTCGAAGATGACCGCGGCGACTACTTGCTCGTCGGCATCGCGACTGGCGTGATTTTGGGCATCATCGCGAGCCAATAATCGCGCATCATTCTGAACCTCGGCCGCCTCGCAAGCTCGCACTTGCGGGGCGGCTTCGCATTCGCGAGATGATTTACGCCTCGTCAACCAACGCAAACCATCCTCCGCGCCAAGCTCAGGGCTGGGCGGAGTATTTCTTATGATGATGTTTGTCTGGATGTGCGTGATGACATCCGCGTTTTTTCCGGGTGGCGATCGCATCGCTTCGCTGAATGCCGCCAGTTATCAAGCACAAGTGCGCGCCAGCATCGAAGCGCCGCGCCAATTGATGACCTTGGGCTGGGTGTCGCGTCACGATGAACCCGCGCCGGCGCCCGCGGCAAATTCTGTCGTGCATCAACGCATTCGCGCCGCGCAGGAAGCTTTAAACGCGATTGGCGCGCCCGCACCCAAGCGCCGGGCTGCTCCTCGCGCGCGGCAAGTTGCAGCCGCGTAAAGGTCAGTCGACGTTGAGCTTGGCTTTCAGAATCTGATTGACGGCTTGCGGGTTGGCTTTGCCGCCCGTGGCTTTCATCGCTTGCCCAACCCACCAGCCGAACGCCTTGGGGTTCTTCTTCACGTCATCGACCTTGTCGGGATTGGCCGCGATCAAAGCATCGATCGCGGATTCAATCGCGCCAGTGTCGGTGACTTGACGTAAGCCCTCGCGCTCGACGATCGCGCCCGGCGCATCGCCTGTCTCGAGCATTTTCGCGAACACGTCCTTGGCGATCTTGCCATTGATCGTGCCGTCCTTGATGAGATCGACCAGCGCGCCGAGATCATTCGCGGAGATCGGCGATTGCGCGAGCGCCAAGCCTTGCTTGTTGAGCGCGCCCGCCAATTCTTGCGTCACCCAATTGGCCGCAAGTTTCGGGTCGCGACCCTTGGCGACCGTTTCGAAATAGGCGGCCGCTTCGGTATCGCCCGACAGCACGCGTGCGTCATAAGCCGAAAGGCCGTAGCTCTCGATGAAGCGCTTCTTCTTGGCGTCCGGCAATTCGGGCAGCGAAACGCGAATCTCGTTCACCCACGCCTCATCAAGCACCAACGGCAAGAGGTCGGGATCGGGGAAGTAGCGATAATCGTGCGCATCTTCCTTCGAGCGCATGGTGCGGGTTTCGCCGGTCGTCGCATCGAACAGGCGCGTCTCCTGATCGATCTTGCCGCCCGCTTCCAGAATTTCGATTTGCCGGCGCGCTTCAAACTCGATCGCCTGCATCATAAAGCGCGTCGAATTCACATTCTTGATTTCGCAGCGCGTGCCGAGGCCCGTTCCGGGTCTGCGCATCGACACATTCACGTCCGCGCGCATGG
Organism: Terricaulis sp.; assembly: GCA_037200505.1. Classification (GTDB taxonomy): domain Bacteria; phylum Pseudomonadota; class Alphaproteobacteria; order Caulobacterales; family Aquidulcibacteraceae; genus Vitreimonas. Next base: position 287,830 of record JBBCFZ010000005.1, on the reverse strand, counting down.
AGCCTTCCTCCATGTTGCCGTCGCAGGTGCCGAGCGCGCGCAGAATCGCGCGCAGCTTGTTGAAATAAGCCGCAGCCTCTTTCGCCGAACGGATATCCGGGCGCGACACGATTTCCATCAGCGCAACGCCGGAGCGGTTCAGGTCCACATAGGTTTCGCTTGGCGAAAGATCGTGGATCGACTTGCCCGCGTCTTGCTCCAGGTGCAGCCGCTCGATGCGCACGATGATCGCGGCCTCGCCATCGGGCTCGACCTCGATCTCGCCCTCGCCAACGATCGGCATCTGGAATTGGCTGATCTGATAGCCCTGTGGCAGATCAGGATAGAAATAATTCTTCCGGTCGAACCGGCTCTTCAGATGAATCTCGGCGTTCAGCCCGAGCCCCGTACGAATCGCCTGCTCCACGCAAAAGCGATTGATCACCGGCAACATGCCCGGCATCGCCGCGTCCACCAGGCTCACATGCGCATTGGGCTCGCCGCCATAAGCCGCCGAGGCGCCTGAAAACAGCTTCGCCTGCGAGCTGACCTGCGCATGCACTTCAAGACCAATGACCATCTCCCATTCCCCCTTCATGCCGGGAACGAGTTGGTCGGGACGGGCGGAGCGGACGTCGAGTTCTGTCATGCCCCGGACTTAAGCGCGCCGCGCCAAACGCGCAACAGCCAGCCCGCGCCCAAGCAAAAACCCCCGCGAATTGCTTCGCGGGGGCAGGCCGAGGGGGGCGGCCTTGAGGGGCTTGGGGAGGAGAGTTCAGATCACCAGACGCTCTGGCCGACGCCGCCATCCATGGTCATGGTGCCGTTGAATTGGGTTTCGCGCTGCACTTGGCGGCTTTCGTTTTCGCGAATGCGGACCATCTTGTCGCCCGGGCCGAAGCGGCGGAGCAGCGAGCGTTCGTTGCAGGGACGGCGTGCGATCTGCGTTTTGCACTGCGCTTGGCCGTTCTCGTACCAGAGCGCCTCGCCCGCCACGCAATCGAAGCTGCGGCCTTCCATCGTGACGCGCATATGCGTGCCGGACATGCAGCGGAAAATCTCACCAGCATAAGCATCGCCGACATCGCGGTCGCCGAAGGTTTGCGAGGCCGGGTGCGGCGTGCCGCGTTCGTCGAGGCAGATGGCTTGGATCAGCATCATACGTTCGCTTGAGCGCGTTTCCGCTTCAAAGCTCTGCTCGGTCACCGCGAAGGCAGCGCTTTGCACGCCAATCGCGCCGCCGCCGCCTTCCATGACCATGTTGCTGCGAATGTAAGTGTCGCCGGTATTGGCGTTGGCGACGGCGATCGCCGTAGCGCTGGCCTGCGCTGAAGCGCGCGCGCCCGCATTAACGACAACGATGTTCGGCGGCGGCACATGCGGCGGCGGCACGATGATCGTCGTCGGGCGGCAGCAGGCCGGCGGCGGGGGCGGCGCGTTGCAATTTTGCTGGCAGCCGGTGGGCGGACGATTGCAATGATCGCAATCGGCGCTGGCGTCAGCCGGCAACAGAAAAAGGCCAAGCGCGGCCACGGCAAAGCAAAGCGCTGCGAGAATGTATCGGGCTGGAACGGTCACGGCCGGCGTCTCCTAAAGTTCCCCAGCGACGCTGCAAATCGCCGGCCAACCTTCCCTTGGCGCGAGAAAGTCTCTCGCGTCCGCACGCAATTCGCGCCGCGCGGATGGGCGCGGGCCTTGCGTCTCCGCCTTCGGCACGCGGGTCCGGAACAGCATAAAATGATGGGCGAAGAGACTTTTCATCCCGATACGCGGGCATTGCTGGCTTATGGCCGCGCCCTGGCTGGCGCGAGCGAGCCGCCGAAAAAAGGCGGCGCCGATCAGGTGCTGGAGCGCTTGTTCGTGATCGAACGCACCGGCGACGGCCGTTGGCCTGTGCGCACCTGGGGCGCCGAACTGGTGCAGGTGTTTGGCCGCGATCTTAAGGAAAACGATTTCTCGCGGCTCTGGCTCGAGCCCGACTTGAAATTGATGAACGCGCTCATCGATTCAAGCTCGGCGGCGAACGAACCTGCCATCGCGCGCGTTTCGGCGGAAACCACGTGCGGGCGCCAGCTCGGCGCGGAGATCTTGTTCACGCCCCTGCGCGTCGAACCGATGTTCGGCGACCGTTATCTCTGCATGTTCCAAGCGCTGGGCGGCGAGAATTTCCTGAACGGCAAACCGGTGACACGGCTTCGCCTCGGCTCGCTCCACCCGCCCGCCGCGAAAGCGCCGAAGGCCGCCGTGCGTCTCGTCGTGGTGAACGATTAATTACCCGCCGGCAGTGCGAAGGCGACGTAAGTCGAACCGCGCGGTTCGCCCGCTGTGCGCGGGCCGCCCGCGGCGGTGACAATGAATTGCCGCCCGCCCGCTTCATAGACCGCGGGCGTACCAATCGCCGAGGCCGGCAATTCGTGCTCCCACAGCAGCGCGCCGGTGCGCTTGTCGAAGGCGCGGAATTTGTGGTCGGCCACCGTCGCGCCGATGAACACCAGACCGCCCGCCGTCACGACCGGCCCGCCATAATTTTCGCTGCCGGTATCGCTCTGGCCTTGCGCTGCCAGCGCGGGATACTCGCCGAGCGGAATGCGCCAGACATGCTGACCGGTGCTGAGATCGATCGCGGTAAGCGTGCCCCAGGGCGGCGTCGAACCCGGATAGCCCTCCGGATCAAGCAATTTCGGCCAGCCATCATTGCGATAGCGCGTATCGAACGGCTGCGCCGCGACCGCATCGACGTTCACCCGCCCATTGCGGCCGGCGCCGACATAAGCCGCGAGCGCGGAGATGGCTTCGGCATCGAGCGCCGCCGCAAAACCCGGCATACGCCCCGCGCCATTGGTGATGAGATCGCGAATATCTTGCTGCGAACGCCGTTGGCCGACATCGATCAGCGACGGAAAATCGCCGGAGCCGCGCCGATCGCCGCCATGGCACGACGCGCAGAACGAACCGAAGAGATCGGACGCGTTCGTCAGCGAAGCCCGGTCGGGGTTTGCGATCAGGCGCAGCATCCACGGCACTTCGTTCGCGTTCACATAAAAGAGCCCCGTTTCCGGATCGAACGCGCCGCCGCCCCATTCGCCGCCGCCATCGAAACCTGGATACACAACGCGCCCCGCAAGGCTTGGCGGCGTAAACGGCGCTAGCTCGTCCATGCCGCGTATTTGCGCGCTCACCGCTGCGTGCGCTGCGGGCGTGCGGTTGGTGACGGTGAAATGCTGCTCCGCGAACGGGACCGGCAGACGCGGCACGCGCTGGCTTTGCGCCGCGACTTCGCCCGGCACAGTGGAGGCCGCCGCCGGGACTTCATCGACCGGAAACAGCGGCTCTCCCGTGTCGCGATCTAAAAGCCAGATGTGTCCAGACTTGGTGGTCTGCGCGAGCGCATCGATGCGCCGTCCATTGCGCGTGATGGTTACGAGACTCGGCGGCGCGGGAAGATCGCGGTCCCACAGATCGTGGCGCACGAGCTGTTGGTGCCAGATGCGCTCGCCCGTTTCCGCGTTCAGCGCGATCAGCGAATTGGCGTAGAGATTATCGCCGATACGATCCGCGCCATAAAAATCCGACGCCGCCGATCCAGTCGGCACGTAAACCACGCCGCGCGCTTCATCGAGCGAGAAACCCGACCAGGCATTGGCGCCGCCGGAATAAGTCCACGCATTCGCCGGCCAAGTCTCGTAACCGGCTTCGCCGGGATGGGGGATGGTGTGAAAGGTCCAACGCAGCGCACCGGTGCGCGCATCGTAGGCGCGGATATGGCCAGGTGAGGTTGGAAGCACCTCGCCCATCCGGCTGCCGAGGATGATAACGTCCTTATAGATGACGCCCGGCGTGCCGAGTTCGGCGTCGGAGGTATCGGGATCACGGCCAAGGTCTTGGCGCAAATCGATCTGACCCTGCGCGCCGAAGCTTTGCACGAGCGCGCCCGTCTCCGCGTCGAGCGCGAACACATAGCGGCCATTGATCCCGTAAACGCGCGACTCCAATTCGCCGCGCCAATACATGAGACCCCGCGGCGCGCCGCGAAAATAGGTGTTGGTGTCGCCGTCCGCCGCGGCTTGCGGGCTATAGCGCCATAGCCGTTCGCCCGTCGCGGGATTGACCGCATGGATCGAACCGTCGGGACCAGCAAGAAAGAGCCGACCATCCGCCAGCAGCGGCGTCGAATGCATGGTACCGCGCGTGGCGTCCGCGCCAGTGTCGTAGGTCCACGCAACATCGAGATTGGCGACATTCTCTGGCGTGATCTCGGTCAGCGACGAATATTTGATCTGCTCGTTGCCGCCGCCATAAGCGCCCCAGCCCGAATAATCGCGCGCGTGTTTCGGCGTGCAATCTGCCAGAGTGAACACCGCCAGCGCAGCGACCAGAAGCCATCGCGCGCGCATCATACCGCCGCCGCCAGAGCGTCTTCAGCAATCGGCGCATCTTGCTGAGGCAAGGGCGCGCGTCCCCGGATTAGGTCCGAGATTTTTTCGGCGATCATGATTGTCGGCGCATTGGTGTTGCCCCCGATCAGGGTGGGCATGACGGACGCATCGATCACGCGAAGGCCTTTCACACCGCGCACGCGAAGTTCGGGGTCGACCGGCGATTTCTCATCAACGCCCATCCGGCACGTGCCGACCGGGTGATAGATCGTCTCCGCCGTCGCGCGGATCCAGGCATCGATCTCGGCATCGGTGCGCACGGTCTCCCCGGGCCGCATCTCCGGCCCGCGATAAAGTTTCAGCGCGTCTTGCCCAATAATCGTGCGCACCACCCGCACCGCATCGCGCATCGTCCGGCGATCATTCTCAGTCGTGAGATAGCGCGGATCGATCAGCGGCGCGGCGAACGGATCGGCGGACGCCAGCCGCACCTCGCCTCGGCTTTCGGGCCGCAGCTGGCATGCGTGGATCGTGAAACCGTCGCGATCGGGCCTCACCTGCCCGTGCGAAATCATCACGGCGGCGACAAAGTGGAGCTGAATATCAGGGCGATCGAGTTCGCCGCGCGTTTTCAGGAATCCGCCGGCGTGAAGATAGTTTGATGTGCCCGCGCCGGTGCCGCGCGTCATGTATTCCAGGCCGATCATGAGTTCGCGATGGCCCTTGGTGATCGAGTAAGCACTCACCGGCTTGGGGCATTCGTAGATCACGCTGACATCGAGATGGTCCTGCAGATTGCGCCCGACTTCCGGCGCATCCACCAGCACCGGCACGCCCGCCTTCGTCAGCTGATCGGCAGGCCCAATGCCCGAGAGCATCAACAAATGCGGCGATTGAAACGCGCCCGCGCACACTAAGACTTCGCGCGTTGCATAAGCGCGCTTCGCCGCGCGGCGCGGACCGGCGGAATATTCAACGCCTGTCGCCGCGCCACCCTCGAAAAGAATGCGCCCCGCCGAGGCGTTGGAAATCACGGTGAGGTTGGGGCGCACATCGACGATCGGCGCGAGATAAGCGGCCGCCGCGCTCCAACGCGCGCCCTTCTTGATCGTCAAGTGATAGGGCCCAACGCCTTCTTGCTGCAGGCCGTTAAAGTCCTTGGTGACCGGATAGCCCGCTTGCCGGCCCGCTTGGATAAAGCCGCGATAAAGCGGATTGCCGGGCGGTCCGCGCGACACCCAGAGCGGGCCCTCGGCGCCGTTCCAGGCGTCCGCGCCGTCTTCATGGTGCTGCGACCGTTTGAAATAGGGCAGGACATCCGCATAACCCCAGCCCGTCAGTCCCATCTGGCGCCAGTGGTCGTAGTCGCGCGCATGACCGCGCACATAGATCATGCCGTTGATCGCCGAAGACCCGCCCCAGCCGCGCCCACGCGGCTGATAAAGCCGCCGCCCGTCGAGCGCCTCCTGCGGCTCGGTTTCGAAACCCCAGTTCTGCGGGCCCTTGGCGCGGATCAGCCGCCCGACGCCAGCCGGCATCCGCACGATCATGCTGGTGTTTTCGCCGCCGGCCTCCAGCAGCGCGACCGTCACGTCCGGATCTTCGCTCAGCCGGTTGGCCAGCACGCAGCCCGCGCTGCCGGCGCCGACGATCACATAATCGAACCGGTCGGTGTCTTGCGCTCGCGCCACGTTTCGCTCCCTTTTTCTTCATTGAGCCGCCGCGCGCTGGGAAGGCAACCCTAACGCGCGGTCAACGGAAGGCGGACTTGGAAAGGTTTCGTTTACGGTAAAGCGCGCATTTATCGTCGTATGACCGTTTCCGCTCCCAGTTCGAGCTTCGCCGGCGCCGCCGCGCGCCTGAGCTCGGCGCGTGTCGGCACGCGTGAGCGCCGGCGCTTTCGCCGCGCGCCGGTGGTGATTGACGGTCGCATGCTGGACTCCGCCGGCCGCGAGCATGATTGCCGCACCGCCGACCTTTCCCCGGGCGATGCCCGGGTCGCGACCCCGATCGGCCTCGAGGTTGGCCAGACGGTCGTGCTTTATCTCGCGGGTTTTGGGCGCATCGCCGGCCATGTCGCCCGCCAGTGCGGCGAATACGAATTCGCGATCATCTTCGACGTCAGCAACCACAAGCGCGAAAAGATGGCCGAAGCGCTGACCTGGCTGATCAACAAGACCGTGCTGGGCTTGGACGAGGCGGAGATTCCGTCGCGCGAAGCGCCGCGCCATACCCGGCTCGAAACCGAGACCGGCCAAGTGATCGACGGCGAAGTGCTCGATTTTTCTCTCGCCGGCATGACGATAAGAACCGCCAAGCCACCGCCGGTTCTGGGCGCTTGGGTGCGGGTTGGCGGGGTTTATGGCCGCGTCGCGCGCCTGACCGAGAGCGGTTTTGCGGTGGATTTTGAGCCACGCGGCACTGGTCCGCGGCCCGGTTGAGCGCGCCCCGATGCTCCTTCGCGCGCTGCCTTCATGATGAGCGGCGCGGCGTTCCCCTCGCCGGCACGGCGATTGCAAACCCCCATATTCGCCGGGAGCGCGAGCGCTTCTGTGTGCCGAATTGGAGTTAGACCGTGCAAGACGCCGCCGTCACCGCGGATACAGCCACCCCCGCCACTTGGTGGGTGCAGGTGCGCGGCCAGGCCTACGGTCCCTACACGCTCGATCAATTGGCGCGCTTCGTTGAAGAAGGCCGCGTCCGCCCCGCCACCCGTATTTCGGATTCGCCGTCGACTGGCTGGATCGAAGCACGCCGCGTGGATGCTTTGATGGCCCCGCTTCGCGCCGCCGCGCCGAACGAGCAGCCGGCCAATGAAGGCCAAGCCGCTGAAGCCGCCAACGTGTTCGTGCACGCGGAAATTCTCTCGGGCGCCTGGGGCGCCTTCATGGCCGCGCTCGAAAGCATGGGCGTGATCGCCGACCTCGCGCCTGGCCTCTGGCTGATCCGCACGCGCTTTGGCGCCGGCGTCATCCGCAACACGCTTTCCCAAACACTCGAACGCGGCGACCGTTTCGTCGTGATCGACGCCACGCGCGATCGCTTGGCCTGGTTCAATCTCGGCCCGGAAAACGACGTCCATATCCGCGAAGTCTGGAACGGACCGCTGCGCGCGGAAAAGAAGTAAGCACCTAGCCGAACCGGCTGGGCTTCAAGTCGCGCCGATACCGCTGCCAATTTTCCACATAGTGCAAAGCCGACATCTGAATCAGCTGCCTCTGCGGCTCTTCCAGCGCACGCGCCACGCGCGCCGGTGCGCCGGTGATCAGCTGCCCGCCCTCGAAGCTCTTACGCTCCGTGACCAAGGCATGTGCGCCAACCAAGCTGTCTTCGCCGATACTGGCATGGTTCAGCACCGTCGCCTTGATTCCGATCAGCACCCGATTCGCAATCGTGCAACCGTGCAGCATGGCCTGATGGCCGATCGTGACATCCGCGCCAATCGTGAGCGGCGCGCCCATATCGGTGTGCAGCACTGAACAATCTTGCACATTGGAGTTTTCGCCAATCACAATCGGCTCGTTATCGCCCCGCAGCACCGCGCCCCACCACACCGAAGCGTTTTTCTTGAGCACAATCCGTCCGATAAGCGTGGCGGTCGGCGCGACCCAGTAGGCGTTTTCGTCCTCTACTTCGAGATCGGCGTCGGCCAAGGCATAGATCGCCATGCAATCTCTCCTGCGAATTTTTTGCGAACGCACACGCCCTCAACGCGTCGTTAACTCGCTTCCTGTGTGATGGGAACATCGGATCGACACTTCCGATCCGTCCCGTCTTCGAGGCGCCGTCAGGCGGCCTCTTGTGGGGGAGAGAGCGTGGCCTTACGGCGCAAGACGAGCGCACATAGTCCTGGGCTTCATGAAGCCGCTCCAAAGCGTCCGCTGACGCGACTCCCCAATCCGATCCAGCAAGCTTTTTCGACCCGCTCGCCGCCGGCATCACGCCAGCGGCTTTCTCGTGCGCTCGGTCCAAGAAGGAGATCGTCATGGCAAAACGCAGCGTGAAGCGCAGACCGCAAGGCCAAACGGGTGTCCTCAATGTGAAGGATTACCAGCGCGAAGAGCAGCAACCTCGCGCCCCGCGCACGCTCCAGGTCTTGGACGGCGGCTGGCAACCCGCCAACGACATGCGCGACCAGCGTTTCGTCAAGAACGTAAAGCCCAAAAGCAAAGGCCAAACCCAGCTGATGGAAGCCATCGACGCGAACTCGCTCGTGTTGGCGCTTGGCCCGGCCGGCACGGGCAAAACGTATCTCGCGATCACCAAGGCGGTCGAAGCGTTGGAAGCGGGAAAAGTGGGACGCATCGTGCTCTCACGGCCCGCGGTGGAAGCGGGCGAGAGCCTGGGCTTTTTGCCGGGCGCGATGGAAGACAAGCTCGCGCCCTATCTGCGCCCACTCTACGACGCGCTCACCGATCGGCTCTCGGCAAAGCGTCTGAAAGCGCTGATGGCGGAAGGCTTGATCGAAATCGCGCCGGTTGGCTTCATGCGCGGCCGCACGCTCAACAACGCTTTCGTGGTGATCGACGAGGCGCAGAACTGCACCTACGGGCAGATCAAGATGCTGCTGACGCGCCTCGGTTGGAATTCGACGATGGTGGTGACAGGCGATCCCGCGCAAACCGATTTGCTGCCGGAGCTTTCGGGGCTGACGAGCGTCGCCGACAAACTCGATGCGTTGAAGAACGTCGCGGTGGTTCGCTTAACCGACACGGATATCGTCCGCCATCCGCTGGTCGCCAGCATGTTGGGCGTTCTCTGATCTCTCAGTCATTCCGGACGCACGGAGTGCGATCCGGAATCCAGGGCAAACGCACAGCTCCACGATCCCTGGGTTCCGGGTCTCGCTTCGCTCGCCCGGAATGACGGCGCGCTTTAAATGCCGCCGTCCAAGTCGATGTCGAGAATGCTCACAGTCAGATAATAGCCGACATCGCCTTCATCGGCTGAGATCGTGCCGATGAATTCATCGCCAACATAGACTTCCGCTGAATCGGTTTTCCGTGGGCGCGCGCGAACGCTAAGGCGCGGCGCGCCAAAGCGCTCTTTCAGCACTTTCTCCAAGCGCAACCGCTCCGCCGCGTCGACCGGCGCGCTCTTGGCGGCGCCCTTTTGGCGCGCGACGCCCATATTGAAGAAGTAACTCAGTTCGCCTTCGTCTTCGTCCTTCGTGATGTCGGCGATTTTCTCGGCGCCCACCAGCACGTCGGCTTCATCACCGCCGCGCGCCCGCACGGCAAGTTCCGAAGCGCCCAGCAATTTGCGCAGATACGCCTCGAGGCGCGCGATCTCAGCCTTGTCCAAAACGGGGCTCCTTTTCACGCGAAAGGTTGCCCTTCAACAGGCGCGCGTCAAGGCGACATTTGGCGGCTTTTGGACTGTAAGCAAGCGGCGCGCAGCGCCTAGTCGAAATCCCAGTGCGTGGCTTCGCGGCGCAAATGCCGGCCCAGCAAGAACACCGAGACCGCGATCACGCCAAACACACTCATCACGCCAAGATAATCATACATGCCCTGATCGATAGCCTGCCGAAACGTAAACGGCGTATAGAGCGCGATCATGCAAAGCGCCACTGTCACCGCGACGCCCGTCTTGATGAAGATGTCGCCCAGGAAATAATTCCGGTCGATCTCCTTGCGCGGGCGACGTTCCGGGCGGCGGGGCTTATCTGCGGTTCTGGCCATGACGCGATTGTATCGCGAGTCGCGCGCCGCGCGTGCGCACCGCGCTATCGTTCCGCGCGCGAAAGACTTTAGCGCGCGAGCTCGAATTGACCCGTCGCGCCCGCCAAGCTCCAAGTCCCCACAATGTGACGGTCAGAGAGCAGCGTGCCGGTATATTGCACTGTGTGCGATTGGCCGGCTGTGCCATCATAGGTTTTCGTGAAACTCACGGACTCGCCCGCGGCGCGGCCTTGCAAGGTCGCGAGCAACATGGGCGACGCTGGATCGCCGAACGTGTTGGGCTCAACGATCGAACCCGTAAAACCCGGGCCCGGAACGTCGGTGATTGTAGCCTGAAACTCCACGGCTTGATTGCTCGGGCCCCAATACACGCCCTGCCAGACGCCGCTCAGATTTTCGTACGCCATCGCCGGCGCCGTCACCGCGACGCACAGCACAGAAGCCGCCAACAAAGTTTTGAGAGCACCCATCAACACAACCCCCGCATGCAGCGCACTGTGCGAGCGCGCGCTTGCCAGGATGGTATCGGCGCCGGCGCCCGCGTGCAACGCGGACTCACACGCCCCTGGGAAACTCGGGGTGCTTATCGAGTTCGTATGAAATCGCCGCGCTGCGCGCTTCAGACTTTACCTCGGTGCTGCAATTGCTGCGCGCAAACGCGGTGATGAGATCGAGCGCGCGCCGCTCATTCGCGGCCCAGCCTTTCTGCGTATCGAACAGATTGGCGTAAGCGGTCCACGGCATCATGGTTTGGCCGAGCGTTTTGGAATCGAAAATCTCTTCCAGCTTCGGCTGAAAAAATCCAAGCCGCGCGCTCAGCGTGCCTACGTCCGCCGTGCTCAGCTCCTGGAAAAAATCCGTCCACGCCTGATTGGCGCGCCCGCACATATCCATGATGCGCGTGTCGCGCCGGCCGAGACGTTCCAAAAGCTCATGCATCTCGACTGCCCTATAACCACCAACGCGCCGGCCTGGCTTTGAAGTTCGCGGCCTTTTCCAACGCAGCGCCGACAGCGAACACGCTCTCTTCGTCAAGCGCGCGCCCAATCACCTGCAAAGCGAGCGGCAATCCCTTGGAATCGACCGCCGCGGGCAGCGCGAGCGCCGGAAGCCCGGTGAGATTCGCCGTCACGGTGAAAATGTCGTTGAGATACATCGCCAGAGGATCACTGCTCTTCTCGCCGAGCCCGAACGCCGCTGACGGCGTGGCCGGCGTCAAGATCGCGTCCACATCGCGGAACGCCTCGCGGAAATCCTCGGAGATGCGCGCGCGCACCTTCTGAGCGCGCAGATAATAGGCGTCGTAATAACCGGCGCTCAGCACATAGGTGCCGATCAAGATGCGGCGCTGCACTTCGCGGCCGAAGCCCGACGCACGCGTTTGCTCGTAGGTGCTGGTGATGTCCTTGCCCGTGACACGCGCGCCGTAGCGCATGCCGTCATAGCGCGCGAGGTTCGACGAAGCCTCCGCCGGCGCCACGATATAATAGCAGGGCAGCGCGTATTTGGTGTGCTTGAGCGAGATGGACTTGATCTTTGCGCCGGCGTCCCTGGCCCATTCCACTCCTTGCGCCCAGAGTTTCTCGATCTCGTCCGGCATGCCATCGACGCGATACTCTTCCGGCACGCCGATCGTCATGCCCTTCAGCGACTTTTGGCAAGCGGCGCGGAAGTCCGGCAGCGGCTCGGGCAGCGATGTCGAATCCTTCGGATCGTGCCCCGCCATGCTTTGCAGCAGAATCGCGGCGTCCTCGACGCTCTTCGCAATCGGCCCGGCCTGATCCAGCGAAGATGCGAACGCCACAATGCCCCAACGCGAACAACGCCCATAAGTCGGCTTGATGCCCACGGTGCCGGTGAACGCCGCAGGCTGACGGATCGAACCGCCCGTGTCTGTCGCCGTCGCGCCCAAGCAAAGATCGGCGCTCACCGCCGCCGCCGAACCGCCCGACGATCCGCCCGGCGTCAGCGCCGCATCGTCATTGCCGCGCCGCCATGGCGACACGACTGGACCAAAGCGGCTCGTCTCGTTCGATGAGCCCATGGCGAACTCATCCATGTTGAGTTTGCCGAGCATCAGCGCGCCATCTTTGAAAAGATTGCCGCTGACGGTGGATTCATAAGTCGGCGTGAACTCGCCAAGAATGCCTGAGCACGCCGTGGTGCGGACGCCCTCGGTGCAGAACAAATCCTTGATGCCGAGCGGCGCGCCTTCAAGCGGCCCCGCTTTGCCGGCCGCGCGTTTCGCATCGGACGCTTTCGCCGCCGCTTTCGCTTTATCCGCCGTCACGACGACATAGGCGTTGAGATGCGGATTGGCCTTCTCGATCGCGCCGAGAAACGCATCGGTCAGCTCGGCCGACGAAAACGCCTTCGCCTCCATGCCTTCGAGCGCCGCGGCGAGCGTGAGGGACGTGAGATCGGTCATGCGTGCACCGCAGATTGCATCAGCGCTTTGTCGTAAAACGCGTTCCAGTCGCTGGCCGGGTAGTCGAGAAACGCCTCGCAAGACGTAAAGCCCGCGCGCTCATAGAGCCGCCGCGCCCAATCGAAATTGGAGCCCGTCTCCAGCACGAGCCGCGTAAAACCCTCAGCGCGCGCCAGCTCTTCGATGCGCGCCAAGATCGCCCCGCCCAGCCCGCGCCCGCGAAAAGCGGGATCCGTGAACATGCGCTTCACTTCGGCAATACCGTCCGCGTCACGCCGCAGCGCGCCCATGGCGACCGCTTTGCCGTCGACACGCGCCACGAACAAAGTCGTCGCCGTGTCAGTCATCTGCTCGACCGTCATGTGATGGCAGAACTCCGCCGGCGTCAGCGAAAGCGCCATGGCGTTAAGCTGCGCCACCAGCGCCCGCACCTCGTCCTGCAAGGGGGATTCGACGGCAATGATGGTTGTCATGCCACCTTCCACTTCGCGCGTAGGCTTCGCCAAGCAAAAGCCAGAACGTGGCCCATAACGATTATCGATTCCAAAAAGCCCGGCACATTTTCGGAATCACCGAAGATCGGAAGCCCTTCGCCCACACGAAGGAACGTGAACCAAAAACATGCCGACAAGAATATCACGATCAGCGGCGAGATGTTCGATCGCATCCAACTGGCAATCAAGCCGATGCTGAGCACCGCCGCTACCGCCGAAAAAAGGGAGCAGATAATGAAGAATGATATTTCCGAGGCGGTCAGACTCATTCCACCACCTTCGGCACGACATAGAACCCGTCCTCAGACTTCGGCGCATTCGCCAGCACCCGCGCGGGATCGCCGCCGTCATTCACGACATCCTCGCGCATCGGGAGCTTTGCGCCCTCGACCGCGCTCGTCATCGGCTCGACGCCTTCGACATCGACCTCGTTCAGCTGCTCGATCCACGCCAGAATCGCATTGAGCTCGCCCGCCATCGGCGCGACGCGCTCTTCAGGCAGCGCCAGGCGCGCCAGCTTGGCCACTTTGCGGACGGTTTTCTCATCAATCGCCATGGGGCTTGCGCTACCAGCGGCGCCGCACCGGTTCAAGCCCCACGGACCGCCCCGGCCATCGGCGTTGCCGGCGGGGGCGCCGGCGGTCCATAAAGGCGCCTTGCCGATCCTCGATCTTCCCGATTTCGCCGCCGCGCTGCCGCCGCAGGGCGCGCTGATTGGGCTCGACCCCGGCGAAAAGAGAATCGGTGTGGCCGTCTGCGATCCGGGCCGCCTGATCGCCTCGCCGATCGCCACCATCGCCCGCGTGAAGTTCAGCCTCGACGCCGCGCAACTCTTTCAGCTGTTCGACGCGCGCTCTTGCGCCGGCTTCGTGATCGGCCTGCCGCTCAATATGGACGGCTCGTCGGGACCCTCGGCGCAATCGGCGCGCGCCTTCGGCCGCAATCTTCTTCGGCTCCGCGACGTGCCGCTCCTGATGTGGGACGAGCGCCTCACCACTGCCGCGGCCACGCGCACCTTGATCGAAGCGGATTCGTCGCGGAAGCGGCGCGGCGAAGTGGTGGATAAAATCGCCGCCGGCTTCATGCTCCAAGGCGCCATCGATGCGTTGCAGGAGCGCAAGGCATGAACAGCGTGGTGGGCGAGCTTGCGCCCGTCTTTCTGCTGATCACGCTTGGCTGGGCCGTCCGCGCCGCGCGCATCGCAACGCCCGAAGCTTTCGGCGCGGTGAACCGCTTCGCCTATTTCGTGCTCTATCCCGCGTTCTTGTTCATCCTGAGCGCCAACGCCGATCTCAGCGGCCCCGATTCCGCGCCGTTCGTGATCGGCGTGCTTCTCGGATTCGTCGTGATGGTGGCGCTTGCACTCGCGATGCGTCTCATCTTCCGCGGCGACGGCCCCGCTTACACCAGCGTCTTTCAAGGCTCGGTGCGCTGGAACGGCTTTGTGCTGCTCAGCGCGGCGCCCATGCTCTACGGCCCAGCAGGCCCCGCAATTGATCGGCCTCGCCTTCGGGCCGCTGGTGCTTTTCGTCAATGTCGTGTGCGTCGCAGTGCTGGCGCGCTGGGGGACGGCGCGGGCAGCGAACATGCGCGCGCTTCTGGATCAAATCATCGCCAACCCGCTTATCCTGGGCTGCCTCGCGGGCCTCGCAGCGCGCGCGGTGGGCCTGCACGAACTCGGCCCTGTCACCAACGCGCTGGGACATGCTGGCCCACGCCGCGATGCCGATTGCGCTCGTCTGTGTCGGCGCTGGCCTCGACTTCAAAGCGCTGCGCGCCGCGCGCTTTCAAGTCGCCACCGCCTGTTTCGTGAAGCTCGCGATTGCGCCCATCGTGATGTGGAGCGCGGCCACCTTATGCGGCGCAAGCCCGCTGGGCGGCCGCCATCGCGGCAGGCGTCGGCTCAACGCCGACGGCGGCAGCGGGTTACACGCTGTCGCGCGAAATGGGCGGCGATTCTGAACTCATGGCCGCCATCATCACCGCGACTACGCTCGCGTCGTTCATCACCATGCCGATCGCGATCGCCCTCGCGCAGCCGTGACCGGGAACTTCCGGCGGGACAGGGCCGCGCTTGTCCAAAGCCAAACCGGTGGAGGATGTCGTTGGAAGTCGCGCCCGCTGAAGCCCGCAGAGGCGGGCCTTGCTTACGTGAACGAATTCAGCACCCGGCATCCACGCGCCGGCGCATTGGCCCGAAATTCTCCTTTCGCCACGCGCACGGCAAAGTCGTCAAGGACGCCGCCACCCTCGACCGCATCAAGACGCTCGCCATCCCGCCCGCGTGGGGAAAATGTCTGGATTTGCCGCTCCGCCAACGGCCATCTCCAAGCCACCGGCCGCGACGCCAAAGCCGCAAGCAGCACCGCTATCATCCAAGCTTTCGCGAAGCGCGCGAGCAAGTGAAGTTTGATCACCTGATCGAGTTCGCGCGCGGCCTCCCCGATCTTCGCGCCGCCGTCGAGCGCGACCGCCGCAAGCACGGCCTGCCGCGCGAGAAGATGCTGGCGACGGTCGTTGCATCTGCTCGGACACCACGCTCATCCGCGTCGGCAACAGCGACTACGCCGAAAAGAATAAAAGCTACGGCCTCACTACGCTCCTCAACCGCCACGCCAAAATCCAAGGCGACGAAGTTCGTTTCTTCTTCACTGGGAAATCCGGCAAGGCGTGGCGTCTTGGTCTGAAAGATCGCCGTGTCGCCAAAACCGTGAAGGCCGCGCAGGATTTGCCGGGCCAGCGGCTCTTTCAATACGAGGGCGACGACGGCGCCCCGCACGAAGTCACGTCCACCGATGTGAACGCCTATCTCCGCGAAATCAGCGGGCGCGGAATCACGGCGAAGGATTTTCGCACCTGGGCCGGCACCGTGCTCGCCGCGACCGCACTCTCAGCGTTCGAAGCCGTCGACAGGATGCCGCAGCCAAGCGCAATGTGCGCGCCGCCATCGAGCAAGTGGCCCAGCGCCTCGGCAACACGCCGACCATCTGCCGCAAATGCTACGTCCATCCCAAAGTTGGTGGAGACTTACCTCGACCGCAGCCTCGCGCTCAAAATCACCCGCGTTGGCCTCGCTGGCCTCTCAGCGGGGGAAGGCGCGGTTCTGCTTTTCCTGCACAAGGGGCTCGGCAAGCGCGCCAAACGTTCCGGCGCGCCGCCCAAGCGTCAAAGCTCGAACAGGGTCGCGCTGTTTCGGCGCCGGCGCATCGGCCAAAAGGCTTCAACCGGCTCACTCGGCCCAAGATAAGGGCTGGGGTCTTCCTCAAAACGTGGATCATGGTCGGATCGACATAATGCATCTGCTGATGAGACGAAGGCGCGGCCGGTTCGGCCACGCGGATCTCAGTCGCCTTGGCGTCGCCGCCCGCGCTCGCGCCGAGGCCCGCCACCACGGCAGCCAAAGCGGCGCCGATCGGCCTCAAGGTCGCTTCATCTCGCATTTGCTCGGTGCGCTTCATGACACCCCGCCTTTCAAAACGTTAACGTCCCGTTCGCATTTTGGAACAAAGCAAGTACAGCGCCGAGTCCTGTCTGCAATAGGGCATATGGTTAACAGCGACGCGGCGCTTGCGAGGGTTTGGCGTTGGCGCGTAACAAGCACGCCATGGCAACGAAGTCGCCCCGGCGCACAGAAAAGCGATGCAAGCGCAGGCGCTGTTCGTTTCCGTCACAAAGCACCTGCTGGCCATAAGCGATCTGGATCGTTTTTGAGGCCGAGTCCCTGATGGACCGCGCTCGGCGCATTCGCGCCGCTGCTTGAGCAGCGCGTTCAAAAAACTCGACACCTTGCGCGGTCGAACGCTCATCAATCTTTTTTTTGAAATTCGACGCGCACTCAGTCTTCGTTCGAGCTTGCCGGAAAACGGATGGGCGCCGACGTCGTGAACATGTCGGTGAAATCGTCTTCGGTGACGAAGGGCGAAACGCTGATCGACACCGCCGCGACGTTAAACGCGATGCGCCCGGACCTCCTCGTCGTGCGCCATGGCCTCATCCGGCGCCGCGGCTTTGCTGGCGCGGAAAGTCGATTGCTCCGTCATCAATGCCGGCGACGGCCAGCACGAACACCCCACGCAGGCACTGCTCGACGCTTTCACCATCCGCAACGCCCTCGGCCGCCATCGAAGGCCTGGACATCGCCATCTGCGGCGACGTGCTCCATTCGCGCGTCGCGCGCTCCAATGTCGCGCTGCTGACCATGCTCGCGCGCGCGTCCGCCTGATCGGCCCGCCGACACTCATGCCCGCGCCGCGGACGTGTTTCACGACATGCGTGCCGGCGTGAAAGACGTCGACGTGGTGATGATGCTGCGTCTGCAACGCGAACGCATGCTCGGCGGTTTTTTCCCCTCGGCGCGGGAATATTTCTGGTTCTATGGCCTCGACGAGGGAAAAGCTAAAGCTCGCCAAACCCGGCGCACTCGTCATGCACCCTGGCCCGATGAACCGGGGCGTCGAGATCGATTCGGCCATCGCCGACGATCCGCGCGTCTCGCTGATCGAAACCCAAGTGCGTATGGGCGTTGCGATGCGCATGGCGGTGCTGGAGGCGCTCGCCGAAAGCGGCGCTAACACGAGCACAGCGTCATGAGGAGAGGCGCGCATGTGGATTTTTCTGCTCTGGTGGTGCGTGGACGATCACCTCGCCGCCGCAATGGGAACGCCAGGACTGGGCAATCTCCCTATCTGGGTGCCAGCCATCATCGCGTTCGCCTTCTCGACCACGGTCAATCTGGCGCGACCAAAGAAGTAACTGTCACCTCTCCCCCGCGAGGGGGAGAGGTCGACGCGCACGGCGCGTCGGGTGAGGGGAGCGGCTCAGGATAAAGCGCTTCGTCGACGCCGCTCCACATTCTGGCGCCCGCCCCCTCATCCGGTCGCTTCGCGACCACCTTCTCCCCCTCACGGGGGAGAAGGGCTGGAGTTGCGCATGACCCGCCCAACGCTCCTCCGCAATGTCCGCATCGTCGATCCAGCGAGCGGCTACGATGGGCCGGGCGCAATCCTGTTCGCCGAAACCATTCTCGACATCGGCCCGCGCGTCGAGGCGAGCGACGCCGACATCATCGAAGGCGACGGCCTCACGCTCATGCCCGGCCTCATCGACATGCGTGTCGTCATCGGCGAGCCGGGCGCCGAGCATAAGGAGACGTTCAAATCGGCGGGCCGTGCGGCGGCGGCGGGCGGCGTCACCACGCTCGTGCAGATGCCGAACACGACGCCGGTGATCGACGATCAGAGCCTCGTCGACTTCATCCTCCGGCGCGGCGCCGCGCGCACCGGCGTGCACATCCTTCCCGCCGCCGCGCTGACGCATGCCCTCGAAGGTCAGGTGATGACCGAGATCGGCCTGCTCGCGGACGCGGGCGCGGTCCTGTTCTCCAATGGCGATAAGCAAGTCAGCGACAGCCGCGTGATGCGGCGCGCGCTGCGCTACGCGACTGCGTTCGATGCCCTCGTCGCGCATCGCCCGAAGATCCCTTCCTCGCCATGGCGGGGTGATGCACGAGGGCGAGCTCGCGGCACGCCTCGGGCTCCCCGGCATTCCCGCCGCCGCCGAAGTCATCATGGCCGAGCGCGATCTGGCGCTGGCCGAACTCACCGGCGGGCGCCTGCTACTCGACATGCTCTCTTCAGCGCAAACGCTTGCGCCGCTGAAGCGCGCCAAGGAGCGCGGCGTCAAAGCAGTCGCCAGCGTCAGCGTCCATCACCTCGCGCTCAACGAGATGGATGTCGACGGCTACCGCACCTTCGCAAAGCTCTCGCCGCCGCTGCGTTCGGAGGACGACCGCGTCGCGCTCGGCCACGCCGTGCAGGATGGCCTGATCGACGTCATCGTTTCCGGCCACGATCCCCGCCCGGCCGAAGACAAGCGCTTGCCGTTCGACGAAGCGGCGTTTGGCGCGACCGCGCTCGAAACCCTGCTCGCGGGCGTGCTCAGCCTCCATCACAATGGCGGCGTGCCGCTGATGCCGCTGATCCGCGCCATGACAGTGCGCCCGGCGGAAATCCTCAATCTGCCGCAAGGCCGCCTCGCCAAGGGCGCGCCAGCGGATATGATCCTGGTCGATCTCGGCAAGCCGTTCCGGCTCGACTCCGAAAAACTTTTGTCGAAGTCCAAGAATTCGCCGTTCGACGAAAAGCTGCTGCAAGGCGTGGTGCAGCGGACCTTCGTGGCGGGCAAAAGCGTCTATCCCGTGTGAGGTCAAAGATGCGCATTCTGTTTCTCGGCGCGGTGCTCGCGCTCTCGGCTTGCAATGGCGGCGTGCTCGGCCCGCCGAACTCCCCCGTCCCGCTCCCGACCAACGGACCGATCGTCTATTCGTGCGCCGATGGCACGCAGCTTTCGGTGACGTTCGAGGATGACGCGGCGCGTGTCGCTGTCGTCGGCGGCGTCTCGATGGTGCTGCCGAGCGCGGGCTCGCCCGAGGCGCCCTATTACAGCAATGGCCGCTACGCCCTCCGGGGACGCGGCGCGCAAGCCAACTGGGAAGTCGGACGCGCGGCGCCAGTGCGCTGCCGCGGCGGCTGATGGAGCTTCGCCTCGCGCGCAACGACGAAGGCGCGCCGGAAATCTTCCGCTCCCTTCAGGGCGAAGGCCCGATGGCGGGCCGCGAGCGCACCTTCATCCGGCTCTCCGGCTGCAATCTCCACTGCGTCTGGTGCGACACCGCCTATACTTGGAATTGGATCGGCTCTGACTTCGTCCATGAGCGAGACACGAAATTCGATCCACGCGCGGAAATGATCAAACTCCGGGTCGAAGAAGCCGCGCGCCTCGTCAACGCACTGCCCAGCGAAGGCGTCGTCATCACCGGCGGCGAGCCACTCATGCAAAGCGACGCCGTCGCCGCGCTGATCGACGCGCTCACGTGCAAAACCATCGAGATCGAAACCAACGGCTCCATTGCACCGAGCCTAAACCTGACCGAGCGCGTGACACTGTTCGTTGTCTCCCCAAAGCTCGCTCATTCTGGCAACGCGGCGGAGATCGCACTGAAGCCCGAACCACTCGCCGCCTTCGCCGCGCTTCCAAACGCCCATTTCAAATTCGTCGCGCGCGAGATCGAGGACGTGGCTTCCGTCGCGCCTCTTGCGGCGCGGCATGAGATCGCCCCAGAGCGTATCCAAATCATGCCGGAAGGCGCCAGCTCCGCCGTCCTAAAGGCGCGCGCCGAACGTCTCGCGCCCGCGATCGCGCAATATGGCTTTACCCTTTCCGACCGCCTCCACATCCATCTCTACGGCGCCAAGCGCGGAATCTGACGCCCGCGCGTCTTAGAAAACGCCTCTCCCCAAACCTTCTCCGCGTGCTAGAGGTCGCGCCATGGTGCTTGCGTTCATCGTCGCGGCCTTAGGTGGCTATCTGCTTGGGTCGATCCCGTTTGGGCTCGTGCTCGCGCGCCTCGGCGGCCTCGGCGACATTCGCCAGATCGGCTCCGGCAATATCGGCGCGACCAATGTGCTGCGCACTGGACGCAGAGACTTGGCCCTCGCCACCCTCGTGCTCGACGCCGGCAAAGCCGCCGTTGCTCTCCTGATCGCGCGCGCGATCTTTCACGACCCCGCCATCCGCACGGAAGTCGGCTTGCTCGCAGGGGGCGCGGCGTTCATCGGCCATTGCTTTCCGGTCTGGCTGAAATTCAAAGGCGGCAAGGGCGTTGCGACGTTCTTTGGGGTGTTGCTGGCGGGCGTGTGGCCGATTGGCGTTGTCGCCGGCGCGACCTGGCTCGCGATCGCGACCATCTTTCGCTTTTCCTCCCTCGCCGCTTTGAGCGCAGCAGCAATCGCCCCCGCAGCGGCGTTGATCGGTGGCTTCAAATGGTCCGAGGTCTTGTTCACCGCTGTGCTTGCAGCGCTGATCTTCCTTCGCCACAGCGCCAACATATCGCGTCTGCTCGCAGGCACTGAGCCACGCATCGGCGGCGCGAAGGCCGCCGCGCCCGCCGAAGCGCCCGCACCACCGCCACCGCCACCGCCGCCGCCCATCGTGGAAGAACCCGCCGCGCCGCCGGTCGATCCATGAGCCGCACTTTGTCGCGTCCCGAGCGCATTGCTTGGGCGCGGCTCGCGCGCACGCCGCGCATCGGCCCGATCACGTTTCATCGTCTCATCGCACGCTTCCGCACCGCCAGCGCCGCCATCGAAGTGCTCCCGCGCTTCGAGCGCGCCACCACGCTGACACCCGCGCCCGCCGCACGCATCGAAGCCGAACTCGACGCACTCGAAGCCATGGGCGCGCGCCTGATCGCCGCGTGCGAACCCGATTATCCCATGCTGCTCGCGCAACTCGACGCGCCGCCGCCGATGATCGCGGTGCGCGGCGATGTGCGTATCCTCGCCAAGCCCACCGTGGCGATTATCGGCGCGCGCGAAGCATCGGCGGCGGGCTTGATGCTAGCGGAGCGCCTCGCAGCGGACCTTGGTCAAGCCGGCTTCACAATCGTTTCGGGGCTTGCACGCGGCATCGACGGCGCAGCGCACCGTGCGTCGCTTGCAACCGGCACTGCTGCCGTGCTCGCGGGCGGGCTCGATCAGCCGTATCCGCCGCAAAACGTGAAACTGTACGGAGAAATTTCAGAACGCGGCGCCGTCGTGAGCGAAGCGCCTTTAGGCTTCGTCGCACGCGCCCGCGACTTTCCACGCCGCAACCATGTCATCTCCGGCCTTTCGCGCGGTGTTGTCGTGATCGAAGCGGCGCTCCGCTCGGGTTCGCTCATCACCGCGCGCGCCGCCGCCGAACAAGGCCGCGACGTGATGGCGATTCCAGGTTCTCCGCTCGATCCACGAGCGCACGGCTCAAACTCCCTCATCAAGAACGGCGCGACCTTGGTTGAAAACGCCGACGACGTGATCGCCGCGATTGGCGAAGCGGCGGCGCCGCTGCGCCCACTCTCGCCCGGCCCGCTGTTCGCGCATGTCGACGCCGAGCCGCCGCCGCCAGGCCTCGCGCGCAAGATCGCGAGCCTGCTTTCGCCCACGCCAATTCACGTCAACGATCTCGCGCGCCTCGCGCAAGCGCCCGCGGGCGCAGTCGCGGCGGCTTTGATGGAAATGGAATTGGGCGGCGGGGGCCGCGTCTTTGCCTGGCGGCTACGCCGCCCTAACCGGCGCGGCTTATTCGCTGCCGGACTAAGTCTGCGGCCGTTTGATCTGCACCATCGCCTTGGCGGCTTCCTCCCAGGCGCGATCGAGCGCGCCGGCCAAATCTTCCAGGCCGCCTTCGCGCGCCATGCGCCGAAGCTCGCCCGTCATTTGGTAGGAATAATTGGCGGCGTCGAATGGGGAGATATCGTCTTCGCCGCCAGTGCCGCCGGTGATGCTTCGACCTTCAATCATAAGTTGTCGATAACATCCTTGCCGTGCATTCGCCAACCCCGATTTCTCCACCAGAGGTAGGCCAAGCGGAATGGTAACACCCTTTACATGTGCGTTGTGCGAAGCGTCAAACGGGCACCGAAAGCCCCCGCCGCGTTGACACAGGGCGGCGCCGCCCCCAGTTTCCCCGCCGCTTTGGCGCCCGCGTCTGGCCCAACGCCGCCTCCGGAGAATGCGGATCCCATGGATGTCGTCGTCGTCGAATCCCCAGCTAAAGCCAAGACAATCAACAAGTATTTGGGCGCCGGCTACAAGGTGCTGGCGAGCTATGGGCATATTCGCGACCTCCCCTCCAAGGACGGCTCGGTGCGTCCGGACGAGGATTTCGCCCTCGAATGGGAGATGGACACAGCCAGCAATAAGCGGGTCAAGGACATCGCCGACGCCCTCAAAGACGCCGACCGCCTCATCCTCGCGACCGACCCTGACCGCGAAGGCGAAGCTATTTCCTGGCACGTCCTGGAAGCCCTGAAGCAGCGCAAGGCGATCAAAGGCAAGGACGTCCAGCGCGTCACCTTCAACGCCATCACCAAAGCCTCGGTGCAAGCGGCCATGGCCGCGCCACGCGACATCGACATGGAATTGGTCGACGCCTATCTGGCGCGCCGCGCGCTCGATTATCTCGTGGGCTTTACGCTCTCGCCGGTGCTGTGGCGCAAGCTGCCGGGCGCGCGCTCGGCGGGCCGCGTGCAATCGGTGGCGCTCCGGATCATCGTCGACCGCGAAGTCGAGATCGAGAAATTCAAGCCGCAGGAATATTGGTCGGTCCTCGCGAACCTCCTCTCCTCGCGCGGCGAGCCTGTGCCGGCGCGCATTTCCGCGTTCGAAGGCAAGAAGCTCAAGCGCCTCGACATCACGGATAAAGCGATGGCCGACCGCGCGCTGGCGGCGGTGAAGGCGGGGCAGTTCAAAGTCGCGGCGGTTGAAGCCAAGCCCACCAAGCGCAATCCGCCGCCGCCCTTCACCACCTCGACGCTGCAACAAGAAGCCGCGCGCAAGCTCGGCTTCTCGGCGTCTCGCACCATGCAAGTGGCGCAGCGTCTTTATGAAGGCGTCGACATCGGCGGCGAGACGACGGGCCTCATCACCTATATGCGGACCGACGGCGTCTCGATGGATGAAGGCGCCTACGCCGAACTCCGCCGCACCATCGCGAAGGATTTCGGCGACAAATATGTCCCCGAAAATCCACGCCGCTACACCTCGAAGATCAAGAACGCGCAAGAAGCGCACGAAGCCATCCGCCCGACCGATCCGTTCCGCCGTCCGGGCCAAATCCG
Organism: Terricaulis sp.; assembly: GCA_037200505.1. Taxonomy (GTDB): domain Bacteria; phylum Pseudomonadota; class Alphaproteobacteria; order Caulobacterales; family Aquidulcibacteraceae; genus Vitreimonas. Next base: position 264,212 of record JBBCFZ010000005.1, on the reverse strand, counting down.
TCTCGAAGGCGATCAGGCGCGGCTCTATGAGCTGATCTGGAAGCGCACCATGGCGTCGCAGATGGAAGCGGCGTCGATCGAGCGCACCAGCGTCGATTTCAGCGAGCCAAAGGGCGTCGTCGAACTCCGCGCCAGCGGGCAAGTGATCCTATTCGACGGCTTTCTCACACTTTACCAAGAGGGCCGCGACGACGAGGAAGACGAGGAAAATCGCCGTCTGCCGCTGCTCAAAGAAGGCGAAGCGGTGAAGGTCGTCGACGCCAAGGCCGATCAGCATTTCACCGAACCGCCGCCGCGTTTCTCCGAAGCGAGCCTCGTCAAAAAGCTCGAAGAGCTCGGCATCGGCCGCCCCTCCACCTATGCGGCAATCCTCGATAAGCTCCGCGAACGCAATTATGTGAAGACGGAGAAGAACCGCTTCACGCCGGAAGATCGCGGCCGCCTCGTCACCGCCTTCATGGAAAATTTCTTCCTCAAATATGTCGAGTACGACTTCACGGCCGATCTCGAAGAACAGCTCGATCTTGTCTCCGCCGGCGAATTGCCGTGGAAGAAATTGATGCGCGATTTCTGGACCGATTTTCGCGGCGCGGTCGACGGCATGGCCGAGCTCCGCATCACGCACGTGCTCGATGCGCTCAACGAAGCGCTCGGCCCGCACATCTTCCCGCCGCGCGAAGATGGCTCCGAGCCACGCTCGTGCCCACTCTGCAAGGAAGGCACGCTTTCGCTGCGGCTCGGCAAGTTCGGCGCCTTCATCGGCTGCTCGAATTATCCCGAATGCAAGTTCACGCGCCAACTCGCGCCGGCGGAAGGCGGCGACGAAGCCATTCCATCCGACGGCAAAGTGCTCGGCAAGACGGCGGCGGGCGTCGACGTGCTGCTGAAGAGCGGCCGCTTCGGACCTTACGTCGAAACCGCGGGCGAGGAAAAACCCAAGCGCGCTGGCCTGCCGAAAGGCTGGGCGCAGGATTCAATCGATCTCGAGAAGGCGCTGCTCTTGCTCTCGCTGCCGCGCGAAGTCGGAAACCATCCGAGCGAAGGCGAGATGATCCTCGCCGGCATCGGCCGCTATGGCCCCTATCTGCAGATGGGCAAACTCTACGCCAATCTCGGCAATGTCGAAGACGTGTTCGAAATTCAGATGAACCGCGCCGTCGCGCTGATCGACGAGAAGAAAGCCGGCGGCGGCAAGAGCCGCTTCCAACGCGGCGCGCCCGCGCCTTTGAAAGAATTGGCCGAGAGCCCAGTCACAGGTCAGCCGGTGAAAGTGATGAGCGGGCGCTATGGCGCCTACGTCACCGACGGCGAAACCAACGCGACTTTGCCGAACGATGTGAAGCCTGAAGAAGTCACGCTCGACATCGCGCTGCCGTTGCTCGCAAAACGCGCGGAAATGGGCGGCGGCAAGAAAAAGAAACGCAGCGCGGCAAAGAAGGCAGCGCCGAAGAAAGCCCCCGCCGCGAAAAAGGCGCCGGCTGCAAAGAAGGCGCCTGCTGCGAAGAAGGCCGCGCCGAAGAAGACTGCCGCTAAGAAGGCCGCAGGTTGAACAGGCACAAACTAGTACCGCCGGCTTCCAGCCGGCAGCGCTGTCTGCCGGCTAGAAGCCGGCGGTACAAACGATGAGCAAGCGTCCCGCTCCGCCGTCCGCCGCCCTCACCCGCGAACGCGTGCTCGAAGCGATCGAACAACTCGGCGGCGCTGGCGGCAAGAAAGACCTCGCGCGCATTCTCGACGTCCCGCCCGACGAGAAGAAAGAACTCCGCCGCATCCTGCGCGATCTCGAAGATGACGGCGCGCTCGGCCGCACCGGCCGCAAGCGCTTTGCAAGCGCAACCGCGCTGCCGCCCACCGGCGTCATGGAAATCATCGATCGCGACGGCGATGGCGAACTCATCGGCCGCATGCGCGGCGAAGACGGCCTGTTCGGCCCGCGTATTGCGCTCGCGCCCGGCGAAGCGCGCGGCAAGCAAGGCGAGCCCGCCATCGGCGTGGGCGACCGCGTACTGGCGCGCATTGCCAAGACCGAAGACGGCCACGAAGCGCGCGTCATCAAGCGCCTTGGGCAAAGCGCGCACAAAATTCTTGGCGTCTTCCGCGCCTCCAAAGACGAACGCGCGCGCGGCGGCGGACGTGTCGAGCCCGCGGACCGCAAAGTGCGTCACGACATGCTCATCATGCCCGAGCATCTGGGCGGCGCGACAGACGGCGATCTCGTTCTGGTCGAACTCGTGCACGGCGCGCGTCCGCAAGGACCCAAGCGCGGCCTCATCAAGGAAGTCATCGGCAAGGCCGACGATCCGCGCGCAGCCTCCATCCTCGCCATCCACACGCATGGCATTCCGGTGGGCTTTTCGCCCGATGAAGAGCGCGAAGCTAAGCAAGCCAAGCCTGTTACGCTGAAGGGCCGCACCGATTTGCGGCACTTGCCGCTCATCACCATCGATCCCGAAGATGCGCGCGATCATGACGACGCCGTGTTCGCGCAAGCCGATGACGATCCGAAGAATGCCGGCGGCTTTCGCGTCTGGGTCGCGATCGCGGATGTCGCGCATTATGTGACGCCGGGCTCGGCGCTCGATCGCGGCGCGTTGAAGCGCGCGAACTCCACGTATTTTCCTGATCGCGTCGCGCCGATGTTGCCGGAGACGCTCTCCGCCGATTTGTGTTCGCTTATTGAGGGCGAAGACCGCGCGTGCCTCGCCGTCGAGATCGTGTTCGACGCCCATGGCCGCAAGCGCTCGCACAAATTCGCGCGCGGCCTGATGAAGTCCGCGGCGAAGCTCTCCTATGAAGACGCGCAGAACGCCATCGACGGAAAGCCTGGCGAGAAAGCCGGCCCGCTGCTCGATACGGTGCTGAAGCCGCTCTGGGCCGCCTATGCCTGCGCCAAGATCGGCCGCGATGCGCGCCATCCGCTTGAGATCGACGCGCCCGAACACAAGATCATTTTCAAGGACGGCAAAGTCGCCGGCGTGAAGCGGCGGGAACGCTTCGACGCGCACAAGCTCATCGAAGAGTTTATGATCCAGGCCAATGTCTGCGCCGCCGAAACATTGGAAGGCAAGCAACGCCCGCTGATCTACCGCGTGCACGATAAACCCAGCGACACCAAGATCGCCTCGATCAGCGATTTCCTGCCAACCGTGAATATGAGTTGGGCCAAAGGCCAGGTCGTCACGGCGGAACGCTTTAACCGCATTCTGGCGCTGGCGTCCGAAGGGCCGAATGCCGAAATCGTCAACGAGGTCGTGCTGCGCACGCAGGCGCAAGCGATCTACAGCCCCGACAATATCGGCCATTTTGGCTTGAATCTCGCGAAATACGCGCACTTCACCTCGCCCATCCGCCGTTACGCCGACCTCATCGTGCACCGCGCTTTGATCAAAGGGCTAAAGCTCGGCGACGACGGTCTGACGACCGATGAAGAGACGCGCCTGCAAGAAATCGCTGAGCACATCACGCAATGCGAGCGCCGCTCGATGGCCGCAGAACGCGACGCCACCAGCCGCTACATCGCTTCGTTCCTGGCAGACCGCGTCGGCGCCGTGTTCGAAGGCCGCGTCACAGGCGTTACGCGCTTTGGGCTGTTCATTCGCCTCGACGAAACCCAAGCCGACGGCCTCGCCCCCATATCCGCACTCGGCCCCGAACGCTGGATCCATGATGAGGCCGCGCACGCACTCGTCGGCGAAGCCAGTGGCCGGCGTTTCCCGCTCGGCATGCGTGTTGAAGTGCGGCTGGAAGAAGCGACGCCGATCAGCGGGGGGCTTCTCTTCTCTGTGCTCAGCGATCCACAAGAACCGGTGCAAGGCTGGCGTCGCTCACATCGCAGCGGCGGTGGCGGGCGAGATCGGGGCGGCGGCAGCGGCAAAGTCCGCAGCGGCGTCAAAAATCAGCGCGGCAAGAAAAAGCGACGCTAGGCTTCCGCTGGCTTGCCAAAGCGCTCTTCAGAACGGCGCTTGGCCTTCTCGGCCTCGACTTCACGGTCCTTCGGCGGCGCGTTCGTCTCGAGCGAATAGACGAGGCGACGCGCCGCCTGAAAGACCTCTTCGATCGCAGCCTCGAACGCCGCTTCGTTTGCTTTCGACGGCGCGTTGAAGCCGCTCAGCTTGCGCACGAATTGCAGCGATGCGGCGCGGATTTCATCGTCCGTCGCGGGCGGCTCGAAATTGAACAGAGTCTTGATGTTGCGGCACATGAGAACGGCTCCGTTAGTCTTTCTTGAACGGGGTGTGTTCGGCGAGCATTTCGGCTTCTTCCGCCACGGCGGGGGTTTCGCTCCGGAGATAATGCGCCACCGCGTCGCGTAAACCGGGGTGGGCGATCCAGTGCGCCGAGTGGGTCGTCACCGGCACATAGCCGCGCGCCAGCTTGTGCTCGCCTTGCGCCCCCGCTTCCACGCGGGACAAGCCCAGCTCGATCGCAAGCTCGATCGCCTGATAATAGCAAAGCTCGAAATGGAGGAAGGGCCTTGTCCACAGACGGCCCCAATATCGTCCATAGAGCACATCGCCGCCAATGAGATTAAGCGCCGAAGCGACGGGCTTCGACTCACTTTCCGCGACAAAAAGCACGCACGCATCGCCCATACGCTCACCAATAAGCGCAAAGAAGTCGCGGTTCAGATACGGCGAGCCCCATTTTCGCGCGCCGGTATCCATGTAGCAGCGGAAGAAAAAGTCCCAATGGCGCGACGTGATCTCCGCGCCACGCAAGCGGCGAATGCGCAGGCCCTCCTGCGCGCCGCGCCGTTCGCGGCGGATGGTCTTGCGCTTTTGCGATGAGAGCGCGCCGAGAAAATTCTCGAAGCTCTGATAGCCCTGATTGAACCAGTGATACTGAAGGCCCGTCCGCGTCAGATAGCCCGACGGCGCGAGCGAAGCGCACAATTCGGCCTCAGCAAACGTGATGTGCACCGAAGACGCGCCCACACGGTCCGCAAGCCCAATCGCGCCGCGTCCCATCGCCGCCGCGACATCACCGTCGCGCGCCAGCAAGCGCCGCCCCGGCACAGGCGTGAACGGCACGGCGCATTGCAGCTTCGGATAATAGCGCCCGCCCGCGCGCATCAGCGCGTCGGCCCAAGAATGATCGAACACGTATTCGCCGTAGGAATGGTCTTTCGCGTAGAGCGGCATGGCGCCCACCATCACGCCGGCTTCGCGCGCGATCAGATGCGCTGGCGTCCAACCTTTCGCGGCGGATGCGCAGCCGCTTTCCTCAAACGCCTGCAGAAAGTCCCATGAGAGAAACGGATCGAACGGCTTGCCCGGCGGATTGGCCAGCGCATCCCATGCAGCCTTGTCGACCTTGTCCAGGCCATCGACCAAAGCAAGCGTGAGCGCGTCAGACCCGTCCATCACTCAATCTCAAAAACCCCGTCCGCTTCCACGGCGAAGTTGAGCGGCAGGTTCGCGACGCCCACCGCCGAGCGCGCGTGGCGTCCCGCATCGCCGAACACCTGCACCATGAAATCCGAACAGCCATTCATCACGATCGGTATCGGATCGAAATCAGGCGTTACGTTGACGAAGCCATTGATCTTCACAACGCGTTTCACACGGTCGAGGTCGCCGCCGCACGCCACGCGCACCTGCGCGGCCAGATTGAGCGCGCACAGCCGCGCCGCGGCCTGACCCTCTTCGACCTCGATCTGATCGCCCAATTTGCCCTTGATCCCGCCTGAGGCATCGACCGATACCTGACCCGATACGTGGACCAAGCGCCCGACGATCACGAACGGCACATAAGACGCCACCGGCGCCGGCGGCGTCGGCAATGTCACCCCAAGCTCCGCAAGCCGCGCTTCAATCCGCCCCATCGCCCCGCTCCTTCAGTCCTTATTGCCCAGTCTACGTCACTCCTCGCGCTTCGTCTTCAGCGCCCGGCCGGTCACGACCGCTTCGCGGCCAAATTTGCCGCGGGCTTTGGCGATGGCGGCTTCGGCGGCGGCGCGTTTGGGGGTCTGCGCGTCGAGGAGATCGCCTTTGTCGGCGTCGGCGGCGGCGCTGAAATCGGCGAGGCCGACGCCGATGAGCCTAAACTTGGTGCGCCCGTCCGCGTCAGCCGCCAGAAGGGCGCGGGCGGCCTCGAAGATGCGCGCGGCAAGCAGCGTTGGCTCTCCCATCTGACGGCGGCGCGTGGTGGTGTGAAAGCGCGCATCGCGGAGCTTCAGCGTTAGCGTGCGCCCCGCGAGATCGGCGGCGCGGCAGCGCGTCGCCACCTTCTCACAGAGCGGCCAGAGAATATCCTCCAGCGCGCTGACATCGGAAATATCGTCGAAGAATGTCGTCTCCGCCGAAATGCTTTTGCGTTCGCCGTCCGGATCGACGCGCCGCGCATCCTGCGCCATCGAGAGCGCGTAGAGATGCGCGCCCCAATCGCCGAAATCCTGGCGCATGCGCTTCTCACCGGCGGCGCGCACATCGCCGATCGTGCGCAGCGAGCGGCGATCGAGCGCCTTTGCTCCAGCGGGTCCAACACCGGGCAGCGTGCCCACCGAACGCGGCGCTAGAAAATCCAGCGCATCGGCGCGGCCAATCACGGAAAAGCCGCGCGGCTTATCGAAATCGGACGCGGTCTTGGCGAGAAATTTGTTGAACGAAAGCCCGATCGAAACGGTGAGATTGCGCTCCGCTTCGATCGTGTTCTGCAGCTTGATCAAGGATTGCGCCGGCGTGCCGCCATGCAATGCCTCCGTACCGGAGAGATCCATGAACGCCTCATCGATCGAGAGCGGCTCAACCAAAGGCGTGAGCTGCTGCATCATGGCGCGTATGATGCGGCCCTCTTCGACATATTTGCTCATCGCGCCATGCACGACGACAGCGTCAGGGCAGAGCTTCAACGCCTTGAACATCGGCATCGCCGACCGCACGCCGTACGCGCGCGCGACGTAGCACGCCGTTGAAACAACGCCCCGCTTGCCGCCGCCTACGATGACGGGCTTGGCGGCGAGGCTCGGATCGTCGCGCTTTTCAATCGAGGCGTAGAACGCATCGCAATCGAGATGCGCGATGGTGAGTGCGCCAAGCTCGGCGTGCGCCACCGGGCGATCTTCGCCGCAGGCACATGAACCGTTGATCACCCGTCCGCACGCGCGACAGAGGATCATGGCCCTTCCCCAAGGAGGATGGGGGCTTGCTTGGACCGCCGGCTTCCAGCCGGCAGCACTGGTTGCCGGCTGGAAGCCGGCGGTCCAAAAGCGCGTTCGATTCGTGTGCCCCGAACCAAAAGCAGTCCACACCGCAGCGCACGCGCCGTCAGCGCCGCGCCGCCCTCAGCGCCAAAATCCTGCACAGGTTCAAGGCAATCGGCCTTTGTCATCGCGCCGCCGAAACCAATTCCAAACGATTTGTTAACGCACCCCTTGAGATTGGTAGGCTTCATAAGGGTTGTTAAGTCCTTCAGGGTAATAAAGCCGCGTAAGGGTGGTGCGGCGGCGCGATGGCCAAAACGGTTCTTATCGTCGAGGACAGCGAACTCAATATGAGGCTCTTCAACGATCTGTTGGAGGCCTTTGGGTATCGCACGGTCAAAACGCGGGACGGCCGCGAAGCCGTGCCGTTGGCGCGCCAACACAAACCTGACCTCATCGTCATGGATATCCAGCTGCCGGAAATCTCCGGTCTCGACATCACCGAGCGGCTGAAGAAGGACGATGAACTTAAGAACATCCCTGTGGTCGCAGTGACGGCGTTCGCGATGCGCGGCGACGAGCAAAAGATTCTCGCGGCCGGCTGCGACGCCTACCTTTCCAAGCCCATCTCGGTCTCGACCTTCCTCGAAACCATCCGCCGGTTCATCGGATAGGGCGGCCAGATGAGCGCGCGTGTCCTCGTCGTAGATGACATCGAAGCCAATCTCCGCCTGCTCGAAGCACGGCTGAACGGTGAATATTACGAAGTCATGACAGCGACGCGCGGCGAAGAAGCCGTGCAGAAGGCCAAGCGCGAACGCCCCGACATCATCCTGCTCGACGTCATGATGCCGGGCGGCATTGATGGCTTTGAAGCCTGCCGCCGCATCAAGGCAATGCCGGAAACACGGCACATCCCCGTCATCATCGTCACCACGCTCGACGATCGCGAGAGCCGTTTGCGCGGTTTGCAGGCCGGCGCGGAAGATTTTCTGACCAAGCCCATCGATGACGTGCAGCTGATGGCGCGCGTCAAAAGCCTTGTCAGCCTCAAGGTCGTGATCGACGAGCTGCGCCTGCGTGAAGCCAGCGGCCGCAAGCTTGGCGTGATTGGCGAAGAACTCCGCCCCGACCCGCTCGACGTTCACCGACTCACCGCCGGCAATGTGCTTTTGGTCGATGACAACCCAAACCAGATCAAACGCATGACCAACGCGCTCGGCGTTGAGCACCGTGTTTCCGTGCTGGGCGGGGAAGAAAAAGGCGCTGGTGCGCCCGATCTTGTCGTCGTCTCGGTCACCTCAAAGAATTTCGACGGCTTCCGCGTCATCGCCCGCATGCATTCAGGCGAACCGACGCGGCATCTGCCAATCCTTGCCGTCGTCGATCCCGACGACCGCGCCCGCGCCGTGCGCGCGCTGGAGCTTGGGGCGCACGACATCATCGTCCGCCCCGTCGATGAAGATGAAATCATCGCGCGCGCGCGCACCTTGATGCGCCGCAAGCGCTACATGGATGCGCTGCGCAGCCGCCTCGACCAGAGCCTTGAGCTTGCCGTCACCGACCAGCTCACCGGCCTCTACAACCGCCGTTTCCTGTTCGGCCAGCTCGGCCCCCTGGTGCAGCGCGCGCAATGCGGCGGCGATCAGGTCGCGGTGATGGTGGTCGATCTCGATCACTTCAAGCGCATCAACGACACGCATGGCCACGATGTCGGCGATGGCGTGCTGAAGGAATTCGCGGTGCGGCTCGCCTCCAATGTGCGGCCGGCCGATTTCGCGTGCCGGCTGGGCGGCGAGGAATTCGTGGTGATCATGCCGAACACGACGGGCGATGTCGGGTGTCTGGCGGCCGAGCGCCTCCGCCGCAGCATTTGCGGCGAGCCCTTCCGGATCGGCTCGCAGAGCGAACGGCTGGACGTCACGGTCAGCATCGGCGTCGCGGCGTCGGAAGCGGGCGATGAAAATGCCGAGGGATTGCTGAAGCGCGCCGACGAAGGGCTCTACCAAGCCAAGCGCGCTGGCCGTAACCGCGTCATGGGTAAAGCCACGGAGAAGGCGGCTTAAGCCCTCCGCGTTTCCGCACATCTACAAATCTGAAAACGCAACCGGCGAGAGGTGGCGCGCGTCGGCGCTGCCTACTTAATCTTGCCTTCAACGAACTCGACATGCTTGCGCACGACGGGATCGTACTTCTTGAACTTGAGCTTCTCGGTCTTGGTGCGCGGGTTCTTCTTGGTCACATAGAAGAAGCCGGTGTCCGCCGTGGAGTTGAGACGGATCTTGATGGTTGCCGGCTTGGCCATGTCACGCGCCTAAAACTGCTCAAAGGGTTTTGAAGAGCGCGGGAAAATGCTGTTGGCGGACCCCTTTGTCAACCACGCCGGGTGTAGGATTAGCGCATGCCGGACAGAATATCCGCGATCGTGGCTCTGGTTATCGACGTCCAAAAGGAGGCCGAAGCGCTTGGCGTGGCGCGTGGCTTTATCGCCCGGACGGGCCTGAAAGCCGCGGGCCTCGGCTGGTCGGCCTATACCAAGAACGGCCCCCATTCGCGGGTTTCGTTCGGACTGAAGCTGCCGCCAGTCTCCAATCCGCAGGACATTGTCCAAGCCATCGAGGCGATCTGCGCCTTCGTGGTGACGCCGGAGGCGGCTAAACTCAGCTACCTAAACAGCTTTTTTAATGGCGACGGCTCGCTCTTCTACAACCGCATCTTCGACGCCCGCGCCAACGCCTTCACCATCCCCGGCATCCTCTGGCTCGACATTGAGGTAAACACCAACGCGGACTCGCAGGCCGATCTCGCCCGGCTGCTGGCTCAGGCCTGAAGCCGCTCCAAGCGATGGCCGCCCCGCAGCCAGCGCATAAAAGCCGGCGCCCGCGCCTCCCCGCCCAGCCGCGCCTTCACTTCCCCCAGGATGAACCGAGTGATCGACGGCAGATCGAGCCCCTCGGCCTCCTCCATCGAAAACCAGCGGGTGTGGAGAAGCTCCTCGCCGCACTGGGGCCGGTCGTCGGCCAGCACGGCTTCGGCATCGGCCAGGAAGAAGCGCGCATCGAAGCGCCGCGCCCGGTAAGGCGGCGTGATCGCCCGGGCGATGAAGGAGAGTTCGTGGAGCGGCGGCCCCGCCGGGCCCCCAACGCAAAGCCCCGCCTCCTCCATGGTCTCCCGCGCCGCCGCCAGGCCGAAAGCGCGAGGCGCGCGCTTGACCCCATGCTGACGGAGCAGGCTCGCGGTCTCGGGCGCGAACTCGCTCGCCGCCGGCGCGCTGGCGTCGCCCCGGTCGACGCGCCCGCCGGGAAACACCCATTTGTCCGGCATGAAGACGTGGCCTTTGGCGCGCTGACCCATCAGGACTTCGCGCCCGCCCCGCACCAGGATCAGCGTGGCCGCGTCCCGAGGCCGAGGCGCCCTGGCGGCTTGCGCCAGGTCGGCCGGGTCGAACGGGGGATCGTCGAGTTTGAGATCGTCGCTCATCGCCACCGCCCTTAGCACAGCCTCCGGCGCGGCGGCGCCAGGATGACTGCGCGGGCTTGCCGCCCTAGGTTCGGCCCAAGACGGAGTGCGGCCCCATGAGCCTTCACGGCAATTACGACGACGCCAACCTGTTCGCGAAAATCTTGCGCGGCGAAATCCCCGCCGTGAAAGCCTTCGAGGACGATGTTGCGCTCGCCTTCATGGACCTCTTCCCCCAAACGCGAGGCCACACGCTGGTCGTGCCGAAGAGCGTGCGTGCGCGCAATTTTCTGGAGCTGCCGCCGGAAACGGTCGGCCCTTTCATGCAGCGCGTGCAGCACGTCGCGATCGCGGTTGAGAAAGCGCTGAAGCCGGACGGCCTGGTTGTTACGCAATTCAATGGCGCGCCGGGCGGACAGACCATCTTCCACGTGCACTTCCACATCATCCCGCGCTATGAAGGCCAAGCTCTGGCGGGGCACGCGCACGAGAAGAAGGCTGACATGGCCGACTTGGAAAAGATCGCGCGGGAGATCGCGGCGGCTATGTGATGGTCGCCGAGCGCGCACCGCGCAAACTGGCCGCGATCGTCTGCATCGATATCGCGGGCTATTCGGCGCTGGCTGAAGCCAGCCAGGAGCGGGCGGCGGCGTGCGTCGCGCGTCTGCGCGAACGCGCCACGGACGTCTCCGCCGCACATGCGGGCCGCATCTTTTCCACCGCCGGTGACGGCGCGATGCTGGAATTCACCACCGCTTCGGACGCTGTCGCCGCCGCCATCGCGCTTTGTGAAACCGAGCGCGCTCCCCCGCTCCGGCTCGGCGTCCATATGGGCGAAGTGATGATCGCGGAGAACGGCGATCTGCTCGGCCACGGCGTCAATATTGCGGCGCGCCTGCAAGCCGAAGCCGCCAACGGCACGATCCTCGTCTCCCAAATCGTGCGCGACACGGTGCATGCCGCGCTGGCCGAACGGCTCTCCGCGCGCGGGCGGGTAAAGCTCGCCAAGATGCGTGAGACCATGAGCGTGTTCGCCTGGTCGCCAATCGATGCAGCGCCCCTCGATGCGCGCACAGCGCCGGTGCTGGCGGTGCTGCCGTTCGACAATCTCTCGCGCGATACTGACACGCGCTTCTTCTCCGACGGCGTGTCGGAGGAAATCCTCTACAGCGTCTCGCGCGTGCCTGGCCTTAAGGTGATCGGCTCGACCTCGAGCTTCGCCTTCCGCGGCCGCGATAAGCAGCGCGCCGCCAAGGCGCTTTCGGCCACACACGTGCTGGATGGCTCAGTCCGCCGCAGCGGCGAGCGTGTGCGCATCGCCGCGCAATTGAGTGAAGCGGCGTCGGGCGTGGTGGTGTGGTCCGAGCGCTACGACCGCGACCTCTCGGACGCCTTCGCGCTGCAAGAAGAAATCGCTGGCGAAGCCGCCAAAGCGCTGACCTTGGCGCTCAGCCAAACGCGGCGCGCTCAGCCCATGAAGATGACGGCGGCTTTGTTCGACGCCTATCTGCGTGCGCGGGAGGATCTAAAGTCCGGCGCCATCGCGCGCGTCGCCGCGGCAATCACAGCGCTCGAAGCCATCGTCGCCGAACTCGATGGCTTTGCGCGCGGCTGGTCGGCGCTCGCCGTGGCGCGCGTGGAAAGCGCCCGGCTCGCGAGCGCTGAACGCGCAAAACTCTACGAGGGCGCGCGCGAGGCCGCCGAGCGCGCCATCGGGTACGACCAGGATATCGGCGAGGCTTACGCCGTGCTCGCGAGCCTTGAATCCGAATTCGGCCGCTGGCGCGAACGTAAAGCCTTGCTTGAGCGCGCCCTAGCCGCCGAACCCAACAACCCCTTCCTGCATTTCCGGCACGGCCAGTTTCTGGTCAGCGTCGGCCGCGTCACCGATGGATACGCCGAGCAAGCGCGCGCCTTCGCGCTTGATCCGCTCGATCCCACACTGGCGGCGTTTCACGGCTACAATATCTGGGCGCGGCGCTCCAAGCCCGAAGGGCGCGCGCTGCTCGACGAAGCCGCCACGCGCTATCCCGACAATGTGACGCTCTGGTACATGCGCCTTTCGCTCGCCGCGCTTGACGGCGATTTCGCCACCGCCAACGCGCTGCGCGAAGAAGGCGCGCGGCTCGTGCCGGGCTTGGAAGAGTCTCCGGTTCTGAAGAGCGGGCGAATGATGCAGGACATGCTGGCCGCGCCCTCGCCCGAAGCGTTCGTGAAGCTGGGCGAAGATTTCAGCGCGATGGCGGAAGCCCAGCCTTCCGCCGCGCTCGATCTCGCGGTCGCGCTTTCCGTGCTCGGCCTCACGCAGCCGGCGTTCGCGCTGTTCGAAGAAGCGCTCGACAATATCGACGCCTGGCGCCAGGACGCGCCCGACGCCTCGCGCCCGCATATCGGCTACGAAACCGCGCTCCTCTTCATCGAAGCCACCTTCTCGCTCCGCATGAACCCCGCCTTCGTCCCGCTCTGCGCGCGCCTCGGGCTAGTGCGCTACTGGGCGCAAACCGAGCGCTGGCCCGATTGCATGAGCGATGTCGCGCCGCTCTATGATTTTAGAACGGAATGCTTGCGGCTGATGTGAACACTGCCAGTTCAAGATCGCGAAACGACAACACGCAACGACATTTCGGGCCCGTGCGGCGCACCGATGTTTACTTCCGTCGGCTCACCATAGCGGATCATTACGCTCGGTGTCGCAACCACCGTTTCACTCTCACCCTCTATGCGCGCGACTGAAGAACCGATCAAAGCCATCTCTGAATCGACGGGCGTAGCAATGACGCTGATCCGATAAAGGCCCGTCCCGGGCGCCGCATCGCGCACGTCCAAGTCGATGCGCTCACCAAAATCGAGATCGACGACAGAAGCAACGCGGCTCACGGAACGCTCAGGCGCGACTGATCGGACGATCTGCGCCGAAATGTCCATCTGCACTGATTCAGCGCTGCTCGTTGGCGCACCAGCGATTAGCGCCACAAGCGCAGCAGCGCCAACCATCCCGAGTATCGCAGGCCGGGACACCGCAACTCTCGCCGCCCGGCTAATTATTCGCTGCATCAACGCACTCTCCCCATTTTCGCGGAGATCGGGCTCGCCGTCATGTAGGATATCCCGCAAGCGTTGACGGATCAGAGCGCTGACCGTCAGGCCGTCGTGAGACGCCTTGCTTTTGAGCTTTGCCTTCTCTTCGGACGAGACCCGTATCTCTACAGCGTCGGTCTTCTTTGAAGTGGGCTCACGCACGCGCGCTTCTCCGAAATTCATCCGACGGGCAAACGCTCCGTCGAGTCGCCATGCGACTCGCAGAAATTCGTGTCCGGACAGGCATTAAACGTGGCCGGACACCCTGTCTACGCGGCCCGAAGGCCGCTGGAAGGCCCCCCACAGACGAAAACGGCGACTACCCGAGGTAATCGCCGCTTCCATTTCACACTGTCGTTGCGATCAGGCCTTCTCAGGCCGCTTCGCCACCGGCGGGCTCGCTTTGGCCTGCTCGGGGAAATAGTCGAACTTCAGTTTGTCGCCATCAGCAGGATCAATGTCGATCTTCACGATTCCGCCATTCTTCAACTTCCCGAACAAAAGCTCGTCCGCCATTGGCTTCTTCACCTGCTCTTGGATCAGGCGCGCGAGCGGACGGGCGCCGAAGCTCTCGTCGTAGCCGCGCGTTGCGATCCAGTCGGCCGCCTTGTCCGTGATCTCGATCTGGACATTGCGCTCCGAAAGCTGCGCTTCGAGCTGGATGATGAACTTCTGCACGACGTTGCGCACCACCGATTGCGGCAGGCCCGAGAACTGGATCACGGCGTCGAGACGATTGCGGAATTCCGGCGTGAACAGGCGCTTGATCGCTTCGTCATTCTCATGCGCGTTCTTGCCGGCGCCGAAGCCGATGCCCTGCTTGGCCGCGTCCGCCGCGCCGGCATTGGTGGTCATGATCAGGATGACGTTCCTGAAATCGACCTTCTTGCCGTTCGCATCCGTCAGCGCGCCATGATCCATGACTTGCAGCAGAATGTTGAAGAGGTCCGGGTGCGCCTTCTCGATTTCGTCGAGCAGCAGCACCGAGTGCGGGTGCTGATCGACACCATCGGTCAGCAGGCCGCCCTGATCGAAGCCGACATAGCCCGGAGGCGCGCCGATGAGACGCGAGACCGTGTGCCGCTCCATATATTCCGACATATCGAAGCGCAGCAGCTCGATGCCCATGATGTTGGCGAGCGAGCGGGCGACCTCGGTTTTGCCGACGCCGGTTGGGCCCGCGAACAGATAGCAGCCGATCGGCTTTTGCGGTTCGCGTAGACCCGCGCGCGCCATCTTGATCGCTGACGCCAGCTGATCGATCGCGCTTTCCTGGCCGAACACCACGCGCTTCAGGTCAGCCTGCAGCGACGCCAGCATTTCGCTGTCGTTCTTCGACACCGACTTCGGCGGAATGCGCGCCATCCGTGACACCACTTCTTCCACTTCAGCGGTATCGATCACCTGCTTCCGGTCTTCAGGCTTCAGCAGCATCATCGAAGCGCCGGCTTCGTCGATCACGTCGATCGCTTTATCCGGCAGCTTGCGGTCCCCGATGTGGCGCGAGCTCAGCTCCACCGCCGCCTTGATGGCGTCGTCGGTGTAGCGGACCTTGTGATACTCCTCGAAATAAGGTTTCAGGCCCGCGAGGATCTTGATCGCATCCGGCACCGACGGCTCGTTGACGTCGATCTTCTGGAAGCGCCGCGCGAGTGCGCGATCCTTCTCGAAGTGCTGGCGATATTCCTTGTAGGTGGTCGAGCCCATGCACCGGAGGCCGCCATTTTGCAGCGCCGGCTTCAGGAGGTTCGAGGCATCCATCGCGCCGCCGCTGGTCGCGCCAGCGCCGATGACGGTGTGAATCTCGTCGATGAAGAGGATGGCCTTGGGATGGTTCTCCAGCTCCTTCATCACGCTCTTCAAGCGCTCTTCGAAATCGCCGCGATAGCGCGTGCCAGCCAGCAGCGAGCCCATGTCGAGCGAGAAGATGGTGGCGTCCGCCAAAACTTCCGGCACTTGCTTTTCATTGATCTTGCGCGCGAGGCCTTCGGCGATCGCCGTCTTGCCAACGCCCGGATCGCCAACCAGCAGCGGATTGTTCTTCTGCCGGCGGCACAGGATCTGGATCGAGCGCAGCACTTCAGCTTCGCGCCCGATCAGCGGATCGATTTTGCCTTCCTTGGCTTTCTTGTTGAGGTTCACGCAATAAGCCGCGAGCGCCTCCGAGCCCTGCTTCACGACGCGCTCGCCGTCTTCGCCTTCTTGCTGGCCGCGCACGGGGCGCGGCTGCGATTGGCCCGGACGCTTGGCGAGGCCGTGGCTGATATAATTGACCGCGTCATAGCGGGTCATGTCCTGCTCTTGCAGGAAATAGGCGGCGTGGCTCTCGCGCTCGGAGAAGAGCGCGACCAGCACATTGGCGCCGGTGACCTCGCGGCCGCCGCTCGAATCCACATGCAGCATCGCGCGTTGCAGCACGCGCTGGAAGCCCGCGGTCGGGCGCGCTTCTTCGTGCTCGCGACTATCGATCACGAGGCTGTCGAGTTCTTCCTCGAGATAGGCGTCGAGGTTCACGCGCAATTTGTCGAGATCGACCTTGCACGCCTGCATCACCTGAGCGGCGTCGTCGTCGTCAATCAACGACAAGAGCAGATGCTCGAGCGTCACATATTCGTGGCGATGATCGTTCGCCAACGAGAGCGCCCGGCGGAGCGTCTGTTCGAGCGTGCGGGAGAAGGTGGCCATCTCGTTGCTATTCCTTTTCCATCGTGCATTGCAGCGGATGTTCGTTCCGCCGCGCCAGATCGAGCACTTGGGCGACCTTGGTCTCGGCCACCTCGTAGGTGAAGACGCCGCACACGCCGACGCCGTTTTGATGCACGTGGAGCATGATCGTGGTGGCCTCCTCGCGCGTTTTGCTGAAGAAGCGCTCCAGCACGTAAACGACGAATTCCATTGGGGTGTAGTCGTCGTTCAGAATCAACACCCGGTAGAGCGACGGCTTTTTGGTGCGCGTGCGGGTTTTGGTGGCGAGGCCGGCGCCCGCGCCGTCCTTGCCGCCTATCCCGCCCTTTTCGTCCCAATTGTCGTCTTCGCTCATTCGGAACGCCGAGAATCTCCCTGGACGACGCAAATCGGCGCCGGTCCGTTGAGAGACAATCTATGGACTCGGCGGCGCTATGGAAGAGCTTGCAGCGCGGACATGCGCAGTTCCCGCGCCCTCGCCTGCCCGGTGAGCACGTCCAAAACAGAAACGGGCCTGGCGTCGCCGCCAAGCCCGTCCCTATTCAGCCCCACGGAATCCCTCAGGGATTCCGAAGCTTGATGTCGTTCAGCGGATCGCCGGGACCTGGATCAGGTGACCAACGGCGGTCATGCGATCATTGATCGGCTTGATCGCTTCTTTCGTGACGCCGGCCATCAGATCCGACAGTGAGGTCAGTTCGGCGACGTAAGCGTCGAACGAAGAGCGGGCGTATTCGCTTTGCTTTTCGACGAATTCCTGGACGCTCTTGGAGGTCATCAGGGACTTCGTGACAGCCATATGATTTTCGAGCGCGGCCTTCGAGAACGCGACGGCGCGGGCCGAGAGGGTTTCGATGCCCTTCTGGGTCACAGCGGCCGAGGCCATGAACGCTTCAATGTTTTCCTTGCCGAACGCGCTGGCTTCCGAGAGGGCGGCCATGCTGCGGTCGATGTTTTCGCGCACAGCTTCGCTGGACACGGTGGTGACTTGGTCGAACGCCTCTTTCGCGGTCGCGCGGGCGGTCGTGGTTCTTGCAGTGGCCATGTTCGCCTCCTAGGGGCGCAGCGCGCCTTGAACGGGGTTGATCTGGCGTCCCTCGATACGATTCGACGAACGTGATGCTTTATGTGTCATGCTGCACCTGCGAAGTCAACAGGATTTGTTGCACTGCAACATGACAAAAAGGAGGGATGTGACGCTAGGGCGCCTACCCTGCACACAATCTGTAGCAGAGAGTGGAAACGGTCGCTTAACCTCGTCTAATGAATCTGTAAGCTGCTACGGCACGCGATTTGCCTGAAAAAGTCCGTACTTGTGCGGGATAGGACGGCCCATGAAGCGATTTGGACCAGTATCGATTCGACTAGTGGCCGGCGCCGGCATCGCTGCCATTAGTATGGGGGCGATGGCCCAGACCGCTTACGCGGAAGATCGCTACGCCGCGATCGTGATGGACGCCCGCACCAGTGAAGTGCTGCTGGAAGAAGGCGCCGATGAAGCCCGCTTCCCGGCCTCGCTCACGAAAATGATGACACTTTACATGCTGTTCGAGGCGCTTGAGCGCGACGAGATCAGCCTGGACACCCGCCTCACCGCCTCCCGCCATGCGGCGCGGATGCCGCCGTCACGCCTCGGTGTGCGCCGCGGCGACACGCTGACGGTCGAGCAGGCAATCCGCTCATTGGTTGTGCAGTCAGCGAACGACGTCTCGGTGATGATCGCCGAACGGCTGGGCGGTTCTGAGTCCCGCTTTGCAGCACAAATGACATCTCGCGCCCGCGAAATGGGCATGGCCGACACGCGATTCGTGAACGCCAACGGCCTGCCGGACGTCCGCCAGCGCTCCACCGCGCGCGATATGGCCGTGCTGAGCCAGTCGCTGTGGCGCGATTTCCCGGAATATTATCATTATTTCCAAACCGCCGGTTTCTCGTGGCGCAACCGCTACGGCCGCAACCACAACCACCTCCTCGGCAATGTCGAAGGCGTGGACGGCATCAAGACCGGCTACACCCGGGCTTCGGGCTTCAACCTCGCCTCCTCGGCTGAACGCAATGGCCGCCGCGTCATCGTGGTCGTCATGGGCGGCGAGAGCGCCTCGGCGCGGGACTCCCAGGTCGCCTATTTGATCGAAGGCGCGTTCGAGGAATTCGCCCGCCGCGAACTCGACCCCGGCCAAGCCGGCGTCACCTATGCGAACCTGCCGACCCATCGCCTCGACGTGCAGCTCGCCCCCAATGCTCTGGGCGGCGGCGTCACCACCACGGCGACCACGGCCGGCAACTCGCCCTACGCCCGCTATTACGCGCCGGGTTCGGCCCCGCAGGGCACCGTGGTGGAGACCATGTCTCCGCTGCGCGGCCCCCTCGACGGACCAGCCGTTGGCCAAGGCGACGAAGCCGACCTCTCCACCGAAGAGCCGGAATAAGATCTCAGCGTCGAAGTAAACGATCCCGCGCGGCCACCAGCCGCGCGGCTTGATCGTGTCCGCCGCCCCGGTCTGGATGGGCGGCCGCCATCTTGGCGCGGAAGGCGGCGCGGATATCGGCGGGCGTCGCGTTAATCGCGAGCCCCAGCAGCGCGCGCGCTTCGGCGTCGCCCGCATTATCCCGGCCAGCGGGCGGCGGCGCGGGCCGTGGGCGCGAGCGCCCTTCGCGCAGCTGCGAGATCAGAAACGCGCCGGCGGAAAGCGCCAGCCCAGCCCAGAGGCTGCCGCGCATCGCCATCCAGAGCCCGACGCCCACGAGCAGCGCCTCGGGCCAATAGCGCGCCAATCGCTGGATCTGCGCACGTTGCGCGCCGCCGACGCGGGCGAGCAGCAACAGCCCAAACACGAGCGCCACGATGATGAGCGTCGGCAGCAGCAAAGCGGAAAATCCTCGGGCGCACCCGCGCTTACCTTACACGCACGCGCCTCAGAAGCGCAGCGGCTCGCCATCGAGGCCGGGGAGCTTCAGGGTGATGAAGAGGTCTCGCAGCTCCTGGCGCGCGGCGAGGTGGCTCATCCGCATCTCCCCGTCAGCCCCCTCGGCGTCAAGGTCGAGCATGGTGAGGCCCTGCGGAAAGAGCTCCCGGTAGATCACCCGTTCGGAGAGGCCCGGCGCCAGGCGAAAGCCAATCCGGCTCGCCAGCGTCTTCAGCGCTTCACCAACGCGCTGTTTGTTCTTGGCTTCGATGCGGCTGGCGGAGGTGCGGTTGCGCATCACGATCCAGTCGATCGGCGTGCGTTCAGCCTGCGCTTTGCGCTTCCGGCTCTCCCACACCATCTCGGAATAAACCGAGGGCCGAACCAGTTCGGGCGCGTTGGGATCGATGTCGCCCAGGAGATCGAAATCAACGAAACTGTCGTTCAGCGGCGTGATGAGCGTATCAGCGCAGGCGTGCGCCAGGCGCGACAAATAGCTGTCCCCGCCCGGGCTATCGACCACGATGAAATCGCAGGTCTCGTTGAGGCGCCGGACGGCGGTGCGAAAGCCCGCTTCGTCTTCCGCCTCGGCGGTGTCGAGCAGGCGCTGACGGCTCTCGGACAATTCCAGCACTTGCGGCGTCGGAAGCTTGGCGCCGCGCGCCGCGATCCAGCGGCCGCGATTCTCGATGTAGCGCGTCAGCGAGCGCTGGCGGACGTCGAGGTCGAGCGTGCCGGTGCGGCGGCCCATGCGCATCAGCGCGACCACCAAATGCATCGCGACGGTCGACTTTCCCGCCCCGCCCTTTTGATTGCCCACCACGATCACATGCGCCTGCTTCAAGGCGCTGTCGGTTTCGAACGCGGGCGCCAATTGCATGCTCATGGCCGCGCTCGTTTTACGCGCGTGTCCGTCCGCTCCAACAAGGAGCGGGCCGCGGCCATGGGGCAAAGCGCAGCGTCGAACATGGTCAAAGCTTCGTTGATTGAGGTTAAGGGGCGCTTAAGCAGCTTGACGCCAGCGCGGCGGGAGCGGATTCGGAACCATGGGTGATTCCCCTCTTTCCATCGCACGCGACATCGCCAGCTTGCGCGCGGCCGTTAAGGATTGGCGGCGCGCTGGCCTGAGCGTTGGCTTTGTGCCGACCATGGGCGCGCTGCATGAGGGGCACCTTTCGCTGATCCGCTTAGCCAAAGCGCGCTCTGACCGCGTGGTCGCCAGCATCTTCGTGAACCCCAAGCAGTTTGCCCCGCACGAGGATTTCGAGCGCTATCCGCGCGATGAAGCCGGCGACGGCGCCAAGCTCGCAAGCGCCGGCTGCGATCTACTGTTCGCGCCGGTCCACAGCGAGATTTACCCGGAGAATTTCTCGACGCGCGTCATCGTGAGCCGCGTCTCCACCCCGCTCGAAGGCGAAACGCGCCCCCACTTCTTCGGCGGCGTTGCGACCGTGGTGACGAAACTTCTCCTGCAGTGCCTGCCGGACGCGGCTTTCTTCGGGGAGAAGGATTTCCAGCAGCTCCTCGTCGTCCGCCAACTCACGCGCGATCTCAATATTCCAGTCGAGATCGTCGGCTGCCCCACCGTGCGCGAATCGGACGGCCTCGCCATGTCCTCACGCAACGCCTACCTCTCCGCGGCGGAACGCGCGGTGGCGGCGCAGCTCAATGTCATCATGCGAGACGCGATCGCGTGGCTTCAAGCCGGCGGACCGATCGCGCAGGTGGAGCAAGACGCGTCGGCGGTGCTGTTCGCGGCGGGCTTCACAATCGTCGACTATGTCGCCGTGCGCGACGCCGCTTCCCTTGAACCGATCGACACGCTCACGCACCCCGCGCGCATCCTCGCCGCAGCATGGCTCGGCAAGACGCGGCTCATCGACAACATGGCGGTGTGATGGACGTCCCCGTTCTCGAAACGCCGCGCCTCATCATGCGCGGACATCGTCTCGCGGATTTCGACGCGACGGCCGAGCTTTGGGCGAACGCGGACGTCGTGCGCTATATAAGCGGCAAGTCCTTCACGCGCGAAGAATCCTGGCCGCGTTTCCTCCGGCATGTCGGCCACTGGGCGATCATGGGTCACGGCTATTGGGTCGTGGAGCACAAAGAGACAGGCCGCTTCGTCGGCGAAGTCGGTTTCGGCGAGTTCAAGCGCGATATCGAACCCTCGCTCGACGGCGTGCCGGAATTGGGCTGGATACTCTCCCCTTGGGCGCACGGCGCTGGTTACGCGACTGAAGCCGCGCGCGCGGCGATTGCGTGGGGCAATCAGAACCTCGCGGAAAAATCCATCGCCTGCCTGATCGATCCGGACAATGCGGGCTCGATCCGCGTCGCGGAGAAGTGCGGCTTTCGGGAAGTCGCGCGCGCGATCTCCAAGGGCTTGCCCGTCATCATGTTTCGGCGCTGACAACGAAAAAGGCCGCGGGGTTTTGCCCCCGCGGCCTTCTCGTCTCCCCTTAGTACTACGTGCCCAGGCTTACGGCGTAGTGGCCGGCGCTGGCGTTGGCGTTGTTGCGGGCGCTGGCGTTGCTGGCGCAGGCGTCGCCGCCGGAGCGGGCGTGCCTGGCGCTGGCGTTGCAGCGGGCGCGGCGGCGGCCGGTGCGGCTGGCGCGGGCGCCGGCGTCGGCAGCGCGGCGGGCGGCGCAAGGCGCGTCAGCTGCGCGGTGTCGCCTTCCACGAGATAGAAGATCTCGCGGTTGATCGAGCCGCCCACTTGCGTGGCGTCGTCGTGATAGATTTCAAACGACTTGCCGCGCACCAGGCGGGCAGAAGCGATCAGCGCTTCCATTTGGTCATAGACCGGGATCACCTGCTCTTCAGAGCCTGTGTAGGGCACGCGCACCGCGACGCCGGCCGGCGTCTGACCAGCCGTCCCGACCGCCAGAACGCGCGGCGGCGTGCCGGTGTAGGGAAGGCCGATCTGGAAGCAATATTGCTCGTTTTCCCAGGACGTCTCGACCGCGACGGGATCGCCGGCGACCTGCAGAT
This sequence comes from Terricaulis sp., assembly GCA_037200505.1. GTDB lineage: Bacteria > Pseudomonadota > Alphaproteobacteria > Caulobacterales > Aquidulcibacteraceae > Vitreimonas. The sequence continues at coordinate 241,949 of JBBCFZ010000005.1, read as the reverse complement.
TGTAGCGGGCCATCAGCGGACGCAGCACGATGAGGCTTTGCGTCACGACTTCCTTGATCGCTTCGGGATCCTGCGGGCTGCAGTTCGAAACATAGAAGAAGGGACGCGCCGCGACTTGCTCGATCGAATACGCAAGACCAGCGAAGTTCGCCGCCGGCACGGCGTTCAAGTCGGCGGTGACGGTCGCGGCGGCGGCTTCCGCCAACGGACCGACATTGCCGCCCGTGAGCGCCTGAACCCGGTTCAGCGGGTTCGAGCCCAAAGCTTGCTCAAGCTTGATATCGACGCGCGAGCCAGCGCCTTCCGGCGTCACGGTGTAGGTGGCCCGGCCCGTCGCGCCGTCGGCGTACGCGACTTCCGCCACGACGACATTGTCGGCGGCGGAGCTGATCGCGGTTTGCGTCACGCCCTCGGCGATCTGGGTGCCCGGAGGCGCCGAGGCGAGGCGCGCGAAGACGCTGGCTGGCGGCCGCGCGATGGTGAAGCTTTCTGTACGGCTCGCGCTGCTTGGCAGCACGAAATACGCGGCGCCGGCGGCAATCAAAACCACCACGACCACGATCAATAGGATGCGCCCAATGGCCCCCATCTTAAGTCTCCCTCAAGTCCCCAGTCCTGGCCGGGCTTCTAGCAGGTTCTGGCGGGGGTCCAAACCCTCATTAACCATTTGCCGGAGGCTGCGCCCGATTAGCCTCACCCGGCTGGGAGCGGTAAGGTCGGAGGCGCCCGAATGAGGATAAATCCGCCATGAGCTCTGCAATTACGTATGGCGGCTACCTGAAGCTCCGGGAGCTCCTGGCCTGCCAGCAGCCGCTCAGCGAGCGGCACGACGAGATGCTGTTCGTGATCTTGCACCAGACCATGGAGCTCTGGCTGAAGCAGATCATTTTCGAGATCGAGGCGGCGCAGGTGGAAATCCGCCGGGGCGAGCTGGTGCCGGCCTACAAGAACCTTGCGCGCGTCTCCCGCATCCAGGCCGTGATGACCTCGAGCTGGGACATCCTGGCGACCATGACGCCCGCCGATTATATGAGCTTCCGCGAAGTGCTGGGGGCAAGTTCTGGCTTTCAGTCGGCGCAGTTTCGCGCGCTGGAATATCGGCTGGGCCTCAAGGACGGGTCGTTCATATCCCACCACAATGGCGACTCGCCCGAACGCGCCGCGCTCGAAGCGGCGCTCAGGGCCCCCAGCCTTTATGACGACGTGCTGGCGCAGCTCGCGGCGAACGGCTTTGCGATTCCGAGCGACGTGCTCGAACGCGTGCCCTCCACACCCTACGAGCCGAGCGCCGCCGTGGAGAATGCGTGGCTCGCGGTTTATCGCGATCCGCAACGCTACTGGGCGCTCTATCAGCTCGCGGAGAAATTGCTCGACCTCGACGACGCCCTGCTCACCTGGCGCCACAAGCATGCGCTGACGGTCGAGCGCATCATCGGGCAGAAGCGCGGCACAGGCGGCACCGAAGGCGTCGGCTATCTGAAGCAGACTTTGGGGCGGTGCTGCTTTCCGGAAATCTGGTCGGTGCGGACCAAGCTGTGAGTGCGCCGAATTACAAGCGCCTCTTCTCGCGCGCGCTCGCCGCAGCGCCAGGCCGCCTCCACTTCGCCGCGCACAGCCATCATCTCTGGCCGGATGCGTCGTACGACGCGCACATCGCGGCGTGGGACGACGCGGCGGCGCTGGCGGATCGGAAATGGGAGCGCGTGTTCGGCGGCGTGATCCCGGAAGCGCAGCGCCATATCGCCGAAGAACTCTACCTCCCCGATCCAAGCACGATCGCGTTCGCGCCGAGCACGCATGAACTTCTGGTGCGCATCTTTTCCGCGCGCGGCGACGGGCCGGTGCGGGTGCTGGCGAGCGACGGGGAGTTTCATTCGTTCCGCCGGCAAATGGCGCGGTGGGCGGAGGATGGGCGCGTTGAGTTGCGCGTGGTGGCGACAGAGCCGCTAGGTACTTTCTCGGAGCGCTTCGTCGCCGCAATGGCAGAAGGCGGGGCCGACATCGCGTTCGTCAGCCACGTGATGTTCAAGAGCGGCCTCGTGTTCGATCGCATCGAAGAGCTTGCGCGTTTCGCGCAGCCAGAGGGGCCGTGGGTCGTGGTCGACGGCTATCATTCCTTCATGGCGATGCCGGTCGATCTTGCGCGCGTCGCGGATCGCATCTTCTTCATCGGCGGCGGCTACAAATACGCCATGGCCGGCGAAGGCGCGGCCTACCTCCACGCCCCGCCCGGCTATGCCCTCCGCCCCGCCATCACCGGCTGGTTCGCGGAATTCGGCGCGTTAGAAGCCAAGCCCGGCGCGGTCGGCTATTCAACCGATGCGATGCGGTTCATGGGCGCAACCTATGATCCCACCGGTCTCTACCGCTTCAACGCCGCGCGGAAGATGTTGCGCACGGAGGGGCTAACGACAGCGGCGATCACGGAGCGCATCGCTGTGTTGCGCGCTGATTTGGAGCAACGCATCCGCGCCGGTGAAGCCGGACGCTTACGCGACGCCTCCATCGTGGCGCCGCAGCGCGCGCGCGTGCAGCAGCGCTTCCTGGCGCTTCGCCATCCGAACGCGACAGCATGGAAAGCCGCGCTGATGGAGCATGGCGCAATCACCGATGCGCGCGATGACGTGCTGCGAATCGGGATTGGACTTTATCACGATGCGGACGATATCACCGCGCTTTGCGCCCGCGTGCGTGAGACGCTTGGAGATTAAACTCCCACCCATTCCCGGATTTGCCGAAGGCAAAGTCCGGGACCCATAAACACCAACGGTTCGAGATTGTGGGTCCCGGACTGCGCTTCGCGCATCCGGGAATGGGTGGGATGTCACGCTCCCGGCAGATGACGGCGAAAATCGCGGCGCGCGTGCAGAATGCGCACGACGTCCACATGATCTGGTTCAATCCGATAGAACACGACATGTGAGCCGACATTGTGCCGGCGATAGCCAGGTCTGACATCATCGCACGCGCGCCCCAGCGTGGGCTGCTCGGCAAGCGCCTGAAAGCTGGCGACGATGTCGCGATAATATCGGTCCGCCTGCTCGGCGCTCCACTGTCTCGCAGTGTAGCGCCATATATCGGCGAGGTCGGCCTCGGCCCGCTCGCGCAGCAGGCAAGAGCTCATCTGCCTAAGGCGTGCTCGGCGTGCAGGCGCGCGAGAAGAATGTCCGCGTCGAACGGCTTGGCCGGGCTACTCTGCTCGCCCTCGATCAGCGCATCGCGCAACTGAGCGAGCCTGGCTTCCTGTTCTTCAAGCAGGCGCAAGCCAGCCTGCACGACTTCGCTGGGCGAACCATAATGTCCTTCCGCGACCTGAGCTTGAACGAAAGTGTCTTGGTGCTCGGGAAGCGTGATGGTGGTTGGCTTGGTCATCTTCGGTCAACTCCGGCGCAGCACTTATAGCACGTCGGGATAGCTTGCGTCACCAAGCCCCCAACTCAACCAGCTGCCGCCGCAAATGCTCCGGCAAATCCGCGCCGCCTTGCGCTTCGCTCAAATCCGCCGGCGCATCGCCAGCTTCCAGATAGCGCCAGCCCTGAAAGGCGCGGCGCGGCTGGGGCACGGTGCGCTGCAAGTGCGGGTCGAGATAGAGCCCGCAGCGAAGCCCGTGATCATCGGTAACTTCGGCGATCTCCACGATGCGCTGCCGGACGCTCACCACGCCCTTGATCACCCAATAGAGCGAGCCGCCCGCGAGCACATCGTCCACGCGCTTGGGCCACATCCGCGTGCCGCACACAGGGCGCGGTTTGAGTCTGGCTTTCTTGGCGCGCGCAATCTGGCCAATCTGCCATTCGACCAAATCCTCGACGCTCGCCGCGCCGACACAAAGCTTCACGATGTGGAGCGTCATTCTATTCCGCCGCCACCGGCGCCGAACGGGCGCGCCATTCGGCTTTGAGGATGGCGCTGGTCTTGCGCGAGCCGTCAGGGCTCCAGCCGGGCGGGCCGAACACGAAGCCGATTGCTTCGCGCAGAGATTTCGCGCGGCCGACATCGCGCGCGATGCCGATCCATTCGTGAAAGGCGACGCGGAACGGATTGAACGAACCGAGGTTTGAAACAATCCCGTAGCGCGGCTTCTCAGCCGCGTCCTCCGGAATGAAGGTGCCGAACAGACGATCCCAGATAATCAGCACGCCGGCATAATTGGCGTCGAGATATTTGGGATTGGTGGCGTGATGCACGCGGTGATGCGACGGCGTGTTCATCACCCATTCGAGCGGACCCATGCGGTCGATCGCTTCGGTATGAATCCAAAATTGATAGACGAGGCTGATCGCCGAGAAGAGCAGCACCATTTCCGGCGGGAAACCGATGAACACCAAGGGCAGCCAGAAGATAAACGAAAGGCTGAACACCGCCGTCCATGTCTGACGGAGCGCCGTGGTCAGATTATAGTGCTGCGAGGAATGATGGATGATGTGGCTGGCCCAGAACCAGCGGCGTTCATGCGCGATACGGTGGAACCAGTAATAGGCCATGTCTTCCGCGAAGAAGCAGAGCGCCATTGCCCACCATGTCCAGCCGATATCGAACAGGCGATACTGATAGACGAAATAATAGCAGGCGATCGCAAAGCCGCCGACCAAGAGGCCCATCACCTGATTGCCGAAACCCATGGCAAGGCTCGCGGTGGAATCGCCCGTGTTGTACTGGCCGCGCCCAGTGACGCGCACATAGATCATCTCGGCGATGATCAAGAGCACGAACGCAGGGATCGCGTAGGTGATCACGTCCGGAATTTCGAACGGCGCGCTGGGGCCTGTCGCTCGCGGTGTCACTGCTTCTCTCCGGCGCCTTTGCGGTCGGCAAGCTCGGCGAGCCAAGCCGGCGGCGCTTCGTCCTTGAGCGGGATATTTAGGGCGGGAAAGCCCACATCGCCAAATGTCGCGCTCAGTCGATCGGCCCGCAAGTGCAGTTTCACGGCGCTTGCCGCAAAGGCGCGAAGGCTGACGCGGTCGCCCACGACGCGGACCACCAGCAGGCGCCCGTCCGTCAGCAGCGCCAAGGCGGTGCGGCCACGCGACTCAATAAAGGCCGATTGGATGCGCGCATCGGGTTCATATTCCGCCAGATGATGCGCCAACTCGTCCGCGCCGCCGATGCGCAGCGATTTGCGAAATCCGAGCAAGGCCGAGACGCCGACCATGAATGCGATCACCGCCGCCGAACCGCCGAGAACACGAAGATCGTCGAGCGTCATCTCAGCCCAAAAATCCGACCATGACGATGAGGCCTAGAAAGATGAAGAAGGCGATGCCGCAAATAGTGAGCAGCGCGAAGGTGCGCCAAAGCGCGGAGAACCAGCCGAGCTTATAGGCGCCGCCCAACTGAAAAAACATGTGCACGGGCGGGACGACCATTACGCCGACGCCCCGCGCGATGCGCAGCGGCAGAAATTCGTGCGCCCACGGTGAAAGCAGAGCGAGCACAAGGAAGAGCAGGCTCATGAAGGAAAGCGAATAGAGCGCAAACACCGCATGATCGAACCAGGTGACGCCGCGCTTCCAGAGAAAGAGGAGCGCAATGAACGGCAGCGAAATCGGGATAAGGAGAAACGCGAACTTATAAGCCGCCTGCTCCACCTTGTAGAAGAGCAATTCCGGGTTTTCGAGCCGCTCCATGACCTTGGGATTGTTCGAGGTGATGCGGCCATCGCGCACGCCTTGCCTGATCATCTCCGCCAGCGGTCCACCATGACCGCCCGCTTCGCCGGCTTCATCGGCGGGTGTCGTCACGCGGATCACATTGATGACGTTATCGAGCGCTTCGACAGCCTCGGTATCCCCGCTCGCCACCGCTTCGGCGCGGTCGCGTTGCAGATCGGCCAGCGCCGTCTCGCGCGTCTCGGCATTGGTGACAGCCGTGCCATTGACTTCGACATGCGCGACATCGGTCAGCGAGATGCCGCCGACCGCCGCCATGGTCGCGAACATTAGGAATACGGTGAATAGGAAAAGCGCGAGCGGCGAGACGTAGCTTGCGCGTTTGCCGTCGATATAATCGCGCGTCAGCGTGCCGGGGCGGAAGGCGAGCTTCGGCAAAGTGCGCCACGTTTTCGTGTCGAAGTGAAAGAGACCGTGCAAAGTCTCTTCAACCAAATGCGAGAGCGAGCGGTGCACATGCGCGGGCTGGCCGCAGATGTGGCAGTAATGGCCTTGCAGCACCGCGCCGCAATTGGCGCACGCCCCGCCCTCGCGTCCGTGCGCTTCGCGCCCCTCGATCGCGCCGGCCACTAGCCCCGCGGTCGCGGCGGCGCCGGCAGCTTCCAACTCCCCGCTCATGCAGCAATCTCCCCGTTCATGCTGAGCCGGGGCGGTGTTTCGATCAAGTGCGCGCGTCGCGCCAGGACGGAGGATCGATGGTCATGCCGTCGCGGAGGCGCGGGATGAGGCCGACAGGGCCGCGCGAGACGGCAGTCGGCGTGCGGTGCGGGCGCGCGGCGGGCGGACATTTCATCGCATCCGCCGTCAGCGCATGGAGCCCCTCCTCCTCAAGCGCCAAGCTCGCGAGGCCTTCGGCCTCCTCGATGGTGCGCGCCCACACGAACACCGACGCGACTGCAAATTCGGTGTGCCGCGACCATGCCCCGCCGCGCCGGTCAACGCGCGCTTCAATCACGACGCGCCAGAACGGCATCGGCGCGCGCAGCAGCCCGATGCGAAACACGAAAGCCCAAAATGCATCCGGACCGGGCTTCAGGCTCATTGATTCCACTCCGGCTTGCGCTTCTCCAGAAACGCTGCGAGCCCTTCGCGGCCCTCGGCGGATGCGCGCCGCGCGGCGATGCGCTTGGCGGTTTCCTTCATGAGATGATCGTCGATGACATGCCCGCCGAGCGCGGCGCGGTTGTGCGTGACGCTGTCCAGAATAAAGCGCACCAGCGCCTTGGACTCCGTGACCGCCCCTGGCGCCGCGGCGAATGCAAGCTTGGCGAGGTGCTCGCCCATGGCGTCGAGCGCTGCTGCGTCCTCCACTGCGTATTGAACGAGCCCAATCTTTTCGGCGAAGGCCGCATCGAACACCTCGCCGGTCGCAAACAGCGCCTTGGACCAGCGCGGACCGATGGCTTCGACGATGTATGGCCCGATAGTCGAGGGGATGAGGCCGAGCTTCACTTCGGAAAAGCCGAACTTGGTGTCCGTCACCGCCGCCGCGACATCGCACGCGGCGATCAGGCCCGCGCCGCCGCCGAACGCGGCGCCCTGCACCATGGCGACGGTGAGTTGTGGCAGGTCGTGCAGCGCCTTGAACATACGCGCGGCATCGAGAGCGTCCGCTTCGTTGTCCTCACGCAGGCGTTCGCCCTGGCGCTTCATCCAATCGATGTCGGCGCCGGCGCAAAACGTATTGCCCGCGCCGCGCAGAAAAACCACGCGCACATGATCGGCGCCCTTCAGCGTCTCGAACGCTTCGGTGAGCTGCGCGATCATCAATTCGTCGAAGGCGTTGCGCTTATCGGGGCGATTGAGCAGCAGCTCGGCGACGCCGTCAGGCGAGACCTTAAGAATAACGGGCTCGGGCGCGAGGGACATCAGATCTCCAAGATCCGCTGGACGGCGGCGGGGCGCTCTTGTTCGGGCGTTTCGTGCAGTTTCAGAAATTGTACGCCGGCGAAGAAATATTCAAAATCCTCCGGCGGCTCGGCGTCTTCGATGAAGATCGGAAGGAGCCGCTTCTTGTAGCGGTCGGCGAGATAGACTTCGCGCTTCACATGATCGCTCTCGAACGCGGCGCTCGAGCACATCACCATGACGCCCTTGGCGCCCTTGATGGCGCGCACGATCTCGCCGGCCCAACCGTCGCCTGGATCGATACCGTCCTGATCGAGCCAGAATTTGTTGCCGTGTGTACGCGCCTCGGCGAGCACCGGCATGACCGTCGCCGCATTGGCGCGGGCGTAAGACACGAACACCGTGTCCGACGGCGGCGCGGCGGCGCGCGCTGGTATCGGCGGGGATTCGTAATCTTCGTCGATCTCGGGATGCTCGCGCGCGAGCGCCTCGTGCTGGCGGCGGCGCACGGCCTGGCGGACGAACAGGTAAGCCGGCGCGGCGATCGTCAACGCAATCGCGGCAGCGAAAAGATAGGGCGTCACGCCAGCCGGCACGCCGTAGCGCACGCCGAACGCGTCGATACCGGCCAGCAAATCCGCGAACGTGCCAGGCGTCGGACCGATGCGGTTGACCAGCCAGATCGAAACCGCCGCTGCAATCGCGACAAGCCCGGGGATCATCAGCAGGATCGCGAGCAACACGCGCACGGGTCCGCCCCGCGCCTCTTTCCGGCGCGCATTGTCGACGCGCTCGCGCACCGTCTCGCCGCCCATTTCGCTGCGCGCTTGGGGGCGCGGGGCCAAGGTCTTCTTGATCGCGTCCGCGACGCTGATCCACGCCGCGTCGCGCTTCTCTTCCGAGCGCGCGTCGATCGAGGGCAAATCCCGCAGCCCAACAGGCGCGGGCGTATCGTCCAGCTTGACCAGAACGAGCCCGCCCTCAGTCCAGGCATCGAGCGCGCGCTGTTCCAGCCGGAGCCGGCCCGCGCCCGCCGCGAAATTCTCCGAGATGAGCGTAATGACCACGTCCGCCGGCGCGACCGGCCGCAGCGCCGTTTCGCCATTGTCAGGCTCGACGAAATGCCCGCGCCGCTCCAGCGCCCGCTCCAACGCCTCAGCGCTGTCTCTGTCGGCCTCGGCGAAAGCGATAAACACCGTCATGGCCCCTCCTTAGCATGTCGCGCGAGGAGGGAAATGGGCGCCGGCGCCGAAGCTTAAGCGGGATCGCCGAAGGTGAGGCCGTCGTAAATTTCAGCGGCGCTCAGGCGCACCTTCGCAGCCGCGAGATCAAGCTCGCCCGAAAGATCAGAGAGTTCCACATCGCTCCAGGCCGCGCCTTCGTCAGCACGGCTCCACAGCACGATACGCGGGCTCTGAGGATCGATCAGAACAATATGGCGCAGGCTCTCGATGCGCTTGTATTCATCGACCTTTCGAACCTGATCGAACGTGCAGGTCGATGGCGAGAGCACTTCAAACACAACCGTGGGCGCCGTGCTGTCCAGTGCGTCGTCACGGACCTGGCCGCAATCGATGGTCACATCGGGCTGGCGCACATTTCCATTTGGTATTTTCGCGGCGATATCCGCGGTCCAAGGGCGGCACGGACCACCCTTCAGCTTGCCGGCTAGCGACGCGATCAAATTGACCACGATGCGGTCATGCCGCTGTTTGGCCCCGGCCATCATCTGGACCGGCGTGCCGGAGACCAATTCCCAGCGGCCAGGCTGATCCTGCCGCCATTCCAGGAATTCGTCGGCGGACATAAGCTTGCGGACGACGTTCATGTCCCCATCCTACCACAGGCGCGGCCTCCCCGCAGCGCCCGTCATTGCGCCTTAACCACGCTTGCCTATCCTTAATCCTGGCCGCCAAGAGGCCGCCGGGACAGCCCCATGAAGCCGCGTCTTTCGGACATTCCCTTTCTCGCCCAGGCCTCCCCGGAGGCGCTGGCGGCGTTCGAGGACGAAGCCGAGTGGTTTTCAGCGCCCGCGGGCACGCCCTTGATGATCGCGGGCGAGCCGGCGGACGGGGTGCTCTTTCTGGTCAGCGGATCGCTGGCGGCGTTCCGGCCGGTCGATATCGGGGGCCACCAGCTCCTGGGATACATTCGCCCCGGCGAGCCGGTCGGCGAGATGGCGCTGATCGCGCGCGAGCCGCACACCTCCAGCGTGTTCGCGATGCGCGACAGCGAGCTCCTGAAGCTCTCGCCGGCGGCGTTCGAGCGCCTGATCGAAGTTCATCCAAAACTGATGGAGCATATCGCGCGGCTGATGCTGACGCGGGCGCGCCAGCTTGGGCGATCGAGCCCGCGTGCGGAGCCGAAGGTTTACGCGCTGATCGCGACCTCGCCCAGCATCGATCTTCGCCTCCGCGCTAAAACTTTGCAGACGATGCTGAAGCGGCTGGGCAAAAGCTCCTGCATCGTCGGCGATGAAGGCACGGACATGGAGAGCGCGTGGTTTGATGCGCTCGAGCACGATCATGACGCGGTCTTCCTCATCACGCCGATTGCCGACACGCCCTGGTTTCGCATGTGTCTCCGGCAAGCCGATCGCATCTGGGTGCTGGCGCGCGCCGATGCGCGGCCGTCCATTCCGCTCTTTCCACCTGAAGAGCCCTCGCCCGCGCGGCAATTCCGGCTCGTCGATCTGATCCTGCTGCATCATGGCTCGGACCGCGTGGCGGCGACCACGGACGAGTGGCGCATGTCGTGCGATGCGGCGCGTCTGTTTCATTGGCGCGGGCTTGAAGACGCAGACGGCGCGCGCCTCGCGCGCATCGTGGCGCGGCGCTCAATCGGGCTTGTGCTCTCCGGCGGCGGCGCGCGCGCTTACACGCATTTGGGCGTGATCCGCGCCCTGCGTGAAGCGGGCCTGCCCTTCGATATCGCGGGCGGCACTTCGATGGGCGCGGTGGTCGCCGCGTGCCTAGCGATGGGCTGGAGCGACGACGAGATCGAGTTTCGCATCCGCAAGGCCTTCGTCGAAACCAATCCGCTGGGCGATTATGTGCTTCCCGTTGTCGCGCTGACGCGCGGGCGGCGTGTGGAAGATCGGCTGCAAGAGCATTTCGGCGAAGTGCTGATCGAGGATTTGCAAATCCCGTTCTTCGCGGTCTCGACCAATCTTGTATCGAGCACGGTGCATGTTCATCGCGCCGGTTCGCTGCGCAAGGCGCTGCGCGCGACGATCTCGCTGCCGGGCATTCTGCCGCCCGTGGTGGACGGCGATCACAGTCTTCTCGTCGATGGCGCGGTGCTTAAGAATTTCCCGGTCGATGTGCTGAAGGATTTGCACAAGGGGCCAATCATTGGCGTGGACGCGGCGCGGCGCGAAGGCATCGACGTCAATGACTTTCGCGATCCGCCGACCTTCGCGGGCTGGGTGGCGGCGCATGGCTGGCAATCGCCGCCGCCGATTGCATCGCTCCTGATGCGCGCGGCGACCTTGGCGGTCGATCCCTGGGAGGGCCGCTCGGGCGCTGACCTTCTGATCGCGCCGGAAATGGCCGACATCGATTTACGGGACTGGAAGAGGTTCGATGAAGCGGTGGCGGCGGGCTACGAATCCGCGGTGGCGGCGCTGCAACGCCCGCACGGCTTGTTTCAGGAACCGCCGCCGATGCCGAGCCCCTATTCCGGCCCCGCTTCGCTCGAAGCCGCCGAATAAGACTGGCCAAGCTTTTCGCGCCCGTTATGGTCCGCGCCAAAATTGGCGAGGATGCGCATGCGGGCGATCGTGTTTGGATTGATGGCGTTGGCTTTGGCCGCGTGTGGGCAAAAGCCCGAGGTCGTCGCGCAAGGCGCGGGCTGTGCGTTAAGCGCCGAGCACGCGCTGCGCTTTTCCACTGATACGGCCGATGACGTGATCACGGCGCGCGCCGATGGGCCGACATGCGATCAAGCGGTTGTCACGCTCGTTGTGCGCAACGCCGAAGGCGATCCGCTCTGGGCATTTGCGTCGACCTATAACGATATGGTCCGCGGCGGCGCGCCAGTGGAAGGCGCAGAGCCCGTGAGCAGCGAAGCGGTGCAGACATTCCTCACTGGTTGGGCCGACTTCACGACCATGCGCAGCGGCGAGCTGCCCGAGTGGCGCGAAGACGCCGAGAGCCTGAGCGCGAGTGTGCAGGAACTTTCCTACGACACGCCGTTCGGCCGCGAGGCCTATGAAATGCTGCGCGGGCGCAACCTGGCGACGATCTGCTACGCCGCGTCGATGGAAAGTTCGCAGTGCCTCATCATCGATCCCATGTCGCAATCGACCACCATGATCGTGGCGTTCGGCCCATGAGATTTGCACTGCTGGGCCTGGCGCTCGCGCTCGCTGCCTGCGCGCCGGAGCAAGTCGCGGAAACATGCGATCTCACCGCCACGCGCGCGATCGCGTTCACGCCGGACGGCGCGCAGGAAAACGTCATCGCGCGCACCATCGGGCCGTCGTGCGATAAGGCGATTGGGCTTTATGTCGTGACGTCGGAGGATCACCATCCGATCTGGGCGTGGACGGCGCCGATGTCGCGCGCGTTCGGCGATGCCTACCGGCCCGCGAGCCCGGAAGAAGCGCAAGCGTTTCTGGATCGCTGGGCGCAGCCTGAAACGGGCGCAACCGGCGCCGCGCCGGCTTGGACCGCGCTGGCGGACGATCCGCGCGAGGCACGCACCACGCTCGATCAACTCACCTACGAAGATATCCGCGCGCGCGATCTGCCGATGCTTTGCCATGTGACGGGCGTGGCGCGGGAGACCTGCGTTTTCTGGGAGCCAGGCGCCGCCGCCGCGAGTTCATATCTCGAACGCGACGTCGCCGCCGCTGGAGAAACCCCATGACCAAAGTCCCCGCCTTTATCGCCCTCCTCGCGCTCGCCGCATGCGGGCAGCCTGCATCGCCAACGTCTGAGCCCGCGCCTGCCGAACACGCCGCGGCGCCGGCGGCGGCGGGCGAGAGCTGCCAAGCTCAGGCCACGCGCACCTGGAACGCGGGCGGCGCGGCGTACCGCGTCGAAGCGTCCGCGAACGGCGCGACATGCCAGGCTGCGCAAGCGACGCTTGTACTGCGCGCGCCCGATGCGCGCGTGCTTTACACTGCGAGCTTCCCAACCGCGCAGATCCCGCTCGCCTTCAATCCGAACGGCGATGAAGCGACGTTGAATTCCGACCTCAACGCCTGGATCGACAATGTCGCGCCGGGCGCGACAGCCGATGCATTGCCGGCATGGCCGACAGGCGCGCAGCGGCCGCCCGGCTTTACCGCACAAACGCCGCGCGCGACGTACGAAAACGCACGCGCCACGCGCCAGCCGATTTATTGTTTCCCCGATGGCGGCGAAAGCAATGCCTGCGTCGCAGTCGATTCGGCCGGCGGCACGGCTGTCCTCTTGGGCAGCATCACCCCGGAGCGACCCTAGAGTCACGCCCACGGCGCATCCGCAGTGCGCCGTTAGGGATGAGACTTTTCAAATCGCGAAACGCTTACTACCTTCCTGTTTCCGGCGGATGGCGCCGGGCAAACACAGAAAGGAGGTGTCCATGTCTCATTGTCACCCGTTAGGGTATCCGCAATTGGCCTGGTCCACCTTGAGCGCTTGCTCCATGGGGGCTTGTGTCTAACTGCGTTCGCCCGCAAGGGACAGACAATGGAAAGGCCGCCTCTTCACGGAGGCGGCCTTTCGCATGTCTGGAGAAACGAAAAAGAAAAGGGCGGGATTGCTCCCGCCCCAAGAGTTAACTCGCGTAAAAAAGAAAGATCAGGCCTTCGCGCGCACCGGCGCTTTGAAGAGACCCCAGGTCGCCATGCCGATGGCGGTGAGGCCGGGGCCGATGAGCGCGGTCGCGCCCATGATGCCGATGGAGTCGAGGTCACCTTCGAACAAGGTCGACGCGCCGATGAGCGCGATGCCGGCGCCGAAAACCAAGAGCGCAACGAGGCCCGCGGTTTCAGCGGACTGCGTGAGGCCGGCAAGCTTCAGCGTGCGCGGCTTGTGCGCCTTGCGCGCGCGGATGCGTTTGTCGACCGGAAGATTGAGCGGCGAAACGTCGATGCGGCGCGCGACGGGCTTGGCGTGCGCGGTGACGATCTCGTCGGCTTCGATCTCTTCGGCGGTCGCGACTTGCGTGAGCAGCAAAGTTTCGGTGGCGCTTTCCGATTTCAGAATTTCCGTGAGGCGCAAAGCCGGCGCGGGCTTCGGCGCGATGACGGGCACGGAGCCAACTTCCGGCGCGGCGGCGAAAGCGATCGGGGCGCCGAGGATCGAGGCGGCGTGGTCGAGCTTGGCGCGCATGAAGACGGAGGGCGAGGCTTCGGTCGGCGCGTCGGCGAGGAAGAGCGCTTTTTCAGCGGCGCGGCGGCGAACCAGTGCGTCGATCACAACGATCTCGCCGCCCACATCGGCTTTACGCCAGGCATCCATCGCGCAGCCTGCCGCCATGATCGCGCCGGCATTGACGCGGCGAACCACGGTGCTGTTTTCGAACGCTTCGATGCCGACGGAGAGCGCGAAAGAGACGAGCGCGTCAAATTGTTGCTGGGAGATTTCCACTTTGATCGCGTTGTTAACGCTGCGCTCAACGGGCGCGAGATCGAGTGAAAGCAGCGCGCGGGCTTCGTCGCGGCCAAGGGTTTCGCCGGCGTCGCCAATGCGCACATGGCCATGGCCAACGACCCAGTTACCATCCGGCAATTGCGTCGGTTCGGCGCGGTAGCCCTCGAACGATTGGATCAAAGCGAGGCCGTCGGCGGAGATGGCCTGGGACGGTTTGGCGGACATGAGCACGGCTCCAGCGTGAATTTCACGTCCGCCGTCCCGTTCTGGATCGATCGAAGCGGCGGACTTCCCCAAAGAGGCAAGTCGGGCGCCGCGGCGCGTGCTCACGCGCGAGAAATGGTTGATGCCTGGAGAACCATACGCGTCACGGGATGCGTTTGGCCTTCGGCAACAACAGCACGATGGTGGCGCCGAGTAACGCGCTGGCGGCCAAGGCGAAGAACGCGGCTTGGCTATCGCCTCCCGTCGCGGTGCGGATGCGGCCGATGAGGTCAGGGCCAAAATGGCCGCCGAGATTGCCGACTGAATTGATGAAGGCGATGCCGGCTGCGGCGCCTGCGCCGGAGAGAAACGCGGTTGGCAGCGACCAGAAGACGCCGGTGTAACTCAAGATGCCGGCGGTGACGAAGCTGAGCGCCACGATGGAGAGAACCGGCGCGTGGCCCGCGAAAGCGAGAATGAGCATCCCCGTCATGGCGAGCAGCAGCCCCGCGACCGCATGCCAGCGCCGCTCTCCGGTGCGGTCCGAGTGGCTGGCCCAAGTGACTTGCGCGATGGCCGCCGCGCCCCAGGGGATCATGCTGAGAAGGCCGACCTTGAGATATTCAGTGGGCTCGAGGCCGAGTTCTTGAACGATGGTCGGCATCCAGAAGCTGACCGCGTAGAAACAGACATTGCCGCAGAAATAGATGGTCGCGAGCATCCAGATGCGGTGATCCGCGAACACGCTGCCGAGCGAGTGGCGCTGACCGAGCGCGGCCTTGCTGGCTTCATCTTCGTGCACGCGCTTCAAGATGAGCGCGCGCTCTTCATCGTTAAGCCAACGCGCCGTGGCCGGCCCATCAGGCAGACGCGCGAATACGACAAGGCCCATCACGACGGAAGGAATGCCCTCCAGCAGGAAGAGCCATTGCCAGCCTCGAAGCGAGCCGAAGCCATCGGTGAATTGCATGATGGCGCCGGAGATCGGCGAGCCGACCACGTTGGACGCGGCGATCGCCGTCATGAAGAGCGCGACCATGCGGGCGCGGCGGTCGGCGGGAAACCAATAGGTCAGATAAAGAATGATGCCGGGAAAGAAGCCGGCCTCGGCGGCGCCGAGGAGGAAGCGCAGCAGATAGAAGGTAAATTCCGCGTCGCTCAGATTCAGCGCGGCGGAAACCGGCCCCCAATGCACATGATGCGTGAACATGAAGCACGATGAGATGATGCCCCACGAAATCATGATGCGCGCGATCCAGGTGCGCGCGCCGACTTTCCGGAGCACCAGATTGCTCGGCACCTCAAAGAGGAAATAGCCGAAGAAGAAGACGCCGGCGCCGAAGCCGTAGACCGCGTCGCTGAAGGCAAGATCGCCCGCCATCTGCAATTTGGCGAAACCGACATTCACCCGGTCGAGGAAGGCCACGACATAACAGGCGAACAGGAGCGGGATGAGGCGCCGCGCGGCTTTGGCGAACACGGCTTTCTCGGGCGCGGGCGCGCCGGCGGCTTCGCTCATACTTCTCTCCCCTGCATGTCTTCTTGTTATGCTTCACACCTCCCAAGCGGGCGCCGCCGCGTCAATGCTTATCGCTCAGCCGTCAACTCAGCAGGATGGCCGTCGCGAGACTGAGGAAGGCGAGAAAGCCGATCACGTCGGTGGTGAAGGTGACAAACACCGATGATGAAACCGCGGGGTCGGCCCCGAAGCGGCGAAGCGTCAGCGGCACCAGGATGCCCACGAAGCCGGCGCAGGTGAAATTGATGATCACCGCAAGACTGATCGCGATGGCAAGACCCGTGCTGTGAAACCAGGCCAGCGCCACCAGGCCTAAGAGCGCCGAAAACAGCAGGCCATTCGAGAAACCCGTCAGCGCCTCGCGCACGACATAACGCGGCGCGTTGGAAAGCGTGAGTTCGCGCGAGGCGATGGCGCGCACCGCGACCGCGAGCGCCTGCGTGCCGGCATTGCCGCCCATCGACGCAACCACCGGCATCAGCACCGCGAGCGCAACCAGTTGTTCGATCGACCCGGAGAATGCCGAGATCACGGACGAGCCCACCAAAGCCGTGCCGAGATTGACAAAGATCCACGGCGCGCGCGCACGCACCGAACGGAACACGGAATCGCCATGGCTGGCTTCGCTAACGCCGGCGAGCTTGAGCAAATCTTCTTCGCCCTCCTCGCTGATGACGTCGATGATGTCATCGACCGTCACCGTGCCGGTGAGGCGCCCCGATTCGTCCACCACCGGCGCCGAGGCGAGGTGATATTTCTGGAAGGTGTTGGCGACCTCTTCCTGATCCATCTCGGGCCGGATCAGCGCCTTGGGCGGCGTCATGATCGCAGCCATCGGCGTGTCGCGCTCGGTGCGCAGCAGGGTCGAGACGGGCACCGCGCCGATCGGGTGCATGGCCGCATCGACCACATAGATTTCGAAGAACACGTCCGGCAATTCGGCGCTGTCGAGGCGCATGCGGTCGATCACGTCGCCGACCAGATCGCCCTCCGGCGCGGCGACATATTCGCGCTGCATGAGCCGGCCGGCGGTGGCCTCATCGAACGAGAGCGCTTCTTCGATGGCGTGGCGCGTCTCGTCCGGCGCCGCCGCCAGCACGGCGCCCAGCTTCTTGTCGTCGATGTCGGCGGCGACTGCGGCGGCGTCGTCAGTGTCGAGTTCGCCCAGGGCGTGGCCGAGATAATCCGCCGGCAGCACCGCCAGCACTTCCTCGCGCCGCTCCCAGGTGAGGTTGGCCAGGAACTCGGACGGCAGCTCGCGCCCGATCAGCCGGAGCGCATGGCGCATCGCCTCGCCCGGCAGATGCTCGATGACGTCGGCCAAGTCGGCGGGGTCGAGATCGTGCAGCATGCGCCGGAGCAGCGGGCCGTCGCGGTCTCCGGCCGCGCCGATGACGCGCGACATGAAGGCGGGGTCTTCGTGCGGCGCGGGGCGCGCTTCGCGCGTCTCCTCGATCGCTTCATCGCTGTTCATCGCCGCCTCCGCGCCCTCGCCCGCGCCCATACGCCTCATGGGCATTAACCGGCAAGGCATGAAGCAAATGTTCGCAGGCGCTTGAGGTGCGATTGATCGCACGCGATGTGCGACACATTGAGCAAGGACTGGAGCGAACCATGAAGTGGACCTGCCCGATGCACCCGCGAATCGTGCGCGACGGGCCGGGCGCGTGCCCAATCTGCGGCATGGCGCTGGAGCCGATGACGGCCACGGCCGAGCCGCCGGAGAACGCCGAACTCCAGGACATGACGCGGCGCTTCTGGGCGGGACTCGCGCTCGGGCTGCCGGTGTTCGTGCTGGAGATGGGCGGGCATCTGGGCGGGCTGGCGCATCTGATCGCGCCGGAGATTTCGAGCTGGGTGCAGTTCGTGCTGGCCACGCCGGTGGTGCTGTGGGCCGGCCGGCCGTTTTTCGAACGCGGCTGGGCCTCGCTCAAAAACCGCAGCCTCAACATGTTCACCCTGATCGCGATGGGCGTCGGGGTGGCTTATGCCTATTCCGTCGTCGCGGTGCTGGCGCCGGGCGCTTTTCCCGCATCGCTGCGGGGCGCCCATGGCGCGGTACCGGTCTATTTCGAAGCGGCGGCGGTCATCACCGTGCTGGTGCTGCTGGGCCAGGTGCTGGAACTGCGCGCCCGCGCGCAGACCTCGGGCGCGATCCGCGCGCTGTTGCAGCTCGCGCCGAAAACGGCGCGGCGCTTGCGCGAGGATGGCGGCGAGGAAGAGGTTTCCATTGAGCACATCCTGGTCGGCGACCGGCTCAGGGTGCGGCCGGGCGAGAAGATCGCGGTCGATGGCGAAGTCATCGAGGGGCGCGCGGCGGTGGATGAAGCGCTGATCACCGGCGAAGCCATGCCGGTGACCAAAGAGCCCGGCGCCAAATTGGTGGCGGGGTCGCTCAACAAGACCGGCGCATTGGTGATGCGCGCGGAGAAGATCGGCGCCGACACGCTGCTCGCGCAGATCGTGCACATGGTCGGACAGGCGCAGCGCTCGCGCGCGCCGATCCAGCGCTTAGCCGATCAAGTGTCAGGCTGGTTCGTGCCGGCGGTGATCGCGGTCGCGGCCTTGACGTTGGTCGGCTGGTCGGTGTGGGGGCCGGAACCGCGTTTCGCTTATGCCTTGGTGGCGGCGGTGTCGGTGCTGATCATCGCCTGCCCCTGCGCCTTGGGCCTCGCGACGCCCATGTCGATCATGGTCGGCGTCGGGCGCGGCGCGCAGACGGGCGTGCTGATCAAGAACGCCGAGGCGCTGGAGCGGTTCGAGAAGATCGACACGCTCGTGATCGACAAGACTGGCACGCTCACCGAAGGGCGCCCCGCCGTCACCGCGATCCGCGCGGCGGCGGGATGGCGCGAGGACGATCTCCTGCGCCTCGCCGCCAGCCTGGAGCGATCGAGCGAACATCCTCTCGCTGACGCCATCGTGCGCGCCGCGACGGAGAGGAGCTTAGCGCTCGACGAGCCAAGCGATTTCGACTCGCCCGTGGGCAAGGGCGTGACCGGCAAGGTCGAGGGCAAGACTATCGTGCTCGGCGGCGCGGGCTTTCTGCGCGAACGCGGCGTCGATGTCGCGGCGCTGGAGGCGGACGCGAATGCATTGCGCGCCGATGGCGCGACGGCGATTTTCCTGGGCGTCGATGGCGCGGCGGCGGGCGTGATCGCCATCGCCGATCCGATCAAGGCGACCACCGTCGCGGCAGTGCAGGCGCTGCAGCGCGAAGGCGTCCGCCTCGTCATGATGACGGGCGACGACCGCGTCACCGCGCTCGCCGTGGCCAAGCGCGTCGGCATCGACGATGTCGAGGCCAATGTGCTGCCGCAGGACAAGGCGCGCGTGGTGGAAAAATTGCGCGGCGAAGGCCGCGTCGTGGCGATGGCCGGCGACGGGGTGAACGACGCGCCGGCGCTGGCGGCGGCGGATGTGGGCGTCGCCATGGGCGCGGGTTCGGACGTGGCGATCGAGAGCGCGGGCGTGACCTTGCTGCGCGGCGATCTCATGGGCCTTGTGCATGCGCGACGGCTCTCACGCGCGGTGATGAGCAATATCCGCCAGAACCTCTTCTTCGCCTTCATCTACAATGTCGCCGGCGTACCGCTGGCGGCGGGCGCGCTTTATCCGCTGTTCGGCTGGCTGCTGTCGCCGACGATCTCCGCCGCCGCGATGGCGCTCTCCTCCGTCAGCGTCATCGCCAACGCGCTGCGCCTCAGGGCGTTTCGTTTTGAGTGACGTTGAAGGGAGGCCAAGCGCGGCTGGCGTAAGCCATCCAAAGCCCGCGAGGGGAGCGCCGCCCGCCTTCGCCAAAGCTTCGGCGGGGCAGCCTTCTCAACGCTGCGCGTTGCGAAGGCTGGTGCGCTCGAGAGGACTCGAACCTCCACGATGTTACTCGCTACCACCTCAAGGTAGTGCGTCTACCAATTCCGCCACGAGCGCATCAGGGGCGTGGAGCTAACAGAAAGCCTAAACAGGAACAAGGGCCGCGCCTCCCGGCGCAGCCCTTGCTCGAAAAGGTTAGGGGGCCGCGCCTTCCGGCACGGCCCCTGCCCCAAAGCTTCCGGCGCTTTTACTGGGTGTAGAGTTCCGAGATATTGACCGCCGCCGGCTGGAGGGTGGCGTTGCCATAGGTGCCGACCCAGATGTCGTACTGGCCCGAGCGCGGATTGTTGAAGCGGACCATGGGGTTCAGGCCATTGGTGCCGGTGTCGTCGTCGCAATACCATTGGCCGTCGGCGCCATTGACCACGAGCGTGGTGTCGGCGCTGGAGGCGACCGAGATGATCAGCGGCAGCGAACCGCCTGTGAAGTTCAGGCGAATGTCCGGCGCGGTGGCGATGAAGCCGGCGCAGTCCGGGCTCAAGGTTTGAGCATTGATCGTGCCGCCCGATTGGACGTTCACAACATACGGATCAGGCTGGAAGCCCGAAGCGAGGTTGGCGGTGCCGTAAGTCGGGTTCAGGCTGACATTCTGGGCGGCGGCGACACCGAGGCCGGCTACCAGAAGAGCGGCCGAAGCCGCGACGATACGTGCAAGTTTCATAAGGATTACCCCCTCTACGAGTTCGCGCCCTCGACGCGACCCGGCCAACTTGGCAGTGTGCGCCTGAAGCACACATGAACGAAAAGATAAGCTTTCGTCCAGCGCAAATCCTATGCGCGCAGAGCGTGTTAGGCGGCGGCGTTGAACTCGTGAACGTCGGCCTCTGCGGTGACGGTAATGCAGAGCCGCTCGCCTTGGATGGTGATCTCGCCGCGCGCAATCGGGTGATTCGACGCGAGAATCCAAAGCTCGTCGGTTTCCTTGGTGTCGAGCGGAATAACCGCGCCTCGGCCCATGCGCAGCAATTGGTGCATCGGCATACTGCATCGGCCGAGCACGACCGAAAGCTCGATCCCAACGGAATGGACTTGGGTTTTCTCAGACACCGGATTTCCCCACGTAACGAGTCGCTAGTCGAACCGGAAAGGATTGAGAGCAAGTGAATCCGGGCGCCGCGCCGATCGGCTGGGCCGTTTCGCCGGGCCTGACGCCATACGCTGAAGCGGTGGCGTTCATGGAGGCGCGGGCGGCGGCGATTGCTGATGGGTCGGCGGGCGAGCTGGTGTGGCTCGTGGAGCATCCGGCGCTCTACACAGCGGGCGTCAGCGCCAAGCCTGGCGATTTGCTCGCGCCCGAGCGCTTTCCGGTCCATGCGAGCGGGCGCGGCGGGCAATTCACCTATCACGGGCCGGGCCAGCGCGTGGCTTATGTGATGCTCGATTTGCGGACGCGCGGGCGCGATGTCAGTCGTTTCGTGGCCGATCTGGAGCGCTGGCTGATCGCGGCGCTCGCGCGCTTCAATGTCGAGGCGGGCGCGCGCAAGGGACGCATTGGCGTTTGGGTCGAGCGCAAGGGTCCGGGCTGGTCGCGCGAGGATAAGATCGCGGCGATTGGAGTCAGGCTGAAGCGCTGGGTGAGCTTTCACGGCGTGTCGCTGAATGTGGAGCCGGATTTGGAGCATTTCTCGGGGATCGTGCCGTGCGGCGTGACGGAGCATGGCGTGACGAGCCTGGTGGATCTCGGGCTGCCGGTGACGATGGCGGACGCGGACGCTGCGCTGCGCGCGGCGTTTGAGGATGTGTTTGGGGTGACGGTGGTGGAGGGCGCGCCGGAGATTTGAACCGGACGCCCTCCTCTCCCTCAGTCATTCCGGACGCGCGGAGCGCGATCCGGAATCCAGGGCAAACACAAAGATCCACGATCCCTGGATTCCGGGTTCGGCTTCGCCGCCCCGGAATGACTGAGGGATTGGTGAGAGTGATTGGAGTGCGAGGCGAGTACGCTCGCGCTAACTCGAATCCCGAAACACCTCGCACGAAGCACGCGCTTGCAGCTTGGCGCCCACCAGCGCCGCGTTCGCAAAGCCGCGATGGCGTCGCGGCGCGGGCGCATCGGCGAGACGCCGCGCGGCGGCGAACGCGGCGCGCGCCTTGCGCGCCAGCACGCGCGCGAGACGCAAAGCGTGCGGCGCGGGATCGGCGATGACGCGGCGCACCGCTTCGAAGCGCTGCGCGAGACGCTTCAGCGTGGTGTTCGCGCGCGTGGCGCTGCGTTTGGCGAGCGCCGCTTTGCGCGCTTCGGCGGCTTGGTCGCGCCAGATGTCACGCACCATGCTCGGGCGGCCGAGCACGTGGATGTGTGGCGCATCGTCCGTGCGCTTGCGTTCTGAGGGATCGGGCGGCAGCGCGATGCGGAAGCTGACGCGCCATGTGCTGGGGCGATTGGGCTCGATCGGCATGAGGCGCGGTTTGCGGCGCGTCTGCCAGCTTTTCACGAGGCGCAGCGCGAGCGCGCGCGGCATGGCGCGGGGCTCGGCGGGGCGTGGGAGTTTCGCGGCTTCGACGAGGAGAAGTCTGCGGACGAGGAGTTCGAGCGGCGCGAGCCAATCGAGGATGTCGCGTTTTGTGCTGCGCGTGAGGCGTTCGATCGCGGCGATGAGGCCTGGGCCGCCGAGCGCTAGCGTCATGAGCGCGAGCATGTCTTCGGCGATGCGCCAGAGGCTGTCGGAATTGGGATGGGCGGCGGCGAGGGACATCGGGAGGATTATGCGCGGGATTTGGCGCCCCCGGATTGAGTGCGGTCTATCCCCCTATTTCTTTCCCCGCTTGCGAGGGAAGTGGCTCGCGCGACTTGTCCGCCGTAGCTTTAGCGAAGGCGGAAGCGCGAGACCAAGGGGGCGGCGCCTAGTTTGTGAGTGAAGCGCCACCCCCTCAGTCAGTCCGCTAGCGCGTCCTGACAGCTCCCCCGTAAACGGGGGAGCAAACCCGTGTCCTCCGAATCCCCGCGCGCCAATCCTACGCCAGCTCCACCAACACCTCGTCGGCCGCCACGCTGGCGCCTTCCGCGATGTTCACTTTCGCGACCGTGCCGTCGCGTTCGGCGCGGATGATGTTTTGCATTTTCATGGCTTCGACGATGGCGACGCCTTCGCCGGCTTTCACCTCCTGCCCCACCGCAACGGCAATGGAGACGATGAGGCCGGGCATCGGTGAGAGAACGAGTTTCGAAGTGTCGGCTTTGGGCTTGTCTGGGATTTTTTTGTGGAGCTCGGCGCCGCGCGGGGTGGCGACGATGACGTGGGCGGCTACGCCGCGCAGCTTGAGGAGAAGGCCTTCGGTGCGCGGTTTGAGCTTCACCGCAAAGGGCGCGCCGTCGAATGTGCCCGCCATCACGGCATGGCCGGGCCACCAGCGCGTTTCCAGAACGTGTTCGCCATTGCCTTCGATCGCGATGCGCGCGCCGACGGGATTGGGGATGAGCTTCACCGGCGCGTGGACGCCGTCGATAATCGCGGTCCAATCTTGCGGCGGGAGAGCGCCGAAGCCGTCGATGCGGCCCGAGCCTTGGCGCGCGCGCGCGGCGTTCATGGCGTGCGCGTAGGTGGCGCAGGCGATCAGCAGCGAGCGTTGTGTTGGCGTTGGTGTTGAGCCGAGGAAGCCGTCGGGGAAATTTTGCTTGATGTAGGCGGTGGTGAAATCGCCGCTGCGGAATTTGGCTTCGTCCATGACGGCGCCGAGGAAGGCGATATTGTCCTGGATGCCATCGATCACGATTTCGTCGAGCGCGCGGGCCTGAGCGTCGATCGCGGCGATGCGGTCGGGGCCGTGCGTGACGAGCTTGGCGATCATCGGATCGTAATAGATCGAGATTTCATCGCCCTCGCGGACACCCGTATCGTCGTTGCGCACGCTGAGCGCGCCGCTCTTGCCTTCGGCGGGCGGGCGATAGGTGCGGAGGCGCCCGATCGAGGGGAGAAAATTGCGCGCGGGGTCTTCGGCGTAGATGCGGCTTTCGATCGCCCAGCCTTTGATTTTCACGTCCTTCTGCTTGAAGGCGAGCTTCTCGCCGGCGGCGACGCGGATCATCTGTTCGACGAGATCGAGCCCGGCGATCATCTCGGTGACCGGATGCTCGACCTGCAGGCGCGTGTTCATTTCGAGGAAGTAGAAGCTTTTATCGGCGCCGGAGGCGACGAACTCCACGGTGCCGGCGCTGTCGTACTGCACGGCTTTCGCAAGCGCGATGGCTTGCGCGCCCATCTCGGCGCGGGTCTTTTCATCGAGCAGGCTCGACGGCGCTTCTTCGATGACCTTTTGGTTGCGGCGTTGGATCGAGCATTCGCGTTCATTGAGGTGCACGATGTTACCGTGCTTATCGCCGAGCACTTGGATTTCGATGTGCCGGGGCGCGAGCACGAATTTTTCGATGAAGATGCGGTCGTCGCCGAAGGGCGTTCTTGGCTTCGGCGCGGACGGCGGGAAAGCCCTCCTCCACTTCCTTGCGATTGGCGGCGACGCGAATGCCTTTGCCGCCGCCCCCGGCGCTCGCCTTGATCATCACCGGATAGCCGATCTCCTCGGAGATCTCGATGGCGTGCTTTACGCCGCTGATCTCGCCGATGAAGCCCGGCACGCATGACACGTTCGCGGCGGCGGCGGCCTTCTTGGATTCGATCTTGTCGCCCATGGCGCGGATGGCGTGAGGGTTCGGTCCGATGAAGACGATCTTCTCAGCGGCAAGCCGATCGGCGAATTCGGCTTTTTCGCTGAGGAAGCCGAAGCCTGGATGGATCGCTTGCGCGCCGGTCTGCTTGGCGGCGGCGACGATCTTGTCGATGACCAAATAGGATTCTGCCGCGGCGGCGGGGCCGATCAGCACGCTTTCGTCGGCCATCTCGACGGCGAGGCTGTCGCGGTCGGGCTCGGAACACACGACGACCGTCTTGATGCCCATGAGCCGCGCGGTCCGGATGATGCGGACGGCGACTTCACCGCGATTGGCGATTAGAATCTTGTCAAACATGAAGGGTCATTATCGGGCTTTTGGGTTTCCGTCATCCTTAAGTCCCGCCGCAAAGGTGATTGCATGAACCGTAGACAAATCTTGGCTGCCGGAGGCGCCGCGCTCGCCGCGTGCGCGCCCGCGACGAGCCAGACGCCGCCGCCAGCGTTCCCGATGCGGCGCGGCGTCAATCTGGGCAATGGCCTCGAGGCGCCGAACGAGGGCGAATGGGGCTACCGGATCGAGCTTGCGCATCTGGCGGCGATCGCGGACGCGGGGTTCGATGGCATACGGCTGCCGGTGCGGTGGGACACGCATCGCGCCGCCAACGCGCCTTACGCGATCGAGCCGGCGTTTTTGGCACGCATTGATCAAGTCGTGATGACGGCGCTTGGGCGCGGGCTCAAGGTGCAGCTCGACGCACATCATTATGCGCCAATGCTGGACAATCCGGATGCTGAGACGCCGCGCTTTCGTGCGCTGTGGCGCGAGATCGCCGAGCACTTTTCCGATGCGCCGGAGGAGCTCTACTTCGAGCCGCTGAACGAACCGCAAGGCGAAGTCTGGACTGGTGCGCGCGTGACAGCGATGCAAACCGCCGCGCTGGAAGAAATTCGCGCGACCAATCCGACGCGCCTCGTCGTGCTTGGCGGGCCGAACTGGAATTCGATCGATGGGCTAAGTGATTGGACGCCGCCCGTCGACGCGCACAGCGTCGCGACCGCGCACTATTACGAGCCGTTCGCGTTCACGCATCAAGGCGCGAGTTGGAGCGATCCGCCGCCAGTTTATGAAGGACAATGGGGCAGCGCGCCGGATCGACGCACGGTGGAAGAGCATATCGGCCGCGCCGCATCATGGGCGCGCGCGCATGGGATGGCGATGCAATTGGGTGAGTTTTGGCGTGATCGCCGGCGTTGACGTTTCGCAGCGCGCTTTGTGGACGCGCGTGGTGCGCGAGACGTGCGAGGCGCAAGGGCTGGGCTGGTGCGTGTGGGATTTCGCGGGCGCGTTTCCGGTGTTTGATTTGGAGACGCAGAGGTTTGTGCCGGAGATGCTTGAGGCGTTGATCGGTTAGTTACACTCAGTCATTCCAGACGCGCGGAGCGCGATCTGGAAATCCAGGGCAAACGCACCGCTCTATGATCCCTGGATTCCGGGTTCGGCTCCGCCGCCCGGAATGACTGAGGATGAAGTGGAAGGAATTCAATAATCGAACAGTTTGCTGTCGCGTTCGGCGCGGCGTTTGGCTTGGGCGAGCACGTGGGCGGCGAGTGCGTCGCGGTCGAGATTTGCAGCTTCGCCGCCAGGATCGAGATTGTGTTCGGCGATGAGCGCGATGAGTGCAGCGCGGTCGTGGGCTTCGAGCGTGGCGGCGAGCGCTTCGGCGCCTTCGCGTTGGAAGAAGCCGACGGGATTGAAGATTGGCGCGGGAGCGGTTGGCGTTGCTGCGCGCTTTGGCGGCTTGGCGGCGCGCTGGCTTGATGGACTAGCGCCGCCCCCTAACGTCAGCGGCTGCGCCGCTGCCACTTCCCCCGCTTGCGGGGGAAGAATTGGCGCCTGCGCTTGCTCGATTTGAACTTCTTCGATCAGCGCATCATCCACGTCGCGGTTGGAATCATGCGCGCGCAGCACTGCGTCGAGGCGATCGGCGAATCCGGGGTTGCGGCGGGGCTTCGCGGCGGATTTCGTCGAACAGACGGTTCAGCGTCTTGTTGAGGCTCATAAGGCTTGCGCGCGCTCCACCTTGGCGAGGAATTCCTCACCGAGCTTGGCGACGATCGGCGCGATGGCGCCGTATTTCTGATCGAAGGTGCGCGGCTTATCGGACCACTCGGCCGCCTTGGCGATATCGACGTGCTGGGGAATACGCACATCGAACATGGCGTCGGCGAGATTTTCCTTGAGCAGCGCAGCTTCCGAACGGTGAAGCGAAAATGTGTCGTCGTATTTCGTGGCGAGCACCATGAGCTGCGATGGCCCGCCGCGACGTTCGTTGATCAAGCGCAGCGCGCGCTTGCGGAATGTGATGAGGCCGAGACGTGAGACATAATCGGGAATCGTCGGCACCAGGATCGCGTCCGCCGCGATCAGCGCCGCCTCCGCGAACAGCGAAATGCCGGGCGGGCAATCGCTCAGCACATAATCATAATCGTTCATCACGGTTTTGAGGCCGTTGGCGAAGCGCTCGAGAATCCATTTCTGGATCGCGTCGATATGAAAGCCCCGCTTGACGAAGCTTTCGATCATGTCGCGCTCGACGATGCGAAATTCCGGCGCCGCTGCGCAGAGCGAAACGTCCGGATTGCCTTTAAGATCGGTGACTTGTGCTCGATCAGACTTTTGAACGGCTTGGCGCGCTGCTGCACGATGTAGGATTCAAAATAGAAATCCAATGTGCGCTCGGCTTCGCGGATCGTGTTCCACTTCTCGGGGCCGGCGACCATGATCGACGCATTGGTCTGGGGATCGAGATCGATCACCAGAACGCGGCGGCGCTGATGCAGCGCCAATGTTTCCGCGAGCGAAACAGTCGTCGTCGATTTGCCGACGCCGCCCTTCATATTGATCACTGAAACGAGGCGCGCGGGGCATGTTCTCGCCCTTTCCGATTTTGAATCTGAACCGTGAACGCTTGGGAGTAGAGGGTTAGTTTTTGGTGAACGAAGGGTCAAGGCGAGCGCGCTGCAATCGGAAGGCGGCGCTCAGGCGGAGTTCAGCGTGCGCATGGGATTGTGCGCGTGACGGGACGTTACGAACAGGAGTGAAACTCCATGAAACTCAATGCTTTCATTGGCGGGCTCGCCGCCGCGTTCACGCTTGGCGCTGCCCTCCCCCGCCGCCGCCGACTATAATGACGGCCATCGCGGCTATGATCGCGGACGCAATCGCGAAATCACGATCCGCATGAATCACAGCCAGTTTTCGGTCGATCGTGGCGATCGTTTGTTCTACCGCCTGACAGATCGTCCATATAATTTCCGCCCGGGTTACACCTACGCTTACACGGACGATTGCAAACCGCCGCGGCTGCCGCGTGCTGGTGTTCGACAGACGCGGCGGACGGCCCGTGGATCGGATTTATGCGCCTCGGGCCGGGGTTCGGCGGCGATCGTGATCGGCATGAACGGCGTGGTGATCGGCGCTAGCGACTCCCCTCCCCTGGAGGGGGAGGGGTTGGGGGTGGGGTGAGACGCGTTCTGTGTTTGAAATTTGCGTGCAACGAAAATTCTGCGGCGTCGCGCACTACGTTCTCACCCCCACCCTGCCCTCCCCCCTCTAGGGGGAGGGTTGAGTCCGCTCGCGCAGCAGCACGAGTTCTTCGGCCGCGGTGGGATGGAGCGCGCATGTCGCATCCCATTGCGCCTTCGTAAGCTCGGCTTTCACGGCGATGGCGGCGAGTTGCACCATCTCCGCCGCATCCTGCCCGGCGATGTGGACGCCGAGCACGCGGTCGTCTTTCGGGTGCACGACGAGCTTCATCAAAGTGCGCTCGTCATTTGCCGGCGAGGATGTGTTTCATCGGGCGGAACGTGGTCTTGTAGATGTGCACGTCGCCGTGGCGGCGCGCGGGCTTCGGTCTCGGTGAGGCCGACGGAGGCGAGCGGCGGGCGGCCGAACACGGCGGACGGCACGTCGGCGTGATCGAACGCGGTGGGGCGGGCGTAAAATTCAGTTTCGGCGAAGGCCTGCGCCTCGCGGATCGCGACGGGCGTGAGGTTTAGCCGATCGGTGACATCGCCGATCGCGGAAATGCATTCGATATTGGTGCGCGAATAGGGATCGACGGATACTGCGCCGCGCTCGGTCAAGCGCACGCCGGCTTTTTCGAGCCCGAGATTTGCGGTGTTCGGCGCGCGGCCAAGCGCCAGCATCACTTCATCGACTTCGAGCCGCACCTTGTTGGTGAGCGTGACGAGCTTGCCGGTGGAAAGCGCGGCGATTTCGCTGGGCGCCGCGCCAGTGATGATTTTCACGCCGGTGCGTTCGAGTTCGGCATGCGCGTGGGCGCGGAGATCGTCGTCAAAGCCGCGCAGAATGAGTTCGCCGCGATAGGCGAGCGTGACGTCGACGCCGAGGCCGGAAAAGATCGAGGCGAATTCGACCGCGATGTATCCACCGCCCGCGATCAGGATGCGGTTGGGCAATGCGTCGAGCGTGAAGGCTTCGTTCGACGTGATGGCGAGCTCGCCGCCTTTGATATTGTCGCCGCGCAGCGGGTGGCCGCCGGTGGCGATCAGGATGCGCTTGGCTTTGACCGGCGCTTTGGTTTTGCCGAGGCGGATGGTGTTGGCGTCGATGAGCGTGGCGCGGTCTTCGATGATGGTGACGCCGGCTTTGTCGAGATTGCGGCGATAGAGGCCCGCGAGGCGCGTGACTTCGTCCTGCACGTTCTCGCGGAGCGTCGGCCAATCAAAGCGCGCCCACTCCACCGTCCAGCCAAAACCCTTGGCGTCGCGAAAGGCTTGCGAGAACTCAGAGGCGTAAACCAGGAGCTTCTTCGGCACACAGCCGCGGATCACGCACGTGCCGCCGATGCGATACTCTTCCGCAATCGCGACACTCGCGCCCGCTTGCGCGGCGAGACGTGCCGCGCGCACGCCGCCGGAGCCCGCGCCTATGACGAAGAGATCGTAGGACGTTTGGGGCATTTGCGGCTCCGCGCGGCTCTACGCCGCGCCCTTCATATAGGAAGGCAGCCAGTCCTCGTGCAGACGGCGGAGATCATCCAGCGCA
Organism: Terricaulis sp.; assembly: GCA_037200505.1. GTDB lineage: Bacteria > Pseudomonadota > Alphaproteobacteria > Caulobacterales > Aquidulcibacteraceae > Vitreimonas. The sequence goes on along the minus strand of JBBCFZ010000005.1, from coordinate 212,573 downwards.
ATGCGTTCGCGCGTGCCTGCGCCCAGATAGCTTAGATCGCGGCTGCCGGCTTCGCCGACGACGAGATAGTCGACGTGCGCGCTGCGAGCGCGAATGTCTAAGGCTTCGAGTTGATCCGGCGTTAGTGCGATCAAATAGCGGGCTTGATCTTCGCCGAAGAGGAAGGCTTCGTCGCTGAGATCGCCTTGATAGCCGATCGCGACGCCGACATTCGCGGCGAGCGCCATTTCGGCGGCGGCGGCGGCGAGGCCGCCGTCGGAGAGATCGTGGCAGGTGGCGACGAGGCCGTCATTGATGAGCGCGCGCACGAAATCGCCATTGCGTTTTTCGAGGGCGAGGTCGACCGGCGGCGGCGCGCCCCTCTTCGCGTGCGAGCACGTCGCGCAGATACGCCGATTGCCCGAGATGGCCGTGGCTCGCGCCGATCAGCACGAGCGTGTCCTTTCAGTGTTTCGGCGCTGGCGCGGCGCGCCATGTCGTCGATGATGCCGACGCCGCCGATAGCGGGCGTGGGGAGCACCGCGACGCCGGTGGTTTCGTTGTAGAGGCTGACATTGCCGCTGATGACGGGGAAATCGAGCGCGCGGCAGGCTTCGGCCATGCCGTCGATGGCGGCGACGATCTGGCCCATGATTTCGGGGCGCTGCGGATTGCCGAAATTCAAGTTGTCCGTCACCGCGAGCGGACGCGCGCCGACTGACGTGAGATTGCGCCAGGCTTCGGCGACGGCTTGCTTGCCGCCTTCGTACGGATCGGCTTCGACATAGCGCGGCGTCACATCGCATGTCATGGCGAGTGCGCGCTTGGAGCCGTAGAGGCGGATGATGGCGGCGTCGGCGCCCGAGTCCGCGACGGTGTCGCCCATGACGTGGCGATCGTACTGCTCCCAAATCCAGCGCTTGGAGGCCATGTCGGGGGAGGACATGAGTTTGGAGAGGGCCGAAGAAAATCCCCCTCCCCCTTGCGGGGAGGGAGGGGGTGGGGGTGGGGGCTGCAACTTTTCCGGAGAGAGCGCCGCCGTTACCCCCCTCCCTGCCCTCCCCCGCAAGGGGGGAGGGTGCGCTTGTGCGCGGGGGAAGAACATATGGCCGCTCGTATTTTGGCGCTTCGTCCGCGAGCGGCCCGAGCGGCAAAATCGCAGACAATTTCGCCGTGCCAGCGCAGCGTGAGGCGGCCGGTGTCGGTCGTCTTGCCGATTACCGCTGCATCGAGGCCCCATTTTTCGAAGATGCGCTGCGCCTCCGGTTCGCGCCCCGGCTTCAGCGTCATCAGCATGCGCTCTTGGCTTTCCGAGAGCATGAATTCGTAGGGCGTCATGTTCTCTTCGCGCGCGGGAATGGCGTCGATGTCGAGCTCGATGCCGGCGCCGCCTTTGGAGGCCATCTCGACCGACGATGAGGTGAGGCCCGCGGCGCCCATGTCTTGGATGCCGATGATGGCGTCGGATTCCATGAGTTCGAGGCAGGCTTCGATCAGCAGTTTTTCGAGGAAGGGATCGCCGACTTGCACGGTGGGGCGCTGCGCGTCCGCGTCGGTGAATTCGGCGCTGGCCATGGTCGCGCCGTGGATGCCGTCGCGGCCGGTTTTGGCGCCGACATAAACGACCGGATTGCCGGCGCCTTTGGCGGCGCTGGTGAAGATGCGGTCTGTCTTCGCGACGCCGAGGCAGAAGACGTTGACCAGGATGTTGCCGTTGTAGCGCGCGTGGAAATTGGTCTCCCCGCCCACGGTCGGCACGCCGACGCAATTACCGTAAAAGCCGATGCCGCGCACCACGCCGTCGACCAGCTTTTTGGTTTTGGGATGTTTGGGATCGCCGAAGCGGAGCGCGTTCATGATCGCGACCGGGCGCGCGCCCATGGTGAAGACGTCGCGCAGGATGCCGCCGACGCCGGTGGCGGCCCCCTGGAAGGGCTCGAGGAAGCTTGGATGGTTGTGGCTCTCCATCTTGAGATGGCGGCTAGGCCCTCGCCGATATCGATGGCGCCGGCATTCTCACCGGGCCCGTAGATCACGTGCGGCGCCTTGGTCGGGAATTTGGCCAGATGGACGCGCGAGGATTTGTAGGAGCAGTGCTCGCTCCACATCACGCTGAAGACGCCAAGTTCCGTGAAGTTCGGCGTGCGGCCGAGCTTTTCCAGGACCTGGGCGTATTCCTCGGCGGAAAGACCGAATTGCAGCGCCTGTTCTAGGCTGGCCGGGGCCATGTGCGGGTGGTTCATGGGGGTGACTTAAAGGGGGTCGCGCGCCGGGGGAAGGCCCCCATTTTCGCGGCCTCCGCCCACCTTCAGTCATTCCGGGGCGGCGAAGCCGAACCCGGAATCCAGGGATCTTAGAACCAGTGCGTTGGCCCTGGATTCCGGATCGCGCTCCGCGCGTCCGGAATGACTGATTTCGGGCGCGCGTGGCTGAAACCTGATAACCGACACCTACATTGGCCCCAGGCATCGGCCAGGAGACTTCTATGCGTGAAATCGCCCTGGCGGACCTCGCCAGCTTTGCGGGCCAGGAGATTGGGGTCTCCGATTGGCTCGATATTACGCAGGAGCGGGGTCAATCGTTTTGCGGACGCAACGGGCGACCATCAGTGGATTCACGTGGACGTCGAGCGCGCCACCAAGGAGCTGGGCGGGCCGATCGCGCATGGGTATCTGACGCTCTCGCTAGTCCCGTTCCTCTCCAAGAATATTCTCTCGGTGACGGGCGTCGGGCGCGGCATCAATTATGGGTGCAACAAGGTGCGCTTCACGAACGCCGTTCCGGTGGGCGGGCGGATCAGGCTGCGGCAGAAGCTCTTGTCGTGCACGCCGAAGGGCGGTGGGTTTCAGATCGCGAACGAGTGCACGGTGGAGGTGGAAAACGAAACGCGGCCGGCGTGCGTGGCCGAAACGATCGCGATTTTGTTTCCGGCGTGACGGCTCCAACGCCAATGCCTTCAGTCATTCCGGGCGAGCGGAGCGAGACCCGGAATCCAGGGATCGTAGAGCGCCGTGCGTTGGCCCTGGATTCCAGATCGCGCTCCGCGCGTCTGGAATGACTGAGATGAAGTTGCCCCAATCCTGACACGCGACCCCTGGACCCTAACACCTCATGCTCACCCTCGTTGAATCCATCTCCCTCGCCGGCGACCGCGCCAAGCAGAATGACGATGCGTGCGGGGGTGCGCGAGGGCTGTGCGTGGGTGATCGATGGCGCAACGGATTTGCATGAGCCGCCGTTGACGCCGGCGGCTTCCGATGCGGCGTGGATTGCGCAGTTTGCGAATGCGCGGTTGAGCGCGCAAGCCGCGCCCGGCGATGAAGCTTCGTTGCGCGCGCTTGTGCGCCGGACGAGTGAAGCGGCGGCGCAAGCGTTCGTGGATGCGGCGGGCGCGTTTCCGGCGGATGGTTGGCAATGGCCGCTCGCATCAATGCTGATTGCTGCGGAAAATGAGAACGGCATCACCGGGCTCGATCTCGGCGATTGCCGGTTTTATGCGCTGGATGAGAGCGGTGAAGCATTTGCGTTCGGCGGGCCGCCCAGCGCGGCGGACAATGAAACGCAACTTGCGACACGCGCGGCGGCGAGCGCGGGCGGCGCGCCTCTGTTGCGGCATGCCGATACGATCGCGATGCTGCGGCGGATGCGCGGCACGCAAAATACCGCTAACGGCTCTTGGACATTTTGCTTGCTGCCGGAATGCGCGGATCAAGCGCGCGCTTGGCGTGTGTCGTTGAAGCGGCCCGCGCATATTTTGCTCGCGACCGATGGCTTCAGTGCTTTGGTGGACCGCTATGCCGCGCACGATCCGGCAAGCCTGATCCGCGCCGCGCTCGACCAGGGCTTGCAGGAACTGGGGCGCAGCTTGCGTGCGATTGAAACGGGCGATGCGTCGGGTTCCCAACATCCGCGCTGGAAGCGTTCTGACGATGCAACGGCGCTGCTATTGCGGTTAACGTAACGCATCGCGGCGCTTTGTCGTTTGACCACATCATCGCGCGCTGTAGCATCGCGCCACATTCAGCTCTGGGGCTCACATGAATCGCCGGGATATGCTTCAGGCGAGCGCCGCACTTTCCGCGCTCGCTTTCGCCGCCGCCTGCACCACTCTGACGGAAACGCCCATGCCTGATGTACCGCCCCCACCCGCCGAACCGCCGCCGCCCGCGCCCGTCGCGCGCCGCGAGCCCGTGCGTATCGTGCAACTCGGGCATGAGCGCGTTGATGATTATCAATGGATGAAGGATGATAATTGGCAACAGGTGATGCGCGATCCGAGCGTGCTGCGCGCCGATATTCGCACGCAGCTCGAAGCGGAGAACGCTTACACGCAAGCGCGCATGGCGCAGACGACGCGGCTCCAAGAGCGCATCTATCAAGAAATGCGCGGGCGCACCAAGGAAGACGATTCGAGCGTGCCCGCGCCCGATGGGCCGTGGGAATATTATCGCCGCTTCGTCACCGGCGCGCAGCATCCGATCTATGCGCGGCGCGCGCGCGACGGCACGGGCGCTGAACAAATCTTGCTCGATGTCGATGCGATGGCGCGCGGCAAAGACTTCTTCAAGGTGCTGCAGGCCGAGCATTCGCCCGATCACACGCTGCTGGCTTATGCGGTCGATGAGCAAGGTTCGGAAATTTACACGATCTATGTGAAGGATCTCGCGACCGGCGCCGTTTTGCCCGGGCCGATCCAGAGCAGCACCGGCGATTTCGTGTGGTCGCCCGACAGCGCTTATATTTTCTGGACCTTCCAGGACGACAATGGCCGGCCCGCGAAAATCTATCGCCGCCCGTCGCGCGGCGCCGTCGCCGATGACGTGATGATCTATGACGAGCCGGACGACGGCATCTTCATCGGCATGGAGGTGTCGGAGAGCCGCGACTACATCATGATCGCGTGCGGTAATCAGGAGCAGTCGGAATATCTCATCATTCCGGCGAACAATCCGACCGCGGCGCCGACAGTGTTTCACGCGCGCCAGCCATCCCTGCTCTACACGCCGACGCACTGGAATGGCCGCTGGTATGTGTTGACCAATGCGGACGGCGCGATCGACTTCAAGGTGATGTCGTGCCCGATCGACCGCACGGCGCGCGCGCATTGGCGCGATTATCTTCCGCACACGCCGGGCCGCTACATTGTCGACATGAGCGCGACGCAGGAATTCTTGGTGCGTCAGGAGCGCGTCAATGCGCTGCCGCGCATTCTGGTGCGCACCACGCGCGGCAATGAGCACGCCATCGTGTTCGAGGAAGAAGCCTACGACGCCGAGTTCGAGACCGGCTACGAGTTCGAAACCAGCACGCTCCGCTTTATCTACAATTCGCCGACCACGCCGAGGCAATGGTTCGACTATGACATGGCGGCCCGGACGCGCACTCTGCGCAAGACGCAGGAAATTCCCTCAGGCCACGATCCGGCAGCCTACGAAGCACGGCGCTTCTTCGCGCCGGCGCCCGATGGCGCGCAAGTGCCGATCACGGTGCTGATGAAGCGCGGGCAAGCGCTCGATGGCTCGGCGCCGATGCTGCTCTATGGCTATGGCTCTTACGGCATCACGATCGACGCGGATTTCTCGGTGCGTCGCTTAAGCCTGGTGGATCGTGGTTGGATTTACGCCATCGCGCATGTACGCGGCGGCGCGGACATGGGGTTCGGCTGGTTCCTGGATGGGCGCCATCTCACCAAGAAAAACACCTTCACCGATTTCATCGCGTGCGCGGAAGAATTGGTGCGGCGGAATTATTCGCGCGCCGGCAACATCGTCGCGGAGGGACGCTCGGCGGGCGGTATGCTGATGGGCGCGATTACCAATATGCGTCCGGACTTGTGGGCCGGCGTGATTGGGCGCGTGCCGTTCGTCGATGTGCTCAACACCATGAGCGACACGAGCCTGCCCCTCACCCCGCCCGAATGGCCCGAATGGGGCAATCCGATCGAGAACGAGGCGGACTATCAGTACATCGCGTCCTACTCGCCTTACGACAATGTCGAAGCCAAGCCCCTACCCGGCCGTGCTCGCGACCGGCGGGCTCTCCGATCCGCGCGTGACCTATTGGGAGCCGATGAAATGGGCGACCAAGCTGCGCGCGCATACCACCAGCACGCGCCCGGTGTTGCTGCGGATGAATATGGGCGCGGGGCATGCGGGCTCGGCGGGGCGCTTCGAGGTGCTGCGGGAGCTGGCGCACGATTACGCGTTTGCGATCAAAGCGGTCGGCGCGGCGGAGGCCGGCGGGGCGTTCTAGCCATCCGGAGCGCCGGCGCCCTCGCCGGCATAATCCGTCCAAAGACAAAAAAAGAGCGGCGAGCCGAAACCCGCCGCTCAATCTTATGCGTGCCGTTCGAGATTAGAACGTGATAGTCGACCCCGAAGCGAACCGAGCGCGGCGTTTGGTAAGCCGTCGGACGTCCGTAATCCGGATCCGGCGTCCCCGCTGCGAGTTCGCCGTTTTCCTGGGCTTCCTGCACGCCTTGCATGTCGAACAGGTTGAAGATGTCCGCCCGCAAGGTGACCGTGCCGAACCGGTTGATCGATTTGCGGCAGGTCATAGCGGAACGAGATATCCGTCCGGTACAGCCAATCGGTATCGAAGCGCGAACCCCGATCGACCACGACGCCGCCGCAGAAGCGAGCATTGGCGGGAACGCCGTAAAGGTCGTTCGTCAGGTTGCCATCCGAGTAATCCGGCTCGCCGTCACCGTCGAAGTCGGGGCCCGGCAGATAGCCGTCCGGCGCCGCGCCGAAGCACCCATAGTGCCGCGGCGAGAAGACGGAGAAGTTGCCGCCGACGATGAAGTTCTCGGCCAAGGCGTAGGAGCCGCGCACCTTGAGTTGGTGAGCGCGGTGTGTTCGGCAGCAGGCCATATTGACCGGGGAGGAAGGACAAGAAGTCATAGTCCTCGGTGATGCCCGGATCGACTTGGCCGATGTCCGACTTCAGCGCGCCTTCGAAGTTACCTTCAGAACGCGACAGGGTGTAGGACGCGTCCAGACCCCACTTGCCATCCCATGCGCGGCCCAAGGTGAAGACGAGGCCGATATATTCGCGGCGGACCGGGGGAAGCCCGATTTCCACGGCGGACAAGGAGACGACGTCTTCGCCATTCGGCAGCGGGCTGGACAAGTGGATCGTCGCATCCTCGCCCGGATTGATGATCCGGAACACGTCCGAGCCGCTGAACTGGCAACCCGGATCGGCCAAGCTGAGACCGTTGTTGATGCAATATTGCGTCAACGCATAGTCGAGACCCACGTCTTCGGCCACCCGACCAAGCTTGCGGTAGGTCAGCGACACGCCGCCCGACCACAGGTCGTTGAACTGCTGCTCGTAGCCGATCAGGAACTCGTCTTCGTATGTCGAGCCGAGGTCGAGACCGATGGTGTCGATCACGTCCGGCGCGACACCGGGGATTGCGGACGACGCAGGCGTCGGCGCCTGGCGACGTAATGCCGGGCGCGGTCGGGCACGGGCCGGCCCGTCGTGCCGACATTGGTGATCTGCGCGCCGTAAACCGGTTGGCCGCTGGAATCGAACGTGATGTTCGGCGTGCCCGGTCCGACGACATAGAATTCCGAAACGTCCAGAGCCGGGCGCGGCCATCCGGAACGACGTTTTGGACGGAATCGGCAGGTAATAGCGCCCGTAGAACCCGTACAGCTTGCCGGTGGCGTCGCCGAAGACGTCGTACGAGAAGCCGCCGCGGTAAGGCCTGCTCGTCGTCGAACTCCATGAAGGTTTCGCCGAGCGGATTGGCGACCGACATTTGGTCGCGGCGCCAGCCGAGCGAAACATTCAGGCGATCGGTGACGTCGTAGGAGTCCTGAATGTAGATCGCTTCGTTCTCACCGTCGAAGCCGCCACCCGAATCGAACACGCGGCGCTCGATATAGGTGATGTTCGAACCAAGCCCGAGACCGGTGTTGCCGGCCGAGCCCGACGTACGAACCGTGTAGTTCGCGCCGCCGTTACGGGTCGAAGTCTGCGTCATCGTGGGTGTTTTCGTGATCGATCCCGAAGCGGACATGGTGTTCGCCAAGAGGTCGAAATAGAGATCGACGTCGCCGCGATAGAATTCGCGTTCCGCGAGGAACGGGTCGGTACGCGCCGCGGTGCGGTTCAGCGACAGATCGACGGTCGGGGCGCTACGGGCGTCCTGCACGCGCGGAATATTGAGCAGGTCGGTGACGCTGGCCGCATCGGTCGTGGAACGGCCATAGGCCGCCGAGATCGTCAGCCAATCGGTGAACGCGCCGGTGTAGCGGGCGACATAGTTTTCGCCGCCTTGGCGGACCGTGTTGCGCGACAGGATGGTCGGATCGATTTCGTTCGTCGCGGGGTCGAACGAATGCAGCTCCTGTTTGATCTGCGAGGTGGTGTCGAAATAGGTCAGCTCAAGATGCTGCGTGTCGGTGATGTAGCCGTCGATCTTGAAGCCATAGAAGGGGTCGCCTTGGCGTTGATCGACATAGGTGCCGGCGGCGGTGGCGGTCGAGAACTCGCTCTTTTGCCATTGGCCCAAGCCATAGAAGAAGAGGTGATCGGGGATGATCGGGCCGCCCACTTCGAGGGTGATGTCTTGGGTGGTGTTGTCATAGAGCGAATATTGCCGAAGGACTGAATCGGGACGGTCCGCCAGCAAGGAGTTCGGCGCGTAATTGATGTGCAGCGCCGCGGTGAAATCGTTCGAGCCCGACTTCGACACCGCGTTGACCACGCCGCCGATGGCGCGGCCGAATTCGGCCTGATAGCCGCCGGTTTTGACTTCAACGGTCTGGTAGAAATCGAACGGCACGGTCGCGCCGCCGATGCCGTTGATGAAGTTCGTGATGTTGAGGCCGTTGAGGAAGAACGCGTTTTCAGCGCCCGACGCGCCGCTGATCGAGGCCGGCGCCAAGCTTTGGCCGCTGGCGATGCCGAACGCGGTGTCGGAAGGCACGGCGCCCGGAGCAAGGAGGGTCAGCGCCGTGATGTTGCGGGCGATCGGCTCGCGGGTCAGCGTTTCAGCAACGTCGATCGAAACGCCCGTGGTCGATTGCGTGAACTCCACCGTCCGGCGCGCGGCCGTGACGACGATTTCTTCTTCGCTCGCGCCGGCCATTTCGATCCGGTACGAATTGCCCGCGCCGACGCGGACTTGAAGGTCTTCCGAAGACGTCGTTTGCAGGCCGTCCTTCGACACGACGACGGTGTACAAGCCCTGCGGAATCAACGGGACGCGATATTCGCCGTTGGCGTTCGTGGTGGTGGTGCGTTCGAAACCTTGAGCCTGCGACCGGATCACGACCGTCGCGCCAGCCACTGGCGCGCCAGTTGCGTCCACAACCGAACCCGAGAGCGTGCCGTTCGAGTAATCCTGCGCCAGCGCGTCGGTCGGGGCGACCATGGTCGCCACACCCACGGCGAGCGGGACCCCCAAGCTCGCCATACCCGCCAACAAAGTGGTCGCTAAAAAGCGATCCTTATTCGTACCAATCTTCACGTGAACCTCCAGCTTAAAACCCCAAGTGCACGCACCGCCGGCCGCGTCTTTGAACAGACGGGCTTTGTTTTCAGCGATACGATTGGAAGGGACCCTCATCCCCGCCGATTGCCACTAGTCTTGGCGCACGCGGAACCAGGGGGTCAATTAAGCCTTAACAGCCCCGTCACATAATGGGCGAAACTGTGGTCAAAATGCACCAACCAAGGCAGCCCGGACGCTGCGTCACCACAATTACAGCTTGACGTAGGGGAAGCCGTTTCAGGCCTTCTTGATCCCGAACCAGCGCGCGCGGTGGATATCTTCGAGGTTGGTCTGCCAGCCGGTGAGGTCTGGGTTCACCAGGTTCTTCGAGGTGATGAAGGTGGTGGTGCAGGCGCTGGCGTCGTCCAGCACCAGCTGCTCGGCCTGGGACATGAGCGCGGCGCGCTTGGCGACGTCGGGCTCAAGGTCCGATTCCATCATCAGGCGGTCAAAGGCAGGGTTTGAGTAGCCGCAATAATTCTGGAAGCCGGTGCGGGTCTCGAAGAGGTAGAGATAGGTGCGCGCGTCGTTGTAATCGGCCGACCAGCCGCCATCGCCGGCGTCGAAATTCTGAGCGCGCATATTGGCGTAATGAATCTGGGTTTCGGTGGGCACGAGTTCCACGACGACCCAGGGCGCGATGGAGCGCCAGTCGGATTGAGCCACGACGGCGACGCGCGGGTTATCGCGCGTGACACGGTGCGAAAGTTCAAAGCGCAGCGGCTTGTCGGGGCCGTAGCCCGCCTCCTCCAGCAAACGCTTGGCCTCGGCGCGGCGCGCCTCCATCGGCTGATCGGACCATGAATAGCGCGCGGTCGCCTCGTAATTGGCGATGCCGGGCGGGACCAGCGAATAGGCGGCCAGATCGCCCGTCTTGTAGATGTGGTTGGCGACAAAATCGCGGTCGAACGACATCGAGAGAGCGCGCCGCACGCGCACGTCATCGAAGGGCGGGCGGCGATTGTTGAAGAAGAAGCATTGCATCAAGAGGTACGGCGCAACGCGCACGAAGCCCGCAGATCGCGCCGCAATTCATCGACCAGATTGCTCGGAAAATCGCTCGACCAGCCGCGCTCCCCGCTCAGCACGCTGCGGGCGGCGGTGTTGTTGTTGGTGGAGGGATAGAAATAGAGATGTTCGAGTTCGACTTCTGCGGCGTCGACATAGTTCGTGTTCTTGGTGAGGTGGACGATGTAGTTCGACCACCATTTTTCCAGCTTGAACGCGCCATTGACGACGATGTTTTCCGGTTTGATCCAATCGTCGCCGACACGCTCGACCACGTGCTTGGGCACGGGATAATTGGTGTAGTGCTTCAAGAGCTGCAGGAGATAGGGCGCGGGATTTTCGAGCTGCATTTCGAGGATGTTGTCGGCGAGCGCTGAAACGCCGACCGCGACCGGCGGCAAGCGCCCCTCGTTCACCGCTTGCGCGTTCTTGATGACGTAAAGAATCGAGGCGTATTCGGCGAGCGTCGCGGGATCGAGGATGCGGCGATAGGCGAACACGAAATCATGCGCGTCGCAGCGTTCGCCATCCGACCACATCGCGGGCCGGAGATAGAAGGTCCAGGTCAGGCCGTCCTCGCTGGTTTCCCAGCGCTCGGCCATGCCGGGGATGGGCTCGGCGTTCTCGTTCTCCTGCACCAGCCCCATGAACATGTTGCCGACGATATTGTTTTCCCAGGTGCCGGAGCATTTCTGCGGATCGAGCGAGAGCGGCTCGCCGGTATTGGCGATGTCGAGCGAGCGCTTTTCCTTGTCGAAGCCGATGATGGTCCCGTTGGAGCAGCCGCCAAGCGTGGCCGCCGCGCCGATGCCGGCGGTTCCGGCGAACAAGCCTCTGCGGGTGGTGAGCGCCATCTCAGCGGTCCTTCGGATCGAGCGCGTCGCGGAGGCCGTCGCCCAGGAAGTTCAACGTCAGCAGCGTGACCAGCATGGTCCCGGCGGGCGCGATCAGCATCCAGGGCGCCGATTGCATTTCGCGCGCGCCCCGAGAGATGAGCTGACCGAGCGAGGTCAGCGGCTCCTGCACGCCGAGGCCGAGGAAGCTCAGGAAGCTTTCAAGCAGGATCACGACCGGCACATTGAGCGTCGCGAAAATGACGACGGGGCCAAGCACGTTCGGCACGATGTGACGAAGCACGATCTGCAGTGGCGAAGCGCCGGCGGCGCGCGCCGCTTCCACGAATTCCTTGCGGCGGAGCGCGATGGTCTGCCCGCGCACGATCCGCGCCATGTTGAGCCACTCGATCGCGCCGATGGCGAGGAAGATGAGCAGGAGGTTGGAGAGCGGCTCGTGGGTTTGGAAGGTCGCCACCAGGAGGATGACGAAAAACACGAACGGCACCGAATAGAGCACATCGACGATGCGCATCATCACTTCATCGACCACCCCGCCCAGAAAGCCCGCAATAGCGCCCCACATCACGCCGATGGTGAGCGCCACGATGGTGGCGACCAGCCCCACCAGCAGGGGAGATACGGAGGCCCAGCAGCAGCCGCGCCGTGACGTCGCGCCCTTCGCTGTCGGTGCCGAGGATGTGCCAGTTTTCCCAGGTTGGCGGCACGCCGACCGCTTCGCGGAAAATCATGTCGTAGGGATGGATCCACACTTCCGGCCCGACGACCGCGAGCAGGATGAGCACGATCAGCACGAACGCGCTGATCATCGCGGCTTTGTTGCGGACGAGGCGACGCCACGCATCCTCCCAAAGCGAGCGGCCTTTGATCGGGCGCTCTTCGAGTTCGGCGGCGGCGATGTTGCTTTCGCTCATGCGCGCCGCGCCCTTGGATCAAGCACGCCGTAGAGGATGTCGGCGGCGAGGTTGAGGAAGATGATCAGGGTCGCGTAGACGATGACCACGCCGAGGACGAGCGGGTAATCGCGCGTCTGCGCCGCCAGGACGAGTTGTTGGCCGACGCCCGGCAGCAAAAACACATTCTCCACCACGAACGAGCCCGTCAGCACGCCGGCGATCGCGGGGCCGAGATAGGACACCACCGGCAGAAGCGCGACCGGCAGCGCATGGCGCAGGATCACCTGCGATTCCGGCAAGCCCTTGGCGCGCGCGGTGCGGATGGCGTTGGAGCGCAATGCCTCGATCATGCTGGCGCGCATCAGGCGCGAGATGATCGCGATCTGCGGCAGCGCGAGCGTGATGATCGGCAAAATAAGAAAGCGTATACCGAACTCGTCGCGATGAAGCCCAACCGAAGGCAGCCATTGCAGATTGACGCCGAACACCAGAGCCAGCACCGGCCCCATCACAAGGGGCGGCAAACACACGCCCAGCACCGCAAAGCCCATCACGGTGTAGTCTTGCGCCTTGTTCTGTTTGAGCGCGGCCAGAATGCCAAAGCCGCTGCCGAGCAGCAGCGCCAAGGTCATCGCCGATATGCCGAGGATCGCGCTCGCGGGCAGGCCCTCGGCGATGATGTCGGCGACGTCCTTATCCTTGTACTTCATCGACGGGCCGAGATCGCCCTGGACCAGATTGCCGAGATAGCGCCAGAGCTGCACGGGAACGGGCTGGTCGAGATTGTATTCAGCGAGCAGACGCCGCTCGATCTCGGCGGGCACTTGGCGCTCGCGGTCGAACGGGCCGCCGGGCGCCGCGTGAATGAGGAAGAACGCCGCGGTGATAATCGCGAGGATCGTCGGGATCGCGATGAGAAGGCGTCGAACGACTTGCGCGAGCATTCCCACGTCCTGACGTCGCCGCGCGCCCCCGCGCGACTTCAACGCGGAGCCTTGCTTCCCGCGCGGGCCGTGTCAACGTGCCGGGATCATGACCGAGTTCCGTTCCGTCACCGCTGACTTCTCTGTGGCCCCGCAGCTTACGCGCGAGGATATCGCGCGGGCGGCGCAGCAGGGCTTCAAAACCCTGATCAATAACCGCCCCGATGGCGAAGCGCCGGGCCAGTTGAGCGCAGCGGAAGCCAAGGCGGCCGCCGAGGCGGCCGGGCTCAGCTACAAGGCCATCCAGTTTTCGGGGTCGCCGCCGCCCGGCGTGGTCGCGGCCACCGATGCGCTGCTTTCAGCAGCGCCCGGGCCTGTGCTGGCCTATTGCCGCACCGGGACGCGTTCGATAACCGCATGGGCGATGGCGCAGGCGCTCTCCGGCGCGCGCACGCCCGATGAAATTATCGCGCTGGCGGCCGAGGCCGGTTACGATCTTTCCGGCGCGAGCGGGGCGCTCAAGGGCCTCCACCCAGGCTAGCCGCCCTCCTCAGAACGGGACCAGAATGATCCACGCGGCCTTCATCAGCACTATCAAGGCCAGGACCAGCACGATCGTGCGGATCCGGTCGAGTGCGAACATGAAGACGTTAAAGGCCCTGTCCATGGGTGTGGCGAAAGCAAAGAGCGGGCCGGCCCGCCGTGCGCCGAGGCCCGATGGACGCTGAATCCACCCCCCGCGCCTTCCACGCCGAGGGCCGCAACTGGTTTCGCGACTTCCGCATCGGCGTCACTGGACTGGTCGTGAAGAAGACCGGCGCACGCGTGCCTTATTCGCCGTCGGTGATCGCCGACCTGCTGGCCTGGTTTCGTTTCTTCTTTGCCGCCAAGGCCATGGCGCCCCTGGGCGCGCCCTTCACCATCGCCTTCACCCCCGAGCGCGCGCGGCCCTGGTACCTGATCTGGCCGACCGTGCACGCGGCGGGCGGGCGCTTGGTGAAAGACGCCGCGCAAGCCGATGTCGTGATGCATTTCGACGACGCCACCTTCAGCCCCAACCCTCCGCCCGCGGGGATCAAGGCCGATGCGCGGCTGATCAATTTTGGCTGCCGGGACGTTTCCAAATCCAAGGTCGCGGAGGCTTTCGAGGCGGCGTTCGGCTACCCGCTCGCCATCGATCCCGCGACTTATGTCGGCCCCGCGGTCGAGAAGTCCGAGATCAACGGCGCCCATGACGGGCGCATCGTGCAATGCCCGACCCTTGCCCTTCGCGGCCGCACCTATCAGCGCGTGGTCGACGCCCGGGGGCAAAACCCCGAACTGGTAGAGGATCTGCGCACGCCCACTCTTGGCGGCAAACCTGCTTGTGTGTTCATCAAGCGGCGCCCCGTAACCAAGCGATTCGCGAATGCGAATAGCGAGGTTGAAATGGCGCGTGTGGAAGCGATCTTCTCAGCCGATGAAATGGCGAAGATCGAGGATTTCGCCCGGCGCCTTGGGCTTGACTGGGGCGGACTGGACGTGTTGCGCGACAAGGGGGACGGCCGGCTCTACATCGTGGACGCCAACAAGACGGATATGGGCCCGCCGATCGCGCTGCCCCTCTCCGACAAATTGGTCGCGACACGCTTGCTCGCGACGGCGTTTCGCGAGTTTGTAAGCCGGCCGGCGGGATAGGGTTTCGGGACAGGAATGGCAGCTCAGATACCGTTCGTCCGCGACATGGATTTCGCCTATGGCGAGAGCGCGACTGTGAGTCCGCTGATCCGGCGCGTGATCGCGAACAATCCCGGGCCATTCACGTTCAAAGGCACCGGCGTTTACATCGTCGGGCACGGTGATGTCGCGGTGATCGATCCGGGGCCCGATATGGCCGGCCATCTCGACGTGCTTTTGCGCGCCGTCTCGGGCGAGCGCGTCACGCACATCTTCGTCACGCATGGCCACATGGATCACAGCCCCGCCGCGCGCCCGCTCGCCGCCGCCACCGGCGCGAAGATTTATGCGAGCGGCACGCCGGTGAAACCCACCGATTGCGAAGTGCGCATGGAAGCGGGCGACGATCTCGACTTCAAGCCGGACATTGTGGTCGAGGATGGCCAGCGCTTCTCCGGCAATGGCTGGACCATCGAAGCGGTCTCCACGCCGGGGCACACCTCGCATCACATGGCCTACGCGCTGATCGAAGAAAACGCGCTCTTCCCCGGCGATCACATCATGGGCTGGTCGACCACCGTGATCTCGCCGCCCGATGGCGACATGACGGATTACATCGAGAGCCTGGAAAAAGTGCGCGACCGCGATTACGCGACTTTGTGGCCGACGCATGGTCCGCCGGTGCGCGAACCGCGCGCGTTCGTGCAAGCCTATATCGACCACCGCTTGGCGCGCGAAGCGCAGATCGTGGAGCAACTCGCCGCCGGCAAGACGCGCATCAAGGACATGGTGCCGGTGATTTATGCTGACGTGGGCAAGCATCTGCATCCGGCGGCGTGTCACTCGGTGCTGGCGCACATGCTGCGGCTGGTGGAGCTGGGGCGCGTGCGCTGCGACGGGCTGCCGTGCGTGGAGAGCGATTACACGCTGAAGGCGGCGCGGAGCGCTTAGTGCGCTCTGTACTCTCACTATTTTCTCAGTCATTCCGGGGCAGCGAAGCTGAACCCGGAATCCAGGGATCGTAGAGCTACGTGTTTGCCCTGGATTCCAGATCGCGCTTCGCGCGTCTGGAATGACTGAGATTATCGATCGGCCGGGATGCGGTTCGGCGGCAGCAGAAAATCTTCATAGAGATCGCGCCACGTCGGATTGCCCTTCTCGATCAATGCGAGTTTCCAAGAACGCCGCCAAACCTTGATTTCTTTTTCGCGCGCGATCGCGGCGTTCATCTCGCCATGCTGCTCCCACCACACCAGCGTGCGGCATGCATACTTTTGCGCGAAGCCTTCAAATCGGCCCTCGCGATGCTCCGATCCACGGCGAAGCAAATCGCTCGTGACGCCGACATAGAGCTTGCCATTCGGCGCACTCGCCATGATGTAAACGGCGATGAGATCGTAAGCAGCCACGCGATCCCTCTCTCTCAGTCATTCCGGGGCGGCGAAGCCGAACCCGGAATCCAGGGATCATAGAGTTCAGCGTTTGCCCTGGATTCCAGATCGCGCTCCGCGCGTCTGGAATGACTGCATTTGTTCAGGGGTTGCAGTCCTCTTCGTAAGGCCGAATTGGAAAGCCCGCTTCTTGCCAGCTTGCATAATCCGTCACATCGACCGGCGTGCGCGTACCCTCGGGAATAAGGTGCAAGCTGAAATCCGGCTCGATCTGCAACACCACGTCATGGGGACGCCCGATCGGCTGTAGACGCGCGATATAGGTATCCGGTGCATTGATTACTCGGTAGCGGCGGCGGCAACCGCCAGCGTCGATGCGCACCAGCAGACTCCCGCCCCATTTGGGCGCACCGTAGAGGCCGCTGACATCGCCAGGTTCGATGTAGATTGGCTCGCGCCGCTGCCAAGCCCAAGTGCGCGCCTCGGGCACGGCGTCAGGATTCTCGGCATTGGATACGTTCAAGAGCTCGATTCGATGTCCGCAATTATTGAGCACCGCCAAGCCAAGTGAATACGAGCAACCGGTCAGCATGAGCGCGCCGGCGCCGCTCAGGAGCGTGCGACGTCGAAGGCTCATCGGCTCCCTCCCTTGTGCCGTCTGCGCGGCCGGAGGCCGCATGCTTCACCCTCCACGAGCGTCTCGCATGCGTGATTATTCCGCAGCCTGCACGCTCGGAAGCACGTAGTCCTTGAATGTCTCGCGCAGCGCGAGCTTGTTGATCTTGCCTGTGGCCCCCAGCGGTATCTTCTCCACGAACACCACGTCGTCCGGCGTCCACCATTTCGCGATGCGGCCCTCTAAAGTCGCGAAGATCGCTTCGCGTGTGGGCGCGGCGCCGGGCTTTGCTTCGATGATGAGGAGTGGGCGTTCGTCCCATTTGGGGTGTTTGACGCCGATGACGGCGGCGCAGGCGACGCCTTCGGCGCCGACCGCGATGTTCTCGATGTCGATCGAGGAAATCCATTCGCCGCCGGATTTGATGACGTCCTTGGCGCGGTCGGTGATCTGCATGTAGCCGCAGCCGTCGATGGTCGCGACGTCGCCGGTGTCGAAATAGCCGCAGCGTTCGAGCGCGGTGCCCTCCGCGTTGCGCGCGCCGGCGGCGCGGAAATAGGATTTCGCGATGGCGGGACCGCGCACGAGCAGGCGTCCGAAGGTTTTACCGTCGTGGGGTTTCTCGCGGCCGTCATCGTCGACGATTTTCATCTCGACGGTGAAGGGCACGCGGCCTTGTTTCATCTTGGTCTTGAGTTGCGTGGCGCGGTCGAGTTCGAGCGTTTCGGGATGGAGTTTGCCGAGCGTGCCCATCGGGCTCATCTCGGTCATGCCCCAGCCATGGATGATCTCGACGCCGTACTCTTCCTCGAAGGCGTAGAGCACATTTTCCGGCACTGCCGCGCCGCCGACGACGCAACGCCTCAGCGTGGAAAATTTCGCGCCGGTTTCGCGCAAGTGATTGAGCAGCATCAGCCACACGGTCGGCACGGCGGCGGCGAAGGTGACGCCTTCGCTTTCGATCAGTTCGTAGACGCTCGCGCCGTCGAGCTTGCAGCCCGGCATCACCAGCTTGGAGCCGCTCATCGGCGCGACGAACGCGATGGCCCAGGCATTGGCGTGAAACAGCGGCACGATCGGCAAGATCACGTCGGCCGCGCCGGTGCCGAACACGTCGGTCTGATTGGCGGCGAGCGCGTGCAGCATGTTGGAGCGATGCGAATAGAGCACGCCCTTGGGATCACCGGTGGTGCCGGAGGTGTAGCAAAGGCCGGCGGCGGTGTTTTCGTCGAAGCCGCCCCAGGCGGCGTCGAGCGGGCGCCCGCCGATGAAATCCTCATAGGGCTGCGCGTTCGGCAGCGTGGTCGCGGGCATGTGCGCGCGGTCGCTGAGGATGATGTAGCTGTGGACGCTGGTGAGCAGCGGCGCGATTTTCTCGACCAGCGGCACGAAGGTGAGATCGAGGAAGAGGATGCGGTCTTCGGCGTGATTGATGATCCAGGCGATTTGCTCGGGGAAAAGGCGCGGATTGACGGTGTGCAGCACACCGCCCATGCCCATCGCGCCGTACCAGACTTCCATGTGCCGCGCCGTATTCCAGGCCAGCGTCGCGACGCGATCACCGGGCGCGATGCCGGCGCCGCGCAGCGCGTGCGTGACTTGCTTCGCGCGCGCCCACATCTCTTCGTACGTGGTGCGGACGAGCGGTCCTTCGATGCTGCGGCTGACGATTTCGCGACGGGGGAACGTGCTCTTGGCGTGATCGATGATCTTGTCGAGCGTCATCGACCAGTCTTGCATCAGACCGAGCATGTTTGGCCTCCCAGAGCCGTTTTCGGCAATGGTAGGCGGCTAAGTCTAAAGCAGCAAATTTAGGCCGCGCGGCGCGCCGCGTCGTCGGATTTGGCCGGCGCTTCGATCGCGGTTTCGCCGATGGCGAAACCGGCAGCGTTGAGGCGCGCGAGCATGGCGCGGGCGCCGGCGGGCGCTTCGGCGGCTTCGTCGTGAGAGAGATGCATCAGCCAGCCGAAATCGGCAGGCGCTTCCGCGTAACGCGCCGCGACCACGCATTGATGCGCGGGGCGCTCGGCCCAGAGTGAGAGCACGACGGCGGTTTGGCTGAAATCGGCGCTGAGCTTGGCGAGCATGTCGCGGGTGGCGGGCCAAAGCTCGGCCGGCGCCCAGGGGCGGATTTTGGTGCGGACCGGGCTGGAGAGCACGCTGGCGGCCAAGCAAATCAAGCCCGCCGCCATCCCAGCCAAAACCCGCATGCTCGCCTCCACGTCCGTCCCGATTCAGGGTTGGGCAAACGAGCTGAACAAAGGGTAAATTTTCTCACGGATAGAGGCGGTGTTTCTCCCAAGCCGCAGCGGGCGTCGGCCGCGTGAACACCAGGCGATCGTGCAAGCGGAATGGTTGGTTGCGCCAAAATTCGATCGCGAGCGGAACGAGCCGGTAGCCGCCCCAGTGCGGCGGGCGGGGCACGGTCCCCAAGCCAAACTTCAGTGCAAATTCCGCGACGCGCTTTTCGAGCGCCAGCCGGTCAGGCAGCGGACGCGATTGTTCGGACGCCCAGGCGCCGAGGCGCGCGCCGCGGTCGCGGCTTTGGAAGTAAGCGTCCGCCTCCTCCGGTTCGACCGGCTCGATCAGGCCGCGCAGGCGCACTTGGCGGCGGAGGCTCTTCCAGTGGAAGCACAACGCCGCGCGCGGATTGGCGGCGAGCTGCTGGCCCTTGGCGCTCTTGGCGTTGGAATAGAAGGCAAAGCCGCGCGCGTCGAAATCCTTGAGGAGCACCATGCGCACGTCGGGCGCGCCGTCCGCATCGGCGGTGGCGAGCGCCATGGCGTTGGGATCGTTGGGCTCCTTCTCACGCGCCTGGCGAAACCATTCCGCGAACAGAACCAGCGGCTCGGCTTGCGCGAAAAAGGCGGCGTCGTCGGGCGGGGGGCGTGGCGGTGGGATCGTAGCTTGGAGACGGCGGGATCAGGTCGTCAGCGGACAAGAGCTCATGCCTCCAGTTGTGCGTCGCCGCGATATAAGCGAACAAAGCCCATGTCTCATAACACGTTCGGCCACCTCTTCCGCGTCACCACCTGGGGCGAGAGCCATGGGCCGGCGTTGGGGTGCGTGGTGGATGGGTGTCCGCCGGGGCTCAAGCTGACCGAGGCGGAGATCCAGCACTGGCTGGACCGGCGCAAGCCCGGGACGAGCCGGTTTGTGACCCAGCGGCGCGAGCCGGATCAGGTGAAAATACTCTCCGGCGTGTTCGAGGATGAGCGGACGGGCGGGCCGGTGACAACGGGCACGCCGATCAGCTTGATGATCGAGAATGTCGATCAGCGCTCGAAGGATTACGGCGACATCCGCGATCTCTATCGGCCGGGCCACGCGGACTTCACTTATGATGCGAAATATGGCGTCCGCGATTATCGCGGCGGCGGGCGGAGCTCGGCGCGCGAGACGGCGGCGCGCGTGGCGGCGGGCGGCGTGGCGCGGAAAGTTTTGGGCGACGGCGTCAGCGTGCGCGGCGTGCTGGTGCAGATCGGGGCGCGCCGAATCGATCGCGCGCGCTGGGATTGGGCGGAGGTCGAGAACAATCCGTTCTGGTGCCCAGACGCGGAGACCGCAAAGCTCTGGGAAGCCGATCTCGACGCGGCGCGCAAGGCGGGCTCCTCGCTCGGCGCCATTATCGAGGTGATCGCCGAGGGCGTGCCCCCGGGCTGGGGCGCGCCGATTTATGGCAAGCTCGACGGCGAGATTGCAGGCGCGCTGATGAGCATCAATGCGGTGAAGGCGGTGGAGATCGGCGCGGGGTTCGAGGCCGCGGCGCTCTCGGGCGAACAGAACGCTGACGAGATGCGCGCGGACCAAGGCGGCCCCCACTTCCTCTCCAACAATGCGGGCGGCATTCTGGGCGGCATATCGAGCGGCCAGCCGATCGTCGCGCGCTTTGCGGTCAAGCCCACGTCTTCGATCTCCTCGCCGCGCCAGACGATCAATGCGCAGGGTGAAAATTCCGAGATCGAAACCAAAGGACGCCATGACCCTTGCGTCGGCAT
Source organism: Terricaulis sp. (assembly GCA_037200505.1). Taxonomy (GTDB): domain Bacteria; phylum Pseudomonadota; class Alphaproteobacteria; order Caulobacterales; family Aquidulcibacteraceae; genus Vitreimonas. The sequence goes on along the minus strand of JBBCFZ010000005.1, from coordinate 191,741 downwards.
CCGCGCGGCGCCGGTGGGTGAGGCCATGCTGGCTTGTGTGCTGGCCGATGCGAAACTGCGCCACAGAGGCCAAACCGGGCGCTAAATTCCCGCTGGCGCATTGCAAGTGCAAGGGACGCATGTGACCTTTCGCGCATGACGAATCTAAGCGCTTTGACCCCTCCCGTCCGCAAGCGCAGAGCGCATCATTCCTGGGAAAACCTGCCCGACGAAGAGCTGCTGCAGGTCCGGCTGAAGGACCTCGACGTGCAGGTTGAGGGCACGTGGCTGGCGAAATGTTTGCGCGAGCTGAACAATGAATTGAAAGCGCGCGATATCGTTGCGCGCGCGCATGCATGGATTTCGGACGAATGGTTTAGCCCGGGCAATACGCCGGGGATTTCGTTTCCGTTCTATCTCGCGCACCCACGGCTCGCGCGGCTTGAGAAAAAGATGATGTACGATGTCGAAGGCGGCACACGGCGCGATTGCATGCGGCTGTTGCGGCACGAAGCGGGACACGTGATCCAGCACGCATACGGGCTGCACCGCCGGCGCCGCTGGCAGACGACGTTCGGCGTCTCATCGATCCCTTACCCCGAATATTATCGGCCCAATCCGGTGAGCAAGAATTACGTCCAGCATTTGCGCCGCTGGTACGCGCAATGCCATCCGGACGAAGATTTCGCCGAGACGTTCGCGGTTTGGCTCACGCCGCGTTCAAACTGGCGCAAGCGCTATGCCGATTGGCCCGCGCTTGAGAAGCTTGAGTATGTCGATGAACTTATGGCGGAGATCGCCGGGGAAAAACCGACGCTCACCAAACGCACCGAGGTTGACCCGATCTCGAAGCTGACTACAACGCTCGGGGAACATTATAAGAAAAAACTCGAGCACTATGCCGTGGACACGCCCACTACCTTCGATCGCGACCTACAAAAAATATTCTCCGATGATCCGCGTGACGCTGGGGCGCCGCTCGCATCGGCGTTCATTCGTCGCAACCGCGCCGAATTGCGCCGGCTTGTCTCGCGCTGGACGGAAGAATATCAGCACACGCTCGATGCGGTGTTCGACGACATGATCGATCGCTGTCGTGTCCTCAAATTGCGCGCGCCGGGTTCGGAGCATCAGATGCGTCTCAATCTCACGGCGCTCGTCACCAATAAGGCCGTGCACTCGCTTTATTCCTCGTCGCGCCGCCAGTGGTTTGCCGTATGAAACCGCTGCGCGTGCTGGCTTTGGCGCACCCTGAGCTGGTGCCGCCCGACTCCCTCGAAGGCGTCACTGAAAAAGAGAGCTTCGAGTGGAAGACCGAATACGACGTGATCTCCACGTTGCGCGCGAGCGGCCATGAAGTGATGGCGCTGGGCGTGAAGGAAGAACTCGCGCCGATCCGTGACACGGTTGAAAACTGGAAGCCGGATATCGTCTTTAACCTGCTCGAGGAATTTCACGGCGAGACGCTTTACGCGCAAAACGTGGTGAGCCTGCTTGAGCTTTTGAAGGTGCCCTACACCGGCTGCAATCCGCGCGGCATCATGCTGGCGCGCGGCAAGGATCTGTCGAAGAAGCTGCTGAAGTATCACCGCATCCCGGTGCCGGCGTTCGCGGTGTTTCCGATGGGCCGCAAAGTGCGCCGCCCCGCGACGCTGGGCTTTCCGCTGATCGTGAAGAGCCTCAGTGAAGATGCTTCGATCGGCATCTCGCAAGCGTCTGTCGTTGAGAATGACGAGAAGCTCGCCGAGCGCGTGGCGTTCATTCATGAGCGCGTCGGCACCGCGGCGATCGCCGAACAATATATCGACGGGCGCGAGATCTATGTCGGCGTGCTCGGCAATGATCGGCTGAATGTGCTGCCGATCTGGGAGATCGAGTTCAGCCGGCTCGCCAACGGCACGCGCCCGATCGCGACCGAGCAGGCCAAGCACAATCCGGATTACCAAATCCGCCGAGGCGTGCTGCAAGGGCCGGCGGATAATCTCTCGCCTGCGCTCGAAGCGCGCATTCGCACCATGGTGAAGCGCATTTGCCGGACGCTGGAGCTCGACGGCTATGCGCGGATCGATTTTCGGCTGACTGAAGAAGGCGTGCCCTATTTCATCGAAGCCAATCCCAATCCGGAAATCGCCGAGAGCGAGGAGTTTGCGCAGGCGGCTTTGCATGACGGCATGGCGTATCCCGCGCTGATCAACCGGATTTTGGCGCTGGGGATACGCCGCGCTGGGGTGGATGCGGACGAGGATTAACGCCCCTCACTCACCTCAGTCATTCCGGGGCGGCGGAGCCGAACCCGGAATCCAGGGCAACCGCACCACTCTACGATCCCTGGATTCCGGGTCTCGCTCCGCTGCCCCGGAATGACTGAGTTGAGAAGCGCCGCGAAGCGCTCAGCCGATCGCGATGATCTCGATCTCGGACTCGCCCACGCTCACTGCATCGCCCACGCTCTTGCCGATCAGCGCGCGCGCTAGCGGCGAGACGTGCGAGATGGAGCCAAGCTCGGGGTCGGCTTCGTCTTCGCCGACGATGCGGAAGGTTTGCTGGCGACCATCGTCGCGGGCGATGGTGACGGTGCAGCCGAAGCGCGCTTCGTCGCAAGCGGCGGCGTTTTCGATCACCTGCGCGCTGCCACGCCGCGCGGTCCAGTAGCGGAGGTCTCGGCCGATGCGGGCGCGTTGGGTGCGGTCTACGCCGGCGTTCGCGAGTGCTTCGGTGAGCGACGCGATCTCCGCTTCGATGGCGGCGAGGCCCTCGGGGGTGACGAGATTGGGCGCAAGCGAGATTGGGCGCTCGGGCATGTCTTCGACGGCGTCGTCGTCCTCTTTTACGAAAGCTCGGCTCATGGGGTGAATGTGGCGCGAAAGGTGGGTGGTGCAAGAGCGCCTGCCTCCTCCACTTCAGTCATTCCGGACGCGCGGAGCGCGATCCGGAATCCAGGGCCGCGTGCACTGTGCGTTGGCTCTGGATTCCGGGTTCAGCTTCGCTGCCCCGGAATGACTGAGAGAGCGAGGATCAACCTCTGCCGAACGGCACGATCTTGTTTGCAACATCATGCCCGATATCGGCGCGGCCGAGATAGGCGATGCCGGAGACGGCGCACCAATGTTTGGCGACATCTTCCTCGTTCATGCCGAAATCGGGATCGTTCACCGGCACGTCGCTGCAGCGGCCGAGCTTCAAACCCGCGATGCGGCGAATGCCTTCGTTGCTGCTGACGTGGCAGAGCGCGCGGTCGATGCGGTACATATATTCGCCGACCTCCTCGATCATCAGCACGTGCCCCGAAAGATCAGGCTGCAGCGGCGTGCCGATGAGATTGGCGAGAATGGTGAGATTGAACGCGACATTGGGCGCGGCGCCCACGACGCTTGGCTCAATATCGTGGCGATGCTGATCGACCAGAAAGCCAAGGCCGCGTTTCACCGCGACGATGCCGCCGTCGCGCACGATGTCGATCGGCATGGGGCCGTGCGCGAGATTGGGGAAGCCTTGTTTGTAGAGGCCGGCGAGCAAAGTGCCGGCGTCGCTGTAGCCGAGATAGGTTTTGCGGCGCGCGGAATCGTTCAATTTGTGCAGCACCTGGTGCGCGATACGGCACGAGCCGTAGCCGCCGCGCGCGAACCAGAGCGCGTCGAAGCGCGGATCGTTGGCGATCTCGACGAAGGCGGCGGCGCGCGCCTCGTCCGGACCGGCGAAATGGCCGGCTTTCAAGAAGCATTGCGGGTGGAAATAAATCTCCACGCGTGGGCCATAGGCGCCGGCGACCAGCGCCTTGATATCAGCGGCGAGCGCCGCATCGATGCCGCGTCCTGGCGCAACCACGCCGATTCGGATGGTTTCGCTCATGGCCGCGCCGCCGGGTAACTTGTCACTAACATCAGGCCCTCATACCCTCCGCCGATGACTCGAAACAGCGCCTATTTCTTCTGCGGCATCGGCGGCAGCGGCATGCTGCCCTTGGCGCTGATCCTCAAGGGCAAGGGTTTTGACGTCGAAGGCTCGGACCGCTCGCTTGACCAGGGCCGCACCGCCAAGAAGTTCGAGTTTCTGCGCGCGCGCGGCATTGCGCTCCATCCGCAGGACGGCAGCGGCGTTCGAAGCGGCACGCAGATCGTGGTGATTTCGGCGGCGGTGGAAGAAAGCGTACCGGACGTGATCGCGGCGCGGCGCGCATGCGCGAGCCTGCTGACGCGCGCGGAGCTCTTAGCGCAATTGTTCAACGCGGCGCCGCGTTCGGTGGCGGTGGGCGGGACCAGCGGCAAATCGACCACGACCGCGATGATCGGCTGGATTTTGCATCATGCGGGGCTCGATCCCACGGTGATGAATGGCGCGGTGATGAAGAATTTCATCACGGAGGATACGCCGTTCGCCAGCGCGCTTGTGGGCGCGAGCGATCTCTTCGTCAGCGAAGTGGATGAGAGCGATGGCTCGATCGCGCGCTATCAGCCGCGTGTCGCGGTGCTCAATAATATCGCGCTCGATCATAAGAGCATGGATGAACTCCGGGCGCTCTTCCGCGACTTTGTCGGCAAGGCCGAGACGGCGGTGATTAATCTCGACAATGACGAAACCGCCGCCCTGCTGCCCTCGCTGCGTGCAGGCGCCGCGACGACGTACAGCTTGAGCGACGAACGCGCGGATTTGCGGGCGAGCGATTTAACGCCGGCGCCGGCGGGGATTGCGTTCTCTGTGCGCGAGCGCGGCGGCGCGAGTGCGCGGGTGAGTTTGATGACGCCGGGCGCGCACAATGTGTCGAATGCGCTGGCGGCGATCGGCGCGGCGCGGGCTTGCGGTGTTTCGCTGGAAGCGGCGGCTGTGGCTTTGGGCGCGTTTACGGGCGTGAAGCGGCGGCTGGAGCTGGTCGGCAGCGCCAATGGCATCACCGTGCTCGACGATTTCGCGCACAACCCCGACAAGATCGGCGCGACCATGGCGACGTTGCACACGTTTCCTGGGCGTCTGCTGGTGATGTTTCAGCCGCACGGTTTTGGGCCGCTGCGGCTGATGAAAGACGCGTTTATCGCGAGCTTTGCGGAGACGTTGCACGACGGCGACGTGCTGCTGATGCCGAACCCGGCTTATTTCGGCGGCACGGTGGAGCGTAGTGTGACGAGCGAGGATATTGCCGCTGGCGTGCGCGCGGCGGGGCGTGAGGCGATTGCGTTTGAGACGCGCGCTGAGTGCGGGGAGAAGCTGGTGGCGCTCGCGCGCCCGGGCGATCGCATCGTGGTGATGGGCGCGCGGGATGATACGTTGTCGGAGTTTGCGGCTGACGTGCTGGCGCGGCTTTAGCTCGCCCTTCTCCCCTTGTGGGAGAAGGTGGCTGAGGCCAAAGGCCGAAGACGGATGAGGGGTATTCGCTCACTCTCAATCGTCGCGCGGCACCCCTCATCCGTCGTCGCTTCGCGACGACACCTTCTCCCACAAGGGGAGAAGGAAGATCAGCGCCGCGTCAGCAATCCGCTATCGCTCATCCAATCCGCCATCCGCTGCGGCCATGAATGTATCGTCCGCAACTCCGACCGATTGCCCATGTTAAACGCGTGGCCGCCTTGCGCGTAGAGATGCACTTCGGCCGGCGCGCCGCTTTGGCGGTACAGATAGAGCAAGCGCGTGATCGCTGACGCTGGGCCGACATCGTCGTTCGCGGCTAGGAAAAACGCGGGCGGCGGGGTGGAGCGGAAGCTCGTTGGGATGCCGTAAGAGCCTGGATAGATCACGATTTGAAAATCGGGGCGGCAGCTCGCGCGTTCGATCACGTCGCTGGCGCGCGCGCTTCCTTCGGTGCGGCCATACGTGACGAGCGCGGAGAGTTCGCCGCCGGCGGACCAGCCCATGATGCCGATTCGCGCGGGATCGATGCCCCACTCGGCGGCGCGCGAGCGCACCAGGCGCATGGCGCGGCGTGCATCGTCGGCGGCGTCCTCGATGCGATAGGGCGAGCCTTCTTCGTTTGCGAGCCGGTATTTCAGCGCGAAGGCGGCAACGCCCAAGCTTTGGAAATAGCGCGCGGGCTCGATGCCTTCGGGTGGAAACACGACTTCGCGATGCCCGCCGCCGGGGATAATGATGATGGCCGTTCCGGTCGCGGTTTCAGGCGTCGGCAGATAAGCCGTGACGGACGGATTGTGGATGTTGCGGACCCACCAATCTTGCGCGATCTCGGCTTCGTTGCGGCGGCTCTCATAGCCGGGCGCGCCGTTTTGCCAGAGCGGGATCACTTCACCATCCTGCGCGGCGGCGGCGCCGGCGAAGCTTAGAAAGACCAGCGCGCAAAGCATGCGCCGCATCGTGGATTGGATACTCATCGCGCCCCCTCGTCGTCTTGTTTTGACGCATTCGGCGCTGGGTTACGCGGATGTCAAGCGCGTCCGCAGCGCGCGCCGGAACTAGCGGCGTCGGCGCATGTTGCACTGACAAGCCAGCCCCGCGAGACGCGCCATGCTTGAAAATCGCCCCATCGTTCGCAACACGCTCTGCGGCATCGCCGCGTTTGGTTTCGTTTTCGCGGCCGCCATGGGCGGGACGGCGTTCATGATCACGGGCGGCTTCGGTTGGGGCCATGATGCGCAAGCGAGCGCGCCGCGCGCTGAAACCGCGCGCTATATCGTGCTGACGCCGAGTGCATGGGCCAGCGAACCGCGCAACAGTTACGATGTGACGCCAACCTCCGCGCCGATGGTGGAAGAAGCAGCGCTTGAACCGGCATATTTCGAGCCCGCCGCCGATCTTGAGGGCGCGCCGCGCCAGGACGCCTATTACGGCGCGCAGACCGAAGACCAGGTTCGCGCGCAAATCGAGCGGGACTATTACGCCGATGCGTATGGCGAAGAGACGGCTTACGCCGATCCGGAGCCCGCCGACGATTACGCTTACAGCGATCCCAAAAAGGAAGCCGGCGTTTATTGAGCGCGGCGGACCGCGCGGAGCGCATGTCTCTCATTTTTCGCGCTTTTCTTCTTGGCGTTGTTCGATCCTGTGGCCGAGCGAAGATAAGTCGGTGATCGGCGCGCCCGGGTGCGCGCGCATAAGCATGGCTTTTGTTTGCCCTTGAGGGGAAAATTCGGTAGAAGCGCTCATGCTCAAGCATCGTCCCATGCTTCGAAACGCGCTCTGCGCAGTCGGTTCGTTTGCATTTGTGTTTGTCGCGGGTCTGTCCAGTTTGGGCATGGCGGCGACGGGCGGGTTCGGCGGGCATCATCTGCAGCGCGCGCCGGTGGAGCGCACCGCATTTCTCGCGCCGAGCGGCTGGGCCAGCGCGCCGCGCATTTCTTATGATGTGACGCAGACGTCCGCGCCCCGTCCAGAGCCAGAACTTCTTGAAGAAGTAGCGTTCGATCCCGCTTCTTTCAGTGGCGAAACGGAACTTGCGGGCGGGCCGGATGTTGCGGGCTTTGCAGATTATTACCCGACCGAAGCGCAAGTCTCGCTGGAGATTGAGCGCGATTATTTCGCGAGCGCTCCCGAGAGCGCGGCGGCGTCTAAGCCAGGGCGCGAGCCTGCGCCGGATCAAACTTACATCGACAAAAAGCACGCCGCCGCCATCTAAGCGCGGCGGAAGCGCATCACTTTGGTGAGGAAGGCGAGTTCGGTCTCTTCGTGGACGAACCCTGCTTCGCCGAACAGCGCCACGAAATCTTCGTTCAGGTATGAGCTGAAATAGGGCTCGTGGAAGCCGACGGGGAAATATTCCAGCATGCGGTCTAGATCGGCCGCGTCGCCGGTCTGGATTGAATCCGCCAGCACGAAGACGCCGCCGGGTTTTACCAGCCGCGCAATCTCGCGCGCGGCGTCGCGGCGGACGCGCGGCGGGAGTTCGTGGAAGAGATAGATGCTGGTGGCGGCGTCGAAGCGCGCGTCCTCGAACGGCGCGGTTTCGATCGCGCCATTGACGATCTCGACTTGTGTCCAGGGCGAAAGGCGCGTGCGGGCTTCTTCGCAATAAGCCGGCGAGAGATCGATGCCGGTGGCGGCGAGCCGCGGGTATGCGCTGAGCGTTTGGCTGAGGAAGCGGCCGGTGCCGCAGGCGAGATCGATCAGCTTCACGCGGCGCTGATCCTTGCCCTTCAAGGTGCGTGCGAGTGATCCCAGCGCAATGCGGCGCATCGCGTCGGCCGCGCCGCCGAAGAGGATCTCGACTTGCGTGTCGTAGAGCTGGGCGCTCTCGCGCGTGAGCCAGCCGCCGGTCTGGTAGTGGAAGTTCTGCAGATAATAAGTCGGATAGCGCCCGCCTTCGCCGAGCTTGCGCACTTCAACGCCTTGGCGCTTCAAGCGGCGCTCATCGACTTCAGGCAAGTCCGCGAAGAATTTGCGTGAGCTGCGCAGCGCCGAGAGCGCGCGCTCCAGCCGCAAATCCTGCGGCGCGGGATAGAGCCCGGCTTCGATATTGGCGCGGTCCTTGGCGAAGAGATCGAGAAAGGCGGCGCGGATTTGGCCGGCATCGCCTTCGGCGGCGCGCGGCTCGAACTTCGGTTCGCCTGGCGGATTGAACGGGCCGGAGATTCGGCGCGCCAGCATGTATTGGCTCATATACCAGGCGACGCGCGCGCCCTGCGCGGCGGCGTAGCGGGCGCGTCCGATGGTGCGGGTCAGCGTGGACATGGGGGCCATCAGAGCGCGGAAAGCGCCGGGCGCGCAAGCGTATGCGCCGCTATTCCTTCCGCGCCTTTGCGTCGCGGGGCGGCTTTTCCTTGGGTTCCGGCCAGCGCGTGATGCGGCGCATGAGGCCCGCGATCTGGAGACGCCCTTCGGGCCGCGTTTTGCCGCGCACGGAAACGCGCGCTTCATGGACGCTCTCGGGATCGCCGGTGAGCAGCGGGTGCCACCAATAGAGATCGCGGCCCTGGTACACGAGCCGATAAGCGCAGGTTTTCGGCAGCCAGGTGAGTTCGTGCATGTTCTGCGGCGTGAGCTTCACGCAATCATGCACGCGGGCTTGGCGGTTGGGCGTAGTCGGAGCAGCCGCAGGTTTTGCTGTCGAACAATTTGCAGGCGACGTCGGTCAGATAAATCTCGCCGGTGTCCTCATCCTCGAGCCCGACGAGGCAGCATTTGCCGCAGCCGTCGCACAGGCTCTCCCATTCGGGCTCGGTCATTTCCGCGAGCGTTTTGGTTTTCCAAAACGGCTGGACCGCCGGCGCCTCGCCGGCATCTTCTGGTGCTGGCCGGCGGGGGCGCCGGCGGTCCGAATCTTCGTCGCTCATCGCTCCAGCGCTCCCACGATCTCGACATGCGGGGCTCCAGCGGAATTGATCGACCGGCGTCACGGCCGCGAGATGGAAGCCATAATCCACCAGCACGCGCACATCGCGCGCGAAGGTCGCCGGATCGCACGAGACGTAAGCGAGCTTGCGGATCGGCGAGCGCGCGATCTGCTCGGCTTGGAGGCGCGCCCCTGAGCGCGGCGGATCGATCACGGCGGCGTCGAACTTTTTCATCTCGAGGCTCGAAAGCGGCGTGCGGAGGAGATCGCGCCTGAGGATTGAGACATGCTTCAGCGCCCCGCCCGCGCCGTCGGCGGCGCGCTTCAGCGACGCGAGCATCTCGCTATCCGATTCGGCGGCCTGCACCTCGGCATGCTCTGCAAGGCGCAGCGCGAAGGTGCCAATGCCGGAGAAAAGATCGATGACGCGCTTGGCGCCCGCGAGGGCCTCGACCGCGAGACGCGCCAGCACATCCTCGCCCATCGCGGTCGGTTGCAGGAACGCGCCCGGCGGCGGCGCGACGGTAGCCAACCCCATACGCACGAGCGGCGCGCGGCGCGAGACCACCGCTTCGCCATCGAGCGAAAGGCGCGCGAAGTCGACACGCTCGGCGAGCGCGGCGGCGGCTTCGAGCACTTTCTGGCTGAGCCCCTGCGCTTTGCCCGCGCCCTTCACGGCGACATCGAGCCCGCCTTGGGTCCAGAGGCATTGCATCGTCATCTCGCCGCGCGGCGGCAGGAAAAGATCGGCCGCTTCCGCGAGCGCGGGGAGCGCGGCTTGCAGTTGCGGCACGAGCACGGGGCACATCGTCAGCGGCTGAAGCCGCGCGCCGCCGCGCTCTTGAAAGCCGAGCTTCACGCTGCCGCCATGTCGCGCGGCGTGGAAGGCCGCGCGTCTGCGCCCTTCGCCCCAGGCCGGAATTGTGGGCGCGACGTCGAAACCGATATTGCGGCGCGCGAGCGCTTCAACGACGCGCTCGCGTTTCCAGATCAGATACGCCGCTTCATCCCAATGCTGGAGTTGGCATCCGCCGCAGCGGCCGAAATGCGCGCATGGCGGCTCGCGCCGGTCGGGGCTCAGCTCCAGGATTTCCACGATGCGCGCCCGTTCGGCGGTGACACGGGCGCGGACTTTTTCGCCCGGCAAACCGTAGGGCACATAGATCGGCGCGCCCGAAGCGTCGGCGGACAAAGCGTCGCCTCGCGCGCCCATTTCCCCAATCGCCAGCACCCGCTCCTCGCCCTCGGGCGGGGGGCGCGGTTTTGGCGTGCGCGGCGTTGGGCCGGACGCGGGCTAGGCGGTGCAATCGCTTCATATGGCGTTCAGGCAGACTTTGCTTATGTGGCCGCTAGAGACGGACAGGAGACGTTCATGCGCGCTCACAATGTACTTGCGGCCATGGTCGCGGCGGCCAGTTTGGCGGCGGTTCAGCCCGCTGCGGCTCAGAATTACTCATCCTACCATGATGCGCATGTGGCGACGCAAGCAGCAATGCGCAGCCCAGCGCCAAAATGGCACGGCCGGCGGCGCCATCATTGGCGGCCTCCTGGGCGCGGTTTTGGGCAGCAATGCAGCCGCGCGCGGTCACCGCAGCGACGGCACGCTGGTCGGCGGCGCGCTTGGCGCGGCGGCGGGCGCGGCGATCGGGCGCTCCAGCGCCAACCGCAATTGCCAACAAGTCGATCAGCGCGCCTACGACCCCTATTACGGCCAGCCCTATGGACAGCAGCAGCAATACAGCCAGCAGCAAGACCAATATGGCCGTGGCTATGACGACGGCTCGGGCCTCGAAGGCGGCCCCTATCAGCAACAATCCTACGGCCGCGACGATCGCGGCGGCCAGTGCCGCTGGGGCGAACAAGTGACGCGCGACCCGGACGGGTACGAGATCCGCGACCAAGTTTACATGTGCCGTGGCCGTGATGGCGTGTGGCGCGCGCAAGGCTGACGCGACGAAGCCGTGATGGTTGAAGGATCGCCCTGGCGGAAACGCTGGGGCGATTTTTTGTGCTTAGGACCGCCGGCTTCCAGCCGGCAGAAAAAGAGGCCGGCTAGAAGCCGGCGGTCCAATTGCCGCCCCTCAGTCATTCCGGGACGGCGAAGCCGTACCCGGAACCCAGGAATCCTAGAGCTGTGTGTTGGCCCTGGGTTCCGGGTCTCGCTCCGCTCGCCCGGAATGACTGAGGGGCGAGTGGAGTGACTAAACGCGACGCAGATGCGCCAGCATTTCGAGATTGCCTTCTCCGCCGCGTACCGGGCTGTCGCAGAAGCTGGTGAGGCGAAATCCCTCCAAGCCATCGAGTCCCATGATCGCATCGGCCGCAGCAGTGCGTGCGATATCTTCGTCGAGCACGCCGCTCTTGTTCGCACGCCCGGGGCCGGCTTCGAATTGGGGTTTGATGAGGACGATGAGATCGGCTGCGGGCGCGGCGAGTGAGAGCGGGACGGCGAGGGCTTTGGCGGCGCCGATGAAGCTGACGTCGCAGACGATGAGCGTCGGCGGTTCGGGGATGAGGGCGCGCGTGAGGTTGCGGGCGTCGGTGTGTTCGAGGGAGACGACGCGGGGCTCGCCGGCAACGCGCGGATGGAGTTGGCCGGCGCCGACGTCCACCGCGTAAGTGCACGCGGCGCCGCGTGTGAGCAGCACGTCGGTGAAGCCGCCGGTTGAGGCGCCAATGTCCATGGCGATGCGGCCAGCGGGATCAACGCGGAACACGTCGAGCGCGAGCGCGAGCTTTACGCCGCCGCGCGAGACCCACGGATGGGGCGGCGTGAAATCCAGCGCGGCGTCTTCCGCGATCAAGTCCGATGGCTTGCGCACGGGGCGGCCATCGGCGCTGACGCCGCCCGCTTCGATTGCGGCGCGCGCCTGGGCGCGGCTTTCCGCGAGCCCTTTGGCAACCAGGAGGAGATCGGCGCGCGTGCGGGACATGGGGAAATGTCCTTGCTTGGGCGGGGCGCGTGCGCAAGGTTCCACCCCATAAAAGCGCCGCCGCCAAGGCGGGCCGGGAGGACTGCCATGGCCATATCGCGACGGGATTTGATGGCCGGCGCCGGCGCGCTGGGCGCGCTCGCGGCCTGCAATGGCAGCGAAGCGCCGCAAGGGCCGACCGCGCCGACCGGCGACGCTTTGGGCGATCTTGACGCAACGGGCGTCGCCGCGCGCATCCGCTCTGGCGCCATCAGCGCGCCCGAAGCGATGGAGGCGGCCATCGCGCGCACGCAACGCGTGAACCCCGCTTTGAACTTCATCGCCGCGCCGCTCTACGACGTGGGCCGAGCGCGTGCGGCGGGGCGCCTCAGCGGGCCATTCGCGGGCGTGCCGACTTTGATCAAGGATCTGCTGCCGCTCGCGGGCGCGCCGTTGCGCTTTGGCAGCCGCGCCTTCGCCAGCAATGTCGCGCCGGCGCAGCCGCCCTACACCGACGCGTTGCTTGCGGCGGGGCTCGTGCCGTTCGGCAAATCCACCACGCCGGAATTCGGGCTGACCGCGACGACAGAGCCGCTGCTTGGCGGCCCGACACGCAATCCGTGGAATCCGGATCACTCCACCGGCGGCTCATCGGGCGGCGCGGCGGCTGCGGTCGCGTCCGGCGCCGTGCCGATCGCGCATGCGAGCGATGGCGGCGGCTCGATCCGTATCCCGGCGTCGTGCTGCGGTTTGTTCGGGCTGAAGCCTTCGCGCGATCGCGCCATCGTGTCGGGCGCGCCGGATCGCGGCATTTCCATCTCGGTCAATGGCTGCCTCAGCCGGAGCGTCCGCGACACGGCGGCATGGCTCGCCGCCACCGAACGCAGTGGCGCGGAGGCGGTTTATCCCGCTGTTGGCTTTGTCGCTGGCCCGAGCGAGCGGCGCTTGCGCATCGGCCTTGCCATTCCCGACCTGCTCGGCCGCGAGCCAGACCCCGAGGTGCGCGCGGCGATCGAGTCGGTCGCCGCGCTCTGCCGATCGCTGGGGCACACTGTTCGCGACTTTACGCCGCCAATCGACGGCGCGGCTTTCGAGACCGCGTTTCTGACGCTCTGGGCCGCGGGCGCGGCGGAGGTCGCCGAGCAGGTCGCGCACGCGGCGCCGAACGTGCCGATCAGCCAATTGCTGGAGCCGCTGACGCTCGATCTCGCCGCGCAATTCCGCGCCGCGCCGGCAGGCTCATTCCAAGCGGCGGTCACGCAATTGCAGCGCATGGACACGCAATATCAGGCGATGTTCGCCGGGATCGACGTGCTGCTGACGCCCGTCTTGTCCAAACCGCCGCCGCCCATCGGCGAGCTTTCGCCCACGCTGCCGCTCGATGTCGGCTTTGCGCGCGTGCGCGCCTATGCGAGCTACACGCCGCTGCAGAACGCCGCCGGCGCGCCGGCGATGAGCGTGCCGATGGCGTGGTCGGCGTCGGGGCTGCCGATCGGGGCGCATTTCGCGGCGGCTAAGGGTGAGGAGCGGCGCTTGCTGGAACTGGCGTACGAACTGGAACTGGCGCGGCCTTGGGCGGGACGGCGTCCGCCGGTATGGGCGGGCTGATGCTCCATACTCCCGCCGCGATTGAAGGCTACCGGCGCGCGATGAGATTTCTCGCCGCCAGCCTCGCTCTTGTGCTCCTCGCGCTCCCTGCCGCCGCGCAGCCGCAGGAGCGCGCCCCGCCGCCGCGCACGGGCGCGGCTGGGTATAGCGATCAGCTCTCCGAGTTGGCCGAAGTGCTGGGCGGCTCGCACTATCTGCGCATCCTGTGCTCCGGGCGCAGCGATCAGCGCTGGCGCGATTATATGCGCGGCATCATCCAGCGTGAGCCGAACTATAACGCCGTGCTGGTCGAGGGCTTCAACCGCGGTTATCGCAACGAAGAAGCGCGCTTTCCGAACTGCGATCGCAGCGCGACGCAGATGGAAGCGGAATTGCGCGCACGCGGCGTGCGCATCGCCGATGGCCTGCGCGCGCGGCACGGAGAATAGCCATGCTCGAACCGGATGATCAAAAAGCGCGCGCGCTCGATCTTATTTTGGATGCTTGGGAAAAGGCGCTGGGCGAAGGCGTCGAGCCTGAAGTGCTGGCTTCGGTGGGGATCTATGCGGCTTTGGTCGATATGATCGACCGCTTTGGGCAAGAGGGCGTCGCGGATTTCTGCGCGACTTTGCCGGCGCGCGTGCGCAAGGGCGAGTTCACGTTGTCGGCGGACGATGTGAAGCAGAACGGCTGATTTCATTCCGTATGCGTGCGTCCACCTCCTCCTCGATGGAGGAGGTGGTTGAGCTGCGAGAGCAGCGAAACCGGAGGAGGTGCGCGCGCCGGCGATGAAGGCGGAGCCTCGTGAGGCTCACTTTCAGCTTCGGCGGGCCTCACCTCCTCCGCCGCGCGTTGCGCGGCGCCTCCTCCATCGAGGAGGAGGCGGGCGCTTGATTCTGCTCGCTGGAGGCGCTCAACGGCTCAGCCAAATCTCCTCCAGCCAAGCACGCGGCGGCGCTTCCTTGGCGCCCTCGCCGGTGCGGGCGAGGAAGAGGTGGCGAGCGATCTCGGCTTGGCTTTCGATATTGTAGGCCGCGAGCAGTGCGGCCGGTTTGGGCGTGTAGGCGTAGGCTTTGGCGCCCAACGCTTTGAGTTTGGCGCCGCCCAGGAAAATCCCGCGCGCCGCCTGCCAGAGATGCATCATCTCGTGCACCAGCCAGCCTTGATCGTCGCGGCCCGCATGCGCGAAATCGCGCGCGGCGCGCCAGCGCGAGAATATGATGGTGCGCCCAAGCGGCACCATCGCGCCGAAACCGAGCGCGGGCCCCTGGAAGATACGGATGCGCGGCCAAGCGATCTCGTCGGCGAACACGATGCGCCCGAGCGCGATCTCACCTTCAGTGAGCGCGCGCGTCTCGAAGTTTCGCATCAGGTTCGGGGACATGCGGATTTAGCTTGGCGGTGATTTGGCCCAGGAATGTGGCGCGACGCTGGCCCCGGGCCTATGGTTTTCTCCATGAGCGCGCGGATGGAGGTCATCGTCGGCAGGATCGAGACGCTTGCGGTCGATGCTGTAGTCAACGCCGCCAACCGCGAACTCTTGCCGGGCACGGGCGTGGATGGCGCATTGCGGCGCGCGGCGGGTCCAGCGCTCACTGCGCTGACTCAAACGATGGCGCCATTGGCCGAGAGCGAAGCGGTGCTGACGCCGGGCTTCGACGCGCCTGCTCGCTTCATCCTGCACACGGCGGCGCCGATCTGGTGGCTGGAGGGCGAGGAGCGCGCGAAGATCGCGGCGCTGGGCGCGTGTTATCGCGCATGTATTGCGCTGGCTGGGAAGCATGCGCTGCGCTCGGTTGCGTTTCCGTGTTTGGGGACAGGGAATTTCGGTTGGCCGCGTGAGCGCGCGTGCGCGGTGGCGGTGGAGGCGTGCGCGGATGCTTCGCAGCATACGTCGAGCGTGGAGCGCTTGGTGTTTTGCTGCTTCTCGGAAGAGGACGCGGAGATTTATCGGAGAGCGCTGGGTTAACTTGGACCGCCGGCTTCCAGCCGGCAACAGTGTCTGCCGGCTGGAAGCCGGCGGTCCAATTCTCGTCAGTCATTCCGGGGCGGCGAAGCCGAACCCGGAATCCAGGGATCGTAGAGCCGAGTGTTGGCCCTGGATTCCAGATCGCGCTCCACGCGTCTGGAATGACTGAGGGATTTAAGCCGCCCCCAGCGCTTCCAAGAACCGCATCGGCGCGCCTTGCGATGGCGCGGTCACTTCGCCATCGCGCATCACCACGATCCCGCGAATGATCGTCGCCATTGGCCAACCCTTCGCTTCGAAGCCGTCGAAGGGCGTCCAGCCGACATGGGTGGCTTGGTCGGCATTGCGGATGGTGCGGCGCGCGGCGAGGTCGACGAGGGTGAAATCGGCGTCGTAGCCGAGCGCGATGCGGCCTTTGTTGGCGATGCCGAAAATGCGGTTGGGGCCGTGTGAGGTGAGATCGACGAAGCGCGCGAGGCTCAAGCGCCCTTCGGCGACATGCGTCAGCATCACCGGCACGAGCGTTTGCACGCCGGGCATGCCGGAGGGCGATTTCGGATAGGGCTGGGCTTTTTCTTCGAGCGTATGCGGCGCGTGATCGGTGCCAAGCACGTCGACCACGCCCTGCGCGATGCCGAGCGACCAGAGTGCGGCGCGGTCGGCGGCGGTGCGGATCGGCGGGTTCATTTGCGCGAGGCCCTTCAAGCGCTCGTAAATCCCCGGCCCTTCGAAGGTCAGGAATTGCGGGAGCGTTTCCACCGTCGCGACATCTTTCGCCGTCGCGAGAAAAGCCATCTCGATCGCGGATGAAACATGCAGCACGTGGACGCGCTTGCCCCATTTGCGCGCGGTGTTCACCAGGCGCTGCACGGCGAGCAAGGCGGCTTGATCGTCGCGGACTTCGGGATGGCTGGTCCAATCGCCTTCGCGGGCGAGCGATTTGCGGGCGATGAGGCGGGCTTCGTCTTCGGCGTGGAAGGCGCCCCGGCGGGTGATGTGTTTGAGGACTTGGTTGAGGCCCTCGTCGTCTTCCACCAGCAGCGTGCCGGTGGAGGAGCCCATGAAGGTCTTGATGCCGCAGCAGCCGGGCACGCGTTCGAGGTCAGGGATCTGCGCGAAATTATCGGGGCTCGCGCCGGCGTAAAACGCGTGATCGACATGCGCGCGGCCCTTGGCGCGGGCGAGCTTGTCTTCGAGTGCGGCGACCGTCGTTGTCGGCGGCGCGGTGTTGGGCATTTCGAACACGGCGGTGACGCCGCCGAGCGCTGCAGCGCGCGTGCCGGTCTCCAAGTTTTCCTTATGCTCGTTGCCGGGCTCGCGGAAATGCACCTGGGTGTCGATCACGCCGGGCAGGACGTGCAGCCCTTTTGCATCGACCACATGGCCTGCCGATGCGGTGGCGAGATCGCCGATCGCGGTAATGCGGCCGTTCTGCACGCCGATATCGCCCGGGCCTTCGCCGGAATGATTGACGATCGTGCCGCCGCGTATGACGAGGTCGAACAGGCTCAACTCAAACCTCCCGCGTGCAATAGCTCGAGCGCCGCAGCCTCCACGGCGTCAACGCTGAGATCGTCCATAAGGGGGCGCGCGTCCAGGCCCGCGTGCTCAAGCGCCATGATCTCTTCGTAAGCGCGGCCCCGGAGCGCGCGTGAGCGCGGGCCGGTGGGGCCGAATACGCGCTCGTCGGTGGGGCCGAACAGGCCGAGCGTCGGCGCGCCCATGGCGGCGCCGATCTGCATCAGCGGATTGGCGTTGGCGATGAGGAGCGTGGCCCGTTCAAGGAGCGCGGCGCTGGCGAGAAGATCGAGCTTGCCGGCGGCGTCGAGCGCTGGGACGCCGTCCGCATCGAGGCTGGCGGCGACCGGCCGCGTGCGCTCGGCCTCGCCCAGCGCGATGACGCGCGCGCCCGAGAGCGGCCCCGCGCCGCCGACGAGACGGCGCGCGACGGCGGCGAAGCGCTCGCCGGGCCAGGTTTTGCTGGCGCTCTCAGCGCCGGGCGCGAGGACGAGCAGCGGGCCATCGCTCGCCACAGCAGCGGCGGCTTCGCGTGCGGCGTCATCGAGCCAGAGGCGCGGAGCGAGGCGTTCGTCGCCGAACAGCGCGGCGAAATCTTCCAGGCGGTGGCGGAGCAGGCGCGAGGAGCGGCGGCGAATGCGGCGCTTGGCGCGGACGGCGTAGCTGGCGGGGGCATTGCGGAGATCGACGACGAGGTCGAACGGCGTGCGGGCTTTGGACCAGGCGAGCGTCAGCCAGGGCGCAAAGCCGTCCGAGGCGTCCCAGGTGCGGAGCGACGCCAGTCTGGGCGCGGCGCGGTAGAGGTCGCGGGTTTCTGGGGCGCAGATGATGGTGGCGGTCGCGCCGGGCACGGCCGCGAGCGCCGCCTCGTAGGCGGCGGCGGCGAGGACGGCTTCGTTCAGGTCCTCGGGGGCGATGAAGAGCAGATGGGGCATGGGCGCCTGGGGTTACGCGGCGCGCCGGTAAACGCCAAGTCAACAGCGGCCAAATGGCTTGCGGCGGGGGCCGGCGGGCGCCACTTCAGGGCCATGCCCTCGCCGATCCGCCTCGACCGCGCCCTGATCGGCGTCTCCGGCCCGGAGGCGCGGCCCTTTCTGCAAAATCTGCTGACCCAGGACTTGCACCGGCTGGACGCCGAGCCTTGCGTTTATGCGGCGCTGCTGACGCCGCAGGGGAAGGTCTCGGCGGATATGATCGTGTGGGCGCGCGAGGACGGCGCGTTGATCGAGTGCGCGGCGTCGCGTGGGGCGGATCTGTTACGGAAGCTGACAATGTATCGGCTGCGGGCGCAGGTTGAGGTGACGGATTTGAGCGGCGCGTTTGGAGTCGATTTCTTTTTGGGCGACGCACCGCCGAACGCTGCGCCCGATCCGCGTTTGAGTGCGCTGGGACGTCGGGCGATCGTTGCGCGCGGCGATGGCGCGCCGAACGAAGACGCTCTGCTCTCGCGGCGCATTGCGCTCGGCGTGCCTGATCTCGCGATCGATGCGGGCATGGACGAAGTGTTCGCGTTGGAAGCGCTGCTGGAAGAATTGAACGGCGTGGCGTTTCAGAAGGGCTGCTTTGTCGGCCAGGAAAATGTGAGCCGGATGAAAAGGCGGGCGACAACGCGGAAGAAGTTTTGTCCGATCACGTTTGATGGTCCTGCGCCGGCTTATGGTGCGGCTGTGCGCGCGGGTGAAGCGGAGTTGGGGAGCGTGCGGTCTGGCGTGGATGGGCGGGCGATTGCGTTTTTGCGGCTCGACCGGGCGCTTGAAGCGAAAGAGCCGTTCATGTGTGACGGCCGCGTGGTGATGCTCGATCCGCCGGACTGGCTCCTCTTGCCCTCGGGTGAGCCATGAAGGGGCGTTGTGGTTGGGCCGATGGCGGCGATCCGCTTTACGCAGCGTATCACGACGAAGAATGGGGCGTCCCCGAGCGCGACAGCCGCGCGCTTTACGAAAAGCTGGTGCTCGACGGCTTCCAGGCCGGCCTCTCCTGGATCACGATTTTGCGCAAGCGCGAGAATTTCCGCGCCGCGTTTGCTGACTTCGACCCCAAGAAAATCGCGCGCTTCAATGAGAAGAAGATCGACGCCCTCTTGCAAGACGCCGGCATCATCCGCTCGCGCGCCAAGATCGAAGCGGCGATCAGTGGCGCGCGCATCTATCTTGATATGGAAGCGCGCGGCGAGGATTTCTCTGAGTTTCTCTGGGGTTTCGTGGACGGCAAGCCGATCCAGAACTCTTGGAAAATCTATCGCGAGGCGCCGGCCAAGACCGAGCTTAGCGAGAAGATCGCCAAGGAACTCAAAGCCCGCGGCTTCAAGTTTTGCGGGCCGGTGATCGTTTACGCCTTCATGCAGGCGGTTGGCATGGTGAATGATCACCAGATGGCGTGTCCGCGCCGCGCGGCTTGCGCTAAGCTGGCCAGGGTGCAGCGCTAGAACGCCAAAACAAGGAAACGCCGCGTGACCACCGTGATCTCCGCCACCGGGCTCTATACGCCGCCCGAAACCATCTCCAACGATGAGCTGGTCGCCGCGTACAATGCCTATGCGCTGAAATACAATGACGACCATGCGCTCGACATCGCGGCGGGCGCACTGCCGAAGCTTGAGGGTTCCAGCACGGAATTCATCGAGAAAGCGTCGGGGATCAAGTCGCGCTTCGTGATGAACAAGTCGGGCGTCTTGGATATCACGCGCATGACGCCCGATATTCCAGAGCGCCCCAACGAAGATCTTTCCGTAATGGCCGAGATCGGCATTGCCGCCGCGAAGGAAGCGTTGGCGCGCGCCAATCGTTCAGCCAAGGAGATCGACGCGGTGATCTGCGCGGCGTCGAACATGCAGCGGCCCTATCCGGCCATGGCGATCGAAATTCAGAACGCGCTCGGCGCCGATGGCTTTGCGTTCGATATGAATGTCGCTTGTTCATCGGCGACGTTCGGCATTCAGACGGCGTCCGACATGATCCGCGCGGGGCATGCGCGCTCGGTGCTGGTGGTCAATCCGGAAATTTGTTCGGGGCATTTGAACTGGCGCGACCGCGACAGCCATTTCATCTTCGGCGATGTCGCGACTGCGATCCTCGTGGAGAGCGCAGACATCGCGCCGGCGGGCGCGTGGGCGTTGCTGGGCTCGAAACTCAAAACCAAGTTCTCCAACAATATCCGCAACAATTTTGGCTTCCTCAATCGGGCGGCGCCCGAATGGATTCACGTCGCCGACAAGCTCTTCGTTCAGGAGGGCCGCAAGGTGTTCAAGGAAGTGGTGCCGATGGTGTCGGAGATGATCCTGGCGCACATGGCCGAACTTCAACTCGCGCCAAGCGATCTCAAGCGCATGTGGCTGCACCAGGCCAATGCCGGCATGAACCGGCTTATTTCCGAACGCGTCCTCGGCCGTGAGGCGAGCGCCGAAGAGAGCCCGACCGTGCTCGATGTGTACGCCAATACCTCGAGCGCCGGCTCGATCATCGCCTTCCATCGCCACAGCGAAGACCTCAAAGCCGGCGACAAGGGGCTCATCTGCTCATTTGGGGCAGGCTATTCGGCGGGCACAGTGTTCGTTGCGAAAGCGACATAACGCCTACGGTTTAGGGAACAATATCCGTTAAGGAAGCTCCGGCTAGAGTTGCTCTCGCCCAAGGAGAAAGCACGCCGCCCAAGCTTTACGTGAAGCTATGTTCGGCGCTGTCATCTCCGCGCGATTGAATACATGCCGATTAACACGCTCGATTGCCTCGACCATGAGTTCGACGTCTGCGTGGTGGGCGCGGGGCCGGCGGGGCTTGCTTGCGCGTTGAAGGCGCATGACGCGGGGCTGAGCGTGCTGGTGCTGGAAGCGGGCGACAAACGCCCGGTGCCCGGCGATCCGGACGTGCTGGCGGCCGACATCGTTCACGCCGGCTTTCACGATCCAACCGAGATCGTCGCAGCCTCGGCGCTGGGCGGCAGCTCGCATTGGTGGGGCGGACGCTGCATGCCGTTCGACGAGGTGGATTTTCGTCACTGGCCGATCCCGCACAGCGAGATGCGGCCTTGGTGGAAAGCGGCGGCGGAATTTCTTGGCAGCCGGGATTTGATTGAAAGCGATGCGCCGGCGGCGTTCGGGCGGCTGAAGAAGTTCGACGCCAGCCGCGATGAGACCTGGGGCGGCGAACTCAATATGAGCCGGCGCTGGCGCGCGCGGATCGGGGCGGCGAATGGCCCTGCATTCTTGCTCAATGCGCGCGTCACGGCGCTCGCCTCGGATGAGAAGCGCATCACTGGAGTGCGGGCGCGTATCGACGGCGCAGAGCATGCGGTGAAGGCGCGCCACTATGTGCTGGCGTGCGGTGGGCTTGGGACCTTGCGCCTCCTCCTGCTCGCGCAGCGCGACAATCCCGCGCTCTGCGGCGGCGCCGATGGGCCGCTCGGGCGCGGCTATATGGGCCACCTCACCGGCTCGATCGCCGATCTTGAACTTAATGACCGCAAGGACATTGCAGCGTTCGTGTCCCGCCCGCTCGGCGACGGCGTCTTCGGACGCCGGCGCATCCGCCCGCGCGCTGAAACGGTGACGGGCGAGAAGATTACCAATATCGCCTTCTGGCTCGACAGCGGCGCGACCAGCAATGCGACGCATGGCTCCGCGGTTGGCTCGGCAAAATTCGTCGCGGCAAAACTCGCGCGCGCGCTGCTGGGACGCGGCGGCGACAGCGAAGCGCGGCTTGGGCCGCACTTGGCCAATATCGCGCGCGCGCCGTTCTCGGCGATCGCGGGCCTCAGCCACGCGATGTATTTGTTGGCCTCATCGCGCCTCACCGGCCGCCATCCGCGCGCGACCGCGCTTATCCCCGCCGGCGATGGACGCTGGCGCATGGATTATCACGCCGAGCAGCCGCGCTACGCCGACAACCGCATCAGTCTTTCAGACGAAGTCGACTCGCTTGGCCTGCCACGCCTGCGCATCGATTTTAAGATGAAGCCGTTCGAATTCGATGCGGTGGTGCGCGCGCATGAATTGCTCGACGCCGACTTGCAAGCCGCTGGCGCTGGACGTTTACGGTTTCATGGCTCGCGCGATCAATGCGTGGCGCGCGTGAAAGACGCGGCGCGCGACGGCTATCACCAGATGGGCGGCGCCGCGATGAGCGCATCGCTCGCGACCGGCGTCGTGGACACCGATCTCAAAGTGCACGGGCTCGCCAATCTCTGGGTCGCGTCGGCGTGCGTGTTCCCAAGCGGCGGACAAGCCAACCCGACGATGACCATCGTGGGACTGGCCTGCCGGCTGGCGGAGCAACTGACGCGCGTGGGCGCCGCCGTAATGGAAAGCGGCGTCGCGGCCTGAGGCGGGCGGCTTGCAATGCTCGCCCTCGATGGGCGAGCTGTCAGCGCGCGCAAGCGCGATGACTGAGTGGGTGATAGCGCCGTGCCTGTAAGATAGAGCCGCCACCCACTCCGTCCGCGAGCGTTGCTCGCGGACACCTCGCCCATCAAGGGCGAGGATGGAGGGGAGGTTTGCGCTATTGGCTCTCGCCCGGCCAGCCGCACTCGCGGCCGCGGTTTTGTTCTTCGAGCCAGGTCATCAGCGGTTGGAAATAGGCCACCATGGCTGAGCCATCCATGCGGCGCGTGCCGGTGAAGGCTTCGAGCGCGTCTGGCCAGGGATGGGAGGCGCCCATTTCCAGCATGGCGTTGAAGCGCGCGCCGACTTCGCGGTTTCCGTAAACCGTGCAGCGGTGCAACGGGCCGGTCCAACCGGCTTGCTGGCAAGCGGCTTGGTAGAATTGGAATTGCAGCACGTGCGCGAGGAAGTAGCGCAGATACGGCACATTGTTGGCGATGTGATACTTCGCGCCCGGATCGAACGCGTCGGCGGGGCGCTCATTCGGCGGGCGAATGCCTTGGTAGCGCTGCCGGATTTCCCACCAGGATGAATTGTAATTCTCCGGCGTGATGCGGCCGGCGAACACGTCCCAGCGCCAGCGATCGACTGCGACGGCGAACGGCAGGAAGGCGAGCTTTTCGAGCGCGCGCTCCATCAGGAGACGATTGTCGGCGGCGGCGTTTGGGATCTGGTTGCGGCGGAGCAGATTGATCTGCACCAGATATTCCGGCGTGATGTTGAGCGCGACGAAATCGCCGATGGCTTCGTGGAAGCCGTCATGGGCGCCATTCATGAAGAGATAGGGCTGGCCGTTATAGGCGCGCTGATAATAATTGTGCCCGAGCTCGTGATGCACGGTTCGGAAGTGATCGGCGTTGATCTGGATGCATTGCTTGATGCGCAGATCGTCTTGATTGTCGATGTCCCACGCCGAGGCGTGACACACGACGTCGCGGTCGCGCGGGCGTTCGAAGAGGGATCGCTCCCAGAAGGTGTCGGGCAATTCGGCGAGGCCGAGCGAGGAATAAAAATTCTCCGCCGTCTCCACCATGCGGCGCGGCGTGTAATGGGCGCGGGTGAGCAATTGGGTGGTGTCATAGGTTTCAGCGCCGCCGCGCGGGGCGACGATCGGCATCAGGGTCGACCAATCCTGCGCCCACATATTGCCGAGCAGATCGGCGCGGATGGGCTGATCGAGCGGAACGATCGTATTGCCAAGACTGGCGTTAAGCCGCGCGCGCACATGGCAATGCAGCTGTTCATAGAAAGGCTGCATCTGGCCCCAGAGCCGATCGACTTCCGCGGCCATTTCGGCGGGCGGCATGTCATAATTCGAGAGCCACATCTGGCCGACGTCTTCAAAGCCCAGATCGCGCGCGCCCTGGTTTGAGATTTCCACCATGCGCGCATAGTCGCTCGCCATCGGCGCCGCGATCGCGTGCCACTTGGTCCACATCTCTTCGAGGCGCGCCGGATTGTGCTCCGTGCCCATCATGGTTTCGAGATCGTCGAGCGTGACTTGGCGGCCTTGGTAATCGATGCGGCCGGTCGAATAGATCGAGGAGAGCCGCGTGGTGATTTCCGAGAGCTGGTCAGCGGCGCCTTCGGTTTGCGGCGCGGGGAGCGTGAGGCTGAGCCGGAGGAAATCAACCTTGCGGCGAAGCTCCGGCGGCAGATCGAGCGAAGCAAATTGCGCAACGCCGCTGGCGAGCCTCACGCGCGCTTCGGTGGCTTCCGCGTCCGAGCGCTGCAGCAGCCATTCGGTGTCGTAATTGATGTTGGTGTTGTAGACCCAAGCGACGCGCGCTTCAGCTTCACTGCGCTCGGCAAGTTCCGCTTCGGCCGCATCGACGTAAGCGCGCGCGGCTTCGACTGTCGGCGCGGAACTTGGCGCGGCGTTCGCGGCGGTGGGCGCAGGCGTCGCACAACCGGCGAGCGCCAGGGCGGCGATGGTGATGAGAGAGACGGTGGCTTTGAGAAGCGGTTTTGCGAGCATCAGGCCCTCCAGCAAGATGGATTTGCCCCATCGAAGCGGGCCGCGCGTCTCGCGTCAAAGCATTCCGGAGTTTTTTAGAGCGCTTCGGTCGCAAGCCATTGGATGCCGTCGGCGGACATCATGAAAACCTCGGCCTTTTGCGAACGCGCGCCGACAGCGGCGAAGAAGCGCTGCGCGACAGCGTTGTCGACGCCGGTGGTGATCATGAGTTCCCGCGCGCCCAGATCCATGGCGCGGCGCGCGACGCCCGACATGAGGAGCCGCGCGACACCGCCCCGGCGATGCTCGGGCCGCACATAAAGCTCGCACAGCACGACCGTGGGCGCGGCTCTGCGGATATCGTAGCTCTTGGTGATGATGGCATGGCCGCAGGGCGCCTTGGCGGCGCGCTCTTCAGCGATCCAGGCTTCGAACAGCGCGTTCTGCCCGAAGGCGTGCGCGCGGATGCGGTCGGACTCCAAGCCCGTCAGGCCGCCTTCCTCGGCGGCGGCTTCGGCGGTGAGTTTTTGCGATCGCCTCAGCGTCACGCGCGACCGCGCGGCGTACCTGCACCATGGGCGAGCCTCCAAGCCCGGAGCGCAACTAAGACGGCTTCGCGGCCAGCGCGCAAGCCGGATGGCTAAATCATTGCCTAAAGATCGGTCCCGGGCCCGATCGGTCGATCCTCATGGCGCTCCCAATCGGTGCCCGGCGCGCGCCGGGTGATGAAAGCGCCCAGAATGGTCAGGCCCACGATAACGCCTACGGCGATCAGGAAGCCCAGAAACATGCTCCGCTCCTATCGGCGGAACGGTTGGATCCGTTCGCCCGAGACTCAAACGGTCCCCCCCGGCGGCAAGTCTTGGATTTTTACCATCTTCCAGGCGAGGCCGCGAGCGTAATCCGAACCAAGGGCGCAGCCAGGGACACGCGCTTGGCGAGTTCGTAAGTTCCCCCAGCAAGTCGCCACCGTGGCGGCGATGATGAGGCTGGCTTCGAGCCACACGGGAAGTTCGAGCGGGGTCGAGATAGTGGCCGGCGATGATGATCGCGGTCTGGTGGACGATGTAGAACGGGAAGATCGCCTCGGTGAGATAGCGCCGCACCGGCCCATCGGCGCCGCGCCAGTGGCGATAAGCGAAGCCGAACGCGGCGACGATGAAGGCCCAG
Source organism: Terricaulis sp. (assembly GCA_037200505.1). Taxonomy (GTDB): domain Bacteria; phylum Pseudomonadota; class Alphaproteobacteria; order Caulobacterales; family Aquidulcibacteraceae; genus Vitreimonas. The sequence goes on along the minus strand of JBBCFZ010000005.1, from coordinate 166,067 downwards.
GCTTGAAGTTCGCGAACGCCGCGGAAGATGTTGCGGAGCAGGTCGGTCGGATCGGCCGTATCGTAAGCGATGTAAAACGAGAGCAAAGCGGCATAGGCGGCGATGGCGAGACCGAGCGCCACGAAGCGCCATTTCATGCAAGCGCGGAAGAAAGCGTCGTGCTTGGCGATGGCGAAGCCGAACAGAAAGCCGCTGAAATCGACCAGATGCAGGTACCAGTCGTTCCTGAAGTCGTGCGTTTCATCAAAGATCGGAAACAAGGTGATCCGGGTGATGGTGAGAAAGATCCAGGGCGTCAGAAAAAGCCCCGGCCCTTCGATCAGCTTGCCGAGCCACTTGGGCGCACGTCGGAGCAGCGGCAAAAGTGCGATCAGCAGCAGCGTGTAGAGCGCCAGATACGCGACGAACCACATGTGATTGTAAGTCGGCGTGGTGAGGCAGCCGCTGGCGTCGCACCAATGGCCCGAAGCGGTGACGTATTTGAGGTAGAAATTGTCGAGCGTGGGGCTCTGCGGCAGGCCCAGATGCGCGAGCGCTTCGACAAGCTCGTAATAGCTCTGCGGCGGCACGATCACGAAGACGGCCAGCAGCAGCGGCGGCAAGAGCCGGCCCATACGCGAGCCCGCAAGCTGCCCCGCCTTCATCTTGTCGGCCATGAAGCGGGTCGCGGCGCCCGAGATGATGAAGAGCAGTAAGAGCCGCCAGGGATTGGTGACGAGCATAAGCGGCTCGATCGCGTCGCTGGCGCGGCTCGACTTCACGTGGAAGTCCCACGTCACATAGAACATGCCGACATGGTAAAAGATGAGCAGGCCGAAGGCGGCGATGCGAAGCCAGTCGAGATCGGTGCGGCGGTCTTGGGCGGTCATGTGAGAACTCCTGCCCGGCTTGTTTCGCGCCCGCCCCTTTCCCGCTAGCATCGCGACGCGCCCGGAGGCCGGGCGGGGACGAGCGGAGAGCCCGTGGTGACCAGTGGCGGCCAGACGTGACGACCGGCGGCGCCCGTTTTCCGCTGCTGCCTTGGCTGGTGATGGCGGTCGGCGGGCTGGCGGTGGCGCTGGTGAACGCCTCATCGAACTTGCTGGAGGCAGAGCGCGACGGTGAGAGCCTGACGGTGTGGGCGCCGTTCGTGTGGGAGTTTTCGAGCTATCTGACGATCATGGCGCTGACGCCGCTGGTCGGCGAGGCAATGCGGCGCATCCCGCCCCAGCGCGAGACGCTGGTGCGCTTCGCCGCCACGCATCTTGGGCTGACAGTGATCTTCTCGCTGGCCCATTGCGCGGGAATGGTCGCGCTCAGGAAGCTCGCCTACGCCCTCGCCGGCTCATTCTACGATTTCTCGCACGGCAATCTGGCGCGCGAGTTGTTCTACGAATGGCGCAAGGACGTGCTGACCTATGTCCTGATTGGGCTGACCTATTGGTTCTTCCAATGGCGCGCATCGCAAGCCCGCGCGCCCGCCGCCCCCGCCGCATCGAAATCCGCGACGGCGCGACGGCGGTGTTTCTGCCGCCGGCGGATATTCTATGGGTCGAGGCGGCCGGCAATTATGTGGAATTCCAAACCGCCGCGCGCGCGCACCTGGTGCGCGGCACGCTGGCGGCTTGGGAGGGTAAGCTCGCCGGCGCGGGCTTCGTGCGCGTGCACCGCTCGCGCCTGGTGAACCGCGCGCGCATCCGGGCGCTGAAGCCGACGCCGGCGGGGGATGTGGAGATCACGCTGGACGACGGGCGCGCGGTGCTGGGGAGCCGGCGATACCGCGCGGGGTTTGAGGGGGCTCGGGTGGCTTGAGACAACGCCGCGGCGCCAAGGCAAGCAGAATGAAATGACTCTCCTCCCCCTTGCGGGGAGGAGATGGAGGCGGGGGTAACGGCGGTGTGTTTTCCGAAAAGAACTCCGCCCGCACCCCCACCCTACCCTCCCCGCAAGGGGGAGGGTTCGCCCTGAATGCAAGCGTCGCGCACGAGGGGCGCGCCGGAGATTGACACGCTTTCGCGTCGTGCATTGAGTGCGCCAAGGGGGCGGCGATGATCTTCGAGCAAATCGCGACGGGCGGGTGCCAGTCTTATCTCATCGGCTGCCCGAACACTTCGGCTGGCGCGCTGATCGATCCGGAGATGAGCCAGGTTGAGCGCTATCAGGCGCTCGCGGCCAAGAACGGCGTGCGCATCCGCTACATCATCGATACGCACACCCACGCCGATCACTTCACGGGCGCCAAAGCGCTGGGCGCGGCGCTTGGCGTGCCGATCGTGATGCATCGCCAGTCGCCGGCGCCGTTCGCGGATATGCGCGTCGATGATGGGGATTCGCTGAAGGTCGGCGACGTGCTGCTGACGGCTTTGCACACGCCGGGACATACGCGCGATTCCATGTGTCTCGTCGCGAAGGACCGCGTCTTCACCGGCGACACGCTTCTGATCGGCGGCACAGGCCGCACCGATCTGCCCACCGGCGATCCAGAGCAGCTTTATGAGAGCCTGTTCGGCAAGCTGCTGAAACTCGATCCCGCGCTCACGATTTATCCGGCGCACGAATATAAGGGCCGCGCCGCCACCACGATCGGCGCCGAGATCGCCGACAATCCGCGTTTGCAGAAAAAGGATCGCGCTGAGTTCGTCGCCATGATGCGCGCGCTCGATCTCACCATGCCGACGCATCTCACCGAAGCGCTGCGCGTCAATATGAGCGGCGGGGCGAGCGTTGCGCAAATGCTGGCGAGCGCCGCGGCGAGCGTGCCCTTCATCTCGCTCGCGGCGCTCAGCGACCGCATCGCCGCGCGCCCCGAACGACATGACCATCCTCGATGTGCGCGAGCGCGACGCGTTCGAGAAGGATCGCATCCCCGGCGCCACGCATCTGCCGCGCGGCCAACTCGAACTCCGCGTCAACGAAGCTTTCCCCCGATCCGACCATGCGCATCGTCTGCTATTGCGAGTTCGGCAAAATCTCCACCCTCGCCGCCGACACGCTGCGCCGCATGGGCTTCACGCGCGCCGTGGCGCTCGATGGCGGCATGAAGGCGTGGCGCGAACAGGGGTTCGCGGTTGAGAATGGTGCGCTTTAGCTCAGAACGAAAGCTTCAGCGACGATTGCAGCGTGGTCTCGTCTTGCTCCGTCGCGATGCCGAGATCGGCGCGCGTGGGGCGGTCGCTGGAGACGTGGAGGCCTTCGAAGGCGAGGCGCGCTTGAGGCGATAGCATGAGCTGGTAGGCGGCGGTGGCGGCCCAGCCTTGTTCGTCATTGTTATCGTCAACGACGAAACTGCGGTCGGTGACTTCGAAATAATCGAGACGCCCGGCGATGCTCTGGCCGCCGAAATCGTGCGCGATGAGCACATAGGCCGAGGCGAAATCGACATCGGTCCAGTATCCCATCGGCGTGCGTTCGCCCCAGATGGTTTGTCCGGTCATGGCTTGCGCGAGGAGATGCGTGTCTGGCCCGAGCGCTGCGCGCAGGCCGATATTGGTGAAACGCGTTTCCCAATCGGTCTGGCCGTGCGCGTCGCTGATGCGGTCGCCGGCGTTATCATAGTGCGTGACGTCGAATGTGAGCGGGCCGATGGGGCGATATTCCAGGCGCGCATAATAGCCGACGCGGTCGTCGAGCTCGGTGGTGGGCTTGGTGTAGTCTTGATACGCAAAGCTCCGCGTCGGCAGCGGGACTTCACCGCGCGCGCCGGGCATAAATCGCCGAGCGCCCAACCGCGATAAGCGAGCAAAGTGCCGGAGGTGTCGTTGAAGCCGAAAAGGCCCAATGTGGCCGCGAATTCCTGCGTCTCGAAGCGGCGGCGCGCGCTGGCTTCGACGCCGACGATCTTCACCTCCTCGCCGATCCACGAATTGATCGCCGACGGCGTGATGGTGTCGGTCGGCGTCCAGCCGGGGCCGTCATGCTCGAGCGAAACGGGCGGATACATGAGGCCGGCGCGGCCGCTGAAGCGCCAGCCATCGCTCGGCGCGCCGCGATAGCTGGCGAAGGCTTCCACGACGTCGATCGCGGGACGGCCTTCGGTGTCGGCTTGCAGCGTGACATAGCCGTCGACGTTCCAAGTGAGATGCGGACGCCAGATCAGCATGCCTTGCGCGAGGCCGTCGAAGGCGACGTCGCCGTCATCACCGCTGAAGCGTGTTTTGCCGAAGCCGTCGTCAGTCCAGGATTGTTCGCTATCACTAGCGGCGGCGCGAAAATCGATGAAGCCGCGCAATTGATCGCCGGAGAAAAGATCGGGCGCGGCGCTCGCGGCTTGCGCCGCCGCGACGCTGGCAAGGGCCGCACCGAAAGCGAGCCGCGATGCTCTAATAGCCATGGCCGCGATCCGGCGCGGCGCGCAAGCGCACTTGCACGGCCTCGGTGCGGCGCGTTGGGCCGATCGTGATCGGGCGCTCGACGATATTGCCGGCGGTGCGGAGATAGGGATGCCAGATGCGCAAGGTCGCCGCGCCATTTGGCGCGCCGGTGATGTCGGCGACGCCGTCGGCGCCGGTCTTCATCGCGAACGGCGTATCGACCACATAGATATAGGCCGACATGCCGTCATGAATGTTGCAGCCAAGCGCGACGACGCCAACATTTCGAAACTGCACCGACCGGCTCTGCTCATGGCCGTAGAGGCGGAGTTCGAATTGGCCGGCTTGCGAGAACGAATAAACCTGGTGGCGCACATCGTCTAAGTTCGGAAACGAAACATAAGCGCCAGCTGGCGCGACCAGCACGAACGGCTCGAACTGCATGTTGTGCTGCGCGATGCGCATCGGCCACGAAAAAATGGATTGGCCCGCTCGGCGGCTGCGCGACATGGAGGGTCGCGACCGCGTCCGCGACAGGGCGGCCGTGATCATCGACCACGCTGACACGGACATCGCCCGCCGCCGCGCTGGTGGCGACGCATAGGGCAAACAGAAACGCCAAGGCGCGCAGAATCATGCGGCGCATCGTAGGAATGCCCCCTAAACTGAGCGTTAAGCTCCTCACCCTGCGATTGTCCCGAGGCTCCCATGGCGCGTGATGCGCGCAAGTCAGCGCCGAAAACGGCAAAGCCCGCGCCCGCGCCGCGCGCGTGGCAACGCATGCTTTCAGGGCGGCGGCTGGATTTGCTCAATCCTTCGCCGTTCGACATCGAGATCGAGGATATCGCGCATGGGCTCGCGCGCGTGGCGCGCTGGAATGGACAGACGCTAGGCGAGCACGCTTATTCGGTCGCGCAGCATTCCATGCTGGTGGAAGAGATCACCGGCATGCTCGCGCCCGACTGGCCGGCGAAGTGGCGGCTGATCGCGCTGCTGCATGATGGGCCGGAATATGTGATCGGCGACATGATCAGCCCGTTCAAGGCGGCGCTCGGGCTCGACTACAAGGCGTTCGAGCATCGGTTGGAAGCGGCGATCCATCTGCGCTTCGGCCTGCCCGCGAAAGCGCCGACCACCGTCAAAGCCATCATCAAACGCGCCGACCAGATCTCGGCTTATTTCGAGGCGGTGCAGTTGGCGGGCTTTGAAGCGCACGAGGCGCGTGGCTTCTTTGGCGCGCCGCCGGCGGGGCTTAACCTCGTTTTGCAGCCGCTTTCGACACGCAAAGTGCAGGAAGCCTTCCTGGCGCGCTTCCGGTTGCTGCTCGATCCGGCGTAAACTCGCGCATGCTTGTAGCCGCCTTCACTCATGCTCCCCCTCGATGGGGGAGCTGTCGTCGCGGAGCGGCGACTGAGGGGATGGCGCGCGTGGTGTTGCAGAATGAGCCGCGCGAGGCCGTGCTTGCGAGACGGAGCGCCCACCCTCTCCGGCCGCTTCCGCCTTCGCTAAAGCTGCGGCGGACTAGTCGCGGCCACCTCCCCCGTCGAGGGGGAGGATGAGCGCTGTGACCACCTCGCCCATCATTATCGGCCTCTCGGCCGTCATCCTCGCGGTGACGGAGGATGCGCCGTACGTCGTCGTGACGCGCGACGCGCCGGGGGCGTTGACGGGGTTGCCGTTCGGGCCGTTCGATCCGGCGGGCGATCGCACGCTTGAACTTTCGCTGCGGCATTGGGTAAGCGAGCAGACTGGGTTCGACATCGGTTATGTCGAGCAACTCTACACGTTCGGCGATCGCGGGCGCGAAGCGCCGCTGGCGCATATTCGCGATGGCGGGCCGGACCGCGTTATCTCCATCTCCTATCTCGCGCTCACGCCATCACGCGCCGAGCTTGAGCGCGCGCGGGCGCGTTGGCGCGATTGGTACGATTTTTTTCCGTGGGAAGATTGGCGCGGCGGGCGTCCGCGCGTGATCGATGCAGAGATCGCGCCGCGGCTGAAGGCTTGGGCGAAGGCGGCGGAGGAAAAAGAGATCGCGGTGCAGCGGCGCGCGCGGGCGCGGCTGGCGTTCGCGCTCGATGGCGCGGTGTGGAACGAAGAGCGGGCGCTGGAGCGGTATGAGCTGCTCTACGAAGCGGGGCTTGCGCCGGAAGCGGCGCGCGACCGCACGCGCTTTGACGGCGAACGCGCCGATGAAATAGCAACGACCCCGCTCGCGCCTGGGCTGGGCGAGCCAATGGTGTCAGATCACCGGCGCATTCTGGCGACCGCGATGGGGCGCCTCCGCGCCAAGATCAAATATCGGCCGGTGGTGTTTGAACTCGCGCCGGATAAATTCACGCTGCTGCAATTGCAGCGGCTGGTGGAGGCGATCGCGGGGCTCACTTTGCACAAGCAGAATTTCCGCCGCCTGCTCGACCGCACTGGGCTGGTGGAAGGCACCGGCGAAATGAATGCGAGCGCGGGCGGGCGGCCGGCGGAGCTTTTCCGCTGCCGGCGCGAAGTGCTAAGCGAGCGGCCGATCGGCGGCGTCCATGTGCCGGCGCCGCGCGGGGAATAGCGGGGGGTTGATGCGATGAACGATGTTCTGCTGATCGTGCATTTGATCGGTTTGATGATGGGCCGCGGGCGGCGGCTTTGGCAGCATGATCGTCGCGCGCACGGCGCTTGCGTCCCCGCCGGAGAAAGCCGCGGCGCTCCGGAGCGTCGGCCCGCGCCTCGCGCGCTTTTCCGCGATGGGGCTCATTCTGATGTGGATCACGGGCGTTGCGATGATCTGGACGGTGTTTGGCGGGCCGGAGAATTTGCCGACTTTGTTCTGGGTGAAACTCTTTTTCGTGCTGACGCTTACCGGCGCCGCGATCACGACGGAATTAACCTACGGCCAGATCAAGGCCGGCAAAGTGCAAGCCGCGGCGCGGTTGCCAATCCTTGGGCCGATCGCGGGTCTTTCTTCGATGATCGCGGTGATCGTCGCAGTGTTCGCGTTCCACTGAACGGCCGTTCATGCAAACGCGCAACGGGAACTTGTGAACGCGCGCGCACGCGGGAACGAAACGGCGCGGCGCTGCTTAAATGCGCATGACAAAATTGCGCATTCTGGCTGCCGCCGCCCTCGCCCCGCTGCTCTTCGCCGCCGCTTGCTCGCCGCCGAGCGCGCTGACCAGCGCTGAAGTCGATACCGCGCCGAAACCGGTGATCCGATGAGCGCGTTCGCGCAGGCGGAGATGACGCGCGTCAACGCCGTGCAAACGGTTACGCCCAAGCTTCCGCCAGAAGCTGTGACGATCGCGAGCGCGGAAGATGCACCAGATGCACCGGCGCCTGCCGCTACTGACGAAGAGGAAGCGGCCCCCGCTCCAACAGCGCCCGTTGAAACAGACGCCGCTATGATGCGGGCATGGTGCGCATTCAGACTTTGCTCGACCGCGCGCATTTCTCCCGGGCGTGATTGGACGGTTATGACGGCGAGAATGTCCACAAGGCCGTCGCCGCGTATCAAACTGCACGCGGGCTCACGGTCACCGGCGTTGCCGATGCAAGCGTGCTCGCGACGCTGGCGCGCGAGGATGCGTCGCAAGCGCTGAGCGCTTACGTGATCACCGCCGCCGATGTGCGCGGGCCGTTCGCGCCTGTGCCGCGCGATTCTGCAAGCGATGGCTGAGATGGCGCAGGTCGGTTACGGGCGGACGCGGCCGAAGGCATTGCGGAAAAATTCCACATGGATGAGGATTTGCTGCGCACGCTGAATCCCGACGCGACTTCGCGGCGGAAGGCACGGAAATCATCGTCGCGAACGCCGGCGGCGATTTGGACGCCCAGGTCGCGTCGATCGAGATCGACAAGCAGAACCGCACTCTGAGCGCCTATGACGCGCAGCGCCGCCTCGTGGCATTCTATCCCGCGAGCATCGGCAGCACCGAAGCGCCGGCGCCGAGCGGTTCGTTCACGGTGGAATCGGTCGCGCTCGATCCGACTTATCAGTACGACGCCAGCCGTCTGCCGACCTTCCATCGCGGGCGACCTTCCGCGACTCGAAATCGCGGCGGGGCCGAACAATCCGGTGGGCTCGGTGTGGATCGATCTCAGCCTCGACACCTACGGCATTCACGGCGCGCCCGAGCCGCCAATTGGTCGGCAAGACGGCGTCGCATGGTTGTGTGCGCTGACGAACTGGGACGCGCGCGAATTGGCGCGGGCTTGTGCGCGCGGGCGTCACGGTGGCGTTCTTGGAAAACCAGCGCATCGCGCCACCGCGCGCGCGGGCTGATTACCAGCGGCGGACGCGGCCGGTATCGACGTGCACGAAATCGGAGTCCGGATAAAAGCCCACACCGCCGCGCTGCATGCCAAGCGCCGCATCGCGGAGATGTGTGAGTTCGACGCCCCGCACGCGGATATCGATCGCCATGCCGTCCATGTGGAGGCTGCGAGCTCGCGGACGCCGGAGCTGGCGGCGTGCATGGCGGCGTTCGTCGTGGGCGAGCGATAGCCGGAGATGATCTGATAGGGCGCGGTCGCGCCAAGCTGAAGCTTCAGATCGCTGAGCATGTCAAGCAGGCGCGAATCGATGGTGTGGACTTCGCCGGAGCGATGATCGCGCATCACGCCATTGATGGCGGCGAGCGCATCCGGAACATAGGCGCCGTTTTCCCAGAAGGCGTCGCTGAAGCTTTCGCCGGTGTGCGTATTTACGAGAGAAAGCGTGCGTGCGCTCGGCGCGGTCGCGTGTGCGAGAGATGTGATTGAGGTCGTCGCGCAGGCAGCCAAGCCCGCGCCGCTCCACCGCAGCAGATCCCGCCTGTTCATGCCCGCGCCTCTTAAAACCATGTTCGCGTTATGTGCGAGAGATTGGGCGACACTGAGGCGAGCACGCAACACAATTGCGCAGCAAGCTTAGCCGGTTCGACGCATTCGTGCTGGACGCAATCGGAACACCGCGCGGCAGCAAGGTCCACCAGCGCGCGGGGCCATTCATGCGCCTCGGCGCCCGCGCCCGCTTGGGGGCCCGACCCGAAGAAAACATCGCCGCGAAACGGTCCCCGCCGGATCGCGCCGCCGGTATCTTGCGCGACGAGCAAGCGCTGGAACGGCGCGCCGTCATAAGTTCCATCAACGAATACGATCGCACCGTAGGGATGATAATCGGGATCGACAGCGATCGAGCCGAGCGGCGTCAGAGGCGCGCCCGATGCCCCGCGCGGGCCGGCGCTGGGATCGGTGATGTTTTCTTCCTGGAAGAACACATACGACGGATCGGCGTTGAGCGCGCCGCGCGCGGCGTCGGGGGCCGTTTTGATCAATCCAGGCGCGGAAATTGCTCCATGTCGCGCCGCCTTGCAGTTGCCCTGAAGTGCGGAGCGCCCCGAGCGCTGAATTCCAGCGATAGCCATTCTGCGCCGCGAACGCCGCGCGTTCTTGCGCGCCATCGGGAAACGCGATGCGGCCAGAGCCCTGCACTTGCAGATTATAGACATCCGCCGGATGCGCGTATGCAAAGGCCTGGTTCGGATCGTCGGGGATGGCTTCGCGCTTTGGATATGGGCGAATGGTGTTGTCCGCTGAGGTGGCCGGTGAGCCGGCGCGGCGCGCCGCGCAGCACTTCATTGTCGTAGGCTTCGGCGAATTCGGCGAGCTCGACCGTCACCATGTCAGTCGGGCGACGGCGCAGCGGTTCGGTGAACCCGGGCTCGGGATAGCGGCGCACATCGATGATGGGTTCGTAATAGGCGGTGAGCCGCGCTTCGCCTTCGCCACGCACGAGCACTGGCGAAAAAATTCGTTTCGAAGAAAGCGCGCTCCGTTCCCGGCGCGACATAGTCGCCGCATCGCACGCCGGGCGCCAATCGGCAACCGTACCGCCATACGCCCCGTGTTCGCAAGCGGCTGATCGAGACCGCGCAAAGCGCGCGCCGCGCAAGAGCGCTTGAACGCGGTGAGTGCGGGCGCCAGATCGGCGCTGGCCCAGCCGGGGATGTCCGCGAACTGCGTGGGGCTCAAGCGCGAACGCGACGGTGCTTGGCGTGACAGTTTCCGGCATCGTTTGCGGGCGTGTCGGCGTGGGCGCGCTGGTCGCGCAGGCAGACAGCAAAACAGCGAAGGCCAGGAGGACATAACGGCGGAACATGGGCGTCTCCCTCAACGGCGCGTCTCGCGTTTGCTAGCGCGTTGTGCCGCCAAGCCGCAAGCCAGGGGCTGCACCGCGCCGGTTCTTCAGCCTTCGCGGAAGGATCGCCAGACGGCTTGGTTCAGCGGTTCCAGCAAAAACTCCAGCGCGGGTGCGTTTGCGCGTCGGGACCACGACTTGCGCGGGGAGGCCGGCGCGGAGTTCGAGGTGGCCGCCGGTGGGCGATTGGATGGCGTTGATCTCTTCTTCCGGCACGCTGACTTGCGCGGTGAAATAGCCCTGCCCCGTGCGCTCATTGACGAAACGGTCGGCGGAGAGTTGCGCTGGACGACGCCATCGACGATCGGGAGATTGCGGCCGGCGAAGGCGGTGATGCGCACTTCGGCTTGCTGGCCGGGCTCGATGTCGTCGGCGTCTTCGGGGCGAATTTCCGCCTCGACCAAAAGCTCTTGATGGCGCGGGCACGATGTCCATGAGCCGATCACCGCCGCGAATGACACCGCCGACCGTGTGAACGGCAAGTCCCACCACAACGCCGGCGGTTGGGGCGCGGATGCGCGTGCGCTCGACCTGCTCGCGCGCGCTGACGTGCTGAGGCGTCGCTTCGCGGAGACGCGCTTCGACATCGCGCAGCGCTTCAGAACGATCCTGTTGCGTGGCGGCGATCATGGCGCGCAATTCAGCGCGGCGGCCTTCAAGTTCGGCGACGCCGCGTTCCAGCGCGCGCACACGCGTCACTGGCACGAGCCGCGGTCGGCGAGTGAACGCATGCCGACCAGTTCGTCTTCGAGCAGCGATTCCTGGCGGCGGATCGAGGCCGGTCTCGTCCGTGTAGCCGGCGATGCGCGCGTCATACTCGCTCCAGGCGCGCGCGCCGCTCTCGCCGGCCGCGCCGCGCGTCGCGTAGCGCTGAAACGCTTCTTCCGCGAGCGCACGGTCTTCGGGAGAAAGGCTGGCCCATTGCGCGGGATGCTGAATGGAGCGCGCGCCATTGGCTTCGGCGCTGAGGCGTGCTTGCTGCAATGAAGATCGATGACCTGGAAGAAAAGCGCGCGCTCCTGCGCCACCAGTTCCGGCGCGGCGAGCTCGATCAGGATTTCGTTCTGCGCGACCTCCTGGCCCTCGCGCACATTGAGGCGCGACACGACGCCGCCATCGCGGTGCTGCACGGTCTGGCGGTTGCCGGCGACCACGATGACGCCATTGGCGACGACGGCCGCATCGAGCGGCGCGAGTGCGGCCCAACCGAAGAATACTCCGAAGAAGGCGACGAGCACGATGGCGCCGGCGCGAATTTCAAAGCGCGCGCGGTCCGTCGCGGGCGCGCGGGGTTTCTCTTCTTCGTCCTGGGCAAATTCGGTCGTGGTGAGATCGGTCATGTCTGCGCCTCGCGCGGGCGGAGCGTGGTGAGGTTGGTGGCGTTTTCCGTCGCGGTCGCGAGCTTGCGCATCACTTCGTCACGTGGGCCGATCAGCTCGACGCGGCCTTCACGGAGCACGGCGAGGCGATCAGCGAGGGCCAGCACGCCGGCGCGGTGCGCGACGATGAGGATCGCCGCGCCGCGTGCGCGTGCGCTATCGACGGCTTTTACGAGCGCCGCCTCGCCTTCTGAATCGAGGTGCGCGTTGGGTTCATCCAGCACGATCAGCGGCGGCGCACGATAAAGCGCGCGCGCCAATGCGATGCGTTGTGATTGGCCTGGAGAAAGCCCGCTGCCGCCACGTCCGAGTTGATGCAGATAGCCGCCGGGAAAGCGCAGGATGAGATCGTGCGCGCCGGCGGCGGTCGCGGGCGGCGATGACTTCGGGATCGATCGTGCTAGGGTCGCCGCTGATGCTGGGATTAAAGCGGCGGATGTTTTCCGCGATCGTGCCGGCGAGCAGACCAATCTCTTGGGGCAGATAGCCGATATGGCGGCCGAGCGCGTCGGGATCCCAATCGGCGAGGTTGGCGCCATCAAGGCGCACCACGCCCGCTTCAGGCGCCAGCGCATTGGCAGCGACGCGCGCGAGCGTGGATTTGCCTGCGCCGCTGGGGCCAAGCACGCCAAGCACTTCGCCGGGCGACAGCGTGAGCGTTGCATTGACCAGCGCGAACTGACCGCGAATACGCACGCCGACGCGGTCCATACTGAGTTCGCCGCGCGGCGGCGGAAGGTCCATGCGCTCGGGCGTTTCGTTTGGCTTCGGTGATGATGGCGCGGATGGATTTCAAGGAAAGGCGCGCCTGCCCGATCTGGCGCCACGCGCCGACGATCTGCTCCAGCGGCGAGAGCGCGCGCGCCCGCGAGGATCGAGCCCGCGATCAGAGCGCCGGGCGAAATTTGCCGCTCCACCGCAAGCCATGCGCCGACGCCAAGCGCGGCCGATTGGAGCGCGAGGCGGAGATATTTCGTCATCGCCGCATAGGCCGCGGCTTTGAACGCCATGTGCGTCTGCACGGAATTGAGTTCGCTGCGCTGTGCGAGCCGACGCTTTGTCACCGCGCCGCGCATGCCGAGCGCGCGCACCGCGTCGGTGCTCGCATTGTCCGCTTCCTGATCGGCATAGATGCGCGGCGCGATTTTTTCGATGTCGGCGAGATCGCGCCGCAGCGCCGCGTTCGTTCTGGAAGGCGAGCGCGATGAGGCCCATGCCGCCCAGCAGCGCGACCAAGCCGATATAGGGATGGATGAGGAAACAAACGCCGACGAAGAGGCGGCGCCCAGGGCGCGTCCATCATCGCGACGGCGGCCGGCCCGCTCGCGGCTTGGCGGAGCTGGTCGAAGTCGCGCATCACTTGGCGTCGGCCTGCGTCGCTGCCATCGCGCGGTGCGGCGGCCGCGACGAGCACCGGCGCGAGCAAGCGGTCGAGCCGGAGGCTTAAGCGCGACAGGAGGCGCGTGCGCAGCATGTCGAGGAAGGCAAGCACGCCGAGCGCGACCAGCAGGATGACACAGATGAAGCCGAGCGTCGCCAGGCCTCCGTGGTGAGGACCCGGTCATAGACCTGCAACATGAAGAGCGACGGCGCGAGATACAGGAGATTGACGCTGGCGCTGAACACAAAGGCCCAGAACACAAGGTCGCGGGCACGCGCGCACCGCCTGCCGAAAACGATCCGGCCTGCTCCCTGCATCCGACATGCGTTAACCATCGCGTTAATTGCGAGGGCACCATGCGGATAAAACCGTGTAGGGTCAAAGCGCTTTGCAAGCCGAGCGCTCACCTGACCGAACAAATGCTTGCCTCTTGAGCCTTGGGCGACTAATTTGCTCGGAGTTATGCTCATTTGAAGCATAAGGGTGTCGCCGGGGTCTTTTCGGGCGTTTTGGCGCACCTTATATATGCTCCGAATGAGCACAAGTGGCTCGCACGACCCTGGAGGCCAAGATGGCCCGGATCATTGACGCTCCCTTGATCGCCGGCGACGGCGGCGGCTGCAATCCGATCGCGGTGCATGGCGCGTGGGGCCGGCTGGACGCCGCCGGGCGCCGGGGGCTCGCTTATACGCCGGAGGTGAAGGCCGAAACGGATGCGCTTTATGAGCGCGTGAAGACGGTGGTGCCGGCGATCGAGTGGCCGGCGTATGCGCCTTTGATCGCCCGCGATCAACCGGATCAAGCGTGAGAAGAACGCCGTCATCCTCGCGCACAATTACATGACCAGCGAAATCTTCCACTGCGTCGGCGATTTTAAAGGCGACTCGCTCGCGCTCGCGCGCGAAGCGGCAGAGACGGATGCGGCGATCATCGTGCAGGCCGGCGTCCACTTCATGGCCGAGACCTCGAAAATTCTCGCGCCGGAAAAGATCGTGCTGATCCCCGACATGCGCGCGGGCTGCTCGCTCGCGGCTTCGATCACGGGCGCCGATGTGCGGCTGATCAAACAGCGCTTCCCCGGCGTTGCCGGTGGTGACGTAAGTGAACACGTCGGCTGATGTGAAAGCTGAGAGCGATGTGACGTGCACCTCTTCAAACGCCGCGCAAGTGGTGAATGGGCGGCGTGCGAATGGAAGAGTGACCGCGTCATCATGTTGCCGGACGAATATCTGGCGCGGAATGTCGCGGCGCAAACCGATATCAAGATCATTGCTTGGCATGGCCCGCTGCGAAGTGCATGAGCGCTTTACAGCCGAGGATGTCGCCGAATTGCGCGCGGCGCATCCTGGGATCGTGGTGCTGGCGCACCCGGAATGCCCGCCTGAGGTGATGGCGGCGGCGGACTTCGCGGGCTCGACGGCGGCGCTCGCGCGCTATGTCGAAACCAAGCGCCCGGGCAAGGTCGTGCTGCTGACCGAGTGCTCGATGAGCGACAATGTCGCGGCGAATGCGCCGGATGTTGAGTTCGTGCGCCCGTGCAATCTCCTGCCCGTACATGAAGCGCATCACGCTTGAGGGCATCTATGACGCGCTGGTCGAGATGAAGCACGAAGTGCTGATCCCGGAAGATGTGCGCGTGCGTGCAAAGCAAGCGATCGACCGCATGCTCGCATTGCCGAAACCCGCGACACCGCGCAGTTTCGAGGTTGGCCGCGAGCTGGCGCTATGTCGAACTGGTGTAGCGCCGCACTCGCCGCGCTGGCGTTGGCGTCGGCCACGCCGGCTTACGCGACTGTGTCGCTCGCCGGCCAATGGCGCATCCTCTCCATCAATGACGAGATCGGTTGCAGGATCGACGGAGAAGCGACGCTCGTCCGCGCCGAAGGCGAAACTTATTCCGTGACCATGCACGTAGCGCAAAGCTGTAACGGCGAACAGACCAGCGCATCGTCCGAAGCGTGCACGCTGAGGCGCAAGCCCACGGGGATGACCGTCTTCTGCCGCGTCGTCGAAAGCACCAGCGACGGTTACCTGCCGGATAATTTCGTTCTGACCGAGAGCGGCGATGATCTGTTGGTGGGCCGGCTGCTCGCCAATTGGAACGCGCCGGCGGAATGGCGACGCGGGTCTGGCGCACCGGTGTCGTGACCGATCAGCCTGTTCTCATTGTCGGCGCTGGGCTTGCGGGGCTTTTTCTTGCGTTGAAGCTCGCGCCGCGGCGCGTGCGCGTGTTGAGCCAAGCGGCGGTGGGGCAAGCCTCCTCCTCCGCGTGGGCGCAAGGCGGGCTCGCGGTGGCGATGTCGAGCGGCGATGATCCTTCGCTGCATGCGGAAGATACGATCAAGGCGGGCGCCGGCCTAGTTGATCCTGTCGTCGCGAATTTGCTCGCGAGCGAAGGCCCGGCGCGGGTGATGGATTTGATCGGGCTCGGCGTGCCGTTCGATCGCACGCCCGACGGCAAACTCGCGCAGAGTTTGGAAGCGGCGCATTCGCGCCCGCGCGTGGTGCGCGTGTCGGGCGATCTCGCTGGCAAAGCGATCATGGATGCGCTGACGCGCGCGGCGCGGGCGGCGAGCCACATCACGATCATCGAAGGGGTCGCGGCGCGCGCTTTGATGCGCGACGCGAACGGCGCGGTGTGCGGCGTGGTGTGCCGCGATAAAGACGGCGCGGTGCTTTCGTTTCAAGGCAGCGAAGTCGTGCTCGCGACGGGCGGCATCGGCGGGCTCTATGCTGTCACCACCAATCCGCCGGAAGCGCGCGGACATGGGCTCGCCATGGCCGCGCGTGCGGGCGCTTTGATCGCCGATCCGGAATTCGTGCAGTTTCACCCAACCGCGATCGATATCGGCCGCGACCCTGCCCCGCTCGCGACCGAGGCGCTGCGCGGCGAAGGCGCCAAGCTCGTCAACGGCAAGGGTGAGAGTTTTGTAGAGGAGCTGGCGTCGCGCGATGTGGTGGCGCGCGCGATCCATGTCGAGCGCGTCGCCGGGCGCGGCGCGTTTCTCGATGCGCGCGTGGCGGTGGGCGTGCGCTTTCCGCATGAGTTTCCGACGGTGTTCGCGGCGTGCATGTATGGCGGCATCGATCCGCGCACGCAGCTCATCCCCATTTCGCCCGCGGCGCATTATCACATGGGCGGCATCGCGTCTGACTTGTGGGGGCGCGCGACGCTTGATGGTTTGTCTGTCGTCGGCGAATGCGCGGCGACGGGCGCGCATGGCGCCAATCGGCTCGCCTCGAATTCTTTGCTGGAGGCGGTCGTGTTTGCCCATCGCATCGCGGAGCGCTTGCGTGAGGGCTCGCCGCGCGCGGCCTCCAAGCCTGAGGACATGGAATCGCCGCCAGAACTGCTCTACGCCGCGCGCGCGGAATTGCGCGCGTTGATGCAGAATCAGGTCGGCGTGGTGCGCGACAAGGAAGGCCTCAGCGCGGCGCTCGCGCACATTGACCGCTTGCGCGGCGAGCTTGGGCTTGCGAACGAGTTGATTGCCGCGCGCCTGGTCGCGGGCGGCGGCCTTGGCGCGGCGCGAAAGCCGCGGCGGGCATTACAGGAGCGATTATCCCGATGCCGGAGCGCAGAAACGCACCTTTCTCACCGCCGCGGCCGCGCTTTCTGCCGCCGCTGCCTGACGTCGTGATCGAGCCGATCGTGCGGCTCGCGCTGGCGGAAGATTTCGGCGTCGCGGGCGATGTGACGACGGACGCCGTGATCGATCCACAGTCGCGCGGGCGTTGGGCCGTGCGTGCGAGGAAGCCCGGCGTGTTCGCTGGCCAAGATGTGGCGGCGATGACAGCGTGGCTGGTCGATCCCGATATTTTGTTTCAGCGCGTCGTCCCGGAGGGTTCGCGCTTCGAGGCGGGCGCGACCTTGTACGAGATCGAAGCGTTCGACCGCTCGATGATGATGGCCGAGCGCGTGATGCTGAATTTTCTCGGGCGGCTGTGCGGCGTTGCGACTCTGACGCGCGCTTATGTCGACGCGATCGACGGCACGGGTTCATCGATCGTGGCGACGCGCAAGACAACGCCGGGCCTGCGCGCGCTGGAGAAGCGCGCGGTGCGGTTGGGCGGCGGCGGCGCGCATCGTTACGGGCTCGATGACGCGATCTTGATCAAGGACAATCACATCGCGGCGGCGGGATCGGTGAGTGAGGCGCTGACGCGTGCGAAAGCGGCGTGCGGGCATTTGATGACGATCGAGGTCGAGGTAGACAGCCTCGCGCAATTGGAAGAGGCCCTGCCCTTCGCGCCGCATGCGATCCTCTTGGACAATTTCACGCTCGACGATTTGCGCGCGGCGGTGAAGCGGGCAAAAGGCGCGGCGGTGCTTGAGGCGTCGGGTGGCGTGAACCTCGATACGGTACGCGCGATTGCGGAGACGGGCGTTGATGTGATCAGCGTCGGCGCGCTCACGCATTCGGCGCCGGCGCTTGATCTTGGACTTGATGCGCTGCCCGCGAACGCTTGACGGAGTCGCGTTTATTGTATAACTAATTGGTTATGCAAACTTATGATTCCGCGCGTCTCGACGCCACGTTCGCGGCGCTGGCCGACCCGACGCGCCGCGCCATTCTCGCGCGCCTCACCGATGGCGAAGCCTCCGTCAACGAACTCGCGGCGCCGTTCGCGATGAGTCAGCCGGCGATCTCGAAACACCTCAAGGTGTTGGAGCGCGCGGGGCTGGTTTCGCGGGGACGCGACGCGCAGCGCAGGCCGGTGCGCGTGGAAGCGCAGCCGCTCGCGGAAGCGGCGGAGTGGCTCGAAAATTATCGCGCGCTTTGGGAAGAACGGTTTGAGCAATTGGATTTGCTGCTGGAAGAAATGAAGGCAGCGGAGAAAAAGAAGAAGCGGCTGCGGGCGAAGAAGTAATTCCGGACCGCCGGCTTCCAGCCGGCAGAAAAAAGGGGCCGGCTGGAAGCCGGCGGTCCAATTTAGCCGCAGGGCGGCGCGCGAAGAACACGCTTGGTGGACGCGGGATTGTTCGCGAGCTTCGCTTCTGGCCGGATCGGGCGCTGGACGAAATTGCCGCCGCAATTGGGGCACACGCCGTCGAACACGCTCTCCGCGCACGATACGCAGAAGGTACATTCGAAAGTGCAGATGCGCGCGTCCGTGCTTTGTGGCGGCAGATCCTTGTCGCAACATTCGCAATTGGGGCGCAATTCCAGCATCAGGCGCGGGCCGCGATGTCTTGCATGGCGCGCTCGCGCGCTTGACTGAATGCAGAAAAACGCTGCTTCACGGCGGCCACCAATTCCGGCGATGCGGTTTCCGGGCGCCCGCAATTATAGGGCGGCGCCGGCGCGTACTCGATCATGAGCTGCAAAGTCTGCGCGACTTCCTCGCCGCGCAATTCGGCGGCGACCGTGAGCGCAAAATCGATGCCCGCGGTGACGCCGCCGCCGGTGATGACGTTGCCATCGCGCACGACGCGCGCGGGATCGGGAATGGCGCCGAACAGAGAGAGCAATTCGCGGTACGCCCAATGACACGCGGCGCGCTTGCCTTGCAGCAGGCCGGCGGCGGCGAGAATGAGCGAGCCGGTGCAGACGGACGTGACATAGCGCGCGCCGGCGCCGAGACGGCGCACTTCATCCATGAAGGCGACGTCGGTCATCGCGTCGGTCTGGCCGGGGCCGCCCGGGATGCAGATCATGTCGCAGCTTGGAATGTCAGAGAGCTTCGCGAGTTCGGCGAAGTGAAGCCCGGTTTCGGAGGCGATCACGCCGCCCTCCTTGCACGCCACGATCACTTCAGCGCCAGGCAAGCGCGACAAAACTTCGAACGGTCCGGTGAAATCGAGCTGCGTCAGGCGCGGATAGAGGATGAAGACGATTTTGAAGGCTTCGGCCATGCGCGCGCTCCGGTTCTGCAGTTGACGAGGCAATCTGGCGCATTCATGCTCTGGCGGAAATGTCAAAGAAGCCTCCTTTTCCGCCAACGCGGCCCACGCGCGCCATCGCGCTTGTTGTGTTTCCGGATTTCCAGTTGCTCGATGCGGCGGGGCCGATCGCGGCGTTTGAGATCGCCGCGCGGTTTGCGCCTTCGGCCTATCGCTTGCGTGTGCTTTCGCTGGAGGGCGGCGCGGTGCGGTCGTCGTCTGGCGTCGCGATGCTGACGGAGAGCTTGAAGGGCTTTTCGTTCGCGCGCGTCGATACCTTGATGGCGGTGGGCGGCCAGGGCACGCGCAAGGCGGCGATCGAGCCCGCGATGCAGCGTGCGCTGCAACGCGCGGCGAAACAGGTGCGGCGAATTTCCAGTGTGTGCAGTGGGACGTTCTTGCTTGCGGCCGCGGGCCTTGTCGACGGCAAGCGCGTCACCACGCACTGGCGTCACGCGGCTTTGCTGCAGCGGCTGATGCCGGATGTGCGCGTCGAGCAAGACCATATCTATGTGAAGGATGGCGCGGTGTGGACGTCGGCGGGCGTGAGCGCGGGTATTGATCTTGCGCTGGCAATGATCGCGAAAGATTTGGGGCCGGAGGTCGCGAAAGATGTCGCGCGCGAGATGGTGGTCTATGCGCAGCGGCCCGGTGGACAGACGCAGCATTCGAGCTTGCTCGAGATCGATGCGCCAGGCGGGCGCTTTGCGGCGCTGCATGCTTGGATGCGCGATCATCTCGCGGAGGACTTGAAGGTCGAGCAACTCGCGGCGCAAGCCGCGATGAGCCCCGCGCAATTTCACGCGCGCTTATGTGCGTGAGATTGGTCTCACGCCCGCGAAATCGGTGGAGCGCCTCCGCCTCGATGCGGCGCGCGCGATGCTTGAGAGCGGCGCGGCGTCGATCCAGGACGTTGCGCGCAAGACAGGTTTTGGCGACAGCGAGCGCATGCGCCGCGCCTTTATCCGTTTCTATGGCGCCCCGCCTGCCCTACTGCGCGGACCTTGCGGCGCGCTTGACCTATCGGGCGACGCGGCGCTGCATGGGCGTTTGAAGAAACGCCGTTCGGAGGCGTCGTTGGCGAAGCGAAAAGAAGAACAAAAGACTATCTTCATCACCGGCGCGGGCTCGGGCATCGGGCGCGCGACCGCGCTGTTGTTCGCCGAACGCGGCTGGTTTGTCGGCGCGTTCGATGTCGATGCCGAAGGGCTTGAGCAAACCGCCGCGCTGCTGCCCGAAGGGCGCAGACTCTCCAGCGTGTTCGATGTCCGCGACCGCGCGGGCTGGACACGCGCTGTGCGCAATTTCGGCGAAGCGACCGGCGGGCTGATGCATGTGCTCTTCAACAATGCAGGCGTCGCGCGCGGGGGATGGTTTGAAGATATCGCGCCGGACGACGCGGACCTCATCGTCGATGTGAACATCAAGGGCGTCATCAATGGTTGCTACGCGGCGCTGCCTTTGCTGCGCGAAGCGACGGGCGGGGCGCATCGTGAATGTCGCTTCGGTCGCGGGCGTTTACGGCACGCCGCGCATGGCGGTGTATTCCGCGACCAAGCACGCGGTGCGCGGATTGACTGAAGCGCTTGATCTCGAATTCGCGCGCCACGGCGTGCGCATGACAAGCTTGATGCCGTGGTTCGTTGAGACGGCGATCCTCGATGGCCGCCATGGCGACGGCAATGAGACCTTTCGCGAAGGGCTGACGCGCGGCAAAGTTGAGGATCTATCCGGTGCGGCTCGCGGCGGAGCGCGCCTGGGATGCAGCGCATGGCGACGCCATCCACTACATGGCGGGCAAGCAGGCCGAGCGCGCACGTTTCGCGGCGCGCTTCATGCCGAGCGCTCTGCGCGCGCAGCTGAGGAAGATGATGAGCGGCACATAATAGAGGTCTCGTTCCATCGGGATGGAAACGCCCGCCCTCCCCTCGATGGGGAGGGCCGCGCGACAGGCGCGGGGAGGGGTGAGGCCCGCAAGTGCCGCAGGCAAGCCTCGTGAGGCTCAGCCCCCATCGCCAGCGCGCGCACCTCCTCCGGTTTCGCTGCGACGCAGCTCAACCACCTCCTCCATCGAGGAGGAGGAGGAGGAGCGCCCTATCTGAAAAGAAAAGTTTAGGTGGCGACTTCGCCGTCGGCCGCGCTGGTGGTGATCGGCGCGTCGTTGGCGTCAGCCGCCGCCGCTTCCGGCGCAACCGCATCGACCAAGCCATCGACCACCGCGCCAACACCTTCCGCCGCTTCGATCGCGGGCGGGATCAGCGCGTTGTCGTCTTCCAGCCGATTCGCGCGCGCCATTGCGGCCGCGGCGCGGCGGCGCTCAAGCGCGGCCATCACAGTCGGCCGTTCGGCGCGGTTGGGGAAGCGATAGAAAACGTGGCTGCCAATTTCCGCCGTCTCGACCAGGCCCGAGGACCAGATCGGGTTGATGGCGTTGGTGTGATAGTGCGTGGCGCGATGCGTCAGCGGGCGCGCATAGCCCAGCATGACTTGCGTCGCGACATGGCGCGCTTGCTCCCAGGCCCGGCCGCGCGGGCGGTGGGCGAGCGAGCCATCGCAGGTGAAGGTGAACTGGCAGCCGGTGGTGCGGTGCGAGCCCTGATAGACCACGCCGCAGATCGAGCTGGGATAGAGCCGCGAGCGCGTACGGTTCACGACGACTTCCGCCACCGCGACCCTGGCCGCGATAGCTCTCGCCCCGCGCTTCGTAATAGACGGCCTGCGAGAGGCAGTTGAGCTGGCGGGGATCGACTTCTTGCGCAACCGGGGCCGCATCGCCGCTCGGCGCCAGCGGGCCGCGCAGGGCCGCTTGCACCAGCATCGCGTGAGTATCGGCGCCATTGGTGAAGAGCGAGGCTGTGCCACGCGCGCGCAGACCATCGTCGGCGCGCATCGCCGTCAGCTGGATACGCGCGGTCGGCTCGATGCCGTTGACGAGCGAATGCTGAAGCTCAGCATGGAAAGCGTTGGAACGCGCGGCCCACTCGGCGCCATCGCGTTGCTCGGCGGCGCGATGGGCAATGACGGGCATCGCGACAGCTGCTGCTGCGATACACGCGACTGCCGCCGCGCCCTGGCGCACAGCCAGAGGGTTCTTTTCAATTTCTACCATGATTTGGGTCCGTAGCGTCCCCGCGAAGGTAGCAAGACGACCCCAGAACATAGCTAAAATCATTAAGCCCCTCTTAAGTCCGTCCAGAATTGGCACAGATGACAGCCAATTAATCCACAAGGTCAGGGACGGACTGCTCGCATGTACATTAAGCCGCGAGGACGGCCGCACATACACGGGGCTCTCCGAGGGGGCGATATACTTTTTGTTCATACTCGTAAATTCAGGGCCGATCCCGGTCCGCCTATGGCCGAACGGCCACAGAATCGCGCGCGGCCACGCCGCTGTGCGCTCAGCGACTTGCGAGGATCGTGCCGGAAGGGGCTCCGCCGGCGGCCGGAGCGGCGGGTTTGCACCCCCTCCGCGCGGGGGCGCCGCCAGGTCAGGTCAGCCGATTCGGGCTCAAAGCTTACGGTTGGCGATGGCGGCCTGCGCTGCCGCGAGACGCGCGATGGGGACCCGATAAGGCGAACAAGAAACGTAATCCAGGCCGGCGCGTTCAAAGAACGCGATCGACGCGGGATCGCCGCCATGTTCACCGCAGATTCCAAGCTTCAGCCCCTTGCGACCACCCCGGCCCCGTTCGCAAGCCAGCTGAACCAGCTCTCCAACGCCTTGAGCGTCGATTGAGACGAACGGATCGTTCACCAACACGCCCCGCTCGACGAAGGTTCCTAAAAATTTACCAGCATCGTCGCGGGAGAGACCCATGGCTGTTTGGGTCAGGTCATTGGTGCCAAATGAGAAAAATTCCGCCGTTTGGGCGATCTCGCCAGCGAGCAAAGCGGCGCGCGGAAGCTCGATCATGGTGCCGACGAGATATTCGATCGTGACGCCGCGCGCGGCCTGCACCTCGGCGCCGACCGCATCGATCCGCGCCTTGATGAGATCGAGTTCGCGCTTGGCCAACACGAACGGGATCATGATTTCGGGCTTGGGGGATTTGCCAGTTTCGCGCGCGATATCGGCGGCGGCTTCAAACACAGCGCGCGCCTGCATCTCGTAGATTTCCGGATAGACGATCGCGAGCCGGCAGCCGCGGAAGCCCAGCATCGGATTGACTTCCGAGAGTTCGCGCGCGCGCAGCAGCAATGCTTTCGCATCGATCCCGGTCGCGGCGGCGACGTCTGCGCAATCTTCCTCGTCGTGCGGCAGGAATTCGTGCAGCGGCGGATCGAGGAAGCGGATGGTCACGGGGCTATCGCCCATGATCGAAAAGAGATTGAAGAAATCCGTGCGCTGAAACGGCAGCAGCTTTTCGAGCGCCGCAACGCGGCCGGCGGCGGTTTCCGCGAGGATCATTTCGCGCACGGCGGAAATGCGCTCGGCGTCGAAGAACATGTGCTCGGTGCGGCAAAGGCCGACGCCTTCGGCGCCGTATTTCAGCGCCGTGCGTGCGTCTTCTGGCGTTTCCGCATTGGCGCGGACGCCCATGCGGCGGCACTTATCGGCCCAGCCCATGAGCGTGCCGAAATCGCCGGAGAGTTCAGGCTGCACCATGGTGGCCGCGCCGAACAAGACTTCGCCGCTTGAGCCATCAACGGTGATCACTTCACCCGCGCGCACTTTGCGCCCGCGCGCCGTGAACAGCCCCTCTTTCTCATCAATGCGAATATCGCCCGCGCCGGAGACGCAAGGCCGGCCCATGCCGCGCGCGACGACGGCGGCGTGGCTGGTCATGCCGCCGCGCGCGGTGACGATGGCGCGTGAGGCGTGCATGCCGTGAATATCTTCGGGACTGGTCTCCTCGCGCACGAGGATCACGCTCTCGCCCTTGATGGCGCGCTCGGCGGCTTCATCGGGATCGAACACGACGATACCGACAGCGGCGCCTGGTGAGGCCGGCAAGCCTCTGCAGATGAGATCGCGCTCATAATCTGGCGCGATGGTGGGGTGCAGCAACTGATCGAGCGCGGCGGGATCGACACGCATCACCGCTTCTTCTTCAGTGATGAGCGTTTCTTCGGCCATATTGACCGCGATTTGAGCGCGGCTTTCGCGGTGCGTTTGCCGCTGCGGGTTTGCAGCATGTAGAGCACGTTGCGCTCGACCGTGAACTCGATGTCCTGCATATCGCGATAGTGCGCTTCGAGCTTTTGGTAGACGGCGGTGAGCTGCGCGAACACATCGGGCATCGCTTCTTCAAGAGAGAGCCCGCCCTCTTTCATGGCTTCGCGCGTCGCCTTGGTGAGTTGCTTCGGCGTGCGGATGCCGGCGACGACGTCTTCGCCTTGCGCATTGATCAGATACTCGCCGTAGAAGCGCTTCTCGCCGGTGGAGGGATCGCGCGTGAAGGCGACGCCGGTGGCTGACGTTTCACCCATATTCCCAAACACCATCGCCTGCACATTGACGGCGGTGCCCCAGCTTTCGGGGATGTTGTTGAGCTTGCGATAGGTGATGGCGCGCTGGTTCATCCAGCTGGAAAACACCGCGCCGATCGCGCCCCAGAGCTGCTCCTTGGGATCGGTCGGGAAGGCCTTGCCGAGCTGGCGCTGCACGACGCGTTTGAACTGGACGACGACCTCTTCCCAGTCTTCGGCAGTCATATCCGTGTCGGTCTTGTATTCGCGCTCGTCCTTGTGCGCGCCGAGGATTTCCTCGAACGCGCCATGCTCGAGTTCGAGCACGACGTCGGAATACATCTGAATGAAGCGGCGATAGGAATCGTAGGCGAAGCGCCGGTCGCCCGAGAGTTTCGCGAGGCCTTCGACGGTTTCGTCGTTGAGGCCCAAGTTCAAAACCGTGTCCATCATGCCCGGCATCGAGGCGCGCGCGCCCGAGCGCACGGAGACGAGCAGCGGATTGGCGGGATCGCCGAACACTTTGCCGGTCGTCTTCTCCACTTCGGCGAGCGCGGCTTCCACTTGCGCCGCGAGGCCGTCGGGATAGTGGCGGTTGTGATCGTAGAAGGCGGTGCAAACTTCGGTGCTGAGCGTGAAGCCCGGAGGCACCGGCAGACCCAGCTTGGCCATCTCCGCGAGATTGGCGCCCTTGCCGCCGAGCAAAGTTTTCATCGACGCATCGCCGGCGCTGGTCCCGCCGCCGAAGCCATAGACCCATTGCGTCTTCGTGCTGAGTTTCTGCGCTGCGCTCATGTCATCAACCCCGTTGGCATTGCGGAGCGCGTTTTTGCTCCCCCGTTTACGGGGGAGCTGTCAGGCCGCGCAGCGGACTGACTGAGGGGGGAGCCCAGTCCTCCCCCTTCGTCTTCCGCTTCGCGGAATCCACTTCCCCCGCAAGCGGGGGAAGAAACGCGCAGCTCGTCAGCCCTCAATCTTCGCAAAATCCGCGACGGCGTGGAGCGCATCGCGGATTTCTTTCAATAGCAGGAGTCTATTGCGACGCAGCGAAATGTCATCGGCATTCACCAGGACTGCGTCAAAAAACCCATCAACTGGCCTTCTGAGTGCTGACAGCGCTGACATTGCACCTGCGAAGTCCTCTTTTACCACGCTGGCGGCCGCGGCGGGCTTCGCGACGGCCAAAGCCGCCGCCAAATCGCGCTCGGCGCCCTCCTGGAGGAGGCTCTCCTGCACGCCGACGGCGATATCCTCAGCCGTCAGCCCCCGCCCCTTCTTCTCTTCCGCCGCGAGAATATTCGCCGCGCGCTTGTAGCCGCTCAAAAGATTGGCGCCGTCCTCGGTGCGGAGAAATGCGTCGAGCGCTTCGACGCGCGCGACGATGCGGACGAGGTCGTCGTCACCGAGCGCGAACACAGCATCGACCAGATCGTGGCGCTTGCCTTGCTCGCGAAGTTGGACTTTGAGGCGATCGGCTAGGAAGGCGACAAGGTCGCGACGAAGCTCCCACTTCTGCCACTGCGTTGCCTCAAAGTCCTCAACAGCATTGCCTCTGGTCACGATGGAAGGAAGATGTTCGTTGAACTGTGGTGCCCACGCCGAGCCTGTAGCGGCAATCAGCGGGAGACGCGTTCCGCTCGTCACTAAGATCCGACCTAATCCCAGTGCCGCTCTTCGCAATGCGTAGGGATCACTACTTCCCGTCGGCTTTTCATCGATCGCCCAGAAGCCCACGAGCGTGTCGAGTTTGTCGGCGAGCGCGAGGGTGATGGCGACGGGGTCGGTGGGGACGCGGTCGTTTGGGCCGAGGGGGCGGTAGTGGTCTTCGATGGCGGACGCGATCGACTCCCCTCCCCCTTGCGGGGAGGGGTTGGGGGGTGGGGGTAGCGGCGGTGTTCTTTCCGGATAGAGCGCCGCCGTCACCCCCCACCCTGCCCTCCCCGCAAGGGGGAGGGTTGAGCCAAGTAAAGCTGTCTTCCGATTTGCCCCTGCAACTCAGGAAATTCGCCCACTGTCTCCGTTACGAGATCGCATTTGGATAACTCCGCCGCGCGCGCGACCAGCGCTTTGTCCGCGCCCGTCACGGCGCACAGCTCCACCGCCAGCGCTTTCACGCGCTCGACTTTACCCCACACGCTGCCGAGCTTTTGGTGGAAGACGATCTTCTTCAGCTTCTCGATACGCGCGGGATCGTCCAGCTTCAGTTTGCGATCAGTATCCCAGAAGAAGCGCGCGTCGTTGAGGCGTGCTGAGAGGACGCGCGCATTGCCGGCGGCGATAGCGTCGCCGCCGTCTTTCGCGTCGATGTTCGCGACCACGATGAAGTTGGGCGCGAGTTTGGCTGTGACCGGATCGCGCACCGCGAAATATTTCTGGTGCGTGCGCATGGTGAGGCGGATGACTTCCGCCGGCAGATCGAGGAACGCTGAATCCATCCGCCCCATCAGCACGACCGGCCACTCAACCAGCCCTGTCACCTCTTCCAGAAGCCCCGCGTCTTCCACGAGTTCGAGCTTGCGCTCGGCGCAGAGCGCGCGGGCGCGGGTCGAGGATGAGCGCGCGGCGTTCGTCGCGGTCGACGAGGACGTGCGCGGCGCGGAGTTTGGCGTAGTGATCTTCGGCGTCGCGCACGGGGATCGCGGCGGGCGCGTGAAAGCGATGGCCCCAGGTCACCGGCTCATTGCCGACGCCATCGAGCGCGATCTTCACGGGCGCGCCGGCGAACACGCAGAGAATATTGTGCAGCGGCCGCACCCATTGCAGATCGCTCGACTGCGAACGCATCGATTTTGGCCAAGGAAACGCGCGCACGATCTCGGGCACGATCTCGGCCAGGATCGCGGGCGTATCGCGTCCGGCGCGCTGGATGTGCGCGACATAGAAATCGCCCTTCTTGTCGGAAACGATCTCCGCGTCCTCGATGCGCGCGAGGCCGGCGCTTTTTAGAAAACCCGCCAGCGCTTGTTCCGGCGCGCCGACACGCGGGCCTTTGCGCTCTTCGTTGACGTCGCTGGCGCGCGCTTCGAGATTTTCGACGATGGCGCCGAGATGGCGCGGGGAGGAAAATGTGCGAACGGCTTCGGGCTTGAGGCCGGCGGCTTTGAGCTTTTCCGTCAGCGCGCGCGCGAGATCTTCCTCGGCGCGCTTCTGCATACGCGCGGGAATTTCTTCTGAGAAAAGTTCGAGCAGGAGTTGGGGCATTAGTGCTCCTCCTCGATGATTGCCAGGGGCGCCCTCGGAGGCGTCTTCTTCGCCCGGGAGCGCACACCTCCTCCGGTTTCGCCGCGCGGCGGCGAAACCACCTCCTCCATCGAGGAGGAGGTGGGGGCTTGATCGGAGATGCTGGCGTTTTTGGCGTGGAGGGATGCTTCGTGAGCGCTTTGCCAGCGTTGCATCCGAGCGGCGGCGGGCGTTTCTCGCGCGGCCGCATGAATCGCCAGCCACACGCCGTCTTGGTTGTGCAGGGCGTCGTGATTCCAAACGCGCAGAACGCGATAGCCTTGCGATTCAAGGACCGCGGTTCTGCGCGCATCGTGCTCTGCGTGTTCCGGCTCGCCGTGGTGAATGCCGTCCACTTCGACGACCAGTCGCGCCGGATGAGAAACGATATCTAGGATGTAGCGATCGAACGGTGTCTGCCTCCGCCAATTAAGCGCCGTGAGTTCGCCGGCGTGCACGATGCGCCACAGAGCTTTTTCTGCCGGCGTCAATTCACTTCGCAGATGCTTCGCACGCCGCTTGGCCCACGCCCCCCGCTCCTCCTCGATGGAGGAGCTGTCAGGCGCGCCCAGCGACTGACTGAGGAGGTGTGGCCCGCGACGTTGGGGGGTGAGCCTCTGGAGGCTCTTTCCTCGGCAGTGAGCGCGCACCTCCTCCGGTTTCGCCGCTCAGCGGCGAAACCACCTCCTCCATCGAGGAGGAGGTGGGCGCCTGTTCTTGCGCGGTCACTGCGATTGCTCCCAGGCTGCGGCGCAGCCCTTCGCCAGATCGCGCACTCTTGCGATGAAGCTTTGCCGCTCCGTGGGCGAGACCACGCCGCGCGCATCGAGCAAATTAAACAAGTGCGACGCTTTTAGCGTGTAGTCGAACGCGGGCAGCACGCAGTTTGCCTCCAGCAAGCGCTTTGCCTGCGTCTCCGCGTCGCCAAACCAGCGGAGCACCATCTCGGGGTCGCTGAGTTCGAAATTGAAGCGCGATTGCTGGCGTTCGTTTTCCAGGAACACATCGCCATAGCTCAAGGGCGTTGCGCTGTCGGGATCGTTGAACGGCAGATCGAACACGTTCTCGACGCCGAACACATACATCGCCAGGCGCTCAAGCCCGTAAGTGAGTTCGCCGCTGACCGGGCGCACGTCGAGGCCGCCGACTTGCTGGAAATAAGTGTACTGGCTGACCTCCATGCCATCGCACCAGATCTCCCAGCCGAGGCCCCCACGCGCCGACGGTTGGGTTTTCCCAATCGTCTTCGACGAAGCGGATGTCGTGCAGCAAAGGATCGATGCCGATGCGGTCGAGCGAGTTCAAATAGAGCTGCTGCAGGTCCGGCGGGTTCGGCTTCAGGATCACTTGGAATTGGTAATAGTGCTGCAGCCGGTTCGGGTTCTCGCCGTAGCGGCCATCCTTCGGACGACGCGAGGGCTGCACGTAGGCGGCGCGCCACGGCTTGGGGCCGAGCGCGCGCAATGTGGTGGCGGGGTGGAGCGTGCCGGCGCCGACTTGCTCGTCGTAAGGCTGCAGGATCGCGCAGCCCTGCTCGGCCCAGTAATTCTGGAGCGTCAGGATCACGTCCTGGAAGCAGCGGGGTGCGGTATTTTTCGCGGTCTTCGCCATAGGCGGACGCCTATAGGCGCCCGCCCCCGCGATCAAGCCTTGCCCGGCGGCAGCGGCTATCTCCGGCGCAGCCAGAGGCCGGCCCACCAGACCATGTAGCCGATGCAGGCCGGCATCACGGCCAGCATGAAACCGGCGGTGAATGCAAATGAGGTATCGTTCATTGCGCCGAAGGGCGCGCGCAGCATCTCAACGCCCGTGGGGCTGAACAATTGCGGCGTCAGCGCCACGAAGGTCAGCGCTGAAATCACAAGGCCAATCGAGCCGCCCCAATACCAAGCGATGTAGTGCGCCTGTTGTGCGGCTTCATCGAGAAAGACAAGCCAGCCAAAGAGGAACACGACCATGAGCCCGACAAACCCCAAGGCGGGCCAGATCATCCAAGGATGGTCAAACGATCCAACGACGAACGCGCTATAGATCGCGATGCAGAGCGCGCTGCCCCATTTGGAAAGCAGCAAGAGTCGTTCGCGCTTTACCGAGAATTTGTGCTCAACTGTGTTGACAGACATGTTGGCCCCCTATTCCGCCGCTTTAGCGGCGACGTTGTCGTCGTCGGTGAAAATCTCTTCGATGCTGAGCGCGAAGAGACGCGCGATCTTGAAGGCGAGCGGGAGCGAGGGATCGTATTTGCCGGTCTCGATGGCGTTGACGCTTTGGCGCGAGACGTCGAGCCGTTCGGCAAGATCGGCCTGGCTCCAATTGCGCTCGGCGCGGAGGATGCGGAGGCGGTTGTTCATTTGTAACGCCGGACCACGAAAGGCAGCGTCACGCCCCAGACCGCAATCATCGCCGGCAGCACCCAGATAAAAGCCATCGGGATGCTCGGCACGGCGCCGACGCCTTCCAAGAAACCGTAGCTAAAGGTCCCGAATGCAACGATGGCAGCCGCGATCAGCATGGATTCGTGTTGGATGCGCCTTTGCATCTCGTCCACGCCCGCCACGAAACGCAGATAGGCGCGCAACATCAGCAGCGCCGGCGCCACCGGCGCCAGCGCGAGCGGGATCGCCGCATAGAGCGGCGGATCAAAGCGACGCAAGATCACAACGCTGCCCATCAACACGCCCACATAGAGCGCCGAGGCGAGCGGAAACTCGCGCATATAGCGCTTGGCGGCGGGCGGCCATTTCGAGGGTTGCGAGTCGACGGTCATGATTATTCCCCTCAATCTGTTTCAGCGATAGCGCAGATAGACGATCATGTTCGAGGCGCACTGGAGCACGCAGAAGATCGGAAACACCCACCACAGCGAGAGGTGGGGAAAGCCCGCCATATCTTCGAGCGAGCCATAAGCCAGCGCGCCGACCAGGAGCGCGCCGGTGGCCATCACCACGGATTCACTGCGCATGCGGCGCTTCATCTCATCGAGGCCAACGATATAGCGGAGCTCCGCGCGCAGCATCAGCAACGCCAGCGGAACGGGCGCGAGCGCGATGAGCGCGGCTTGCCATTGCGGTGGGTCGAGCGTCTTGATCGCCCAAACCGCCGCGATGTAGCTGGCCGCGTAGATCAGGCCCGCGATCAGCGTCTCGCGCATGAGGCGGAGCGAGGCGCGCAGCTCGCGCGGATCAGCGGATGTGTCCGACATCGTCAGCCTCCCGAAGACACGGAAACGGCGGCGAGCATGCCGATCAACATTACGATCCAGAGCCCCGGGCTCATCGGGTGGCAGAGCTTCATGGCGATCCTCCAAGTCAAGCGACCACGCCATATTATCAAGCTTGCTTTACATGTCAAGCACGCTTTCCAAAATAGACAGGATGCTTGTCAGTCTGGCGCGGACGGGAGAATCCGCGATCATTGGTCCATGGGCATTTGCGGGATCGACGAGGCGGGGCGTGGGCCCTGGGCGGGGCCGGTGGTGGCCGCCGCCGTGATCCTGCCGCGCAAGGGTCGGCCGAAGGGCCTCGCGGATTCCAAGCAGCTCAGCGCCGAGTCGCGGGAGGCTTTGGCGCTGGATATTCGCGGCTGCGCGATTGTGGGCGTGGGATGGGCGAGCCCGGAAGAGATCGATCAGCTCAACATCTTGCAAGCGACGTATCTGGCGATGCGGCGCGCGGTTGAAGCGTTGGCGGAAGCGCCGGTGGCGGCTTTGGTGGATGGCAATGGCTATCCCGATCTGCCCTTCCCGACCGAAGCGATCATCGACGGCGACGCTTATGTGCCGGCGATTTCAGCGGCGTCGATCATCGCGAAAGTCGAGCGCGACCGGATCATGGCCGAGCTTTGCGCTGTGCATCCAGGCTATCTCTTCGCCAAGCACAAAGGCTACGGCACGCCGGAGCATCAGCAAGCGCTCGCGGAGCTCGGGCCGTGCGCGATCCATCGGCGCAGTTTTAAACCGATTCAAGAAGCGCTGGCGCGGCGCGCGGCGGCTTAAGTCGCGGGCGGCGCTTTGCTGGGGCGAAAGAATAAACGCCCGAACAGCATGATCGGAAACATCAGCGCCCAGCCGAAATGCGAGAGCTGCACCTGGCCGATTTGCGCGAGATAGATGCTCGTGGCGAAGGCGATGGCGGGCGCGAGGCTTTGGATCAAGCGAAACGTCCATTCGCCGCGCGCGAGCCCGCCCACCAACTTGCCTTTGCCGCGATGGATCACAAGAAAGAGCGTGGTCATCGCGAGTGCGATGGCCGTGTTGACGCCCCAATAGACTTCGAGCGCGACAACACTGCTCGGCGCCCCGCCAAACACCGCCGATGCGAATGGCGTCAGCGCGATGCAGAGCAGGAAGACCAGATTGGCGATCGCGCTCAGCCAGTCGAAACGCTGCAGCCGCCGCGTCACGCGCATATGGATCGACCACCAGAGGCCGGTCAGCGCGAAGGTGATAAAGAAGGCGGCGAAATGCTCGGCCATGCCGAAGAGCGCGTCCGCGAGCGCGGCTTCCGTGAAGGGCTCGATCTCGGGCGCGCGCAATTCGAGCACCAGCAGCGTGAGCACGATGGCGAACACCGCGTCCGAGAAGAACAGCATGCGGTCGACCATGCGGGCGTCAGGCCCACGCGCGGCGCTTTCGTGATGAGACATGGGCTCCCCTCTCCCGCGCAAAGGTTAGCGCACGAAGCAAAGGGCGAGCAAACACGAGCATCTTCGGCGCCCCGGCCAGCGTGCGCAGCACGCGTTTGAGCCGGGGTCCATGGATCGGGCATGACGCATCGGCGCAATGGACCCCGGATCGTCGCCGCGCTCCGTCCGGGGAACGGGGCTTCCCGACTCACACGCAGCGCGCGCTATTGATTCTCTCTTAACCGTCAAGCTTGATGTTGCCTCCTTCTGGGGGCGACATGAATTTGCGGGACACCATCATCGAGGGCGATTGCCTGGAGGCTCTGCGCAAGCTTCCGGACGGCTGCGCCGACCTCGTCTTCGCCGACCCGCCGTACAATCTCCAGCTTGGCCAAGGGCTTACGCGCCCGGATCAAAGCCTGGTCGATGGTCGATGGCGTCGACGACGACTGGGACAAGTTCGCGGACTTTGCCGCCTATGACGCCTTCACCCGCGCCTGGATGGGTGAAGCGCGCCGGGCGCTCAAAGACGACGGCGCGATGTGGGGTGATCGGCTCGTATCACAATATTTTTCGCGTCGGCGCGATCCTGCAGGACCTTGGCTTTTGGGTGCTGAACGACATCGTGTGGCGCAAGACCAATCCGATGCCGAACTTCAAGGGCACGCGCTTTACGAATGCGCATGAGACTCTGATCTGGGCGTCGAAGAGCCAGTCGTCGAAATACACGTTCCACTATGACGCGCTCAAAATGCTCAACGACGATTTGCAGATGCGTTCGGACTGGACTTTGCCGCTTTGCACGGGCCGCCGAGCGCTTGAAGGATAAGGAAGGGCGTAAAGCCCATCCGACGCAAAAGCCCGAGGCCCTGCTCCATCGCATCGTGCTCGCGACCACGCGGCCGGGCGATCTGGTGCTCGATCCTTTCTTCGGCACAGGCACGACGGGCGCTGCCGCGAAGCGTCTGGGGCGCCACTATCTCGGCATCGAGCGCGATCCCGCTTACGCCGCTGCCGCGCGTGCGCGCTTGAAGAAGGTCGTCCCCCGCTGCGGCGGAAGACATCATGGTCACCCGTTCCAAGAAAGAGGAGCCGCGCGTGCCGTTCGGACAAATCATCGAAGCGGGCCTCCTCCATCCCGGCGCCGAGCTCGTCTCGCCAGACCGTCGCCACCGCGCGCGCATCCGCGCCGACGGAAGCCTCGCCATCGGCGACATGACGGGCTCCATCCACCGCATGGGCGCGCACGTCACCGGCGCGCCGGCGTGCAATGGCTGGACCTTCTGGTCGGTGGAAACGCAAGACCAGGGGTTGAAGAGCATCGACCTGTTTCGGCGCGAGATCCGGCTGCAGATGGCGACGATCTCCCCCTCCCCTTGAGGGGAGGGGGTTGGGGGCGGGGGTGAAACTCCGCACTCTCTATTGCACGCACAAACTTCTTCATCGTGCTCAAACGATGAGCGTGGTGGTTCACCCCACCCCCTTACCCCCTCCCCTCGGCGGGGAGGGGGGAGCGGCTGTCGTCGCGTTAAAATTGACTTTGGTTGACCCGCCCCGCCCCACGCCCCAAGCTCGCGGCATGAAGTCCGACGATCTTAAAAGCGTGGAAGCGGCGCTCTCGCGCGCGGAATTGTTCGCGGCCATTTCCGACAAGGGGCGCCATAAGCTGGCGGCGGCGGGGGACGGTCGTCACGGTTGAGCCCGAGCACCTCCTTTTCGCCAAGGGCGATCCGGGGGACGCGATCTTCGTGGTGCTCGAAGGCGAGGTCGAGGTGCGCACCTCGAACGAAGGCGGGCGCGACGTGCGCATCGCGTCGCTGAAGCCGCACGCTTTGATCGGCGAGATGGCCGTGCTCGATGGCGGCGCGCGCTCGGCGGATATCTGCGCCATCCGACGCACGCGGCTGTTACGCATCGGCCGCGACGTGGCGATCGCAACGCTCGAGGGCGAGCCAAAGGCGCTGCTGCGGCTGATCGCGGGTTTGATCGGGCGCCTGCGCGCCGCCGATTCCGCCATCGAGGACGCCGCTCTGCTCGATCTCGGCGGACGCCTCGCGCAACGCTTGCTCGAAGAAGCCGGCGACAGCGCGCTGGTGACCTTGACGCAAACCGAACTCGCCCGCCGCATCGGCGCCTCGCGCGAAAAGGTCAACCGCAAGCTCCACGAATGGAACGACGAAGGCTGGGTGGCGATTGGGCGATCTGGCGTGAAGCTGGTGAAGCGAGATCAGTTGCTGGCGCTGATTAAGCAGGCGCGGGCGACTTAAGCGTTTCCTGTGATGTTTTTCACGACAGTGAAATTTGCTATCGCGGGCTCGCACTCAGAGAGAAGCACATAGACTTCCTTTTCGATGAACTTGGTTCCCTCGTCCGTTTGCAAGGCCAAATAGTCCTGCCGGGCCGCTCAGGATGCAGGCGATGTTCTTCATGGTCAGCGCTTGGAACTCTACCGCGGCGGCCTTCTTGTCGGTATAATATCGCACACGCATTATGGCGCTCCTGCTGTTGGGTCTTTGAGAGCAGTGTATAATTCATCGATGAAGGTCGTCAGTGACGACAGTGCCCGCTCGGAATGGGCCGTCGATGCAGGCGCGCAGCGCGGCGCTGGCGCCGCAGCGATTCTGAAAGAAATTCACGCTTCCGATGGCGCGGCCAAGGCGTTGCGCCTCGGCGGTCAGGGCGGCGTCGTCGGTTTTCGCGATTAGCGCATCGGCGATCTCGGTTCGCTTGCGTGTGCGTTCGGCGACTACAGTTCTCGCCGCCGAGACCACTTCCGGCGAGTTCACCAGGATGCCCAGTTCGGTGGAGACATTGTTCTTCGCCGATGCCTCTGCGGCCTGGCCGATCGCGATCACCGAGGCGCCGCCTTTCAAAGCGAGGATTTGTGCGGCGACGCCGGTCGCGAAATATTGCGCGAGTCCGCCGGACGCATTTGGGGTGTTGGTACTGCTCTGGGCCTCAAATCGCGCGCCGAAGCTGGCGATCACAGAATAGCTGTCGCGCGATTGTCCGCCGTATTCGGCGACGAATTTGCAGGCCTGCGCGTCCGCCGCGTTCGTGATGGTGCACGGCGTCACCGCGCCGTTCGAGCCCGTGACATTGGCCAGCAGCGGCATCACCACCGCCTCGCGGCGTTGATAGCCAATATTGACCTGAGGAATATTGGTCGCGCTCGTGCCGGCGGCAATGCCAAAATTGGTGTCGGTGCCGAACAACATGACATTGTTGTGCGGAATCGAGCCGCATCCGGCCAACAGGAACGCGCAGAGACACGCCCCGGCTATTGCGAGAAATTTGCTGCGCATAGGCGCTCTCCTTTGAGTGAGCGAAGAATCTTTGCTGCGTGCTCGGCTTCCACGTTCGAGCGCACGATGACGACGAGTTCGCACACCTCGGGATCGGCGATCACCGCTTCGGTCGCGCGCCAACCCAGGAAGCCGCCGCTCTGGCTCCCTCCCGCGCCAAGCGTGCTGACGCGGTATGCGACAAGCCCGGAGGTCGGCGTCGTGGGATGATCAATGTAGCTGATGCCAATGCGCAGCTCTCGGCCCGGCCGCTCGCCTTCAAGCGAGGAAGCGCAAGACGTCAGCATGAAAACAGCCGATAACGCACGACTCGCCGCGCGAGCGCGCGTTGCGACTGCCGCAAGACCGATCGTGCTGCCTCAGGCCCCATGCCATGCGCTACCCTGGGTAGCAGGGGACCTCGGGGCCGGTGCTCGCGAAAGAAGTTTCTCCAACACGGCGAGCGTAGCATCCGCTTCGTAGGCGCTTTCGTGCGCCATGACTACCGTCACAGCCCCCAACGTCCCCTCCCCCTAACGTGAGCACATCGCAAACGCGACATGGCATTCACGCCCTTCGGAGGGCCGCCGCCAGACGAACACTTTCACCCGCAAGCTCATCTCCCTCGCCGCCGCCGCCGCGATGTTCCTTCCCGTCGCGGTCGCTACGATGGCGCAGGCAGCTCAAATCGTCGCGTAACCAGCGCACGATTTGAACAAGGAGGACGCGAGGCGGGGTGGCTCCCCGCCTCGCGTCCTTCGTTATTTTTGGAGCGACGCTTGCGCGGCCGCGCACTCGGCCTTGAAGTCGTAGTCGACATCGGCGGCGCAATCGGGCCATGAGCCGCTGGTGACCCAATAGTCCGCGAGGCCCAAGCGCGCGGCGAGATGGGCGAAGCGTTTGTGCTGGTAGAAGGGCGTTGCGCCATTGGCGACGAAGAGCTGGAGCGAGGATTGCGCGCGCGCCATGCCGAAAACGTCGTGCCCATCGGGGCGAAGCTCGCGGCCTTGATCGAGGGCTTTGTCCAGCACATCGAACGCATGCTCGGCGCAGCCAAGGCCGGCGGCGATCATGCAGCTTGAAACCGGCAGCGGATTTTTGGACGCGGTGAGGGTCGCCAGCATCGCGTCGCATGACGGCGGCGCGCTCTTTTTCCGGCTGACGCATCAGCGCGACGAAATTGTTGAGAACGCCAACGTCCTTCCGCGTGACGCCGCGCTTTGGCACGATCCCCGGCGCCGCAAGCGCCTCTGCTTCATCGAAGCGGCCAGCGACGCAAAGGCTGACCCACATCATGTACCAGGCGAACGCCGAATCCGGCCAGCGCGACCAGGCCGCTTCGACGACGCCGAGCCCCTCTTCGATCTTGCCTTGCGATGTGAGGGAGGCTCCGCGCGCAGCGATTCAACGGCGGGGCCGAGCGGATCGAGGTGCGCGGCGAACTGAAGTTCGCTGAGTGCGTCGCTGATGCGCCCGACGCCATAGAGCCAGGCCGCGCGCGCGACATGGAGCGCCGGATCGTTGGGCGTGCGTTGCAAGGCTTGATCGACCAAGCTGATCTTTTCAGCGTACGCGCCAAAGCCCGGCTTCAGCAGCGAGAGCGCTACAAAAGCTTGCGGGCAATCGGGATCGAGCGCGAGCGCGCGTTCGGCGGCTTCCACCGCGCTCTGATGCAAGGGCGAGCCCAGCATGTCGCGGTCGCGCGGGTAGCAGGAACGCACGCACGCTGGCGAGCGCGGCCCAAGCGGGCGCAAAATCTGGCGCGAGCGCGACACAGCGCACCAGGAGCGTTTCGGCCTGCTCTTCCTCGATGTCGCTCAGCGTCAGCCATATCTGGCGCGCGCGGAGATAGAGATCGTACGCGGCAGGATCGATGCGCTGGGGCCGGGCGTTCGGCGCGCGTCAAGGTGTGCTTCAGCGCGCTTGCGACTTCCTTGGCGATGTCGTCCTGCAGTTCGAAGGCTTCGCCGATGCCGCGGTCGAACCGCGCGCTCCAGAGCGCAACGCCCGAGGCGCACTCGATCAGCTGCGCATTGACGCGCACATGATCGCCGACGCGCCGCACCGCGCCATCGAGCACATGCGTCGCCTTGAGCGCGGCTGCCGCTTCGCATTTCTTCGCGCCGCGAAACTGAAACGCCGAGGTGCGGCCGATCACTTTGAGGGCGGATTGGCGCAGCAGGATCAGCATGATCTCGTCGGCGACGCCGTCGGAGAAGAACTCCATGGCGTCATCGTCGCTGTCATTGTCGAACGGCAGCACGGCGAGGATGGCCTCGCTGCGGCGGCGCGTGCGTTTCGCGGACACCGCTTCCAGTGTGAAAAATCTCGATGGTCTCGGCCATCTTTTCCAGCCGCACCGCGCCGTTGGAGTGGAGCCGCGATGCGAGCGCGCCGCGCACCGCGCGCTGCACGTCGACCGAGACAACGATCGCACCCGGCTTTGCCGCTTGCTGCAAACCGCGCGGCGATATTGACGCCGTGGCCGAGTAGATCGCCGCCCGCGCGATCAGCACGTCGCCCAGATGGACGCCGATGCGCACGCGCTGGCGCTCCATCGCGCCGCAGAGTTTTTCCGCCGCCGCGAGCGCGCCGGAAGCGCTGGCGAATTCCAGCATGAAACCGTCGCCGGCGGTGTTGAAGATGCGCCCGCCCTCGGGGCCGACAATGCCTTCAAGCTGCCCGCGCATGCGCGCGACCTCTCCCACGGCCGCGCTCTCGTCGATCTCGGCCAAGGCCGAATAGCCGACGAGATCGACAGCCATGATGGTCGCGAGCTTTTTGGGCCCCTGTTCCTGCGCCACGACGAACCCCGATTTTTAGGGCCGTCCTAGCATGGATCGCGCGGCGGCTCGCGCAATTCGGCGGCTTTGCGAAACACAGTCGGCAAGGCGCCCGCGTTTGCCCACCATCCGCCCGCATCTGCCGGTTCAGCGCGCGCGCTCCACACGTCGAGCGTGAGCGCAAAATGCGTGAAGACGTGGCGGACCGCGCCGAGCGGGCGCCAGTCCGCGTTCGCTGGCGCATGCGTGCGGGCTTCCTCCGCGCTCCACGCTTCCTCGCGCCAAGGCGTTGTGGGAAGGCCGGCCATACCGCCGAGCAGACCCTTGTCCGGACGACGCACCAGCCAGATCAGGACCATCGCGCTCCAAGCGGAACGCCACGCCGCGCCGTTCCGGGCGCTTCAGCTTGGCCGCGCGGCGCGGATAGGTCTCGGGCACGCCGGTCGCAAACGCCGCGCAGTGGGCGCGCCAGGGGCAGATCAGGCATTGCGGCGCGCGCGGGGTGCAGACGGTGGCGCCGAGATCCATCAGCGCTTGGGCCAATCGCCGGGGCGATCGGCGGTGACGAGCGCCGCCGCGTGGTCTCGCAATTCCGGCTTGGCGTCCGGCAGTGGCGTCTCGACGGCATAGAGCCGCGCCATGACGCGCTCGACATTGCCGTCCACGACATTGGCCGGCTGGTCGTGTGCGATCGCGGCGATGGCGGCTGAGGTGTAAATGCCGACCCCCGGCAGCGCGCGCCAGCCTGCCTCGTCCTGTGGGAAACCGTTTTCGGCCAGGAGCACCGCCGCGGCGTGCAGGTTTCGGGCTCTGGAATAATAGCCGAGCCCGGCCCAGGCCTCGAGCACGAGGGTCGCGCGGCGCGGCGGCCAGCGCGCGGACGTCCGGGAAAAGCGTGAGGAATTTCAGGAAGTAAGGGCCGACCGCCGCAGCGGTGGTCTGCTGCAGCATGATCTCCGAGAGCCAGACACGGTAAGGGTCTGGCCTGCCGATCCGGGTGCGCCAGGGCAGCGTGCGGGCGTGGCGGTCGTACCAGGCCAGCAGGCTCTTCCGCAGCTTGTCCCGCGCGGGCGGTGGCTTATCCACAACTACATCTAGGGGTGTGAATAAGTTCGCATACAAGGCGTTTACGCTCTCTTCATGAAGTTACGATTCGCTTCGCGCTTCATGTCCTTGCGCGATCGCTTCCGTTTGAGCCACGGCCCCGAGCCGGTCCTGCCCACGCAGGAGCTGGAAAGCGCGCCGCGCAACTGCTCGCCGCCAAGCGCGGACGCGCCACCATCGCCGCGGCCCCGCGCGCCGGCAAGGCGGCTGCCGCACTGCTCCGCCCGCTCATTCCACAAGGCGCGATGGGCATATCGGAACTCAAGCGCCGCTGGGCCGATATCGTCGGGCCTCCGTTCGCCGACAAGACCGCGCCCGAGAAGCTCACCGGCAGCGTCCTTACGCTCCGCGCGCCCGGGGCGCTGGCGCCCTTCC
The DNA here is from genome assembly GCA_037200505.1 of Terricaulis sp. Lineage (GTDB taxonomy): Bacteria > Pseudomonadota > Alphaproteobacteria > Caulobacterales > Aquidulcibacteraceae > Vitreimonas. Next base: position 126,168 of record JBBCFZ010000005.1, on the reverse strand, counting down.
TCCAGCAACAAATCCCGCTCCTGATCGAGCGCCTCCGGCTCGCCGGGGCGAAGATCAGCGACATCCGCATCGAGCAGCGGGCGCTGGCGGCCCGCCAAACCCAATGTTCGCGCGGTCAAGCGGGACCTCTCCCCCATCGAGGAAACCGCCCTGGCGCAATCGGTTGATGGCATCGACGATCCGGCTCTCAAATCGGCGCTTCTGAAGCTCGGACGGGCGCTCAAGCAGGCCTGAGCTTGGCGAAGCCGGCACTTTGCGCGTAAAGCACCCCTCGCCGAAGCGGGAGAATTTGCATGATGATCATTGGGCGTCGCACTTTGCTGGTGGGCGCGGCCCTCCTCGCGGCGGGCTGCAACAAGACGCTGGCGGCGGCGGCGCGGCCAGCCCCGACGATATCGCTTTGGGGCCAGAGAACGCGCCGGCGACGCTTATCGAATACGCCTCGGTCACCTGCCCGCATTGCGCCGAATTCCACGAGACGGTGTGGGAGCAACTGAAGACCAATTATATCGACACCGGCAAATTGCGCTTCGTGCTGCGCGAATACCCTGCGCCGGCCAATCTCGCGCCGATCGCGGTCGCGGGGCTTTCAAGTGGCGCGCTGCGGCGGCGCCAATCCCGAGCAATATTACACGCGCATCGGCGTCCTGATGGAGCAGCAACGCGCCATCTTGGCCACCGGCACGATGGACGGCGTCCGCGGCAAGCTGGTCGAGATCGGCGCGGCGGCGGGCCTCTCGGAGGAGCAAGTGCTGGGTTGCATCAGCGACGAAGAAGGCGCGGCGCGCATCCGCCGCATCATCGACGGCGCCAACGAGTTCGGCATCACCGGCACGCCGACTCTGATCCTCAATGGCACGAAGCTCGAAGATCCGAGCGTGCTGACCTATGAGGGTCTCTCGCGCGCCATCGACGCGGCGTCCGCGAGCAACTGAGAAGCGGGCCGCGCGCTTGCACATCACCGAGCTGCGCCTTGCCGGTTTCAAGAGCTTCGTCGATCCCGCGCGCGCGCCGATCGAAGCGGGCCTGACGGGCGTCGTCGGCCCGAACGGCTGCGGCAAATCCAATCTGCTCGAAAGCGTGCGCTGGGTGATGGGTGCGAACTCCGCCAAAGCCATGCGCGCGCAGGACATGGAGGGACGTGATCTTCTCCGGCACGGCTGGGCGTCCAACGCGTGAGCATGCGGAAGTGACGTTGGTGCTGGCCGATGCGCTGGGGCGCGCGCCGGCGCCGTTTCAAAGCGCTGATGTGCTGGAAGTATCGCGCCGCATTCGCCGGGGCGCGGGCTCGACCTATCGCATCAATGGCAAGGAAGTGCGCGCGAAAGACGTGCAGCTTCTGTTTGCAGATGCGGCCACGGGCGCGAACTCCCCCGCTCTGGTGCGGCAAGGGCAAGTGAGCGAGCTGATCGCGGCCAAGCGGAAAATCGCCGGCGCATTTTGGAAGACGCGGCGGGCGTCGCGGGACTGCATGCGCGTCGGCACGAAGCGGATTTGAAGCTGCGCGCGGCGGAAGCGAACTTAGCGCGGCTGGATGAGATTTTTGGCCGAGATCGACGCGCAAGCCCAGAGCTTGAAGAAGCAAGCGCGTCAGGCAGAGCGCTATCGCGGTCTGGCGCAGACTTTGCGCGAGACAGAAGCGCTGCTGTTGCATCGGCGCTGGAGCGAAGCGCGGACTTTGCTTGCGGAAGCTGAAGCGCGCATGCGCGAAGCGGAACGCGCGAGCGCGGAGACGGCGACGGAAGCGAGCGCCGCGGAGCGCGCCGCGGAGAAAAGCGCGCGAAGCGTTGGGGCCGCTGCGCGAGGAAGAAGTGGTCGCGGCGGCGGTGCTGCGGCGGCTGGAAGGCGTGCGGGTGGGACTGGAGCGCGATCTGGCGGACGCGGAAGCGGCGATCGCGCGCATCGATGAACAAGCACAGCGCGGCGCCGAAGAAGCGGAACGCTTGCAGGCGTTGCGCGCCGATGCGGATGCGGCGCTGACGCGCTTGAAGGAAGAAGCGGCGGCGCTCGGGCCGGCGGATGCGGCGGGCGCGAAGGCGGCGCTGGCGAAAGCGCAAGCGGAAGAAGCGCGCCGCGTCGCGGCGCGGAGCGCGGCGGAGACAAAGCTCGAAACGCTGGCGGCTGATGCGGCGGCGCGCCGAGCACGCGCGCAGGCGCTGGCGGATACCGAGGCTGCGGCGCGGACGCGGTTGGAGCAACTCTCCGCGCGCAAGACCCAGCTTGACGCGCAAGTCGCGTCGATGGCGCAGGAAGCGCAATACGCCAAGCGCATCGCGGATGCGCGTGTGGTCGCTGAGGCGACGCAGAGCGAAAGCGCAAAAGCACGCGCAGCGCTGGAGAAAATCGAGGCGGAGCTGAAGCGCGCGGAAACCGCGGATTGAAGCGGCTTGGACACCCTATCGCGGCGGCGGAAGCGAGTGCGCGTGAACTCGAAGCGGAAGTGCGCGCGCTGGACAAGCTCACGCCCGCCGACAATGGAAAATTTCCGCCGGTGCTTGCGGCGATCGATGTGAAGGCGGGCTATGAGCGCGCGCTCGCAGCGGCATTGGGCGATGATCTCGATGCTTCAACGCAAGCCGAGGCGCCCGCGCGCTGGGGCGGCGCGGATGCGCCGAAGGCGGCGCTGCCGGCTGGCGCGACGGCGCTCGGCGATTCCGTGAAGGCGCCGCCGGCGCTGGCGGCGCGGCTAGCGCTGGTTGGCGTTGTCGCGGCGAAGGATGGGGCGAAGCTGCAAAAGCTGCTTTCGCCTGGCATGCGCCTGGTCTCGCGTGAGGGCGATCTTTGGCGCTGGGACGGTTTCGTCCGCACCGCCGCCGCGCCGCAACCTGCTGCGGCGCGGCTTGAGCACAAAACGCGCCTGACAGCGGCGCGCGCGGAATTGGATGCGGCTGACAAGCGCTTAGCGAACGCCAAGAAGACTTGGGAAGACGCGCGCGCTGAACGCCAAACGCTCGAAACGCGGGGCGCGCGATGCGCGGGCGGAGGCGCCGAAGCTTTCGTCGAAGGCGGCGGACGCGGCGCGCGAGGTCGAGCGCTTTGAGGCTGAGGCGCAGCCGGCAAGCGGAGCGTCGCGCGGACTTGGCGACGCAGGCCGCTGGCCTTGGCGGCGAGATCGAGGAAGCGCGCGCTGTTGCTACGTCCGCTGCGGATGCGCGTGGCAAGGCCCCCTGCTTCTGCCGACGACAGTGCGCTCAACACCGCGCGCGCTGAGGCGGAAGCCGCGCGCGCGAAAGCGGGCCGGAAGCGAGCGTGCAGGGTGCAAGCGATCGCGCGCGAGCAAGCCAGCCGCCAGGCCCGTCGCAGCGCGATTGAAACAGAAACGGCGCAATGGCGCACGCGTGCTGACAGCGCGGGCGAGCGCATCGCGGCAATCGAGAAAGAAGCAAGACGATTGCCGCCGCGCGCAAGGCCGCCCTCGCCGCGCCAGAGACCGCGCGCAGGGCGCTGGCAGAGCTGATGGATCAAGCCGCCGCTGCCGAGGCGCGCCGCGCGGGGCGCGAGCGATGTGGTGGCGAAAGCGGAGGCGGCGTCGCGGCAGGCTGACAGCGAGGCGCGAGCAAAGGAGCAAGCGCATGCGCGCGCGAGAGAGCTCCGCGCCACGGCTGAGGCGCACTCCGTTGCGGCGCAAGCGCGTCTCACCGACATCGCCGCGCATGCGCAGGAGCAAACGGGGCACGCGCCGGAGAATCTCGCGGGCGCGGCGGGCGGGCTCATCACCGGCGCGCTCGGCACGGCGCCGATTTCAGAAGTCGAGCGCCGGCTGGAGCGCTTGAAGGCCGAGCGCGAGGCAGCGGGGCCGGTCAATTTGCGCGCCGAGGAGGAATTGGCCGAAGCGCAGACGCGCATCGACAGCCTCACCAAGGAAAAGGACGACATCGCGCAGGCAATCACAAAACTCCGCCGCGCCATCACGACGCTCAACAATGAAGGCCGCGCGCGGCTGTTGAAGGCGTTCGAGATGGTGGACGCGCATTTCGCGCAATTGTTCGCGACTTTGTTCGAGGGCGGGCAAGCGGCGCTAAAGCTGACCGAGAGCGAAGATCCGCTGGACGCGGGCCTCGAAATCCTGGCCCAGCCGCCGGGCAAGCGCCTGACCACGCTCTCTCTTCTCTCCGGCGGCGAACAAGCGCTAACGGCGACGGCTCTGATCTTCGCGGTGTTTCTCTCCAATCCCGCGCCGCTCTGCGTGCTGGACGAAGTGGACGCGCCACTGGACGACGCGAACGTGGATCGCTTCTGCCGGCTCTTGGAGGAGATGAAGCGGCTGACCTCGACGCGCTTCATCGTGATCACGCACAATCCGGTGACGATGTCGCGGATGGACCGGCTCTATGGCGTGACCATGCCGGAACAGGGTGTGAGCCAGTTGGTGTCGGTTGATCTTGGCCGCGCTCAGGCGCTGGCGGGGGTGGGTTAGCCCCGTCACTCCCCTCCCCGCGAGGGGAGGGGGTTGGGGGGTGGGGCGACGCTCCGCACTCTGACTTGTGCCGGCGGCATCTTGCCGGCACGGCTGTCTGCCGGCTGGAAGCCGGCAGTCCTAGAAAACTCTGTGCGGCGGGGCTTCACCCCACCCCCTACCCCCTCCCCTCACGGGGAGGGGAGCGCTTCTTTCGGCATCACCGGAACCTGCCCCAAATGCCGCAACTGGCTTCCTTGACGCCCCAGGGGGGCGCCTCTAGTTTCCGCGCGCGCAAACGGGGGGCGGCGCAACTGCTTCGTCCCATCGGGAGCGTATTGACCGTCCATGGCTGACAAGAACCCGCCCGAGGATGCTCTCTCCAATCTGCGCCGGCGCGTCGACGTCGCCCGCGGGGAGAACGCCTCATCCTCCGCACCGCCCGCGAGCGCCGCTTCCTTGGCGCTTCGGTTTGGTGGGGAGTTCGGCGCGGCGATTCTGGTCGGCGCTTTGCTGGGCTACGGGGTCGATTACTTTGTCCACACCGCGCCGTGGGGATTGGTGATCGGCTTAGGGTTTGGCTTTGCGGCGGGCGTCTGGAATGTGGTGCGCACCGCGCAAGCCTATTCCCGCGCCAACCCGGTCGATCCCAATGCGCCGTCGATCCCCGACGACGAAGATTGAGTTGAGCAGACGTGTCGAACGACCCAATCCATCAGTTTCATATCGAACGCGTGCCGGGCCTGCCGCCGATCGAGATCGCCGGCTATGACCTCTCCGTGACCTGGGCGAGCGTCGCGATCGCGGCCGCCGGCGGGCTTGCGGCCTTGTTCATGACCCAAGCGATGCGCCCCGCGGCGCTGGTGCCGGGCCGCACGCAGCTGGTCGCGGAAACCGCGTACGGCTTTATCCATTCGATGGTGAAGGACACCACGGGCGCCGACGGCGTTCGGCGCTTCTTCCCGTTCGTGTTCACGCTCTTCATGTTCATCTTCACGGCGAACATGATCGGCATGTTCCCCTACTTCTTCACGCCGACCAGTCAGGTCATCGTCACGGCGACCATGGCGATGATGGTGTTCCTCACCGTGATCGTGCTGGGTTTTCTGAAAAACGGCTTCAAATTCTTCAAGCTGTTCTTCCCCTCCGGCATTCCGTGGCCGCTCTATTTCATTGTGACGCCGATCGAGATCATTTCGTTTTTCTCGCGCCCCCTGAGCCACGCGGTTCGTCTCTGGGCGAATATTCTCGCGGGCCACTTGGTGCTTAAAGTGTTCGCGGGCTTCGTGCCGATGATGGCGGGCGCCGGCATCTGGTGGCTGAGCGGGCTTTCGATCGTGCCCCTCGTCATGACGGTCGCGCTCTACGGGCTCGAATTCCTGGTCGCGTTTCTGCAGGCTTATGTGTTTGCGATGCTGACCTGCATTTATCTCAACGACGCTCTTCACCCGGGCCACTAGGGCCCTCGCACTCACCCACAAAGCTCAAACTGGAGACTAAGAAAATGGACGCTGAAGCGGCAAAATTGATCGGCGCGGGTATCGCCTGTATCGGCATGGGCGGCGCCGGCGTCGGCGTCGGCATCATCTTCGGTAACTTCCTGCAAGGCGCGCTGCGCAATCCGAGCGAAGCCCCGAAGCAGTTCGGCAACCTCATTTTCGGCTTCGCCGTGACCGAAGCGCTCGGCATCTTCTCCTTGCTGATCGCGCTTCTGCTCCTCTTCGTGTTCTGATCGGAGCCATGTGAATGGCGGACGCGCCGCACGAAGTCGTTGAAGGAGCAGCGGGCCACGGCGCGGAAGCGTCGGCGGCCTTCCCGCCCTTCGACCCAACCTTGTTCGCGAGCCAGCTGTTCTGGTTCGCGCTGACGTTCGGCGCGCTCTATTTCGTGCTCTCGCGGTTTGCGCTGCCGAAGGTGGGCGCGGTGCTGGCCACGCGCGCCGGCACGATCACCGCCGATCTCGAAGCGGCGGCGAAAGAAAGCGCGGCGGCCGATGCAGCACGCATCGGCGCCGAGCAAGCCACTGCCAAAGCCCGCAACGACGCGCGCACCTTGATCGAGGCGCAGCGCGCCGCGGTCACGGCCGAGCTCGCGGGCGAGCAAGAGAAGGCGGAAGCGGCGCTCAGCGAACGCACGACCAAGGCCGAAGCCGCCATCGCGCAAACGCGCGCGAGCGCGCTGGCAGACGTCGATAAGGTCGCGGCCGATCTCGCGCGCGACATCGTCGGCCGGATCATGCCGCGCAATGCACCAAAGCCGCCCACGCCGAAGCAGCGCGTCGGCCAAGGGGAAGCGATATGACCGTCGACGCGACTTTCATCGCGCTTGTCGCCTTTCTGCTTTTTCTCGGCTTGATGGTTTACCTCAAAGTGCCGGGCATGATCGCGACGGCGCTCGACACGAAGTCGCAAGCCATCGCGAAAGAATTGCACGACGCCCGGCGCCTCCGGGAAGAAGCCGAAGCGCTGCTCGCCAGCTACAAGGCCAAGCAAGCGGCGGCGGAAAGCGAAGCGGTGGCCATCGTGGCGCACGCAAAAGAGCAAGCCGCCGCTGTCGTGGAAGAAACGCGCGTGCAGATGGCGGCCGCGATCACGCGACGCGAGCGGCAAGCGCAGGATCGGATTGCGCAAGCGGAGGCGAAAGCTTCCGCTGATGTGCGCGCTGCTGCGACGGAAGCGGCCATCGCCGCGGCTGAGCGCATGCTGCGCGAACAGCTCGATGCGGATGCGCAGAGCGCGCTGGTGAGCCAGGGCGTGAGCGAGCTTAAGGCGAAGTTCGGATAGCTATCCGCTCCCCTTTGCTCCCCCGTTTACGGGGGAGCTGTCAGGACGCGTAGCGGACTGACTGAGGGGGCGGCGCGAACGCTTCAAACATACCACCACCCCCTTCGTCTCTCGCTTCTCGAGAGCCACTTCCCCCGCATGCGGGGGAAGAAAAGGGCGCGGCTATTCCGTCGCGCGTTTGAGCGTGGGCGGGCTAAAGGACTCGCGCAGCGCTGTTGTAACGGCGGTCACTGACGGCTGCTCTTCCGGGCAAGTCTGAAGGTGGCTCAGATCACGTGGCCGCGAAAAGCGGCTCGGCACGCGAAGTGGCTGTCCGCTCTCGATATGCCGAAGCGCACGTCGGATTTGTTCTCCGGGCCAACTCGGACCAGTCGAGAACGGGAGGTCGGCTCGGAGCCTAGCCTCTTCGGGCTCGATTTCCGCGAGCAGCGCCTCAATCTGCGGCACGGCGAATTGTGCACGCGCTCCAAAGCGCGCCAGCGTGGCAGTGGCCTCGTCGGCAGACTTGCGATCAGCCAGAAGGCTGGCGATCCCCGCGAGGGCAGCGTCGGATACGAAGCACAATTGATGATTTTCTTCGATCTCCACGACATGCCTCACGAGGAGGACTGCTTCGCGTTCCCGGAGATCTGACGCCTCTCGCACGGCGACCACGCGTTGCAAGACGCTGTTCGATATCTCCGTCTGAAGCGCAGTCGCATCCGGAGACTGAGCAACCGAAGCGCTCGCCCAAGCTAGCGCCATGATAAGCCCGAGCCCGCTGAGCGCGACGCGCGGCATGCCGCTATTCCGCCGCGCGTTTCGCAGCGTCGTTCCCTTCCGGCTTCCAACGCAGCTTCGGCTGACGCGCCGCGCGCGTATCGTCCAGCCGCCGCATCGGCGCGAGTTTCGGCGCGGCTTTGAAGAAGGCAGCATCCCCCGCCTCCACGCGCTCGGCCAGCGCGATCATCACGTCGGCGAAGCGGTCGAGTTCGCGTTTGGGTTCGGTTTCGGTGGGCTCGATCAGCATGGCGCCGTGGACGACGAGCGGGAAATAGGTCGTGAACGGGTGATAGCCTTCGTCCAGCAAGGCTTTGGCCATGTCGATGGTCTCGACGCCCTTTGGCTTGATGGTGCTGTCGTCGAGCAGCACTTCGTGCATGCACGGGCCATCGCCGAACGGCGCGTTGAAGTGGGGCTTGAGGCGCGCGAGCAGATAATTGGCGTTGAGCACGGCGTCCTCCGCGACTTGGCGGAGGCCATCGCTGCCATGGCTCAACATGTAGGCGAGCGCACGCGTGAACATGCCCATCTGTCCGTGGAAGGCGCACATGCGGCCGAGCGGTTTGCGGCCCGTGCCGGCGAGTTCTTCCTCGTGCTCGGCGAGTGCGTAGAGATAACCGCCATTGGTTTTATCGATCACGATCTGCGGCAGCGGCGCGTACGGCGCGAGCGCGGCGGAGAGCACGGTTGGGCCAGCGCCAGGCCCGCCGCCGCCGTGCGGCGTGGAGAACGTCTTGTGCAGATTGATGTGCATGGCGTCGACGCCGAGATCACCGGGGCGCACGCGGCCGACGATGGCGTTGTAGTTGGCGCCGTCGCAATAGAAATAGCCACCCGAAGTGTGGATGAGATCGGCGATCTCTTTCACGTCGCGTTCGAACAGGCCGCAGGTGTTCGGATTGGTGAGCATCACCGCCGCGACATCGGGGCCGAGCTTGGCGCGAAATGCTTCAAGATCCACGCGGCCGTCTTCGGTGCCCGGCACTTCATCGACGATGAAGCCGGCGGCGGCGGCGGTCGCGGGATTGGTGCCGTGCGCGGATGACGGCACCAGCACGCGCCGGCGCGTCTTCTCTTCGCCGCGCGCTTTCAGCGCGGCGTGAATCGCGAGCATGCCGCAGAATTCGCCGTGCGCGCCGGCTTTCGGCGAGAGCGCGACAGCGGGCATGCCGGTGAGTTCGAGCAGCCAATGCGCGATTTCTTCCATCAGCTCGATGGCGCCCTGCACGGTCGCGATCGGCTGCAGCGGATGGAGATCGGCAAAGCCCTCCATGCGCGCGGCGCGCTCGTTGAGCCGGGGATTGTGCTTCATCGTGCACGAGCCCAGCGGGAAGAGCCCAAGATCGATGGCGTAATTCTTTTGGCTGAGCCGCACGAAGTGGCGCATCGTTTCAGGCTCGGTGAGACCGGGGAGCGCGAGCGCGGTTTTGCGCTTGAGGCCGCCGAGGCGATCCTTCCCGCCTTTCGGCTTCGGCAGATCAACGCCCGTCGATTCCGCGTGGCCAACTTCGAAGATGAGCGCTTCGGCTTGCAGAAGCCCGCGATTGCCGGATGTGGTTTCGGTGTTCATTGGAGCGCCTCCTTCAGCGCTTTGGCGAAGAGCGCGATGTCTTCATCGGTGTTCATTTCTGTCGCGCAGGCGATCAGGACGTCGTCCATGCCAGCGTCGGGATCGAGACGCTGCATGGCGACGCCAGCGATGACGCCTTGCGTGGCGAGCTTGTCGACCAGCGTCCAAGCGTTGGTCGGCACGCGGACGGCGATTTCGTTGAAGAAGCGCTTGGTCAACACCTCGACCCCGGGGACTTTCGCGAGCGCATCGGCTAGCGCGATGGCCTTCTCGTGATTGAGCTGCGCGAGGCGCGTGAGGCCAGCTTCGCCGAGAAGCGTCATGTGGATGGTGAAGGCGAGCTGGCAGAGGCCGGAATTGGTGCAGATATTGCTGGTCGCTTTTTCGCGGCGGATATGTTGTTCGCGCGTCGAGAGCGTGAGCACGAAGCCGCGCTTGCCGTCGGCGTCGACGGTTTCGCCGCAGACGCGGCCCGGCATCTGGCGGATGAATTTTTCGCGCGTCGCGAAGAGGCCGACATACGGCCCGCCGAAGTTCAGCGCATTGCCGATCGATTGGCCTTCGCCGCAAACGATGTCCGCGCCCATCGCGCCGGGCGGTTCGATGAGGCCGAGCGAGACGGCTTCGGTGAAGGTCGCCACCATCAAAGCGCCCTTGGCGTGCGCGGCGTCCGCGATCGGCGAAAGATCGGTGATCGTGCCGAACACATTGGGCGATTGCACGATCACGGCGGCGGTTTGATCGTCGAGCAGGCCTAGCACCGCCTTCTCGTCATCAATCGCGGCGGGCGCGGTGACGATTTCGAGGCCGAGCGCTTCGCAGGCCGTCCGAGCGGTTTCGAGATAGTGCGGATGGACGCCGCCCGAAAACACGATGCGGTTACGCTTGGTGACGCGCGCCGCCATCATCGCCGCTTCCGCGCAGGCGGTGGAGCCATCGTACATGGAGGCGTTGGCGATCTCCATGCCGGTCAACATCGCGACTTGGGTTTGGAATTCGTAGAGCGCTTGCAGCGTGCCCTGCGCGATTTCGGGCTGGTACGGCGTGTAGGAGGTGAGAAACTCGCTGCGCTGGATCAGGTGATCGACGCTCGCGGGCACGTGATGGCGATAAGCGCCGGCGCCGAGGAAGAACGCGGTGCGGCCGGCGGGCGTGTTCTTCTCGGCGAGGCGCTGCATATGGCGCGTCACTTCGATTTCGCCTTGGGCTTTGGGCAGATCGACCGGCTTTTTCAGCAGCGCGGACTTGGGCACGTCGGCGTAGAGATCATCGATTGATTTGGCGCCGATGAAGGCGAGCATGTCGCGGCGGTCGGTGTCGGTGAGTGGGAGGTAACGCACGGATCAACGCTCCGAGTGTGCAAAATTGAATGACTCTCCTCCCCCTTGCGGGGAGGAGATGGAGGTGGGGGTGGGGTGACGGCGGTGCGTTTGCAGAAGAGCGGCGCATGCACCCCCCATCCCATCCTTCCCCCGCAAGGGGGGAAGGAGTCGCTTAATCCTGCGCCGTTCATTCCAAGCCCTTCACGAACGCCGCATACGCGCCCGTATCCATCAGCGCGTCGAGTTCGGCCGCATTGTCCGGCTTGATCTTCACGAACCAGCCGACGCCCTCGGCGCCCGCATTCACGGTTTCTGGCGCTGTCGCGAGCGCCGTGTTGATAGCGACGATTTCGCCGCTGATCGGCGCATACACGTCGGACGCGGTCTTGGCGCTTTCGACGACGGCCATGTCCTTGCCCTTGGCGAATTTCACGCCGACGGCGGGGAGTTCGACATAGACCACGTCGCCCAATTGCTCGGCGGCGTAGACCGAGACGCCCACTACGGCGACGTCACCTTCCATCCGCACCCATTCGTGATCTTCGGTGTAGCGCGTGCTCATTGGTTCACCCCCTGCGATGATAGCGATGCGGAACGAAGGGCAGCGCGACGATCTCCGCAGCGCGCGGCTGGCCGCGCACGATGAGATCGATCGACGTGCCCACGTCTGCGAATTGTGTTTCGACATAACCGATGGAGATCGGCGCGTTCAGCGTCGGCGAAAAGCCGCCACTGGTGACGACGCCAATCTTCCGGCCGTCCTTTTGAATCTCGACGCCATCGCGCGCGGGCGCGCGATCTTTCGGGCGGATGCCGACGCGTTTGCGCGATGCGCCGTTCTTGAGTTCGCCCAGCACGCGCGCGGCGCCAGGAAAATCGGCGGCTTCGCGGCGGCGCTTTTGGATGGTCCAGGCGAGATCGGCTTCGATCGGCGATGTAGTGGTGTCGAGCTCGTGGCCGTAGAGGCAAAGGCCGGCTTCGAGGCGGAGTGAATCGCGTGCGCCGAGGCCGATGGGTTTCACTTCTGGATGCGCGAGCAATGCTTCGGCCAAGGCCGTCGCTTGTTCGGCGCGGACGAGGATTTCGTAGCCGTCTTCGCCGGTATAACCCGAGCGCGTGATGGTGAGGCGGCCGAACGCGTCGTAGCGCGCGACCTGCATGAAGCTCATCTCGGCAAGCTTAGGATCGATCACCGCCACCGCCGCAGCGACAGCGCCCGGCCCCTGCAGCGCGAGCAGACAGCGATCATCGGCGCGCACCAAGTTTGCTTCGCCTTTCGTCGCCGCTTCGATCAGCGCCCAGTCTTGGATTTTGCAGCCGGCATTGACGACGATGTAAAGATCGCCCGCGGCGCCCGGCTCGGCGGGGCGCGCGATCATCAGATCGTCGAGCACGCCGCCTTCGGCGTTCATGAGCGTGGTGTAGCGGACCTGTCCTGGTTTCAGGCCCTGGATGTCCGCCGGCACGAGGCGTTCGATCAGAGCGGCGACCGCCTTGTGCGCTTCATCGCCGACAAGCCCGTGGCCCTTCGGCAGCGCAAAGAAGCACGGCCCCATGTGCGACACATCGAACAGGCCCGCATGCGTGCGCGTCCAGGCGTGCTCTTGCATCAGGCCTTCAAATTGCAGTGGCATGTCGTAGCCCGCGAAGTCGCCGAACTTCGAGGTGCGCGCGCGCCAGAGAGCGTCGAGCGGCAGCTTCTTAAGATCGGCGGCTTCGGCCATGGCGGCATTCCAGATGCGAGGATTGGGCGCTTGCGGAATCCTTACGGCTCCGCACGCGGCCCCCGCTGTCCTGGCGCCTGAGAGATTCACGAGTCCCCCAAGAACCACGAGGGGGCTCGCTTTTTCCGTCGGCGGCGTTGCTTCGGACCGCCGCCTTCCAGGCGGCAGCTGCCGGCTAGAGCCGGCGGTCCAAGTGAAGCAACGCTCTCTCCAGCGTGTTCATCCCCCCGCGGTCCGGTTCCCTGAGAGTTTCCGGGGCGGTTGCTCCTTCGGGGGCGGCTATTGTTGCGCCGCTCTCTCCCACGGGGTTCGCTTGTCTGGCCGGGACCGGGTGACTCGCGTCAGCCGCTTCCGTTGCGGCGAACCTGCGTTCGCCGGCGGGGAGAGTCAATTCAGCCCCAGCCGATCAACGCATCCCCGCGCAGGATCGCCTCCGCTTCGGGCGTGTGCTTGGCGCCGGAGCGGTCGTGGAGGTCGAGCCCCTTCAACAGCCGGAGCGGCGCGCGCGAGCCCTTCCGGGCGCGGACGATGACGCGCTTGGCCGGTTCGTCCGCGAAGGGACGGATCGGGAAGATATCCACACCGCCCAGCCGGCCCTCGAGAGCCGCGAGTATCTCTGAGAGCTTGCTGGCGCGATGGATCAGGGTCAGCGCCGCGCCGCCCTTCAGGCGATCGGACAGCGCGGCGATCCAGGCGTCGATTGTCTCTTCGGCAATGTGTGCGGCGCGGCGCGTTTCGGCGGGCGCGCGTCCCTCGCCTTCAAGGTCGAAAGGCGGGTTGAAAAAGACGCCATCGAACACGCCCCAGCTGCGTGCGAGCGCGTCTCCCAGCTCCACGCTCACTTGTTCCGCGAGACCGTTCGCGATCACGTTTTCGCGCGCCAGCGCGGCCATCGCGGGATCGCGCTCAACACCCAGCACGCGCACGCCCGGCGCGCGTTTCGCGACCGCCAAAGCCGCCCCGCCCACACCGCAGCCAGCTTCCATCAGAGACATGCCCGGTTCCGCGGAAACGGCGGCCGCGAGCAGCATTGTATCGGCATTGATGCGGTAACCATGGGCGGGCTGGCGGAGCATTAAACGGGCGCCCAAAATCCGGTCTTCCGTGACGTCCATAGCGGCCAACCCTGCGACCCTTTGCGGCTTGACCGGCGCCGCCCCCGCCACCATCGTCTCAATAGTACAAAAAACAAGCGGAGGCGCCGGTGGGCCCGGCTTTGGGAAAAACCCATATCCGGACTGAAGGCGCGCCGAACGCGATCGATCGGCTTGCGACGCTTTTGCACGAGGATTTGGCGGCGGTCGACGCGCTGATCCACGCGCATATGACAAGCCCCGTGGGCGTCATTCCCAATCTCGCCGCGCACCTGATCGACGCCGGCGGCAAGCGCATTCGCCCGCTCGTGACTTTGGCTTCGACGCGCCTGCTCGGCGGCGGCGGCGATGGGCCGCGCAAGTTGGCGGCGGCAGTGGAGTTCATCCATTCCGCGACCTTGCTGCATGACGATGTGGTCGACGAAAGCGGCATGCGGCGCGGCAAGGCTTCGGCCAACCGCGTCTGGGGCAATGCGTCGAGCGTTCTCGTCGGCGATTTCCTGTTCGCGCGCTCGTTCAATCTCATGGTCGAGACCGGCGACATCATGGTGCTCGACATCCTGGCGCGCGCGGCGAGCGTGATCGCCGAGGGCGAAGTGATGCAGCTCGCGGCGGCCAATGACGCCGACACGACGCGCGAGCGTTACATGCAGATCGTCGGCGCGAAGACGGCGGCTTTGTTCGCGGCAGCGGCGCGAGCGGGCGCGGTTGCGGCTGGTCGGCCGGGCTGGGAAGCCGATGCGCTGGAGACGTATGGCCGCGAGCTCGGGCTGGCGTTTCAGCTGGTGGACGATGCGCTCGATTATGGCGGCCTCACCGCCACCATGGGCAAGAATGTCGGCGACGATTTCCGCGAAGGCAAAGTCACGCTGCCGGTCGTGTTCGCGCGGGATACCGGCGATGAGAGCGAGCGCGCGTTCTGGCGGCGCGTGATGAGCGGCGACCGGCAGGACGACGATTTCCACCGCGCAGTCGCGCTGATCCGGCGCCGCGATGCGATCGCGAAGACGCTGCAAGCGGCGCGCGAGCACGCGGCGCGCGCGAGCGACGCGCTGACGCAGCTGCCGGCAAACGCTTACCGCGATGCGCTTTCTGATCTCGCGAGCTTTGTGGTCGAGCGGGTTTACTGACTCTCAGTCATTCCGGGCAGCGAAGCTGAACCCGGAACCCAGGGCAAACACACAGCGCTACGATCCCTGGATTCCGGGTCTCGCTCCGCTCGCCCGGAATGACTGAGGTTAGTGGGTCAGACTTAGTCCATGCCGCGCGCCGCGGCATATTTGCGCGTCGCGCCTGAGATCATCAGCGCCAGCACCACCAGAAATCCAAACGCGATCACCGGCGCGAACGAGGCCGGCGCAAGTGTCATCGCGCCCGCTTGATCCTCCAGCGCAATCGCGCCGCGCCATGCTTCGGACGCGATGAAGCCGAGCGCGCCGCAATGGCTGTCACCACCCAATAGGCGACGGAGACTTGTGAATGCTTCAGCTTGGAGCGGAGGCCGATCTGGTAGATGTGCTCGGCGTGGCCATCGAGCAGGTCGCGCTTCTTGGAGGCGCGCCATGCAAGCGTGAGCAAGGCGTCGGCGAGCAGTGGGAAGAACAAAATCGGCGGGATGAAAGGCGAGATGCCGCCCTCCTCGATCGCCATCAATGATGCAGTCGCGGCGAGTGCGCCGGCGAACAGCGCGCCGGAATCGCCCGCAAACAAGCGTCCCTTGGGAAAATTCCACACCAGGAACCCCGCCAGCGCGCCCGCGCCGCAGAAGGCCAACACGGCGGCGTCGGTAGCGCCGGCCGCGAGCGAGGTGGCCCCGAGCGCTGCGAGGCCGATCGCGGTCGAGCCCATGGAGAGGCCGTTGGCGCCGTCCATGAAGTTCACGCAATTGACCAGCGTGAACACCCAAAGCATCGAGCCGCCAAGCCCGATCCAGAATCCGAACTCGAGCACGATGCCGCCGCCGATCGGGAGTGTTTCGGCGACGCCCGCGGCGAGCACGGCGCCCACGGACGCCACCACGAACACCGCGAATTTCGCGCGCGGCCCGAGCGCGAAGGTGTCGTCGATGAAGCCGATCAGCAGGAAGCAATACGCCGCGCCCGCGCACCAGGCGAGACGGCGAAGTTGGTCGGGCCCCCAGCGCTTCGCGCCATTCGCCGAGCGGCAGCATCGTGAGCGCGAGAAGGCCGATGCCGACGCCCACGCCAACGCCAAGCCCGCCGGCGGTGGGCGTCGGATGCTCGTGGAGCTTGCGCGCGAGCGTGGGCAGATCCCACAAGCCCGCCGCGATCAGGACGCGGCACGCGGCCAAGCTGACGATCGCCGAAAGCACGACGCCCACAGCAAAATCAATCAACAAGCGCGCACCTCACGGGCAGAGCGCGCGGGTGCGCCTCGCGCCTTGCCGCTACCGATCCAGGCGGCGCGCGTCAACCCAGCGTCGTGGGACGGACCCACCAGTGCGGGGCGCGGGCTTGGAGAGACTGCGCTAGGGCGACACCTTCCGCACGGCCGGCGGTGAGCGCGAACATCGTCGCGCCGCTGCCGGAGAGGCCGACATATGTCGCGCGCGGATCGGCGCGCAGTGTTTCCGCCATGGTTGCGATGTCGGGCATGAGCGAAACCGCGGGGGCCAGGAGATCGTTGCCGATGGCCGCGATCGCCGCCTTTGCCTCGTCAAAGCTGGTCCATTGCGGCGGCGCCCGTCCGCGGAAGCCGTCGCCGAGCGCCATGCGGTCAAATTCGCGATAGACCGCGGCGGTCGATAAGGGCTTCAGCGGATTGACCAGCACTGCATGAAGCGGTGTACGCGAGATCGGCGCGAAGGTTTCGCCGGCTCCCGTCATCCACGCTGTGCGCGCAGCGACGCATGCGGGCACATCGGCGCCCAGCTCATGCGCCATGGACGCAAGCGCATCGTCGCCGAGTTTGATTTTCCACAAATCCCGCAGCGCCTTCAGCGTCGCGGCTGCGTCGGTTGATCCCCCGCCCACGCCCGACGCAATGGGCAGATGCTTCTCCAGCGTGACGCGCGCGCCAAGCGCGGCCGGCGCGGCGCGCTGCATGACCCCCGATCGCGTCGAGCACCAAGTTCGTTGGTTGTCCGTGTAGTTCGGATGAGAACGGCCCGTGGATGGAGAACATGACGGCGGAGTCGGGATCGCCTCCGCCTCGATCAGTCGCCCACATCGGCGAACATCACCACGCTTTGCAGCGGATGGCGTCCGTCTGCGCGCGGGCCGCCGACCTCCAGAGTCAGATTGATCTTCGCCGGGGCGAAGACGCGCACGCTCATCGCGTCGCCGAGCGCGTCCGCGGCAGAGCCGGCAGGCCGTTTTCGAGCTTGGTTTCGATCAGCGCCTGATCGGACGGGCCAGGTTGCAACGAAAGCGCGCGCTGCCACTGAAAGCGCGCCTCGATGCGGCGATCGACGCGCCAATAGGCGTCGCCCAGGTGATCGTTGAGCAACGCGTCGGCGGGTTCGAGTTCGACGGCGCGTTCCAGCACTTCAGCCGCCCCGCTCGAATTCGCCGCGCCGATAATAAGCCCAGCCCAGGCTGTCGATGATGGCGCCGGACATGGGGCGGATATCGACCGCGCGTTGGATCAGCGCGAGCGCTTCGTCCAAACGCTCGCCGCGATCGACAAGCGTGTATCCGAGATAGTTCAAGACGTCCGGCTGATCGGGAGAAAGCTCAAGCGCGCGGCGGAAGTCCGCTTCCGCTTCTGACCAGCGCTGCAGGCGTTCGCGGGCGACGCCGCGCGAGAAATAGAGCCGCCATTCGGCGGGCTGGGTTTCGATCAGGCGCGAATAGATCGGCTCGGCTTCGCCATAGCGTTCGAGATTGCGGTAAATGTCCGCGAGCGCGCGCTCGGCGCGGACGCCGCCGCCTTCTTCCACACTGGCGCGCGCGGAGGCGACCGCGTCATCACCGCGATCCTCTTGCAGCAGCACCCACGATTCCATCGCCTTGGCGCTGGCGGAATAAACCGATTGCGCGGGGATGTCGGCGAGCGCGGCGCGCGCGGCGCCGGTGTGGCCGAGATTGACTTGCGCTTCGGCGAAAGCGAGGCGCGCGGCGTCGAGACGCGGATCGAGCATGGTCGCGAGCGTGAGCGCAGTTAGGCCGTCCGCCGATGCGGACTCTTGGATGAAGATTGTGCCGAGGCCGTAGAGCCCGATCGCCGCGCCGCGCGCGGGCGTCAGCGGCTCGCCGATCGCTTGGCCTGCCTCGATGCGCGTTATTGCGGCGAGCAGCGCGGCATTGCCTTGGCGGCCATCGCGGCGACGGATGAGTTCGAGCGCTTCATCGCGCTGACCATTGCGCGCGAGGAAATCGGCGTGGCGGTCGATCGCGGGCGGAATCCAGAGCCCGCCCTCTTCGGCAACATCGTAAGCCAAGCGCGCTTCATCGGTGCGGCCAGCAAAATCGAACGCCATGGCGCGCTGAAACGCGAAGAGGCCAGCATAGGGCCGCGCGGCGTCGGCGGCGCTGACATCGGAGACCACATCGTCGACGCGGCCCTCGGCGGTGCGCGTCCAGTTCAATAGAATGCGTTCAACCAAGGCGTCGGCCGCGCCGCCGCGCACCCGCGCCAAATGATCGCGCGCCTGGCGGTAGCGGCCCGCGGCGAGCGCATCGACGGCGCGGACGAGGTCCGCGTGCGGCGCGCTGACACGATGGCTCGCCGCCATTTGCGCCACGGCGCGCGCGCGCTCGACGTCGCCAACCGCGAGCGCGGAAGCAACCGCGCCTTCCAAAAGCTCGGGATCGGCGGGGCGAGCGTTGCAACGCTTGGTAATAGCGATCGGACGCCGCGCCGTGATCTTCTTGAAGATCGGCGAGCCGGCCCACCAGGAAATTCGCGTAAGCTTCCGAGGCGGGCGGTTCGGCGATCGACACGCCGCTGGCGCAGCTAGCGGCGCTGAGCGTTGCGGCGAGGACGAGTGCAAGGCGCAAAGACTGCGCGCTCACAGATCGCCCCGCTCAGCAGGGCCAGTCGGCAAGGTTACTTGCGGCAAGGTGCGCGTGCGCGGCGCGGGCGTGGTGAGGCCGGACGCAAGCTTTTGGGTGAGATCGCGGCGCCGGAGCGCATCGGGGCGCGCATCGAGTGCGTTTTGCCAAACGGCGCGCGCATCTTCGCGGCGGTTGAGGCGCCAATAGATATCGCCCAGATGGTCGAGCACTTCGGCATTCGGATCGTTTTCCGAAAGATCGCGCGCCCGTTCGATCAAGGCGCGCGCCTGATCGAACGCGCCATACTGATAATAGGCCCAGCCCAGGCTATCGATCACGGCGTAATCGCTCTGGCTGAAATTGAAGCCGCGCCACAGGAGGCGATAGCCCTCCTCCAATCCTTCCGGCCGTTGGATGAGCGCGTAGCCGAGGGCGTTGAGGCGCAGCACCGAGTCAGGTTGCGAGGCGAACATTTCGCGCGCGACGCGGATGCCGTCCTGCCAGCCGCGCGGATCGTCCATCAGGATCGACACATAGAGCATCTTGGTGTCGTCGCTGGGATCGAGTTCGAGCGCTTGGCGCATGTCGGCGGATGCGGCGGAGACATCGCCGGAATAGCGGTGCGCATAAGCGCGCCAACCGAGAATGTCGGCGCGGTCCTTCGGTGTTTCCACCATGGTGAGTGCGCGGTCGAAGGCGGAGATGGCTTCGGGCACGCGGGCCGACCGAGCGATAGATATCGCCGGCGGATGCAACGACCGACCAGCGATCGGCGCCGGTCGCGAGCGCGCGTTCGGCGGCGGCGACGGCCGCGGCATCGTCCTTGCGCTCCAGCGCGATCGCGGCGCGGACGATTTCGGCGTCGGCGGCGAACACGCTGTCGGCGGGCATTTGCGCGATGATGCGCTCGGCGCCGTCGAGGCCGCCGGCGTCGACCAATTCATTGGCCGCGTAGAGACGCCAATCATTGGCGCCAGGATCGAGCACGATGCCGAGTTGCAGGAAGAGCGCACCAGACGCGGAGGAAAGACCCGGCTCTGGATCGGCGCGCGCCATTGCTTGCGAGAGATTTTCGCTCTGGGTCAGGAATTCCGAGACAAAGAGCAACCAGCGGCCGGTCGCGCTCTTGGCGTCGAGCGGCGGCTCCAGAGGCTGTTCGCCGCGATCGAGCCGCGCGAGATTGCGTTCGACATCGGCCGAGCGCGGCGCAAATTGCGTGACGATGCCATAGAGCCGGCGCGCTTCGGCGGCATGGCCAAGGCGATGCTGCACGAGCGCGGCGCGATAAATCGCGTGCGTGATGCGGCCCGCGTTCAGCGAGCGCTGGAATTCTTCGAGATTGGTCGGCTCGCGTTGCGGGGGCGGCGTAAGATCGAGACCCTCCTCCATTTGCGAATAAACCGCGGCGGCTTCGTTCAAGCGTCCAGCCGATTCAAACAGCAGCGCGCGCGCCACATCCGGCAGCGGCGCGGGCAGATCATTGCCGCCCTGATCGACGCGTTCGACGCCGCGATCGACTTGGCCTTCGGAGGCGAGCAGGAAAGGTTCGAGGATATCGGCGATGCCGCCGCGCAGGCCGCCGGGCGCACCTTCCAGCACGGAGCGCGCATCGCTGTTGCGGCCAGCGGTGACATCGTCGGCGAACAGAAGCACGCGCCAGATCGATTCTTCGTCGCCGCGCGCGACGGCGCGATGCGCTTCACGCACCAGATAGTCGAGATCGGCTTCGAGCAGCGCCTGCTTGGGCTCTTCGTAAGTGCGTGCGGGATCGGCGCCGGGCGGCGAGGTGACGCGCAAAGCCGGGCTCGGCTCTTGATCCATCACGACGGGCTGAACGCTCGCCCGCTCGCTCGCGGCGTAGGCGACGCTCACGCAACCGGCGGCGGCCATGCTGGCGGCCAGCAGAGCGGCACGGATCTCGATCATTCAGGCGCCTTTCCTGTCATGGCCGCGCGAACCTTACGCGCCGGCGGCCTCACATATTCGGGTAATTGGGCCCGCCCCCGCCTTCGGGGGTCACCCAGGTTATATTCTGGCTCGGGTCCTTGATGTCGCATGTTTTGCAGTGAACGCAGTTTTGGGCGTTGATTTGGAAGCGTGGATTGGCGCCCTGCTCGTCATAAAGCACCTCATACACGCCGGCAGGGCAATATCGTGTCGCTGGCTCGGCGTATTCAGGAAGGTTCACGCGGATCGGGATGGATGGGTCGGTCAGGACAAGGTGAACCGGCTGATCCTCCTCGTGATTGGTGTTCGACAGATAGACCGAGCTTAGCTTGTCGAAGGAAATGACCCCATCGGGTTTGGGGTAGGCGATCTTTTTGTGCTTGGCGGCTTTGTCGGTGGCGGCGGCGTCGGACTTGCCGTGCTTCAGCGTGCCGAAGAGCGAGCCGCCGCCGAACAGCGTCGTGGTCCACATATCGAACCCGCCGAGCACCACGCCCAGGAATGTCCCGAAGCGCGACCAGAGCGGCTTCACATTCCGCACGCGCTTTAGGTCGCGATAGACGTGGCTGGCGCGCCAGCCGGTTTCGTAGGCGTCGAGTTCGTCGTGCTGGCGCCCGGCCGCGACAGCCGCGGCGGCGGCTTCGGCGGCGAGCATGCCGGTCTTCATCGCATTGTGGCTGCCCTTGATGCGCGGCAAATTGATGAAGCCCGCCGCGCAGCCGATCAGCGCGCCGCCGGGAAACGTGAGCTTGGGGACCGATTGAAGGCCGCCCTCGGTGATCGCGCGTGCGCCATAAGAGAGACGCTTGCCGCCTTCGAGCACAGGACGGATGGCCGGATGCTGCTTGAAGCGCTGGAATTCCTCGAACGGAGCGATGTACGGATTCTTGTAGCCGAGATGAATGACGTAGCCGATCGAAACGAGGCGCTCGCCATAATGATAGAGGAACGAGCCGCCGCCGGTTTTGTCGTCGAGTGGCCAGCCGAAACTGTGCTGCACGCGGCCCGGCTTGTGCTTGTCGGCGGCGACTTCCCACACTTCCTTGATGCCAATGCCGTATTTCTGCGGCCCGCTTTTGGCGCAGAGATCGAAGCGGCTTTGCAGAATTTTCGAAAGCGAACCGCGCGCGCCTTCGCCAAACAAGGTGTATTTCGCGTGGATTTCGATGCCCGGCGTATAGACGCCCGGCTTGTGATGGCCCTCGCGGTCGATGCCGAAATCGCCGACCAGCACGCCTTTGACGGCGCCGTTGTCGCTGAACACCAAAGCCGCCGCGGGAAAGCCCGGATAGATCTCGACGCCGAGCGCTTCGGCTTCGCTCGCCAGCCATTTGCACACCGCGCCAAGCGAGACGATGTAATTGCCGTGATTGCTCATCAGCGGCGGCATCATGAAGCTCGGCAGCGGCAACGAACCCGCCGGGCCCATCAGCAGGAAAACGTCCTCCGTCACCGGCGTGGTGATCGGGGCGCCTTTGGTCTTCCAGTCCGGAATGAGTTCGTTGAGCGCGATCGGGTCGATCACGGCGCCGGACAAAATGTGCGCGCCGACTTCCGAGCCCTTCTCCAGCACCGCGACGGAAAGCTCTGGGGATATCTGTTTCAGGCGGATCGCGGCGGCGAGGCCCGCCGGCCCCGCGCCCACGATCAGCACGTCGTATTCCATCACGTCGCGCGCGATCTCTTCGACGGCCATCACAACCCTACCTTCCAGCGCGGATTTATCGAAGCACACGCCGCCTCGTGCAAGGCCGGGCGAATGCGCGCAGACTGTGTGTCACGATGAGTCCTGACGTTTCACAAGCCCAAGCCGCCCGCGCCCTGCTCGCTTTTTGGCGCGCGGCGGGCGTGGATATGGACGAAGCGGAGGCGGTTTACGCGGCGGCGCCGGCCAAATCTGGACCGCCGGCGCCCTCGCCGGCAGCACGAAGGCCGGCGAGAGCGCCGGCGGTCCAAGCGCCCTTAGATGCCGCGAAAGCCGCAGCAGCGGCGGCTAGTTCAATCGCCCAACTCGGTGCGGCCGTGGAGGCGTTCGAGGGCTGCGGGCTGAAGAGCACTGCCCGCACTACCGTTTTCGCGGACGGTGTCGAGGGTGCCCGCGTCCTGCTGCTGGGCGAGGCGCCTGGCAAGGAAGAGGACGAGCAGGGCAAGCCGTTCGTCGGGCGGCCAGGGCAATTGCTGGACCGGATGCTGGCCGTCATCGGGCTCGACCGGCGTTCCAATCTTTTGATCTCCAACACGATTTTCTGGCGCCCACCCGGCGATCGCCCGCCCACGCAGGGCGAGATCGCCTCATGCCTCCCGTTCGCGGAGCGGCTGGTCGCGCTCGCTAAACCCGACCTCGTGATCCTCGCGGGCGGGGCCGCAGCGCAAGCCATGCTCAAACGTGATGAAACGGTCGGCAAAATGCGGGGCCGGCGGCTCGCCTACACGCGCGAGGGGATGGAACTTCCACCCGTCAACGCGATGGTCATGCTTCACCCGTCATATCTGCTGCGCCGGCCGCAGGAGAAGCGGCAGGCGTGGGGCGATCTCCTCGCGCTTGATGCTTGGCTGGACGAATTGGGGGTGGCGCGGGCGCCGCGTCCTTAACCGCTCTTAAGACTTGGGAATTCAATGACGCTGCACCGCTTCGCCATTGCCGCCCTTTGCGTCGCCGCCGCGAGCCCGGCCGCCGCCGAACCAAATGTCGTCGCTCTTTCCGAGCATGACGAGCGCGCCTACCGCGCCGCCTTCAACGCGATCGAAGAGCACAATTGGCGCGGCGTGACGCGTGCGCTCGATGGCGTGGAGGACGAATCTCTCGTCGGCGTGGTGCGCGGGCGCATGCTGCTGTCACGCGCCTATCGCCCGAGCCGCGCTGAACTCAATCAGTGGCTGACGCGCTACGAAGATTATGGCCTCGCGGGCGCGGTGTACGAACGCGCCAATGCGATCCGCGGCCGTGGGCGCCGCCGTGGCCCCGCGCCGCCGGAGCCCGATCGCGCTGGCATTCGCGTGCTGCCAGGCACAGCGCCCTCGCCCGTCGGCGATAGCGCGGCCGCGCGTGTCGCCATCGCGCGCATCGGCGAACGGGTTGGCGAAGGCAATATCGAAGGGGCGCGCGCTTTGGCGTTCGAGGCCGCGACCGGCCCGCGTTCTGGGCAGGCTGAGTGGTGGCTGGGCATCCTGGCGTATCGCGATCACGACTACGCCGAAGCAGTGCGCCATTTCGAGCTTTCCGCCGCCTGGCCCAATCACGGCGGCTGGGCCGGCGCCGCCGCGCACTACTGGGCGGCGCGCGCGCGTTTGGCGACTGGCGAACATGAAGGCGTCGTGCTCCACCTCGAACAAGCGGCGGCGCGGCCTTGGACTTTCTACGGCCAGCTCGCGGAAGCACAGCTCGGCCGCGACAGTGCGCTCGAATTCACGCCGCCCGAACTCGACGCCGCAGAAGCGCAAACGTTTCTCACACGCCATGAAGGCGCGCGGCGCGCCGCGGCGCTCGCGCAATTGGGCCGGCTCTCGGAAGTCGAGGGTGAGCTGCGCCGGCTGCACGGCGATCTCGATCCCAGCGAAGACCGCACTTATCTCGCGCTCGCCGTGGCGCTCCGGGCGCCGAGCGCGCAATTGCGCGCGGCTGAGTATGGCGGACCAGAGCTCGCGTCCGGCTTCTGCCCCGCGACGACATTCATTCCCGAAGACGGCTTCACGCTCGACCGCGCGCTGCTCTACGCGATCGTGCGGCAGGAGAGCTATTACAACCCAAGCGCCGTCAGTGTTTCGAACGCGCGCGGGCTGATGCAGCTTCTCCCCTCAACCGCCAACGACATGGATCGCAGCAAGGGCTTTCGCCGCAACCCGTCACAACTGTTCGAGCCCGGCCTCAATATGCGGCTCGGGCAATCTTATGTGCGCTGGCTGATGGACCAGTTTCACAATGACGGCGATCTCGGCCGCGTGTTCGCCGCGTATAATGGCGGCCCCGGCTGGCTTCGGCGCTGGCTGGAGACGCAACCTGATTCAAGCGATCCGCTGATGGTGCTGGAGACGATGTCGCGCTTGGAAAGCCGCGACTACGCCGAACGCGCGCTCTCGCACATGGCGCTCTGCCGCAAGAGCTTTGGCCAGCCGACGCCGGAGATGGATCGTCTCGCGGGCGGACAAGCGGCGGCGTATCAGCCGCTGGATGTGCAATTGGTGGCTTCGAACACCGCGCAATAACTATCCACCCATTCCCGGATTCGCGAGGCGAAGTCCGGGACCCATAATCACGATCGGTTCGAGTTTATGGGTCCCGGACTGAATGCTGCGCATTCGTCCGGGAATGGGTGTGAGTGAAGCCCTTAGCCCCCACCCATCCGATAGCGCGCGATCCGCACGAAGTCGCTCCACGCACGCCGCGCATAGCCTTCTTGCTGAAACCGCTCGGCGCTGCTGATCGCGTCCGTTTCCAAAAACACGATCCGCTTCGGCCCGATGCGGCGCGCGAGATCTATGTCTTCAAGCGCCTCCATCTGGTGATAGCCGCCGAGCATGTCGTAGAGCCGGCGCGAAATCAGCATGCCCTGCTCACCGCATGGCAGTTTCAAAACGCCGCCGCGAAAGCGCGTCCATGAGACGACGCGCTGCGCTTCCGCGCTGTCGTCGTCGAGCGCGAAACGAAACGCGGCGGCGCGCGATTGTGCGCCGGGGCGGCTCATGAAGCGCTGCGCTTCTTCGACCCAGCCGGGCGCGAGCGAAGTATCGGCATGCAGGAAGAGCAGCCACTCCCCGCGCGCGGCATTGGCGCCGACGATAAGTTGACGCGCGCGGCCTGGACCGCTTTTCACGATGTCGCAGCCGGCAGCTTCGGCGATCTCGATCGTATCGTCGCTCGATCCCGCATCGACGATGATGGCTTCGCGCACCACGCCTTGCGCGACGCCCGCGATCAAAGGCGCGAGCGTGCGCGCAAGATAGGGCGCGCTGTTGAGCGTGGGGATGATGACGGAGATCATAGTCGGGCCCGCCGGCTTCTAGCCGGCAATTGCCGCGCCGGCTAGAAGCCGGCGGTCCAAGCGTTAGGCGCTCGGGGGCGCGGCGGGCGCGGGCGTTTGGCGTTGCGGCTGCGCGGGTGTCGCGGCGGGCGGCGGCGTTGCGGGCGCTGGCGTCGGCGCGGGCGCGCCTGGCGCTGTGGGCGCGGGCGGCGCTTCGGCCGTCATGCGCGAACGGATGTTCTGCATAAAGCGGTCGAGCAGATCGGTGCGCGCAACGATGCGCGCGAGATCGCGGATCGCTGAGCCTTCGGCATTGATGCCGGACGCCACGACCTCAAACGCATCAGCTTCCGGCGTGCCGGCCAGATCGCCCGCGTGATCGCGGTAGAGCGTGCGCACGCCCGCTTCATCGCCGGCGAGCGTGAGAGCGATGCCGGCGCGGAGCACGGCTTGGCGTCCGCTCTCATCGAGCGGCGTCGAGCGATCGCGCATCGCGACCAGCGCGCGCAATTCCGCACCCGCACGCTGCCAGTCGCGCGCGCGCCACGCCGCCTCCGCGCGCACGCGCTGCGCTTCTTCGCTGCGATCGCGCTCCACGAGTTCAACGGCATGATCGAGGCGGCCGAGGCCCAGCAAAGCGCGCGCTTCGAGGATGCGGCGCTCGGCGGTGAGCAGAACGGGCGTGTTGGGCTGGCGCGAGGAATTGAGCGCGATCAGTGCGCGCTCGGGCTTGCCGTCCATGAGATAGATCGCGGCGAGATCGCCCGCGACTTGCGCCTTGCCGATGCCTTCAAGCCGCTCATCGACCTGGTGCTGCAGCAATTGCGCGGCTTGTTCAAGGAGATCGACCGCGACCAGGCGCCCCGAAAGCAAGCGCACGATGCGGTCGCCATTGGGGCCGACGGGCGTCAGATCGCTGAATTCGTAGAAGAGGCCGAGCGCTTGGATCGGTTCCAGCTGATCGGCTTCGCCATCGAGAAAGAGACGCTCAAACAAAGTCGCCATATCTTGGCGCAAGCGGCGCGCGGCGGGATCGGCGGGAAATTTGTCGGCGGTGACACGCATGGCGCCGAGCGCTTCGCGCCAGCGGCCGAGTTCGGAATAGGTTTCGCCGAGCGTGCTGACGATGGCCAGTTCAAGCGAATCGCCGCGCCAGCGGAAACGCAGCGCTTCAAGGATTTCGACCGAATCCACTGGACGCATCACGCCGGTGGCGCGGCGGATGCGCACGGCTTCCAAAGTCGCGCGCACCGCGACTTCTTCATCCCGCGCACGCGCGAGTTCATCAAGCAATTGCAGTGCGCGGTCGGTGTCGCCGCGCGCTTGGGTGACGCGCGCTTCGACCAGGCGCGCATGAAGACGCATGGTTTGCGAGGTGGCCTGCCCCATCGCGGCGCTGGCGGCGGCTTCGGCGGCGGCGTGGTCGCCCAGTTCAAGCGCGGCGTTGGCAAGCGCGAGCTGGAAGCGCGCGCGCCAGCTTGGCGGATGCTGCTCCAACGCGCCCGCGCCGCGTTCAAGCTCGCGCCGCGCTTCGGCCCAATCTTGCTTCTGCGCCGCCGCGTACCCACGCCAGAGCGACGCGGAGGGGTCATTGGCGAGCGCGGAGGCAGTGAGATCGGGCTGGGCGTCGCGGACGCGGCCCAGCATCACATTGGCGGCGCCGCGCATCAGACGAAATTCTGGATCGAGTTCGACCAGTTCGCCCTGGTTGATCGCAACTTCGCGGAGCGCACCGAGCGCTTCGGCGGCAAGCTCGTTTTGCAGCAGGAAACGCGCCAGCGCCATGCGCGCATCGACCGGCGCGCCTTCGCGCACGCCTTCGGCGGCGGCGCGGCGCATCAGATCGTCGAGCCGGTCGCGGATCTGGCGGTTCGACAAGATGGTCGTGTCGCCGCCGTCGTGGGTTTCGATCAAAGCCGCTTCGAGCAGAGCCGCATTGGGGTTTACGGTGGTCGCCGGTTCGTTGGCGGCGGCGATTAGACCCGTGCCGCGCGACACAACCAGCGCGCCGTTCTCGAACACCGCCGTCACATCGTCCGCGCGTGGCTCAACGACCGCGCCATGTGCGGCGGGCAGGATTGCAGCTTCCAACGTCGCGCGGCGCACATCGACGCCCATCGCGGGGGCCGCCGACGAGCGCGACCGCGATGCGGTCACCGATTTCAGGATCATTGATCCAGCGCACGACGCCGTCGCGGCCGAACGTGGCGGTGAGCCGCCCGAGGCCGCCGGCGCTGACTTCGCGGCGCACCGACGCATCGTCGCCCGGGAGTGCGTTTGCGCCGAGCGAGAACGACCACGCCGAACCATCGGCGGTCGCGGAGACTTGCACATCCGGAGCAGCGGGGATGCGCAGGCCAATGACGCCCTGCCCCTGCACGACTTCAACATCCTGGTGACGCCGCCCAGCGCGCGCAACGCCGGTTAAATCGATGCGCCCGCCGGCGTCGAACACCAACCAGATCGCTTCGCCGCGCCGGAACGCCGCCGCGCGCGTCGGCGCCGGCCAGCGCACCGTGACGCGCGTGGTGTTGGCTTCTTCGACCAGTTGCACTGTGGCGGTGCCATTGACGGCGGCGCGCGGCACGGGCGCCGCGCCGGGTGCGCCGCCCGCGGCCGCGGCGCTGTCTTCCGAGGGCAAGAGATCGACGATGACTTGATTGCCGTCGACGAAATTGCGTTGCCTGACGCCAGGATCGAGCGTGATCGCGATGCGCACGGGCTGGCCCGCCGCACTCAAGCGCCGCACTTCGCGCACGAAACGCGGACGCGCCGAGCGCAGCTCAGAAACATCGATGTCAGCGCCGCGCGAGAACCGGAGTTCAAGCCGCTCGCCTTGCATCACGGGCGTGACGGTCGTCGGCCCCGCGAAGCTGAAGGAGAGCCGCGTGTAATTTTCCTGCACGCCGACGCGCACCGTTGCGGTGGGCGCAGGCGCCATGCGCGGCGGCGGTGGCGGCGGGGGCGGTGGTGGAGGCGGCGGCGGTGGCGGCGGCGCAGCGGGTGGCGGCGGCGGCGGCGGCGGCGGTGCGGGCGGCGCGGCGAGTGTGAGATCGGTCGGCAGCGGACCGCTCGGTCCGCGCAATTCCGCCGGCGCCTCAGCGGGCGCGGCGGCAGGCAAAGCGACGGTCGCGCTTGGGCCTGCGTTCGCGGGCGCGCTTTCGCTTGCATTGCTTGGCACGTTCAGCGGCACAGGATCGGCGCCCGCCGGCGCTGCAATGAGCGCCGCCGCTGCGAAGACCAATGGGCTGCTGCGTAACTTCTTCATCGATGCGGCGGCTTCCGATTCGGCCGTTCCTTGCCAAAGTCTTGCGGCAGCGCGGTTAAGTGCGGGTTTATCGGGGCGCCGTGGGGCTCGCGGCGGCGGTGCGGTTAAGCAAGTCCTGGCCGTCCACTGGAGGACGTGAGCGCTCGGCCAGCATCTGCGTGAGCGCACGCGCGCGCTGCGGCTGCATCCGCCCCATCACCTCGGCCAGATTTTGCTGACGCATGCGGCTCGCCACCTGCACCAGCACGTTATCGTCGAGGCCATCGAACACGGTCGCGGCATCCTTGGCGCGCATGCGCTGGTAAACATCGACCAGCGATGTGAGCCGCTGCTCCTGCGCTTCATCGAGGCGGCCGAGCAATTCGTTGACCGTGCCTTCGAGCGCGTGGAGTTCAGCGAGGCGTTCATCGATGCGGCGCTCGGCGGCCGTCATCAGCTCGCTGCCGGTTTCCAGCTCGGTGGCGCGCGCGTCGAGCGATTCGCGGCGCGCGCCGAGCGCTTGAAGCACTTGCACCTCGGATTGGGAAAGCCCCGCCATCTCGGCAAAGCCCGGCGCTGGGCATGCGGCGGCGGCCGCTTCGGGCGCGGCGGTTGAGGCCGCCGTTTCGCTCGCGGCGGCGGGCGCGGCATGCTCGGTTTCGCTGATCCCCTGCGCGACCGCGACGGTCTTGAGGCCGATCACGACAGCCACAGTCGCCATCACCGCCGGCATCAGCCGGACAGCTTTCGGCGCCGAAACCGCGCGCTTGGGAAAAGCGATGCGCATCAGATGCGCCCTCGTGCAGCGCCGACCTCTGCGGAAGATCGCACCCGCCCTGCGCCAAGGCCCAGACGATCGGCGGTCGAGCGCGCGTCATTGATGCGCGCTTGGAGATCGCGGCCCGCTTCATGGGCTGTGAGACGGAGGCTGCGCACCGCGGCTTCCGCTTGCGCGGTGGCTTGCGCCAGTTCGGCGGCGGCGGCGCGGACGCCGTCCTGCCCGTTGCGCAACTGGCCAAGCTTTTGATCGAGCCGCCAGAAGAAGAAGAGGCAAATGCCGAGCATAATTGCGAGAAGCGATTCCAGGATGATCGTGATCGGGCTCATGATGCGCCTCCAATTTTCGAGATTGCACTGCGTGCGGCTTGCGAGATCGGGCGTTCGATGCGCACGGCGAGCGCATGGTTCATGCGGCCGACCTTGCCTTGCGACAATTCCACCGCGCCGCATTTCAGCGTGACTTCGCCGTCCGGCGCCGCGTCGAGCATCAAGGTATCGCCGACCTTCAGATCGAGCACTTTGCGCAGGTTCACGCTGATTTCATCGAGCACCGCGCGCACTTCGAGCTTCGTATTCCAAAGCTCGCCCGCGAGGTGGCCCTCCCAGATATTATCGCGCCCGAACTTCTCGCCCATGAATTGCTGCAGCAGCATTTTCCGGATCGGTTCGAGCGTCGCGTACGGCAAGAGCAGCTCAAGGCGCCCGCCGCGATCTTCCATGTCGATGCGCAGTTTCACGACGATCGCTGCGTTCGGCGGGCGCGCGATGGCGGCGAAGCGCGGATTGGTTTCGATCCGGTCCAAGCTGAAATCGACGTCCGTGAGCGGCGCGAAGGCCTGCTTGGCGTCGGCGAGCACGACCTCGACCATGCGCGTGACCAGCATGCGCTCGATCGTGGTGTAAGGCCGCCCCTCGACGCGCGTGGACACCGCGCCCTTGCGGCCGCCCAGCAGAACATCGACCACCGAATAGATGAGACTGGAATCGACCGTGACGAGCCCAAAATTATCGAGCTGCTCGGCGCGGAAGACCGCGATGATCGCCGGCAGCGGGATCGAGTTCAGATAATCGCCGAACCGAATCGAACTGATCTGATCGAGGCTGACTTCGACATTGTCCGACGTGAAGTTGCGCAAACTGGTCGTCATCAGCCGCACCAGACGGTCGAACACGATTTCCAGCATCGGCAGGCGTTCATAGGACACCAGAGCCGAATTGATGATCGCGCGCACGCCGGTGCGCTGACCCATATCGTCTTCGCC
Source organism: Terricaulis sp. (assembly GCA_037200505.1). Classification (GTDB taxonomy): domain Bacteria; phylum Pseudomonadota; class Alphaproteobacteria; order Caulobacterales; family Aquidulcibacteraceae; genus Vitreimonas. The sequence continues at coordinate 95,365 of JBBCFZ010000005.1, read as the reverse complement.
CAGCCCGAAGCCGAGCAGACTGTCGATCTCATCCTGATTGAGAATGCGCTCGGCGGATGCGCCAGGGTCGGCGACATCGAGATCGCCGCCCGCGCTCCAACTTTCAGCCGCTTCCGCCGGTTCGCTGGCCATTTTTATTGCACCAGCATTTCTTCGATCAGCACAGCGTTGATCTGCGCCGGCGCGATCACGAGATTGACCCGGCGTAACAATTCGAGGCGCAAACGGTACGCGCCCGCCGAGCCGGAAAGGTCGTCGGTCCGCATTTCCCGCAGGAAGCCGTTGAACTGATCGCTGACGCGCGGAATCTGCGGGGTGAGCGCGGCGACTGTTTCATCGTCCGGCGCTTCCAAAGTGAGTCGCAGCTTCAGATAAGCCGGGCGCCCATCGACATTGGTGATGTTGACCAACATTTCCGGCAGCGCAACGAACACCACGCCCTCGCCTTGCGTGATCATCGTGCCGTTGGGGCCGGGCACAGGTTCAGCGGCGGCCTCGCCATGCTCGCCGCCATGGCCGCCCTTGGACTTGCCGTGCTCTTCAGCCTGCTCGGTCGGCGCGTTCTTGAAGAGCAGGAAGTAAGCCGCGCCGCCGCCGCCGCCGAGCACCAGGATCGCGGGCAGCACGATAAAGAGAATGAGCTTCTTGCCGGAGAGCTTCTTCTTGCCGCCCTCGACCTCGCCCTCGGCGCCAGGCTCGCCTTCAGCCGGCGGCGCAGCATCGCCATCAGCCGCAGCCTCCGGCGCTTCGCCCTTCTTGCCCTTCTTCGGCTTCTTGGGCTTTGGGGGTTTCTTCGGTTTGGCCGCCATAGCGGAATCCGCCTGTCCTTAAACTTGAAGCTTAGGAGGTCGCAAAGCTTGGTTAAGGATTGGTGGACACTCGGCAAAACTTGCCGGCGCCAGGCAGAAAAGCCCCGCGACGTTCACCACGCGGCGCGCGGCGCGCCTTGAAAACCAAGGAAATTAACCGTGGCCCCGGTTTTGCACGGTTAACGCTTGCATGGATAATTCTCTGATGATCGGGCTGCAGACCCAACGCGTCCTTCAACGGCGCATGGATATCGCAGCCAACAATCTGGCGAACATCGCGACCAGCGGCTTCAAGGCCGATGGCATCGTGCTCGATGAAGCCGACCGCACCGACGCGCACGCCGAAGAAGACCCGCGCGACATCCGCTTCGTGCGTGACATCGCGCTGATGCGCGACATGAGCCAAGGGCCGATCGCGATGACCGGCAATCCGCTCGATGTCGCGATCGAGGGCGAAGGCTTCTTCATGGTGCAAGGCCCGAGCGGCACGCTCTACACGCGCGACGGCTCGTTCAGCGTCAACGGCGCGGGGCAATTGGTAACGTCGGACGGCCAGCCAGTGCTGAATTCCGGCGGATCGGCGATCGCGTTCGACTCGCAAGGCGAGACGCCGGTGATCGGCCGCGACGGCGCGGTGCGGGTCGCGGGCGTTGAAGTTGGCCGCATCGGCGTTGCGACATTCGCGCGGCCGGGCGCTCTCGAGAAAGTCGGTGAGAATTTGTGGCGCGCCAATGGGCAAGCGCCGGGGACGTTCGAAGGCATTCTCGTGCAAGGCGCGATCGAAGGTTCGAATGTGCGGCCCGTTATCGAGCTTACGCGTCTCATTGAAATTTCGCGCGCCTATCAATCGGCCGCGAAGATTGTCAGCGGCACGGACGAATTGCGCCAGCGCGCAATCGAACGGCTCGGCCGCTAAGAGAGGACTGAAACATGCGCGCCCTATCCATCGCCGCCAGCGGCATGCAGGCTCAGCAGCTGAACGTCGAAGTCATTTCGCACAATATCGCGAACATGAACACGACCGGCTACAAGCGCCAACGCGCCGAATTTCAGGACATGCTCTATCAGAACATGGAGCGGCCTGGTTCGACGTCCTCAGCCAGCGGCAACATTCTGCCGCTGGGGATTCAGATCGGCGTTGGCGTGCAGGCTGACGCGGTTGGGCGCATTACCGAGCAAGGCGGTTTGGAGCAAACCGCCAATCCGTATGATCTCGCGATCAATGGCCGGGGCTTCTTGCAGGTCACGCTGCCATCGGGCCAAACCGCCTACACGCGCGCTGGCAATCTCGCGATCAATGCCGACGGCGAATTGGTGACGACGGATGGCTATGCGATCGAGCCTTCCATCACGGTGCCGCCCGAAGCTGTCAGCGTGCAGATCACGCGCGATGGCCTCGTTGAAGCAACGATGACGGGCCAAACCGATCCGCAACAGCTTGGCCAGCTTGAACTTGCAAACTTCATCAATCCGCCGGGCCTTGAAGCGATTGGCGACAATCTCTTTCTCGAAACGCCTGCCTCCGGCACGCCGAACATCGCAACGCCGGGCGAGCCAGGCTTTGGGACCTTGATGCAAGGCTATCTCGAGATTTCCAACGTCAACGCGGTCGAGGAAATCTCCGCGCTGATCGTGGCGCAGCGCGCTTACGAGATGAATGCGCGCGTCATCACCGCCGCCGACGACATGCTCGAAGCCACCACGCAATTGCGCTGAGGTTCATAATGCTCCGCTGGTTCTGCGTTCTCGCTTGCTTGATCATGGTGATCATGGCCGCGCCGGCTTTCGCCGACACGCCGGTGAATTTGCGTGGCCGTATCGAAGCGAGCGGCCCGGCCGTTACGCTGGGCGATGTTTTCGACGGCGCGGGCGCAGTATCAGGCCGCGCGATCGCGCCCTCCCCGCCGCCTGGGCAAATGATCTCGCTCTCGACCACATTTCTTGCGGCAGCGGCGCAATCGGCGGGTCTTTCCTGGAGCGCGCCGGCGGGCATGACGGAAGTCCGCGTGATCCGTCCCGGCGGCGCGCGTGCGACTTTGGCGCCCGCATCCACGAACTCTCAAGCCAATGGCGACGTCGCGATCCGGCGCGGTGAGACGGTGACGATTTCCTTCGTGGCGCCCGGCATAACGCTTTCAGCGCATGCCCGCGCGCTCGGCGACGGCGCTGTCGGCCAAAGCATTCGCTTTCTCAATCCCGTTTCAAACCGCACCGTTGAAGCCGTCGTCACCGGCCCCGGCGCGGCGCGCGCGGAAACACAATGAAAAATCTGGAGGGGTCCATGCGCCGTCTTGCTCTCATCGCTCTCGCCGCCGCAACCGGCGCTTGCGCGAGTTCGGACGATATCGGCGACATCGCGCACGATGCGATCGCCGCGCCGGGCGTTGCTTACACCGCCGCGCGCCGCGCGGCGGCGCCGCCGCAGTTTTCGCCGGTCGGTTCGCCTGCCGCTCTCACGGGCGGCAGTCAACAAAGCTTCCCGCAGCCCGAAGCAGTCACCTATGAGCCGGGTGCGCCCAATTCGCTCTGGCGGGCGGGCCGCCGAAGTTTCTTCAACGATCAACGCGCCTCGCGCATCGGCGATATTCTCACCGTCGCCATCGAGATCGACGACAAGGCCGAGCTTTCCAATTCCTCCAACCGCTCGCGGCAAGCGTCCACATCGGCGGGCGTCACCAATTTCTTCGGCCTAGAACGCGGCCTCGGGCGCGTGTTTGGCGCCGAATTCGATCCGGAAAATTTGGTCGGCGCGGAATCGGAATCCGATCACACTGGCCAAGGCGCGATCAACCGCGAGGAAAAGATCGAGCTCAATCTCGCCGCCGTGATCGTGGACCGCCTGCCCAACGGCAATCTGGTGATCGCGGGCCGTCAGGAAGTGCGCATCAATGCGGAGCTGCGCGAGCTTTCAGTCTCCGGCGTCATTCGCCCCGAAGACATCAGCGCCAACAACACGATTCGCCACGATCAAATCGCCGAGGCGCGCGTTTCGTACGGCGGACGCGGGCAGATCAGCGCAGTGCAACGCCCGAATATCGGCCAGCGCGTCGCGGATGCGATTACGCCTTGGTGAGAAGTGGACCGCCGGCTTCCAGCCGGCAGAAAAAAGAGCCGGCAGGATGCCGGCGGTCCAAGTCACCACCCAGCAGCTTGAGCCAAGGCGATCGCCAACGCGTCCGGCTTTGCGCCGCGCACGCGGGCGCCGTGGCGTTCGAGGTGCGCGCGGATGCGCTCCCAGAGGCCAAGCGTGATTTCCGCGTTGGCGTGGCCGCGCACTTCACCGACGACCCAAAGGCCGTGAGCGTCGCGCACGATCTCGACAATCGCGGGCTCCTCGCCGAGCACTTCGTAATAAGCGGCGCGGCCCAGGAGCAGCAGCGGAATGCGGCCCTTGAGGCAGTTCTCGAAACGCAAAGCGGCGTGATCGATGTCGCGCGTCGAAGCGAGCGGACGCAGCCAATCGCCGCCCGGCACAGGCGGCGGCGCAAGTTGCTCAAGGCCGATCTCGTCGATCAGCATGCGGAAGAGCCCCGGCGAGGAGCGCGCGCGCTCTAGCCGATCGGCGAGACGCGCCATGGCGCGCTCGTCGATCAACCCGCAAGCGCGCTTTGCACCGCGCGCCACCAACGCCGCCACTTGCACCGTATCCAGCAGCGCCACGATGCGCGGACGACGCAGCGCCGCCGGCAAGGCCGTGAGCTTCGCGAGCAGAATTCGGTCGATACGCTCGGCGTGACGGAGCGCCTTGGCCCCCTCGCCGCCTTCGCGGAGGAGGGAGATCAAGGTCGCGTAATCCTCGCGGCGGAAGTTGCTGCCTTCGAGCTTGCGCAGGGCTTCGGCCAGACCGCTTGGCGCGTCCGGAAGATAGTCGGCGATCAGACGGCGGAGCGACCACACATCGAACTGCGCCGCTAGATGCTGCCCATCGCCCTCACCCCACGCCACGATGATCGCGGCGAGGTGACGGCGCGCGGGCTCAGCCGCGAAATAGCTCGCGTGGGGACGCGGCCAAATACGGGCAAGCGCGGGCGCAAGCGCACCGGCTTCAGCGACGAGCTGAGCGCTCGGCGCAAAAGGATCGGCCACCGCTGCGCGCGGCGCCAATTCCACATGGGCGGGCATTTTCATTACTCCGATCGATGGCGCTTAGGCCTCGATCGGCGGCGAACAACCTGACCGACCGAGCGCTTAAGCGCCGGTGCTTAGGTGCGCTCTCGCGCATTCCCTTCGGTGGTTCAGGTCGGCTTGCATGCGTTCGCTTTCTTCACTGCGCGCAGAAATGCGCGCGGGCGGTGATGTGATGGAGGTTTGGGACAAATTTGCGGCAGAGCTTGCGCTAGCGTTTTCGTGCGCGGGGAGTGTCGCTTCAGCGCAACGCTTCGATGTAGGGCCACAGATATTGCACGGCCGCGCCGACAGCCATCCCCGCGCACATGCCGATCAGCAAACCGACATAGCCATTGCCGAGCCGCTCGCTCACGCTGTCCTGCCCCGGCGACCAAGCGCGCCACAGAAAGCCAAGCGCACTTCCCGCCACCGCGCCGATGCCGGCCCAATCGGCGCGCAGCACGCAGAGCACGACCATCCCGACATAGATGGCGATGCTGAGCGTCCATTTGATCGTATCGATGACCATGGATCAGCCGGCGCCGATGCCGCGCGCCATCAGAGCGGCGAACAGAGGAATGAGCGCGAAAACATGAACCTCGATCATGACGAGGCGGCGCGTCTGCTTCACGGCGTCGGCTGTCGGCGCAAAGGCGGCGTCCGCTTTGGACGCATTGCGCCAGCGCGAAAATGTCATGGTCGGCACGATCGAGATCAGTCCCACGGCAAGAAAGGCGACGAGCTTGGCCCAGAAGAAAGGCTCGCCGGCATAATAGCCAGCCCCTTTGGCGCCTCCGAACACCCGCCCCACGCCCGCGACCAGAACGCCGACGGCGGCGATGCCGTAGAATAGATCGATACGCGTCAGGAGTTTCATCACGTCGCTCGTCACCGGCAGGCGCAGCACAAAGGCCTCCGCCGCCAGCGTGCCGAACACGATGAACGCAAACACGAAATGGACATAGGAGAGCAGCGCGTCGTGATAGATCATGGCGCGGCCGCCTCCCGCTCAATCATCCCGGTGGACGCGTTCGCGGCGTTCGTGGCGCTCTTGGGCTTCCAGGGAGAGCGTGGCGATGGGGCGGGCTTCGAGGCGCGAGAGGCCGATCGGTTCGCCGGTTTCCTCGCAATAGCCGTAGGTGCCCTCTTCGAGGCGGCGTAGCGCGTCTTCGATCTTGGAGATCAGTTTGCGCTGGCGGTCGCGGGTGCGCAGTTCGATGGCGCGGTCGGTTTCGCTGGTGGCGCGGTCGGCGAGATCAGGGAGCGCGGTGGTGTCTTCCTTGAGGAATTCGATGGTGGAGCGGGATTCCTCGTGGATCTCGTCCTTCCAGGCGAGCAGCTTGCGGCGAAAATATTCGCGCTGGCGCTCGTTCATGAAGGGCTCGTCGTCGCTCGGCCGGTAGTGCTCCGTGATCACGCCCATTTCAGGTACTCCCCGGCTCTTCCCGTCCGACGCCCCTGCAGGATCGGCGCCTTATAACGCCGGCCTTTGACGGCGTCTATTAAGCAAGATGCAAGCCAAACAGCGCCTGAAATCCGTGGGTTGCGGTGCAGCATCAGGCGCCGCCCGCCGCCATATCGAGCTTGGCGAGCTCAACGGCGAGTCGGGTGTCGATCTCCAGGAGCAGCGCGTCGAGCTCAGTTTCGCCCGTCGGCTCTCCCGCGCGGCCCGCCGCTTCGAGCTCGGCGCGGAGCTCGGCGGGGCGGACGCCGAGCACCAAAGCGTGCTCCAGCTTTTCTAAAGTATCGAGCGCCGCCTTGCCGCGCCGGGCCTGGCGTGCGCGGCGCTGGCTGTCGAAATCCTCGGCCTGCAGTGCGAGAATGGCGTCGAGCGCTTGAGGCGCGGCGGTGGGCGCGACGCTAGCGGCTCGCGGCGCGCCATCGGCGGCCGGCGCGAAGCCGGGCGCGGCCGCGCCGCCCGCGCGGCGGGTTGAAGAAGTCGGGGCAATGCCGCGGCCGCTCTCGATCTTCATGGCCGGCACTTTCTCCGTCGGCAGTTTAACGAGCCTTAACGCGGCCGATTTGAACGCGCTGTTAACCGAGTTCGCGGCGTATCGCACTCATGCGTTTCAGTTCCCGCTTCGCGCGGTCAGCTCTTGCGGTCGCCGCGTCCTCCTTGGCGCTGACGCCCCCCATTCTGGTGCTGCCCGCCGAGGCCGCGCCGCGAATCAAGGACGTCGCCGATTTTGAAGGCGTGCGGGAGAACCAATTGGTCGGCTATGGCCTGGTGGTGGGCCTCGCGGGCACCGGCGATTCGCTGCGCAATTCGCCGTTCACCCGGCAGAGCTTGGCCGCCATGCTGGAGCGGCTGGGCGTCAACGCCACCAATGGCAATCTCAACACCCGCAACGTCGCCCGCCGTGATGGTGACGGCGAACCTGCCGCCCTTCTCCTCGCAAGGCTCGCGGATCGATGTGACGGTCTCGGCATTGGGCGATGCGCGCAGCTTGGCGGGCGGGCAATTGCTGGTGACGCCGCTGATGGGCGCGGACCAGCAGGTCTATGCGGTGGCGCAAGGCCCGCTCGCAATCGGCGGCTTTGCCGCTGAAGGCGCTTCTGGATCTTCGGTGACGCGCGGCGTGCCGACAGCCGGGCGTATCGCGTCGGGCGGCCTGGTTGAGCGCGAAATCTTCTTCGACATCGCCGCGCAGCAGGAATTGCGTCTCTCGCTGCGCAATCCCGATGTCACCCACGGCGCAGCGCATCGCGGCTGTCATCAACACGACGCTTGGCTCGAACGCCGCGCGCGCGGCCAATCCGGGCGCGGTGCTCGTGCGGCGGCCCGACGCTTATGAAGGCGACATGATCACGCTTCTGGGCGCGATCGAAAATCTCGAAGTCTCGGTGGATTCACCGGCGCGCATCGTGATCGACGAAAATTCCGGCATCGTGGTGATGGGCGAAAATGTGCGCGTCTCCACGGTCGCGATCGCGCAAGGCAATCTCACCATCTCGGTCACCGAAGATGCGTTCGTCAGCCAGCCTGCCCCGCTCAGCCGCGGCGAGACGGTCGTGGTGCCGCAATCGGGCGTCAATGTGGAAGAGGAAGAAGGCGGGCTCGTCGTGGTGCCGGGCGGCGTGCCGCTGCGCCAACTCGTCAACGGGCTCAATGCGCTGGGCGTATCCCCGCGCGACATGATCTCGATCCTGCAAGCGCTGAAAGCCGCCGGCGCGATCCAGGCTGAGATCGAGGTGATGTGATGGTGGATTTCGTGCCGCCGTCCACGACAGCGCGCCTGCCTGCCGCGGGATTGCTCAGCGCGAACGAGCCGCCAGAAGAATTGCGCAAAATCGCCGAGCAATTTGAATCGGTATTCTTGAACGAAATGATGGCCCCGATGTTTCAGGGCATTGAAACAGATGGGCTGGGCGGCGGCGGCATGGGCGAGGAAATGTTTCGCCCGATGCTGATCGAACAATATGCGAGCGCGCTCTCTTCATCGGGCGGCATTGGCCTCGCGGACGCCATCGTCAAGGAATTGATGCGCATGCAAACGATCGTGCAGCCGGAGGCCACCGATGGCGCTGATCGCTGACGACGCCGCCGACCGTGTTGAGCAATTGCTGCTGCTGACCGAACGCCTCGGCATCCTAGTGAAAGAAGAGACGCGTCTGATCGATGCGCGCGAACCGCCGCTCGATGGCGCGTTGGGCGAAGAAAAAGCCCGGCTCGCGAACGCCTATCGGCTGGAGCTGGCGCGCATCAAACAAGAGCGCAGCCTGATCGAGGGCGCGCCGCCTCATAAGCTGAGCCAATTACGCCGTCAGACCGAAGCGCTGCAACTCATCCTCGCGGCGCATGAGACGTCGCTTGCGGCGGTGAAAATGATCGCCGAAGGCTTGGCGCAGGCCATGGCCGAAGAAGTGTCGCGTCAGCTCGGCGGGCCGCGCAATTATGGCGCGAGCGGCGGCGTTGCTGCATCCGGCGGGCCTATTCCTGTCGCGCTCGACCGCAAAGCCTAAAAATCGCCTTCTGCGCGAGTGACTCCCCTTTCCTGTAATTCATCTTGCCGTTCGCTCTGCGGTCGGTTTTGTGTGGCTGGAACAACACGGGGGATAAATGGCGCGCGCAGGGCCAAGTCGAGGATGGCGTCCCGAGGCGCACAGACGCGCCCCCGTCGCCGCGCTTGGCGTTTGGGGCGCGTTCTTCTTCAACATTTGTTTGGCGCTGCTGCCCGCCGCGACCGCCGCCGGCTTTTTCATCGTCGCGCGCGACCATCTCTACACGTACGACCGCACCGATGCCTCCGCGCGCACGGTGCGCGCCAAGGTAGAATCGATCGCGGGCGAACTCATTCTTCTGGACTTCGATCGCCAGCGCCAATGGGACGATCTCGTCGCCATGGAATTGATCGACGGCGACATTTCCGCGGCGCGCGGCTTTCTCCTGAGCGCGCGCGCCATGCTGCCGCCGCGCGACGCTAACGAACTCAACCGCAATCTGCGCGCGGGCGCGGACGATGCGGAGATCGAACTGGCCGCGCTCAATCTGCTGACGCCGGGGACGCGCGCGCGTTACGAAGCGACCGTGCCCCTGCTCTCGCGCCCGCTCGGCCAGCGGGTCCGCGCTGCCGCGCGAGACGCAGCGCTTTGAAGTGCTGGGCGATGCGCGCGACTTTGAATTGCTCGCCGGCGCGATGATGGCGGACGCCGATTCCGATCCGCTGCACTTTACGCTGACGGGCCTCGGGCTTGGGCTTGGCGGCGCGTTGACGCCGCGCATGTCGGCCGGCGCCTCCGCGCTGCTGGCGGCGAGCCGCAGGACCAGATTTCGCCGATCGCTTCGCTGAGGAGATCACCGCCCGCGATTGGCAGCGCCGCGCCCGCATCGGCGTTTCGCGCTGAAGCGCTGCGGCGCGCGGAAGACGGCGGCGACGCCGCGTCCTTTCCGGTCGCGTCGGCCGCGTTCCGCGCGGTTGTCGATGCGCGCCCGCGTCAAGAATGTGAAAGCGATCCTCGATGAGCTGGGCGCGATGAGTGAAGCGACGTCGCCAGCGGGCGCGGCGCTTCTTATCACGCATGCGCGTTCGCTTAGCGATCTGCCGCGTCTGCGTCTCGTGGCGCAAGCCGCCGGCGACCGCGCCCACCGCCGCCGCCAAGCGCGCGCCGCGCGATGGACGCTTGCAACGCGCGGCAAGCGGCGCGGCTGACTTTCTCTCGGCAATTGATCATCGCGATGATCGTCGCGGGGCTCGCGGCGCTTGGGCTTGCGCTCTCAGCGGCCGCGACGTCGTTCCAGGCGATCAAACATGTCTGGGCCAATCTCGGCCACAAGGATCGCCGCGCGGGCGGCGATCTGGTGCAAAGCTTCGAACGCCCCTGGCGCGCGCTTTAAGCTTCACGGTTCGCACAATTCTTCAGTCATTCCGAGGCAGCGAAGCTGAACCCGGAATGACTGAGGATGTGGGCTTGGTTTTAAGCCCGGAAGAGCGCGAGCACGGCTTGCGGTTCGACGTTGGCGATGGCTGCCCCGCCCGCCGCATCCAGACCCTGGCGCACTTGCAGCGCGAGCAAACGCGCAGCATCGGCGTCAAGATCGGTGCGCACGTTCGCGTTCGCCGCGCCTTGCGCCGCGCCGAGGAAGCCCTGATGCGCCTCCAAAGCACGCAATGCCTCCGAGAGGCGCTCAAGCCCCTGCTGCAAGGACCGTGAGCGAGGCTTGCGCCGCGTTGGCGAGAGTGCCGTCGGCCTTGGCGCCGATCCCAAGCGCGAGCACGCCTATCGGGATCGTCTTTCACCTGGAGGTCGAGGCCGGCCACCGTTAGCGGCGCGGCGCCCGGTTCGCGGCTTGGACACTGAGGCTTTGCCCCGCGAGGATGCTCGCGCCGTCCTCGATCGCTGCGCGGACCGCGCGCATCGAAATCGGCGAGCAATTTTATCGAGTTCGGCTTGCGCGGCGTCGGCGTCGTCACCGATGTGCTGGCCAGCTCCTGCACCTTGCCGAGGAAGATCTGCGCGTCCTGCCCGATCGAGAGCGCCGCGCGGAGATGAGCGAGCCCGCTTTGCACGCTCTCGCGGCTGGCCAGCCAGCCCGAGGCGTCGCCGATCTCAACGCGGTCTCCAGAGATGCTGGCTTCGTTTCGCTGCTGAACGGGCGCCGGACTGCGCGCGGGTGTAACGCGGATCGACGCCGAGCGCTGCAGCGCCCGCCGTTCCGGGATTGATGCTCGAGACCATGCTCGCTCCTCGGATCGCGCGCCTGGACATCAAAAGGCGCGCGGCGCGCTTCGCCGCGCCACGCACCGAACACTCAAATCGTTAACAGACTATTAACACTAATTGAAGATGCGTAAACTATTTTGCACGCCGCTTCAGGGCGGCGTACGCATCGTTCAGCGTTGGCCGCGCCGCCTAATTCCTTGTGGCGCGCTGATAGGCGTTCCACGGCTCTCGAGAAAGCCAGCTGCGTTTCGTTCGGATAGCGCAGGATCACTTCCTGAGTTTCGCTATCGACTAAGGTGTTCACGAACCGGCCTGCTGCTTTATCAAGCTCAATCAAGAGGTCGGCCGGCGCCAGATCGGATTTCAACTCCGCAGGCGCTGAGAGGCGTTCCGATCGGCGGCTTCCGCCGCGACAATCGGCCTTTTTGATTTCAAGCTTAGGCGCAGGCGCGCTGACGTCCACGCGGCTGATTGGAACGAGCCGCGTTTCGAGAGGCGTTACCGGGGGTGCGCTTTGTCCCATGATCAAATTCTATCCTTCACGGCGGACGAAATGGGCGGGAGCGAACGATGCGCTCCCGCCCACCGTTATCCGACTAGCGGAAGAACGACAGAACGATCGATGGCGCCGGAGTTGGCGATCGACAAGGCTTGCGCGCCCAATTGCTGCTTCACTTGCAGCGACTGGAGACGCGCCGATTCCTTGGCGAGGTCCGCGTCGACGAGGGTTGCCGATACCCGCTTCGATCGAGTCGTTCAGCTTACCGAGGAAGGTCTTCTGAACGTCGAGCGCCTTGGCTTGCGCGCCGAGGGTGGCGAGGTTGGAGTTAAGAGCCGTCAGCGCGGTCGAGATCGCCGTCCGAAGCCGTCGACGCGCCACCGGAGGTGGAGATGTCGAGGCCAGCGGTCACGCCGGAGAGCGCTTGGCCGCCCGTGCCGAGACGGAAGTCGTAGCCGCCAACGGTCAGGGAGTTGGCGCCGCCCGCCGCCGCCCGGAGCCGCCGCGCACGCTGAGGCCGTCGCCGTAGAAGGCTTCGAGATCAGCATCGCCAGCAGCGAGGGTGGTTGCGACGTCGAAGTCGCGCGTGGAGCTCCAGGTGATTTCGCCGGTGTCTTCATCGAACGAACCTTGGACGATGCCGCCGGTTTCGGTCCCGACGCGGCGTCAGGAAGTCGCCGATGGATTCAGCAGGGTCGAATTCGATGTTGAAGATGGCTTCGTGGCGTCGCCCGGATCGGTCGTGAAGGTGATGGTGTCGCCAGCCGCAACAACATCGCCGCCAGCGGACGGATCATAGGAACCGACAGTCTGGTTTTGGTTCGCGAAGGGCGTTCGCCGGGGCCGTCGTGGTGCCGAGATCGCGCCCGCGCCGCCGGCGCCGGAGGCGTCGGAGGTCAGAACCGAGAAGTTCGCGAGGTTCGAACCGTTGACCAGGTTCGAGCCGTTGAACGTCGCGGCGTTGGCGATTTGGTCGATTTGGTCGCGCAGCGCGTCGAAGTCCGCGTTGAGCGCGTCGCGTTGATCTTGGGAGAGGTCGGGTCGCTTGAGCGGCGACGGCCTTTCTTCAATTGCTTCAGAATGTCGCCGATGGCTTCGCCGCCGAGAGGCCCACGTCGATCACCGATGTCGCACGATCGATACCGTCCATGACCGCGCCCAGCGATGCGACGCGCATGCGCTGACCTTCGGCGATGGCGAACATCCGCGCCATTGTCCTTCGCGGAAGAAACCTTCAGGCCGGTGTTAACCCGGTTCTGACTTCAGCGAGATCCTTGGTGGTTTTGGTTGAGGCTTTGCAGCGCGATCAACGCGCCATAATTCGTGTTTACGCTCGTCATTATCGAAGTCCTTCTGGACAATGGTTGCCGCGCCATTTTGGGCGGAGGGCGTTTTGCCCCGGAAACGTGAATGCAAACGGCGCGCCTCGCCCGATGGTGAAAGTTCCACGCCGCGAGGGCGCAATTGCGCGGGCGAAAGATTAATTGAGCAGGAACGTTGCTGGGAGAGGTCGGCCATTTTCTGCCGCGCGCCCGGCAATAATTGCCGGCGCATTTTGCCGGGCTAGCGCGCGCCCAGGCCTTCCATCACGGCGCGGTTGACGTCGATCAGCGGCTCGACATCGGCGCCTTCGCGCAGCACCTGGCTCGAATACTTCGCGACCCAGAGGGCGAGCGAAATGATCTGCGCGCGAAGCGCCGTCGGGAGCTGATTTTCGGGCGCCGAGCAATCGGCGCTGAGGACGTTCCAGAGCTTGCGGTTGGTTTCGAGCGCCAGGGCGACGACGGCAGGCTCGCGCGCGCCCTCTTCCTTCACGCGCACAAGCCCGGCCGTGGCATGGCCGAACGCGCGATATTCCAATTCTCTCGGGGTGTCAGCCTGCGTGGCCGCGCGCTGGTACGCTTGTATCGACATCCACCAATCCCAGACGCTCGGCCTCATACGCGATGAGTTTCCGGCACCGCATGAGCGCCCGGTAGTACTCGCCAGCCATTACTTCTTTGGAAACGCCGACGCATTCCCCCAACACCACCGGATCGCGGACCGCGCCCATGAATTCGGCCAGGCGCGAGGCAAACTCGCCATAAGCTTTGTTGCGCCCTGGCTCGTCGAGATACATGAGCATGATGGGAAAATAGATCCGCCGCGCCGGGCTGTCGGCTTCGTCGGGCTGCATGATGTCTTTCTCGCGCAGCACGGAGGCCTTGTTCTGCAGGACCAAGGACGCTCTACGGTCGCCGTTCTGCACGACCGCGCCGTTGACGACGAACTTCTCGCCCGGCCGCAAAGACAGTTTTAATGGCATGGACTCAGCCCAACGCCGCATTCTCGGCGGCCAGAGGGTCCGCCACGAAAGTTAACGAGGTGTTGCCAATACTGTTTCGCGCGCGAGACCAACCGCGACGCTGCGTCAATCTCAAATATCTCGCCGTGATTGCGAAGCAATGCATGTCTAGCGTGGACAAATCTTCTGACATGCGAAAATGCAGCGCAAGTTCCCGCGCTCCACGCACACGCGCTCAACTAGCGTGTCGGCTTTGCCGCACTTGGAAACGATCGCGACCGTTCCCTTGCGCGCAATTCACGTGCGCCATAGCGTTCTCGTTGCGCGGTCCGGGCGAATGGGCGGCGCGGCTTAAAAGCTCCGAACAGGCGCGGCGACGCGATCTGATCCGATGGGAGCCCCAGGGGGTCTTCGGCTTGCCGGAGAGTGGGGCTGAGACGCGCACGCTTGCCTCGGCGAGCGTGCGCGTCGTACCTCGGATGCGAGAGGCTAAAGCGCATGCGGTTTGAAGGCACCAAGGATTATGTCGCGACCGCCGACCTTACGGTCGCGGTCAACGCCGCCGTCACTCTAGAGCGCCCTCTTCTGGTCAAAGGCGAGCCCGGCACCGGCAAGACCATGCTGGCGATCGAAGTCGCCAAGGCCCTCGGCGCGCCGCTGATCGAATGGCACGTGAAGTCGACAACCAAAGCGCATCAGGGGCTCTACGAATACGACGCCGTGATGCGGCTTCGCGATTCACAGCTGGGCGACCCGCGCGCCACCGACATCGCCAATTACATCAAGCGCGGGAAATTGTGGGAGGCGTTCCGAAAGCCCGGTGCGCCCCGTGCTGCTGATCGACGAAGTCGATAAGGCCGACATCGAGTTTCCGAACGATCTTTTGCAGGAGCTCGATCGGATGGAATTTTACGTCTACGAGCTCGACCGCACCGTGAAGGCGCGCGTGCGCCCGATCATGATCATCACATCGAACAATGAGCAGGAATTGCCCGACGCCTTCCTGCGCCGCTGCTTCTTCCACTATATACGTTTTCCCGACGAAGAGACCATGCGCGCCATTATCGAGGCGCACTTCCCGGACGTGAAGCAGCGCCTGGTCGGCGAAGCGCTGAAGATTTTCTACGACATCCGCAAAGCGCCGGGGCTGAAGAAGAAGCCAAGCACCAGCGAATTGCTGGATTGGCTGAAGCTCTTGATGACGGACGATATCGATCCCGAAGTGCTGCGCCAACGCGATCCGACCAAGCTCATCCCTCCCCTTCACGGCGCGCTGCTGAAGAACGAAGCCGACGTGCAACTCTTCGAACGCCTCGCATTTCTCGCACGGCGCGAAACGCGCACCTAGTTTGAAACATTGGATGCCGGCTGGAAGCCGGCGGTCCCAAGCAGCCAATTTGGACCGCCGGCTTCCAGCCGGCATCTACCCTTCCGATTGCGCATCGAACGCCGAAGACCAACGCCACCGCTCAGCACTGGCAACCAATCCCGCCGCGACCGGATTGGCGTGCACATACGCGATCGTGTTGGCCAAATGATCGTCACTGCGCATGAAGCGATCAAAATATTCGCGGACCCAAACCGGCCCGGTCCGGCCAAGCAAGCGGTTGACCCCGTTCGCCGTGAACGATTTCCACCCGTGAACAACACGCGCCAATGGCCAGTCGCTAAATTGCTCTATGACCACATGAACATGGTTCGGCATGACGCACCATGCCAACACACGATAACGCTCGCCATCAAAATGGAGCAATGCAGCCTGAACCAGCGTCGCGGCCGCATCGCCGCGCATAAAATGCGCGCCGAAATGCGATTGGATTTCGTCGCCCGCCCCGACAGTTGCGAACACGATGTGCTGGATCAGCCCGGCGCCATCACAATGGGGCAGATATCCACGAGAGACCCAGCCGGCATGTGACATGGGTTAACTCTAATCGACGAGGCGGCGGCGGCAAACATGCCGGCTGGAAGCCGGCGGTCCAAATCTTCGCTCACCCCTATTAGACGCAGCAAGCAGCCGCAGTCGCCCAGTAGGCGTTTCACTGGCGCGCAGAGCGAATTAAACGCGCGCCCGGCGGACCATGTCGCGAGCAATGCGCGCGCCTGCTAGTGATGCGGGCATGACATTGGACACGATCCCTATTGTTGTCGCTCTCGTATTAGGCCCGACCATCGCCGTGCTCGCGGCCATGGGCGTGCTGTACTGGGAGCGCAGCTATCAGCGCCGGCTCGACGTTTTCCGCACCATGATGCGCATGCGCCGTCACTGGCTGAGCCAGGAATGGATCGGCTCGCTCAATCTCATTCCGGTGGAGTTTTCGCGCTACCCGGCCGTCATCGAAGCCTTCGACACTTTGATGGCGCGCTATGGCGACACCGCCTGGAAAGGCGCCGACGACGTGCGCCGCCGCATCGTGCTCGATGCGGAATCGGCCGCGTGCGAATTGCTGCAACGCATGGCCGACGCCCTCAAAGTGGAACTGCGCGGCCCCGACCTCCGCACGCGCCCGAACACGCCTTACGGCTGGAGCACCGACGAAGTGCAGAGCCGCCAGCACCGCGAACTCATCATGCAAGTTCTGCAAGGCAGCCGGACGCTGAAGGTGGAGCTGGCGGCAAATCCGTTGCGCATGCCGCTTGACCGCTAGGCATTAGACAGCCCACGGCCCTCGCGCGATGATGCGCCTCTTTGGGAGGCCAGCATGCGTGCCTGGGTTTGCGCCTTTGCACTGTGGAGCATCACCACATCGCCCCTTCTCGCCAAGGAAGAGGAATTGCGCGCCTCGCCCGGCGGCCTCGCCATCGGAATGCTCGAACACGCGGACGCGGTCGACCTCTTCGAGGTTTTGCCCAGCGAGCAGATCGCCGTGCGCCATCAGCGCAGCGGGCTCATTTGCCGCTTCGCGCTCGAGGGCGATGGCCGCGTCATCGTGTTTCCGGGCTTGCCGCGCGGCGAGGACGTCGGGTGCGATGAGACCAGCGGCAACGTCTCGGTCACATTCTATGCGACACGTTATCCCGAACCCGCCAGTGTCGATGCATTGCTCGCCGGCGGCGTGCAGGCGATCCAAGCGCGCTTTCCCAGCGCCACGCCTTACGAACCAACGGGCGCGCCGGACACGAGCCTCTCAACCCTTCCCCTGCCGGAAAATCGCTCGGCGCGCTTTCACATCTTCCTGCAAAATGGCTCGCCTATGTTCACACGCGTCAGCGTCGTTCTAATCAATGGCTGGGCCTTCAAGATGCGCTTCACGATGCCAGGCAGCGACGCGGAAAGCATGCAAGCCGCCGACGCCCGCGCCGACCGCGAATGGGCCGCGCTGCTGGAAGAACTGCGCGCCATTCCCAATCTCTGATCTGGGCGATAGATTGCGTGCGTGTTTCAGCGCTTCTTCACCGAGCTCCGCGCCGCGCGCGTGCCTGTGAGCCTCAAGGAATATCTGGCGCTGGTGGAAGCGCTGGAGAAAGGCGCCATTCCGCCGAACGTCGAGGATTTCTATTATCTGTCGCGCGCCACGAGCGCCACCTCGATCGGTTCGACCGGGTGTTCGGGCATGTGTTCAAGGGGCTGGAGAGCGCCGCAGACGCGATCGACGCGCAAATTCCGGAAGAATGGCTCCGCAAGCTCACGGAGAAATTTCTGACTGAGGAAGAGAAAGCTGAGATCGAAGCGCTCGGCGGTTGGGACAAGCTGATGGAGACGCTGGCGGCGCGCCTCCGCGAGCAGAAAGAACGCCACGAAGGCGGCTCAAAATGGATCGGCACGGGCGGCACATCGCCGTTCGGCGCTTATGGCTACAATCCCGAAGGCGTGCGCATCGGCCAGACCGAAGGTCGGCACGGCCGCGCGGTAAAGGTGTGGGACAAGCGCGAATACAAAAATCTCGACGACAGCGTCGAGCTAGGCGTGCGAAACATAAAGGTCGCGCTGCGGCGCTTGCGGAAGTTCGCGCGCGATGGCGCGCCCGATGAACTCGATCTCGATGAAACGATCGCGAGTAGCGCGCGTCAGGGCTATCTCGACATCGTGATGCGGCCCGAGCGGCGCAACACCGTGAAGGTGCTGCTCTTCCTCGATATCGGCGGCTCGATGGATAGCCATGTGAAGCTCTGCGAGGAGCTGTTCTCCGCCGCGCGCACCGAATTCAAGAGCCTCGACTTCTTTTATTTCCACAATTGTCTCTACGAGAGCGTGTGGAAGGACAATCGCCGCCGCCACGACGAAAAGACGCTGACCTGGGATGTGCTGCACAAGTTCGCGCACGATTACCGCATCGTTTTCGTCGGCGACGCGACGATGAGCCCGTACGAAATCACCTATCCCGGCGGATCGGTCGAGCATTTCAACGAAGAGCCCGGCGCGGTGTGGCTGCAGCGGGTCGCGCAAATCTATGAGCGTATCGTGTGGCTCAACCCGACGCCGCGCGCGCATTGGGACCATACGCCATCGATCCAGCTGATCCGCGAGATCATCGGCGATAAGCGCATGTTCCCGCTCACCATCGAAGGCCTCGACGGTGCGATGCGCGAACTCAGCCGCTGACGGGCCGCCAATAAAGCGCGTCGGTCTGGTAGCCGAGACTTTGCAAGCGGCGCGCAAAGTCGGCGCGTTGTTCAGCCGAGATGGTTTCGCTGCGCGTGAGTATCCATAGATAGCGTCCCTCGGGCTCGCCCACGATCGACCAGGAATAATCCGGCGCGCGCTCTAGCACCCAGTAATCGCCCCAGAACGGGCCGAAGAAGCTGACTTCAAGCTTGCCCTCGCCTGGCACGCCGACGAGACGCGCGCGGCCACTGACGTCGCTCTGCCCGCCGTCTTCCTTGGTGCAGACATTGCGGACCGAGATGAGGCCGTCATCTCGCAGCGCATAATCGGCGGTGGCGGCGACGCAATCGCGCTCAAAGCTGTTGGGCAGCCGCGCCTGCTCGAACCAATGGCCGAGATAGGGCTCGGTTTCGATCGAGGCGACGCTGAGCGGCGTCGAGGAGGAGCGATTGACGGGCGGCTCGCCGGCGCACGCGCCGAGCGTCATTGCCGCGATGAGAATGAGGATGCGCATGTTCGATGTGCGCGCGGGCGGCGCGTTTGGATCCAGCTAACGCTGCGGCGCCTCGTCCGCCGTGAATGCGCCGTCGTGATTGACATCGATCAGAGAAAACCGCCGCGCGGCGCAGGCCCCGAATTCCTCCCGCGGCACGCGCCGGTCGAAGTTGGCGTCGCACGACATTACGGGCTCAACGTCGTTCAGGATGCCAAACCGCTGCGCGCCGCGCTGGCGACTGGGATCGGCGCCGCGAGGACGGCGGACCTGATCGTCGAGCGGGCGCTCGATGGAATCGCGGCGCTCGGCGGTGGATTGGCCCCGCGAGGCGTCGTCCCACTCGCTGAACATTTCGGGCGCGAGCCGGTTATAAAGCGCCGTCGATTCGATCGAGGTCGCGACATCGTTGTGGTTGGTGTCGAGGCGCGCGAAGAAACGCGCCGCGTCGCTCATGAATTCTTCGCTGGTGATGCGGCCGTCGGCGTCGAGATCGGCCCCGCCAATCCAGAGCGAGATTGGCGCGACGTCCGCTTCATGCGCGCGGAAAGGCTCACCCATCGGGCTCACGAACAGTGCGCCGGGCGATTGGGCGTTCGCGGCGGCCAAGCCTAAACTCAGCCCCATCACGCCCGCGACAACAAGGCCCCGCAGCATCGCTCATCCCTCGCTCAGTCCCAGAGCCCGTTTGGACGAGCTTTGCGGCCAATTGTCGACAGGTTTCAGCACCGTGGGGCGCTTGCCGCTCAGGCAGCATTCGTAAACAATACCGCCGGGGGGAAGATGAATCGGCGCGCTTTTCTCGCAACGGCGACTTGTGGTCTCGCCACCGCCTCGGCCAGCGCGCAGGCGCCGGTCGGCGCCGGCCGCTTCGACGCCGCGGCCGCCTACAGCGCCGAGCGCAGCGGCGCGACCTTCGTCGTCTCGCGCCACGGCATCATCCTGGACGAACGCTACGAGCCCGGTTTTGCGCCGACCACTTTGCTGCCCATCGGCGCCGGCACGCGCGCGCTCGCGCCGCTGCTGGTAGCGTCGCTGATTGAAGACGGCCTGATGCGGCTCGACGAAGGTGCGGCGCAGACTTTTACGGAATGGACCACGCATCCTCTGAAAAACATGATCTCGGTGCGCGGCCTTCTGAACGGCACCAGCGGCATCGCGTTCGGCGACAATGCGAGCGGCGGCGTGGCGGACGCGATCGCGCTTGAGCCTGTCGCGCCGCCCGGCGAACGCTTCATCGAAGACCGCGCGCCGTTCGTGCTGCTGGCGGAAATCGCGCGCCGCAAACTGGAGACGGCGGGACGGACATCAGATCCGGCGCTCTATCTTGCCAATCACACGCTTGAACCGATCGGCTGCCTGCCGATCTCGTGGACGCGCGGGATCGACGGCGCCGCTTCCTTCTATGACGGCGTCGCGCTTACGGGGCGCGGCTGGGCGCAAGTCGGCGAGTTGCTGCGCCGAGAAGGCGTGTGGCAAGCGCAGCAGATCGTCAGCGCGGCGGCGTTGCGCGAGGCGTTGCAAGGCACCTACGCCGCGCCGCGTGTTGGCATGGGCCTGTGGCTCGCCGCCGCCAGCGCGCGCGACAATGACACGCCCCAGCACGACAGCGATCTGTGGCGCATGAACCCGCCCGCGCCGCAGGACCTCGCCATGGCGGCGGGCGCGGGCGGGCAAAGGCTCTACATCATTCCGTCCGAACATCTGGTCGTGGTGCGCCAATCGCGCGATGCGAATGCGCGCAATTGGTCAGACGCCCGGTTTCTCGATCTTGTGTCGAACGATCTTTAGGATCGCGGACGGATCAGGAGGCCGGTGATCAGCCCCAGAATGCCGCCGCCGGCCGCACCCGTGATCAGATGATAGAGATGCGCCGAGTAGTCCGGATTGCTCGGCAAGAGATCGCTCCAGAGCGCGGTGACTTCGCCAACCGCGCCGACGCTCGCGGCCGCGAGCCCCGCCAAAACACCGCCGATCGCGCCGATGATGGTGCGCCCAACAACGGCGCCGCCGCCCCGCGTCAATGCGCCCAGAATATTGCCGCCGATAACGCCGCCGATCGCGAGCACGACGTAACGAAGAATGCTGGCTTGATCCATGTTCTCGCCCCTTACCTTGCGCGTGCATTTTTGTTTTTAGGAGCGCCCGCTCCTGTCACGCTTAAGTACGTTACCGCGCGCGAGGGAACTTTCACAACAAAGATTGCGCTTCGGTAAGATGCCAGGCGGTGTGCGCCGCGGCAAACACCCGTTTAGGGCGAATTGGTTCTTGACTTGTTCAATGGCGAGAGGCGCGCGCCGGGGCGTGGGATATCCACTCTTAATTTCAGTCCATCACCTGCGAACATCGGCCGCGCGGCGTAGCGTTGCTTGCGCGTTATGCTAGGACTCGTCTTCACTTTACGACGGCCCTCCTCCTCCCATGATACCTGTCCGCATTGTCTGCACGCGCGATGCCGTGAAAACGGCGCACAAGATGATGCGTCTGCTTGCGGCCGAGCAGCACAGCGTGGAGCTTTGCTTTGGCCGCGCTTCACTCGCGCAGCTTGAGACGGCGCGCGGTCTGCGCGAGGCGGTGATCCTGATCTGGTCGGCGGGCGCGCCGACCGCGCATTACATGATGCAATGGGCGCGCGGCATCGATCCGGCGCGGCTGGCGGAGATCGGCAGCGGCGCCGCCCGGCCCCATCTTGAGCGGCGCACGCATGTGATCGACTTCAACAGCTGGAGCGGCGAGCGCGGCGGCTCTGCGTGGCGCGCCTTGGAAGATCGGCTGCGCGCGATAACGCGCGCCACCGAACCCACGCGCCCGCCGCCGCACCGCGCCGCGCTCGTGATGGGACTTGCAAGCCTCGCGGCGGTTGGCGGCGCGCTGACGGAGCGGATTTACAACGCGCACCACACGCTCGACGCGCCGCCGGACAATCTTGTCGCCGAGACGCCCATCTCCTTCGATGAAGGCCAGGGCGGCGCGCTTGACGCCATAGAACCTGGGCTCTCGCTCGACGACGGCATGCTCCATCTCGCCCATCCCGCGCCGCACATCGCGCCGCTCGCGCCTGTTGAGCATGACGCGCTGGACGATGCTGAGCACGCGCCCTCGATGGAATTCGCGCAGTCCAATCCAAGCGTGCTCGATCGTTTGACTTCGCTCGCGGCGCCGTTTCGGCGCGGCGACTCAAGCGCGAATTAGCCCGCGCCCTTGCGCAAGCGCAGCCAATGCATGATCGCCCAGGCATGGGCTTCGTGGCGCATCTTGGTGAGCGCCTCGAGCGGCGGGCACCACAGCAGCGCGTGATCCGGCTCGGTCGGCTCGCCATCGTCGGCGGATAATTCCACCTCGTAGAATGTCGCGAGAGAATTGCGGGGCTGCCCGCGGTTGGACCAATATTGCCCTGCCCGCCCGATCACCCGCGTGGGCCACACGGTGAGCCCGGTTTCTTCCTGATATTCGCGCATCAAAGCCGCGGCTTCATCCTCGGCCGCTTCAACACCGCCGCCCGGCAGATCGTACTCGTAAGGCGCGGCGCGGCCAATGCGGACGATCGCGATATTGGCCTCGCCGCGCGGACACACCCCATAAGCGGTCGCCCGCTCGATATAGGTGAGCCCCGGCTGGGTGGCGCCGAATTGCAGAGCGAAGCGCGTCATGGGGCGCGATATAGCGCGCCTCGGGGCGCTTGTCCTTATCGGGGAAGCGTATCTTCCCAAATGCCTACGCATCCGTCATCGCCGGCAGAAGCCAAGAACCGCCCGGAAGCAGAAAGCGCCACATAACTCACAGGCGCGCTGTGATGCCCGCCAGGGCCGATATCCAGACGCTCGCCTTCGTCATAGGCAAAGAGAGCCGGACGATATCCGCTGGCCATCACGATCGCGGGCGACTCGGGGTGAAGCGCGAGACTGCGGACCGGAAATTCCGCCCGCACCTCGCGCGTATTGCGCTTAGCGTACGCGCTGCCGTCATATTCGAACACATCGACGCGCGGGTCAGCTGGGTTCGTCGAGGCGATCGCCATCAACTCACCGACCGACGTCGCGCGCGACGAAACCCGGCCATGCGCCATGATCGCGCCGGGCGCGCGGCGCTGCGGAAACGCATTCGCATCCAAGCGCCCATCGGGCCAGATGCGATGAATGCCGCCCTGGCGGTCGGTGGCGAAGAAGCATCCAGACGCCGGCGAATAGGCGCAATCGACTGAACGCCCACGCGCCATCTGCGGAAGATAGAGCGCATGAAGCGGAGCGGGCTCGGCGCCGAGCCGCCAGATCACAGCGCGTCCGCCGGAGATCACGAGCGCGGTATTGTCCGGGCCGATCGCGGCGTCGAGCACGCCAAGTTGAAACTGATTGTTTGCATTGCGGCGCGCGCTGGGATCGAACCCTTGCAACAAGAGCTTGAGCTGCTCCAACTCCGAGAGCTTGTGCGCGAAGCTTCGCCCGCGAAAGACGTGGCACGAGCCGCGTTCGCTCGCGAGGAAAATGGTGTCGCCGTCAGCGCTGAAGCCGCCCTTCCAAAGCGTCCGCCCGTCTTGTTCGGCGAACGTGAACTCGCCGCCCGGAGACGCTGCCGCCTCAACAACATCATCGCCTTCTTCCTGCGACCGCGTTTTGAGTTCGGCGACGGCCTCCGTCGACCAAATGATGGCGCGCCCGTCCTTTCCGGTGCTGAGCAGCGTGTTGTCTTCAAAGGGGTGAAATTCGACGCAGGTCGCGCCATCTTTGTGCGCGACGCCCCCGCCGAGCCAGCCGCGAAATTCGAAGCGCGGCAAACGGCGGCGCTTGATGTTGATTTCCTTGATCAGCTGATCCCACGCCTCGGTGCGCGAGAAATGCTTGAACAGTGGACGCCGCAAACGGCGGCACTGCAGATCCTTCGCCCATGATTGGCTCGATGCGCCGATATCCTCGAAGCTGGTGAGGATGAGCTTTTCTTGGCGCTGCGCGTGAATGGCCTCGTAAGCGACCCACCAACTCTGTTCAGCGCGCTTCGACCACACGAGAAGCACGCAGCGCGCGCGGCCAACTTTGGTTTCGATGGTGCGGCGCCAATCGCTGCCCGCTTGAATGTCCTTGTCAAACCAGACCTCGAAGCCGGCGTCGGCCAGTTTCGCCGCAAGCTCTTCGGCGACGCGCTTGTCACCGCGAGAATAAGACAAGAACACATCGGGTCGCTTCTGAAATACCTCGTCGAGGGTCGGCGATGAGAAGTGTGTCGCGCTGTCCGCCATGTGCCGCTCCCGCCCAGGTTGCGGCCTTATTCACAGGCCAGCCCATCGGAACGGTCAAGAACAATCAGCTTTAAGGCTCACTCCCCGGCGCCAGCGTCACGACGAGTCCGGCGAATTCTTCGCGCATCAGGATTTGGCACGAGAGGCGCGAATTGGCGGTGACTTCGAAGGCTTCGTCGAGGCGCTCGATCTCTTCGTCCGTGGGCGGCACGAGTTTTTCGAGCCAGGCGTCATCGACATAGACATGGCAGGTCGCGCAGGCGCAGGCGCCGCCGCATTCGGCTTTGATGGGCAAGCCATTGTCGCGGATGATTTCCATGACGCGCCAGCCGTCGAGCCCATCCACCTCATGGCGGGCGCCAGCCATATCGATCACCACCAGCTTGCGGATATCGTCGTCGCTCATGGCAGTCGCATGCCGCACGCGGGGGGCCGATGTCCAGCTTGAACCGCGCCCGCCGGCGTGGCCTATGAGGTTCCATGGACACCCTGACGCGCGAACCCTCCGGCGGCGAGCGGCTCAATCCTGTGGCGCTGATTACGGGCGCGGCCTCCGGCATCGGCGCGGCGACCGCGCGGGCGCTGGCGCCGAAGGCGACGGGCGGGCTCATTCTGGTCGATATCGATGAAGCCGGCATGGCCGCCACGGCGGACACGCTGGAGAATGCGCCCGAGCGCGTCTCCACCCTCGCCTTCGACATTGGCGATCCGGCGCGCTGGAGCGCGGCGACCGAATTCCTGGCCGATCATTATGGGCGTCTGGATTGGGCAGTCGTGAATGCGGGCATCAGCCATGCGAGCGCGATCACGGAAACCAGCTTCGAGGATTGGCGGCGCGTCATGAGCGTCAATCTCGACGGCGCTTTCCTCACGCTGAAATCGGTGATGCCGCTGATGCGCGCCAATGCGCAGGGCGGCGCGATCGTGGTGGTGGCGTCGGCGGCGGGGCTAAAGGCCGAGCCTGGGGTGGCGGCTTACGGCGCGTCCAAGGCCGGGCTGCTCCAGCTGATGCGCGTGGCCGCCAAGGAAGGCGCGCCAGACCATATCCGCGTCAATGCGGTGGCGCCGGGCGGCGTCGAGACGCCGATGTGGCTGAATGTGCCGATGTTTCAAGACTTGGTGCAGGAAACCGGCAGCGAGCGCGCCGCTTTCGACCGCATCGCCGGTGTTTCCACGCCGCTCGGGCGCTATGCCGCCGCAGAGGATATCGCCCGCATGATCGACATGTTGCTCACCGATCCCGCGCCCATCACCGGCGCGACGCTTGTGGCGGATGGCGGTTATACGCTTTGATCGTCGCGGCCCTCGGCGGGGCGAATCAGTTGCGGGAATTGGGGGCGGCCCATGCTTGAGATCGTGCGGCGTTTCATCGGCTTCGACACGCTCATGGGCGTGGGGCTGGTGAAGATTGTCTATTATGTGGGGCTCGCAGTTATTCTGGGCGTGATGGCGATGGGCGTGCTGCTCGCTTTGATGCGGCTGGCGTCCGATCTGGGTTCGGGCTTCGTGCAATTGGTCGCTGTGCCGGCCGTGGGCGCGGTGGCTTTGGTGTATTGGCGCTTCATCTGCGAGCTCTTCATGGTCGCGTTCGAGAACCATGCGCGGCTGGGCGAAATTCGCGATCGGCTCAGCGCGCCGAATTATCCGCAATTTTGATTGGACCGCCGGCTTCCAGCCGGCATTTTTTCTGCCGGCTGGAAGCCGGCGGTCCAGTTAGTTCACAAACCGCGCCACCAAATCCGCCGGCACGCGTCGGATGCGGCGCGTTTCCATGTCGAGCAGGCACCACATTGATTTGAGCTGAGCGTTGGGTTTATCCGCGCCGGGTTTACCGATCTCGACAAAGCGCGCCCAGAGCGGCCCGCGCGGGCCTTCATCAACCCAGGTGCGGACTTCCACTTCGTCACCCAGCACAAGCGGCGCGCGGTAATCAACTTCATGGCGCGTCACGACCCACAGCAAAGTCGCGATCATCTCTTCGCTCGCACGTGCGCGCCAATGCGCGATGGCGATCTCCTGCGCCCAGCGCAGATAGACGATGTTGTTGACGTGGCCGAGTTCATCGATGTCCGAGGGCGCGATCGTGACGGATTGCGTGAAGACCTCAGCCATCTCAGGCGGGCTTCGACACGAACGCGTCCAGTGCTTCGAGTGCGGCGGCGAGCGCGGCGCGCACATCGGCCAACGATGCGGCGATGTCGGCGCCCTCGGACGCGCCTTCGGCTTTTTCGCAGGCCTCCGCGAGCACCCATAGGCCAATGCCGCGCGCAGAACCCTTCAAAGTGTGCGCCGCGGCGCGCCACGCATCCGCAGGCGTTTCTGGCGTCAGAACACCGCGCCACGCGGCGACTTGTCCGCGAAAGAGCTCGATGATTTCGAGCTGCAACGCATGATCGTCGCCCGTCATGTTGGCGTAATGCGCGCGGTCGAAGACGAGAGGCGCGCTCATGTGCCGGGGAACGCCGCGACGCCGAACAGCAAGCGATGCCCGAGCCCGACGCCCGCCAACACAATAATCGCAACCAAAGCGCGCCAGCCGATCTCGCCGAGCTTCAAACTGTTGCGCCCTTGAATGATCGCGGCGAACGGAATGCTCGATGTCGCCGCTTCAAAGCGCGCCCAGCCTTCGGGATTGCGCGCCGCGCCCTTGCGGTCGATCGAGCGCACGCCCAGCAGCACCATCACGCCAAGCGCGCCGAACAACATCGGCGCGAAACGCTCGCCGTTCACAAGCAAGTGCCCCGCCGCCCAAAACACCACGCCCCACAAGAAGGGATGGCGCGTGATGCGCAGCATGCCGCGCACCGGATCGGGATCGTTGACGGTGTTCTCCATGCCCATGAAGGTCGGCCCGCGCGTCAGCACGCCGATGACGGCCGAGAGCATGCCAAACGCAATCAGCGCATAGCCGATCGCGCGCAGCCAAAGGGGCGGCGTCCAGATGATTTCATTAAGCGGATCGGTCGCGTCGGCGCGGAGCTGGGCATATTCCACGCACAGCCAGATCAGCAGCGCCGCCGACGCCAGCGCGAACACCAGCCGATAAACCCGCTCGCCCAAGCGCGCCACCAGCACGCCGCGCAAGCCGGTCGCGGAAACGCCGACATGCAGCAGCACGAACGCCGCCAGCGCCGCCGTGAAACCCTGCATCAAGCCGCCTCCCTCGCCCAATGCTCGCGCGCGGCGTTCGCAATGGCAATGCGGCGGGCGCGCGCGGCGAGCGGTGGATAAGCTTCCCCTGGACGCCCGCGTCCAATCGCCTTATAGGCCGGGCCTCCGAAACGACCGGGTGTATAGCTCAGTTGGTAGAGCAGCTGACTCTTAATCAGCGGGTCGCAGGTTCGAATCCTGCTACACCCACCATCGTTTCAAGGACTTAGCGATATCGCGACATGGAACATCGGCGAACAAAAGTCGCACCGCGCGACTTTTGCGTTCTGCCTCGAAATGCGAGTTGCAACTGCAACGGGCGTGGCGGAATCGAATTACTGTAGCGGCATGAGCGGTCAATTGTGGCTAGTCCCCCTGTTCTCCACGCTGCTGGGCGCCTGCGTGGCCGGGGTAATCGCGCATCTCAACGCTAGACACTTCGCGAAAGAACAATCGCGCAAAGAAGTCGAACGCGAGCGGAGAAGCGAGGCAACAAGAAACCTTGGTTTAGCACATTCTATTGTCTTCAAGGTTCAACGCGCCACGGACATGATCACAAAAGTGCACAAACACTTTGTCAGCGCCCGTCAAATCGCGGCCAAGAACGCCTGGCCCCTTTGGCAGGGCATGAAAGAGTTCTTCGGCACAGATCGGCTTCATGTGGCATTTGACGCGGACGAGTTGGGGTTATTCGTCGTCAAGGATAGAGCAGATTTCACCAACAATCTTCAAGATGTGGCCTCTGCACACAATCTGTTAGTGGACCTTATTCACGCCTACAATTCGCAGCGGAACGAATTCAGCAAGCAATCAACTTCAAAAAATTTAGTGGCCCTAGCCGGCGAAGTGGCGTCCTTTGAGTCAAGCGACCCCAACGTCGTGTTGCTGGCTCTGAGACTTGAACAACTCGCTCAAGCTATCGGCGAAACGTCTGAAGGCGCTGTTCGGGAAGCATTGGAGCTATCCGCTTCAGTCACAACGCTGCTCTCCGAAATCCTTAGCGATCCGCGGTTCAAAATGCGAATTGCACCGCCCGTGATAGGATAGTGCAAGCTGGCTATTCATACAGAACTCAGCGCGCGCCAGCAAAGCCAGCGCGCGCCTTCGCTCAGTTTACTCGTTGCAGCCACATGCCCCGCAGCCGCAGGGTTCGCACTTGCAGGCGGCGCTGACGCTGCCGCACTGGCAGGGCGCGCAGCGGCAGGGATTGCAGGCGCACGCGCTGGCGCGGGCGGCTTCGGCGGCTTGGTTTTCATTGGTCTTGGTCATTGTGGTCACCCTTCCTTTTGTTGTGGGTGACGCCTATCTACGGTCCGTACTATGGTACGGAGTCAAGCGGGTTTTGAAAAATGTTTGAGGACATGACGATCGCCCGGCTCGCGGGCGCGGCGGGCGTGGGGGTCGAGACGGTGCGCTATTATCAGCGACGCGGCCTGATGCCGACGCCGAAGAAAAGCGGTGGCGCGTACCGGACTTATGGGCAAGGCGACCTTGAACGCCTCATCTTCATCCGCCGCGCCCAAGGCGCCGGCTTTTCGCTGGAAGAGATTCAAGAGCTGCTCTCGCTCGACCGCAGCAACGACAAAAAGCGCGTGCGCGAGCTGGCGCGCGAACGCCTCGTCGCGCTCGATCTGAAAATCACCGAATTGCGCGAAGCGCAGAGCGCGCTGACCAAGCTCTTGGGCGTCTGCGAAAAACGCAATGGCGGCCCCTGCCCGATCATCGAAGCGTTCACACCGGCTTAAGGAGCGTCAGCTCGAACGCAGCGCCGCGATCACTTTCAGCGAGCGCCACGTCGCCGCCATGGGCGCGCAGCAAGGCGCGCACGATGCCGAGGCCCATGCCGGCGCCGCCCTCATCGCGCCTTGTGGTGAAGAAGGGATCGAAGATGCGGGCGCGGTTGCCGTGCGAGACGCCGGCGCCATTGTCACTGAAGCGCACGCTGATACGCTGCGCATCGCTCTCGGCGCCGATACTGACCTCCGTCGCGCCGTGGCGGCGCGCATTATCCGCGAGATTGGCGAACACGATGAGCGCGTTTTCGTGCGACATCGGCAAAACCGCATCCGCATCGCTCACAATCTCGAGGCCCGCGAACCGCGCGCGGAGCGCGAAGACGATCTCGCTCAGCTTCACGCTGCCGCCGAGTTCTGGATTATCCGCGCGCGCCAGATCGCGCAGGCGATCCAGCAGCGCGCTCATGCGTTCGGCGTCGATACGGATATGCGCGAGGAAGCGCCGCCGCTCCTCGGCGGACATGCTGGCTTCGCCGTCCTGCATCAATTCGGCGGCGCCGAGGATGGCGCTGAGCGGCGTCTTGAACTCGTGCGTGACGTGCGCGGCGAAGGTGCTGAGATAGTCGGAGCGATCCGATAGCCTTTTGGCCATGGTCATAAAGCTTTGCGTGAGGCTCGCGAGTTCGCGCGTGCCGTGATGGGCGAGCGGGCCGATGGCGGCGCGGTCCCCGCCGGTGATTGCTTCGGCGCGGCGCGCGAGATCGCGCATCGGGCGCGTAACGGTGCGCACGAAGACCGCGCCGATCGCGGCGGCGCAGGCGAGCACGAGAAGCAAAGCCGCCGCGAGGCGTTCGCGCTCGGCGTAAAGCTGGCGGAAAATATTGTCGGGCGTGCGCGAGAGATAAACGATGCCGCGCACCTGATTGTCCACGAAGACGGGATACGCCACGAACACGCGGATATTGGTGCCGCGGCTGATGGAATAGAGCGGCGGGGGCGCCGTATCGCGCTCGCGAACGCGCATCACAGCGGCGAAGCGGCCCATGCGCGCCGCGCGCACTTCCTCCAGCATGGAAAGCGTCGCGCCGACCTCCTCGCGTCCCGCGATCACGACGCCATTGGCGTCCAGCAGACGGAACCCCGCCAGCGTGGTGCGCTGCGCTTGCGCCGTGATGGAATAAAGCTCCGCGCCCACCGCGAGCGCGCCGGGCTCGGGCGCGATGAATGCAGCGTGCGCGTCGGGGCGCTTTGGTAGAATGGGAGAGGTCGCCAGATCGAGCGCGGCATTGATCGGCGCATAACGCTCATCGCTCACGATTGCGGGATCGGACGGCGGGCGCGCCGGGCCGATAGGAAACGCTTCCGGCGGCGCGGCGGCGATAGCGCGCTGATAGACCGCGCCCAGCACCGCTGCTTGCGCGATCAGCTCGCTCTCGGTCTGCCGCACCAATTGGTTTTCGTAGAAGCGGAAAAAGACGAGCCCTACCAGCGGCAGCACCAGCACGCTCACGATCACCGCCGCCGTGATCATGCTGAGCGTGGGGCGCCATTTGGCGGCGATGGCGTCCATCAGGCGGGCTTGTCGACCGGGCCTAGGCGAAAGCCGACGCCGTGCACGGTTTCGATCGCGGCTGGGCAGCCGACGGCCGCGAGCTTGGCGCGGATGTTGCGCACATGGCTGTCGATGGTGCGGTCGGAGACGTGCATGTTCGCGCCATAGGCCGCGCCCACGATGCGCTCGCGGTTGAACACGAGATCGGGCCGCGCCGCGAGCGCGCGGAGGATCGCGAACTCCAGCGCCGTAAGCGCCACAGCCTCCCCCGCGAATTCGGCGCGAAAGCGCGGGCCGTCGAGCACCAATGCGCCGCGTGTCAGCACGTCGTCTTGCGGCGTAGCTTCGCGCGGCCCCGCGCGTTTCAGGATCGCGGAGACGCGCGCCACCAGCTCACGCGGGCTGAAGGGCTTGGTGACGTAATCGTCGCCGCCGAGTTCGAGGCCCAACACGCGGTCGATCTCGTCGCCGCGCGCGGAGAGGAAGAGGATCGGCGTGTCGCCTTGGCGGCGAATGCGGCGGCAGACTTCGAGGCCATCCAGCTCCGGCATGCCGACATCGAGAATAACGAGGTCGGCGCCGCCCGCTTCAAAGCGCGCCATCGCCTCGGCGCCGTCACGCGCGGGCAGCGGCGCCATGCCGGCTTTCTCAAGCGCAAAGCAGATCACCTCACGAATGTGAGGATCGTCATCGACGACGAGAATCCGCTGGCCCATGCGCGCGCCAGTATAGGCGCGCTGGAGAGCGTGTCAGCTAGAAGCGGAAGCGGAGCGAGGCGTTGACGCTGTGACGCTGCAGCTGATCGCCCAGTTCGCCCTCATAGCCGAGGGTGAAGGTGGAGAAGCCGTTGGTGGCGTCAAAGCCGATGCCGACCAGCGGGCCGCCATCGCCCAGAGTTTCGTCTGCGAGCGTGAAGTCCCCGCCGCCGGAAACGAAGCGCACCGTGCGCTCGGCCGCTTCGTCGATGAGGTTGGCGCGATAGCCCAGGAAAATGCGCGGCGCGATCTGCGTTTCCGCACCCATGCGGAAGCGTCCGCCGAACTCGACGCCCGCATCGCCCCACAGGCGCTGCGAGACGGTGTCGTCGACTTCGTAATCGACCGCCGTGCCGCCGCCCGCTTCGGTGTAGCCCTGCTCGGCCAGCGCGACATAGGAGAGCGCAACTTGCGGCGTCGTGATGAGCCAGCCGGCGCGCATCGGCGCCGAAGCGCGGATCGAGCCATGGCCTTCATAAGCCCACCATTCGGCCTCGGACTGCGTTTCAAACGTGCCGATCTGCACGAAGCGGCGCGATCGCATCTGGCCGACGCCCGCGCCCGCGACGATGTCGAGATCGATCGGGCCCATGGCGGTGCCGAGATAGGCGTTGAGCGAACCGACGGCGGCGGAAATCTCGCCATCGACGCGGCCAGGCTCTTCCACTTCCGAAGCGATGAACGACGCCGAGATGCCGAGGATGCCGCCATTATCCAGCGGTCCATCGATACCGCCGGCGACGCCGAAGCCGGAGCCGCGATACTTGACGCCGAAGCTCTCCGGCTCGCGTTCGAGGCCGTAGCCGATTTCCTGCGCCCACACCGACACTTCATCGATGTCGCGCAGGCGCGTGGTGCTGAGGCGGTTGCTGCTGGCGCTCTGGCCTTGCTGGATCGCGGTCGCGGCGAGTTCCGCGGCCGCCGACGCATAATTCGGCAGGAGATCCTGGTAGGCGTCGAGGAAGCTGGTTTCGTCGACGAGATTGGCGAAGGCGAAGCTTGCCTCATCATCGGTGCGGAGCGCCGTGAGAATGGGATTGAAGGCGACGGCTTCGTTGACGTCCAGCCCAAGCGCGCTCGCTGACTTCAGCGTGTAGCTCGCCTGCAGCGAATTGGCGTCGGTCGGCACGATCTCGACTTTGGTGTCATAAATCCAGGGCGCGCCCGCGCCAGTCAATGTGCGCTCAACGGCGTCGCCATTGATGAGGCCGCCATTGGCGGTGAGGAAAATGTGCGCGCCGGTGTCCGGCAGGCCTTGGGGAATGCGCGGCGTGATCACGGCGCCATCGTCGAACGTCACCGAGCCCGACGCGATGATGCGCGTGGTCAGCGCTGTATCGGTGGAGAGCACGACGCCGAGATCGGAATCCTCGCCAAAATGCGCGCTGGTGATGTTGAGCGTGCCGCCGGTGAGCCCGAGCTTGCCGTCGATCACATTGATCGTGAGCGCGCCGTCGGTATCGGTCACGCGGCCAAGATATTGCGCGCCATTGTCGAGGATGAACGTGTCCGCGCCCGCGCCGAAGCTAATGGCGCCGAGCACATCGCCCTTCGCCACGTTCAGCGTGTCAGCGCCCGAACCAAACCGGATTTCGCCGACGATGCGCGTGGGCGGACGGGAATTGACATCGTTATCGACGGTGTCGTCGTCATTGAAAACCGTGTCGGCGACTTGATTGACCGTGACGCCGATAGTGGACGACGAGACATCGATCGCGATCCCGTGCCCAGTGGCGACCGGAATGACATTGTCGGTGATGTCGCTATCGGTCGCGACCACTTGCGCTTGGATGACACCGCTATTGGTGATGGTCGCCAAGGTGTTGGACGCATCGCGAATAGCGATCGCGTCGCCCTCTTCGCCGAACAATTGCGCGGTCATCGAGCCGGAATTGTTGAGCGAGTTCACGGTGGCGCCGGACGCGAAATAGACGCCGTAGGCGTTATGAGCGTCTTCCGAGACCGAACGCGAACTGACAACCGCGCGCGTATTGAAGGTCGGCACGGTCGCGCCGGCGCCGATATAGGCGCCGTAGGATTCAGCTTCATAAGCGGTCGCGGAAAGCCCGCCGTCGTTCAGCACGCCACCCGTGACAGTGGTGGTCGCGGCGCCCGTGCCTTCGATACGCAGAGCCGTCGCGGTGAAGCCGTCATAAACGCCGAGCGCGGTGATGACGCCCCGGTTGCGAAAGCCGTAGCCGGCATTGGCGCCCAACGTCAGATTGACCGGCGCGGTCGCGCTCGGCGCGATCCAGACTGCAGGCGCGCTGGTATAGGCGTTGATGCTGGCCGTTTGATCGTCGTTGGCGTCGCCGGTGGTTTCGGTGACGCCATCGCCATCGTCGTCGAGATCGTCTTCAACGCCGGTGCCTTCGATCGTAACGCCGCCAGTGACGTTGTAATGCACTGCGACCGCCGAACCGCTTTGCAGCAGATCGTCAGCGTCGAGCGCGTCGATCACGGTCTGCGACGTCGGGTGGGTCAGCGCGTGGTAGCCCGACACATTGATCGTGCCGTTGACGCTGAGTTCGCCGGTGATGGGCGCATCGGCATTGATGCCGACGGCGCCCTCGCCGCGCAGCGATATGCCGCCCGTCATCACGACATTGCCGGTCACGCCGCCATTGATCCCAATGCCCCGGGCATTGTCGCCGAACATCGTGATGGCGCCGGCATGCGTGAGATTGCCGTTCAGCACGCCGTCAAGCCGAATGCCGGCCGAATCCAGGCCCTCGACATTCAGCGAGCCAGCGGTGGTCGTGACAATGTTGCCGGTGAGCGTCGAGCCTGCCTGCAACAAGACGCCATTGCGGTTGAGGCCGGTCTGCCATTCGCCATCGAGATCGCCATCGGTCGGGGCGATGTCGATGATCGTGTAATCCTCGAGGAGATTGATCGCGCCGTTGACGGTGATGTCGCCAGTGCGGGCGCCGGAGACGGCGATGCCGGTGACGTTGTTGACGTTGTTCGAGGCGATCGTGCCGCCATTGATGACGGAATTATTGGAGTTGAGAGTGACCGCGGTTTGACCCGCTGCAATGGTGATCGAGCCAGTCGATGTCACCGTGACGGTGCCGGGCGATACGCCGTCCGGCGAAGCTGTGGTGACAGGCGCGGTGGTCGCCGTTGAAATCGAAACATCCGCCGCGAGAGCGTCTTCCGCCGCCACCCCGACCAACGCCACTGCCAGGCCGGCGAGTTGAACACCTTTTATGCGCATGCGCTTGCGGTCCTTCTGTCGTAGGAGCGGGCGCCTCGGCCCCCCGGCGCAAAGCCCAAAAATGGCCCTCGGCATCCGGCTCTGCCGGCGCTCGAAGGCCCGTTTCGGACACCCCGCTCGCACACCGCCTCCCTGCGGCGCGCTTCGATGGCATGCCGGCTTTGCCGAATTTTGTCCATAGCGGGACGCATGGGCGAAAAATCGGAGCGTCGACAATTAAGTGACGCCGCCCAGGCTCATTGTTTGAACGCAAGGATTCGCGTGGCGCGCGCATTCCGTCGCCGCGCGCGGCGACCTAAAGTCAACTTCTAATCGCTGAACTTCCGGCCAGAGCGAGCACCGGCTGATCGGCGCCAGCGGACGCGGCCGCGAACGCTTCGGCGATGCCTGCGATGCGCTCGGGTTCTACCGGGCGCGAGAAGTAATAGCCCTGCAGTTCCGACACGCCGAGCAGCCGCATCACGGACGCCTCGGCTTCGGTTTCGACGCCTTCGGCGACAATGCTCATGCCCAAGGCGCGGCCCAGCGCCACCACCGATTGGATGATGGTCATGGCGCGCTTGCGTTCATTGATGCCGGTGACGAAAGCGCGGTCGATCTTGATCTTGTCGAAGCGGAAATCGGACAGATAGCGCAGGCTCGAATAGCCGGTGCCGAAATCGTCGAGCGCGACCTTGAAGCCGATCTCGCGGATCGCTTCCAGAATGGTGCGGTTCCGATCCGTGGATTCCAGCAGCACGCCTTCGGTGACCTCAAGCACGATGCGGCTCGGATCGACATTGTGCTGCACCAAGAGCCGCTTCAGCATCGCGATAAGATCGACATTGCGGAACTGAACCGGCGACAGATTGACCGCGACCTCGATGCCTGGCCAGCGCGCGCAATCGGCGAAAGCGCGGCTCAGCACCCAGGCGCCCAAAGCGGGCATCAGACCCGCCTCTTCCGCCACCGGCACGAATACCGCGGGTGAGATGTCGCCCTTCTCGGGGTGGCGCCAGCGCAGCAGCGCCTCGACGCCGCCGACCACATTGCGGGCGCACGAGATCACTGGCTGATAATGCAAAGTGAGTTCTTCGCGCTCCAAGGCGGCGCGGAGGTCGAGTTCAATGGTGCGGCGCTGTTCGACTTCGGCGGCCATCTCGGCGCAGAAGAACATGGCGCGGTCGCGGCCCTGGCTCTTGCCCTGATAGAGCGCGATGTCGGCATGGCGCATCAGGTCTTCCGGTGTCGCGCCATGATCGGGCGCGGCGGAAATGCCGATCGACGCGGTGATCATCACCTCCTGCCCGAACACCTCGAAGCCGCGCTCGAAGGCATTGCGGAGCATTGAGGCGAGTTCGGCGGCGTCTTGTGCGCGCGCGGGCGCGCGCATCACGGCGAATTCGTCGCCGCCGAAACGCGACAGCAGATCGTTCGGCCCCATCAAGCCGCTCAGCCGTTCGGCGACCAATTTCACCAGCGCATCGCCGGCATGGTGGCCCAGGGTGTCGTTGACGTCCTTGAAGCGGTCGACGTCGATATAGGCGACGACGACGCGGGCATTGTTACGGGTCTGGACCAGGCGATCGAGCTGCTCTTGCAGGCGCTCGGCGAAGTTGCGCCGGTTCGGCAGCCCCGAAAGCGCATCGTGCATGGATTCATGCCGCGCGGCCTGCTCACGGTCGGCAAGTTCGCCCGACGCCAGCTTGAGCCGGCCGATCATGCCCGCGGTGATCATGCCCGCGCCAATCATCCCGACCGCGACAAGCGGCAGAATGAACATCAGAAGCGGCTTGCCAGGTTGCTTGGTGGTCCAGCTGAAGTGACCCAGCGGCGCGCCATCGTCCGCGACGAAGCTTTCATCGGCGATGCCGTCGCCTCTCCGTCCCGTCAAACCCCAAGTGAGATCCGGCAGCAGCAGACCGGCGCCGACTTCTTCCAGGAACGCGGTATCGATCGGGACCACGCTCAAGAGCAGATAAGGCGCGCCATGCAGCAGGCTCGGATCGGCGTTCGGGACGATGGTGATCGCCGAGGCGACCGCCGGGCGTCCGTCGATCATCAGAAGATGGCCCGACCATTGCGCGTTGGCGCCAAGGAGTTCGCGGTAGCTGCTCTGATTGGCCTCGAACACGCGCGCGCGCACGCGCAGCGGGCTGTCGGGGACCCCGCGCGCCTCGGCCACGATCAAGTTGAAGTCACGGCGGTGGGCGGCATAAGCGCCGGTTGGCGAAACCGGGTTGCCGCCGACATAGGCGTAAACGGGCTGGTTGTTGGCGTTCAGAACCAGAATCTGGGTGTGGCCGTAGGTCTCGTGCAGGAACGCGCCGAACTCGACATCGGCCCATTCGCGCACCACGGGACCCGACGCGACGTTCACAACCGCGTCATCCCACCAAGCGACGGACTTCTGTTCGTCCAAAACCCGGCTCACGCTGTCATCGAGCGCGTTCTCGACCAGCTGGCGTTCGCGGGTCACGGCGCTGCGGTTCGCGGACCAACCGGCAAACACAACAACGACCAGGAGAAGCACGCCAAAGAAGGCCAGCGCGCCGCCAATGAGCAGCGTCAGCCGTCGCAGGTCGTTCTTGTAATGAACCGTCCGCGAATTTTCGCCGGGCATTGCGGTGAACCAAAGTAAACGCACCGGGAGGGCGTCAGCTCACAATATTTGCCCGAATTATCCGAATAGACCGTTACACTACTGCATATGTTTGTTTGCGCGCCGTTAACCATAACGCTGCGTCAAGCAGGCGCATTTTGAAGTCGGACTTAGACAAGCTGTTAATAATGGTAAATACAGTTTCGGGGTTGTCGGTTCGCGTTTTACACTTTATTAAGTAAGCAAGGGCCTCTGACGGGGGATATTCCGGGTCTTTCCGGTATTCGCCAGCTTTGTTCCCGCCACTTTGGTTAATACTTTCGGGATAGGCCTTCAATGTACCGCTATGCTGTTCAAACGCGGGCAGACAGCCCGGGGTTGCGCAAAGCGGCTATTGCAATCGAACAATCCGCCTGGAACGCCCTCGGATTTTTGAATTTCACGCGGTCGCACTTCCAATATTACGAAGAATTGCTCGACGAGCATGCCGATTGCCAGGTTTGCTTGGTCGATCAGACGACCGGCTACCCTGTCGCCGTGGGCACCTGCGTCCCCTTCAGCCACAATCCGGGCGATCCGTTGCCGGCCGAGGGCTGGGACTGGGTCGTTGAATCGGCAAGCCGCCATGACCGGCCCGCGAACATGCTTGGCGGTCTCGGCATCTCGGTGCCTCAGGTGCATCGCTCCAAGGGTCTCGCGCGCCAAGTGATCCAGGCGATGCGCACTCTGGCCGCGCGGCGCGGCTATGACGGCGTGGTCATTCCGGTGCGGCCGACCTCGAAGAGCCTCCATCCGCAAGTCTCGATGGAAGAATATCTGGAGTGGCGCGACGACCGCGGCCGCGCTTACGACCCGT
This sequence comes from Terricaulis sp., assembly GCA_037200505.1. Lineage (GTDB taxonomy): Bacteria > Pseudomonadota > Alphaproteobacteria > Caulobacterales > Aquidulcibacteraceae > Vitreimonas. The sequence goes on along the minus strand of JBBCFZ010000005.1, from coordinate 57,385 downwards.
GGCTGCGCAGTCATCTCGCCGCCGGCGGGAAGATCGTCGGGACATGCGAACGCTCGATGGTGGTCGAGGAGCCGGTGGCGTTCTGGGAAACCTGGACCGGCCATCGCTATCGGGAGTCGGGCGAGTATCCGTTCAACGGCGCACTCGTGCCGCTCAAGGTCGATCTCGAAACGCAGATTGGCCGCTACGAAGAACCGAACGTCTGGTTCTCTTACGCGGCTTAGCCGGTCGCGCGCAGCGAGAGCGGTTGATAGATCGGCTCGGCGATCGCGGCGCCATAAAGATAGCCCTGCCCTAGCCCGCAGCCGAGCGCGCGCAAAGCGTTGGCGGTTTCGATGTCTTCCACGCCTTCAGCCGTGACATTGAGGCCGAGCGCTTTGCCCAGGCCCACAAGCGCGCCGACAATCGTTGCGCATTCGCGATCGGCGATCATCGCGGACACAAACGAACGGTCGATCTTGATTTTGTCGATCGGCAATTCGCGCAGCAGGAACAGCGAAGAATAGCCGGTGCCGAAATCGTCGAGAGCGATTTTCACGCCTTGGTTCTTGAGCGAGAGCAGCGCCGTCTTGGCGCGCTGAATATCGCCGATCATCGCGCTTTCGGTGACTTCGATTTCGAGCCGCTGCGCGGGAAAGCCGGTTTCCTTCAAGGTGCGCAGCACTTTTTCCGGAAACCACTGATCGCGCACTTGGCTCGGCGAAATATTGACGGCCAGGATGAATTCGCCCGGCGCGCTCAGCGCCTTGCGGCATGCTTCCGCCAGCAACGCCCAGAACATCGCGTCGACCAGGCCCGCCTCTTCCGCGACCGGGATGAATTGCACCGGCGAGATCATGCCGCGCTCTTTGTGCGGCCAGCGCGCCAGCACTTCAAAGCCCGCCAGTTCACCGCTTTCGAGATGCAGTACAGGCTGGAAGTACGGCACGATATCGCCGTTCGGGATAGCGAAGCGCAATTCTGCTTCAAGCGACGCTTTCGACTTCAGCGCTTCGTCGATCGATGAATCGAAGAATTTGAACGTGCCGCGATCTTCCTTCGCGCGCAGCATGGCCGCGTCGCCGCGCTGCAGGATCTCTTCGGCGGTGCGCCCGTCCGTTGGGCAGATCGCGACGCCAATCGAGGCGCCGACCGTGAGCTTCAGGCCATTGATCAGAATTGGCGCGGCGAGCTCGCTCAGAATGCGGCGCGCGGCGGTGGCGATGCCTTCGCGGTCTTCCGGGCCTTCGAGCAGCACGGCGAATTCATCGCCGCCGAGGCGCGCGGCGAAACTATCGTCGCGGATGCAGCCATTGAGGCGCGTCGCGATCACTTGCAGCAATTGGTCGCCGATAGCGTGGCCGTGCACATCATTGATCGGCTTGAAGCGATCGAGATCGACGAACATCAGCGCAAAGCCGTCGTCGCTGTCGCCGACCAGCGCCAGGCGGCGCTCCAGTTCTTCCAGCAATTGGCGGCGATTGGCGAGGCCGGTCAGCGGATCGTGGCGCGCCAGCGATTGGGCGCGCGCTTCGGCCGCTTCACGCTCGGCGATTTCCGCCGACAAAGTTTCGTTGGCGCTGCGCAGATCGTGCGTGCGCTCCAGCACCTTGATTTCGAGATCGTTGCGGATGGCGTCGAGCGCCAGCACGGCAGCGCGGCGATCGAGCTGCGCCTTCACGCGCGCCGTCAAAACGCGCAGATCAATGGGTTTTGGGATATAATCGTTGGCGCCGGCTTCGAGCGCGGCGGACACAACATCGCCATCGTCCAGCGCCGTCACCACGATCACCGGCACGTGCTCGGCGTCAAAGCGCGTGCGAATACCGATCAATGCGTCGAGGCCAGAGCGCTCCGGCATCATCCAGTCGAGCAATACGAGTTCGATGCCTTGTTCGCCGATGACATCTTCGATGCCGACAGCGCTTTCGCGCAGCACGACCTCATAACCGCGCCGCTCGAGACGCCGTCCGAGCATGTCGCGGTTCTGCGCCTGGTCATCGACCAGGAGGATGCGGCCGAGGCGCATAGCCTCAGTCCCGCCGTCTCTGCCTTGCGCGGGGAGCATCTGCCCTCCTACACGCGTGAAAAACACCACACCGTTATTTTGAGTATACGTAGAGGAAGTTGAAGCCTGCCTAATGCGGGGGCAGCACAGGCATGTTTATTTGCATGCGTATTTCGTTAAGCATGCGCGTTTCACGCAGCATATTTTTCGATCAGCGCGACGAGGCCCGCGAAGTCGACAGGCTTGGTCGCGAAATCATCGCAGCCCGCGTCCATGCATTCTTGACGCGCGCTATCCATCGCATGGGCGGTGAGCGCCACGATCTTGATGCCGGCCACATCGGGCGAAAGGCGCAGTGCGCGCGTCGCTTCGATGCCGGACATGATCGGCATGGAAATATCCATGAGAATGAGATCGGGCGCGCAAGACTTCGCCTTCTCCACGGCCTCGGCGCCGTTTTCGGCGACGTGCACCTCATAGCCTCGGCGCTCCAAGCGGCGCGTCAGCATTTCACGATTGTCCGGATGATCTTCAGCAATTAAAATACGCATGGGTTTTCTCACGCCGTTCTAACAAGAGTGGTCATCGGCGCCCCCGCCGACTGGGTATTGCTCGGTTCAACCGGACGCACAACGCGGGCGACAGTCGCCGCCAGAACGTCACGGTCCGCTGGTTTGACAAGGTGTTCGCGCGCGCCGAGCGAAACCGCGCGGGCGCGATTATCGTCCACGGAATGCACGATAACTGGAATGGACGCGGTGTCTTCGCTGGCGCGCAACGTGCTCATCAAATCCCAGCCATTGATGTCGGGAAGATTGATGTCGAGCAGGATCGCGTTTGGCTTGATACTGCGCGCCATGGCGAGACCGGTTTCGCCGTTCGACGCTTCGTGCACGGTAAAGCCAAGGCGCGCGAGCGAGCGGCTCGCAAGATCGCGCGCGCTTTCTTCGTCATCGATCACCAGCACGACCGATCCGCCGCCGAGCGCGAGGGCGGCGGTAAATTCTGGCTGACGCGGCGCCGCGCCTTCATTGAGCACCGCCGGCAGCCGCAACGTGAATGTCGAGCCCTGCCCCGGCGTGCTCGACGCCGTGATGTCGCCGCCCAGCAATTGCACCATGCGGCGCGTGATCGCGAGGCCGAGACCGGTGCCGCCGAAACGCCGCGCTGTCGTGGCCTCGGCCTGCACGAACGGCTCGAACACGCGCGAGACTTGATCGGCGCTCATGCCGATGCCGCTATCGGCCACAGCGATCTCGATCCAAGCTTCGCCGCGTTCATTGGTCGTGCGCGCCGCGCGCACATTGACCGCGCCCGCCTTGGTGAACTTGCAGGCGTTGGAGAGCAGGTTGAGCAAGCACTGGCTGAGTTTGAATGCGTCGTTCTCCGCCAAGCCAAGGCTCTCGGCGCCTTCGATGGTGACGGCGTTGCCATTGGCCTCCGCTTGCGGCCGCACCGTCGCCACCGCCTCGGTGATCAGACGCGCCACATCGAATTCGGAGACAGACACATCCATGCGCCCGGCTTCAATCTTGGAGAGATCGAGAATTTCGTTGATCAGATGCAGGAGATGCCGCGCGGAAGTGAGGACGCGCTCGATATCCTTCTGATCGCTTTCGCGCCCATCGTCCTCGGCTTCTTCCTGGAGAATTTCGGAATAGCCGATGATCGCGTTGAGCGGCGTGCGCAGTTCGTGGCTCATATTCGCCAGGAATTGCGACTTGGAGACGTTCGCGGTTTCCGCCGCTTCGCGCGCGGCGCGCAGCGCCATCATGGCGTCGGAAAGCGCGGCGTCGCGGCTGTCCATTTCATCGAGCAAGCCGCGCAGGCGCTCGAACATCTCGGAGACGCTGACGGGCGCGAGATCGATCTCGGCTTGCGTCGCTTCGCGTTCTTGCGGCGCAGCTTGATTGTCCATCATCAGCGCGCGCTTGGCGCTGAGGCCGTTCTTGGCGTGGCGCATGGCTTCCAGGAACGAGGCCTCTTCGCGCTTACGCTCTGTAACGTCCTTGGAGAGAATGATCAGTTTGCGCGCTTGGCCAGAGCGCCCAACGACGCGTTTGGCCCAAAGCTGCACCCAGCCGATTTCGCCGTTGCGTTTCACGACGCGGTGCTCGATATCGCCGCCCTCGCCCGCCAGCACGCAATCGAAATAGGCCTTGATCTGCGCGCGCTCTTCTTCGTGCAGCACCGGCACGGTGCTGGTGAGGAATTGCTCGAAGCTGATCTCCATGTCGTACATGGGGACCGGATCGCCGAACCAGGTGATGGTGCGATCCTTGTAATCAACTTCCCAGACCACGCTGTGGCCGGTGTCGAGCGCGATGCGCAAGCGCTCTTCATTGGCGACAACATCGCGCTGGGCCTTGACGATGCTGGTGATGTCGCGGCCATGGAGCAGCGCGCCGGTGACGACGCCCTCAGCGTTGCGCCAGGCGCGCACTTCCCATTGCAGCCAGCGTGCGCCATCGGGCGTCATCACTTCTTCTTCGTCGCACCTGACATTTTCGCCCGCGAGCGCGCGCGTGAACGCATCACGCCAGCGGTCCGACACCCAGGGGCACACGTCTTCAAAGCGCTGACCGACCACGTCGCCAAGGCCAAGCCCCTCGCGTGCGCGATTGCTCATCACCAGAATGCGGCCGGCATTGTCGAGCAGGAAGGCGGAGATCGCGCCTTCATCCAGCAGCAATTGCGCGAGCGTGTGATTGAGAGATTCTTTGGCCGCGGCCTTGCGCAGCGAATGCTCGGCGTCGCTGGCGCTCACACGCGCCTGCGCGACATAGATCATGAGCGCCCCGCCCCCGATCGCCGCGATCACCGCGACATCCCAATCGGGGCGCGTTGAACTGATCGCGATCGCGATCGGTGCGAACAACAAGGAGAGCGCCGGAGGCGCTGCGCCAGCGGCGGCGATCGCCGCGACCCCCGAGCCGCGTCCAAGATGGCGCACGACGCCCGCGACCCAGAGGATCATCGCGGCGGCGGCGCCAGCGGCTTTTCCATCAAGCCAGAGCGCGGCGGGCAGCACGGCGTAAGCGGCGGAGATAAAGAATGCCCAGGCGGCGAGCGCGATGGTCGTCCGCCCTTCAAGCTTGGCGTCGGCGACATCGAGGCGGCGATAAATTTCAGCGTCGACGATCAGCATCAGCGCCATCGAGGCGGCCCAGCCGACGGGCGCGACGCCGCCCATGATCGCGGCCGACAGCCCGCCCGTCAGAATGACGAGCGCCACCGCCGCGGGAAGCTCCCTGCGTCGTATTTCAGCGGCGTTCGCGAGCGCCGTTGGCGGCAATTCAGCCATGGGTTAGCCGGCCTCGTTCAAGGGAACCGGCGCGAAACTGACAGGGCGAGGTGAATTTATGCTAAATCGGCGGGCCTAAACGGGGCGCCTTTAGGCAGCGCGGTGCACGGCGATAATCGCGAAATTCAGCACAAAGCACGCGACCGAGACGGCGAACATCCAGGGAAAGCCGCGCGCGATCCCGCCTCTCCGGGCCACGACCTCGAACGCGCCGCCCATGCTGACCAGCAATGCCGAGCCGGCCAAGATCCACAATTCGTGAGAATGCAGCAGTGCGTGCAATTGGCCGGTCGTGGCCACGAACGCGGTTGCGCCCGACGTTGCGCCGGATAACGCGGCCAAGCTCATCGCGACGATCGGCAGGCCGCAGCATAGCGCATGCATCGCCAGCATGGCGGCGTGCGCGACATGCGCCTTCGCGCCGGCCTGATGGGCGTTATGTTGTAACATCACGGTCAACGTAGCGTCGCGGCCCGACCGGTCAAGGCGCCCTGCCCGGTTAACGCACAATTCATTTTCACCGCTCCGCCTACGCTTGCCGGCTTTGGGGAAACGGCGCAAAACAGCGCGATTGGCGGATGGGGCGAAATGCTCTCGATTTTGATCGCTGTGCGGAACGCGTTGCTGGCGCTGGCCCTTGGATGGGTCGGTGTCACGCTCGAACGTGTCGCCGCCGAAACGGGCGAGCCCACCAGTATCGCGCGGGCATGCTCCACCGATGGCGGCATGTGTTCGTCGGAAAAGCCGGGCTTTAACGCTCTGGACTGCCGCGAGCGCTGATCGGCGTCTAAATTTGCAATTTCGCGCCGGTTTACTGCGTTTTGCCCTGTTCACGACACACTTGTTCCTCTTCGGTAAATTGCCACTAACCATGAGCGCGCCGATGCGACTCTCATGGGCACTTTGCAGAAGGACGACCACGCCTGATGTCCCGCGCCGCGCCTGACAATGTTCATCAGCTCAACCCCGCCCATGGCGATGCTTCGGCGCATGCGCCGGAGAAAAAGCCTGGCGCGATGATCGGCGCTCTGGCGCTGGGCCTCGGGCTCGCCTGGATCGCGGGTTCGGTCGCGGCGGCTGTGGCGCTGCTGGGCCCCGTTCAGCTGATGGCGCTGACGCCCGTGCAATACGGCGCGCTCGCGGCCGGCATTCTGCTTCCTGCCCTGATGGCCTGGTTCTCCGGCGCAGCGGCCCGCGACGGCGCCCGCGCCCGGGCTCAAGCCGCCCGGCTGGCCGAGGTGGCCGACCGCCTGCTCCATCCGGATAAAAGCGCCGAAGCCGCCGCCCGTAACCTCGCCGGCGCGGTGCGCAGCGAAATCGGCGCGCTCGACAAGGCGCTGGAGCAAACCCTGAAGCGCCTCGCCGAAGTGCAAGGCTCGATCACCAAACAAGCCGCCGACATCGATGAAATGAGCGCGCGCGCCAAAGCCGGCGCCGGCCAGATGATCCTCGGCATGGACCGCGAGCGCTCGGACCTGATGAAGATATCTCAGGATCTGACCAGTCAGGCCCAATCGATCGGCGATTCCATCTCGCGCCACACCCGCGTCATCGCGGAAGCCGCTCGGCTGGCGGAAGTTGAAGTTCACGCCGCCGATCAAGCGCTCGATCACCGCATCACCTCGTTCGGCGCGGCGGCCTCATTAATCACCGACCGCACTCAGGCGCTTTCGGGCGCCGCCCAGGCCAGCGCCGATTCCGCGCTTCGCCTTGAGCACGCGCTTTCGAACGCACTCGATGTGCTCGCAAAGGCCACGAGCTTGACCGACGCCGCGCGCCAATCGTCTGAGCAAGCGGTGCTTGCGGCCAATTCCACCGCCGGCGCTGTCCGGGAAACCACAGTGCGCGCCATCGAAGACGCTAAGCGCGTCGCCGATCTTATTCGTGGTGAAGCGGTCGGCATCGAGCGCGAGGCCGCCTCGGCGCTGGAGCGTCTGCGCGAAGCCGCCGAAGGCGCGCGCTCCGCCGCGATCGAAGCGCGCAGCGCCGCCGAAGGCCGGGGTAGGCGCGATGCGCGTCCGCCCGAAGCGCCGCAACGCGAATGGCGCGCCGAGCCGACCGAGCCCAATTATTATGAACAGCCCACGCGCCGCGAGCCGGAAAACTACGCGCCCCCGCCACGCCGCAACCCCGAGCCGCCGCCCCGCCGCGCCGAAGAGCCGATGTTCGGCACGCCCGCGCCGCAGCGCCCTGCCCCCGCGCCGGGCGCGTGGACATGGCGCGAGCTGCTCTCCTCCGTTGAGGAAAACCAGCCGTCTGAGCCAGAACGCCCGCAACCTGCGCCTCAAGCGCCGTCGCGCCGCGCACCCGCCGACGATCCGGTGGCGCGGTTAACCCAGACCGTGTCCGAGCCGCGTGGCGGGCAGACCAATCTCGCCGCCGCCGACGTGATCGACCGCGCGGGCCTTCGGGTCCACGAAGTGTTCAGCGCGTCGGGCCTTGAGCGGGTCGCACAGCGCGCCCGCTCCGGCACCCAGGCGCGCCGCCGCGCCGTCCGCGATGCGGCGCCCGACGCCGTGCGCCGGCTCAGCGACTATCTGGCCCGCGATCCGGAAGCCAATCACGAGGCGATGGAATTCCTCCGCCTAGAAGGCGCGCGCATCGCCGAACTGCTCGGCCGTGGCCGCGCCGCGATGGGCGCTGAAGCCACCCGCGCGTTCTTGCTCATCGATTCCGCTGCCGGTTAATCGCCAGCCAGGCGACCAGCGCGCCCAATGCGCGAACGTATGGTTAGCTTCGTTCGCGCGATACACGTAGACCTCCCGTTAGCCGCACATTGGCGCTTTCGGCGCCCCAATTTGGCGCAATCTCGTGGGGCGAACGCCACTCGCCTCGCTGGCACGCACGTTGCAGCCGGACTGCCCGAACGCCGCTTTTGCGCGGCCTGTGTGGAGCCGTCCGTCATGGAATCCGAGCAAAAGGAACGCGATCCGTTTGAGGCTTTCGAAGCCTTCGGAGAGCCCGAAGTAACATTGCAAGAGATCGATCTCAGCCAATCGAATGAGATCGAAGCCTTTGAACCCCGCCCGATCGAAACCGTTTCGATCGACACGGCGGAAGTCGCGGCAGCGACGCCAAAGAAGATCACCGGCGGCTTCAGCTGGGCGGGCTTCGGCGGCGGCCTCGCGGCCCTGGTCTGGATCGGCGGCGCCATTGGCGGGCCGGTTTCTTATTATGGCGTCGACGCCCTGATGGCGCTCGACCCTGCCCTTCAAGCCGGCCTCATCGCTCTCGCCTTCGGCCCGGCCGTGCTGTTCTGGCTCGGCGGCGCGGCTGCCGGCGAAGCCCTGAAGGCGCGCCGTTTCGTGGCTGAGCTCACGCGCCTCGCGCAAGAGCCCAACACCCCGTTCGCGATCGGCGAAGGCCACGCGCAGCGCTTCACGCTCTCGGTGAAAACCGAAATCGACGCGCTGAACGACGCCGTCACCACCGCGCTCTCGCGTTTGAACGATCTGGAATCGTCAGCCCGCCGCAACGCGGCTCTGTTCGACGACGCCATCGCCGCCTCGCGCGATAATGCCGAATACATGGTTGGACGCCTCGCGAACGAACGCGACGCGCTGACCGAGGTCAACGGTGAGCTGCGCGGTCAAACTGAAAACGTCGCCAACTCGATCAGCCGCCAAGTGCGCTTGATGCGTGAAGCGTCGAAGCTGGTGAAGACGGAAATCACCTCCGCTGAAGAAGCGCTCGAAGGACAACTTGCTTCCTTCAACGCCTCCGCGACCACGATGGCCGACCGCACCGCGTCCTTCCACGACGCCGCTGACGCCGCCGCCGCCGCGACCGCTTCGCTCAACAACACGATGAGCGGCATGCTCGACGGCCTGGGCGAAGCCACCCGCCTCACCGACGCTGCGCGCCAATCGTCTGAACAAGCCGTGCTGGCCGCGAACGAAACCGCCAACGCGGTGCGTGAAACCACGCGCCACGCCGTGTTCGAAGCCAAGCGCGCCGCGCAAGTGATCCGTGCTGAAACCGAAGCGCTGCAGGAAACCGCCGCGAGCACGATGGAGCGCCTCCGGGACGCCGCCGTCGCCGCCCGCGCCGCCGCCGAAGAATCGCAAGCCGCAGCCGATCGCCATGCGACGTCGATCGAAAAGCGCCTCGCCGCTCTCGCGCAAACGGCTGGCGCCGTGAAGAAGCCAGCGCCGGCCGCCGCGCCTGCGCCCGTCGCCGCCCCGCGCGTCGAAGCGCGCCCGGTGGTCGCCGAACGCAAGCCTGTGCAAGCGCCGGTCGTGAAGCAACGCGAAGTGATCGAAGAGCAAAGCCTCTACACCGCCGCTTCCGCCGCTGTGTCTCGTGGCCAAGGCCGCGTGCAGCAATCGCGGACGCAAGAGACCGTGAGCTTCTCCGAAGCGCGCACTGAGCGCAGCGGCGGCGGCTTCAAGGGCTTCGGCGGCTGGGGCAATCTCTTCCCGCAACGCGAAGAGAGCTTCCCGATGCAGCCCGCCGCCAACGCGCCAGAACAAGCCGATGCGTTCGCGCTCGTTGATTTCGAACCGACCCGCAAGGATCCGGACACCGAGCTCAAAGCCGACGCGATCGATCTGGTGGAAGCTGCCGGCGTCGACATCGAAGGCTCGCTCTCGGCCGCCGATCTGGAGCGCGTCGCTCAGCGCTCGCGCCTCGGCGCCGTCGCTCGTCGCCGCGCTGTTGCCGATGCAGCGCCCGCAGCGGTTGGCCGCATCGCGCGCCACTTGAAGCGCAACGCGGAAGCCAAGCTGGTCGCCGCCGAGTTCCGCGCCCGTCCCGATCTCGCCAAGAGCGAGAAGAAGGGCGAAGCGTCCGAACTGGTCCGCGCTTATCTGTTGATCGACGCCGCTCTCGACTGAACCTCTTCCGCGGCTTGGGCTTCGGCCTGAGCCGCGGTGTCAGCCGCAAGCAAAGCAATGCGCGCGCTGCCTTCACGGGCTGCGCGCGCAAGGCCGTCAGCGGCAGCGGATGAAGAACGCGACGATACCGGCGCTTCGGCGGTGATGATCTCGGACGCGAGCACGCGGCGGCCGGTGTCGACGATCTTCACGTCGGCGGAAAAATGCGCGCTGAAACCGCCGCCGCTTTCCACGACTTCAAAGTCCAGCACATCCCAGCGCACTTCGTAATCCGATTGCGCCGAGCCTGACCGAACAGCCGCGCGTGCGCGGCCCTGGCGTGAAATGGTCTCAACCAGCAAAGCCTGCAGCCGCGCATCGGCGCGCCCGGACCATTGCACCTGATTGACATAAGCCAGGCTATCGCCGGTGCGCCAGATGAGATCGGCGCCGAGGATGGCGCGCTCGCCGCCGGGCTGCGCAACCGAGATCACCGCATCGACGGGCGCGCCCTCGACACGCTGCACATTCCCAGCTTCGAGCACGAACAGTGCGGGCGGCGGCGGCGGTTCGGGCAGCAAGGTTACGCAGCCCGCGAGCGCGACAGTCGACATCAGAGCAAGGATAATTCTCATGGCGCCAATTCCACTACCGGCGCGGAGCGCGCGGCGTGAGGACTGAGGGGTTCTCTTCCAGATTGTTCGCAACGCGCGAGATCGATTCAGCGGCTTCGCTGAGCTGCTCGGCGGCTTGCGCGATTTCCGGCAGCGTTTGACCGGATGCCACCGACGCCGCGTTGTTCACATTGTCGATCACAGTGTCGAGTTCGGCGAGATCGGACTGCGTCTGATTGACCAAAGCCGTGATCGAGCGCGCGGTTTCGGAGAGCGCCCGCGCCGTTTCACCGGATTGGTTGATCACGGAATCCTCGGACGCCAGTTCGTTGCTGACCTTTTCCAGATCCTCGATGATCTGCGTGACACGCTCGATATTTTCGTCCGTCAACAAATCGCGCACCGCCGCCATCGCCTCGCTGGCTCGGATCGCGATGTCTTCGCTTCGCTCAACGAGAATATCGATCTGACTGCCTTCGCCTCGGATACGCGGCGTTGGCCCGCCAAAGGTGCCCGCGCGCAGAAGCCTGGAATTGGGTGAACCCGAAGAAAGCTGAATGAGCGTGACGCCCGTGAGGCCGATCGGCTCGAGCTGGGCGCGGCTATCGACCTTCACCGGAATGTCCGACGAGATGCGGATGCGCGCGATGACGCGGTTGGTGTTGTCAGGATCGATGCGCAAAGTCTGCACTTCACCGACCTTGATGCCGTTGAAGCGAACTTCCCCGCCTTCGGCGAGGCCGCGCACGGCGTCGTCGAACACGACGTCATACTCATCGAAGCCGCGTCGGTATTCACCGCCGGCCAGCCATGTGGCGAACAACATGATGAAAAGCGCGCCGACCACGGTCGCGAGCCCGATCATCACAAAATGCGCTTTCGTCTCCATCTCACCCTCCCGGCGCGCGTGCTTCTGCAGCACGCGCCGCGGCCCGCCCCCGCGGACCGAAAAATACTCTTTGACCCAGCCTTTGGCGTTCGCCGTGATCTCGTCGATTGGACCGAGCGCGGCGACTTTGCCCTCGTACAACACCGCAATGCGGTCGCAGACCGCGTGCAGCGTATCGAGATCGTGCGTGACGAGGAATACGGTGAGCCCCAAGGACTGCGCCAATTCCTTCACGAGATTATCAAATGTTTCGGCCGAGACCGGATCGAGACCCGCAGTCGGCTCATCGAGGAAAAGAAACTCCGGATCGAGCGAAAGCGCGCGCGCCACTGAAGCGCGTTTGCGCATGCCGCCGGAAATCTGATCGGGCTTTTTCTGATGCGAGTCCGGTTGAAGGCCCGCCATCACCAGCTTCACCGACGCGATCTCGCGGCGGAGACGCGGCGAGATGTGCGTGTGCTCCTTCAGGGGCACTTCGACATTTTCGAGCAGCGTCAGCGTCGAGAAGAGCGCGCCGTCCTGAAACATCACGCCGATGCGCGGCGCGCCTTCGTAGGCGCCGATGAGTTCGATCGTCCCATCGTCCGGTTTATCGAGCCCGACGATCTGCCGAAGTAACACGGATTTTCCGGTGCCGGATGGACCGACCACGCCCAGCACTTCGCCCCGGCGCACATCGAGATTGATGCCGTTATGCACAACCTGGCGGCCAAACGCCGTGTGCAGATCGCGCACCTTGATGGCGATGTCGTTGGAATTGGGAGCGCTCACCAGTCCATCTCCAGGAACCAGAGCGCGAAGATCGCGTCGATGAGGATCACGAGGAAGATCGCTTGCACCACCGATGCTGTGGTGCGCTGACCGAGCGAATTCACGTCGCCCTCTACCGCGAGGCCATGTCGACAGCCGACAATCGCCAGCATGAACGCAAACACCGGCGCCTTCGACATGCCGACCCAGAAATGCTGCACCGGCACCGCATCGGAGATGCGCGTCAGGAACATCGCCGGGCTGACGCCCAGTTCGGACCACACCACCAGAAAGCCGCCGAGCATGCCCGCGATCACGGCGGAGAAGGCCAGCACCGGCGTCATCAGCAGCATCGCGATCACGCGGGGCGCAACAAGCGCTTCCATCGGGTCGATGCCGATGACGCGCATGGCGTCGATTTCCTGGCGCATCTTCATCGCGCCGATCTCAGCGGTGAAGGCGCTGTCGGTGCGGCCCGCGAGCAGCACGGCGGTGATGACGATCGCAAATTCCCGCATCACGGAAAACGCGACCAGTTCAACCGTGAACACCGCCGCGCCGAAGTCGCCAAGAATGCGCGCGCCCAAGTATGCGACGACAAGGCCGATGAAGAACGAGAGCAGCGAGATGATGGGCAGCGCTTTGAGGCCCGCATGCTCCATCACATTGAACACCGAGGTCCAGCGGATGCGGCGCGGATTGAGCGCGAGCTTAAGGAGGACGACGAGCGTTTCGCCGATGAAGGAAAAGGTCGCGAGCGCCTCGTCGCCAATGCCGACGATGAAGCGGCCGACGCGCTCGAAAAACTTGTTGAGCCCGGTGAGGCCAGCCTCTGGCTCGGCGACCGGCTTGGTCGCGTTGCGGGCGGTTTCCAGAAGTCGGCCAGCGGTGGCGTGCTCGCCGCGCAGCGTGGGGGCGCCGCTGCCCTCGCCGGCCCGGAGCGTCCGGTCGATCAAATAGGCGCCCGCCACGTCGATCCGGCGAGTTGAGCGACGTCCAGGGAAGCCTTGCCGCCGAGCCGATCGGCGAGGTCGCGCAGGCCCGCATCGACACGCGCAATCGTGTCGACGGTCCAGTCGCCGCGCAGCGCCAAAACCGGCGCGCCGCCCTCTTCAATCAACTCAAAATCGGCCTCAGCGGCCATAAAGCCCAGCTCCTGGAAGCATTCTGCCTCCAAACCGATAACGGCTAACAGAAAAGATAATGCAAAGAACGCCTTGGCGCGTCAGAGGGGAGCTTCGGCGGGCAAATGGCGGTTCCGTAAGCTGGAACTGGGCTTTTTGAGCAGCAACGCCAGCCCCGTCCCGGCCAGCGCCACCAGCGCCATCGGCCAATAGCCGCCCGCGCCGAAGGCGTCATAAAGAACGCCTGAAAACAACGTCGAAAGTCCCCATCAAGAGCCCCGAAGCCAGGGCGGCGTAAAGGGTTTGAGCAAGGCCAGCCGCGCTCTGCGGCGCCTCCCGGAAGAGGAGCCGCATCGCCCCGACATGAGCGGAGGCGAACGAGAGCGCGTGGAGCGCCTGGATCGGCCAAAGCAGTAAACCGGTCGGCCCAAATCCCATCAAAACCCAGCGCAACACCGCCCCGCCTCCCCCAGCAGGATCAGGTTTTCCGGCGAGAGCCGCCGCTCGATGAAAGGCAGGCTCCACAGGAAGGCCACCTCCGCCGCCACCCCGAACCCCCAGAGCAATCCGATCGTTTCGGGTGCGATCCCTTGCGCACGCCAGACCAAGGTCGAGAAGCGTAATAGAAGGCGTGTGCGCCTGGATCAGGCCGCAGGCGAAAATCAGGATCAGGAAGCGGCGGGTTTTGAGCAGCTCGAAGGCGGTCTGCAGCCGCGCCGCCGGCGTCCGAGCCGCGGCATCGACGGGCGCCCGGATCAGGCCTCAGCCCCGTCCAGGCCGAAACCGTGAGCGTGGCGTAGGCGGCGAGGATCCACACCATCACCGCGCCCAGGCCAAAGCGCGCGATCAAGATGCCGCCTGCCACATTGGCGACGATGAACATCGCCGACCCGATCCCACGCGCGAGCCCGTACGAGACTTTGCCTTCGTCGCACGCCGCAGAACCGCGCCCTCCACGAACGGCGAGAGCGCCTGGCTCAAGGTCAGCGCCAGAAAGCCGAACACCAAAAGGCTCGTGAAATCATGGGCGACGAAGAAAAAGCCGAGATAGGCGGCGACCGCCAATGTCGCGAGCAAGGGCGGGATCGGCGTGCGTCGGTCGGCGGCCCCATCGGCCCAGAACGCGATCATCGGCCCAAAGCCGATCCGCGCCAGTTGCGCCAGCGACAGCACCGCGCCGATCTCGGCCCCCACCAGCCCCCGCTCCACCTCCAGCCAGCGCGAGAGATAAGGCAGCACCACGCCATAAGCGCCGAACAAGCAGCACATCACCCAGGTGACGCGCGCCGTAGCGCCATTGATGGCGAGTTTTGGAAACATGAGGCCGGAATAGAGTGCGCCGCGGTCTCCGTCATCCCGGACGCGCGAAGCGCGAGCCAGGACCCAAAGCCGACGGCACTGCTCTACGATCCCTGGGTCCCGGGTCTCGCTCCGCTCGCCCGGGATGACGGTGCTTGCTCTACGGAGAGACGCTTGATCGCGCCCGCGCATCTCTCCAAGCTCACGCCCGCATGCTCACCGACGACGACGCGCAACGCCTCGCCCGCCACCTCGCCGCCACCTTGAGCGGCGCGCGTGATCTTCGGCTCGACAATCTGGCGCTGCTGCGCGGCGGCTCGAGCCGCGACACCTACTCATTCGATGCGGTCTACAACAGCGAGAACGGCCCAGTCCGACGCGGCTTTATCCTGAAGCTCGACGCTAAGGGCCGGCTGATGGATGCCGAGCGCGCGCTCGAATACGCCGCTTATCGCTCGGTGCAAGGGCGCGGCGTTCCAGCGCCGATGCCGATCGCTTTGGTGGATGATGAGAGTGTCCTGGGCGCGCCATTCGTGCTGGTCGAACGGGTCGAGAACGCGTTTGCAGCAAGCCCGTTTCGGCCAGAACCATACGGCATTTACGCCGGCCGGATCGGGCGCGAATTCTTCACGATCTCGGGCGCCTCGCCGCCATCGATCCCTACGACACTGAACTCTCCCACGTCGCGCTCGCGCCTTCGCCGGAGCAATGCTGGTCGCGCGAATTGGATTATTGGGAGCGCATCCTGAAGTTCGATGCGCTGGAAGCGCAGCCCATCGCGATGGCCGCGATCCGGCGGCTGCGCAAAAATCCACCGCCCGCGCCGCGCCGCCTTTCCATCGTGCACGGCGATTTTCGGCACGGCAATTTTCTGCACGACGGCCAAGGCCGCATCGTCGCGGTGCTCGATTGGGAATTCGCGCATATCGGCGATCCGATGGAGGACCTTGCGTGGTCGCTGGATCCGCTTTGGTCGCATGGACGCGCAGATCTCGCGGCTGGCCTCATGCCGCGCGCCGAAGCAATCCGCATGTGGGAGAGCGCATCGACGCTTGAGTTTGAGCCGGAGCGCTTTCGCTGGTGGTCGCTCTTCTGCGGCGTGAAGGGTCTCGCGATCTGGTCGAGCGCGGCGCGTTCCTACGCTGAGGGCAAGAGCCGCGATCCGATGCGCGCGTTTTCCGGCTGGTATTGCGCAACGCGGCACAATCACCTGATCGCCGAGCGCCTCGCGGCCGCGCCGCGCGGAGGGCTCTGAATGAAACCGAGCTTCTCGCAAATCTTGATGGGCGCGGCGTCAACTTTGAGCCGCGACGTCGCTCCGCACATCGCGCCAGATTCGCCATACGCCGTCGGCCATGCCGGCACGATCGGTCTCCTGCTCGCTTGCGCTGCACAAGAAGCCGATCGCGCCACGGAAACCGCGATGCGCGAACAGGACGCGCTGCGCGCGCTCTTTACCGACGCCGCCAAGGCGCCGCTGGCGCCCGACCTCGTGGCGCGCCTGCGCATTGCGGGGCTGGACGATACGCGCCCCAGCCTCAAAATCACCGACCTCGAAGCGCAGACCGAAAAGCTCAAACTGCTGCTCATGGAACTGCTGGAAACGGTGGAGGAAGAGCGCTTCGGACTGGGCCGAACTCCTCGAAAAGCGCATCTGGGGCGTGCTCAAATCGGGCGCCGAGCGCCGGGCGCTTTATCTCCCAGTGCTTTGAGGCGCGCGCCCTTGCCCGACCCCGCCCCGCTCGCGTAACCCTGGAACGAATGAACGCACACACCGCCCCGCCGCGCCGCGACCTCTATCCCGCGATCGAGCCCTATCAGAGCGAGATGCTGCGGGTATCGCCGCTGCACACGGTCTATTTCGAGCAATGCGGCGCCCCGCGCGGACGCGCCGCGCTCGCGCTCCATGGCGGCCCGGGCGGCGGGCTTTCGCCAGAGATGCGCCGCTTCTTCGATCCGGCGCGCTACCGCGTCCGTGCTGATGGATCAGCGCGGCTGCGGCCGCTCGACGCCGCACGCCGAGCTCCGCGAAAACACCACGTGGGAATTGATCGCCGACATTGAGCGCGTGCGCGAACGGCTCGGTATCGAGAAGTGGCTGGTGTTCGGCGGCTCATGGGGCTCGACACTCGCGCTCGCCTACGCAGCGAAACATCCGGAGCGCGTCGCGGCGCTCGTGCTGCGCGGCATATTTCTACTGACGAAAGCCGAGATCGCCTGGTTCTATCAAAACGGCGCCAGCAATGTTTTCCCGGACGCCTTCGAGCGCTATTGCGGCGTCATCCCCGAAGCCGAGCGCGGCGACCTCGTCAGCGCCTTCCACAAACGCCTCACCTCCCCCGACCGCGAAGAGCGCCTGCGCGCCGCCCGCGCCTGGTCGCGCTGGGAGGGCGAGACGATTTCGCTCGCAGGCCCAAGCGCGCTGCCGTCGCGCTTCAACGAAGACCGCTTCGTCGAAGCCTTCGCGCGCATCGAGTGCCACTATTTCGTCAATCACGGCTTCTTCGAAAGCGACGACTGGCTGATCTCGCAAGCCCCACGCTTCCGCGGCATCCCCGGCCGCATCGTCCATGGCCGCTACGACATGTGCACGCCGCTCGCGTCCGCGTGGGCGTTGAAGCGCGCCTGGGCGGAAGCTGAACTCGACATCATCCACGACGCTGGGCACTCGAGCTTGGAGCCTGGGATAGTCGATGCGCTGGTGCGCGGCACGGATGCGATGGCGGATAAGGTGAACTGGTAGCATCCCCCTCGCCCCGCAAAGCGGGGGAGGGGTTAGGGGTGGGGGCAACAACGCACAACCCTGACCAAATCAAGCGCGCCCGCCGCATGCGCAAAGAGCCCACCGTTGCCGAGCGCTTGCTGTGGGAGCGCCTCCGCGGTCACCGCCTGAACGCTTGGGGCTTCGCAGGCAAGCACCGCTCGGGCAATTCGTGATCGACTTTCTGTGTCACGATCCGCCGGTCGCGGTTGAGGTGGATGGGCCGTTGCATCGAGAACCTGCACGAGCGGCGTCTGACGCAGAGCGCGATCGTATCGTGACGGCGCTTGGCTATGTCGTAGTGCGGATCGATGAGGCTTTGGTGCGCGGTGAATCGCGATTGCCGGAAGAGATGATCACGGCGGCTGGAATGAACGCGCGGGCGGCGAAGTAAGTATCGCCCCCCACCCCTAGCCCCTCCCCCGCTTTGCGGGGCGAGGGGGATTTTACCAGAGCAATCCGCGTGCGCCGTGCTGGTCGCGGTGCAAGTCCACACTCAGCACAATCGCAAAGCCGGCCATCAGCGTCATCATCGCGGTGCCGCCGAACGAGATGATCGGCAGCGGGGATGCGACAACCGGCGCGAGGCCAATCACCATCGCGGTATTGATGAACACGTAAGACGCCAGCGTCGCCGCGACGCCAGCCGCCGCCAAGCGCCCGAACATAGAGCGCGCTTTCAGCGCGATCCCCATCGCCAGCGCCATCAGCGCGCCATAGGCGCAGAGCACTAAAAGGCCGCCGAGCAAGCCGAACTCTTCCACGATCATCGTGAAAATGAAGTCGGTGTGTTTCTCCGGCAGGAAGTCCAATTGCGATTGCGAGCCTTGCAGATAGCCGCGCCCGAAGAGGCCCGCTGAGCCGATCGCGATTTTCGATTGAAGCACGTGATAGCCGGTGCCGAGCGGATCGTCGGCGATGCCGATGAAGTTATCAATCCGCGCGCGCTGATAGCCGTGCAGAAGATTATTGTAAGCGTAGATCGCGCCGCCCACGGCGATGCCGAAACCGACGCCGATGATGCGCCACAGCAAGCCGCCCAGGAACATCATCGCGACGCCCGCGAACGCGATCAGCATCGCGGTGCCGAGGTCAGGCTGGTGCATCACGAGCGCGACCGGCGCGCCGATCATCGCCAGCGGCGGCAATATCCAAACGAAGGTGCCGGTCTTGCGCGGGTCGAGCTGGTGATAATAGCGCGCGAGCGCCAGCAGAATGCCGATCTTCATGAGCTCCGACGGCTGCAGCGAGATCGGCCCGATCGCGAGCCAGCGCGTCGCGCCCATGCGCGTCTGCCCGACCAGCTCCACCGCGATCAGCAGCAGTAACGAGAGCGCGTACAGCGGATAGGAAATCGCCAGCCAGAAGCGCGTGTCGAGCGACACCGCCGCGATGATCACGATCAGCAACATCGTGACAAAGCGCAGCCCATGCGTCAGCGGCATGTCGTACCAAGCGCCCGACGACACCGAGAAGTGCATCAGCACGCCGATAAACGCGATGAAGCAAAGCACGGTGATGACGCCCCAGTTCAGGCGCATCACTTTTTCCGCGATGGTGCGCGGGCCCTGGGCCGACATCGAACTCATGCCTGCCTCCGGATATGCTGCTCGAGCGCGGCGAGGCGCGCGGCGTCGCGGTTGGCGGGGTCGCGCTTGAAGGTTTCGCGTAGGATGCGCGCGGCGATCGGCGCGGCGTCATATTCCGGAATGATGTGGCCGCCATGCTCTAAAGTCACGGCGCAGGCGTAGCGCGGATTGTGCCAAGGACCGAAAGAGACGAAGTGCGCGTGGTCGCGCAGGCGCCACGGCAAATCTCTATCGCGAATGACACCGCGCGCGCGTTCCGCCGCGGTGATGATGCGCGATTGCGCGTGCCGGTTTTTCCGGCGATCTGCACATTCAGCCAAGACGGCTCGGCCGCTGCGACGTCGATCATGGCGCCGTCGCTCGGGCGGACTTTGAGTTGGATCATGTTGCCAGCGCGCGCGCCGGTGCCGAACTCGTTGACGACGCCGTACCAACCGGCGCGGATCGCCGCCAAATGCTCCGGCGAAATGTCATGCATCTGCGGCGCGGCCGCCGGTTCGCGCACGCCTGGCGCTTCGCGCACCAGACGCGGAACAACCGCACGGCCATTGTTGCCGACGCGCGCGGCCATGACGCAAAGCTGCAGCGGCGTCACCAAGAGATCGCCTTGGCCGATGCCGTAGTTCAACGTAAGGCCGCCGGTCCACGGCTGATGCCGCACGCGCTGCATCCAAGCCGGATCGGGCACAACACCGTCCTCGACCTGCGGCAACGACACATCGTGCGCGATGCCGAAGCCAAACTCGCGCGCCACCGCCGCGATACGTTCGGGACCGGCGCGCAGGGCGGCATTGTAAAAATAGACGTCGCACGAAACCTTCATGGCCTGGTGCAGATTGACGCTGCCATGGCCGCCGCGCTTATGGCAGTGGAAGTTGCGTCCGCCATACGGGAAGTAACCCGGACAATTGACGTGCCAATCGTCTTCGACGCCGGCTTGCTTGGCCGCGATGCCGACCATGGTCTTGAATGTCGAGCCCGGCGGATAGGCGCCGGAAACCGCTTTGTTGAACAGCGGCTTTTTCTCATCGCCATTGAGCGCGGCGAAATCGGCTTGGCCGATGCCGTTGACGAAGAGATTGGGATCGAAGCTCGGCGCCGACGCCATCACCAGAATTTCGCCGGTGATAATATCCATAACGACTGCGGCGCCCGCTTGATCGCCGAAATTTTCCATGGCGAGACGCTGGAGTTCGGCATCGATGGTGAGCACGGCGCCTGAGCCGCGGATCGGTTCGCGACGTTCGTTTTCGTCTTCGCCCATTTCGCGGCCGAAGGCGTTCACGATCACTTTGCGCCAGCCGGCCTCGCCGTGGAGCTCCGGCTCAAGCGCTGCTTCCACGCCGGACTTGCCGACGCGCACATCGGGATTGCGCAGATAAACTGAACGCCGCTGCCCCTCCGCACCATTCTCAGGCTTCTGCGCATTGTCGACATCGCGCTGCGTCGGCTTTTGCACGTAGCCGATCGGATGCGCGAACACGATGTCGTAGGGATAGGCGCGCACATCGGCGGAATCGGCGACCACGCCGCGCAATTCCGGCAAGCGCACATTGATCGCGTTGAACTCTTCCCAAGTCAGGCCCTGACGCAATTGCGCGGGCTCGTAACGTGGGCGCTCTCGCACCCGGATCATGGCGCGGCGCGCCCACTCCGCGTCGAGGCCCAGAACATCGCCAACCTTCGCGATCACACCCGGCAAGTCCTCGGCGTTATCTTGCACGACCGAGACTTGGTAGTCCTTGCTGGTCTGCGCCAGGATGGTGCCGAAGCGGTCATAGATGATGCCGCGCGGCGGCGCGACGATGCGTGTGTCGAAGCGGTTCTCGTCAGCGGCGCTGCGATAATCGGTGGGATCGAGCGTCTGCAGATACGCCATACGCAAACCGATCGCGCCCATGACACCCGCGCCGCCAATGGTCAGCAACGCGGCGCGGCGCGAGAAGATTTCATTGACGTCGCGCTTTGGCAGCGTCGAGCCGATTTTCTTGCCCTTCATCGGCGTAGCCCCGAAGGACGAAAGCCGATGCCGCGCGGCGCTTGCGAGCGCACGGCCGACGCGCCGCTCATATAAAGCGGCCGCACGAGCGGAAAGAGCAGCGCCGTGTATGCGCAAGTTTCAGCATAGGGCCGGATCGAAACATTGGGGCCAAGCGCCCAAGGCGCAAGCACGCGCGCGATCACCACGGTGCAGAGCGCCGTGACGATGAAGCCGCCCCAGAGCGACACCAGATTTGGCGCGCTCATCACCACGGCGGCGACGCGGCCAATCAGATACGCAAACAGATAAAGCGCCGTCATCAAGCCATAGGGCCCGCCCGCAAGTTGATCGTGCACAAGGCCCAGCACCAAGAGCGCCGTCGGCGCGCGCCAGCCGCTTTCATCTTCCGCCGCCCAACCATAAGCAGCCCACAACACGGCGAGCGGCATCGGCGGTTGTTGAAAGAACGGCCCAAGCGGCAGAGCCGGCAAGATCACGCTTGCGATCGCCAAGGCAAAGCCCCACGCGCGCAATGCTCCACGGCTCGGCGCGCTGAAGCCGAGCCCTCTCATTGCGTCGGCTCCGGTGGCGCGGGGTTCTTCTTCGACGGGCTCGTCGGCAGGCGGCGCCGGCGTTGGCGCGGGCGCGGCAGGCTGCGGCGCGGCGGGACGCGGGGCTTGCGCGGCGGGCGGCGCTTGCGGTGCGGGGAATGACGGCGCCGGGACGCTGCGATGCAATCGGCGGCGGCGGCATCACTTCGCGTCCAACGGAAGCCACAGCAGAGCGCGCATCCGGCGGCGGACCTGCATCATCAACCGGCGCGTCTTCCGGACGCGGCGCGCCAACAAACGGCACCAGCCGCACGAAGTCGATCGGCTGACGCGTTGTCGCAAGCGTGACACGCCACACGCCGTCAGACCCATGCCGCGCGAGACCAACAGCAACGCCGCGCGGATAAAGCCCGCCATCGCCAGACGTCACCATGCGCTCGCCTTCGCGAAGGCTCTGCGCGCCGACGATGAAGTCGAGGCGCGGGGATTCCACTTCGAAAGGCCGCGTGTAAAGTTCGGGCGGCTGTGTCGCCTGCCCCGCGAGCACCGCGCGCACGCGCGACGCTTCGCCCATCACTGGGATGCGAGAATTGTAATCGTCGAGCATCAGCACCCGCGAGGAGCGCCGCCCGACAGAAACGACGCGGCCAACCAAGCCGTTCTCATTGATCGCGATGAAGCCGACGCGCACGCCATGATCGGAGCCGGCGTTCGCCACCAAAGTGCGCGTGAACGGCCCGCCCCGAATCCAGCACCAGCTGCGCCGCGATCGAGCTTCCAATATCTGCGCCTTCGCCAAAATTATCCGCCGGCATCCGCAGCAAAGCTTCGTAGCGCGCATTGCGTTCGGCCAAGCGCTCAGCGAGCGCTTTCCACGCCAGGAGATCGCGGTTTTCGTCTTCGAGTTCTTCGATGCGGGCGGTCGCTTGCCACATCACGCCGATGCGGTCGAACAGGTTTTCGCCAGCACGGAAGGGGCCGGTCGCGACACGGCCCGCGGCCGATGCGCCATCGTCACCCGCTTGCAATGCGACTTGGCCGGGGCCGCCATTTTGTCCGGCATGCGTGGCGATCAGCGCGATCGCGCCCGCGACGAGCACAGTCGCGAGAATTGCGGCCGGCGGTACGCGCCACCCGCCGCCCGCGCGCCGCGTCACGCTTCTGCGTCTGGCCACTTCGCCTCCTCGCCGCCCGCGCGCGCTTAGACTTCTTCGGTAAGCAGCCGGCGCGCTTCCGACGTGTTTAGCGTGTCGAGAGCGATTCCGCAGCCTTTGACCACACAACGCAGCGGATCGTCCGCAACCGAAACGCGGATCGAAATTCGTTCTTGAAGCACAACGTCAAGATTGCGCAGCAGCGCGCCGCCGCCGGTGAGCATCAGGCCGTGATCGTAAATGTCAGCGCGAGCTCTGGCGGCATTTGTTCAAACGCTTGGCGCACCGCATCGACGATGCGCGTGACCGGTTCGGCGAGCGCTTCCGCCACCATCGCTTCGGTGACGGTGATTTCCTTCGGCACGCCGGAGAGATTGTCGCGGCCCTTGATCAGCATGTGCATGCCGTGGCCTTCGTCGGGCGCGCGGGCCGTGCCGATTTCCTTCTTGATCCGCTCGGCGGTCGAATCGCCGATCAGCAGATTTTCGGTGCGGCGCAGATATTGGATGATGGCTTCGTCCATCTTGTCGCCGGCTTCGCGCAGCGAGCGCGACCAGACGAGGCCGCCCAGCGAGAGCACGGCGATTTCCGTCGTTCCGCCGCCGATATCGACGACCATGCAGCCCGACGGATCGTCGATCCGCAGCCCCGCGCCAATGGCGGCGGCAACCGGCTCTTCGATCAGCTTCACGCGGCGGGCGCCCGAGCCTGCGCGCTTTCCAGAATGGTGCGGCGCTCGACCGGCGTTGCGCCCGTGGGCACGCAAATCACGATCTGCGGACTGATCAAGCTCGGCCGCGGCAGCACTTTGCGGATGAATTGCTTGATCATTTCCTCGGCGACGTCGAAATCGGCGATGACGCCGTCGCGCAGCGGGCGGATCACTTCCATGTTCTTGTGAGTCTTGCCGAGCATAGTCTTGGCTTCGGCGCCGACGGCGTAAACCACCTGCGCCCGCCTTCGTTCACATACGCGACCACGGACGGCTCATCGAGCACGATGCCCCGGCCCTTCACGTGAATCAGCGTGTTGGCTGTCCCCAAGTCGATAGCGAGATCTGGCGCAACGAGACCGAAGAAATTGCCGAACATGCCCTACTGACCTCGCCCGTCTGGAAACCCTGCCGAATCAGTCCGTAGCAACGGACTTAACGCGACAAGCCTTACAATCCTGAGAACGGCGCCGGCTTTGAGGCCGGCCAGTTTGGCGCTGGACATGGGCGTGGGGGCGTTCCGCGCGAACATTAACCCGTTCGCGCATGCACCGCCGACCGCCCCTGTCGCCGATGGAACAGGACTTGCCGTGATGCGCCCTTGGATGCAAGGGGCGGGCCGCACTCTCCTCAGCTGGCGCGCGCCCTTGCCCCCAATCGAGCGGCGCCCGATGATCGCGGCGGTAATGTAAGGCCGGTGGGGATCGGGCGGTTGAGAGCAAGCTTTCTCAGAATGCTGGCGGCGAGCTTGCTCGTCGCAATCGCCGCGCCCGCGGCGGCGCAGAATGTTGTCAGCGAAGCTGAGCAAGCCACTGTCCGCGTTGCGGTTATTGTCGAGGATGCGTCGGGCCGCATGCTTTACGGCACGGGCTCGGGCTTCGTGGTCGCGCCGCATCTGGTGGTCACCAATGCGCATGTGGTGGCAGCGGCCCGCCAGCAACCCAATTTTGCCGTGGCTGTCATTCCGCCGACCGGCGAAGGCCTGCTGCCGGCGCGGATCATCCGTTACTCACCGTTAACTGACCTGGCGCTGCTGCAATTCGGCGGCGGCCCCGACATTACCGCCGCGACCATCGCGACGCTCGAGCCACATGCCGGCGATGCGATTATCGCTCTCGGCTATCCAGATGTGGATGATTTGCAGCGCCCGGCAGGTCGAGCTGGTGCGTCCGACCGCCCCTTCCCGCTCCTCCGGTCAGATCGCCTCGCTGCGCGACCGCGCGCCGACCGGCGATCCGATCCCCACGATCAACCATGAAGCCGCGATCAGCTCGGGCTCATCCGGCGGACCGCTGATTGACGAGTGTGGGCGCATTATCGGCGTCAACACCTGGCATGCGCGCGGGCAAGACACGCTTGAAAGCCGCGGCGTCGCCACGCGCTCCAGCCAGTTGATCGACTTTCTGGAAGAAGCCGGCGTCACGCCGACGCTTTCGGATCAGCGCTGCCTCTCGTTCGCGGAACGCGTGGAAGCGGAGCGCGTCGCGACGGTCGATGCGTTGCAGGCGCAGAACACGGAGCTCGCGGCGAAACTCGAAACCGCCGACCGGCTGACGCGCATCGCGGTCGTCATCCTGCTGAGCGGCACGCTCGCGCTGTTCGTGGCCGTCGGCGTGCTGGGCGGCCTCCTCCTCTCGCGCCGCGACCGGCGCCACCCAACACCGCATCACGAACCCGCGCCGCATCATGAGGAGCCGCACCCGCATCATCGCCGTAGTGCGCTTGGCATCGCGGCTGTCGTTGGCGGCGCCGCTGTCGCCGCTGTGATTGTGGTGGCGGGCGGCGTGGTGTTCCTGCGCGAGCGCGCCAACCGCCCGGCCGATCCCGCCGCAGTCGCGCGCTTCTCGGGCGAAATGTCCTGCGCGCTGGATCGTGACGCGAGCGAAGGCGCCGAGCGCGCGGAGGATACGGGCTTTACTGTTTCCGGCGCGATGTGCGTGAACGGGCGGACGCTCTACGCGCCTTCCGCCGAAGGCCGCTATTATCGCCGCGCCATTCTCTCTGGCGGCGATCAAAGCCTCGACGTGCTCACCATCGATCCCGAACGCAGCGAGTTTCGCCGCGAGCGCTATGCGCTGACGCCGGAAGATTTCAGCGCCGCCGCGCAAGCCGCTGGCGATGCAGTCTCGCAAGGCTGCGCCGACGAAGGCGCGCGCGATGCGGTGTCACGCCGCAACGATACTCTGCTCAATTATGCCGAAGGCCGGCCAGAGCAGAAACTGGTCTGGCATTGCGACCGGCAAGCACGGCGCCCACGCCTCAGTGATCAGGCGGCGTCACGCGCCAGACGATATTGCCGAGTCGTCCGCCACCAGGCAGCGCGCCGGTTTGATCCATTGCAACGCCAACAGGGCGTCCTTGCGCATCGCCATCAGCGTTGAGAAAGCCGGTGAGGAAATCCTCGACATCGCCCGCAGGCCGGCCCTCCCTGAACGGCACAAACACGACTTTGTAGCCGGCAGGCTCTGAACGATTCCACGAACCGTGCTGGCCGATGAACGCGCCGTTCCAATAGTTGCTCGGGGAATGCGTCATAGCCGTAGAAGTGAAGACCGAGTGACGCGGTGTGTGCGCCGAGCGCGTAATCTGGCGCGATCGCGGTCGCGACCAGATCGGGGTTTTGCGGCTTCACACGGTCATCGACATGCTGGCCGTAATAGGAATAGGGCCAGCCATAAAACGCGCCGTCGCGCACGCTGGTGAAATAGTCGGGCACGAGATCGTCGCCGAGCATGTCGCGTTCATTGACGGAAACCCAGAGCGTCTCGGTCCCCGGCGCAAAGCCCAGACCAACGGGATTGCGCAAGCCCGACGCGAAAATCCGCGCGCCAGAGCCATCGGGATTAAACTCCCAAATCGCCGCGCGCCCCTCTTCATCCGCGATGCCGTGATCGGCGATGTTGCTGGACGACCCCACCGCGACATAAAGCTTCGACCCATCGTCGCGTGCGATCAGGTTGCGCGTCCAATGGCCGTTGTCGCCTTCGCGATGCGGTAACGGCAGGATGACTTGAGGCGCGCCGCTGAGCTGCGTGGCGCCGGCGGTGTAAGGAAAGCGCACCACCGCATCGGTGTTGCCGACGTAAAAATAATCGCCGACCAACGCCATGCCGTAGGGCTGGTTCAGATTTTCCAGAAACACCGTGCGCGTTTCGACAACGCCATCGTGATCTGCGTCGCGCAGCAACGTGATGCGATTGGGGCTGACACTGATTGCGCCCGCGCCCTTTTGAACCAGATTGCGGATCCAGCCCATGAGGCCGCCGCCGCTTTCCGCCTGCGTGCTCGATTCCGCGATCAACACGTCGCCGTTCGGCAAGAGATAAACCTGACGCGGATGATCGAGCCCCTCGGCGTAGCGCGTCACGGTGAAACCCTCCGGCGCAACCGGCGCGGCGCCGTCCGCCCACCCAATGGGGTCCGCGGTGTGGATCGTCGGCAAAAGCCCCGCGTGCGGCGCGCGCAATTGGGGCGCCGCGCCATAGGTCTCGGTGGGATTGTTGTCGGAGGCCTGGGCGCACGCGGCGAGGGCGGCGAGGCAAGCAAGGATGTGTTTCATGCTCACAGAACTAGCGCGTCCCTCCCCTCGAGGGGAGGGTGTCACGGCAACGCCATGACGGGTGGGGTGGGGCCATCACGCTCCCCACCCGCCGCCCTACGGGCGACACTCCCTTGCGGGGAGGGAAAACGCTTAAGCGCGCCCCATCGCCTGCGCATCCGGCCCGCGTCCGCGTTGCGCCACGAGCCGCGAAAGCGCCGCGACGTAAGCCTTCGCTGACGCCACCAGCGTATCGGCGTCCGACGCCCGTGCCGCTGAAGCGCGCCCGTCTTCGCTGAGGCGCACGCTGACTTCGGCCTGCGCGTCGGTGCCTTCGGTGACGGCGTGCACCTGATAAAGCTCGAGCACGACCTGGTGCGGGAACGCGGCGCTGATGGCGTTGAACACCGCATCGACCGGGCCGTTGCCGGTGGCCTGGCGCGCGACCGTGCGGCCGTCGATCACCAGTTCGATATCCGCCGTCTGCGGCCCTTCGGTGCCCGCGACGACGCGCAGCTTTGAGACGCGGATCGCATCGTGCTCGTGCGCGATCGCGTCATCCAGCAAAGCGGCCAAGTCTTCGTCATAGATGTGGCGCTTGCGGTCGGCCAAATCCTTGAAGCGCTGGAACGCATCGGCCAGCGCGTTGCCGTCGAGTTCGTAGCCGAGTTCGCGCAGCTTTTCCTTGAACGCGTGACGGCCTGAGAGCTTGCCCATCACCAGATGCGTCGCGCCCTGCCCGACATCTTCTGGCCGCATGATCTCGTAGGTCTGCGCGTTCTTCAGCATGCCATCCTGGTGGATGCCGCTTTCGTGGCTAAACGCATTCTTCCCGACGATGGCCTTGTTGTATTGCACCGGAAAGCCGGTGATGCGGCTTACCATCTGGCTGATACGCGTGAGCTTTGTGCCGTCTACATTGCTGGCGTAGCGCAAAGCATCGCCGCGCACTTTCAACGCCATCACGATTTCTTCCAACGCCGCATTGCCCGCGCGCTCACCGAGCCCGTTCACCGCGCATTCCACTTGCCGCGCGCCGTTCTGCACAGCGGCGATCGAATTCGCGACCGCGAGCCCCAGATCATTGTGGCAATGCGCGCTGAACACGACTTCATCGGCGCCAGGCACGCTCTCGATCATGTCGCGGAAGAGCGCGCCATATTCTTCGGGGAACGAATAGCCGACCGTGTCGGGCAGATTGATCGTCGTCGCGCCCGCCTTGATCGCCGCTTCCACGCAGCGGAGCAGAAATTCGCGGTCGGTGCGCGTGGCGTCTTCGGCGCTCCATTCGACATCGTCGGTGTAAGTGCGCGCGCGCCGCACGCTGGCTTCGACGGCGTCCAGCACCTGATGGGGCTCCATCTGGAGCTTGTGCTTCATGTGGATGGGCGAGGTTGAGATGAAGGTGTGGATGCGCCCACGCGGCGCGCCGCGAATGGCTTCGGCGCAGCGGTCGATATCTTTCGCGCCCGCGCGGCAGAGCCCGGCGATGGTCGCGTTCTTCAAGAGGCCCGCAACCGCGCGCACGGCTTCGAAGTCACCATTGGACGAAATCGGAAAGCCCGCCTCGATCACATCGACGCCCATCTCATCGAGCACCTGGGCGATTTCGAGCTTGTCGCTCAGCGTCATGGACGCGCCAGGCGATTGTTCGCCGTCGCGCATGGTGGTGTCGAAAATTTTTACGTGCGCCGGCTGCGGCGGGTTGGTCTCGGCGGGCATCTGCCGCTCCTCATCTCGAAGTCTTTGGGAAAGCCTATACACCCCCAAGGCGCGCGGCGCCTCAGCGGCGACCGTTAGCGCGCCCGGGGGACGCTAAGGCGTTCAAGCAGCAAAAGTATGCGCTTGGAGGGGGTAGGCAGGCAATTCATACCGCCTTTGTAGCCCATGAGCCGGGGTGGCGCAAGAATCTTGCTATTTCGGGACCGAAGCATCGTCAGCGCCATCTTCCCTACCCCGGAGGATGCGCCGAACCAGCACCACGCCAAAGAACCAGACCAGGATCGCCGCCCCGCCCGCCAAGGCCGCCGCGCCGAAATTGCCCTCGAGCGCGTCCATGATTCCGTCGCCGGCGAACGCCACCAGGGCGGTTTTCGGCAGCGTGCCAAGCGCCAGCCCGCCCAGAAACGCCCAGAACCCGACGCCCGAGACCGCCATCGCCATGTTCACGATCACAAACGGCGCGGTCGGCAGGAAGCGCACGATCAGGCTGGCCAAAAAGCCGTTCTTGCCCATGAAGCGCGTAAAGCGTCCGCCCGTTGCGCCGCTATATTTCCGCACCGTCTCGGCGCCGGCGAACTTGCCGGTCCAATACGTGACCGCGCCTGAAATGATGGTCGCGAGCCACGCGTACCAGAAGCCCTTCTCCGGCCCGAACGCGACCACGCAGGCGCCGATCAGCACGATCTGCGGCGCCCCCATGAACGCGGTGATGACGAAAACGGCGATGGTGGCGGGCAGCCCCCAGTGCGCGCGCTCAGCGCCGCCCAGCCAGGTGTCGACGAAAGCCGCGATCTCATCGCCGAAAAACAGGCGCCCAAGCACCAGCATGACGGCGACGATGACGAAGAGCCCAAGCGTGACGCCAACGGCGCGCCAGGCGCGCGCGTCCATATTCGTCACGAAATCCGTGATTTGCGCACCGAGCCCCAGCTTGGGCTTCGGCGCGGGCGGCGGCGCATCGGTCATGGGCTGGCTGTCGCTTGGCTAGCCGCCCCGGTCAAGCGCGGCGCCTCAGGCGCGCTGCGCTTGCTTGGGCGGGTGAAACAGGCGGAAGCGCTCGCGGAGCTCGGGATCGACCGGCGCGCGCTTATGCTCGGCGTCCGGTATCTCGACGTCGTTCATACGGGGCGACAAGCCCCGGATCAGGTCTTCCTCGACCCGTCGGCGATCACGCTCATCGCGGATCGGCCCCAAGACGAAGCGCTCGGTCGCGCCATAATACCAATAGGCCCGGCCCCATTTTTCGTGCCCGAGCAGGCGCGAGCGCAGATCGTGCGCCTTGCCGACATAAAGCGCCTCCAGCCAGAACACCCAGCGGCGGCGCACGAACACATAAATCCCGCCCACGCCCTCGGGCGGCAGGCCGCGCTTGGACAGCACACATTTGAACTTGTAGCGGCGGCCGCTCTCGCCCCGCCAGGAATGCGCGCTGAACAGGAACATGACCGACTCCGTGCTGCGTGAGACGGCAAGCTCGGCCCGCGATGGTAAATGCCGCGTTAAGACATTCGGGCGCCTTGAAGGCGGCCGCGATGCGCGCGAGACAGGACGCGATGTCGCTGACCTCAGTCCCGACGCTGTCACTCGCCCCGCGCCGCGCCGACCCACGCGGTTTCGCTGCCGCAATGGGCGAGAGTTATGCCCGCTTCGGCTTCGCGATCGTCAGCGATCATGGGCTCGATGCCGGCGTCACATCGCGCGCGCTGGCGCGGACGAAAGAATTCTTCGCGCTGCCGGATGATGTGAAGCGCGCCTATCGCGTGACGAACGGCGGCGGACAGCGTGGCTACACGCCATTCGGCGTCGAAGCGGCGAAAGGCGCGCGTCTCGTCGACCTCAAGGAATTTTGGCATGTCGGGCGCGAGCTGCCGCCCGGCCATCGCTATGCGGCTGAGATGCCGGCCAATCTCTGGCCGGAGGAAGTACGCGGTTTTCGCGAAGATGTCGGCGCGCTGTTCGATGCGCTCGACACACTCGGCCAAGAGCTGCTCGCTTCGATCGCGCTGTTCCTCGACCTTCCGCCAAATTTCTTCGAAGCGCCGGTGCGCGACGGCAATTCGATCCTACGCCTGCTGCACTATCCGCCTGTGCCGGCAAGCGCTGAGGGCGTGCGCGCCGAGGCGCATGAAGACATCAACGTCATCACGCTCCTACTTGGCGCCGAAGAAGCGGGCCTCCAATTGCTCGACCGCGACGGGCGCTGGCTCGACGTCAATCCGCCGGAAGGCGCGCTGGTCGTGAATATCGGCGATATGCTGCAGCGCCTCACCAATCATGTGCTGCCGAGCACCTCGCACCGCGTCATCAATCCCGCGCCCGCACGTGCGCATCTGCCGCGCTACTCGATCCCGTTCTTCCTGCACTTCGCGCCGGATTATCTGATCGAGACGCTGCCATCCTGCATCAGCGCGACGCGTCCGAACCTTTATCCCACGCCGATCACGGCGCAGGATTTTCTGATGCAGCGCTTGCGTGAGATTCGCCTCACGTGAAGCGTTACCCGCCAAGGCATATCGCTGTCCGACGGCTTCAGCGGATCGTGCCCCCAATTCATCAGCGAGTAACGCCAGCGCGAGGTTTCCACATTGCGCCCAGGCGGCTGAGCCAAGTGCCGGCGAATGAAGCCCACCACTTTGCGCATATGGGCGATGTCATCCGCGTCCGCCGCGCGCTTCTTGCGCAGGATCGCGATAATGCGCCGGCCGGATTTGCGACCCACGGATTCGCCGTCGCCGGAATCGAAGCCCACTGATTTGGAGTGCTCCGTCTCAAGCCAAGCCTCGATCTCGCGCGGCGTCAGATTGACCAGCGCGAAGAAGCTTTTCTTGACCTCAGCCTCGCTGGTCTTCGCCATGCTTCAGGCCGGATAGAGTTTATCGAACGCGTCCCACAGCGTTTTGCGTTCCGCCGGCTGGCCATGCACGATGAGCGCGTCGCTCTCAAACACGAAGCCGGGCGCAGCTTTCTCCGCCCAGATGTGCGACGCGGGGATCGTCCAACTGGAATCGTCCAGCGTTCCGGCGCAGATGAACATCAGCGCGGGCGCCGACAAAGGCTCGTGCCAGAGGCGCGTTCCACAGTGCGCGCAGCGATGAATATCGATCTCGCGGCCGCTATCGGCGCGCTTGCGAAAAACATCCGTCTCGCCCTGCTCGCGCGTGAAATGCTCGCGCGCGGCGATCAGCATTTTCACATAATCGGCGCCCGTCAGCACTTTGCAGTCCTGACAATGGCACGCATTCACGCCCATCGGCCGCGCGCCATAAGCGTAGCGCACGGCGCCGCAGAGACAGCCGCCGCGATAGGGCGGCGAAGGCAGCGTCGGCCGCATCATTGTGCTCCCGCCACTGGACGCACCAATGCCGCCGCTTGCTTCGCGCGTGCGCGCGCTTCGGCGACATCGCCGCCGCGCGCAACCGCGACGCCCATGCGCCGCTTCACAAATGCTTCCGGCTTGCCGAACAGGCGCAGCTCCGTCTCTGGCACAGCCAGCGCTTCAGCCACGCCCTCGAACGCAATCCCAGCCGCATCCGCACCGCCATAAATCACGGCGGATGCACTGGGCGCACGCAGACGCGTATCCACCGGCAGCCCCAGAATT
The DNA here is from genome assembly GCA_037200505.1 of Terricaulis sp. GTDB lineage: Bacteria > Pseudomonadota > Alphaproteobacteria > Caulobacterales > Aquidulcibacteraceae > Vitreimonas. The sequence goes on along the minus strand of JBBCFZ010000005.1, from coordinate 24,995 downwards.
GCGCGGGCATGCAGCGCGAACTCGCTCTGATGCTGCGACGCCAACGTCACGAGCCCCGTGTCGTGCGGACGTGGGCTCACTTCGGAGAACCACACCTCATCGCCCTTCACGAACAATTCCACGCCAAAAATCCCAAACCCGCCGAGCGCCTCGGTGACCTTCGCCGCAATCTCGCGAGACCGCGCCAACGCCGCCGCGCTCATCGCCTGCGGCTGCCACGATTCCACATAATCGCCATCGACCTGCACATGCCCGATCGGTTCGCAAAAATGCGTGCCGTCCGCAGCGCGCACGGTGAGCAAAGTGATCTCGAACTCGAAATCCACCTGCCCCTCGACAATCACACGCATCTGCTTCACGCGCCCGGCGCTCAGCGCTTTGTCCCAGGCCGCCGCCACATCGCCCGGCCCCTCAACCGGCTCTGCCCTTTCCCGGACGAAGACATCACCGGTTTCACGAAGCACGGATAACCGATGCCGCCATCGATCCCCGCCTGCAATTCCTCCAGAGAGGATGCAAACGCATAGACGGAAGTCGGCACGCCAAATCTTCCGCCGCAAGCCGGCGAATGCGTTCGCGGTTCATGGTGATGTGCGCCGCGTTCGCGGTGGGGATCACGCGCGCCAGCCCCGCTTCCTCGATGCGCACCATTCATCGGTGGCGATCGCCTCGATCTCCGGCACGATGAGATGCGGACGCTCTTGCTCCACCAAGGCGCGCAAAGCGGACGCGTCGGTCATGTCGATCACATGCGCGCGGTGCGCGACCTGATGTCCAGGCGCATGGGGATAGCGATCAACCACGATCGTCTCTACGCCCAGCCGCTGCAACTCGATCACTACTTCCTTGCCGAGCTCGCCGCCGCCCAGAAACATGACCTTAAGTGCGGAAGGCGAAAGCGGCGTGCCGATGCGCATGAGGAGAACTCCGAAATGTCGGAATTCTTTACGCCACCTCCGCCGCGCAAGGCGAGAGGCTAGAGCGCGCGCTGGAAGGAAGAGCCTTGCGGGGACGTCAGCCCGGAAAACGCCGGCAGGGCTGGCAGCTTTCCGGCGACCGAAGGGCACGGCAAACGGAGCTTGAATGCCGAGCCTTCGCCCAAGACGCTGCGCACCGTCACATCGCCGCCCATGCTCCGCGCCAGCGCGCGCGTGATCGCAAGGCCAAGGCCGGTGCCGCCATAAGAGCGCGTGATGCTCGGATCAGCTTGCGTGAAGGGCTGAAACAACTTGCCCAATTGTTCGGGCGCGATACCGATGCCGGTGTCTTTCACGGTCACCACGAAAGCCAGCTCCGGGCCGTCGTCATCCAAGAGCAACACCCACCTCCACCACGCCGCTCTTGGTGAACTTGCAGGCGTTGGAAATCAGATTGAACACACATTGACGCAGCTTGGTGGCGTCGCAGAGCGTCACGAATGCGGGCGGGGTTTCCGCCCAGCGCAGCACGGTATCGTTCTGCTTGGCGCTGAGCTTCCAGCGCGCCCATCACCTCGTCCACGAGCGACGGCGGCGAAACAGTCTCGCGATGCACGAGCACCCGGCCCGACGCGATCTTGGACATGTCCAGAATATTGTTCACAAGCCCCAGCAGATGGCGCGCCGATGTGGTGATCTGCGCCAGATCCTCCGCGGCGGTCGTGCCGTCGGCCGCGACGCCCTCCTCGGTGAGCAATTCGGAATAACCGATGATGACATTGAGCGGCGTGCGCAATTCGTGGCTCATATTCGCGACGAACATGGATTTTTCCGCGTCGGCGGCGAGCGCGGCGTCGCGCGCCGTGGTCAGCTCATCGATCATGCGCAGGCGCTCGTCAGCAGCGCGCCGGCGCTCTGACACATCCCGGTACGTGGTGATAACGCCAATGATCTCGCCCGCATCGTCGCGCAGCGGCAGCGTGTTCGACTCAAGCCAGATTTCCTCGCCAGACGCCAAGAACGCCGGCTGCTGTACGCCGATCAGCGCGCGGCCGGTCGCCATCAATTCGACGTCGATCGCTTGGAACTTCGCGGCCTGATCCGGCGTGCAGAAATCATAATCGGTCTTGCCGACGACATCGTCCGGGCTCGCAAGCCCAACCTCGGCGGCAAATTGGTGGTTGCAGCCAAGATAGACCGAGCGGCGATCCTTCCAGAAGATGCGCGCCGGCATGGCGTCCAGCACCAGCTTTAGCAATGTCTCGGCAGACGGGGTCGCGGTCACGGCAGGGCTCAGGGTTTCATTGAATTTCGGGAGCGCATCATGCGCGTCGCACGCTAACCTCCGGTCAATATCGGGGCCGCATGCGCACGGAAAACGTGTAATTTGTCTGTGATTGGCGCGAAATTTCGCGGCAGCGTGCTTAGCGCCGCTAAGGCTAAACGGCGCGTTTGCCGCAAACGGAGAAGGCATGAAACCGCTGATGCTTGCGCTCACCGCACTCTGGCTCGCTGCAATGCCCGCATCGGCGCAAAGCGATGGCGAACGCGACATGGTGTGGGCGCGTCCGGGGGGCCAAGAGCTGCAAGCGCGCCTCTATCGCCCCGCAACGCCCGGGCCCCTTCCCGTTTTGATCGATGTGCATGGCGGCGCGTGGGTTGGCGGCTCGCGCAATGACGGGGCGCTCTATGACCGCGCCTTGGCGCAAGCCGGCTTTCTGGTGATCGCGATCGACTATCGCCATGGGCCGAGTTCAAACATCCCACCGCAAGCGCCGATGTCGCGGCTCCGTGCGCTGGGTGCGCCTCAACGCGGCGACGCTCGGCGCCGACCCTGACCGCATCGGCTTGATCGGCAGTTCGGCCGGCGGACACCTCGCTCTCCTCGCCGCGCTTCGCCCCAACGCGCCCGCGCATCACGGCACGCCGATCCTCGATTCCAACGGACGCGCGGCGGCGTGCGATGAGGTTGATGCGTCGGTGGATTATGTCATCGCGCTCTGGACGCCGGCCGACCCGCTCGCGCGTCAGCGCTATGCCGAGCGGGCGGGCCTTGAAAATCTGCAGAATGCCGGCCGCGCTTATTTCGGCGAAGACGCCGCGCTGCAGGACGCCTCCATCCCGCGCATCGTCACGTCGGGAGAAGCCGAGGCATTGCCGCCGATCCTGCTCGTTCAAGCGGGCGCGGACGGCAACGTCCCCGCCGAACTCACGCTCGATCTGGTGCGCGCCTATGAAGCGCGCGACGGCAAAGTGGAGCTCGCCTATTTCCCGCGCATGGCGCACGCCTTCGGCCACAGCGCTTCGCCGGAAACGACAGATATGATTGCGCTCGCGACCGATTTCGCGCGCCGCCATTCGCGTTGAGCGAAACCTAGAATACCGCGCCGAAGGTCCGCGAGAACCAGCCGCGATGTTCGGCCTCAGCTTCGGTGACGACGGCGACGCCTTGCTCATTCAGCAGCGCGTAGCTGCGCTGATACCATTCGCTACCGGGGAAATTGTGCCCAAGCACCGCGGCCATGCGCTGGGCTTCTTCGGTCATGCCGACAGAGAGATAGGATTCCACCAGCCGATGCAGCGCTTCAGGCACGTGCGAGGTACGTTGGAAGTGCTCGTTCTCGATCACATTGCGGAAGCGGTTGATGGCGGCGAGATGCTGGTCGCGCGTGAGATAGAAACGCCCGATCTCCATCTCCTTGCCGGCCAATTGGTCATAGACCATGTCGACCTTGAGCGTGGCGTCGCGCGCATAGGAGCTTTCCGGATAGCGCCGGATGACGTCCTGCAATGAGGCCAGAGCGCGCTCAGTCGTCGCCTGGTCTCGGCCGACATCGAGGATGCGTTCGAAATTGCAGATCGCGATCAAATAATACGCGTAAGGCGCGCTTTCGTTGCCGGGATGGAGCGAGAGGAAGCGCTGCGCGTCCTCGATCGCTTCGTCATACTTGTTGGCCTGGTATTGCGCATAAGCTTCCATGAGCATGGCGCGGCGCGCCCAGGACGAATACGGGTGCTGGCGCTCCACTTCCTCGAACGAAGCCAGCGCGTCGGTCCAGCGGCGCTGATCGAGATAGGTCGCGCCGCGGTTATAGAGCGCGGCCACCGGCTCATCGTCGAACTGCACTTCCTCGCGCGCGCGATTGCCGCCGCACGCGGCAAGCCCAGCCGCCAGCAAGGCGATGCTCAGGGCGCGAACGATATTGGTATTCCGACGCATCATGTCCTGGCCTCTTTGTTCTGCTCAGGGAATGTGCGCCGCCTAGGCGAAGCAGCGCGTTCGGTCGTGCATACAGGACAAAACCGGCCCCGCAAAGCGGGCGCGGCTGTTGCGCGAAGCGCCTGGAATTTAGCCCGCGACTGCCGCGAAACGGGGGCTCTGGACCCGGGTTTCTTCCTGATCCCAGCGCCATGCCTCGGGGGTATCGAGCAGCGCGCGCACCAAGCGGGTGTTGAGCGCATGGCCCGGCTGGTCCGCCACGAAACGGCCGCAAATCGGCGCACCGGCCAGGGCCAGATCGCCGATAGAATCGAGCAGCTTGTGGCGCACGAACTCGTCGTCGAAGCGAAGACCTTCGGGATTGACCACGCGGCCGCCGTCCAGAACCACCGCATTGTCGAGCGAGGCGCCGCGGCCGAGGCCGTTCGCATGCAAGCGCTCAACATCGGCGAGGAAGCCGAACGTGCGCGCTTGGGCGATGTCTTTCAGGAAAGAGGTTTCCGTCAGCTCGAGGCGGCGGCGTTGCACGCCAATCGCGGGATCGGCGAAGCGGATCGTGACGTCGAGATCGAGACCTTCGAAATCGCCCGCCGGCAGCAGAGCCGCCTTGCGCGCGCCGAGACGCACTTCAACCGGCTCCACGATGCGGATCATGCGCTGCGACGCGTAAAGCGCCTTCACGCCCGCATTCGCCAGCACTTGCACGAACGGCGCGGACGAACCGTCGAGGATCGGCAATTCCGGGCCATCGACTTCAACGAAAAGATTATCGACGCCAAGGCCGGCGCAGGCCGCGAGCAGATGCTCGACGGTCGCGATCTCGACGCCCGCTTCATTGCGCAGCGTGGTGCCGTTTTGCGTGGTGGAGACGTAATCAGCATGCGCCTTGATCCGGGCGTCGCTGCCGTCCAGATCAGCGCGGATGAACACGATGCCGGTATCGACGGGCGCCGGGGTCAACACCAGGCGCACATGGGCGCCGCTGTGGACGCCCACGCCCGCGCACATGGCGGGTCCGGCAATGGTCCGTTGACGTCTCACGTTCGCCACCCTGTAAATCCTCGTCAGGGCCCCCCGACCCACACTCGATGTATGTCGGCCCCAAATTCCCCTCAACACACGTTGCGTTACGGTTTGTGACCGTTAACCAGGACGCCCTGGGGAGACTGGATAAATGACGCAGCGCGAGCGGCTGGACGCGGCAATTGACGCGCTTTTGGCCGAGGCCGCCGGGGCGGGGCCTGGCGCGGCCATGGCTGCTCGGCGGGCGGCGGCGCTGACCGAGGGCCAGGGCGGCCCCAAGGCGCTGAGGGCCTTTTCCCTGGCCGTCCGGCACGATCCGCTCGACGCCTTCCCCCGCCTGGCGCTCGCCCGGCTCCATGCCGAGGCCGGCGATCTCGACGCTGCCCGCCGCGAGGCCGCCGCCGTACTGGCGGACGCCATCGACGAGGCGGCGCGGGCCCGGGCGGCGTTCATCCTGGGAGAATTGGCGCGGGTGCGCGGCGCGGCGGCGGAAGCGCGCGACGCTTACGCCGCCGCCGCGCGGATCGAGGACGCCCTGCTCAGCGCCAATCCCACCGACGCCACCGCGGCGCGCTGGTATGCCCGCGCGCTGGGCCGGCTCTCCGAACTCGACGCGCCCGAGCAACCGGAAAAAGCGCGCACCGGCGCCGAGGGCGCGCTTTCAATCCTCCGCGCACTGACAGCACAAATAGGCGAACCACCGCCGCTGGCGGCCGATATCGCCGACGCCGAGTTTCGCTACGCGGCGCTCTTGCTGGACGAAGGCCACGCCGCGCCGGCGCGTCTGCACACGCTGGAAGCCACCGGGCGCTACGAAGCGCTGATCTTGCTTGAGCCAAATGAGCCGCATTGGCGCGCCGCTTTGGCGGAAGCGTGGACGCTCTGCGCGGAAGCGGCGTTCCAAAGCAACGCACCAGATGCGGCGCGCGAGGCGATCGATAAAGCGCTGCGCTTGCGGCTGAAGCTCGCCGATGCCGACCCTAACGAAGCTTGGGCGCTTGCCGGCCTGTGGCGTGCGCGCGCGGCTTTGCTGGCGGCGCTTGGGGACAAGTCCGCGGCGGCGGATTCTGCTCTGCAAGCGGTTGCGTTGTGCAAACGGCTGCATGGCGAGGCGCCCGGCGATCCAGCGGGCGCGCGCTTTTTGCTGCACGCTTTGTTGGAACAGAGCGATCTTGCCTTGGCGCAAGGCGCGCTCGCGACGGCGGAGGACGCGGCGACGCAGGCGCGCGATCTCGCCGAGCGCTTCGCGCAAGCGCCGAACGCCGCCGCGCACTGGACCGCTGATTGCGCAACGGCCTGGGATCGCCTCGCGCATGTCGCGCTTTCCACGCGCGCATCGGCCGAGGCAAAGGAAGCTTTTGCGAAGGCCATCGCTTTGCGCCGCCGTGCGCGCGAGGCGGCGCCGGAAGACGACAACGCCAAGCGCGCGCTGGCGCGCGCGCTGCTGCGCTCCGGCGAAGTCGCGCTTGCATCGCGCGCGCATCCGGCGGCCTTGGCGGCGTTCTCCGAAGCGTTTCAGCTGCGCCTCGAACTGGCGGAAGCCGCGCCCGGCGCGATGGAGCCCGCGCGTGAGTTAGCCGTGGCGCTCGAGCGGCTGGGCCTTTCAGCCGCCGCCGATGGCGACGCGCAAGGCGCGCGCGCGGTGTGGGAAGAAGAACTGGCTCTGGTCGAGCGCGTCTACGAGGATCCGTCCGACATCGAAGGCCAGCGCTTCCGCGCCGTGATCGAAGCGCACCTGGCGAGCCTCGGCGGCCCGGATTCCGCCGTACGACGCGCCTCCGCATTGGCGCGGCTCGACATCATGGCCGAAGACGGCCTGCTCACGCCGCGCGACGTGCAATTGCGGCAGAGCTTGTGGAAGACCGGATAAAGAGCGAAAAAAATGGACCGCCGGCGCCCTCGCCGGCCACTGTCGATGCCGGCGAGGGCGCCGGCGGTCCAAATTAGCGCGGCGTCATCTGACGGCGCAGGAACGCGGGGATTTCCAGCTCTTCGTCGAGCGCTGGATCACGCACCGGATCAGCCGGGCGGCGCGGCTCCGCCGGTTCGCGCAGAGACGGCGGAATGTCTTCTTCTTCCGCCGGCGTGTTCTTCATCCAGCCGAACAGATTGAAGCCCTTGCGCTCAGCTTCGATATCGTTGGCGAAGCTTGGGCGCGGTTCGACATAAGGCGCTTCCGGCGGCGCAACGCGCGCGGCTTCCACACGCGCGGGTTCGCTGCGCACCACCGGCTGTTCGCGGCGGCGCATTGGCGGCGCTTCGTCCGCGCGGCGCGGCGGCTGCACGACGGTTTGCTGTGCGACGATGTCTTGATCGTCGATGCCGGTGGCGACCACCGAGACGCGCATACGGCCTTCGAGCGCTTCGTCGAACGTCGAGCCCAGGATGATATTGGCGTTCGGGTCAACTTCGGCGCGGATTTCGTTGGCGGCGCTGTCGACTTCGTACAGCGTCATGTCGAAGCCGCCGGTGATGTTGATCAGCACGCCGCGCGCGCCGCGCATCGAGACAATATCGAGCAGCGGATTGGCGATGGCGCCGCGCGCCGCATCAAGCGCGCGATTGGGGCCCTCGCCCTCGCCTGTGCCCATCATCGCGGTGCCCATCTCGGCCATCACGGTGCGGACGTCGGCGAAGTCGAGATTGATCAGGCCCGGCATGACCATGAGGTCGGTGACGCCGCGGACGCCTGAGTAAAGCACTTGGTCGGCCATCTGGAACGCTTCGGCGAACGTGGTGCGCTCATTGGCGATGCGGAAAAGATTCTGGTTCGGGATCACGATCAACGTGTCGACGTGCTTGCGCAATTCCTGCACGCCGGCTTCCGCGAGCTGCATGCGGCGCTGGCCCTCGAAGTGGAACGGCTTGGTGACGACCGCGATGGTGAGGATGCCCCGCTCGCGCGCCGTGCGCGCGATCACTGGCGCAGCCCCAGTGCCAGTGCCGCCGCCCATGCCGGCGGCGACGAACACCATGTGCGCGCCTTCGAGGAATTCGAGGATCTCGGGCTGGCTCTCCTGAGCCGCCGCTTGGCCGACTTCAGGACGCGCGCCGGCGCCCAAGCCTTCGGTGATGGATTGGCCAAGCTGGATGCGGTTTGGCGTCTTGGCGCGCGTCAGCGCCTGCGCGTCGGTGTTGGCGACAACGAACTCCACGCCCTGGAGGCGCGCATCGATCATGTTGTTGACGGCATTCCCGCCCGCGCCGCCGACGCCGAACACCACGATACGCGGCTTCAGTTCGTGCAGCATCGGCGCACCCAAATGACTCATAAAACGCTCCAGGACGCCGAATCTCTCGACCCCGCATTTTGGCGCCCGATCATGCGTTTTCCAGGGCGCCGCCTTAAGTTCTCGTTAAGCGTTTCGGCGGGCCTTGGAAATGATTTCAGAAATTTTCCCTGAGCCATCCCCAGGCGCGGCCAGCGGCTGAGCGCATGGCTTCGGCGGCTTCCCGCAGGGAGGGCTCGAAGCTCTCCTCGACGTCGGACAAGGTGGGGTGGTCGAAGCGCCAGCGGAGGAGCCCCGCCGCGCTGGCGAAAGCTGGACCGGCCTCGCCGTGCTCGAACCCGCACAATTCGAGCGGCCGCCCGACACGGACCGGCATGCCCAGAGCCTCGGCGGCAAGATCGCGGACGCCCGGCAGCAGCGCCCCGCCCCCAACCAGTACCGCACGCTGCGGACCGGCGGCGCCGGCAAAGCCGGCCTTGGCGAGACGTGAGCGGGCGGTCAGCAGCATTTCTAGGAGACGCGGCGAGAGCGTGTCGGCGATGGCGCCGCGCAAAGTCATGGCGGCTTCGAGCCGGCCCTCGGGACCGATCTTCGGCGCCTGCACCGCTTCGCGTGGATCGAAGCAGGCGCCGACTGCGCCGTAGGTGAGCTTCACGCGCTCGGCGGCGGCGAAGGAGGTTTCGAGCTTGTGGGCGAGATCGCGCGTCATCCGGACGCCGCCCATTGGAATGCTTTCGGCGTGGACGAGGCCTTCAGCCGCGAACGCCGCGATCCCGAGCGCGCCCGCGCCAAGATCGAGCACCAATGCGCCATCGGCGCGTTCTTCGGCGGTGAGAGCGGAAAGGCCGGCGGCTTGAGGCGCCGCAATAATCTCATCGATCTCGGCGCCCGCTTGGCGAACGCAGGCGCGGAGCGCGTTGATCGCTTCGGAGGGCGCGGTGACAACGCAGGCCTCCACCGTGAGCATCTTGCCCGGACGGCCATGCGGATCGGCGATCGGCGCGCCGTCATCGATCACGTATCGCAGCGGCTCGACATGGAGGAACGTAAGCTGAGGCGATGGCGCGGCGCGCATCGCGGACGCGACCGCGGCTTCCACGTCGCGGCCTGAAACGGTTTTGCCGCGCAGGCGCGCGCTGCCTTGCACCAGACGCGCGGCAAGACCCGGCCCGGCGTAAGATGCGATGACGCGCTTGATCGGCGCGCCAGCCATGACAGAGGCTTCGTCGATCGCAACGCGAATGGCGCGCGCGCAGCCGTCAAAATCAGCGGCTTTCCCGCTCGCGACGGCCGGCGCGGACTGGACGCTGACGCCGAGCACGCGCAGCGGGCGCTCGGGATGCATTTCCATGATCGGATCGCGGCGCGCCGCAAGGCACACCGTCTTGGAGACGCCGACATCCAGCGCCGCCACGAGTGGAGCGAGCATGCGGGCGGCTGGTTCTTCGTCGTCGATGATGGCGAATTCGCGCGCAGCAGCCATGAACCTCAGACGCCTCCGGCCAGAGCGACAGGTCCGCCGGCGAGTTGGGGGTGAACGCGCACGGCCAAACGGCCAGGCGCGCGAAGATCGAGTTCAGCAACGGGGCGATCGAGCAAGCGATGCTCGCTCTGCAATTGCTCAAGCTGCGCCAGCGCAAAAGCGGGCGAGGCTTCCGGAAGCCGCGCGGTGGCGCCCGAGGTCAATTCCATATTCCAGCGCCGTTCACCCACGCGCACCAAAGCGCGCAAATGCGCGCGCACTTGCGGCAATTCTTCAAGCGCGATCAGCAGAGGCTCGGCGGCTGGTCCCGCCCCGCGCCCGACGATTAAAGGCAAATGCGTGTAATCGGCGGCGCGATCGGCAAGCAGGCGCTCGCCGTTCATGTCGATGACGGAGATGACGCCGTCTTCCTGCCAGCGCGCATAAGCTTCGCGCCGCTTGACTTCGACGCGCAAGGTCGAGGGCCAAAGGCGGCGCACATTGGCTTCGTCCACCCAGTCCAAGCCTTCGATGCGCGCTTTGACGGCTTCAGGATCGAGCGACAGCAGCGATTGGCCGCCTTCCGGCACGATCACGGAACGCACTTCGGCGATCCGCGCGGCGCCGACGCCCTCGCCGGACACGTCAACGCGGTCGATGCCAAAACCAAGACTGGCCACGGCGCCATCCGCCGAACGCGCAAACGCTGCGCGCGCGTCAAACAGCGAACCGCCAATCCAAGTCGCGCCGGCGATGGCGGCGCCGAGAAAGAGCACAGCGCCCGTCAAGCCCAGCATCAGGCTGCGGCCGGAAACGCCTTCGGTTTCGCCAAACCCATTGAGCTTGATCTGCGCGAGGCGCGGCATGGCTTGCGGCGGCGGAGGCGGCGTGCGCCGGCCCCGGCCTTTGGTGGGCCGATCATTTCCGTCGCGCCCGGGACGGCGTGCTCTCATCGCGGCCATGATGCATCCTCCAGCATCCAGGCGACGAGATCGTCGTAGCTCATGCCGACATAGGCGGCTTGCTCGGGCACGAGCGAGGTCGGCGTCATGCCCGGCTGGGTGTTCACTTCAAGAAGAGCAACGACGCCGGTGGCCGGGTCGTAGCGAAAATCGGAACGCGACACGCCGCGGCAGCCGAGCGCGTGATGCGCGGCTTCGGCGGCGCGCATGCATTTCTCGGTGATGTCGGCGGGGATATTGGCGGGCACTTCGTGGCGCGAGCCGCCCTCGGCGTATTTCGCGTCGAAATCGTACCATTCGCCGGTCGGCAAAATCTCGGTGACCGCAAGCGCGCCGCGCTCGTGCATCACCGCGACGGTCAATTCCTTACCGTCGATAAACTCTTCGACCATGACGTCTTCGCCAAAGGTCCAATCTGGATCGAGCAATTGTTCTGGAGGGCGGTTGGCGCCTTCGCGCACGATGAAGACGCCGACGGACGAGCCCTGCGCGTTGGGCTTCACGACGTAAGGCACGGGCATCGGATGCTCGCGCGCGGCGTCGCGACGGTTCATCAGCTTGCCTTTGGCCAGCGGCAGGTTCGCTTGCGCGAACACGGCCTTGGCTTTGTCTTTATCCATGGCGAGCGCAGAGGGCAGCACGCCGGAATGGGTGTAGGGCAGGTTCAGGAGATCGAGCACAGCCTGGACGCGGCCATCCTCGCCCCACTCGCCATGAAGCGCGTTGAACACGGCGTCCGGCTTCACTTCGGCAAGTTCGGCGATCCAGCCCGGATTTTGAGGATCGATCTCGATCACCTCATGGCCCAGCCGGCCAAGCGCGGCCGCGCAGCCGCCGCCCGATGAGAGGCTCACCGGCCGCTCGGGACTAAGTCCGCCTAAGAGCACCACCACCCGCGCCATCAGCGCCATCTCCCCTTCTGGGTTTCTCAGAATGAAACGCCTTGAGGTTAAGGCGAGGTGATGACGCGCGACATTGTGCATTGATTTTCATGGTAAATTTCGCGTTTAGAGTTGGCGCATCCACCGGTCGTGCGTGCGTGCCGCGCAAATACAAGCGGCGCCTTCTTGTTGGGCGCCGGCATCTCGATTGACGCCGCGCCCGACGCAGCCCATTGCGCGCTTTGCGGCCCGCCACGAAAAGGCGGCGTGGGAGGCAAAACTTGACGCATCTGCTCGTGGCGCACGCGCCTGAAGAAGAAGCACGCGCGGCTCTGCTCGCCGCCAAGCTCGGAGCACTGGGGTATGAAGTCCGCCAAGAGGCGGACATTTACCGCGCGCTGTCGCCGTTTGAGCGCCGCCGGCTGCAAGCTGACATCGATAAAGCCGCGTGCGTGGTGGTGCTATGGTCGCGCGACGGGGCCGACGGCCCTGCCCTTCGCGCGGCCGTCGACCGCGCTAAGGCCAGCGGCAAACTTGCGCTCGCGCGCATGGATTCATCGCCGCCGCCCGTCGGGCACTCGGCGGTGGCCGATCTCACCCACTGGATCGGCCGCGACCAGACCCGCGCCTGGCGCGCTCTGGTGGCCGCCATCGGCAGCGCGGCCAAAGCGCCGATCAAACGCCTCAGCAGCGCCGCCGCCCCTGCCGCGCAGCGCGCACCCCAACCGCGAGCGGCCGCGCCGCAGCGCGCCGCCTCTGCGCCGTCCGTTGCGGCGGAGACGCCGGAGAAGCGCAAATCAGGCGGCCTTGGCATTGTTCTGACGGTTCTCACCCTGCTCGCGGCCGCCGGCGGGGCCGCTTATTACATCGTGACCTATCGCCCCTTTGGCTGATGCGTTTGCGCTTGGCCGCGCCTCGCTCATAAAGGCGTGGTGCGGTTTCTGGCTTTCCTTGTTTTTGCATTAGCGCTCGGCGTCAGCGGCGCGGCGCGCGCCGACTTCGCGATCCGCGACGGCGTTCTGGTGGAGCGCGACGGCTCGCCCTTCATCATGCGCGGCATAAACGTGCCGCACGCCTGGCTCTCGCAGCACACCGATCAATCGCTCGCCGACATCGCTGCGACCGGCGCGAACACGGTGCGCATCGTGCTCTCCTCCGGCGCGCGTTGGCGGCGGAGCGAACCCAGCGAAGTCGCGCACCTCGTCGCGCTCGCCAAACGCCACCGCATGATTGTGGTGCTGGAAGTGCACGACACGACCGGCTTCGGCGCCGATGAGCGCGCGGTGCATCTCGGCGCCGTGCTGGCGTATTGGGCCGAGCTTCGTGACGTCCTTCAGGGCGAAGAAGATTATGTGCTGATCAATATCGGCAACGAACCCTTCGCGGGGCGCTCGACGCCGGCGATGTGGATCGAAGCGCATCGCACCGCGATCGCCGCGCTCCGCGCCATGGGTTTTCGCCACACCATCGTGATCGATGGCGCCGATTACGGGCAAGACGCGTCAGGCACGATGCGCGACCACGCCCGCGACCTCTTCGACGGCGATCCGCTGCGCAATGTGCTCTTCAGCGTGCACATGTACCAAGTGTACGGACGCGGCGAGACGATCGAGGCTTATCTCGACGCGTTCCGCGATGCGCGCCTGCCGCTGATCGTCGGCGAGTTCGGCATGGATCACCAAGGCGAGCCGGTGGATGAGGAAGCCATCTTCCGTCTCAGCAACGAGCGCGGCATCGGTTATCTGGGCTGGTCGTGGTCAGGCAATTCTCAGCGCGTAGCTGATCTGGACATCGTGCGGAATTTCGACGCCGAGCGCCTTTCGCCATGGGGCGAGCGACTGATCAATGGCGCTGGCGGTATTCGCGAAACCTCGCGGCCGGCGCATGTTTACGCGCAGCCGCGAGGATTTTGGCCACGCGTGCGCGGCTGGTTCACGCGCTAACGGGGCGCATCGGTGTTGAGCGGCTGGAAGTGGCCGGCGGGCGCGGCGCTGAGTTCGGCCCAGTCGAGTTCTTCCTCGATGCGGTGGAAGGCTTCATCGCCAATCTCGCCGCTATCGCGCATCTGGTTGAGCTTGACGCGTTGCGCGTTGATGGCTTTGAGGCGCAGCAGATCGTGCGCGGTCGCGCCTTGCGGCGCTTCGACATTCTCCGCCACCACGCGCGCGGCGGCGTAATGGGCGCGAACATGCTTAGCCTCTAAGCCTTCCTCGCCTTCAATGGCCGCCAGCGCCGCGTCCATCACGGCCATCCGCGCCGTCGAGACCTCGCGATCCACGGTATCGTCATCCTTGAACGCCAGCAGCTTCAACAAATATTTGAGCGAGAGTCCCTGCACCACCAATGTGCCCAGCACCACCGTGAAGGCTGAGAGCACGATGAGATCGCGGCCTGGGAAATCGTGCGGCAAGGCGAACGCGGTCGCCAATGTCACCAATCCGCGCATGCCGCACCAAGCCACCAAGATGCCGCCGCGAAAATTCGTCGGCGCCGCCACGCCTTCCGGCAAGTCGACACCGAACCATTTATTCTTCAGCCGAACGACGGTGTTGTAGCCGATCACATAAACCAAGCGCACGATGATGACGGTCGCAAGCACGAGACCGCTGACCATGAGTGCGTGATTGAGCTCGGCGCCCTGAAGCCGCGCCAGGATCGGGCGCACCTGCAAGCCCATCACCACGAACGCCAGCACGTTCAGCACGAACACCGCGGTTTCCCACACCGAATAGGTCGAGACGCGAATGCGCGCTGGCGTGCGCTTGGGAATATCGTGCGCCAAGGCCATCGCATAGACGACCATGGTGAGGATCGCCGAAAGCCCGAGCCGCTCGGCTAGAATCCAAACGCCGAACGTGCCGACAAAGCTCATGATCGCAACGCTGGCCGCATCTTCGATGCGCGTCGTCGCGATGATGAAGATGCGCGCCAGCACCCAGCCGGCAATCACGCTGCCGAACGCGGCGATGGCGATCATCGGGCCCGCTTGCGCCCAAGTGATGCCGCCCGCCGCCGCGCCGACCGCGATGCGATAGATCAACAGCGCCGTCGCATCGTTGAGCAGGCTCTCGCCTTGCAAAATCAGCATGACGCGGCGCGGCAAACGCAATTGGCTCAGCACGGCGGACGCCGCCACCGCATCGGGCGGCGCAACAATCGCGCCGAGCGCCACGGCCGCCGCGATCGGCAAGCCGCCATAAGCCCAACCGATATAGGCGACAGCCGCCGTCGTCAGCACGACCATCACGACGGACAAGCGAAGCCAGCGGAAGCGGCATTGCGCTTCAAGTCGCGCGGCGAGGTGTCGAAAGCGGAATCCAGCAATGCCGGTGCGACGAAGAGTGCGAGCGCCAGTTCCGGCTCGATCTCCAGCGTCGGGCCATCGGGCAGAAACGCTAGCCCCGCGCCCGCGAGCGCCAGCAGCGACGGATAAGGCGCGCCAATGCGTCGGCCGAACGCCGCAAGGACGACCGCGATCAGCAGCAAGAGGAGTGTCGACTCGAATATGGCCATGATGCGCTAACGCCCGCGCATCAGGCTTGGCGCCCGATGCGTTTGATTTCCCAGTGCAGGTCGATGTTGTGTTTGGCCTTGACGGCCGCGCGCACATCCTCGCCGAGCCCTTCGATGTCGGCGGCGCTCGCCTCGCCGGTGTTGATGAGGAAGTTCGCGTGCTTTTCGCTGACCTGCGCCCCGCCCCGGCGCGCGCCGCGCATCCCCGCTTCATCCACCAGCTTCCACGCCGAATGACCTTCGGATTCTTGAACGTGGAGCCGCCTGTCTTCTCGCGGATCGGCTGCGAGCCCTCGCGCCGCGCGGTGATCTCGGCCATGCGCGCTTCGATCGCGGCGGTCTCGTCTGGGGCGCCTTGGAATGTGGCGTCGAGAAAGATGAGGCCGGGCGGCAGGGCGTTGCTGCGATAGGTGAAGCCGAACTCAGCCGCGGAGATCGTAATGCGCTCACCCTTGCGCGTTAACGCGCTCGCTTCGACCAGCACGTCCTTGGTCTCGCGGCCATAGCAACCTGCGTTCATCGTCAACGCGCCGCCAATCGTGCCGGGCACGCCGACATAAACTCAAGTCCCCGCGATCCCCGCCTTCGCCGCTTGCTTGGCGACCATGGAGTCCAGCAATCCCGCGCCAACCTTGATCTTCGCGTCCGGTAGTTTCTCCACCGCACTGAAAGCGCGCCCGGCGAGACGGATCACAACACCATCGACGCCAGCGTCGCGCACGATCACGTTCGAGCCAACGCCAATCGGCAGCACTGGCGCGCTCTCCGGCAACGCCGCGAGAAACGCGGCGAGATCATCCCCGTCCGCTGGCAAGAACAGAGCGTCCGCGGGGCCGCCGACGCGGAACCATGTGAACGGCGCCAGCGCCTCGCCGCGCATGATCTGGCCGCGCACTGGGGGAAGTGGAAAATCCGTGCTCATTGTATCGGCCTAGCCTCACGCCCGCGCGAGGTCAAAGGGCGCCGGCTTTATTAGCCATTCGCCCGCTCAAAAAATTTTCTGCAGCGCGCACGCATCCGATTGAAGGACGCGCCGCATCTCTCTTTTCGAAGTCGATCACACGATCCGACGATAAAAGGAGGGTTTCATGAAATCGCTCGCTATCGCACTTATTGCACTCACTTGCGCTTCGCCGGCATTCGCCGAGCGCGACACATCGAGCGCCGCGCGTGAAGTCACGGTTGGTTATTCCGACCTCGATCTCTCATCGCCGCAAGGCCGCAGCACATTCGGCCGGCGCGTCGCCAACGCCATAAACGATGTCTGCAATCTTCCCGCGGCGACCGCCGCTGATGAAATGCAATGCCGCCGCGAAACCAGCATCGACGTGCTGCGCGAAAGCCGCGGAGAAGTGCGCGATGCGCTGATGAACGGCGCGATGCCGCGCTCGGACGTGATCCGGGCCGAACGCCCGCGCCGACGCATCGAGCGCCGCAAACAGCCAGATGCGCGCGGAAACCGAAACGGATGCAACGACGCGATAATTCTTTCGTTGAGCGCGTTTGGGTGACAGCCCAGACGCGCTCAGGCAGCCGCCGCGCCCAATCTTCCCGGCAATGCATTCGCGTGCTGGGTGATATCGCCCGCGCCCAGACACACCACCACATCGCCGGGCTTTGCTTCGGCGCGCACGAAATCCGGCAACGCATCGAGGCCCGGCAAGCGCCGCGCGTCGCGGTGGCCGTGGCTTTTGAGGCTGGCGGTTAAAGCATCCGCATCGACTCCTTCGATCGGCGCCTCGCCGGCGGAATAGACATCCGTGACGGCGACGATGTCGGCGTCGTTGAAGCAGGTTGAGAAGTCCTGGAAGAGATCGCGTAGGCGCGTATAGCGGTGCGGCTGCACCACGGCGATGACGCGCCCTTCGGTGATTTCGCGCGCGGCGGCGAGCACGGCGGCGATCTCCACCGGGTGATGCCCATAATCATCGACGATGCGCACCTCGTTCCAATACCCCGTCGTGGTGAAGCGCCGCTTCACGCCTGCGAATTTTTTGAGCCCCTGACGAATGCCGCCATCGGTAACGCCCAACTCGCGCGCGACCGCGATCGCGGCGATGGCGTTTTGCACATTATGCCGCCCCGCCACCGGCAGGAAGAGATCGTGCATGGTCACGCCGGGCCCCTCGCCGCGCCGGCGCGCCACGACATCGAAGGTCGCGCCATCGCGCCCGGGCCGCACATTGACGGCGCACACATCCGCCTGCGGATTGAAGCCATAAGTGATGACGCGCCGTCACGCACGCGCGCCGCTAGCGCCTGCACCTGCGGGTGATCGAGACACATTACGGCAAAACCGTAGAACGGAATATTTTCGACGAAGTTCTGATAGGCCGCGTTCATCGCATCGACCGAGCCGTAATGATCCAGATGCTCGGGATCCATGTTGGTGACGACGACCGCCGTGGCGCGGAGACGCGTGAAGGTGCCGTCGCTTTCGTCGGCCTCCACCACCATCCACTCGCCCTCGCCCATACGGGTGTTGGCGCCATAGGCGTTGATGATGCCGCCATTGATGACGGTGGGGTCTTTGTCGCCCGCGTCGAGCAAAGCGGCGATCATCGAGGTTGTGGTAGTCTTGCCGTGCGTGCCGCCAATCGCGACGGTCCACTTTAGGCGCATCAGCTCGGCCAGCATTTCCGCGCGCCGCACGATCGGGGCGCCGCGTGCGCGCGCAGCGTCGACTTCCGGATTGCCGCCCTTGATCGCCGACGACACCACCACGACGCCCGCATGCGCGGTGGTTTCGGCCTTGTGACCGATCGTCACCGTGATGCCTTGCGCGCGCAGACGATCGACGTTCGCGCCATCCTTGGCGTCTGAGCCCGTCACCTCGTAGCCCAAATTCTTCATCACGGCCGCGATGCCGGACATGCCGATGCCGCCGATGCCGACGAAGTGGACGGGCCCAGTGTCGAACGGAATGGAACGGCGCAGCATGCTCTCTCCTCAATCCCCCGAAGCGGCGGGCGGCTCGTAGCCCTTCGGCGCCTCGCACATCAACGCCAGGACGTGCCCATCCGGATCGCTGAAGAAGCTCATCCACAGATCATGATCTTCCATTGCGGCGACACGATGGGCGGCGCCCTTGAACACAACGCCCCGCTTTTCCAATTCCGCCTGCGTGAGCACGATATCGGCGCAGCGCAGATAGAGCGGCGAATGGCGCGCGACCTCCTCGGCGTCCGCCGATTGCGAGAACATCAGCCTGACGCCCGCGCAATCGAAGAACACGAGGTCGCCAAAGCGGTAGAGCTTCCTGAGCCCGAGCAGCTGCTCGTAGAACCGCTCGGTCTTGTCGGCATCCGCGACGGCAAAGCCGATTTGGCCAATATGATCGAGGTTGAGGCGCATAAGTAAATTTGCGCCAAGCACCGTTCCGACGCAAGGCATCGGAAGGTCCGCTCTCCTCCCAGTCATTCCGGGGCGGCGAAGCCGAACCCGGAATCCAGGGACGACGCATCGTGCGTGCGGCCCTGGATTCCGGATCGCGCTCCGCGCGTCTGGAATGACTGAAGTGTGGTGAATGCGGCAAGCGCGGAAAGTCTAGCGCGCCACGCTCTCAGCCAAATCCGCCAGCTGCTTTGTCGCGTCGGGCTTGGCGGCGGCGCGGGCGGCGGCGGCGCGGACGGCGAGGCCGTGCGGGTCGGAGAGCCGGCGTTCCAAAAGCGCCGCGACCGCCAGCGGTTGGAAATCACTTTCAGAGAACACGTCCGCTGCGCCGACAGCGGTCAGCGCCTCGGCATTGGCGTTCTGGTGATCGTCCGCCGCGATTGCCAGCGGCACCAGAAGCGCCGGGCGCCCGGCCGCTTGCAGCTCCGTCACCGATGAAGCGCCCGCGCGCGCAATGACGAGATGCGCCGCGACGAGGCGTTCGCCCATGTCGGAGAAAAATGGCGCGACTTCCGCATGCACGCCGGCGCTTTGATAGATCGCCTTGACGCCTGCGACCTGCTCGTCGCGCGCTTGCTGCACAACATCGAGCCGCGCGCGCAAGCCTTCCGGCAGCATCGCGATCGCTTCGGGAATGACCTCACCAAATAGCCGCGCGCCCTGGCTGCCGCCGGTGACGAGAAGGTTCAGCCGTCCGCCAACCGGCGCATCGGGATAGGGCTGTTCGCGCGCGGCAAGGATCGGCAAGCGCACCGGATTGCCGACAACATGCTTGCGCGCTTCGGCGCTCGGCGGCAACCGATCGAGCCGGTCGAACCCGCAAGCAACCGCCGCCGCATCTTTCGCCATGGCGCGGTTGACGCGCCCGAGCACGGCGTTCTGTTCATGGATCAGGATCGGGATGTGATGCTTGCGCGCGGCCATCAGCGCGGGAAAGGACGGATAGCCGCCAAAGCCCGCGACGAGAGACGGCTGCATTTCGCCCAGCCGCTTCGTCGCCACGCGCACGCCGCGAAATATCTTGAGCAGGGCGGGGATCAGCTTCAGCGGATTGCCGGAGACCGACGCCGCCGGCACATCCTCGATGCGCTCGGCGGGAAAATTCTCCGCATAGCGCCGTCCGCGCACATCCGTCATCAGCATGACGCGCCAGCCGCGCCGAAACATTTCCTCGGCAAACGCGGCGGCGGGGAAAGAGATGTCCGCCCGTGCCGCCGGCGGCGATCAGCACAATTTTCTTGCTCATGCGCGCCCCGGATAAAGATAGGCGCCGGGTCTATTGCGTAGCAAGGAGAGACAAAAGCCCAAGGCCAAAGCCGAGCCGATCATGGAAGAACCGCCAAACGAGATGAAAGGCAACGTCATCCCTTTGGCGGGAATAAGGCTAAGATTGACGGCGATGTGGATCGCCGCTTGCGCGACCATCAACGTGACGAGCCCGCCCGCCGCCAATTGCTCGAACGGATCATTGAGGCGGCTCGCGCGAGAGAGACCGCGAAATGCGAAAGCGCCAAAAAGCGCGATGAGGCCGAGCGAGGCGATGAGGCCAAACTCTTCCGCTGCGACGGCGTACACGAAATCGGCGTGCGCATCGGGCAGGGAGCGCTTGATCACGCCTTCGCCGGGGCCGCGTCCGAACACGCCGCCTGCCGCTATAGCATCAAGCGCGCGGCCCACTTGGTAGCCGCTATCGCCGCCGGGATTGAGAAACGCGTCGATGCGGTCTCGGGCGTGCGGATAGAAGTGATAAATGCCGAAGCCGCTCGCGACAGCCGCCACGCCGCCGCCGATCACCCAGCGTAGCGGCATACCCGACAGCATCAGCATCGGCGCAAGCACCAAGCCCAGCAGGGCCGTCTGGCCGATATCGGGTTGCGCCAGCAGCGCTGCGGCGGCGAGCGCATAAATCCCGATTGCGATCCAGCGGCCCGGAAAACTTGGCCGCCGCATCGTCTCACCCAGCATTCCAGGCCCACACCACAACAAGCCCCGGCTTCAGCAATTCCGACGGCTGCAGCGACAGCGGCCCAAAATCCAACCAGCGCGACGCGCCCTTCACTTCCGGAGAGATCAAAGCCGCAAGCAGGCAGAGCGGCATCATGATCGCCGCCAGAATCGCGCCAACGCGCCGCACGCCCCGCGGATCGAGCAACGCCGCCGCCAGCATCACAAAAACGCCGAGCGCCGCGTAAGCGGCTTGGCGCGCGGCAAAGTAGAACGCCTCCTCGACGCGAATGCGCGCGGTCGCGGCGGGGCTCGCGGCCATGGAGAAGAGAATGCCGAGCGTGAACAGGATCGCCGCGATGACCAGCAGCGCGCGATCATAAGTGCGCGCGCGCGATCGACGGCGCCCGAAAAGCGCTCGGCGATTGCGTTCATTTCGCGCCGCCTTTGCGCGCGGGCGACGGCCCGGCGCGGACTTGCGCTTCCACTTCCGGCGGCGCTTCAGCGAGCTTGGCGACGAGCGCCTTAAACTTGTCGCCGCGATCCTCGAAGTCGCGAAATTGATCGTAGGAGGCGCAAGCCGGCGAAAGCAGCACGACCGGATGGGGATCGCCGGAGGCGCGCGCATCGGTGAAGGCGCGCGTGACGGCGGTTTCGAGATCGCCCGCCATCGTGGTCTGCACGCGCCCGCGCAGCGCATCCGCGAATTCGCCGGCCGACTGACCGATGAGATAAGCGCGCGCGATGCGCGGGTAAAACTCAGACAGAGTATCGACGCCGCCATCCTTCGCCACGCCCCCCGCGATCCAATAGATGCGCGGATAAACCGCGAGCGCCTGCGCGGCGGCGGCGGCGTTGGTGGCTTTAGAATCGTTGACGAAGCGCACGCCGCCGATGGTGGCGACGCGCTCCAGCCGATGCGCAAGGCCGCCAAAGCTTTCGAGCGCTTGCGTGATAGCGCGCCGCTCAATGCCCAACGCGTGCGCGACCGCATAAGCCGCGCAGGCATTCTGCGCGTTGTGCTTGCCAGCGAGCGCCGGCGCATCAGTGAGATCGGCGACAGCCTCGGCGCGCCCATCGAGCGCATCGAACAAGCGCGAGCCCAACGCGCTCACGCCGCGCCCCAGCGCCTGCCCCGCGGAGATCGGCGCGACATGGCGCGTGCCGCTTGCGGTGAGTTCGGTGCAAATCTTGGCGCAATACTGATCATCGACACCGATGACCGCCCAATCGCCGGCGCCCTGATTGCGGAAGATGCGCTTCTTGGCCGCGACATAATTGGCCATGTCGCCATGACGATCGATGTGATCGGGCGTTGCGTTGATCAGCACGGCCACATCGAGGCGGAGCGTGTCGATCAGATCGAGTTGGAACGACGACAGCTCCAGCACGTAATAGGCGCCCGCGTGCAGCGGCGGGAGTTCGAGCACGGCATTGCCGATATTGCCGCCATGCGCACGTCGCGGCCGGCTTCTTTCAGGATGTGCGTAACGAGCGCGGTCGTGGTGCTTTTGCCGTTGGTGCCGGTGATGCCGATCAGCTTCGGGCGCGCGGCGGCGGGCATGGCGTTCACGGCGCGCGCGAAGAGTTCGATGTCGCCCATCACCGGCACGCCGACCGCTTGCGCGAGCGTGACGACGCGGTGCGGCTGGGGAAAGTTCAACGGCACGCCGGGTGAAAGCACGAGCGCCGCAAAACTCCGCCAATCGCGCGCATTGATGTCCGACACCGGCACGCCGGCTGCTTCGGCCTTAGCGCGCGACACGTCGCTATCGTCCCACGCATGCACGCGCGCGCCGCCCGCTTTCAGCGCGCGCGCGGCGGCAAGCCCGGTGCGCGCCAGGCCGAACACCGCGACGTCGCGGTTCGCGAATTCCGTGATCGGAATCATGCCGGCCCGCCCCGCCCCATGCTCATCGCAGCTTCAATGTGGCGAGGCCCGCGAGCGCGAAGATCGTCGAGATGATCCAGAAGCGGATCACGATCGTCGATTCCTGCCAGCCGAGCTTTTCGAAATGATGGTGGATCGGCGCCATCAGGAAAACGCGCTTGCCGGTGCGCTTGTACACAAACACCTGCAGCATCACCGAAAGCGTCTCCAGCACGAAGAGGCCGCCGACCACCGCGAGCACGATCTCATGCTTGGTCGCCACCGCGACAGCGCCCAGCAAGCCGCCGAGCGCGAGCGAGCCGGTATCGCCCATGAACACGCGCGCGGGCGGCGCATTGTACCAGAGGAAGCCGAGCGAGGCGCCCAGCAGCGCGCCGAGAATGGTCGAAAGCTCCGAAACGCCCGCGACATGCGGAATCCCAAGATATTCCGAATAATCCACGCGGCCGACGAGATAGGCGATCATCCCGAACGTCGCCGCCGCGATCATCACCGGCACGATGGCGAGGCCGTCGAGACCATCGGTCAAGTTCACCGCGTTGCCGAAGCCAACGATCACCACCATCGCGAACAGCACATAGCCGATGAAGAGCTGAACGCCCCAACCGCTCAAGAAAGGCAGCGCGACGGCGGTCAGCGACTCGCCTTCCATCAAGGCTGCGAAGAAATTGCCGAACGAATGCTCGATGTCCGGATTGGTCGCGATCCATTCCGCGCCCAGCATCACCATGACGGCGAGAAAACCGATCAGAAACTCGAACGCGAGCCGCGTGCGCCCGGAAAGACCCGCATGGCTCTGCTTCGTCACCTTTGCATAATCATCCACAAAGCCGATCAACCCGAAGCCAAGCGTCACCAGCAAGGTCGACCAGATGTATGGATTTTCCAGATCAGCCCACAGCAAGGTCGTGATGCCGAGGCTGATCAGGATGATGAAGCCGCCCATAGTGGGCGTGCCTTTTTTCGTAAGCAGATGGCCTTCCGGCCCATCGGTGCGGATCGGCTGACCCTTGCCCTGCTTCTTGCGCAGCCAATGGATCAAAGGCGCGCCAATCATGAAGGCGATGATCATCGCCGTCACGATCGCGCCGCCGGTGCGGAACGTGATGTAGTTGAACAGATTGAAAAATTGCGAGCGGTCTTCGAGGCCGCCCAAAAATTCCAGCATCAGGTTTCTCTATCCAACCGAGAAAGGGCGTCCACGACACGGCTCATGCGCGACCCGTTCGATCCTTTCACAAGCACAACATCGCCGTCGCGCAGCGCTTCGGTCAGAAGCGGAATCAGAGCGTCGGCGCTCTCGGCATAGCCGCCGCGGAGGCTCTGCGGAAGCGCCTCCATGAGAGCCGCCATGCGCGGCCCCGCGGCGAACACGGAATCAACCCCGGCTTGTTCCAGAGGCGAAGCGAGTCCGGCGTGATAGGCGCGCTCATCGGGGCCGAGTTCCAACATATCCCCAAGCGCGGCGATGCGGCGCTTACCGCTGCGCGCGCCGAGCGTGGCGAAGGCTGCCGCCATTGAGGCAGGGTTGGCGTTGTAGCTATCGTCGACAAGCAGAAACGATCCGAACGCGGCTTCTATGCGCTTGGCGGTTCCGCGGCCGTCGACGGCGCGGAGATGTCCCAACGCGTCCGCTGCCGCGCCGACATCGCCGCCTACAAGAGCAACGGCGGCGAGCGCAGCGACGGAATTCAGCGCCCAATGCGCTCCGGGCGCCCCTATGCGATATCGGATCGCGTGACCGAGAATATCTGCCTCGGCGATAGAGCCCTCCGCATCGATCTCAAACTTGAGTAGTCTCGCTTCGCAGATTCTGTCGCGACCGAAACAGATGACATCCGCGCCGTAACGCTCAGCAGCGGCGATCAAGCGCGAGGCATGCGGCGCTTCATTGGGCACGAGCGCCGCACCGCCGGGCTCAAGGCCGGCATAGACATCGCCCTTTTCGTCAGCGACATTTTCCAGCGAGCCCAGATTTTCCACATGCGCTGGCGCGATTGTGGTGACGATCGCGACATGGGGCTTCACGAGCGTCGTCAGCGGCAAAATCTCGCCGCGATGATTCATACCGATCTCGAACACGCCATATTGCGCATTGGCCGGCATGCGCGAGAGCGTCAGCGGCACGCCCCAATGATTATTGTAGCTCTTGATCGAGCGATGCGTGAGGCCGCTGGCGGCAAGGCACGCCGCGAGCGCTTCCTTAGTGGAGGTCTTGCCGACCGAACCCGTCACCGCGATGCGCTTGGCGGCGCTGCGATCACGCGCGGCGGCGCCGAGGCCGCGCAGGCCTTCGACCACATCGCGGACAACGAGCACCGGCCCTAGGCCTTGCGCCTTCTCCGCATCGCTCACGAGCGCCGCGCATGCGCCAGCGGCGAACGCTTGCGCGAGGAAGTCGTGGCCGTCGCGCTGATCCTTCAGCGCGACGAACAAATCGCCCGGCTCAAGCGCGCGTGTGTCGATCGAAACGCCAGAAGCAATCCAGGAATCGGCGCCGACAAGCTGCCCGCCCGCCGCCTTCGCCGCATCCTCCGCGAGCCAGAGCGCGTCATTCAT
>JBBCFZ010000004.1:0-229279 GCA_037200505.1 Terricaulis sp. | reverse complement strand
TGCTCGGCCTCAGCTCCGCAGCTTGGCCATGACGCCTTGCAGCTGCATCGCCACGCCCATGTCGCCCTCGACCTTGAGCTTGCCTTGCATGAAAGCGGCAGTCGGGTCGAGCTTGCCTTCGGCCATGCCGAGGAAGTCTTCCAGCTTGATCTTGATGGTGGTGTCAGCCGCGCCGTCGTCCTTGCTGATCGCGCCGGAGACGCCATCGACGAAGATGGTCTCGCCGCCGCCGAAATCGAACTTCACCTTCTTGCCCGGAACGGTGACGCCAGCGGCCTGAAAGCGGGCCAGGATATCATCGACACTCATAGCCATCTCCTCGGCTCTTAAATCATCCCGCCCGTTACACACCAGCGGCGAGACGCCCGCAAGGGCGGTGACGGCGCGTCACCCGGCCCGTTCGCGCACGACAATCGGCCCCGCGCCGCCGCCGGGGCGCCGGAACTTCAGCGTCATGCGGTCGCTTTCGCCGATCTGCGTGAAGGGCGTGGTGTCGAAATTGGGATCGTCGGGCTCGCCGAGCGGCGCGGTTTGCAGCACCGGCGGCAGGCTCCACACGCCGAAGGGATGATCGCGGTCGTCACGCGGATTGGCGTTGACGTCGCTGGCCGCGACGAACTCGAAGCCCGCCTCCTGCGCCAAGGTGCGCACATAAGCCTCCTGCACATAGCCGGTGCCGGCGAGCGGATCTTGCAAGCCTGACGACGACGCGCGGTGCTGCTCGACGCCGAACGCGCCGCCGGGCTTCAGCGCTTGAAACACCGCGGCGAACACACGCTCGGCGATGCCTTCGGCCATAAGCGTGTGAACATTGTTCGCGAGGATCGCGAGATCGACTGTGCCGGGTTCGGCCAACGGCGCGCTTTCGGAAACCACGGTGCGCTCGATCGTGCCGAAGGTTTCCGGTTCATGCATAAAGCGCGCTTCGAAATCGGCGAGCGTCTCGCGCTTGGCCGGAGAAGCCGTGGCGAGATCGAAGCTCGCGGCGATCAGCTTGCCGCCGCCGCGCGCGAGATAGGGCGCGAGGATCGCGGTGTACCAGCCGCGGCCGGGCAGAATTTCAAGCACCGTCATCGCGGGCGCGATGCCCCAAAAACGGAGCGTTACGACGGGGTGGCGCCAGAGGTCGCGCTCGGGCTCGATGCGCCAGGGGCCGGCCGTGGCCCATTCCAGCGAACCCACCGGAAAGATCGGTTGCTCAGGCCCGTCTTGCGCGCGACCGCAGGCGGTCGCCGCCCAGGGCGCGGCCAGGATGAGCGCTGCCATGCGGCGGCGCGATAGGGTGGGCGCGGTCATCGGCGCCCGCTTTGCCCTTGCCCGCGCCGGCTTGTCAAAGCCGAACGGCGCCCTCTTGAACGGTCCCGGCCATTTCCCATCTCACTTTTCGTGAGGCGCTCAACCGAGGCCTCGCGCTGGATGACCAGGCCGCCGCACCCGGGGCCGAAGCGTCCGCCCAGCCGCTCTCGCTGGTGAGAGCGACATGTTGCTTTGAAGAAGGACATGAGAAAATGGCGACTACCGATCTTTCCCCGCTCTATCGAACGCTTGTCGGTTTTGACCGCATGGCGAGCCTGATGGATCAGGCCTCCCGCCTCGACGTCACGCCCGGCTATCCGCCGTTCAATATCGAGCAGACCGGCGAAGACGGCTTCCGCATCGAGCTTGCGGTCGCGGGCTTCGGCGAAGACGACCTCTCGATCGAGTACAAGCAGAACACGCTGACCGTTTCCGGCGCGAAAGCGCCGTCGGAAGACGCGCATCGTTATCTGCATCGCGGCATCGCCGAACGTAATTCGAGCGCCGCTTTGGCCTCGCCGATCACGTCCGCGTGGCCGGCGCCAAGCTGGAGAACGGCCTCTTGCAGATCGATCTGGTCCGCGAGCTTCCCGAAACGCTGAAGCCGCGCCGGATCGAGATCAACGCTCAAGCAAGCGCTCAGCCGAAGCAAAAAGCCAAGGTTGTGCAGTCTAGCCCGGCCAACGACGAAGCGGCCTGAACCTCCGCTTCTTCCCCGCCCGTCGCGCGGCTCCCCCTCCCCCCAAGACGCCGCGCGGCGGGCCCCCTCCCCTAGAAGACCCACTCAAACGGCGCGTCAGCTTGGCGCGCCGTTATTCTTCGTTGTCGTCGTCGCCGTCGGCGCCGTTTTCGCTTTCGTTGTCGCTTTGCGCGTCGCCGCCGCTCGGTTGTTCGAAGAAGCGGTCGCAGCCGGTTTCGCCGAGAAGCGTGGCGAGGCCTTCATGGTCCACCGCGGCGCGCTTACGGCGGAGTTCACTGAAGGCTTTCGCGGGCGTAACGCTGCGGTCTTTGCGTGAACGCGTGGTCGTCGATATGGACGCTGACATTCGGCGCATCGTCTGACACCGCATAAGCGTTCGCCACCGCCCAGATCAGATAAGCGCCAGCAAATTCCTGCTCCAACAAAGCTGCGAGACTTTCGCGCAGTTTCTCGAAACTTTCGAAATCACCTTCAACCTTGGGATTGTCCATGCGCGCAACCCAGGCCGCCACGCGGGGCGCTTTTTCCTTGATCAGCGCGCCGGGCGTAGGATCGGAAAGCAATTGGGAGAGCTGCGCGGCAAGGCCGAAATCGGCCAGTGATGGCCGACCGCCGAACAGATATTTGCGCTTGGCGAAATGCGCTTCCAGCAAATCGAGCAAGCGCGTGAACGAGCCCTCGATCAGCGGCGCGGTTTCGGGCGTCGAGCCGACATGATGGAGCCGGCCGACCATGCGCGCGCGCACGGCCTCCTCGATCCCCTCCGGCGCCTCGGCGCCCTCGTAAAGCATCTCGACAGTGCGTCGCGCGGCGCTGATCTGATCGCCCGGATAGGTCCAGCGATAATGAAACATCGCCTTGTTGAGCCATTCGTCGGAATAGTCCTCGATGAGCGCCGAGAGAAACGCGAGCGCGGGATCGTCCGGCGTGATCGAAGGTTCGGCGTGATCGCGCTCGAGCGCTTCGATGGTCGGCGTTGAATCCTGCAGCACGGTTTCGTCCGCATCCACCAGCACCGGCATCAGCGGCAGCTTGGCGTAGCGCGTGAATTCTTCCTGGCGCGCATGCGTGCGCGGGAGCCACTCGAAATCGAGACCCTTGAAGCGCAACACGCTGCGCACCTTGGTCGAGAACGGCGAAAGCTCGGCGCCATAAAGCCGGAAGGGTGCGGTCATGAAGACTCTCCTGGATAGCGCGACTGAAACGGAGGGATGTCGGCGCGCTCTGGCGCCCGCACCCTCTGCCCCCGCTCCCGCTTCGGGAGGTCGCGGCGTGAATGCAGCCACGTTTGCTACGCGGACCGGCGCGCACATGCAAACGCGGCCGCCGCGAGGTTCGCGACGGCCGCTTAGATCTCGATGTAAAGCTGGTTTAGACCGGCTTGATGTTAACCGCGGCCGGCTTGTTTTTGCGCGGATCGGTTTCGACATCGAAGCTGACGGCTTGACCTTCACGCAGGCCCGTAAGGCCCGAACGCTCGACGGCGCTGACGTGAACGAACACGTCCTGCCCGCCTTCATCCGGCGCGATAAAGCCGAAACCCTTAGCCATATTGAACCACTTCACGACGCCCGTAGCCATCGTTTCACTCCTTAAGGTGCTGACGCGACGAAGCCCGATGCCTCGCAGGTCAGCTGGACTTTGTGGGGAAGAACGAGAGCCGGCGCTGGAGACGTAAGCGCACGGTCGAAACGTCTCGACCGAATAGTCCGGCGCGCATAGGGCGCCGGGAGGGGTCGGAAGTCAAGAACCGGGCAGGCCCTGGTTCAATTTCAAGCACGCTTGCGCGGGCGGGTCGGCGCACGCATTTTGCCGCGAAACACCAGGGGGGACGGTATGGTTCGTGGGTTGATGGCGGCGCTGATCGCGCTCGCGCTTGTTGGCTGCGCGAAGGCGCCGGCGCCCGATCCGCGCGATGGCTGGGTCGGCTCGTGGGCGACGTCGCAGCAGATTCCGGAACCGGAAAATGCGCTGCCGGCCGGGCTGAGCGACATCACGCTCCGCCAGTTCGTGCATCTTTCGCTCGGCGGGTCCGAGCTTCGCGTGCAGCTCTCAAACCGCTTCGGCACGGCGCCGCTGCATGTCGCGGCGGCGCATATCGCGCGCGCTGCGGCGCCCTTGGGCGAAGGCGGGATCGAGGCCGGCACGGACGCGTTGCTGCTGTTTTCCGGACGGCCGGACGTGATCATTCCGGCCGGCGCGGACTATTGGTCGGACCCGGTGACCTTCGAGGCGGCGGCGATGTCGAACGTCGCGATCACCATCCATCTGCCCGCGCTGCCAAGCCAGCAGACCGGCCATCCCGGCTCACGGACGACGTCTTTCTTCGCGCAGGGCGATCAAGTTTCAGCCGTGGCGCTGACCGGCGCGCAGCCGATAGATCATTGGTACAATATTTCCGCGATCGACGTGGTTGGCGGCGCGAACGCGGCGGCGATCGCGATCATCGGCGATTCCATCACCGACGGGCGCGGCTCGACCACCAACGGGAATGATCGCTGGCCGGATGTTTTGTCCGAACGGCTGCAAGCGTCACCGTCAACGCGCCATCTCGGCGTGCTGAATTTCGGCGTCGGCGGTAACCGCCTGCTGAACGACGGCAAGGGTCCCAACGCCTTGGCGCGGCTCAATGACGATGTGCTGGCGCAGACGGGCGTCAAATACCTCATCGTGTTCGAAGGCGTGAACGATCTGGGCACCCTCACCCGCGACGGCGAGGTCAGCGCCGAAGAGCATGCGGCGCATGTGGCGCGCATGATCGGCGCTTACGAGCAGATCATCACGCGCGCGCATGCGCGCGGGCTGCGCGTTTATGGCGCGACCATCATGGCCTATGGCGGCACGGAGATTTACCCCAACAACCCTGGCACTGAAGCGGATCGCGAAGCGATCAATGCCTGGATCAGAACCTCGGGCCGCTTTGACGCCGTGATCGATTTCGACGCCGTCACACCCGCGATCCCGCCGACCCGACCCGCATGCGCGCCGAGCACGATATGGGCGATCACCTGCACACCTCGCCCGAAGGCTTCCGTGCCATGGCGGGCGCCATCCCCGCTGGAGCTGTTCGCGCCCTAACGCACGCCCGCCGCCAGCAGATCGTGCATGTGGACGACGCCGACCGGCGCGCCGTCCGTCACCGCGAACAAGATCGTGATGCGGCGTTCGTTCATGATGGCGATGGCGTCGGCGATGGGCGCGTCGGGTGCGATGGTGATGGGGTTTGGCGTCATCAGGCGCGGGCGTCGGCGTCGAACAATTCACGCGTGAGTTTGCGGCGGAGATCGCCATCGGTGACGATGCCGATCAGCTTGCCGCCTTCGACGACGCCCGCAACGCCGATGCCGCCCGCGCTCATGGCGCGCAGCGTGTCTGGCACGCTGGTTTCCGGCGCGATCAGCGGGTCTTTGGCGCCGACGCGCATCAGGTCGCGGACGCGCATCAGGGCCGCGCCAAGTTTCCCGCCGGGATGGATGAAGCTGAAATGATCGGCGGTGAAGCCGCGCGCTTTGAGGAGCGCCATGGCGAGCGCGTCTCCAAGCGCGAGGCACATCGTGGTGGAGATGGTGGGCGCCGGCGTATCCTCGCTGGCTTCGCCGCAATCGGGCAAAACCAGCGCCGCATCGCTGGCGCGCGCCAGGCTTGAAGCGGGATCGAACGTCATCCCGATCAGCGGCACTTTGAGCCGGCGGCAATGATGCATGATGTCGGAAAGTTCGCGCGTCTCCCCTGACCGCGACACCGCCATCACACAATCTTCGCTGGTGATCATGCCGAGATCGCCGTGGCTGGCCTCGGCGGGATGGACGAATTGCGCGGGGCGGCCGGTGGAGGCGAAGGTCGCGGCGATCTTGCGCGCGATGTGCCCGGACTTGCCCATGCCGGAAACGATGAGCCGCCCTGGCGCCGCTTCGATCAGATGCGCGGCGGCGATGAAGCGCTCGCCCAACGGGCCGGCCAGAGCCGCCGCCAGTTGCTCCAGCGCGCCCGCCTCGGCGCGGATTGTCTCCTGCCCGGCGGCGATGGCCGCCGGTGTGTCGATAACAGTCATGCCCCGGCTGTCGCACGCCGGCGGCTTATTGTCATCCGGCCTTCGGGGTCCCGCGGGTCGCCGCGCAGGCGTCGGCGTAATGGGCCTCCACCTGCTCGATGCGGGTCATGGAATCGACGTGCCCCGGGGCCTGATCGGTCTCGACCGCGCCTGCCGCCGCATCCCCTTCGGCGCCCAGCCGTTCGCCGAGCGTGCTCGCGGCGAGGCGCACGTCCGCCGGCGCCAGCGCCTGGGCGACGCCTGCCGTGACGCATTCGCAGAACCCGTCGCTTTCCACACGCCCGCACTGGGCGCGATATTCCCGGCGCGCCTCGCCGACCTCGGCGTCGGTGGCGACGCTGCGGCCATCGGGAATGCCGGCGACTGGCGCCGGGATCGGCGCGGACATCTGAGGTTTAGGGTTGGCCGGCGGCAGGCTGGGGCCGGCGGCGAAGGCAAAGCTGGCGAAGCACGCCGCGCCGAGCGCGGCCGCGATGAATTGTTTCATGGTAGAACCTCTGTTCGCTCCCGCGTGCTGCTAACGCGGCGCGGCGCCCGAGGTTGCAGGGCAGCTCAGGCTTTCTTGGACATTGAGCCGGCGCCTGTGGGGGCTTATGTCAGGAGCCTCGCAAGGAACCTCGCCATGGCCAGCCCCAATCTTGTCGTTCAAATCCCGCGGGTCGAAAGCTCGCCGATCGAGATCGGCAACGACCTGCCGCTGGTGTTCATCTGCGGCCCCCTGCGCGATGGAGAGCCGCGAGCACGCGCTGGAGACGGCGGAATTCCTGCGCGACCTCTTCGCCATGGTCGGCGCCTGCTTCATCTACAAGACCTCCTACGACAAGGCCAATCGCTCGAGCCTCAAGGGCGTGCGCGGCGCGGGGCTCTCTTATGCGGGGCCGGTGTTCGAGGAGATCCGGACCAAGCTCGGCATTCCCGGTGCTGACGGATGTGCATCTGCCCGAGCATTGCGCGGATGTCGCGCAAGTCGCGGACGTGCTGCAGATCCCGGCCTTCCTCAGCCGGCAAACCGATTTGCTTGTGGCCGCCGCTGAAACCGGCAAGCCTATCAATGTAAAGAAGGGCCAGTTCCTGGCGCCGTGGGACATGAAGAATGTGATCGCGAAGATCACGGATTCCGGAAACACCCAGGTGATGACGTGCGAGCGCGGCGTGAGCTTTGGCTACAACACATTGGTCACGGACTTCCGCGCGCTGCCGATCCTGAAGAGCTTCGGCGCGCCGGTGGTGTTCGACGCGACCCACTCGGTGCAGCAACCCGGCGGGCGCGGCGAAAGCTCGGGCGGCGAGCGCCAATATGTGCCGGTGCTGGCGCGCGCGGCGGTCGCGATCGGTGTGGCGGCCGTGTTCATGGAAGCGCACCCCGATCCAGACAACGCGCCGAGCGATGGCCCGAACATGGTGCCGTTCGATGAGCTGGAAGATCTGGTGCGCGAACTGATGGCGTTCGACCGGCTCGCGAAGAGCACGGATGCGATGGCGGCGGAATAAAAAGCGTTTGCCGCACTATGCTGGATTCGCGGCGCACGGAAATGTCGCCGCATGGTGGTTATCGCCCCAACCGCGAAAACTTCGAGCGTCAATGTGAAAGCGGCGCGCGTGATAGATGCCGAGGCCAATCCTTGCGCGGCGCCCCACTCTCGCATGCACTGAACAGAGCGATGCGATCAGGTCTTCACGACCAACCCGCCAATCGACCGGTACGAGGTCCATCGCGAAGAATGATTGGTGCGCGCTCTGCGGTGCGCCATGGACGCATGCGTTGAAGTCTGGATCGCGGTAGGCGGAAACGACCTCGACTTCGCCGATCTCCGGCTTCACATGGTCGCGCAAGAAGCGCAGGGCGGGGACGATGTTCGCCCATGTGTTTTCGGGTGGAATTGCGTATGGCGCCTGGATGCATCGCGGCGCGATCCGGTCCACCCGCCAGAGCTGATAATTGGCCACCACATCGCCCACTCCGGCATCGCGCAAACGCGATTCGAAACGAGCGAACGCCTCACCGCGCGCCGCATCCGCCCCAAGCCAGCGCTCAAAGCCGGCTTCCGAACTATCTGGCGCGAGGACAGCGGTGCAAGAGGCCAGAAACAGAGCGCAACAAATCACAAATGCCGTCGCCCAGCGCACTTTGTCGCTCCTGCACCGCACGGCGTAGACGCGCGCGGCCCGCTCAGCCTAGTCTACGACTTCGCCGTTTTCGAGAGCGCCCCCTTGCCGTCCATCGCCGATCTTTGCCACGAGCTCCCCGTCGCGACGTTCGCACCGGGCGAGGTGCTCATCGGCGAGGGCAAGAGCACGGGGCGGCTTTATGTGCTGATCGAGGGGTCGGTCGCGGTCATGAAAGGGGATTTCCAGATCAATCTGGTGTCCGAGCCTGGCGCGATTTTCGGCGATATGTCGGTGCTCCTCGGCATCCCCCACATGGCGACGGTGCGCGCCGTGACCCCCTGCCGTGCGCGCGTAACCGAAGACGGCGCCGCGTTTCTGCAATCGCACAAGGAAGTCACGTATCTGCTCTCACAAATGCTGGCGCAGCGGCTGCAAGGCGTGACGACGTATCTGGTCGATATCAAACGCCAGTTTGAAGATCACAGCGGCCATCTCGGCATGGTCGATGAGATTCTGGAGACGCTGCTCAATCAGCAGCGCAGCACGTTCAGCCCGGGCTCTGATCGGGATGAGCCAGAAATGTAGGCGAGAGCCAGGCGAGCGGCGCGGTGAGATCCGGCGCCGGGCGCTGCAAGGGCGCGTCAAGCTGCACGATTTCCGCGCCCGCCATAGAGAACCATGCCGCTTCACGCGTCTCTGTGTTGACGACGATGCAAGCCGGCGTCGGCCCGATCTGACGCCCGCTGTTGAAAATCCAGGTTGGCCCGATGCGATCGAACCATGAGCCGCCATTGCGGAACGGCGCCTGGTGGATGTGGCCGCTGAACACGATGTCGGGCTTGTAGGTTTCGATCCAGCCCGCGAGCTCGGCGTCGCCGAACGAGCGGCTGCCGTTCCAGCTGGTGGGCGAGCCTTCGGGCGGCGCGTGATAGACCCAGACCCAGGTCTTCTTCGGCTTTGCCGCATCGCGCGCGATTTGATCGAGCACCGCCTGCTTGGCGCGCGGCCCATCCCACCAGGGGCAAATCGTAATCAGGGTATCTTCGACCAGAACGCTATCGCCGTCAGTCGGGATGCCGAGCTGGCGCACCTTGCTCATCCAGGACGCGACCTTCTCTCCCGCATCGTCCCGCAAATCGAGATCGTGATTGCCGGAGGAGACCAGGGTTGTCGCGCTCGCCGCGAGGCGCTGCAGATATTTGAGGATCACCACGATCTGCACGCTGCCGTCGAGCTGGCCGGCGATGTCCAGATGATCGCCCGCGACCACGACCACGTCGAAGCCCGGCGCGGCCGAAAGCGCCCAGTCGAACTGCTTCAGCGCATAGTGCAGATCCGACACCAAAAGGAATTTCACGCGCGTACCCCGCCCGAATGGTAGATTATCACGCGCCCCTGCCCGCTGACGAGGGCGAACCGTACTGGCGCGCCCGGCGTGAGCTTGCTAAAGCTTTTTCATGTTTGAAAGACGTGTGCTTGTTACCGGCGGGTCCGGATTTTTGGGATCGCATCTGTGCGATCGGCTTGTCGCGCGCGGCGATGACGTGATCTGCGTGGACAATCTGTTCACCGGCAGGAAGCGCAATGTGGCGCATTTGCTGGATGCGCCGAACTTCGAATTCATGCGCCATGATGTGACCTTCCCACTCTTCGTGGAGGTCGATCAGATCTACAATCTCGCCTGTCCCGCGAGTCCCGTGCACTACCAGCACGACCCGGTGCAGACGACCAAGACCAGCGTGCACGGCGCGATCAATATGCTGGGCCTAGCCAAGCGCCTAAAGGCGCGCATCTTCCAGGCCTCGACCTCGGAAGTGTATGGTGATCCGGACGTCCATCCCCAGCCGGAAGAATATTGGGGCCGGGTGAACCCGATCGGGATTCGCTCCTGCTACGACGAAGGCAAGCGCTGCGCCGAGACTTTGTTCTTCGACTATCACCGTCAGCACCGCGTCGAGATCAAGGTCGCGCGCATCTTCAACACTTATGGCCCGCGCATGCACCCGAACGATGGGCGCGTGGTGTCGAACTTTATCGTGCAGGCGCTGAAGGGTGAGGACATCACGCTTTACGGCGACGGCGGGCAGACGCGCTCCTTCTGCTATGTCGACGACCTGATCAATGCATTCCTCGCCTTCATGGAAACGCCGAAGGATGCGACAGGCCCGATCAATTTCGGCAATCCGAACGAGTTCACGATCCGCCAGCTCGCCGAAGCCGTGATCGATCTCACCGGCGCGAAATCCAAACTGGTGAACCGTCCGCTGCCGAGCGACGATCCCAAGCAGCGCAAGCCCGATATCACCAAGGCGCAGGCCTTGATCGGCTGGACGCCGAAGGTGCAGCTCCGCGAAGGGCTGAAGCACACCATCGATTATTTCGACGGCCTGATGCGGGGAAAACGATCCCCTCATCGCTTCGTCCTGATCGGCCGAGGAACGCCGATGCGTATCCTGCATGTCATCGCAGGCGCCAAGGAAGGTGGGGCCGAGAGCATCATGCTCGATGCCGCGCTCGCGCTCGCGGAAGCCGGCGTTGCGCAGCACGTCATTACGCGCGAGCACAATCCGGCGCGGCTGGAAGCGCTGGCGAAAGCGGGCGTGCCGGTGACGATCGCGAGCTTCGATAAGCTCTGGCGCGAACCGACCAAGGCCGTGATCCGAAACACCATCGAGAGCTTCAAGCCGGACGTGATCCATTACTGGATGGGCCGCGCCGGCACATTCGCGCCGAAGCAATGGCGTGCGCGCTCGGTCGGCTGGTATGGCGGCTATTACAAGCTTGAGCGCTTCAAGAATTGCGCCTGGCATGTCGGCATGACGCGCGATCTCGCCGCGCACATCTTGAAGCAAGGCGCGCCGGAAGACCGCGTCAGTGTGCTCAACTCCTACGCCAATCTCGATCCCCTGCCACCGACGCCGCGGGCCAGTCTCGACACGCCGGAGGGCGCCCCCGCCGTGCTGACGCTTGCGCGCCTCCATTGGAAGAAGGGGCTCGACACTCTGCTTGAAGCGCTCGTCGGCTTGCCGGGCGTCTATTCCTGGATCGCCGGCGAAGGGCCGCTTGAGGCGGATTTGAAAGCGATGGCCGAAAAGCTGGGCGTCGCCGACCGTGTGCGTTTTCTCGGCTGGCGCAATGATCGCGCGGGCTTGCTTGCAGCGTGCGACGTGGTGGCGTTCCCATCGCGCTATGAGCCGTTCGGGAATGTGACGATCGAAGCTTGGGCCGCGGCGAAACCGCTCGTGGTCGCCGACGCCGCTGGGCCGGCTGCGACCGTGACGAACGAAGTCGATGCGCTGCTGGTGCCGAAGGACGATGTGGCGGCTTTGCGCGAAGCGTTGCGGCGCGTGATCGAGGATGCGGGCCTCGCGAAGTCACTCGTGGAAAACGGCACGCGTTCGTACGAGGCAAATTTTACGAAGACGGCGTTCGTGCGCGCCTCGATGGCGCTCTATGAGCGCATTCGCGCTTCTGCAGAGAACGCGAACGTTTAGCGCGAACGACTCCCCTCCCCTTGAGGGGGAGGGGTGAGACGCTGCCGCTATGTTTCCGATTTGCGCTGACCAACTTCTGCACCATCGCGCTCTACGCTCTCACCCCCTCCCTACCCCCCCCTCTAGGGGGAGGGACGCTCATCAGCTCGCACACGGATTCTAACGCGCCGCCGCCACTTCCTCCGGCGTGAGCAGCACCGTCGAAATGTCCATCTTCGCCGAGCCCTCCACGATCTCGCGCGAATGCGAGACGTAAAGAATGGTGCGGTGATCGAGATCGACGATGCGGCGGATGGCGTTGTTCTTGAAGAAGAGGCTCTGGCGTTGGTTGAAGATTTCCTCGCCTGAGCGCGACAAGGTCACGCCGTTCAAATCGATCGGCCCGATGCGCTGGCACGATACCGACGAGTTCGAAGGATTCTCGAACCAATTGCCCTGCCGCAAGCGGTCGATCACGCTGCGGTCGAAGCGCGCCATGTGACAAACGACGGACGGGATCGACGGATCCGGCAAGGCCTCGATCATGATCTCGTTGCCGAGCAGATCGTTGGAAAACTCCCCCACCTCCTCATTGTCCGAGCCGCCGCACGCGGCGAGCAGAAAACACGACGCGGCAGCCATGCGCCGCAATCCGGCGCCCAATCCGTGAGCCATACCAATCTCCCCGTGTTCGAAGGTCGGCCAGTCAAGCCACAATCGCCCAACCAGTTCCAGCCCAGCCGCGTCGCGCAGCTTTTCGCCGCCGCCGCCCTGTGCGACATTCGAGACGGAACGGGGGTTTCACGGTGACAGCACTCGACGCGCCGGCGCGCACGCATGGAAGCGCCATCGCGCTGCACTGGTCCGGCGTCGCACTGGTCGCGATCACATGGATCAGCGCGGCGATTTTCGGCGCCTACATCATCGCCTTCTATGGCGGCGCGATCCAGGACGGCACGCTGGAAGTTTGGAACACTGTGTTGCCGCGCCTCTACGAGACAACGTCCCTGCCGGCGACCATCGCCATCGGCGCGCATTTCGCGACCGGCGCAATTCTGTTGCTGCTGGGGCCGGTTCAACTAATCGGCGCGGTGCGCGCACGGGCGCGAGCGCTGCACCGCTGGATCGGGCGCCTTTACGCCAGCTGCGCTTTGATCGCGGGGATCGGCGGGCTCGTCTTCATTTTCAGCAAGGGTACGATCGGCGGCGTCCCGATGAATATCGGGTTTGGACTCTACGGTGCGCTGATGGTGCTCACGGCGGTGCAGACGGTGCGCCACGCCATGGCCCGCCGCTTGGAGCTACACCGCTCCTGGGCGATCCGCCTCTTCGCGCTCGCGATCGGATCATGGCTTTATCGGCTGGATTATGGGTTCTGGTCGCTGCTCACGGGCGGTATCGGCCACACCGAAAGCTTCGACGGCTGGTTCGACGTGCTGATGGCGTTTTTCTTCTATCTGCCCAATCTCGCCATCGCCGAACTCTTCATCCGCGCCAGGCGCTGGCAAGGCGGACCGGCCTTACGCCTCTCAGCCAGCGCGGCGCTCATAGTGGCGACGGGATTTGTCTCGCTCGGGACCTATTATTTCACGCTCTATGCGTGGGCGCCGGCGATCGCGGCGCGCTTCTAGCTCAGACGATTTGCGCGGCTTGCGTCATGGTGGCGAAAGCGACCGGCGCGAACAGAACGGCGGCCAGAGCGAAGGTGGCGAGGCGGGCGAAGATGGTCATGTGCGTGGCTCCTAAAAGGTCGTGATGCGAAGCGATGAGCAGACCTTAAGGGCGCGCTTACTCTGTCGCTGTGACCTCGGACACGCCGCCGCTGGGCCAATAGACCTGAAAGCGACCGCCCGCGTGCAGCAGCGCCATGAATTCCAGGAGGCCGTTATAATAGCGGTAGCGCCCGCGGGGCGGCTCGATCGCCCAGAGCGCGGCGACGAAGTCCTGCGCGCGCGGATGCGTGGCGGCAAGCGATACGACGCCATTGGACGCGATGAGGCCGCTGGATCGATCGGTGGAGAGCGGCGCGCCGTCGATCGCAAATTGGTTGGCGTAGGCGTCCATGCCTTGGCCAGCGAAGAAGGCTTGCAGCCGGTCGCTGCGCGCGGGCGCGTTCGCATCGGCGCCCCACCAGGCATAGTCCACCGACCAATTCACAGCCGTGCGAAACGCGTCGAAGCGAAAATCGCCATGGCCGCCGCGATGGACGGGCGCGCCTTCGAAGGTAGCGTAATCGGGCGCGAGGCCGGTGACGGGATGGGTTGAAGCGTCGAAGAAAGCGCGGCTGGTGCGCGCGGCGTCAAGCCAGAAGGCGCGATCCTGCTCGCGCTGGCCCTGCCAGCCTTCAGCCCAACGGCCCCACAATTCGTAGAAAGCCGGCAGATGGTACGACGGATCGCTGAAACTCGCACCCGGCGCGACCGGCACGAACACGACTTGCCGTTCTTCGCGGTTGAACATGTTGTGGACGCCCTCGACCACGCCGCCGTTCATGTCCTCCTTGTGCAGCATCGTGTCCAAGATGGCGTTGGCGTGCGCGGAATAATCATAGACGCCCTCGCCGTCGCCCCAGCGATGCGACGCGAAGAAGAGCGCCGTCGCGAAATATTCCTCGCCATCGGACGCCGGCACCGCGTCGCGCGGACACCCGGTGCGCGTACATTGCCAACGGAAATAGCCCGCGCGCGGGCCGGAGGCGTAGCGCATATGCGTGGCGGCCCAATTCCAGAGCGCGTCAAATTCGGCTTTGCGATTCATCTGCACTGCGATCATCATGCCGTAAGACATGCCCTCGCTGCGCACATCGTCATTGTTGATATCGACAATGTGGCCGGTGCGGCCGCTGGCGTTATCCTCGCCCCAGTAAAACACGCGGGACTCGGCGTCGCCCTCAAACAGCGAGGCCCAATAGAGATTGAGCTTGGCGTCCAGCGCGGGCTCATCGATATCGGCGCGCCATTCGTGGAAGAGATTGCGGTAGGCGCCGCGCTCGGCATTGCTCTGCGCGTACGCGGGGCTTGCGATGCAGGCGAGTGCGACAGCCGCCATGCCGATCCAGCGAAACAACATGCGCAGTCCCATAAGCTTACCCTTGCGGCGCGCGCCAGCGCGCCAGAAAATCGGCGTTCAGCGCTTGCGCCGAGGCCTCGAACAAACCGATCTCAACACTGACTCCGGCTTCCTTCATGCGTGCGATGCCGGCGCCCGCCGCGAGCGGATGTGGATCGTATGTGGCGATCACGACGCGGGCGATTTTCGCGGCGATGATAAGGTCGGCGCAGGACGTGCCCCCCGCGCTGCGTTGCGCGCAGGGCTCGAGCGTGACGTAGAGCGTGCCGCCTGCCGCGCGGTCCATCGCTTCGTCAAGCGCGATTTCTTCGGCGTGCGGGCGTCCGCCATCGCCGGTGGCGGACCAGGCCAGCGTTTCGCCGTCCGGGCCGACGAGGAAGCAGCCAACGGCGGGATTGTCGCTCGTTTTCCCGCGCTGCGTCGCCGCCATGGCGAGAGCGGCGCACATAGCGGTGCTATCGCGGGATGCGCGCACGTCGCCCTTGCCGGCGAACCAATTGCGCGTGAGCGGTTCGAAATGCGCGTCCGGCATCGTGACGCCAATATGCGCGAAGAGTTTTGGGAGCACGGATTGCTCGGCGTTCTCTTCCGCGATCACCGCGCCATCGCAAATAACGCGGCCAAACTCGGAGCAAAGTCCGCCGAACCATTCCGATTCAAGCCGGAGGATCGAAACGCCTGGAAAGTTCGCGCTCTCCGCGACCAGCGCGGCTTCAAACGCATCGGGGAGATCGAGCCGGTCATGATCAGCCGCAAACGCGATCACGGCGCATGGCGCAGGCTCTGTTACTTCGCCCAGCCGTCCGCCAAAAGCGTCCGCGAAATGTTCGGCGACGCCTTCGCCCGCGCCGATCAGTACGATCCCTGAAAAATAATAGGTCACGCCGCCAGCGGCGGCAGCGCCTCGGCGCGCGCTTCGTCGAGATAACGCGCGGCGATCGGCTTCAGCGCCGCGTCGAGTTCAATCAGCAGCGGATTGCCGGTCGGCATTTCGACATGGATGATCCCCTCGTCGCTGACGCCGAACAGATGCTTCATGATCGCGCGCAGTGAATTGCCGTGCGCGGCGATGATGAGATTTTTGCCGGCCTTCAGATCAGGCGCGATGGTCTCGTTCCAATAAGGCAGCACGCGGTCGAGCGTGGTCTTCAGCGATTCCGTTGGCGGCAAAGCGATG
Organism: Terricaulis sp.; assembly: GCA_037200505.1. Taxonomy (GTDB): domain Bacteria; phylum Pseudomonadota; class Alphaproteobacteria; order Caulobacterales; family Aquidulcibacteraceae; genus Vitreimonas. The sequence goes on along the minus strand of JBBCFZ010000004.1, from coordinate 213,404 downwards.
CCCGCATAGCGCCGGTCCTTGCTGAAATCATATTCCCCGCCCGGCGCGAGCGGCGGCGGCGGCACGTCATAGGCGCGTCGCCAGATCTTCACCTGCTCCTCGCCATGGCGCGCGGCGGTCTCGGCTTTGTCGAGCCCAGTGAGTGCGCCGTAATGACGCTCGTTCAGACGCCAGTCCTTCACAACCGGGAGCCAAGTGAGGCCCGCCGCGTCGATGGCGAGCGTCCCGGTGCGGATCGCGCGCGTCAGGACCGAGGCGTACATCTTGTCGAACGGCACGCCCGAGGCGCCGAGCAGCTCCCCGCCCCGGCGCGCCTGCGCCTCGCCCTCGGGCGTCAGATCGACATCCACCCAGCCGGTGAAGCGGTTTTCAAGGTTCCAACGGCTTTGGCCGTGGCGGAGCAAGGCGAGGAAGGTCATGTCCGGCGTGGTGGCGCGGGCCAGACCGTGCGTCAAGAGCCGGCGCCCTCCGCGCTGGCGAAGCCGGGCGCGGGAGGCTAAACCCGCCGGCATGCGCCATTGGCTCTTCCACCCGCTGGTCTTTTATCCGTTGGTTCTCTTTTTGGGGGTCGCGGTGGTGGTGGTGAGCCTTGCGCCGCAGGCCTGGCCGCGCGCCGCCGAGGCGCAGGCCGGCACGCTGACGCCCGACTCGATCGTGCTCGAAGGCGCGGCGCTCACCGCGCCCGATCCCAGCCCCGACCAGGAAATGTACGTGGTGCGCGATATCTGGGGGAACGCCCAGTCGCTCCGGCTCGCGGTGCTGCCCGGCATGCCCGAACCCACGCCGGCCGAGCAGGGCGTGCGCATCCTGCTGTCGGCCGAGACCGGCGCGCGGCTGGACGATCGCCCAGTGGCGGTCGAGGTGAGCTACCGGCCGGTGCCGATCAATGCCGCAAACGGCCTAGCGGTGAGCCTTCAAGGCATCGGCCCCGCCGACTGGGTGATTAAACCGATCGCACCTGAGGCCGCCACTGTCCGTTTTGAGTTACCCGCGAGCTTTGCGATCAACGCTATTGGGCTACGCGCTATGAGCGATGGCGCCGACCAGGCGTATGGCGTCGAAATTATACGCATTCGCGTGATACCCGGACCGCCTGCAACAGCCAGCAATTGAACTTCGCCGCGTCTTCACGCAAACAACTGCCCCTCGTCACTCCGGAAACTTGACCCATGCTGCCAAAGCCGCGCGCTAACCTCACCGCAAACAGCGCGGAATTTGAATCGCTCCCTTTGGTTAAGCCGACGGGCTTTCGCGAATATGATGCGCGCTGGTGGTTCGGCATTCCAGGCGCGGCCAAAGCGCCGGAGCTTAACCTTCTTGGCGTGCAAGCTCTGGGGCTGGGCCTCGGCACGCTCGTTCACCAAATGGGCGTCGCGCCGCGCATCGTGATCGGACACGATTTCCGCTTCTATTCGCTCTCGATCAAGCAAGCGCTGACGGTTGGCCTGCTGCAGGCCGGCATGGAAGTGCACGACATTGGCCTCGCGCTCTCGCCGACCGCGTATTTCGCGCAATTTGCGCTGGATATTCCGTGCGTCGCGATGGTGACGGCTTCGCACAACGAAAACGGCTGGACCGGCGTGAAGATGGGCGCGAACCGCCCGTTGACATTCGGCCCGGAAGAAATGGGTCAGCTCAAGGAAATTGTGCTGAACGGCGCCTTCAAGCCGCGCGCGGGCGGGTCGTACAATTTCGTCGAAGGCATGCGCGAGCGCTATATCGCCGACATCGTGAGCCGCGTGAAACTGACGCGCAAAATCCGCGTCGTGGCGGCATGCGGCAATGGCACGGCGGGCGCGTTCGCGCCGGAAGCCTTAAAGCGCATGGGCGCCGAGGTGATCGATCTCCACACCGGGCTCGACTGGACCTTCCCCAACTACAACGCCAATCCCGAAGACAGCGAAATGCTGCACGACATGGCGCACGCGGTGAAGCAGCACGGCGCCGATCTCGCGCTCGGCTTCGACGGCGACGGCGACCGCTGCGGCGTTGTGGACGATGAAGGCGAAGAGATTTTCGCCGATAAAGTCGGCCTCATGCTCTCGCGCGATCTCTCGGGCCAGCACAAGGGCGCGACGTTCGTGGTCGATGTGAAATCGACCGGGCTCTACGCCGTCGATCCGGTGCTGAAGGCCAATGGCGTGAAGGTCGATTATTGGAAGACGGGCCACTCCTACATCAAGCGCCGCACAACGGAGCTTGGCGCGCTGGCGGGCTTTGAAAAGTCGGGGCACTTCTTTTTCCGCGAGCCGCTGGGGCTTGGGTACGACGACGGCATCGTCGCCGCCGCCGCCGTGCTCGCCATGCTGGACCGCAATCCCAGCCAAAAGCTTTCCGACTTGAAGAAGGCGCTCCCGCTCTCCTTCACCTCGCTCACCATGTCGCCGCACTGCGACGACGAGAAGAAGTATCAGGCAGTCGAGACCGTGGTTGCGCAGTACGAAGCTATCGCGAAGGCTGGCGGCAAGATCCTGGGCCGCGCCATTCGCGACGTGAACACCGTGAACGGCGCGCGCGTCACGTTGGAAGATGGCTCCTGGGTTCTGGTGCGCGCCTCGTCCAACAAGCCCGAGCTTGTGGTCGTGGTCGAAAGCATGAAAAGCGACGACGACATGAAGGCGCTCTTCCGCGACGAAGTGAAGCCGCGCCTTGCCGCCTTCCCGGAAGTCGGCGCTTATAATCAGGAAATTTGAAGCTGCGCGGCGCCGAAGACTTTAGCGCCACCCTCCCCCTAGAGGGGGGAGGGCAGGGTGGGGGTGAGAGCGTAGGGCTCCGCCTCTCCCGCGCGCATATTGATGCAGAGTCCGCTAAGTTGCGCTTTACGATCTCACCCTCCCCCTACCCCCTCCTCTCTAGGGAGGGGGATCATGATCTGAATGCCGATTGGAGTTATGAATTATGCGCGTGACGATGATCGGGACGGGCTATGTGGGCTTGGTTTCCGGCGCTTGCTTCGCCGATTTCGGCCATGTGGTGACGTGCGTCGATAAAGACGCGGGCAAGATCGAGCGCTTGCAGAAGGGCGAAATCCCGATCTTCGAGCCGGGGCTGGACGATCTGGTCGAGCAGAATGTCCGCGAAGGGCGCCTCTCCTTCACGGTCGATCCGCGCGAAGCGATCAAGGGCGCCGACGCAGTGTTCATCGCAGTCGGCACGCCCTCACGCCGCGGCGACGGGCATGCCGACCTTTCCTACGTTTACGCCGCCGCCGAAGAAATCGCCGACCTGATGGACGGCTACACCGTCGTCGTCACCAAATCGACGGTTCCGGTCGGCACCGGCGACGAAGTGGAAGCCATCATTAAGAAGCGCCGCCCGGGCGCCGATTTCGCGGTGGTGTCGAACCCGGAATTCCTGCGCGAAGGCGCGGCGATCGACGATTTCAAACGCCCGGACCGCGTCGTGGTCGGCACCGACGATCAGCGCGCGCGCGATCTGATGCACGATCTCTATCGGCCCTTGTTTCTCAACGAAACGCCGATCGTGTTCACCGCGCGCCGCACGTCCGAGCTGATCAAGTACGCCGCCAACGCGTTCCTGGCGATGAAGATCACCTTCATCAACGAGGTCGCCGATCTTTGCGAAGCGGTCGGCGCCAATGTGCAGGAAGTCGCGCGCGGCATCGGGCTCGACAAGCGCATCGGCAGCAAATTCCTGAACGCCGGCCCCGGCTATGGCGGCTCGTGCTTTCCGAAGGACACGCTCGCGCTGATGAAAACCGCGCGTGATGCGGGCGCGCCGATCGAGCTTATCGAAACCACTGTGCGCGTGAACTCAGCGCGCAAGCAGGCGATGGCGCAAAAAATCGTCACGGCGATGGGCGGCAATGTGAAGGGCAAGACGATCGCCGTGCTCGGCCTCACCTTCAAGCCGAACACCGACGACATGCGCGACGCCCCCGCGCTCGACATCATCCCGGCCCTGCAAGCCGAAGGCGCCATCATCCGCGCCTTCGATCCCGAAGGCATGAAAGAAGCCAAAGGCATGCTGAAGGACGTGAACTTCGCGACCAATCCGTACGACTGCCTCGATGGCGCGGACGCTGTCGCGATCATCACCGAGTGGAATCAATTCCGCGCACTAGACCTCGACCGGGTGAAAGCGGCGCTCAAAACCCCGCTCGTGATCGATCTCCGCAACATCTACACGCCCGCCGAAATGGAAGCGGATGGCGTGACCTATGTGAGCATCGGGCGGCCTTAAGCGCCACACCCATCCTCGCCCTTGATGGGCGAGGTGTCCGCGAGCGAAGCTCGCGGACAGAGTGGGTGGCGGCTCCTTTTGAGATCGGCGCAGTCACCCACTCAGTCAGTCCGCTACGCGTCCTGACAGCTCGCCCATCAAGGGCGAGCATGGAGCTTTGCATCGGAATGACTGAGTACGAAGGTTAAACGCTCTGCGCCGCCGCCGCGAACAGACGCGGCTCCACGCTCGAATGCCATTCCCACGCCGACGCGATCGTTTCCTCTATCCCGCGCTGCGCGGTCCAGCCCAGTTCACGCCGCGCCAGCGCATTATCGGCGACCAAAGCCGGCGAATCCCCTTCGCGGCGCGCCGCCGGCGTTGCGGGCACTTTGCGGCCGGTGACTTTTTCGATCGCCGCCAAAAGCTCCAGCACCGTGACACCGTCGCCGGTGCCGAGATTGGCCGCGAGATTGGCGCCGCCCCCGAGCAAGCGCTCCACCGCGCGCACATGCGCGTCGGCGAGATCGAGCACATGCACGTAGTCGCGGAGGCACGTGCCGTCGCGCGTTTCATAGTCAGAGCCAAAAATCTTGAAGCCGTCACGTTTGCCGAGCAGCGTGAAGAGCGCGAGCGGGATGGCGTGCGTTTCCGGCTCGTGATGCTCGCCGATGCCCTTGTCGGGCGCGGCGCCGGCGGCGTTGAAATAGCGCAGATGGGCGTATTTAAGCGCGTAAGCGGTCGCATAATCGCGGCACGCTTGCTCCACCATCAGCTTTGACCAGCCATAGGGGCTCAGCGGCGCTTGGGGGTGCGTTTCATCCAGCGGCATGCGCAGCGGCGCGCCGTAAGTCGCGCACGTGGATGAAAACACGAATGCCGGATTGCCGTGCGCGCGCATCACGTCGAGCAGCGCCAGCGCGCCCAGCACATTGTTGTCGTAGAAGCTGGACGGGTCCTTCACTGAGACGCCGACTTCGATCAAAGCGGCGCAATGCACGACGGCGTTCGGCTTGTATTGCGCGAACACGGCGGCGAGGCGCGCTTTATCCCGGATATCGCCGCGCTCGAACGGCCCCCATTTCACGAACTGGGCGTGGCCATTGTAGAGATTGTCATAGGCGATCACGCGGTGGCCGGCGCGCGCCAGCGCAAGGCACGTGTGCGAGCCCACATAGCCTGCCCCGCCCGTGACCAAAATCGTCGCCATGAAACCGTCCCGAAAGTGGCCCGTCCGGACAGGCCTGAGATTGTCGAACGCGGCGCGGAGCTTTAGAGCATGCGCCCATGAACACCACACCTGACACCGTACGCGATTCCGCCGCCGCCCGCATCGCCGCCGAGGCGCAGCGACTGTCGAGCACCAGTTTGCTGGACCTGTTCGCCGCCGATCCCGGCAGGTTTGGTAAATGGACGCGCCAAGCGCCGCATCTTTATGCGGATTTTTCCAAACAGAAGCTCGACGATAGCGCATTCGCGGCGCTCGCGGGCCTCGCGGAGGCAGCCGATTTCGAGGGCTGGCGCGCCAAGATGTTCGCGGGCGAGGTCGTGAACGCAACCGAAGGCCGCGCCGCCCGGCACTGGCAATTGCGCGATCCCGAAGCGCCGGCGGAGATTATGGAAACCCGCGCGCGCATGCACCATTTCGCGCACGAGATCGAAGCCAGCGACATCAACGCGATCATCCATCTCGGCATCGGCGGCTCGGACCTTGGGCCGCGCCTGCTCATCGATGCGCTGAAGCCGTTCCGGCGGCCCGGCCTCACGGTGCGGTTCGCGGCGAACGTGGACGGCGCGGACGTGGCCGATGCGATCGAAGGGCTCGATCCGAAGCGGACATTACTGATCGTCGTCTCAAAGACCTTCACGACGCAAGAGACGCTCGCCAACGCCGCCTTCGTGCGCGCCTGGGGACCGGCGATAATCTGCGCCGCGACCGCCGCGCCGCAGAAGGCCGTCGAATGGGGCGTGCCGGCGGAGATGGTGTTTCCGTTCTGGGACTGGGTCGGCGGGCGCTATTCGCTATGGTCGAGCGTGAGCCTGGTGTGTGAGCTGGCGCTGCAGCACGGCGTGTTCGATGCGCTGCTCGACGGCGCCGCCGAGATGGACGCGCACTTTCGGGCTGCGCCGTTCGCGAAGAATCTGCCAGCGCTCGCCGCCGCGATTCAGCATTGGAACCGCGAAGCGCGCGGCCGCACGTCTTACGCGATGATCCCCTATTCCGAGCGTTTGCGCTTGCTGCCGGCTTATCTGCAACAGCTCGAAATGGAATCGAACGGCAAGCGCGTCAGCCGTGACGGCGCACCGATCGCGCATGCATCGGCGGGCGTTACGTGGGGCGCGGCGGGCACCAATGCGCAGCACTCATTCTTCCAATTGCTGCACCAAGGCCGCGACGAAATTCCGGTCGAGTTCGTGCTGATTGAAGGGGATCATGAAGGCCCCGAAGAGCATCGCGCGAAGCTCTTCGCCAACGCGCTCGCGCAAACGCGCGCGCTGATGGTGGGCAAGAGCGAAAGCGCGGCGCTCGCGGAAATGCGCGCCAAGGGGTTGAGCGAAAGCGAAGCCGCCAAGCTCGCGCCGCATCGCGCTTTCCCGGGCAATCGCGCCTCCACCATGATCGGCATGGACGCGCTCTCGCCCGAAGCGCTCGGCGCGCTGCTGGCCTTCTACGAACACCGCACCTTCACGCAAGCCGTGCTCAGCGGCATCAATCCGTTCGACCAATGGGGCGTGGAGCTCGGCAAGGAAATGGCCAACCAACTCGCGCCCGCGCTTGAGGGCGGAGCTGCGCCGGAGGGGCTGGATGCGAGCACGGCGGCTTGGGTTGAGCGGTTGAAAATCTAAAACTCAGTCATTCCGGGCGAGCGGAGCGAGACCCGGAATCCAGGGATCGTAGAGCTGTGTGTTGGCCCTGGATTCCGGGTTCAGCTTCGCTGCCCCGGAATGACTGATGAACTCAAGTCGCCGCCGGATACTCAAACGGACTATGCGGCGTAAGCCCAAAAGAACCGCGCGGATTGTTGAAGTCGCCCAGCAGCACTTCGTAGTGCAAATGGATCGGGATGGCGTAGCTCGCGGTGTTGCCCATGAGCCCGATCTGCTGGCCCGCTGTGACGCGTCCGCCGATCGCGAGATCGGGCGAAAACGTCGAGAGGTGCGCGTAGCGCGTATAGACGCCGCCGCCATGATCGATCAGCAGCATGTTGCCGTAATCGTCGCGGTATTTCATTTCGACGATCACGCCGTCAGCCGCCGCCATGATCGGCCCGCCGGTGTCGGCGTGGAAATCGAGGCCCTTGTGCAAACGCCCGCTGCGCTGGCCGAAGCCTGACGACAAGCACGCGCCGTACGTAGGATTCACCGCGAGACGCACATTGTTGACGTTCACAATCGGCGCATAGCGCGCGACATGCCCGGCGCCGTCATTGGCTGGGCCATTCGAGATCGTCATGCGTGGACAGAGCGGCAGGCTGGCTTCAAACGCGCCGGACGCTTGGGGTGCGCGAGGCGTCGGCGGCGCGGTCGTCATCGGCGCGAGGCTTTCGCCCCGATCGACGGATTCATCGAACTCGTGCTCCACCACGATCATTTGACCCGCCGCCGCCGCAAGGCGCGACGCCTCACCGCTCATGCGCTCGAATTCCTCTGGCGACATCAACGCGCGCAAACCCTCCCAATCCACGCGTTGAATATCGGAGCGCACGCGTTGCTCCATCGCCTGCGCATTGATGCGTTCTAGCACTGCGCGCGGCGCGGGATAAAGGCTCCCCACCACCCAACCGCCCACGCCAATCAGCGCCACAAAAACCAGCCGAAGCAGAAAGCCCATCGCTCCCCTCCCATACCTAATCCCGATGGAACTTTAGCGTGTAGGGGGCGGAGCGTCATGCGTGCTTCGCCGATCAGGCGAAATGCCAACAAATCCAGTTGGCAGCGTCCGCTCTAGTGCAGGATGCCCAGCCAGCGCGCGGCCAAGAGCGCAATGCTGACCCCGATCAATGGACCGAAAAAGGCGAGCGTGTGCCGCGTGATGCGCTCTGGAAAAAACGTGTCGGCGCCGGGCTTTGCGCCCGCCTTTGTCGCCATCGCAGTCATCGGACATTTCATGCCGCTGCTCACGAACACCACGGTCTCGATCGCGACGAGGCCCAGCGCCGTCCAGAGCCAAGGTCCCGAAGCGCCAAACACGCCCGCATAAAAAACCGCGAATACCGAACTGGCCATCACAACATAAATCACAGTGTGCGCGGCGCGCACGAGCGCGAGGCGGCGCGCGTCTGTCACGCCGCCTTGGCCGTGGCTTTCACGAGGTCGCAAAGACCGCCGACGATTTCGCGCACCAGCGCTTCGTCGTCGCCCTCCGCCATGACGCGCACCAGAGGCTCGGTGCCGCTCTTGCGCACCAGTAAGCGCCCACTGGCGCCGAGCCGCGCTTCGGCGGCTTTAATGGCCTCTTTCACCTTGGCGTCGCTCAAGGGATCGGCGCCGTTCTCCAAGCGCACATTTTGCAGCACTTGCGGCGCGGACTCGAACAGGCGGCAGATTTCCGACACAGGCTTGCCGGTCTGTACGCGCACCGCCAGCACTTGCAGCGCCGCCAGCAGGCCATCGCCCGTGGTGGAGAAGTTCGAGAGCACGATGTGCCCCGATTGCTCGCCGCCGAGATTATAACCCTGCGCGCGCATCGCCTCGACCACATAGCGATCGCCCACCTGCGTGCGCACCAGCTTGAGCGAAAGCGATTTCAGATAACGCTCCAGCCCCAGATTGCTCATCACGGTCGCGACCAGGCCAGGCTTGGTCAGCGCGCCCGCTTCCTTCCAGCTCTTGGCCATCAACGCCATCAGCTGGTCGCCATCGATCAGCGTTCCCTTCTCGTCGATGATCATGACGCGGTCGGCGTCGCCATCGAGCGCGATGCCGATATCGGCGCGGTATTTCAACACAGTGTCGCGCAAGGCGCGGGTATCGGTGGAGCCGACTTCTTCATTGATGTTGAAGCCGTTGGGCTCAACGCCGATCGGGATGACTTCCGCGCCCAATTCATAAAGCGCCGCCGGCGCCACTTTGTAGCCCGCGCCGTTCGCCGCATCGATCACGATGCGCAAACCTGAGAGCCGCAAGCCCCGCGGGAAAGTCGCCTTCACGATCTCGATATAGCGCGCTTGCGCGTCATCGATGCGCCGCGCGCGGCCGAGGCGCGAGGGCGCGGCGAGACCCGAATGGAGCGGCTGATCCATCAGCTTCTCGATCTCCATCTCGTCTGCGTCGGAGAGCTTGTAGCCGTCGGGGCCGAACAGCTTGATGCCGTTGTCGGCGTATTTGTTGTGGCTGGCGGAGATCATCACGCCAAGATCGGCGCGGAGGCTCCGCGTCAGCATCGCCACCGCCGGCGTCGGCAGCGGGCCGAAGAGGACGACGTCCATCCCCGCCGCGGTAAAGCCAGCCGTGAGCGCCGGCTCCAGCATGTAGCCCGAGAGCCGGGTGTCCTTGCCGATCACGACGAGGTGACGCCGGTCGTCGGCGCTCATGAAGCGCTTTCCCGCCGCGAGCCCCACCCGCATGGCGATTTCAGGCGTCATCGGGAAGGAATTGGCGGCCCCGCGAATACCGTCCGTGCCGAAATACGCCCTGGCCATGCAAAAGCTCCAAAATCGTCAGACGTTGAAAGACTAATTGAGATGCAAATCAATGGGCGCTAGCGCATGAGACGCATCGGACAAATGAAGCGCTGCACTGTTCCCCCTCCCCTAGAGGGGGAGGGGGGTTAGGGGGCGGGGTGAGATCGTAGCGTGCAAACGTCGAATGCTCTTATGTCGTGTTTGAAAACGGCGCGCGTTACGATCTCACCCCCTCCCTGCCCTCCCCCCTCTAGGGGGAGGGTTTCGCAGAGCCTGCAAGGACGAGTGCATGTGCGGGATCATCGGAATTCTGGGTTCGGCCCCGGCGGCGCCGCTTATGGTGGAGGCGCTGAAGCGGCTGGAATATCGCGGCTATGATTCCGCCGGCATAGCGACCCTGGAAAACGGCGCCATCGTGCGCCGGCGCGCGGCGGGCAAGATCCGCAACCTCGAAGCGGAACTGCTGAAAGCCCCCCTTCAAGGCGTCACCGGCATCGGCCACACGCGCTGGGCCACGCACGGCGCGCCGACCGAAGCCAACGCTCACCCCCACGCCACCAACAAAGTCGCCATCGTCCATAACGGCATCATCGAAAACTTTCGCGCGCTGCGCGCCGAGCTGGCGGCCAAGGGGCATAAGTTCGAGTCCGAAACGGATTCAGAGATGATCGCGCATCTCATCCATGCCGGTCTCGATAAAGGGCTCTCGCCCGAAGACGCGACCTTCGCCGCAGTCGGGCGGCTCGACGGCGCGTTCGCGATTGCGTGCCTGTTCGCAGACCAGGACGATCTGCTGATCGGCGCACGCAAGGGCAGCCCGCTCGTCGTGGGCATTGGCGATAACGAGATGTTTTTGGGCAGCGACGCCATCGCGGTCTCGCCGTTCACGACGCGCGTGATTTATCTCGAAGAAGGCGATCTCGCCGTGCTGTCGCGCGAAAATGTGCGCGTGCGTGATCGCGACGGGCATGTGGTGAAGCGGCCCGTGCATGTGTTTTCCGGCGGCGTGGCGGCGGTTGAAAAAGGCAATCACCGCCACTTCATGCAGAAGGAAATCTACGAGCAGCCCGAGACCACAGGCCGCACCATCGCGCGCTATGTCGATGCATTTTCCGAAACTGTGCAAATGCCCGACCTCGAAGGCATCGATCTCGCCGCCGATAGCGCCCTGCTGATCGGCTGCGGTACGGCGCACTATGCGGGGCGCGTCGCGGAATATTGGATGGAGCAAGTCGCGGGGATCGCGGTCGAAACCGACATCGCGTCCGAGTTTCGCTACCGCAAACCGGCGTTTCCTGGAAAAAGCATCGCCGCCTTCGTCTCGCAGTCGGGTGAAACCGCCGACACTTTGGCCGCTCTTCGCTATTGCAAGGAACGCGGCGTCAAAACGCTCGCCATCGTCAATGTGCAGCAGTCAACGATCTGGCGTGAAGCCGATGCGCGGCTGCCGACGCTCGCCGGGCCGGAAATCGGCGTGGCGTCAACCAAAGCTTTCACCGCGCAGCTTTCCGCCCTCGCCGCGCTCGCCATCGCGATTGGCCGCGCGCGCGGCACGCTCGCGGTCGAGGAAGAGCATCGCCTGGTGCGCGCGCTCTTGGAAACGCCGCGCCTGATCTCCGAAGCGTTCGCCTCGGAAAGCGAGATCGAAGCCATCGCGCACAATCTCGCGCAGGCGCGCGACGTGCTTTATCTTGGGCGCGGCGTGCATTATCCGCTCGCGCTCGAAGGCGCGCTGAAGCTCAAGGAAATTTCCTACATCCACGCCGAAGGCTATGCGGCGGGCGAACTGAAGCACGGGCCGATCGCGCTGATCGACGAGCACACGCCGGTCGTGGTGGTGGCGCCGCATGATGCGCTGTTCGAGAAAACGCTCTCTAACATGCAGGAAGTCGCGGCGCGCGGGGGAAAACTGATCCTTATTTCCGACGCGGCGGGCCATGAAGCCGCCGGCGATGTCGCCCAGCACCGCATCCTCGCGCCGGCCTGCGATCCCTTTATCGCGCCTCTGGTCTATTCAATTCCCATTCAATTGCTCGCCTACTTCACCGCCGTGCAGAAAGGCACCGACGTTGATCAGCCGCGCAATCTGGCAAAATCGGTGACGGTGGAATGACCAGGCTCAGAGCAGGTGTGATCGGCGCCGGCGTGTTCGGCGGCCATCATGCGCGCAAATATCAAGCCGACGATCGCGTCGAGCTGATCGGCATCTATGATCTCGACGCCGAGCGTACCGAAGTGCTGGCCGAAGACCTCAATGTCCGCGCCTTCGACAATATGGACAATATGCTCGACGTGCTCGACCTCGTGACGATCGCGAGCCCGCCCGCCACGCACGCCAGCGCCGCCGCCGCGGCCCTTGAGTATGGCAAGCACGTGCTTATCGAAAAGCCGATCGCGACGTCGGTTGGCGAAGCCGAAGTGCTGATCATGGTCGCCGATCTCAACAAGCTCGTGCTCGCCTGCGGGCACCAGGAGCGCTTGGTGTTCGAAGCGATGGGGCTGTTCGCCGCGGAGGAACGCCCCTTGCTCATCGAAAGCGTGCGCGAGGGGCCGTGGTCAGGGCGCAGCGCGGATGTGTCCGTCAGCCTGGATCTCATGGTGCATGATTTCGATCTCGCGCTCACCCTGATGGGCGCGCAGCCAGATTCCGTGAAAGCAACCGGCCGCGCCGAGCGCGGGCCATCGGCGGATGTGATCGACGCACGGCTCGGCTGGGCCGGCGCCGACGCGAAATTCACCTCGAGCCGCGTGGCCGATGCACGCAAGCGCACCATGCGCATTGTCTATCCCAGCGGCGAAGTGAACATCGATTTCCTCGCGCGCACGTTCGAGAACAGCGCGAACATCGCGCTCAACGGCGCGTTTGCCGAAACACCCGGCGGACGCGATCCGCTCGGCCAGAATGTCGCGCGCTTCATCGACGCCATCACCGGCTTTGCGCCGCGCCCCGCCGTTACCGGCGCTGAAGCATTGCAAGCGCTGAAACTCGCGCTGGCGGTGGATGCCGCGGCTGGTCTTCCTTCACTCTCGCACTGAGATTTGCCCATGCTCCCCTTCATCGATCTCCAAGCTCAACGCGCGCGCATCGAAGGCCGCATCGACGCCGCCATCGCGCGCGTGCTGACGCACGGCCAATTCATCCTCGGCCCCGAAGTGCGCACGTTCGAAAGCCAGCTCGCCGCGTTCGGCGGCGCCAAGCACGCGCTCGCAAACGCCAATGGCACCGATGCGCTCGTGCTGCCGCTGAAGGCGTGGGGCATTGGCCCGGGCGATGCGGTGTTCTGCCCCGCCTTCACCTTCGCCGCGACGGCGGAGATCGTGCCATGGACAGGCGCGACGCCAGTGTTTGTCGATGTGCTGCCGGACACTTACAATATGGATCCCGCCAGCCTCGAAACCGCAATCGCAGGCGTGTTGCGCGATGGCAAATTCAAGCCAAAGGTCGTGATCGCGGTCGATCTGTTCGGTCAGCCGGCGGATTATCCGAGGATCGCCGAGATCGCGCGCCGCCATGGGCTGAAGCTCATCGCAGACAGCGCGCAAGGCTTCGGCTGTACTTTGGACGGCAAGCATCCGCTGCACTGGGCGGACGTGACCACCACCAGCTTCTTCCCGGCCAAACCGCTCGGCTGCTACGGCGACGGCGGCGCAACGCTCACCAATGATGCGGACGACGAGAAAGCCATGCGCTCGTTCGCGCTCCACGGCGCGGGCGGCGACAAGTACGACAATATTCGCATCGGCATGAATTCGCGGCTCGACACCATCCAGGCCGCGATCCTGATCGAGAAGCTCGCCATCTTCGCAGACGAAATCCGCCTTCGTAATGAAGTCGCGGATCGCTACGCGCAGATGCTCTCGAACTTGGTGCGCACGCCGCGCGTGATCGCGGGCGGCGTCTCGACCTGGGCGCAATACACCATCGAAACCGAAGACCGCGACGGCCTCGCCGCGCATCTCCGGGGAGCCGGCGTGCCCACCGCGCAATATTATCCAAAACCGCTTCACCTGCAGACGGCCTACCGCGCCTACCCGGTCGGCGCTGGCGGCATGGCCGTGAGCGAAGACATCGCAGGCCGAATCATCAGTCTGCCGATGCACCCCTATCTCGACGCGCCAACGCAAGAACGCATCGCGGGCGCGATTGCGTCTTTCGTGAACGCGGGCGGTTAACTGTCCTTCTCCCCTTGTAGGAGAAGGTGTCAACGCGAAGCGATGACGGATGAGGGGTGGCGGCTCAACGTCCACCGTCGCGCTCGTACCCCTCACCCGGCGCTGCGCGCCACCCTCTCCCACAAGGGGAGAGGGACAATGCCCCGGTTGTTTCGACTGTTGCGGCGCCGAAGCTGCAGCTAGAGTCGGCGCATGAGCGGCGACGTTTACGAAATCGAGTGCGTGGTGATCGGCGCGGGCGTGGTGGGCCTTGCCTGCGCTGCAGCGCTCGCGCGCGCGGGCCGCGAGGTGCTGGTGCTTGAAGCCGCCGCCGGCATCGGCACCGGTGTTTCGTCGCGCAACAGCGAAGTCATCCATGCCGGCATTTACTATCCCACCGGCAGCCTGAAGCATCGCCTCTGCGTGCGCGGCCGGCGTTTGCTCTATCCCTATCTTGAAGCGCGCGGCATCGCGCACCGCAAATGCGGCAAGCTTATCGCGGCGACGTCCGAAGCCGAAGAAGCGCAATTCGCCGCGCTTCATCAACGCGCGCTCGACAACGATGTCGAGAACATCGCCTTCCTCACCGGCGCCGAAGCGCGCGCGCTGGAGCCGAACCTCAACTGCACGGCCGCGCTGATCTCGCCGGAGACTGGCATCGTCGATAGCCACGGCTTGATGCTGGCTTTGCTCGGCGATCTGGAAAATGCTGGCGGAAGCATCGTGTTTTCCTCGCCGCTGCTCAGCGGCGCTGTGCGCGCTGACAGCGCGTTCGACCTTCGCATCGGCGGCGAAAATCCCGCTGAGCTTCGTTGCCAAGTATTGATCAACGCCGCCGGGCTCGACGCACAACGCATCGCACGCAGCATCGAAGGCACGCCCGCTGAAGCGATCCCGGACCTCATCCTCGCGAAGGGCAATTATTTCGGCTGCGCCGGCAAGCCCGCGTTCTCGCGACTGATCTATCCCGCGCCCGTCGAAGGCGGCCTCGGCGTTCACCTCACTGTCGATCTTGGTGGACGCACGCGCTTCGGCCCTGACGTCGAGTGGCTCGATGAAACCGATCCCGCGCGCGTCGATTATCATGTGAACCCCGCGCGCGCGGAGAGCTTCTACGCCGCGATCCGCCATTATTGGCCGGGCCTGCCCGATGGCGCTCTGCAACCGGACTATGCCGGTTGCCGTCCGAAACTTTCAGGGCGCGGCGCGGCGGCGGCCGATTTCCGCATTGACGGCGTGGAGCGTCACGGCATCGAAGGCTTAGTGAATCTGTTCGGCATTGAATCGCCAGGGCTAACCAGCGCGCTCGCCATCGCTGAAGACATGCCCGCCCGTCTCAGCGCCGCGCATGCGCGCCACGCAGCCGAATAATCACGGCTCGCGCGCGTCCATCGCGTCCACAAGGCGCGCCAAACCCTCTTTCAGCTTGGTGCGCGGCGTGAATGCCTCGGGCACAGGCGTCTGCGCCATCGCGATGCGATCTTGCTCCACGCGCGCGATCTGCGCGGCGTCGAATGGAAAGCGCTCGCCCATCACGCTCAAGCCCGCCGCGAGCAGCCAGCGCGGCGTCGGCGTGACGAACGCCGGCAAACCAGCCGCGCGCACGACGGCCTGAAACAACGCACGCATGCTCACGACATCCGGCCCGCCGAGCGCGAACGTCGCGCCCTCATGCGTCGCGCCTTGCGCGAGCGACGCGGCGATGGCGCCGAGATCGTCATGAAACACCGGCTGCTGCAAAGCGCGGCCCGACCCCGGCACCGGCAACATCGGCACGCGTCTGGCCCAAGCAATTAGGCGCGCGAGCGCGGTCTGACGCGGATCGCCATAGATCAAGGTGGGACGCAGAATGATGGCGTGCGGGATGATCGCACGCAGCTCCGCTTCCGCCGCCGCGAGCGCGACATAGGTCGGCGCGCCAGGATCGACGGCGACATTGTTGCTGGAAAACGCGATCACGCGTTTCACCTCGGCGCGCGCAAGCTCCGGCGCGGCGCGCACCGCGAGCGAAAGAATGGGCGTGAGGATCACGGCGTCGGCGCCGTCGAAGCGTCCGCGCGCATCCTTCTCCAAATCGAGCACGGACAGTTCCGCGCCGGCCGCCGCCAGCCGCACCATCGCGCCGGTGTGGGCGCTGCGCATCGAGGCGCCGACGCGCCAGCCCGCGGCGAGCAGATGGCGCGCCGCGCTCTCGCCGACCGCGCCGCCCGCGCCGACCACGATGGCGTGCTCGCTCAAAACGTCTGCCTCGCACTCAAGATGCACGCTCCAGTTGCTTAAAACCTTGGCGGGATTCGGAAACGATCCCAAATGCGGCGCGCTTATTTTGCGCCGCGTTTCGCGATCACGCCGATGGACGATTGGCGCAATGACCGCATCGCCTGCCTGCCAAACACGCCGGTTTGGCGCGACAGTGTCGATGCCGCTCGGCGATATCGTGACCGCCCCAGCACGCAAAGCATTTATCGGGTGCTGGAGGAGACTTCGGCGCGCCCGGAGCTGTGGAACGCCCATAACCGAGGCGGCGTGCGCGAAGACGGGTCAGCGCCATCGGCCTTTCACCAGTTCGAAGCCGCGATGGCGGCGCGTGACTTGAACGAGGCCGCGGCGCTGGTATTGGGCTATATCGCCCAGCTCGCGCGCCCGGAGGAACGCTTGGCGGCGCGCATCGCGTTCGCGGCGCGCGCGATCCTGGTGCATCGTGCGCTTGATGTGGCCGACCGGATCGTGGCGCACGCGCGCACCGAGCACGAGCGGCCCGGCGATGCGGCGCTCGACCAGTTTCTCCTCAGGATGCGTTGCCGGGCTGAGAGCGAGCAAAATATCGCCCTGCTCGAACGTATCATTGCCTCTGATCATCCCGGCGCGCCTGGCGCGGCGTGCGACTGGATGACGTTCCGCTGGCGCTACGAGAATGCCGGGCGCGATACGCTCAACGACAATCTCGCGCTGGCGCGGCGGCTGAAATCGAACGCACGCTTGCTGCAGGAATGCCTCGCGGAAGCCTTTGTCCTCGACCCCGGCACGGCGCTCGCCATGCTGGAGGAGCGCCCTGACCTCGCACGCGGCTACAAGACGCTGCTGCCGCTCGCGGTTCATCTGCGCGAGCACGGCGCCGGAAACGCCGATGCTGCCGACGTCGCGATCCATGCGGACCTGTTTGACGCTCTTGTCGCCGCCGGCCGCGCACTCACGGATTTTGTGACGCGCGAGCCATCGATGGCCATCGTCGGCAATTCACCGTGCGAGCGCGGACGCGGCGCGGGATCGCGCATTGATGCGCATGGCGCTGTCACGCGCTTCAACTATTTCGCCATCAATGACGAGAACAAGCGCGACTATGGCGAAAAGCTCACCATCCATGCGCGCAGCCCACGCAAACACCCAACGCTCGACGCCAGCTCGGCGCGCGCGGCGTTCACGGTGTTCTGCCAAGGCGACATGACGCACGCCGTACGCAATTGGAGCCACGCGCTGACGCTTCGGGCGCAAGGCGTTCGCCTCGCGTGCTTGCCGCTCGGGTCCAACACCGCGCTCTGGCGCGCTTTGCATGCTGAACCCAGCTTGGGCCTGGCCTTTCTGAACTACGTGAAGACTGTGCGCGGCGCGCTGCCGCGCGAGAGCTGTTTCGGCTTTTCCTTCACCGACCAGATCGGACCTGACGCTTCCCCCGCGCATTATTTTGACGACAAAACACCGGCGCTCACGCATCAATGGGCGCAGGAGCGGCTGATTTTCGACGCCATGGTGACGTGAGGAGCGCGTCTTGAAATTCGCCGTGTTCGGCTACGAAACCAACAATCTGGGCGACGACATCCAATCGCTCGCGGCGGCTTTGCATGCGTCGGCCGTCGACCGCGTCGTGCTGCGCGATGCGATTGGCGCGACCGAGATCGATGAGCCCCACGGCCTCATCCTCAATTCGTGGATGAGCCGCGGTCCGGATTTGCGCCCGCCCCCGCCGAATTTCGCGCCGATCACGTTCGGCTTTTGCCTGGGCAATGATGACATTCTCGAGCATGGCTGGCTCGACTATCTGCGCGCGCATCAGCCCATCGGTTGCCGCGATCAATACACCGTGGGCGCGCTCGAAGCGCATGGCGTCGCGGCTTTTTGGACCGGGTGTCTAACCCTCTTCATTGGCCGGCGCATCGAGCGGCCCGCGAAACCACGCGAGGGCGTGCTGTTCGTGGATGTCGCGAAAGCGGCCGAAGGGCGCGTCATTCCGGAAGAGCTTTGTCGCCGCGCCGAGCGCATCAGCACCTATCCGCCGCCGGCCATCATCGGCGATCAGATCGAACGCTATGCGATGGCGAGCCGACTGCTGGCGCGCGTCTCGTCGGCTGAACTCGTCGTGACGCGCCGTCTGCACATCGCGCTGCCCTGTATCAGCCTCGGCACGCCGGTCGTGATCCTGGCGGAGGCGCGCTACGGCAAGGCGCGGCGCCGGTATCAGGGCTTTGAAGAGATTTTGCCGATCACGTTTTTGGATGATGTCGAGCGCTTGAGTGAAGAGCAATTCGCGGACTTGGCGACGCACAAGCCGATCATTCCAGCCGCGCTGGAAACGCATTATGCGAGTTTGCTCGAACGCCTCACGAAAATTGATCGCCTGAGCGCCGCCGTCGAACCACTAGAAGGCCCATCCAGCATTGAACGGCGCGCGCCCAATCCCGACCGCGCCGCGCGGCCCCGCGATGTCGTGCTGAGCTGCGGCAGCCTTTGTCATCGCGCACGTGTGACAAACTGGAGCGACAGGCAAATTCGCGCTGAAGCGCCGCGCTTTCTTGGCGCGGACCGCTTCGATATGACCTTGGCGCTTGCTTAGCGCAGTAGCCGCTTCAATCGTATCCTAAGCCGCGCGCAAAGCGGCTTGGTTTGCTTCAAACCAGCCGTACGCATTGCGGATGCCATCTTCCAAGCCGATCCGCGCGGTCCAGCCGAGGCTGCGCAGCGCCGTTGAATCCATCAGCTTGCGCGGCGTGCCGTCGGGCTTGGTGGTGTCGAAGTGAAAAGCGCCCTGATATCCCGCGACGTTGGCGATCTGCTCGGCGAGCGCGCGGATTGTGACTTCCTCACCATGGCCGACATTGATGTGGCCGGCTTGGTCGTAGCGCTCCATCAAGAAGATGCAGGCGCTCGCGAGATCGTCGACATGCATGAATTCGCGCAGCGGAGAGCCTGTGCCCCAGATTTCAACGGTCGCGGCGCCCGCTTTTTTGGCATCGTGAATCTTGCGCATGAGTGCGGCCAGGACGTGGCTCGCGACCGGATCGAAATTATCGTTCGGGCCGTAGAGATTGGTTGGCATCGCCGAGATAAAGTGGCGGCCATATTGCTTGCGATACGCGTCGCACATCTTGATGCCGGCGATCTTCGCGATCGCGTACCATTCATTGGTGGGCTCAAGCGGACCGGTGAGCAGCGCGTCCTCGCGCATCGGCTGGGCGGCGAGCTTGGGGTAAATGCACGAAGAACCCAGGAAAAGAAGCTTTTCGACATCCGTGCTATGCGCCGCGTGGATGATGTTGGCTTCGATCATCAGGTTTTGATAAAGAAACTCCGCCGGCCGCGTGCTGTTGGCCATGATGCCGCCGACGCGAGCCGCGGCGAGAAACACCGCCTCCGGACGCACTTTCTCCATCCAGGTTTCGACTTCGGCTTGGCGCAGCAGATCGATTTCGCTTCTAGAGACTGTGATAACTTCACAATCCCCTCTCGCGCGAAGCGCGCGGGCAATAGCCGAGCCCACCATGCCGCGATGACCCGCGACCCAAATTCGTTTTCCGCTGAGCTCAAAAGTTTCACTCATGCCTGAAGTCTCCTCAATGTCGCTATACCGGTAGACATGAGGCGGGCCAAGCTTGCGACAGCACAGAGCGGCGCCTAAGGTTAAGCCTGAGGCGCAAAGAAGCACGTTGCGCGAAAGGCGGCATGAAGAACTGCTGCTGGCAACATTGGGTCGGGGACCACCAAAGCCATGAAGGCTACGCAAACAATTCGCGACAGAGTCATTTGCATTGTGGGCCTCGGATATGTTGGCCTCACGCTTGCTGTTGCGATGGCCGATTGTGGGTTCCGCGTGCATGGTCTTGAAGTGCGCGATGACGTACTCGCGTCATTGTCGAAGGGCGAACCGCACTTCTGGGAGCCCCGCCTGGCCGACAAACTAAAGCGGGTAATCGACAAGCACCGCTTGACCTTTTCCAAGGAACCCGACCCAAAATTTCCAGCGACGGTTTATGTCATCACCGTGGGAACGCCGTTTCGCGACGGCTCCATTTATCTGGGTGCAGTTCAACACTCCGCAAAACAGGTCGCGGCTGTCATGACAGACGGCGCGCTCGTGATCTTGCGCTCCACTGTCCGGCTGGGCACGGCGCGCGAAGTCGTCAAACCGATCCTGGACGCAACGAGAAGAAAGTTTGACCTCGCTGTATGCCCCGAGCGCACTCTCGAAGGCCACGCCCTGGCAGAATTGCATGAACTCCCGCAGATTATCGGCGCGGAAGATCCGGATGTGCGGGCTCGTTGCGCGCACATGTTCGGTGTTCTTACACCAACGACCGTGGCGCTATCATCGCTCGAAGCGGCAGAATTAACAAAACTGGTCGACAACACATATCGCGACGTGACTTTCGCGTTCGCCAATGAAGTCGCGAAGCTTTGCAGCCACGCGGGTCTTTCGGCGCGCGAAATTCTGCGGGCCGGCCGTCTCGGCTATCCGCGAAATAAGGTGGCGAGGCCCGGCCCTGTCGGCGGACCCTGCCTGGAAAAAGACCCGCATATCCTCTTTGAGTCTGGCAGCGTCTACGGCGTCACGATGGGGATCACGCAAGCATCGCGCGCAATCAACGAGGGACAACCCGCCGACACGGTTGCGCTGATAAAAGAACAGACCGACGCGATGAAGGGGTTTCCCAAATCGCCCCGCATTACATTGGCGGGAGTGGCGTTTAAGGGACGCCCGCCAACCGACGATCTTCGCGGCACGATGGCCAAACCGATCCTAGAAGCCTTGCGCGAAGCGTTCCCAAAGGGCCGATTTAAGACCTTCGACGCGGTGGTGCCTCGCGAAGCATCGCAGGAATTTTTCGGCATCGAGGCGGCGGTGACCTTACAGGACGCGTTCGCCGATGCGAACATTGTCGTCATCGCCAATGATCATCCGGTTTTTCAAAGCGCGGATATCGCGTCGCTCGCGCGCAACATGAACGCCCCCGGCATTGTCTACGACTACTGGAGCATGCACGACGACATTGAGGAATCTATGCCCGAAGGCGTGCGCTATCTCGCCTTGGGAGGGGAGCGTTACCAATCGTGAGCAAGCGTACTTATCTGGTTACAGGCGGCACCGGTTTTATCGGTTCAGCTTTGGTGCGCCGCCTGGTGAAGGACGGCCATGCTGTCCGCGTGGTCGACAACGATCTCCGGGGCGATGCGGTGCGCCTCAACGACATCAAGGGCAAGTTCGATCTCGTGCGCGTCGATGTCCGCGACGTTGAGAAAATGACCGACGCCGCGCGCGGCTGCGACAGCCTGCTCCATCTCGCCGCGCTCAATGGCACGGAGAATTTCTACAAGCGCCCCGACCTCGTGCTCGATGTCGGCGTCCGCGGCATGTATGGCGCGCTCGACGCCGCGCGCGCGGCCGGCGTGCGCGAATTCGTGCTGGCGTCTTCATCGGAAGCCTATCAAACGCCAAAGACGGTGCCGACGCCGGAAGACGAAGAGCTGAAAATTCCCGACCCGTGGAACCCGCGTTATTCCTACGGCGGCTCCAAGCTGATCTCCGAGATCATGCTCGCCAATTATCACCGCGACTTCTTCGAGCGCGCGATGATCTTCCGTCCGCACAATGTGTACGGCCCCGACATGGGCTGGGAGCATGTGCTGCCCCAATTTATTCTGCGTGCGAAGGAAGAAGTGGCGCGCACACCCTCCGGCCCGGTGCCGTTCGCGATCCAGGGCGACGGCACGCAGACGCGCTCCTTCATTTATATCGACGATTTTATCGATGGCGTGATCGACGTGGTCGACAAAGGCGCACACCGCAACATCTATCATATCGGCACATTGGAAGAGCTCTCGATCCGCGAAGTGGCCGAACTCGTCGTGCGCCAATTTGGCCGCGAGCCCGATATTCGCCCCTCCGAGCTGCCCGCAGGCGGCACGCTGCGCCGCTGCCCGGACATCACCAAGCTCAGCGGCCTGGGGTTCAGCCCGAAGGTCTCGATGGCCGAGGGTGTCAGGCGCATCACCGACTGGTACGTCGCCAATTCAGAGCGCCGGCCAGCCGCGTAGTCATTTCCGGCTCAAGGTTTCACGCCGCGCCCACGTCGGCGAGATGATCGCCGCCCAGCAAGGAAACCACGAAAGCGTTGGCTGGCGTTGGAATCCCGTGCGCGGCGCCCCTTTCGGACTACAACGCCGTTGCGGGCGTCGATCTCAAGCGATCGACCGGCCAACCGGTCCGCCAGCATCGAATTTGTCGTGCTCGAGCGTCTCAATACATCGACAAAGTGCTTCGCAATATCAGGCTCAAGATCGGCGCCCTCTGCGCGTCCCACTGTGCGCATTCCATCACCAGCAATTCCGCCAAGTCGGCGGCGGACTCGAAGCGAGCCACGACATCACTCGCCAGCGCCACGGCGCTCACCGCGCCGGCGCAATTAAAACAGAGTTTGCGCCAGGCCGCCGTGGTGAAGTCTTTTGTCGCGCGCACATCCAAGCCTCCCGCCTGAAACAGATCGCTGAACGAACGACCTTTGTCGCAATCGGGGACATAGATTGACCCGTGCGCCGCTCACGCACATGACCCGGCCCAATGCGTTCGGAGCGCAGATCTATGACCGTCGGAAGGATCCGGAAAGCATCGAAAGTGAGATGAAACCGCTCGGCATGTTCAACGCCGTTTTGAAGGACAGCTAATCGCGTAGCCGCGTCCGCCACGTGTGGCAGCCAAGCAGAGACGCTTTCGTTGTCATAGGCCTTTGTCGCGACAATCACCCAATCGGCAATCGTAGCGCGCTTATGCTCCAAGTATATTGGAGGCGAGGCCCTTAGTGTTCCGGCTGGAGCTTCGAGCACAATTTCTTCAAACGGCGTGCGCGCGCAGATGGAAAGCTGAACGTCCGCGTTCCGCGACAGGTAAGCCGCGATTGTTGCACCAATTGCGCCAGGGCCGATAACTGCAATGCGTGGCATGTCGCGTTCACCGCAGGCCTGTGTCGATGCACGTTCTAGATTAGCCGCGGACGCTTCGTGAGATCAACGAAGAGCGAGCCGAAACACGGGCCCGCACGTTTGGAAACCGTCGCACACTCCGATCGGTGGTGACGACCATTCCCGAAATCTTTGTCCAGACGTTGCAAAATCTGTATTCAGATGATTAGGCGCACGCTTGAGGGGAAACGTGATGGATCTTTCGAGCATGGATCTTTCGAACACGGATCAGCCTATCATTTGGTATGCCGTCGCTGGCCTCGCGTTTGTTGTTGTCTTGTTTTTGGCGTTTGCGACGATCGGCAAGCGCAAAACAAAGCCTAGTCAGCCAAGGGGTCCACAAAGGCGGCAACGAAAGCCGAGCACCCCACGCCTACGCCGACGCCAACGGAGCGAGCGCCTGTCACGGCGCCAGCCGCGGCTACAAACGCGCCAACCGTTTCTCCAGCAACAGATGAGATTGCCGTTTCATTTCGTGACGCTCAAACCACCGACTGGCCCGTTTACGACCAACGGTTTCGCGAGGGGGTGATTGTGGATGGCCACTATCGCATGAGTGGTGGAGACGGGGTGCGATCAAAGGGACATCTCATCGCTGAGGTCGGCGCCACCTATCGCGTGGAGTTCACCGCTTTGGCGCTGCGCAATTCCGGGAACGGCGTGACAAATAATTTTGCCATAGGTCCCCTGTTCTTGAATGCATCCGGAAAAGTGCTCAATCACTGGGTCAAACAGCCCGCGATAAAAGACACCGATGGCGAAAAACAAGGATATTGAGGAGGCGTCGCGCCTGAGACAGCCGCCACCGTACACATCGCAATGGGCCGTTCGTTAGCCCGCGAAGGCATTGCGAGCGACGGCTTGATCGCCATCTCAGCCGTTAAATTGAGCAAAATTACTTTGAACTAAACTTTCGCGCGCAGCGGCATCAGCATGCCGAGCGCGCCGCCCATCACATAGGCCAGCACGCGATCGCCGCGCGAGCGGGCGAATTTGCGGAAATAGCGCGCAAAACTGCGGGCTTTATGCGCGCTGATCCATTCGGGCGGCACGTCGCTGGTCGAGCGCGCATGCACCGCCAGAGCGCCCGGCTGAAACATCACCTGCCGCCCGCTTCCTCGATACGCCGGCAAAGATCGACATCTTCGACATGGAGGAAATATTCTTCATCGAAGCCGCCGACCATGTCGAAGTCCGACTTGCGCACCATCATCAGCGCGCCGCTTACCGCGCCAACTGGACACGCTTCGCTTGGCACCGCCGGATCTTCGTGGCGATGCAGATCGCGGCACGGACCGATCCAACGCCCAAAACGCGACAGACCGCTAAAGCTCACGAAGGCGCGCCACGGCGTCACGCGATCACGGCGCGAGCCTCGGTCGGGGCGTCCTTGAGGATCGCGCAAATCGCCGCCGACGATGGCGGGCGAAGGCAAAACGTCCAGCGCATTGACCATCCGCGTCGCCGCGCCCTTGGCCAGCACCACGTCAGGGTTCACGAAAAGCAGGCTATCGCCGGTCGCGTGCACCGCGCCCATATTGCAGCCGGCTGAAAAACCGATGTTTCCGTGGCCGCGCAACAGACGCACATTGGCATTGGTGAGCGCGAATTTATTGAGCGTGAGCTCTTCTTCGGAAGCGTTGCCATTATCGACGACGATGATCTCATCGCACTCGTCAGCGGCAATCAGCGCGCTGAGGCACTCGGACAAGATCGGCCCGGTGCGGTAGGATACAATGATCGCACTGAGCGACATTCGCCTTCCCCTAGACACCTGGACACCACCGGGGAGCCACTTTATCGCCAATTTTTCGCAGCGCAACATATCGCCAACGGCACGAACCAAGCCCATTGAAATTAAAGGGATTTCATTTAAGATCGCACTTGACGGCATGGAACTTTTTCGCCCGCCGCAGTCACGGGGCGCCCATGATTGAGGCGGCGGCGCCATAGTCAGGCGTCGTGATCGTTTTCACAGCGCAGATGCTTTGAGAATTCCGTTGGTCTGTGCTCATTTCCGCGGCGTCGAGTGGCCTTGCCGCTTTGTTCATGTGCGTGATAGCGGCTGACTGGCTGCATCACTGGGAGGGACGAGTTGGCGGATTTCCGGGCCGTGGATTTGGATGGCCAAGCGATCCAAGACGCCAACCGCCTGTTCGATTGGCGCGCCGTCACCCGCTTGCCCAACGGCCAGCTCTTGGGAAAACCCTCGCCGGGAAAGCGCGAGGAAGAGCAGCGGGTGCCCGATACCCGCATCGAATTACTCGACAAACATGTTGGTCTTGCTGGCAAGTCCGTGCTTGAGGTTGGCTGTTTCGAAGGCATCCACACGCTGGGCCTGCGGCGCTATACCGAAAACGTCACCGCGATCGATGTGCGTCCAGTCAATGTGTTCAAGACGCTGGCGCGGCTCAGCATGCACGGCGCCGACGCCAAGGTGTTCGTGGCCGACTGCGAAAAACTCGACCCCTCGTTCGGGACGTTTGACATCGTTTTCCATATTGGCGTGCTGTATCACGTGGTCCGTCCGGTCGAGCACCTCGCGCTGGTGGGCAAGCTGGCGCCCACGCTTTACCTGGACACCCACATCGCCGCGGCAGGGGATAGATGTGACGTGGAAACCATCGACGGCCACGCTTACGCTTCCAAACGCACCGACGAAGGCGGCTGGAAAGACCCCTTCTCCGGCGCCCACAAGACTGCCCGGCGGCTCGACCTGGACAGCTTGACCCGCGCCATCGAGAACGCGGGATACACGGCGCAGCGTTTGGTGCAATATCGCCAAGAACGGAACGGACCGCGCGTGGTTGATCCTTGCATCCCGTTCCCTGGATTTGGCGAAGGTCAAGGCTATCTCGCCACCTGACCAATCGAGTGCGGGAGGCCGGCCATCAGCGTAAGCGACGAACCCCGCACGCAAGCCGCACAGCCCAGCGTCTCGATCGAACCGCTGGTCGGGCACATTCCAAATTTCGGCTTTATGCGGAAAAATTGGGATGGGCCGAGCGCCCGCGCCGAAAACGCTCATCATCACCGGCGTCGAGCCGGGCGATGGCGTGGCGATCATGGCAAAAGCGGTGCGTCGTCTGGGCGTGCCGGTATTTTTCTTTCCGGCCGGCGCGACATTGCGCGGGACGGGCGGCGGCTCATCCGAAGGCTTTCCGATGTCGCCCGCGATCTCACCGCCAAGCACACCACATGGGGCGCACGCGTGCCGTTCCGCAATCCGATGCTGGGCGCGGCCAAGCGCTCTTCGATCAACCCGCACTATTTCATCGTGCTGGAGGACGCCGCGTCCATCGCCATCGGGCTGGAGCGCAACACCGAGGGCGGCGAATCCGACGCGTTGGCGGAAGCCGCCAAACGCAACGCAGAGATCGCCTTCTTCGCCGCCGAAGTGCGTCAGCCGGCGATGATCATTTCGCTGCAAAAGCGCGCGAGTTCGCATCAGCGCATATCGACGCCATCGCGCTCTTTGCGGGCATCGAGCCTTCGCCAGAGCGGCGCCTGGCGGCGACGGCCCTGATCGACCAAGGCGCGCGCTCGCTCCGCAACCCTGCTTCCGCCGTTGGCGCGCGCGTTGTGCAAGGCGCTTTAGATTCGGTGCAGAAGGGCGCGCAAGTGCGCGGCTGGGCCAAACAACCTCTGAGCGACGAGCGCATGCTGATCCGCGTCCTGGTCAACAATGTCGAGGTTGCCGAGGTGCTGGCCGATCAGTTCCGCGAGGATTTGCTGCGCAACAAGATCGGCGATGGCCGGCACGGCTTCCTGGTGCCGCTGCCAATGCTGACGCACACGCCAGCGGCGATCGAAGTGATCGCGACAACAGACAATTCCACCATCGGCACGGCCGAGATTTCGCGCGCGGGCGGCCGCGCCACCGGCTGATCAGAGCTCTTGGAGAATGTCGCCGAGCGGCGAGTCCGGCCGCGCGTCCCGCCCGGACTCACGTGAAAGCGCGATCAGCTCGTTGTAGTAAGCCAGCGCATCGTCCACGCCGCCCTCAAACACCAGCACGCCCCGCTCCAGCACCACGGCACGGTTGCAAAATTCGCGCAGAATGCCGTTCTGGTGCGAGGCCAGCACGAGGATATTCGCCGACGTGACGAGCTCGGTGAGGCGCTCCCCCGCGCGCTTCATGAAGAGCGCATCGCCCCGCCCCGATCCACTCGTCCATCAGCAAAATATTCGGACGCATGCAGCTGGTGATGGCGAAGGCCACGCGCAGGGACATGCCGCTTGAATAAGTCGAGACTGGCTGAAACATCCAGTCCCCAATATCCGCAAAAGCGCAGATCTGATCGATCCTGGACTCGATTTCGGCCTTGCTCATACCCAGCAACATGCCGCGCAGGAAAATATTCTCGTAGCCCGTGGCGAACGGTACAAAGCCGGCGGACGCGGAAAACATCGGCGGCGATGACCCCGCGCGTCCAAACACGCCCGGTGGTCGGCGCATAAATGCCC
This sequence comes from Terricaulis sp., assembly GCA_037200505.1. GTDB lineage: Bacteria > Pseudomonadota > Alphaproteobacteria > Caulobacterales > Aquidulcibacteraceae > Vitreimonas. The sequence continues at coordinate 185,754 of JBBCFZ010000004.1, read as the reverse complement.
GCCATTGTACGGAGCATCGTGCTCTTACCCGAACCAATGCGGCCGATAATGGCGACACGATCGCCGTCCTTGAGCGAAAGCCAGATATTCTTGAGCACATCCACACTGCCCCCGCGCGGGGGCTGAAAAATACGCCGCGCGCAGCGCGCGCGCCGCACCCTGCCGCGGAATTTTGCGGATCGGATAGCTGATCGTCGCGTTCTCTAGAATCAGGGCGGCATTCATGATTTAGCTCTCACAAGCGGGTCGCGACCGCCCCGGCCGCATTCCAGTAAATCCAGGAAACGCAGAGCCAGATCAGCACGCACATCCCGCTCATAACGCAGAACGAGATCATAACATGATCACCGTGCAAGATCGGCCGCGCACAACATTCACCACGTGATAAAAGGGATTTGCGAGCACGAAGGGCTCGACGCTGGGACGCATGTTAGGCATCCACCAGAGCGGCGTGAAGAAAAACACGAAGCGCAGCATCGAAGAAATGAACTCGGCGAGATCCGGCATATAGGCGCAACACACCGATAAACCGATCGCGATGCCAAGCGCCGCAATCCCAAGCAGAAAGAGACCTGGAATAGCTAAAAAGATCTCTGACGATATTGGCGGCGGACAAAGAAACATCACCAAGACCACGAAGGGCACATTGTGGAGCGCTGCGACGAAGTTTGAGGCCAGCGCAAACCGTCGGATAGAGCGTGAGCGGCGCCTTTGTCTGCAAGATAAAGCTCTTACTTGAGATGAGCGCGCGCGACCCGTAGGTGATGGCGCCTATGAACAGAGTCCATGTGAAGAACCAAGCGTTACATAAGGCAAAAACACCGCCATTGGCCGGTTCAACAAGAAGGACCACAGCGTCGTGAGCCCGAGCACGGCGATGGCGAAGCTGATCGCGATCCAGAACGGCCCGAAGAATGTGCCGCGCATGCCGCCGACCGCGCGGTTAAACGCCATGGCGATGCACAGGTCACGACGCCGCCACGTCATCAGAAGGTCGTGCGCAAGATTGGAATATGCGCCCTGATAGGGTCGCATCTCGCCCAGGGGGCCGCGCAGCAGAAGCTGGCGCCATCCATACTTGGCCTGCTGTATCCAGTGTCGGTTCATTAAGAAGCGCCGCCCTCGTTCTTCGCTCGGAGTTTCCCCTCCACAGCGGCAATTGGCAACTGGCGCGAGCGGCGCCAGGCGCCTATAAAGGCCGCAGGTGAAGTCCGGAGCGCCGCTGCTGATGTTGACCGCTCGCGAATGGGCGCAGAAAGCCGAAATTTCGCTTCAGCCCTGGCTGATCCTGGGCAAAGGCCCCAGCTTCACAAGATACAAAACGGTCGATCCGGGCGCGTTCTCGGTGCTGGCGCTCAACCATGTCTCGCGCGACGTGAAATGCGCCGCGGCGCTGATGATGGACTTTGACGTCCTTCGAGGGCTGCGGCGAAGCCATCGCCGCGAACGCGGACCATGTTCTGCTCCCTTGGCGGCCCCATTTCGCGCACATGCCGGCGGAAAGACGCTGGCGCAGCTCGCGCAGGAGCATCCTATTCTGCGACGGCTTGAGGCCGAGGGGCGCCTGGTCGTCTTCAACGCGCAGACCGCGCGCGATTTCGCGCCGCTGGCAAACGAGCCCTCACCAATATCAAATTCTTCAGCGCCGAAGCCGCTCTCAACATTCTCGCGGACAATGGCGCGCGCGTGATCCGCACACTTGCGTCGATGGCGGCGCCAGCTACTCGCCGGCCTTCGGCGATCTTGCCGACACCACCCTGCTCGCCAACGGCCGCAGCGATTTTGACAAACAGTTCGCGCAATTCGCGCAAACCCTGCGGCGACACCCGGACCTCACCTTCGGCCCTCTCGATCTGCAAACGCGGTGCGTATCTATATCGGCGCTGACGCGACGCAGGTGCTGGCGCGCGGCTTTTCGAATACAGCGTGCGGCGCTTCGCGAGCCTCTCGACGCGATTCGAGATCATCGACAATGAAGGGCTCCCGGAACCCAGCGATCCGCAACGCCGCGCCCGCACCGGCTTTTCATTCTGCGGTTCAAAATTCCAGAGCTCTGCCGTCAGCGCGGCCGCGCCATCTATGTCGATGCGGACATGCAGGAGTTCACCGACATCCGCGATCTGTGGACGCGCGATATTGAAGATGCGTGGCTGCTCTATTCCGAAGCCATGGGCGCGCAAGGCCGCGTGCCGCAGTTTTCGGTCATGCTGATGGATTGCGCGAAACTCGGCTGGGACGCCAAGGCCCTCGTGGCGGCGCTCGACCGGGGCGACTTCGACTACAAAGGCCTCATGCACGATTTCGCGATGATGCCGCCGGAGCGCAAACGCCCGCTCCTAGAGTTCGAATGGAATTCGCTGGAAACCTATGTCGAGGGCGAGACCAAGCTCATCCACTACACCGATATGCCGACTCAGCCTTGGGTCAGCGACAAGAACAAGAATGGCGAAGTCTGGTACGCGGAGGTGCGCCGCGCGGTCGCCGATGGCTTCATCACGCGCGAGGAGATCGACGAAGAAATCGCGCGCGGCCATGTGAGCCCTATGCTGCCGACTTGGGCCGGCCTCAAGCCGTATCCGACGCGGCAAAACTCATGGCCGAATGGCTGCCGCCCTATAAGCGCTTCACGCGCAAAGCCGCCTGAGGGCGCGCGCGTGAAGATTGGCTGGAAGCCGAAATCCAACGACCCAAAGGTCGCCTCGGTTCGCTTTCGCTGTCTGACGCCGCTCGGGCATCTGCAGCGCGACGGCTATCCGATCGAGCTGTTCGACGCGTCTCAGCGCTATGACGCGGTGATTTTCTCCAAGCTCTATGGCCGCAAGGATCAAGCGCTGGCGCGCGAGCTGCGCGCCCAGGCGCGGTCACGCTGCTCGATCTTTCCGACAATCATTTCTACAACCCGCAAAACCTGCCGCTCTATATCGACGCCGCGCGCGATCTTCGGATCATGGCGGAATTGGTCGATCAAGTTGTGTGCTGCGGCGATTATCTGGCGGAAGTGGTGTCGCGAGAGGCGCGCCTAACCCATCCGCCCCTCGTGGTCGGCGATGCCGTCGAGGAGTTCGCGCTGGGCCCGCGCACGGACGACCCGAACGCCGCATTTCGTATTCTGTGGTTCGGATCGCACGGCTCGCCGAACGCGGTCGCCGGCATGGAGGATTTGCGCCGCATTCGCACGCACCTCGCGGCGGCGGCGAAGCAGCGCGCCTGCGAACTCGTGATCGTGTCGAACAAGCGCGAGACGTACGACGCATTGCGCGGCGAACTGGACATCCCCCTCGCGCTACCCGCGATTGGGACGAGCGCGCCTTCGCCGAAGAATTGGGCGCGCGCCCGATCTTGTCGTCGTCCCCGTGACGGCCAACCCCTTCACGCTCTGCAAATCCAATAACCGCGTCGCGACCGCCCTATGGCACGGCGCGCCAGTGCTGGCGGACCGCATTCCGGCCTATGACGAACTCGCTGATTTCGCCGTGCTCGACGATTGGGATGCCGGCTTTTCCGCCGCGCTGGGCCGCGACGCCAAGCTAACGCAGCGCACGCAAGCAGGCCGCGCCTATGTGCGCGCGCACTACAACGGTCCAGTGATGGCGCGCGCCTGGCGCGGCGCGATCGAAACCGCGCTGACGCGCGCCGGAGCTCCGCATGAAGTATCTTGAAAGCCGCGCCGAGCGCCAGGCGCTGCTGGATCTGCCGCTGGAGGCACGCGTCAATGGCGTCGCGGAGGACCGCATCATCGCGCGCCTCGCCGGCGAACGCAGCCAGGCCGCCGCCCTCGACGACGGGCAGACCGTACTCACCTGCATATTGTTCGTTGAGCGCACGCCGGATTTGGCGCTCTCGCGATCGATCCAATCGCTCGCGCTGCAGTCCAATCCGTCGCTGCGCTGTGCACTCGTGCTCGCGCCGCATATCGATCTCGGTTTCCTGGATCAGTTTCTCGCCGAACTGGAGCTGGCGCCGCGCCTCATCGATGTCCTGAGCGCGCAAACAAGCTTGAAGGATGCACTCGGGCCCGCCCGCTTTGTCACATTCTTACGCCACGGCGACCGGCTTCATCCCTCCACCGTCACGTGGCTCGCCGTCGCCGACGCCGCCGCCGCACCGCCGGATATCTTGACCTGGGGCGTCCATCAGCCGGGCTCTGGCGGATGGATTCAAACAAACCCAGCGCACCATCCGATTTCACTGCTGCATTTCCCCTATCTCAAGAACGCATTCGCGGTGCGCACAGCGCTTGCCGCGAACTATGGCGGTGATTTGCTAAGCGAAGCGCGCTCCAATGAACTGCACTTGTTTCAGCTTTGGCTGTCAGCCCAACCAAAGACGGTTTGGACGGCGCATCCCGAGGCGTTTTTGATCCGCGCCGATGCGCGTGTCCCCGACACGTCCACTACTGCCGCCGCGCGCAATGCTTGCGCTGGACGTTTGCGCGCCTATGGCGAGGCCCTCGCCGCGCTCGGCGACTTTGTGCTCACGGAAAATACCGATGAAAACGCGCCGCCATACCGCATCCTTCCGCGGCGCGCGGCCAAATCCATCAGCGTCATCATCCCGTTCCGCGACCACCCGGATCTCACGCTGCGCGCCATTGCGTCAGTTTTGGCGCAGAGCGCGGCGAGCCGCATAGAAGTCGTCCTGGTCAACAATCAATCCTCCGACGAAACACTGGAGGCCATGAAGGCGGGCTTGGAGAACGCTGGCGTCTCGCGCTGGCGCATCGTCGATTACGATCTCCCCTTCAACCACAGCGCCCAATGCAATCTCGGTGTTCGCGAGAGCACCGGCGAAGTGGTCGTGCTGCTTAATAATGACGCGGTGCTCGTCTCTCCGGAGGCGCTTGAGGAAATGAGCGCCTGGGCGCTGCATCCGGGCATTGGGAGCGTTGGGCTCGCGCTGACCGACCCCGGCACGAGAGAGATTGCCGCCGGCATGGAGGCGCGGCGCAACGCCGTCGCGCAGGATTCCATGGTTGAGGAATATTCCCACGACGCACTGACGCCGTTCGTGCGCAACGTGTTCGGCAATTCCTTCGCCGCCGCCGCAATGCCGCGCGGCATTTTCGACGCCGTCGGCATGCTGGACGCCGCGCGCTTCCCGAACGGCTTCAACGATGTCGAGTTTGCTTGCCGCACGCGTGCGCACGGCTACGCCCATATCGTGCTCGGCCATTTGAGCGCAGAGCATAAGCGCGGCACGAGCCGCGCGAGGGCCGATGAGACCGCGCAGAAATTACTGCTGCGCATGCTCTATCCCGAAACCGCCAGCGCCGCGCTGAACGACCTGCAAATCCACAACGTCGACGTGAGGCCCTTGGGCGCGCCCCTCGCAATCGCGCTAAAGCGGACCTCAACGCCCGCCGGCCCGATCCCACGCGCGCCGCTCATCATTCGGGTCGCCTCGCGCGTATCGGCCTCGCCCCTCGCGCAACGCATCCTGGGCAATCCCCATGCTTTCCGGCTCATTCGCGGCGCATGGCGCCTGGTGCGGCGCACACCGCGCTAGCGGCGCATCAGCCGCGAGAACCATGACGCCGCGCGCGGCTTGCGCGAACGCGTGTGTAGGAAAGGCCCGCCCGGCGTCGCTTGCTCCCAGTCGGCGTGACGGATGAAATGGAAGGGCTCAGGCGACGTTTGCTCGACGCGCAAGCCCGCCGCCGCCACCTTCCGGCTAACCGCGATCTCCGCCGCGATGCATTCGCCGTAGGTCGCGCCGATCGGAAACCCGTCGATCCGCTCCAACACGTCGCGCCGCGCGAACCAAGTCAGCGAGCGCAAATGGCGCCCATTCTCACCGGGATCGATCCCGGTGCGCGCCATGAAATCGAGATAGAGCGCCACCCGCTCGGCCGGCTGTCCATCGATGATATGGTCCGGCAGAACCTCGCCCTTCCGCTCCTCAGCCAGCTTCGCCCACGGCTTGTCCCACGCCTTGTTCAAGGACTCGCCGAGAAGACCAATCTCCGGATCCGCCGCGCGCGTCAGATAACCCGCCAGCCATCCCTCGCGCACGACAAGGCAATCGTCCTGCAAGAACAAGTAATGCGCATAGCCGCTCAGACTCCGCCAGCCATGATCCCACGCGCCAATATTCATGCCGGTATTGGGGCGTTCGAGAACGCGGATGCTGGACTCTAGGGTAAGTCCCGGACGATCAAACCCGGACTCCCGATTTACGACAACGGCGAGATCGAAAGGCCTACCACCCTCGTGTTCCCGCATCGATGCAAGCAAGCGACGCAGCGGTTTGACGTGGCGTCCATCGAAATAAGAAACAACGACGAGGATCGATGCGCTCGGCACCGCTCCTTTCTACCGTTGAGCCGACGATCTAGCAAGTTTGCCCCATCCCGCGAAGTTCATGAACTAGAACATTCATCGCGACGGTGACGTTTCAGGGTTCCGAAACGCGCGCCGCATCCATGGTGAGCGCGCCCATCGAGGCGCGCAGCACATAGATCGCGGCGCCGGCGCGTGCTTCGGCGCGCGCGAGCGCGATCTGCGCTTCTTGCCATTCGCGTTCGGCGTCCAGCACATCGATGGTGGAGCGGAGGCCGAGCCCCTGCTCGCGCTCGGCGCCGCTGAGCGCGGTTTCGCTGGCCGCGACTTGCTCGCGCGCGGCGGCGACGACTTCGCGGCTCGCGATCAGCTCGTTCCAGGCCGATACAACACTCGCCACGATCTCGCGCCGCTGCGCTTCGACCACGGCCTCGGCGCGGCTGACATTGACGCGGCCCTGGCGCGTACGAGAGCTGGCATAGCCGCCTTCGAACAGCGGGATAGAGACTTGCGCCACGGCGCTTTCAGCGTCTTCAATCTGATTGTTGAAGTCGGAATCTTCATAACGGTCGCGGCGCGCTTCGAACGTGACGTGCGGCCGCAGCGCCGAGCGCTCGATGGAAACACGCGCACGCGACGCCGCGACATTCTGTTGCGCCTGCAAAATAAGCGGGTGCGCCGCTTCGGCCTGCGCGATTGCATCGCTCAACGTGAAAGGAATGTCCGCGGTGGGCGGCGGCGGCGCGAGATCGACGGGCGCTTCGCCGATCACCTCAATGAAGCGCGCGCGCGATGCTTCAAGGTCCGAGCGCGCCGACGCCAGCGCGGCGCGCGCGCCCGCAAGGCGTGACTGCGCTTGCGCGACATCGGTGCGAGAAACATCGCCGACATCAAGACGGCGCGACGTGCCGCGCAATTGCTCTTCAAGGCTGGAGACGTGTTCTTCGCGCAGATGCACGATCTCATCGTCTTGGCGCACGCGCAGATAGGCTTCGATCACAGCGAGCGCGATCTCCTGCTCGGCCGAACGCAAATCCTGGCGCGCGCTTTCGATGAAGGCTTCAGCCAAATTGCTTTGGCCGGCCCGCCGGCCGCCCGTGTAGATCTGTTGCGTCACGCTTGCGGAGACGACCGAGGGACGCAAATCGGTGTGCGCGCGCTGCTCGCGTCCGAGAAAGCCCGGCTGCTCGGTCTCGATCGTCCGCCCGCCATAGGACGCGTCGAGATCGATCGATGGAAGATAGGCCGAGCGCGCTTGCACGCGGTTTTCGCGCGCGGAGCGCACGCCGAGTTGCGCTTCTTCCAAAGTTGGATTGTTTTCCTTGGCGAGCGCCAGAGCTTCTTCAAGCGTCATGGCCTGGGCGCATGGCGCGGCGAGCGACGCCGCCAGAGCGGCGGCGGCGAGGAGGACGCGCGATCGAACCATGCTTCGCGGCATCATTGCTCCCGGAACGATTGCCACAGCGACCGATCGAGAGGCTCGAACAAATACTGCAGCGCCCGTCCGCGCGCGCGTCGGGATCACGACTTCCGCTGAGAGACCTGCGCGCAGGCGCCGTCCGCCATTGGAATGCTCGGTGATGAGGCGCAGCTGATCGGGTGGCACGGCGACTTGCGCCAGGAAGTACGGCCGCCCGGTGTGCTCGTCCACGAAACGGTCGGCCGAAATCTGACGCACCGCGCCAGACACGATCGGCAGATTGCGTCCGCCGAACGCGGTGATGCGCACTTCGGTGCGTTGGCCGGGTTCAAGATCATCGGAATCTTCCGGGCGCACCTGCGCTTCGATGATGAGTTCTTGGCCCGACGGCACGATATCCATCAGGCGCTCGCCCGGATTGACGACGCCGCCGACGGTGTGCGCGGTCAGCCCAACCACGATACCCGCCACAGGTGCGCGCAGGCGCGTATGTTCCAGCCGCTCGCGCGTGCCGATGAGTTGCGGCGTCAGCTCAGCGATGCGCGCTTCGATCTGACGCATGGCTTCGGAGCGATCCTGCTGCGTCGCGGCGATTTGCGCGGTGAGCGCGGCTTGGCGGCCTTGCAGTTCGGCAAGACCGCGTTCGAGCGCGCGCACGCGCGTCAGCGGCACCAATTGATCGGCGGCGAGCGCGCGCATGCCATCGAGCTCTTCGTCCAGCAACACTTCCTGGCGCGCAGCCGCCGCGATCTCGCCGCGATAGCCAACAATACGCGCGCCGAACTCGCTGCGCGACGCACCTTGCGCCGCCGCTTCGCGTACATGGCGCGTATAGGCCGCGTCCGCGACAGCGCGGTCTTCTTCGCTGTAGGCAGCCCATTCCGCAGGGCGTTCGAGCGTTGCACTTCCCGTAACATCGGCGCGCAGGCGCGCGCGTTGCATCTGCAGGTCGAGAATTTGTGAGAAAAGCGCGCGTTCTTGCGCGAGCAGTTCGGGCGCGCTGAGCTCAATCAAAATGTCACCGGCGGCAACGGCCTGGCCCTCGCGCACATTGAGGCTGGACACGACCCCGCCCTCGCGGTGCTGTACGGTCTGGCGATTACCCGATACGACGACGACACCGTGCGCGACCACCGCTGCGTTCAGCGGCGCAATGGCGCCCCAGCCCACGAATCCGACGAGGAAAACCGTAAGCGCGATGAGGCCAAAGCGAATATCGCGGTTTGCGCTGTCATCCTCTGGCGGCGCGGAAACGGGAACAAGTTCGATGCTCATGCCGGCGCCCCTTCGGAGGCGCTGACGATCGCGAGCGGACGCTGCGCGGCGGAATTCATCTTGGCGACGATCTGATCGCGCGGCCCGAACGCATCCACGCGGCCATCGCGCAACACCAGCAATTTGTCTGTAATCGTCATGAAGCCGATGCGATGCGCCACCACGAGCGCGCTGGCGCCGCGTTCGCGCGCGCCCTTGAGCGCGGCGATGAGCGCGATCTCGCCTTCGGCGTCCAAATGCGCATTGGGTTCATCGAGAACCAGCAAGGCCGGTTCGCGGTAGAGTGCGCGCGCGAGCGCGAGGCGTTGCGCTTGGCCGGCGGAAAGCCCGCGTCCGCCGGCGCCGAGCTGTGTGTCATAGCCTTTCGGCAGGCCAAGGATAAGTTCGTGCACGCCGGCGGCTTTCGCGGCGGCGATGATGGCGGCGTCGCCTGACGGGTCGCGTTGGAAGCGCGCTATATTGTCGGAGACCGTGCCGGCGAAGAAGCCGACATCTTGCGGCAGATAGCCCAGATGGCGTCCCAAGCGACCGGGCGCCCAGTCCGTGAGTTTGGCGCCATCGAGACGCACCGCGCCCGCATCAGCGGCAAGCGCGCCAGCAACGACGCGCATCAAGGTCGTCTTGCCCGCGCCGCTTGGGCCAATCATGCCGACGATCTCGCCCGGCTCGACGCGGAAGCTCACACCTTGCAGCAGGAAGCGTTCGCCGCCAGGCGCGCGAACCGTGACGTGCTCAGCCGCCAGCGCGCCTTTCGGCGCAGGCAATTCGGTGAAGGCGCGATCGTCCTGCTCACCACCCAGCACGTCGCGCACAGCTTTGTAGGCGCGCGAAGCTTGGATGAATTGGCGCCAGGCGCCGACGATCTGTTCGAGCGGGCCGAATGCGCGCGCGGTCAGGATCGAACCCGCGATCATGCCGCCCGCGGTGATTTGCTGTTCGATGGCGAGGTAAGCGCCGAGGCCGAGCACAGACGATTGCAGCGCGAGGCGCGCGAATTTGGTGGCGGCAAGATAGCCCGCGCCGCTGCGGCCCGCCGCGCTCTGCGCGCGGCCGACCGTTTCGCGCGCCAGAAGCTGACGCTGCATCAGCGCCTCTTGCATGCCAAGCGCGCGGGCCGTTTCCGAGTGCGCGCTATCATTGTGCAGGAGGGCGTAGGCGGCGGCGCTCGCTTCTTCGTGCGTGCGGAGCGCGTCGCGGCTGGCGGCTTCGTTGGCGATTGCAATGGCCACGAGAATCGCGCCGCCGAAAATACCCAGCAGCCCGACCAGCGGATGGATCATGAAACCGACGGCGATATAGATCGGCGTCCAGGGCGCGTCGATCACGGCCAGCGCGGGTGCGCCAGTGAGCGCGCCGCGAAATGTGTCGAACTCACGCAGCAGCTGCGACGGTGCGCTGCCCGGACGTTGCGCGCCCTTTGCGAGAAGCTGCGGCGCCACCAGCCGATCGAGCCGGCGCGAAAGCGCGCTCAAGATGCGGCCGCGGACCGCGTCGAGGTAGGAGAGCGTGCCAAGGCAAAGGATCAGCACGAAGCTGAGGAACACCAACGTCCACAGGCTGCCCGACGCCAGCACGCGGTCATAGACCTGCAGCATATAAAGCGAAGGCGCGAGATAAAGGAGGTTAACGGCCGCGCTGAAGCCAAGCACATAGCCGATGTGGCGGCGGCAAGCGCGCAACGCATCGTGCAGCGGATTGCTGACGCGGGAACCGTCGCGTGATGGCATCCCGGTCTCCGAACGCGCGCGCATGACCCGTTAATCCCACATCGACCGAGCGTTCGCCGCGTGCACTCTCCGCGCAAATGTCAGCGCGAGCTCGTCCGCGTGACGGCGAGGCTCACTGCAAAATGCATGCCGCAATGATGAATGCGGCGCGCGTGGGCAGCGTTAGTTAACGCGTGTGCAAACTCCACGCCGCTTCGCGTTAGTGCGCCTCGTCGCACGCACCAAATCAAACGCATCGCGCCCCACCTCGATGATTGCGCGAACGCGCGCTCGCCTCGTCCATGTCGCGCAATGCGAGCCCTCATCGCTGCTGTTAGCTTTCGCCGCAATTGAAGGTGGGTGCAGCTGCGCACCGATTTGACACGGCCACGCTTACGTTCAACGCGGCGGCCATAGGGGCTCTTGGATATGGCGATCTATACCGCGACCACCGGCGTCGATAATCTTTCCGGCACCACCGATTGGGATACGTTCGTCATCGGCGCAGACGTGATGCTGCAAGCCGGCGACGTGTTCAATGGCGGCGCGGAGAGCTTCAACGACATCCGGCTCGACGCCTTCGGCGCGGGCGCGCACTCCTGGCAGTTCAATCTCGCCACCTTCTCGAACTTTGAAGCGGTGATCTTCAATCCAGATTCCGCCGGCACGCTCACGGTCTATGCCAACGCCAACCAGTTTGGCCCCGGCCCCAACGCGGCCGCGCTCCAAGTCACCGGTTCGGCGCTGACCAGCGACAATATCGACATCACCTTCACCGCGCCGGCCACCTACAATTTCAACACCTGGACCTTCGACAATTGGCTCGCCGGCCCCGATGGCATCTTCCTGCGCGGCTCTGACGCGGGCGCCGATACGATCGGCGGCACCTCGCAAACCGACGACATCTTTGGCGGCGCGGGCGACGACATCCTCTCGGGCAACAATGGCGGCGACTATATCGTCGGCGGCGCCGGCAACGACACCATCGATGGCGGCGACGGCAGCGACGTCGTTCAATACAGCAGCGCGGCCAGCAATTTTTACGTCTATCTCGCGGCGGGCGGCAATCTCGTCGTGATCGACACGACGGGCGCGGAAGGCACCGACAGCGTCATCAACACGCAATATCTGCGCTTCATCACCGACGCCTACAGCACCGCGATCTACACCACCAACAACGCCGCCACCGCGTCAATCGCGGGGCCCTACCTCATTCAGCAAGGCCAAGGCGTTGCGATCTCGGCGACCGCCAGCGACGCCGACGTCGCCGAGAACGACGCGATCACCTATGCGTGGGACCTCGACAATGACGGCCAGTTCGACGATTCAACCACGCTCTCGCCCACGCTGACGGCGGGCCAACTCACGACGCTCGGCATCAACACCGCCGGCGCGCACACGCTTTCGCTGCGCGTCACGGACCCGCGCCGGCGTCGCGACCACGGTGAGCACGACGCTGACCATCGAAGCGGTCGCCTCCCCGGTCATCTCATCGAACGGCGGCGGCGCAACCGCCGCGATCAATGTCGCGGAAAACACCACGGCGGTAACGACGGTCGTCGCGGCGGACGCCAACACCGGCGACACCGTGACCTATTCGATCAGCGGCGGCGCGGATGCGGCGCTGTTCTCGATCAATTCCAGCACCGGCGTGCTCGCCTTCGCGGCCGCGCGCAATTATGAAGCGCCGGGCGATGTCGGCGGCAACAATGTCTATGACGTGATCGTCCGCGCAACGGATGGCACGAACGCCGATACCCAAGCGATCGCGGTCACCGTCACGGACGTCGCCGACGTTGTGAACGGCACGGCGGGCGTCGACACGATCACGGCCGGCCCGGCTGGCGGCACGTACAATCTGCTTGGCGGCAACGACAATTTCACCGGCTCGGGCGCGGCGGACCTCGTCACCGGCGGCGCGGGCAACGACACCATCAATGGCGCGGGCGGAACCGATACCGCGGCGTTCTCCGGCGCACGTTCGAACTATTACATCTACACGTCGGGCGGCAACGTCATCGTGCGCGACCTCACCGGCGTTGATGGCGTGGATACGTTGTCCAATGTCGAGAATTTGCAATTCACCAGCGGCACGATCGCGTCGACGGGCTTCTCGAGCAATGTCGCGCCGACCGCTTCGGCGGGCGGCCCGTATCTGGCGCAAATCGGCCAGACTGTCGCCATCACCGCCACGGCAAGCGACGCCGACGCGAGCGACGGCGACACGATCTCCTATGCCTGGGATCTCGACAATGACGGCCAGTTCGACGACTCCACGGCGCTTTCGCCGACGCTGACTTCGGCCAATCTCACATCGCTCGGCATCAACACAGCGGGCGCGCACACCTTGTCGCTCCGCGTCACGGACAGCACCGGCACGGCCACCACCGTCACCTCGACGCTGACGCTGGAAACCGTTGCGTCGCCGGTGATCAGCTCGGACGGCGGCGGCACGAGCGCCGCTATCAATGTCGCCGAAAACACCACCGCCGTGACGACCGTGGTCGCTGCCGACGCCAATACCGGCGACACGGTCGCCTACTCCATCAGCGGCGGCGCCGATGCGAGCCTGTTCGCGATCAATGCCAGCACTGGCGCGCTCTCCTTCCTCGCTGCGCGCAATTATGAAGCGCCCGTCGATGCCGGCGCCAACAACGTCTATGACGTCGTAGTCACCGCATCGGACGGCGCCAACACTGACACCCAAGCGATCGCGGTCACCGTCACGGACGTTGCCGATGTCGTGAACGGCACGGCTGGCGTCGATGCGATCACGGCCGCCCCGCTGGCGGCACGTACAATCTGCTGGCTGGCAATGACAGCTTCGCGGGCTCCGGCGCCGCGGATCTCGTCACGGGCGGCGAAGGCAATGACACGGTAGACGGCGCGGGGCGGGACAGACACCGCCGTGTTCGCCGGCGCGCGTGCGAACTATTACATCTTCACCTCGGGCGGAAATGTCGTCGTGCACGACCTCGTCGGCACGGATGGCACGGACACTTTGTCCAATGTCGAGAATCTGCAGTTCACCGACGGCACGATCGCGTCGACTGGCTTCACGAGCAATGAAGCGCCCGTCTCCAACGCCGGCGGCCCCTATTACGCACAGGTCGGCCAAGCGGTCACGCTGGTCGGGACGGCAAGCGATCCCGACACCGCGGAAGGCGATGTCATCACCTATGCCTGGGATTTTAACGATGACGGCATCGTCGGCGATTCAACGGTGCTCTCGCCCACGCTGAGCGGCGTCGATATCGCCGGGTTTGGGCTTGGCGTTGGCGATCACACCATCACGCTGCGCGTTACGGACGCGGCGGGCATCGCGAGAGACTCGGCCGTCACCCTGACCATCGCCGCGTCCGCGGCGCCTGTCATTTCATCTGACGGCGGCGGCGCGACCGCCTCCGTCAATGTCGCGGAAAACACTACGGCCGTGACAACCGTGGTCGCGACGGATGCGAACCTCAACGACACCGTCACCTACGCGCTCTCAGGCGCGGACGCAGCGCTCTTCACGCTCGACGCTAGTACCGGCGTGCTGACGTTCAACGCCGCGCCCGATCACGAAACTCCGGCCGATGCGGGCGGCGACAATATTTACAATGTCACCGTCACGGCCAGCGACAACGGCGCGCTCACGGATACCCAAGATATCGCCATCACGGTCACCGACGCCGCTGACGCCGTCAACGGCACGGCCGGCGATGATGTGATCACCGCCCATCCTGCTGGCGGCGCCTATAATCTGCTGGGCGGCGCCGACACGTTTACCGGTGGGGCTTCAGCTGATCTCGTCACTGGCGGCGAGGGCAACGACGCCATCGACGGCGGCGGCGGCGCTGACACCGCCGTATTTTCTGGCGCCCGCGCGAACTATTACATCTATACGTCAGGGGCCAACGTCGTTGTTCACGATCTCGTCGGCACAGACGGCACGGATACACTCACCGATGTTGAGAGCCTGCAGTTCAGCGACGCTACGATAGCTTCGAGCGGGTTCGCGGCCAACGCGGCGCCCGTTGTTTCGGCCGGTGGCCCGTACTATGCGCAGGTCGGCCAGGCTGTTGTGATCGCCGCCACGGCGAACGACGCCAACACCGCCGACGGCGATGTCATCTCCTATGCCTGGGATCTAGACAATGACGGCCAGTTCGACGATGCGGCCACGCTCTCGCCAACACTGAGCGGCGCCGACATCACCACGCTCGGCCTCGGCGTCGGCGACCACACCATCACGCTGCGCGTCACCGACGCCGCGGGCGTGGCGACCACCTCCGCCGTCACCCTCACCATCGCCGCCTCGGCCGCGCCGGTGATCTCGTCCAATGGCGGCGGCGCGACCGCATCGCTCCAATGTTGCTGAAAACACCGCGGCGGTGACCACCGCGATCGCCTCCGACACCATCTCAACGACGCCGTGACCTATTCGATCACCGGCGACGACGCGGCTTTGTTCAGGCATCGACGCCAACAACCGCGCGTGCTGACCTTCAAACACCGCGCCCGACTATGACGCAACCGACCGATGTTGGCGCCGATAACATCTACAACGTCACCATCGTCGCCGCGACAATGGCGCCTTGACCGACACGCAGGATCTGACCATCACCGTCACCGATCTCGCCGATGTGGTTGACGGCACGGCGGGCGTTGACACGATTGCCGGAGGCCCCGCTGGCGGCACGTATAATCTGCTTGGCGGCAATGACAGCTTCACAGGATCGGCCGCGGTTGATCTCGTCAGCGGCGGCGAAGGCGAAGATGTCATCGACGGCGCCGGCGATAGCGACACGCTGTTCGGCGATGCTGATGCTGACACCATAACAGGCGGCGGCGGCAACGACATCATCGATGGCGGCGCCGGCGCCGACTCAATGACGGGCGGGACAGGCAGCGACACTTATTATGTCGACGATGCCGGCGACACCATCGCCGAGATCAGCAGCCAAGGTTATGATAGAGTGCACGCTTCGGTTTCGTATGCACTCGCCGCAAATGTCGAGAGCCTCACACTCACCGGCGCGGCCGCCCTCAATGGCGACGGCAACAACCTCAACAACGCCATGGCCGGCAACGAGGCCGCCAACATTCTCCACGGCGCAAACGGCAACGACACGATCGACCGGCGCGGGCGGCGGCGACACCTTGTTTGGCGACGGAGGCGCGGATGCGATCACTGGCGGCGGCGGCAACGACGTCATCAACGGGGGCACAGGCGCCGACACGATGACTGGCGGGACCGGAAGCGACACGTACTATGTCGACAATGCCGGCGACGTCATCGTTGAACTCAGCAGCCAGGGTTACGACGGCGTTTCCGCTTCAGTCTCATACACTCTAGCGACAAATGTCGAGAGCCTCACACTCATCGGCGCGGCCGCCCTCAATGGCGACGGCAACAACCTCAACAACGCCATGGCCGGCAACGAGGCCGCCAACATTCTCCACGGCGCAAACGGCAACGACACGATTGACGGCGCCGGCGGCAGCGACACCTTGTTTGGCGACGGAGGCGCGGATGCGATCACTGGCGGCGGCGGCAACGACGTCATCAACGGGGGCACAGGCGCCGACACGATGACTGGCGGGACCGGAAGCGACACGTACTATGTCGACAATACCGGCGACGTCCATCGTTGAACTCAGCAGCCAAGGCTACGATAGCGTGGCTTCTTCGGTCTCGTACGCGCTTGCCGTCAACGTCGAGGGCCTCATCCTCACCGGCGCAAGCGCAATCAACGGCGGCGGCAACGGCCACAACAACACCCTGACGGGCAATGCTGGCGCCAACACTCTGCACGGCGGAAACGGCAATGACACGCTCAACGGCGCCGGCGGACATGACACTCTCTTCGGCGACAGCGGCTCTGATACCTTCGTGTTCACCAATTTTGGCGCCAGCAACTGGGACACGCTGTCAGACTACAACGTCGCGGCCGATACGATACATTTGAACGACGCGGCTTTCACAGCGCTCGAAACAGGTGCGCTGGACGCAGGACAGTTTCACATAGGAACCAGCGCCGCCGATGCGGATGACCACATCATTTACAATAGCGCGACCGGCGCCCTGTACTACGACGCCGATGGCGCGGGCGGCGTCGCCCAGAGCCAATTCGCTCAAGTGACGCCAGGACTTGGCCTTACCGCGGAGAGTTCCTGATCATCTAGAGCCTGTATCAAGCCGAGCCGAGAGCGCACGAATCGCTCTCGGCGCAGACGCGCAGCGCCCCATGAATCATGGCCAGTTCGCGACGCCTCGCCTACACGCGAGTAGCGACGCGCTTTGCCAGCGCCGCGAGGATTTCATCTTTCGGTTCGCTTACGCCATCGATCTTGTACGCAATCGGCTTATTGCGCACATACCCAGCGCGCCTGAAGTGAAGTACTCACACAGCACGGAATAGAGAAGCGTTTGATCAATATACCACGGCGCCATTCGCCGAGCGCCGACGAACTGCCTCCATTCCAAATATGATCATGTTGTTGTAACGCCGTAAAATTGCCCGACCGACCGCGCTGTTGTTGAAGTACAGAAAATTGCAGCTCGCGATGATGCGCCATGGGAGCGCGAGTGGCAAGAAACAATATTCATTGGCGCTCGCGGGACCAGCGGCCCTTGCCTCGCAAAGCCTGAAGTACTCGCTGGGAACGCCCAGATCATGCAGGGCCGCACGATGCGACGATAGCCAAGCCGAGGGCGCCTCCGTCCAAACCGCGTCGATATCAGTGACCAAGGCGCTGCACTCATAATAGGACAGCAATTCCGGAAGAGCCAAAAACCGAGCGCACGTCAGATAGGCTGTACCTGGATAAGCAGGCACACGCTCAGATGTTAGTCCGGCCGCGCCGCCACGCGTCTCCTTCAGCCAATTGGCAAAGTCCGGCGGTACGTCGCCTACGCAATGTATGTGAACCGGGAGCGGGCAGCCGCTGAGGGATTCGACATAGAACTTGGCGAAACGCGCAATATATCGAGCGTCCGCCGCAATGAAGACAAAAGCGTCCTCCGGACCCTTCTTCCAATCATGCGGCTCAAGCATCCAGGTTAGGGGGGCCGCCGCAAGCGCTCGATCATTTGCGGCCGGCAAGAGATGGGCGAAGGGCAAAATGCCCTTCAGCTTCTTGTGGACGAGGACTTCATCCAGGCGTTCTAGGTCAACAAGCCTTTGAGCCGCAGCTTCGAATCCATGGCGCGACTGCATCGGGTCGAGACGAAAGAAGCTCTCCATCGCATCGAAGATGTCCGCGGCCAAGTGGTTCTCGCGCGCACGGAGGAGCGCACGATAAGCGGCGAACCGCTCAACATCACAACGCGCTAGCGCCATCCCATAGGCGAGCATGTCGTCGAGCACTTCGCTGCGCGCGACCTCATCAGGCTCGACCGCGCTCAACAGGCTCTCAAGCAAAGGCTTGTCTTTAGACTTCAGAACCCGGTCGCTCAGCAATTGGCCTCTAAGCGCCTTAGGCACTGTGGAGATTAAGGGCTTCAACGCTCGAGCATCGGCCTGACTTGCGCTCTCTTCGTTAGCCGTCACGCGAACGCCCCTTCGATCGCCTCATGTCGCCTCGTAGATGAAGAAGTCACAATACGAGTATTCGGTGTTTCCAGGCGCCTGCGCATCCGCGCGTGGGGGGTACCGGTTCTCGATCTGCTGCTTCAGCGTGAAGCCTCTCTCGTTTCGCTCGATCCAATCGGTGAACTTGCGATGCCTCACATGCTCAAGCTTGCTGGGCGTTCGTTCCATATTGCTGGAATATATAATCACAAACCGTGTCCCCGCCGCAAATAGTGTTCGCATATAGGTGTCAAAGACTTGGTCCTCGACAAGATGGTATATGACGTCCAACGAAAGGCTGAGCTCGGCGCGGGTTCCGGAATATTCACTCACCTCGACAAACGACTTGGTAATGTCCTCCGCGAATAGGCGCCGGCATAACGCGATGATGGTGGGGCTGACGTCCACTCCCAGATACCTTGGATACTGCGCGAGCTTCAGCTGGTTCCCGTCGCCACATCCGAATTCGACGACGGTTTCAATTGCGTTCGCCGCAACGAAGTCGTTGAGCACCTCCGCCTTAAATGCAGCCAAATTGTCATATGAGCCCGCGCCGGAATTGCGACCCTTGGCGTATCGCTTTTCCCAGTAGTCCGCGCTGTTGAATTTGCTATCCACGATTACCCTCGATGCCGCTACGGTCACAGCCTTACAAAGCAAAAACACACATAGCCCGCGTACCTGGCCTTCACCCTATTTTTTCGCCGCGTGCCCGCCCTCTGCGGTCTACGCGTCAATAATCACATTAAACAGGGAGGCGTCCCTGATCCACGTCTTGAAAAACTAACGTCAGCGTACAGCTGATAAAATTGCGAAGGATCAGAGTTAGCCCATCTAGACCTGGACGGAGTTCCTTCACCTCCAGCCCGTTGTCCTCGGCGTACGTGACGAAGCCCCAATATGTGAAGTTGGAGACTTCTGCTTCATTAGCAAACCCTGCGCGGATCGTTCCGCTTGGTATCAATGCGAGCCGCTTCTTCTAGATCTCGCGACCAAACGCCACGCAACAAGAGTGGCCCATGCCTTCGGTGAGGCCCTACTCGCCCGATATTCTCTTGCCGACTTTCCTCAACACCTTCTGCAGGTACACACTACGCTCGTCCGTACCAGTGCGGCTCGCGCTAAACGCGGCCGAGTGCTGCTCCTTGACTGCGTCAAGAACTGCTTTTGCCGCGCCACTGCCTTGATCACTGAGTGCGATATCGACTTTGCACAACGCGGTCATCGCCTTTCGCCCAGGATCGGTCACACGCTCCGCCGCTTGATCGATCAGGCGGAACTTTTCCTCGATCGGCAGGGAGACCGCAGGCTCCTCCTCAAGATAGGCCTGCGGAATCGCTTCTCTTAGGCGAAAAACCGCAGTCGGCCCGACTGCGCCGAGATAGTCGAAGAAGGGCGCAAGGCGCTCCTGTCGAATTTTGATGTAGGGCAAGCGTTCAAAGAAATAGTCCTGTTGGACCACGATTGAAACACCGGGGATCATCTTCGGATAGAGGCTGCGAAACAGGTGGGACTCGATTTCGGGCGTCTTGAGAATATCCAAGAACGCGATCTCGACTTTCTCCCCCTCCGGCATTCGGGCCGTGAGCACATCGCACACCTGAAGGTCCACCAAATCCTCAACATCTTTCAGCATGCGCCGCAACAGAGGCTCGAAAGATTCACCTGAATGATACTGCGCGCCCTCCAACATGCGGGCCAGCTTGGGGCGAGCGAGCTGACGCAACATGCCCTCGTTGAACACGCAGAGATCATAGCTCCAAATCAGCTTGTAGCTGCGCTTCACTTTGATCGCCCGCTTCACCGAAGCGCGAAGGCCGTGCCCGAAGCAGAGCGTTGAAGCACCAAGAAAAACGCCGGCGTCCACTATTATGCCTTGGCCTGAGTAAACATCGCGCGCCAAAGAAAAGAGTAAGGACAATTCTTCACGCGACATCATCGACGGATGACCCGCGAGCCCATGCTCAAGCGGCGTCTGGCTCATGGCGCTAATGTCAATCACGGCCTTTGGCGCGACCTTCAATTCTGCCGTCCCCCGCGCTTGCATCTAGTTCTCTCCTATAATGTCGCGCACGCGCCGCTCGTGCACACCGTATCCAAAGTGATCTCGTACAAAGTTCACGCCGCGAAGACTGATCTCGAAGTGTCGCGCCTTGTCCGCGTAAAGGGCCTTTACCAAGCTCTGCACGTCGCGCGGCTCGCAGTAAAGCGCGCCATCGCCAAAGATCGGCTCAAAATGCCGAGGAAGAATTGCCACACACCCCGCCGCCATTGCCTCGATGATCGTACGGCCAAACGCCTCAACGCGCTGCGAATGATGGAAGTACACAAAATAGTCGATGCTGCTCAGGAACTCCTTCGGCGCAACCGCATCGAACGGAAACACCTCCCAATTCGCCGGTGCTGAGCCCAGGCCGAGTACTTTTTGCACCGATGCCGCGCCGCCAAGGACGCGAACTTGGACAGAGCCATCGGTCGGATAGACCGCGCGCACAATGCCCGGATCCTCCGGCCACTTTGTAACGTCGTCACGCGAGTGGCGCCCAATCACCGGCCGATCACCGACAAAATCCGTCCGCGCCACACTCCATTCATCGACATCGATCACGTTGTGCCAGTCGTCGCGCGCCAGCTGCGCTCGCGAGAGATTGGCCTGCACAGACTCCCGCGCCAATAGTCCTATGGGCGCCCAGATCGCGGGCTTCCCAAACAACGCCAACGCATGACGCGCGCACGCGCCGACATCATAGCGTCTATCCGATCCGTCCTTCTCAGCTGGCGGCTGATTGACAATTACCCGCACATTTTGGGCGCGAATCCCGCTGCGCAAACCCGTCACGAATTGAAGGATCGGCGGATATCGGAGCAGCAGGAGGCGACAGCGCACGTCGTCCTCCAACTCAACCTGATCCACTTGACCATCCCGCAGCAATTCCATGATGCGAGAGTCGAGAAAGTCTTTGCCAACCAAGCCGCGCCTGAAGGAGTTCATTTGGCAGATCGCCGTGCGAAGACCAGCGCGCGTATTGGCCTTGATCTCCTCGATGCAAGACGTCGTATTGCCGCCGGCCATGCGAAAGTCGCTGCCGATGATGACATCGAACTCGAGTTGGCGCGCCTCGCCGGCCGATCGACTCGGGAGCAATGCTGCGGGAGCATAGAACTTGCGTCGCGGCGAACCCGACTCCATGCGCACGCCTTGGTCCTTCTCGTGCGCGTGCCAGTGCCTCCATGCCGATCGGTAAGCCTTCCGCGCTGGCGATTCCCAGCCATTGCCCAAGGTCTCGTGAGTCAACGCTCCGGCCCGGATCTGCCCAAACGACAAGGGCGGGTCACCGTGGACGGGAATGGTTTGCGCGAAGGTCAGCTCTATCCTGCGGTAGAGTTCAGAGTCGGCGCCAGTCCGCACATCGTCCCAAGAACCGCAGCGCCGCACGACTGGCTCGCGTCGAAACATGAGGGAAGACGTATTGGGGTAAAGCATCTTGCCTGTCGCGCTAAAGCGCCGGATTTCCATGGAGGGAGTCGCTCGGATCCAAGATGTCATGTTGCCGATCTCGCCGGCATTGGCGAGCAGTTGCTCGGCCTGTCGTTGCAGCTTGCGCGGATGAGACCAATCGTCAGAATCGTGGCAAGTGACGAACTCACCGCGCGCCATGCTGAGGCCGCGATTCTTGGCGACGTACGTTCCGCCATTCGCCTCCATCCGCACGACTTGCACGCGCGGATCGTGCGCCTCCCAGCCCTTGATTGTTGCGAACGCCTCATCGGTGCTGCAGTCGTCGACAATGATTAGCTCAAGGTTGCGCCAAGATTGAGCGAGAACCGACTTCACCGCCATATCGAGGGTGGCGTCGGGGTTGAATGTGGTCATCAAGACCGACACCAGCGGTCCGTCGTTAATCGGTCCACCCCGGATATTGCACCCAAAGCGCCCGATCAGCGGTCCGGAGTCGTCAGTCAAAAAAACGTCTTCAATGCCGCTCGGCGAATGCATGCCGTTCAGCGCGTTGAGCCACGCCTGAGCGTCGCCCGTTTTCGGCGTGGGCCCTGGATGAATAAGATTGGCCAACAAACAAGCGTATTCGACAGCGTCCTGCCGCTGCAGATCAGACCGCTCAAGCGCGACCCGCGCTTCATCGGCGCGACCTTCTCGCGTCAGCAAGTCGACATAAAGAATATGATCAATCGGTCGAAGTTTTTCATACTCAAAAATGTCTCCAAACGCCTCATAGAGGGCAATGGCGCGTTGAGGATCGGTCGGCGTGACCTCTTGATTGCCGACTACGCGCGCGAGAGCGCCGAGCGCACGGCGATGCAGCATTCCCGGGCCCAAGGCACGCAAGCGTGATGTGACGGATCCATCGGCTTCGAGTGCTGCTTCGAGTTGATCGTACCCATATGCCCCACCGGTGGCGACACGCGCCAAAAAATCGCGCGCCGGCAACGAACGATGCCGCAGCGCCGATTTTTCAAGGGCGTCCACCGCTGTACGCAGCGACGCCACATAATGCGGGAGGCAGCCGCCATCCAGCGACGCTGCCTCACGCACTGTCGGCGGTGGCGTCTTAGCCACGCCAACAGGCGTAGTTCGCATTTGCACGACCGCGGCATTCACGACTTCCTGCGCGGCATGGCCATTCAGAGCCTTCGATGACGGTTGCACGGCAATGGCGTTCGGCGCCTGCAGCGCCAAAGAGGACATCGCGCCATGACCCTCCTCCATCAACTCGATGCTCGGCGTCTGACCCGCGAAAGCCACGCTCATCGGTACAGATCGCTCACCCCTTAAAAGCCGCGAAGCTCCGCGCAGCGGCGCTGTCACGCGCCACGATGTGCTGCCATGGATGCTGCGAATGCTGTCGTTTGCGAGTGCGACCCGCTCTTTCAGACGGCCTAGGGTCTCTTTGAGTGCGGCCCGCTGCGCGATGAGCTTTCGCTCGCTTTCGGTGCGGCGAGCCGTCTCTTCCTTAAGCCTTCGGATAGCGAGTTCGGCCTCAGCCTCCGCGGCTTTATGGCGTCGACGATTCTCGGCCTCCGTTATCCGCGCCTGCTCCAGGTCCGCATCGAGAGCCTCCGCGCGCGCACGTTCTGCGTCAGCTTGATCGTGCCAGGAAGCTGCGTTCAATTCGGCAGCTTCTACTTCACGCATCGCCTCGACCAATCGCGAAGTCCAAGCAGCATCAAGCTGCTCAAGCTGAGCCGACATGGACGAAACGCGGGACAGGGCTTCGCCAAGCGCCGCATCGCTCTGATCGAGAGACGCCTTGGCCTCGGCCGCGCGCGCCTCCGCGGCGCGCATCTGCTCAAGCCGCGTCGCCTCGCGCGCCTCCGCCACGCGCACTTGCTCAAGCAGCGCCTCATGCGCCCCCGTACGATCCTCGATGTCTTTCGCTAGGAGGCTCAGAGTAGTGTTGAGATCGTCCGCGTTGGCCTGTGCAGCGACCAAAGCTTCCTTGTAGTCCGCAAGTTCGGCTTCCGACTGAGCGGCCTCACGCTGTCGAGCCTCAATCTCGATCGTCAAATTCGCCGCATGTGCTTCCGCGGCCTCGACCCGCGCCAATGCTTGGACAAGGCGTTGTTCAGATTCGAGAGCGAGACGGCTCGCCGATGCTTCGTATTCTTGCAGCGCGCGCGCCGCGTCCGCCGCGCGTACGTTCGCCGTGTCCGCCACGGAAGAGCGAACCTCAAGTTCGACTCGAGCCGCCTCAAGAGCGCGCAGCAGGCGTTCGGCCCGCTCCTTTTCTTCGTCGGCCTCGGTGGCCAGGCGCAACGCCTCGCGTTCTGCTCTGCGGACAGCTTCCGCGCTCTTGCCTTCTCGTCGTTCAAATTCCGCGATCTGGTCCGACGCTCGTCGTCCAAGCACGGTAAGTTCATCAATTCTCGCTTCCGCAGCGGTTGCGCGCGAGCGTGCGTGCTCAAGGGCGACCACATGTGTGCGCACGGCGGCCTTTGCGTCCTCCAGACTCGCCTCCGCCTGGGATCGCTTCTCCTCCGCGCGTGCGGCCCGGATGCTAATATCCACCGCCTGGGGATCGCTTTGCGGACCAGCCACTTGAAGCATCCACTTTAGGGCGCGCTGAAAGCTCCTGCCGTCCTTGGTTTCCGCCCACCACGCGTCAAAGCCAGTGGCTTCTCCCGCGCGCGCAAGGCCCATCATCGCGAGCAAATTAAAAGCGGCATAGTCATAGGGCCGAGCCCGATCCAGCTCCTGCAAGGGCGCGCCATCGACACCGATCTGTTGCGGTAGTCGTTCGGTCACGCTGGCGCGTACAATCGACTCTGCAAGCTCCCTTTCACCAAGAAAGAGCGCGTAGATCGCGGCTTGTGTGTCGTACCAAATGCCAATGTTGTTTTTCTTTCCGGCGGCGGCGCGTCCGATGGCGCTGGTCCGAAACCAGCCGTAAAAATCGGTGAACCACCGGCGGAATTCCGCCTTGTCTCGCTTGGTCCAGGAGGGGCACTCACTCAGCAGCGCCTCGGCATCAAGGACATAAATCAGACGCCGGGCCTCGATCAGCCCCTCTGGCCGTCCCTTCGTTTTGCCGGTGATGGATTGCGCGAAATCGAAGTGAGGCGTCTGCCGCGTCTTTGGCGCTACGAACCAAGCCCTCAGCAACGACGCGGCGCGCTGACCATAAGAAGCCTCGCCGCTCAAGAAATAGGCAAGGGAGAGCACAAACAATGCGCCAGAGAGACGCTCTAGCCGCTGAACGTCAAACCTGTCCTCGTCATAGGTTTCAGGATTTACCTCGCCGTCGCGCCGAACATACGGCAGCCCATCGGCGGTATTGGGGTTCGGCCAAAAATAGATGGCGTGGCTGACATAATCATGTGCTGTCGCGCCCGCCTGCAGCGCTGTCTTACTCGTTACCGTCAGGATCGGCATGAGCTGCGCTTCGCTTGCGAGGTCCCGAAGTTTGGCCAGTCCTTGGGATAAAAGCGGATCGCCTTGCTGAATCGCTGCCTTTAGCGCGTCCAGCTCCACGCCGCGCAGCAGGAACGTGGACGGTCCAGCTAGGTCATCCTTGCTGATGAGGTCCGTCAACTTGGCGCGCGACAACGTGCCAGGTGCGACAAACGGCAATAAAGGCAACAGTTCGTGGGATTTCATCAGAAAACATCGACCCCGTGGCTGGCCTTGAGGTTTCTTGAAGTTTAACCTCAGCCTAGCTCACACCCAACGGTATTTCTATGGAATAGAGCCGTTTGGAGCAAGTCCACGCCGCCGTTCGGACACTCGCCCAAAATGAGTGTCATGTATAACCCAAACTCATTTCTGCTCCGATGCGGCGCCCGGCCGCGAACTTCTAGAATGGGCGCCGCCGCAATGCATCGCGATAAAGGGCGACATAGTCGCGAGCCATGTCGGCGATCGATCGCGACTGCATCGCTGCAATTTCGTCGGCGCGCTGACGCCAAGCGACGGGATCGCGACTGGCAGCGAGCAGCACTTCGCGCCATGCGGAGGGATCATTCGGCGGGGCAAGCCATCCGCCGCCGTGGCGCCGCACACGCTCGCCCAGAGCGCCAATATCGCTCGCCAGCACCGGCAGCCCCGCCATCCAAGCTTCCGTCAATGTGTGCGAGTAGGTCTCGGGCCAGATCGGCGCCAGCAAAGCGAAGGACGGCTGGATTTCCGCGAGGCTCGCATTGAGCCCTCCGCGCTCATAGGCGCCGTGAAACACCAGTCCCTCGGCGCCTCCCCAAGCACCCTCCTCGACTCCGAGCACATGGAACTCGAACGGATCGCCATGCTTTCGGCATAGCTTCACGAGCCCTTGGATCAAGTCCTGCCCCTTGGCCACGCCGACCGCGCCAAGCGCAACGACGCGAATCGGCGCGTGATCGGGCGCGCGCGCAACGGATGCGGCGCCCTCAGTGTCACGGCCATGTTCGATAACTTTCAGGCGTGAATCCAAAAGCGGCAGATTGCGCGTCAGAATTTCCGCTGCGGACTCCGATGTCGTCACGAACGCGTCGGCTACTTTGAGCGCGTCTCCCCAGCGCGCGCGCCACTGATGGACATAGGCGTTCTTAAGGCGCGGTATGTCTGAAAACCACTTCTGCGGCGCGCTGCAATCTATCGTGCTCATTGTGCATTGACCTCCACAATAGCGCTGCTCCGCATCGAGCAATTGGATAGTCGGGCACACAGCGAGAAAATCATGGAACGACACCACAGTGGTGATGCCCAGCGCCTTCGACGCCAGCGCCAGCTCCGGACCCGAGCCAAGAAGGCTTCGCAAATGCACGACATTGGGAGAGACTAGGGCAAGGACGTGCGCGAAAACGCCGATGCGATCGTCCGAGAGCGGCTTTACCGCGCTCCACGGCCGGACAAACCTGATCGTCTCGACCACGGCAAAGTCGGCGCTCGCATCGTACAAAGTCCATTTCTGCGCGCCGCACGCGAGCACGTACGCCGGCCCGGTGCGGCCGAGTTCACCCATCAGATCTTGATTGGTGAGGATCGTCCCGCCACCGCCGGCATGCACCACCGAGAGCACCGCAAGCCGCGGGGCGCTCACGTAAACACCAACACGGATTTCTCAGCGCGCACCGCGCGGCTGAGCATATCCGCCACCGCGGACGCGTATTCGAGATCGGCCGTATCGTTGAAGCCGCCAATATCGCTGAAGGCGGCCCGGTCAACCAACAAAACCGCTTCGCCAAGCTGCGTGAGCAGAACCTTCGATTTCGCGTCCATGAACGCATCGAAGTCCGGCGCGCCGGTTGCGTCGATGGGCGCGAACGCCACCACGAAATCGGCGCGCGCCGATCGCAACGCTTCACGCGTCGCCTCCAGATGCGCTGCAATGTGCGCAAGCGAGGGCGCAATCGCGACGGTCCGGCTGGTTGAAGCGGCGACGGCGAGGTTCGCGGCGGTGACGGGCCCGCGCGGATGCGGCCAGCGCAGCACCACGAGATCGCGGTCCGCCTCGATCTCACGATCGATTAGGCCGCGCGCCGCCGGATTGGACCCGTCATCGGCCAGGATCAAACGATGCCCTGGCAATGGCGCGGCGAACCATGCCGCGATAGCGCCGGGATCGTTGTAACAAAACGCGGCGACATCGATGCGCGCTTCGTCGGGCGCGAGCGGCGGCGCGAAGCGCGGCGCGAAAGGTTCTGGCGCGGCGACGCGTTCACCAAGCGCGCAGATGCGCCGAAGCGTGTGAGGCGAATGCCGCATGGCGGGCCCGATACGCGGCCCCCGGCAGGCGATTTTCCGATTTCCCAGTTCGGATGAAGTGGATTAACGGATTGATCTTATCGCGCCGCACATCGGGATTGTTGGCAATATAGAACGCGGTGTCGAACAGCGGACTTGGATTGCGGTTCGCACGCCAGCCCTCGGTCAAGTAATGTCTGATCGGCCCGCCCCAGAAGCCCACCGCTTCCGGGTATTGCGCCACGTACCAGGCTTCGTCGAACAGCGCACTGGCGCGAATCTCTGTCACCTCCTCGTCTTGAGCGCGGCGCGCACTGGCCACCTGCGGCCTCAAGCCGAGCCGCTCCAACAAACCCTCGATCGATGCAGCGATGCGCCATTTCACGCTTGCGCGCATGTCGGTGCGCTCGCGCTCCAAATCAGCGCGCACGCATTGCTCGACTTCGAGCGCCGCGCGCAGCCTGTCGCGCTCAGCGGCGTTCGCTGCGGCCCAGGCCCGCAGCGCGTGAACGTCGGCTAAACGGCGGTTCAGCTTGGCGCGCAGCGCCGGGTCTTCCGGGTGTGGCGCGGGATCGAGGATATCGCTCTCCAGACTGCGCGTGACCGCCCTGCCCCCACGCCTTGCCGCTCCCCGAAGCGGCTGATACCTCTTTCACCATGAAGGGCATCATCCTGGCAGGCGGATCGGGGACGCGACTTTACCCGGCGACGCGCGTGGTCAGCAAGCAATTGCTGCCCGTGTATGACAAACCGATGATATATTACCCGCTGACGACCCTGATGCTCATTGGCGTCCGCGACATTCTCGTCATCTCCACCCCGCGCGATACGCCGATGTTCGAGCAAGTGCTGGGCGACGGATCGCAATGGGGCATCAAGCTGAGCTATGCAGTGCAAACCGCGCCGCGTGGGCTGGCCGACGCTTATGTCGTCGGGGCTGATTTCGTGGCCGGCGAGAGCTCCGCGCTAATCCTGGGCGACAACCTTTTCTTTGGGCACAATCTTGGCGAACGCGTGCGCGGCGCCGCCGATCGCGACAAGGGCGCAACCCTGTTCGCCTACCGGGTCAGCAATCCAGAACGCTATGGCGTCGTGGATTTCGACGCCGCCGGCAACGCCATCAGCATTGAGGAAAAACCCAAACAGCCCGCTTCCGATTGGGCGGTCACGGGCCTCTATTTCTACGACGAGAACGCGCCCGCGTTTGCCGCCTCGCTGAAGCCGTCCAAGCGCGGCGAGATCGAGATCACTGACTTGAACCGGCTCTATCTCGAGCGCGGCGAACTCCATGTCGAACAATTGGGGCGCGGCTTTGCCTGGCTCGACACAGGCACCCATGACAGCCTGCACGACGCCTCGGCGTTCGTGAAAACCATCGAGAACCGCCAGGGCCTCAAAGTGGCCTGTCCCGAGGAAGTGGCATTGGTGTTGGGCTATGTCGATGCAGCGCAGGTCGAGCGGCTCGGGCGCGAAATGGGCAACACCGACTACGGGCGCTACCTGATCGATATTGCGCGCAGCGCGAGCGTCAGCGCGTCGAGCCCGCCCAAAGCCAGCGCCGGCGAGCGGTAAGGCGTGGACACGGGGCCTGACGCCCTCATTGCCGTTGTCAGCTTCAACACCCGAACGCACTGGCCGCGACTCAAGGCCGCGCTCGAAGCGCAAACTTGGCAACGCTTTCGGCTGATCGTCGTCGATAACGCCTCGACCGCGGATCAGCGCCTCACCAGCGCGGACATGCCAGCGTTCGGCGAACTGGTTCAGCTCGAAGACAATATCGGCTTTGCCGCCGCGAATAATCGCGCCTTCGAAGGGGACGCGGCCGAATTCTTCGTTTGCCTCAACCCTGATGCGTTTCCCGCGCCCGATTGGCTGGAGCGCCTGATCGCCGCCGCACGCGCCGCACCGCACGCCGGCGCGATCGGCTCACTCCAGATTGCCGCCGATGATGCAACTCTACTCGACGGCGCCGGCGATGCGTTCTGGGCGGGCGGGCTTGCCTATCGCGCGCTGCATCGCCGTTCGCGCCCAGCTCATCTCGAAGCCGGCGAGACTTTCAGCGCGTGCGCCGCCGCCGCGCTTTATCGCGCGGACGTGTTTCGCGAGGCCGGCGGCTTTGACGAAAGCTTCTTCTGCTATTGCGAGGACGTCGATCTCGGCTTTCGCATGCGCCTCATGGGACGGCCCACGATCCAGGCGGACGACGCGGTCGTCGCGCATGTCGGCGGCGGCTCCGCGGGCGCGCGCTCGCGCTTTGCGCTCTTTCACGGCACGCGCAATCGGCTCTGGACCTTTGTCAAGAGCATGCCCTGGCCGCTGCTCATCGTGCTCGGGCCCGTCCACGTTGCGATGACGCTTTTCGTAATGGCGTGGTCGCTCATACGCGGCACGTCGGGGCCGACTTGGGACGGCGTGTTTCAAGGCTTGCGCGGTTTGCCGCGCGTGTTTCGTCAGCGCCGCACCATCCAAGCAAAGCGTCGCGCCTCCAGTTTGGAAATTGCGCGCGCGCTCACTTGGTCGCCGTTCGCGGTGATCGCGCGCACGGCGATCAGAAGAACGTCCAAACCCGGATAAGCGCGCCCGCCCCCGCGCCGCCCGCGCCGCCATTGCCGCCGACTGCCGCGCCGCCGCCGCCGCCGCCGCCGCTATGCGCCGCGCCAGCCCCGCCCACGCCGCCAACGCCCGCCGCGTTCGAGCCGCCACCGCCACCGCCCGCGCCCGCGCCGAACTTGCTGTCCGCGGCCGCCGCGCCCGCACTCGCGGCAGCGCCGCCGCTGGTCGCGGTGGCATAGCCACGGCTCCGCGCGCCGCTGCCGCCGCCTAAGCTGACCGGCGTCGCCGCGATGCCGCCGCCCGAGCCGCCGCCGCCTCCGCCATAAAGTCCAACGCCGCCATTCTGCCCCGCCACGCCGTTCGAGCCGCCGCCACCGCCGCCCGCGCCGCCATTGGAGACGGTGTTATTGGTTCCGCTCGCGTTCGAGCCGCCGACCGCGCCGCCGATCGTGCCCGCAGCGCCCGCCGTCGCGCCCGAACCCGAAGCGCCCGCGCCAAAATTGCCCGCGCCCCCGCCGCCGCCGGAATGCGCGTTCACCTGCCCGCCCGCACCGCCGCCGCCGCCATAAGCGATGAAGTCCGCGCCGAACGAGGCATTGCCGCCGGCGGCGCCATTGGCGCCCGGATTGCCATTGCCGGTCGCACCCGCGCCAGACGAACCTACCGCGCCGATCGTAACCGTCTCGGAGGATGCGAGATCCGCCGGATCGAACCAGCCATCGATAAACCCGCCGCCGCCGCCGCCCGCGCCGCCAGACGCCGCCGTACCGCTCGCAACACGCGCCCCGCCGCCGCCACCGCCACCCGCGCCGAACGCCTGCACGTAAACCGCAACCGCGCCGGCCGGCTTGGCCCAGGAGCCCGACACGGCGAACTCCGCATACGCGCACGCCGCGACCACGCGCGTCCACGCCGCCCCGCCGTATGAGACATAAGCCGCTTCATCGACGCAGAACGCGCTCCAGCCGGCATGCGGCGCGATCTCCTCCCACAAGCCATCGCGCCAATAGGCCAGCGCGCCGTTCGCCATCGCGCTCCACGCCGCGCCAGTTTTGCCGGCGGGAATGATGTAGAGATCGCCGTCGCTTGGGCTTGCGGGCTGCGCGCTTGTGGTGCGCGATTGCACGACCGGCTGCACCAGCGCATCGAGCCGGAGCAGGCTTTCATTGACGGTGACATGTTTCTGCGCTTGACCCGCTTGCAGAAACGGCAATTGAAGACGCGTGGTTTGTTCGGACATGAGTAAACTCCTGCCCTTGAGTGTGCGCGCGCTGGCGTGCTGTCGGATTGCGCGCCGCCTATCCCCCTATTTCGGCGCGCGCGCATGAGCCTCCGCGTTCTGGTGATCGGCAAAACCGGCCAATTGGCGCGAGAATTGGCTCTGCGCGCGCCGAACGATCTGGCCGTCACCGCAATCGGGCGCCCCGAACTCGACCTCGCCAATCCCACAAACGCCGCCGCTTTCGTGCGCGATTTTCCGTGCGATGCGGTGATCAATGCTTCGGCCTACACTGCCGTCGATAAAGCCGAGAGCGAGCTTGATGCGGCGATGCTGCTCAACGCCGAAGCGCCCGGCGCGATCGCAGCCGCATGCGCGGCGCGCGATATTCCGTTCGTGCATGTTTCGACCGATTACGTGTTCGATGGCGAAAAAAGCGCGCCGTACGTCGAGACCGACGCTACGGAGCCGCAAGGCGCCTACGGGCGCTCCAAGCTCACCGGAGAGACCTTTGTGCTGACCGCTGGCGAACGCGCAGCGATCATCCGCACATCATGGGTCTATGCCTCGCACGGCGCGAACTTCCTGCGCACCATGTTGCGCCTCGCGGAAACACGCGACGAGCTCGGCGTTGTGGCAGATCAATTTGGCCGCCCCACATGGGCCGCCGATCTCGCCGATGTGTGCCTTGCGGTGACACGCGAACTCGCGGCGCGCAACGCTAACGCGCAAGGCGTCTTCCACTATGCCGGCGCGGGCGATGCGACCTGGGCCGATTTCGCGGAAGCGATCTTCGCCGCTTCCGCGCAGCGCGGCGGCCCAAGCGCGCGCGTCCGACGCATCACCACCGCCGAATATCCCACGCCCGCAAAGCGCCCCGCCAATTCACGGCTCGACACGACGAAGATCGAAGCGCTCGGCGTCACGCCGCGCCCCTGGCGCGAGGCGGTTGCTCTTTGCATGGACGAAATCGCGGCTCAGCGCGGCTCGTAAACATAAGGACTGGTGAAATCCCGCAAGCGTGGCCAGGCGCGGTCGCGCGCGTTCAGCGTGGCGTCGGCTTCCGAGAATGGCCAATCGATACCGAGATCAGGATCGTTCCAAAGCACGCCGCCTTCGTGCGCCGGCGAATATTCCGACGTAACTTTGTAAAGCGCCTCGGTATCGGGCGTCAGCGTGCAGAAGCCGTGCGCAAAGCCAATCGGCACATAAAGCTGCGCCCAATTCTCCGCGCTCAATTCCACCGCGACATGCTCGCCATAGGTCGGCGATCCGATGCGGATATCGACGGCAACATCAAGCAACGCGCCCTTGGTGACCCGCACCAGCTTGGCTTGCGCGCACGGCGCGGTTTGAAAATGCAGCCCCCGCAGCACGCCGGGCGCCGCCGAATAAGACTGATTGTCCTGCACCCACGGCAAATTGACGCCGTATTCAGCCAGCACCGACATCTTGAACGTTTCAGAAAAAAAGCCGCGCTCATCGCCGAATTTCTTCGGGCGCAAGATCAGCACGTCGCGCAGCTTGGTCCGTTCGACTTGCATCTCAGCCGGCGCGCGCGCGAAGGCCGAGCCGCTCGCCCTTGAAGCGCCCACGGATCGGGCCCCACCAATCGCGGCTGTCGAGATACCATTGCACGGTGCGGCGAATGCCGCTGTCGAATGTCTCGGTCGGGCGCCAGCCCAGTTCGGTTTCGATCTTGGTGCAATCGATCGCATAGCGCCGATCATGCCCCGGCCGATCCGCGACGAACTCGATCAAGGAACGGCGCGGCCCCGTCGCGCCTTCAGCGCCAATCGCGTCGAGCGCATCGCAGATCGCATGCACCACATCGAGATTGCGCCGTTCGCTGCGCCCGCCGATCGCGTAAGTCTCGCCCAGCTTGCCACGCTCCAGCGCGCACACAAGCGCGGAGGCGTGATCGTCAACGAACAACCAATCGCGCACCTGCCCACCGTCGCCATAGACCGGCAGCTTTTTGCCCTCGAGCGCATTCAGAATGACGACTGGAATCAGCTTTTCCGGAAACTGGTACGGCCCGTAATTGTTCGAGCAATTGGTCACCACCACCGGCAAGCCGAAGGTGTGATGCCAGGCGCGCGCCAAGTGATCGGAGGCCGCCTTGCTCGCCGAATAAGGCGAGCGCGGATCGTAAGCCGTGCCCTCGTGGAAATACCCGTCCGCCCCGAGCGAGCCGAACACTTCATCGGTCGAGACGTGCAGAAAACGAAACGCGTCGCGCGCTTGCGACGCCAGCTTATCCCAATAGGCCAGCGCCGCTTCCAGCAGCACATGCGTGCCCACGATATTGGTGCGCACGAAATCGGCCGAGCCATCGATGGAGCGATCGACATGGCTTTCCGCCGCAAGGTGCATGATGGCGTCCGGCTGAAACTCCGCCAGCAGGCCATCGACCAGCGCGCGATCGCAAATATCGCCGCGCACGAAGCGGTAATTTGGATGAGACGAAACGTCCTGCAGCGAACTCAGATTGGCGGCGTAAGTCAGCGCGTCGAGGTTCAGCACCTGGTCGCGGCCCGACGCCACCAGCTTGCGGCACAAAGCCGAACCGATGAACCCCGCCCCGCCAGTGATTAGAATGCGCACGTCTTCGCTACTCCCCTGCTCCAGATTTTCTGTCAGGCGAGAGACGCGAGGTCAACCAAGTGGCTGATTTCAGCTCGTTGTTGCGCGCACTTGCTCATAAGTGCGCAGATCAAGCTGGGCCGGGCCGATGGGCGTCGGCACCGTGAGCCGCAGCAATGGCGCGAACCCCGGCACGTTCGTCAGCGCGAACCAGGCTTCGCCAACCGGAATGCGCGCGCGTTCTTGCGCGGTCATGTTGAAGCCGGCGATCGGTTCGTAGCGGAAGTTACAAGACACCGCCGCGCCATTGTATCCGCCGCCATTGAACGTGCCCTGCGAGCGCGGCGTCACGGAAAGCCGGTAGTGCGCGCGTCCGTCAAACACCAGCACGCCGCCCCGGCACGCACGCGCCACGCCAACTTGGCGGCCGAGCGCGAAGAGGCCCGTCAGCGGATCGTACGAATTGCGTTGCTGCGCCGTGGTCGCTGGCGGATCGCCCGGATTGCCGAAGCGCGGATTGACGTCTGCCGTCACAGCGCCCGCGGCGCGGTTCAAGCGCACGCGGCGAAATTTGTTCGCGTAGGAGTGCGAGAGATCATAGCGCGACCACATAATATTCGGGCCGCTGACCGATCCCGCCGACGTGGCGCTGATGTCAGTCTGGTCGAATAGCCGCGCCGCGCCCGATGTGCGCAAAGTCGCACGCACGGCATAGCGTTGCGGGCTCGCCGTGATTTCGTAGCGCGCTTCGCCGAACGTCACGACGCCAAGCACGGCGGCCTGATACGAGAGCCGATAGGTCTCCGCGTTCGCCGTCCCAGCGAACAACACGAAACCGGCAATGAAACTTGCAATGATGCGCAGCACGAAGGCCCTCCGCTGCCTGAGCTATCCCCGGTCGCTCCTAAAGCAAGGTCTCTTGCCTGTCACGACGCGGAAAAAAGCGGGGCACGCATGGGCGCGCCCGTGGGAGCACAAACTGCGTTTGAATGAGGCGTTTGTTCGGCGCCGGCGGCGATCAGCTCGGCGAGGTGCCGCGAAGCAACAGGTCGGCGAGTTCCGCATTGGCGTCGCGGACCGGCTGAGCGTCGGCGAAGGAGGTCATGCTTTGGCCGGCGGCGATGGTGCGCATGTGTTCGATTTTGGCATCGGTGGCGGCGCGGGCGCTCTCGATGGCCTCGACCGTGCCTTCGAGGCGGGTCGCGATGTCGGTCATTTCCTCGGCGGACAATTGCGTGCTGGCCGGTGCGAACGAGACGCCGTCATTGCCGCGAATGGGATCGCGCGCGTCGGCAGGGCCTGCGAAACTGGAGCCGATCATGCCGCCAAGGCCGGCGGGCGAGCTCAGCGCCACGGCGAGCACGGTGACGGCCGCGCCGGAAAGACCGGATTTAAAGATCGTGAAACCAAGCTCACGGCCTGGACGAGCGGTTTTGGTGCGCGCCGATTTCTCGGACATTGTGTTCTCCCGCCGATGCGCCGAGGCGCATGCCCATCCAGGGACCATACCGCTGCGGGGGAAAGAAAATCCTAAAATTCGCTTGGCCACAAGCACTAACGGGGCTGGGAATGTGACTAAGCATTCATGATTGGGTGCGGAGGCGCCATTGCGTCAGGGGTCCGCAGTGTGGGAGCGGTAGGCCGGGGACGGCGCGAAATCTGGGTCGGGAGAGACTTCCTTGGAGCAATCAGCCGCCGAAAAGCCCAAGGGCGCGCCGCTCGCCGGCTGGGGCGCGGGGCTGTTCATGGCGCTCCTACCCGCCTCCGCATCCGGCGGAGGCCTGGCCCTGGCGCCCTTCCTGGGGCTGACAGCGGCGCTCGCGATCCGGCCCGCCGCGCTGAAGCGAGCTCTGGGGCAAGTGTTCGTCTGGACCCTGCTAGCCTTCCTGGGTTGGGCCATCCTGTCCACCGCCTGGACCAGCTATTCCGACCATGGCCAAGCCATCCGCCTGGCCTTCACCGCGCTCCCCGGCCTCATTTTCGTGGCCGGGACCAGCGCCGACGAGCGCACCCGGCGCTTTGCGCGGGCGGCGGGCGTCGCGGCCGTGATTGTGCTGCTCGCGATGCTGGCGCTCGAAGCGCTGGCCGACATGCCGCTCAACCGCGCCAACCAACCAGACGCCGACACCGAGCGCCTAGTGCGCAATCCCGGCCGCGGCGTCACCGTGCTGGTCACTTTGATTTGGGGCGCCCTTGGCGCGCTGATGCTGCGCGGCGGCGTATGGCGCTACGCGCTTTGCGGCGCGCTGCTGATCGGGGCGGGGCTCCTCTCCACGCAGTTCGACATGAGCGCCAATCTGCTCGGCTTGGTGTTTGGCTTTGCGATGTTCTCGCTTGCGCTCGCGACGCCGCGCGTAACGATCGGCCTCGTGATCGGCGGGCTCACGCTCTGGCTGCTCGCCGCGCCCTTCATCGCGCCGCTGCTCTCGCGCGATCCCGCGCTCGTTGCGCTCTTGCCGGATTCCTGGGCCGTGCGCGTCGAGATCTGGAAATTCGCCGCGCACGAGATCATGGAAAATCCACTGCTCGGCTACGGCCTCGACGCCTCACGCGCCTACACCGACACCATCGTCGTGCGCGGCCAAACCGTGAGCGCGCTTCCGCTGCATCCTCACAGCGCGAGCCTGCAAATCTGGCTGGAGACTGGCGTCGTCGGAGCACTCCTCGCCGCCGCCGCTCTGATCACCGGCGCCATCGCGCTGATCCGAGCACTCGGCACGCAACGCATCGCAGCGGCCGCGGCGTGCGGCGCGCTGGGCTCGATCGGACTGATCGCGAATGTCAGCTATGGCGCGTGGCAAGAATGGTGGGTCGCAACGGCGCTCGCCGCGGCGGCGTTGGTGGCGGCCGTGAGGCACGAAGATACACCATAGATTTCGCGGTCTGGACGTGGTAATACTTCGATATTCCAAAGTAAGGATTTCGACTTGAGCTACGCTCTTACCCAAAAAGGCCAAGTGACCCTGCCCAAACGCGTCCGCGATCAGCTTGGCGTAGCACCAGGCGAAGAGGTCACGTTTCGGCTCAATGACCAGGGCGAAATGGTCGTCGAAAAGGCCGGGCGCACCGAGCCGGTCGAGCGCTTCGCAAAGTGGCGCGGCTTCTTCGGACCTGGGCTTAGCACCGACGAGGTAATGGCGCTGACACGCGGCGAGGATTGATGATCCTCGTTGACACGAACGTCTTGCTTGACGTTTTGACCGCTGATCCAAAATGGGCGGACTGGTCCGAACGTCAACTGGACACGGCGCGCGTGCAGGGCGGCGCTGCCATCAACGAAATTGTTTACGCAGAATTGTCGGTCCGCGCCTCACGGCTGGAAGATATCGACGCGGCGCTGCAAGGACTTGAGGTCGATGTGGTTCGCACACCGAGGGCAGCGCTCTTCATGGCCGGCAAAGTGTTCGCGCAATATCGCGCGCGTGGCGGGAAACGAACCGGCGTCTTGCCGGATTTTTTCATTGGCGCCCACGCGAGCGTCGAGCAAATCCCACTGCTAACCAGAGACGCAAGGCTCTATAGAACCTATTTTCCCAACACCAAACTCATCGCGCCTTGAGCCGATCCTCCAGCCGCAGCACTTCGGCGAACGCCAAAAACACGTGATAAAGCGTCGATGTAGGCGCGGTTTTCGAGAGCGCGCGGCCCGAGGCGTCGAAATTATCGATCCACGATCCGGGCGGCGTTGCGTTCAGATAGCGGTCGAGCAGAAGGCGCGTCGATTGCGTGGCCGGCACGTTCGGATCGCGGCCCAGCAATTCGTAGAGCGCCACATGCGCTTTCACGCGCTCCGTGTTCGGCCATGTGCGTGACGCCGCATCAAGCGGCGCGCCGTCATCGCGCACTTGGTTGTAGGTCGCGTGTGATGCCGGATCGACGCCGTGACGTTCGGCGAAAGCCACCAGCGCTTCCGCCTCGCGCGAGACATCCTCGCCCGTCAGCCGCTGATATTGCGCGAGGATCCACGCCCATTCCAATTGATGCCCAGGCTCGGCGATACGCCCCTGCTCTCCGGGCAAGCGCTTCCAATCCTCGGTGAAATATTCCGCGAGCGTTCGTCCATCGAAAAAGCGCGACTGGAAAAGCTCCACCACTTCGCGCGCTTGCTCCAAGAAGCGCTCATCCTCCGTCGCCTCAAACGCCGCGAGGCTGGCCTCGAGCAAATGCATGTGCGGGTTCTGCAAGCGTGGGCCGGTTGGCGGCAGCTGATGCCAGAAGCCTTCGCCGCTCTTCGGGCGCATATGGCGCTGGATGAAGTCGAGCGTGTCGTGCGCGCGCTGCAGCGCGTCCGGATCGCGCGATTCCCGGTAGCGCCAAGCCAGCGAAAACAGCGTGAAGGCTTGGTCGTAAAGATCGGGCGTGGGATCAAGCACATCGCCCGCCCGCGTCAGCACCTTGGCCCAGCCCTTGTCCGGCCCCTGCCACGCCTTTTCGATCAGATATTCATAGCCCCGCGCCGCCAGCGCCGAACCTTGCGACCACCCCAGCAACGAAGCATGCGAAAAGACATAAATCTGCCGGCAGGTGACACGGACCCGCTTGAACGCCACATCCGTGCGGCGGCCTTCTAAGTCCAGCTCTTCCAGAAACCCGCCATGCTCATGGTCGAGCCCGGCGCTGCCCCAGAGCGGCAGCGCTTTATCGAACATCCAGCTGCGGATTTCGGCAAAAGGTATCGTGGTCATGCAAAACGCCCCGGCGCACGCGCCGCCCCCTGCTAGGACCCTGAAAGGTCCGCTACAAGAGATGAAACGGCTTGCCGCGTTCGGAGTTTCCCGTTCCCGTTACGTGGAAGGATCAAAGACCTCTCGATGAAACACCGCATCATTCCCGCGATCATGTCCGGCGGCTCGGGCACGCGCCTGTGGCCCGCCTCCACCGAAAGCAAGCCCAAGCAATTTCACGCCATCAAAGGCGAAGGCTCGATGATCGTGCAGACGATCGAGCGGGTTTTCGGCGATACCGATGCGCTTTCCTTCCTGCCGCCGCTGATCCTCTGCAACGCCCAGCATGACGTGCTGGCCGCTGAGCAGCTGGCGGAAGCTGGCTACGCGCCCGCCGCGATCGTGCTTGAGCCGATGGGGCGCAATACGGCGGCGACCGCGGCGATCGCGGCTGCTCTGACGTCGGAATTGGCGCCCGATGCACTCGTGCTGCTTTTGCCGGCAGACCACGTGATCGACGACCCGGATGCTTTCCGCGCCGCCATTGAACGCGCGGCGCCCTTCGCGCGCGAGCGCATCGTGACATTCGGCATCGAACCCGACCGCCCCGAAACCGGCTACGGCTACATCAAACGCGGCGCCGCCTTGGGCGAAGGCGTCTTCGAAGTCGCCGCCTTCCGGGAAAAACCGAACGAAGCCACCGCCCGCGACTACATCGCCGAGGGCAGCTATTCGTGGAACGCCGGCATGTTCTTCTTCCACCCGGATGTGCTGCTGAAAGAGTTCGACGCGTCGCCGCAAGTGCGCGACGCCTCGCTCGAAGCGCTGCGTCTCGCGACGCGCAGCGGCAATCAAATCCTGCTCGACGCAGAAGCGTTTGCGAAGGCGCCGTCGCTGCCGCTCGACATCGCCGTGATGGAAAAAACGTCGCGCGCCGCCGTCGCGCCTTGCGACATCGGCTGGGCGGACGTGGGATCGTGGGACGAGATTTGGCGCGTGTCCGATCAAGACGAAAATGGCAACGCCGCGCACGGTCGCGTGGTGATCGTGGAATCGTCCAACAATCTCGTTCGCAGCGAAGGCCCGAAGATTTGCATCGCAGGGCTGGAAGACTTGGTCGTGATCGCGACGGCGG
Organism: Terricaulis sp.; assembly: GCA_037200505.1. GTDB lineage: Bacteria > Pseudomonadota > Alphaproteobacteria > Caulobacterales > Aquidulcibacteraceae > Vitreimonas. The sequence goes on along the minus strand of JBBCFZ010000004.1, from coordinate 146,184 downwards.
ATGCGGTGATGATCCTGCCGCGCGCGCGCGCGCAGGACGTGAAACTGCTGCGGGAATTGGCGCTGAAGCTGGACTGACTCCCCTCCCCTAGAGGGGGAGGGGTTGGGGGTGGGGTGAGACACCGCCGAGATGTTCGAGGTGTCACTGCCCTCACTCTGCACCATCGCGCTCTACGCTCTCACCCCCTCCCTACCCTCCCCCCTCTAGGGGGAGGGGCGCGTTAGCGGCGCACCCGCAGCCCCACCCGCAGCACAGCATCATCCGCCGCATCCGCGACATGCCCCGGCTGCGTCACATAAAGCGCTTCACCGAACGCAGAGATGCGATCGCTCTCGAAATAGCGATAGCCAAGGCCCAAGCGCAGCTCGCGCCCTGACGGCGTTGGATCGATCGCGCGCGTTTCATACTTCATGCTGCGCCGGCCATAGGCCGTCGCGTTCGGCAAGCGCGCCAGCAACACGCCGTCTTCCACGCGCATCGGTTGCGACACGGTGAGCGTGAGCATGCCCCGCCCCGGCGCGCCAAAATCGGGCGCGCCAAAATATAATAGCTCCGCCGTGAAGGCGCTCGTGCGCAGCGGCTCGCCAATCGTGAGCCAGCCCGCTTGCGCGAGATCGGCGACGCCCGTTTCGCCCTGAAACGACACGCGCCAATCGGCCGCCGGATCGAAATGCCCGGCAAAGCTCGCGAACCTGGTTTCGCCGCGCGGCGTATTTCCCAGCGCATCGGACCAGACCAGCCCCAGCAAGCCCTGCTGTTCCTCGATCTCACCGAACGTCGCATCAAAACCAAAGCGGCCAAAATCGAACGTCGCCTGCGCGGCAGTCGCGGTGCGCTCGGCGCGCTCTTGCATCAAGCCAACGCGCCCCTCGCCGCTCTCGGACAGAAACGACAAGCCGACATGATCCGTGAGACGTTGCGTCAGACGCAGCGACGTATCGGCATTGACAAAGCCCATATGCCCGCCGGGCTCAGACATTTCGCCGGTGCGCGTCTGCGCGCCGTTGGCGGCGAACGAAAGCGAAAGCCCTGGCGCGATCACGCTGTCGATGCGCACCGCCGCTTGCTGCAAATCCTCGCGCGGCACCGGCAAGCGATACGAATCCGGCGCGATATCTTCCGCCGGCGCGAACTGCATCGCCGCGCCCATCTCGCCGCGTTCGGTGCGCCACAAGGTCGGCGCCCGCACGCCAAGACCTGGTCCGCCATGCGCGCGCGCCCAATTGTTTCCAAGATCGACTTTGTATGTGCGCTCGAAGCGATCGAACCCAACAGTTTGCCACTCGCCAACATCGTCGCTGAGCCCATCGCCGAACGCAGGCCCAACGGCGCCCAGCATCATCGATGGATTGGACGACGCCATGCCATCCGCCAGCGGTATCGAGAGCGTGCCCACCGGCGCGAACGCGCGCGCGAGATTGAGCCGGCCCCAGCCGGTTTGCTTGTCGATGCCGGTGGGACCCATGTCGTCGGTGGTCTGCAAAAGAAGCGTGACGACTTGGTGCGGCGTCAGCCCCGGAAACGCGCTCATCAGAATCGCCACCGCGCCGGCCGTCGTCGGCGCGGAATAAGACGTGCCCTGAATCTTTACGAGGCCGGTGCATGAAGCCGGGTTCGGATAGCATTCCTGATAGCCCGCCACCGGCCCCACGGGTCCGAGATCCGGCACGATGATCTGCCACCCCGGCGCAACGAGATAAGATTGCGCCGCCGCGCCCGCGGGATTGGAACGCGCATTGAACGAGCCATCCGGATTGCTCGCGCCCGCGATCACGAACAGGCCATTGGAGATGCCCGCATTGGTCGCCCAATTGCCAGGATAGTTCGGATCGCTGGCAAAGCCGCCGTCATTGCCGGCTGAACTGACAATGATCACGCCGGCCGCCGTCGCGTCCGCGAGCGCATTGCGAAACGCGACCTCGCCGGGCGAGCCCGAGAGACTGGATGAGCCGAGCGAGAAATTGATCACGTCGACATCGTGCGCCACGGCGTAGTTCACCGCGTTCGCGAGATCTTGGTATTCAAACCCGCCGCCGCTATCGGCGCGCACCGCCAGGATAGTCGCTTCGTATGCGACGCCCACGGTTTGCGCGCCGTTGAAATTGCCCGCAATGATCGAGGACAGCTCGCTGCCATGCGACAATGAGCTGGTGAGTGTATTGCGGCTCGCGACAATATCGATGGACGCAGGATCGATGCGGCCCGCCAATTCGGGATGACTGGGATCGACGCCGTCATCGATCACGCCGACCAGCACGCCCTCGCCATGCCCGTTTTCGAACTGCCAGGCGGACTGCACGCCGATGCCGCCCGGCCCCCAATTGTTTTGAAACTCGGTCGAGCCGGCGCTTGGAAACGAGCCGGGCGCCGCGAGCGGCGGCAGCGGCGGCACGACCATCGGCGTCGGGCGCGGCGCGGGCGGGGACATTGGCGGCGGCGGTGGCGGTAATGGCGATCCGCCGCCTCCTCCGCCTCCGCCGCTGGCGCACGCGCCCAGCATGGCAAGCACCAACACCTGCAAAGCCAGATGGCTTTTTCGCAAAGCGCCCATGCCCGTCTCCCCCGCCTTTGCGCGGAGCTTAGAGCGGAATCGCCGGCCTCGGCTAGCTTTCGAGCAGCGCCTCGGCGGTTTCGACGATGGCGTCGGCCGTCAGGTTGAAATGCTCGTAGACGTCCTTGCCGGGCGCGGAGGCGCCAAAGCCCGTCATGCCCACGAACGCATCGAGCCCGAAGGCCTCGAACCAGCCTTGCGCGATCGCCGCTTCCACGCCGATCTTCAGCTCTTCATCGCTGCCGCAAACCGATTCCTGATAATCTTCGTCCTGCAGCTCGAACAATTCAAAGCACGGCGCGGAAACCACGCGCGTCGGGATGCCCTTGGCCTGCAGCGCTTCACGCGCCTGCACCGCGAGCGCGACTTCGGTGCCCGTTGCAAACAGCGCAACACGCGCCTCGCCATCGGCCGGCAACAATTCATAGGCGCCGCGCACGCTTAGGTTTTCATCAGCGCTGGCGCGAAGGCCCGGCGTCGATTGCCGCGAGAGCGCGAGCGCCGAAGGCGCATCGTCCAGCAGCAACGCCGCCGCCCAGCATTCGGCCGCTTCAACCGCATCGGCAGGACGGAAGACGTAGAGGTTCGGGATCGCGCGCAAAGCCGCCAAATGCTCGACCGGCTGGTGCGTTGGACCGTCTTCACCGAGGCCGATGGAATCGTGCGTGAACACATGGATCACGCGCGCGCCCATGAGCGCCGCGAGCCTGACGGCTGGCCGCGAATAATCCGAGAAGCACATGAAGGTGCCGCCATAGGGAATGATGCCGCCATGCAGCGCCATGCCGTTCATGGCCGCGGCCATGCCATGCTCGCGAATGCCATAGCGCACATAGCGTCCGCCCGGATTTTCCGACGTGAGATCGGTCGCGCCTTTGACGAGCGTATTGTTCGACGGCGTCAAATCCGCCGAGCCGCCGAGCAATTCCGGCAGCGCTTCAAATACCGCTTCGATCGCCGCGCCGGAGGATGCACGCGTCGCCATCGCGGCTTTGGTCTCGGCCATTTTCTTGGCGTGGTCGTGCAGCGCAACGATCGCCGCTTCCGGGATTTCGCCCGAGAGCGCCGCTTCGAACGCATCGCGCTTGGCTTGATCGGCGCCGGCGAGCCGGCCTTCCCAGGCTTTGCGCGCCGCGCCGCCGCGCGAGCCGATGGCGCGCCATGTGGAGAGCAGGTCGTCTGGAATTTCGAACGGGCCGTAATTCCAATCCAAAGCCTTGCGCGCCGCCGCGATTTCTTCGGCGCCCAAAGGCTCGCCATGCGCGTGCCGCGTGCCTTCTTTCTTCGGCGCGCCAAAACCGATGATGGTCTTGCAATCGATGAAGGCCGGCTTGTCGGACTTGGTCGCCGCTTCGAACACGCGCGCGAGATCGGCCGCATCGTGGCCATCGCAGGCAAACGTGTTCCAGCCGCACGCCGCGAAGCGCGCCTTCTGGTCGGTGATATCGGAGAGCGACACCGGGCCGTCGATCGAGATCGAGTTATTGTCCCAGATCACCACAAGCTTGTTGAGCTTCTGGCGCCCCGCCAGCGCAATCGCTTCGTGGCTGATGCCTTCCATCAGGCAGCCATCGCCCGCGATCACCCAGGTGCGGTGATCGACGAGGTCGGCGCCGAAGCGCGCGGAGAGGTGGCGCTCCGCCAGCGCCATGCCAACGCCGTTCGCGAGCCCCTGCCCGAGCGGACCCGTCGTCGTCTCGACGCCTTCGGTGACGAAATTTTCTGGATGCCCCGGCGTTTTGAATCCAAGCCGGCGGAAATGCTTCAGATCCTCAAGCGGCAAATTATAGCCGGTGAGATAGAGCAGCGAGTAAAGCAGCATCGAGCCGTGACCGGCCGACAAGATGAAGCGATCGCGATCCGGCCAGCTCGGGTCGGTCGCGTCGAATTTCAGAAAGCGCGAATAGAGCACGGTCGCCGCGTCGGCCATGCCCATCGGCATGCCGGGATGGCCCGACTTCGCGGCCTCCACGCCGTCCATCGACAGCGCTCTGATGGCGTTGGCCAGGCGGCGCGTCGCCGCGCCATCGATGCTTGCGTTTTCCATGCGCGCTCCCCGAGGCCGCCATTATCGTCGCGGCGGCGGATGGGTAACAGCCGCGCGCGCGCAAGTGAATGCGCGCGCGGCGTTTATGCGCGGAAAATCGACGTCCGTTTTATCGGATAATTAGCGCGAGAGGCTTTCGAGCCGGTCCATCGAGCGGTCGGTGCGCATTTGCGCGGCCAACATGAGCTGATCGGCGCTCATCAGCTGGGTCTGGATCGCGATCAGGTCGAGCGGCTCGATCACGACGGCTTCGCGTTGCTCAAGCGTGGCGGCATGGGCAGTCGGCATCGACAGCCCGCCATCGGCGACCAGGGTGATCGCGAGACCGGCCACGAACATTGCGCTCACGCCGGCCGCAAAGCTGGCGAAGACGGTACGCAGTTCTGAAGCAGGCTTAGCGTCCGAGGACGTCGCTGCGGGCATGTGGACAACTCCTGTTGATCGCCCTGGTATCAAATTGGTTTACAGGGCGCAATTACGACTTTGCGGCGCCGCAAAAAGAACGGTTCCTAAAGCCGTGACCGCCATGTAGGGAGGCGATGGGTGTCTTTCTATAGGCGCCAGGATGAATGGAGACGGAATGTGACTGCTCGTCGTCTGCGTAAAGCGGTCCTGCCCGTAGCCGGTTTTGGCACCCGCGTGCTGCCAGCCACCAAGGCGATTCCCAAGGAAATGCTGCCGGTGTTCGACCGTCCGGCCCTGCAATATGTGGTCGATGAAGCGCTGGCCGCAGGCATCGAACACATCGTCTTCGTGACGGGCCGAAACAAAGGCGCCATCGAGGACTATTTCGACCGCGCCTACGAGCTAGAAGATTCTTTAAAATCAAAGAATAAGACCGAGTTGCTGCAGGGCCTGGAAAAGGGCCTCAACCCCGCAGGCTCGATGAGTTTTACGCGCCAGCAATCGCCCCTCGGGCTTGGCCATGCGGTCTGGTGCGCGCGCGATATTGTGGGCGACGAACCCTTCGCCGTGCTGCTGCCAGATATGCTGGTGATGTCCCAGCCCGGATGCCTCGCGCAGATGGTGGAAGCTTACGAAAAAGTAGGCGGAAACGTCATCGCCGTGGAGCCCTGCGAGGACCCGTCTCAATACGGCGTGATCGACCCCGAAAGCCGCGACGGGCGGGTCATAAAAATGAAAGGCATGGTCGAAAAGCCCAAGCGCGAACTTGCGCCGTCCAATCTCTTCATCACAGGGCGCTACATCTTACAGCCTGAAATCTTTGATCTTTTGGGCTCCCAGGAGCGCGGCGCCGGCGGTGAAATCCAGCTCACGGACGCCATGGTGCGCCTCATGGGCAGCCAATCCTTCCACGCCTTCGAGTATGACGGCCGCTCTTACGATTGCGGCAGCAAAATTGGATATCTGGAAGCCGTTGCTGCCTATGCTTTAGCCAATCCAGAGCTTGGCGATGAGGCGGCCGCCACGCTTCGCGCCGCGCTCGCGCGCAAAGGCTGATGGCCCTCCCGATCGAGATTTTCGCCGATCGGGGCGCTTTGATGCAGGCCGCGGCCGCCAAGCTTGGGGCTGCGCTTCGCGCCGGCCTCACAGCGCGCGGCGCTGCGGCGGCGGCTCTGTCCGGCGGAACGACACCGGCGCCGGCCTACGAAAAGCTCGCCGAAAGCCCCCTCGATTGGCCCCGCGTGACCTTCGCTTTGGTCGATGAAAGATGGGTCCCGCCGAGCGATCCGAGTTCGAACGAAGGCATGCTGCGCCGCACTCTAAAGCCTGCATTGGAACAGGGCGCGGCCCTCCTCCCGATGTGGTCCAAAACACCGAATCACATCGCCGGCGCGGAGGCCGCCGAAGCGGCGCACGCAGCGCTCAATCTCGACGTCGCTTTGCTCGGCATGGGCGGCGACGGGCACACCGCCTCCTGGTTTCCGGGCTCGCCCCAGCTCTCGGAGGCGCTAAACCTCGCCAGCCAGCGCAGCATGGTGGCCGTCGAGGCCCCGGGCGCCGCCGGCACCAGTCAGCGCCTGACCCTGAGCTTTGCCGCTGTCGCCCGCGCCCGCAGCCTAATCCTGCTCATCACCGGCGAAGACAAGCGCGCCCGGCTTGAGGAAGCGTCGCGCCAACAGCCGCACGAGGCGCCCATCGCCGCCATTCTCCGCGCCTGCGCCGACCGTTTGACCATCCTCTGGGCCGCCTAGGGCGCAATCGGCTGATTTTCCTCGCGGCCGGAGAAGGTTCGCGCACATGGAGGGGACGATCCCGGTGACCGGCTTGGCGCGGCAGATCGCCCAAACCTTCGTGGGCGCGCGCCGCCAAGCGACCGCCGTGCGCGCCTATCCTGGCGATCTCCCGCCGGACCTCGAAACCGGCTACGCCATCCAAGAGCAAGCCATCAGCCTCCGGTCCGATGCGATCGCCGGCTGGAAAATCGGCCGCATCCCGCCTGTTTGGGTTGAAAAACTCGGCGCCGAACGTCTCGCGGGACCTATTTTTTCGCGCCTGGTCTGGCCCTCGCGGGCCAGCGAAGACGTCGCCTTTCCCGTCTATGACGGCGGTTTCGCAGCGGTCGAGGCGGAGTTCGTGTTTCGCCTCGGCGCCGATGCGCCACCCGAAAAGACGAGTTGGACCACCGAAGAAGCTTCCGCGCTCGTCGCCGCGCTTCATATCGGCGTCGAGCTTGCCGGCAGTCCGCTCGCCACCATCAACGCGCTCGGCCCCCCGGTGGTGGTCAGCGACTTCGGCAACAATCACGGCCTCATCCTCGGCCCCGACATTCCCAACTGGCGCGCACGCCGCGACGAAGACATGACGTGCGAGACCTTCATCGACGGGCAATCGGTCGGCCGCGGCAGCGCCGCCAGCGTGCTGGGCGGGCCGCTGAGCTCGCTGGTCTTCCTGCTCGAACACACCGCCAAACGCGGCCGCCCACTCAAAGTCGGCCAGCTCGTCTCCACGGGCGCCGCCACCGGCATCCATGACATCGCCATCGGCCAGCATGCGCGCGTCAGCTTCGGCGCGCTTGGAGAAATCCAGTGCGCGGCCGAACGCGCCACGCCAAGGCTTGGCGAATTGGTGTAATCACAGCCACAATGGAGTCACGCCGGCGTCAGATCGGCGGACAGGGAAGAAACGACGCGGCCAAGTCCGCGCTGACAGGGGCCGCATCGCAATGACCACACAGGCTGAGCCATCGGGGCCGATCAAAGTAAAGGTCGGCAATTATCGCTGGGTGATCGTCGCGCTGCTCTTCACCGCGCTCGTGATCAATTACGTCGATCGGCAAATGTTCGGCGTCTTGAAGCCGACGCATCTGCAGCCCGAGTTCGGCTGGAGCGAAACCGACTACGCCAACATGGTGATCTGGTTTCAGGGCGCATACGCCTTCGCCTACATCTTCTGGGGCCGCATCATCGACCGTGTCGGCGCCAAGTGGGGCTTCGCAGCGGCTTTCACGCTCTGGACCGTCGCGCATATTTTCCACGCTGGCGCACGCACTGCGGTGCAGTGGGTCATGGTGCGCGCCGCGCTCGGTATCGGTGAAGCGGGCGGTTTTCCAGGCGGCATCAAAGCCGTCACCGATTGGTTTCCCAAGCAAGAGCGCGCCTTCGCCACAGGCATCTTCAATGCCGGCACCAATATCGGCGCCATCGTCACACCGCTTGTCGTGCCGTGGATCGTGATCGATTTGAACATGGGCTGGGAAGCCAGTTTCGTGATCGTCGGCATCGCGACTCTGCTGTGGCTGCCCGCTTGGTTCCTGCTCTACAGCCACCCCAGCAAGAACAAGAATGTCTCGCCCGCCGAGCTTTCCTTCATTCAAAGCGATCCCGCCGACGTCACCGAAAAGGTCTCCTGGATCCGCGTGCTGAGCACCAAGGAGACCTGGGCATACGCGCTGGGCAAATTCCTGATCGATCCGGTCTGGTGGATGTTTCTCTTCTGGCTGCCGGATTTCCTGCACCGCCGTTACGATATGGACTTGAAGCAATTCGGCCCGCCGCTTGTCGTGATCTATTTGATCTCGGACATCGGCAGTGTCGGCGGCGGCTGGCTCTCCTCCACATTGCTGAAGCGCGGCATGAGCCTCAATGCGGCGCGCAAAACCGCGATGTTCGTGTGCGCCCTCTTCGCGCTGCCGATCTTCTTCGCGGCGGAAGCGTCAAATGTGTGGGTCGCCGTCGGCATTATCGGGCTCGCCACCGCCGCGCATCAAGGCTTCTCGTGCAATCTCTACACATTGCCAGGCGATGTCTTCCCGCGCTCTGCGGTCGGCACGGTGATCGGCGTCGGCGGCGCGGCGGGCGGCATCGGCGGCATGTTGTTCTCCAATTATGTCGGCCAGCAGCTCGAAGCGCTCGGCGGTTATCAGACCATCTTCGTGGTCGCGGGCTGCACCTATTTCATCGCCCTCCTGCTCATCCACCTCATCACGCCGAAATACGCACCCGCGAACGTGACGTAACGGATACCTCAACGCTCGCCGCGTATGGCGACTCTCCTCCCCCTTGCGGGGAGGAGATGGAGGTGGGGGTGCGGGCAGCGCTCTATTCAGAGAGAGCACCGCCGTCACCCCCCTCCCTACCCTCCCCCGCAAGGGGGGAGGACGCCTTGTTCTGCACGGCCTATATTCACGCCATGCCCGACCGCGATTTCACGCGCATCCCCACCCCACCCGCCGACGCTTTCACCGCGCCGCTCAAAAAGCCCGCGCATGTCGGCGACGATTGGCTGGAGCCCGCGCAGCGCACATACACCACGGACGAGCACGCGCTTTGGGACGAGCTCTATGCGCGCCAGATGAAGCTCCTCCCTGGCCGCGCGGCGACGGAATTTCTCGACGGCGCGGAAAAGCTAAAGCTCGGCGGCGGCGGCGTGCCGGATTTCGCAAAGCTCTCCGCCACGCTCGATGCCGCGACCGGCTGGAGCATCGTGCCTGTGCCGATGCTGATCCCCGATCACGTCTTCTTCTATCACCTGGCCAATCGCCGCTTCCCAGCCGGCAATTTCATCCGCACGCGCGAAGAGATCGACTACATTCAAGAGCCCGACGTCTTCCACGACGTGTTCGGCCACACGCCGCTGCTGCTCAACCAAGACTTCGCCGATTACATGCAAGCCTATGGCCGCGCCGGCTGGAAGGCGCTGAAGTTCAATCGCCTGAAAGCGCTCGGCGCGCTCTATTGGTACACGGTGGAATTCGGCCTGATGGAAACGCGCGAGGGCTTGCGCATCTACGGGGCCGGCATCGTGTCATCGGCGGAGGAATGCATCTTCGCGCTCGAAGGCCGCTCGCCCAACCGCTTGCACCTCAATGTCGACCGCGTGATGCGCACTGATTACATGATCTCCGATCTGCAGCAGACCTATTTCGTGATCGACAGCTTCCAGCACCTGATCCACGAAACCGTCGATCGCCCGTTCGACATGATCTACGCATCGCTCAAGCCAGGCTTTCAATACGCAACGGCCGCGGTGCTGGAGACAGACCGCGTGTACACCCAAGGCACGCAAGAGTATGCACTGCGTGGTGGAAGGGGATCAAAAGCCGCGCCGGTATGACGAGCAATCTTCTCCTCCGGCGCGCCTTTCTGCCCGGCGCCCTCCTCGCGCTTCTCGCCGCATGTGCGCACAAGAACAACAAACCCTATCGGCCCGACATGCGGCTCGATCGCGTCGTGGCCATGCTGCCTTCCCTCACGACACAATCCGCCGTGGTCGCCGCGTTTGGTCCGGAGGATTTTGCGTTCCACTTCTTGCAACAGGGACCGGGCGATCCGATCAGCAATGGATATCCGCGCGAGAACTGGCGGGCCTATGTCCACGCCACGCCGGAAAATCTCATCAATACGTTGCCCGTCGGGACCAAGATCATCGCATATGGCTTCACCAGCATCGAGGCGCTCAACCCCTGGCGAATCCCGCTCTTCATCTACGTGGCCGATGACGGAAGCGTTCTCGGCTGGTCCTATGAAGCGATAGGGTACGAGCGCTCAATGTCATTCGCTCATAATTGAGGGCTCGCATAGCCTCACACCGCCGGCGGCGGGCCGAACTTCCCGGCTTGATAATCCTGGATCGCTTGCACGATTTCCTCGCGCGTGTTCATCACGAACGGCCCGTGCGCGAACACAGGTTCGCGCAATGGTTCGCCATGACCATAGAGGATGAGCCCATCCTCCAGCGCTTCAATCTCAACCGCATCAGCATCATCATTGAACTCAACCAAACGCCACGCCGCCACATCCTCGCCCGCAACCTTGAACGCGCCGCGCACCACATAGAAAAACACATTGCGCCCGCGCGGCGCCGGCAGCGTCACGCGCGCGCCAGCCTTGAACGACACCGTCGCCATGAAGAGCCCGATCAGCGAATGCACCGGCCCGGCAACGCCGCCGATCTCGCCAGAGATCAGCTTCAGCTCCGCGCCATCCAGCGCCACGCTCGGAATATCCTCGCGCTGCAGCCCCACATAAGCCGGCTTTGCGAATTTCAGCCGCGACGGCAGATTCACCCATAGCTGCAGTATCTCCAGCGGCCCGCCATCGCGCTTGAACGTCGGCGGCGAAAGCTCGGCATGCACCAGGCCCGATCCCGCCGTCATCCATTGCACGCCGCCGGCGCGGATCACGCTTTCATGCCCGCCGCTATCATAGTGCCCAAGATCGCCGTCGAGAATGAACGTCACCGTCTCGAAACCGCGATGCGGATGGGGTCCGAACGGCAGGCCGCGATTGTTCGGCGGATAAATCTGCGGGCCGTGGTGATTGAGGAAGAGAAACGGATCGACCTGCTCGACGCGCGGCCCAGGCACTGGCCGGCGCGTGGTGAGTTCGCCAATATCGTCGCGGATCGCCGCGTGCTGCGCTTTGATGGTGCGGGTGGTCATGGGCGAGAGATAAGCGCGCGGCGCCTTAGGCTCAACCCACCCCACCCTTCCATTTCCCGGATTGGCGCACAGCGCCAAGTCCGGGATCCATGATCGCAGGCGTCGCAGATCGCGCGCGTCGTTTGGGCGTCCCGTGTTTATAGGTCCCGGACTGATCGCTGCGCGATCATCCGGGAAGTGGAGAGAGGTGGCGCGAACGCTTCTCTACTGCCCGACGTGCTGGGCTATCCGCCCAAAGATCGAATGTCCCCGCGCGTCGCGCATCTCGATCTCGATCAAATCGCCAACCTTCAAAAACGCGGTCTTCGCCGCGCCAGCCTCGATCGTCTCGATCATGCGCTGCTCGGCGATGCACGAATAGCCGCGCCCGCCCTTCGCGATCGGTTTGCCCGGCCCGCCATCTTCACCGCGATTGGACACCGTGCCCGAACCAATGATCGCGCCCGCGCCGAGCGGGCGCGTTTTGGCCGCGTGCGCGATCAGCGCGCCGAAGTCGAACGTCATGTCCTCGCCCGCGTCGGGCGCGCCAAACGGCGCGCCGTTGATCGAAGAATGCAGCGGCAGATGGAGCTTTCCATCACGCCACGCATCGCCCAGTTTCTCCGGCGTGACCGCGACAGGTGAGAAAGCCGACGATGGCTTCGACTGAAAAAAGCCGAAGCCCTTTTCCAATTCGCCTGGAATGAGATTGCGGAAGCTCACATCGTTGGCGAGCATCACCAGCCGAATGCGTTCGCGCGCCGCTTCCGCGCCAATGCCCATCTCGACATCATCGACGATCACCGCAACTTCCGCCTCGAAATCGCAGCCCCAGCTTTCATCGCCCAGCGGGATCGCATCGCGCGGACCCAAGAACGCATCCGAACCACCTTGATACATCAAGGGCTCGGTCCAAAAGCTCTCCGGCATTTTCGCGCCGCGCGCCTGGCGCACCAGCGAGACGTGACTCACATAGGCCGAACCATCGGCCCATTGATACGCGCGCGGCAGCGGCGATGCGGCCTCGCGTTCATGAAAACGCATGCGCGGTATCGCGCCATGCTCCAAACTCTCGGCCAGCGCGCGCAAATGCGGCTCCGCGTGCGTCCAATCGTCGAGCGCGGCTTGCAAGGTCGGCACAGCGCGCGGCGCTTCGGCACACCAAGCCAGATCGTCCGTCACCACAACCAGCCGCCCGTCGCGGCCATGCTTCAGCGATGCGAGCTTCATTTTTTTATGGCGTCCTTCTGCATCTCGGGCGCGGCCGCGGCGAAGGCTGGGTGGGCGCGCGCCGTTTCATCGATAGCGAGAAGACGCGGATATGGCGAGAGGTCCATTTTGTAGCGCCGCGCGTTGGCCATCTGCGGCACGAGGCAGATGTCGGCCAGGGTCGGCGTATCGCCGAACGCGAACGCCGTCGCGTGTGCGCGACTAAGCTCCGTCTCCAGCGCGGCAAAGCCACGCGCGATCCAGTGCACGAACCAGGACGCGATCGCCGCATCGTCGGCGCCCAACTGAGAACGCAGACGCCCGATCGCGGCGAGATTATTGAGCGGATGAATGTCGCACGCAATAGTCTGCGCGAAGGCGCGCACTTGCGCAGCCTTCCACGGATCGCTCGGCAGAAACGGCGGAACGACATAGGTCTCGTCGAGCCATTCCAGGATCGCGAGCGATTGCGTGAGCATGCCCTGCCCCGTCTCCAAAGCCGGCACGCGCGCTTGCGGGTTTTTCGCGGTGAAATCGGCGCCGAACTGCTCGTCCTTGCCGGGCAGGATGTTGATCGGCAGCGCGTCATACTCGACGCCCTTGAGCTTCAGCCCGATCCGCACACGATACGCCGCCGAGGAGCGCCAATAGTCGTAGAGCGCCAGCCCGCTCATTCGCCGAGCCGCGTCTTGGCGTGCGCGGCGCGCGCTTTCTCGTGCAGCCATGCCGCGTGTTGCGGCGCCTTCTTGGTGCGGCTCCACTCTTCCAGCATCGCGGGCGCGACGCGTTTCAGCTCGGCGATTTCCGCGTCAGTGCCGGTATCGGCGGCGAGTTCGACGCGATGGCCGTTGGGATCGAAGAAATAGATCGATTTGAAAATGCCGTGATCGGTCGGCCCCAGCACGTCGAGCCCATGCGCCTCCGCGCGCGCCTTTGCTTCAAGGAGCGCCTCGACGCTGTCCGCTTTAAACGCGATATGCTGCACCCATTCGGGTGTGTTGCGGTCACGGTCCATCGCGGTTTGTTCGGGAAGCTCGAAGAAGGCCAGCACATTGCCCGCGCCCGCATCAAGGAAGACGTGCATGTAAGGATCATACGCGCCGGTCGACGGCACATGATCTTCCGCGAACGCCAGCATGAAATCCATGCCGAGCACGTCGCGATAAAATTCCACGGTTTCCTTGGCGTCGCGGCAGCGATACGCGACATGGTGAATGCCGTTAAGCGCGGCCATAAGCGCCTCCCAAAGGGAAAGCGCTTAGGTTCGCGCTTATTGGTCGGGCACGTCTTTCTGCCGCGTCTTCACCACGCCCGTTGTGATGCCAAGACCGAGCATCACCAGCGCACCAACCAAAATCCATTGCTGCGGCACGTTGAGCAGGAACGCGCCATAAGCGAGTCCACCGAGCAAAACCAGAAATCCGATCGCATAAATCGCAAAAGAGGGCATGACAGGCTCCAAGCCAAACGCCGCAAAGCGGGCCTGAAGCGTCAACGGCCAAAGCGCGATTTTGTGCCATCAGCTCGCATCCTTGAGCACGCCGCGACGAATCTGGTCGAGCTCGATCGATTCAAACAGCGCCTTGAAGTTCCCTTCGCCGAAGCCTTCATTGCCTTTGCGCTGGATGAGTTCAAAGAAGATCGGCCCGACCGCGTTCTGCGTGAAAATCTGCAGCAACAACCCCTGCCCTTGAGTCGGCGCGCCATCGATCAGGATATCGTTCTCCTGCAAGCGCTCGATATCTTCACCATGACTCGGCACACGCTGGCCAATGCCTTCATAATAAGTGTCGAGCGAATGTTGGAACGCGACGCCGCGCGCGCGCAGCGCCTCGACGCTCGCATAAATATCGTCGGTGCCGAGCGCGATGTGCTGAATGCCCTCGCCGCGATAATCGCGCAGAAATTCCTCGATCTGCGATTGGTCGTCGCGGCTTTCATTGAGCGGAATGCGGATTTTGCCGCAGGGGCTCGTCATCGCCTTTGAGACAAGCCCCGTGACCTTGCCCTCGATGTCGAAATAGCGGATCTCGCGGAAATTGAAGATGCGTTCGTAATAATCCGCCCACTTGCCCATATTGCCGCGAAACAGATTGTGCGTGAGGTGATCGAGATAAGTGAGCCCCGCATCGTTCTTCGCGGGGGCCGCGCCTTCGATCGGGCGGAAGTCCACATCATAGATGCTCTGCGCGCCATAACGGTCGACCAGATAAAGATGCGCGCCCCCGATGCCCTTGATCGCGGGAATATCAAGCTCCATCGGGCCGATCGGCGAATCCACCGGCTCTGCGCCGCGCCGGATCGCCTCTTCGAAAGCCTTCGCCGCATCTTTCACGCGAAACGCCATCGCGTTGGCGCTCGAGCCGTGACGCTCGCGAAACTCCGCCGGATGGCCAGCGGGCTCCATATTGAGGATGAAATTGATGTCGCCCTGCTTGTAGTGGAGCACGTTCTTGGAGCGATGCTTGCCCACCGCCGTGAACCCGAACATCTCGAAGAAGTTCGCCAGCTCCTGAGGCTTGGGCGAAGTGAATTCCACGAACTCGAAACCGTCCGTGCCGATCGGGTTTTCGAAGAGGTCAGCCATGAGGTCACCTGGACGCTTGCGCTTCTCTCCGTATTAGTTTCATTTGTAACTGATGACAAGCGTCCGTTCCCGCCGCCCCGCGCGCGACCTGCTCGTGCTGGAAGATTTCTTGCCCTATCGGCTCTCGATCCTCTCCAACCGCGTCAGCCGCGCCATCGCGCAGCGTTACGCTGACGCTTTCGACCTCACGATCCCGGAATGGCGCGTCATCGCCGTGCTCGGCCGCCGCCCCGGACTTACCGCGAAGGAAATCGCCGAAGCGACGGACATGGACAAAGTCGCGATCTCGCGCGCCGTCTCGCGCCTGGTCGCCGCCAAGCGTGTCGCCGCGCGCGCCGATCCTGACGATGCGCGCCGTCAGCCGTTGGAACTCACCGCCGCGGGCGCCGCCGTGCATGCGCAAATCGCGCCGGTGGCGTTGGAGTGCGAGCGGCGTTTGCTTGCGACTTTGGGGGCGCGCGACAAGCAGACGCTCGACGCGCTGCTGGATCGTTTGTTGGAAACCGCGAAGACGCTCTGACGCACTTCCGTCCTTCCCCGCGAGGGGGATGGGGCGGCTGCGCGAAACCTGCAAACACGGCGCTGCCGCCCCACCCGTCACGGCTATGCCGTGACACCCTCCCCTCACGGGGAGGGACGGAAAATCTCAACGCACCAACCGATAGCTCACGAACGCGATCGAACGGCTATCGGGCGACCAGGACGGCACATTGATCGTGCCTTGGCCGCCGAACAGGCGCGTCAGGATACGCGGCGGCGCGCTGCCGTCGGTCGGCATGATGCGGAGGATCACGCTGCGGTTTGGCGGGTGATCGGTGAGCGGAATGTCGTCGGCATAGAACGACACGAACGCGATCCAGCGGCCATCCGGCGAGAAGTGGGGAAACCAATCGCGATAGGTTGGATCATTGGTGACCTGTTCGGGATTGGAGCCATCCGCATTGGCGCGCCAAATCTGCATGTGCCCAGTGCGCGTCGAGTTGAAATAGAGGTAGCGGCCATCGGGCGTGTATTCGGGGCCATCATCGAGACCCATCGTGTGCGTGAGATTGCGCTCAGGCCCGCCCGCGAGATCCTTGGCGTAGATGTCGTAATCGTCCGTGCCCGATTCAGGTCGGCTCGCGGTGTAGGCGATGGTGCGCCCATCGGGCGTCCAGGCGTGCCAGTAGGAGCGCGCGGTTGGGTGGCCGACGACCAGCTGCGGATTATCCGAGCCGGTGATCGGCAAGAGATAGATGCGCGAAATATTGTCGGCTTCGGTTTGATCGGAAATGATCAGCTGCGTGCCGTCCGGCGAAAGGCCGTGGTCGTTGTTGTTCTTCGTGCGATTGCCGGTGTTGATCACACTCGGCTCACCGCCCGCGACCGGAATGCGATAGATCAGCCCGCCCGCGTTATACACCAGCGACGAGCCATCCCGCGTCCAGTTCGGCGCCTCGATCTTGCTGTTGAAGTGCCGCACTACGCGGCGGTTAGCATTGCTAACCTCCATCACCTCCAAGGTAGCCTCGACCTGCGCGGGATAGCCCGTGTCGGCGATGTGCGCCAAGGTCGGCACGTTCATCTCGACATTGGAAAACACCGCCGTCTCGCTTAGCGTGTTGTTATGCGCGGAAACCGCCAAGCCCACATAATAAGGGCCTTCCAGCGCCAGGCGATAATTGCCGCCCGCATGATGGAGCGCGCCATCGGGACCAGAGACGGACATGTACGCAAAGCCGTCTTCATATTCGAGCCGCACGCGGCGCGGGCCGGAGACATTGCTGGAAATCTGATAGGTGGGCCCGTCCTGCACTTCGCGATATTGCAGCGAGGTCAGCCCATCGCCGTGCACCATGACGTCGATATAGGGCGACCCGGGCGTGAGATTCTGGCGGATCATCAGCCCCGCCTTGCGATGCGGGTCGGTGCCTTGACCTATCCATGTGATGTCAGAGGCGACGTGCAGGTTGCCGGAGCGCTGCGTGTAGACGTACTGAAACGCGTCGGTGTTGGCCCAGATGTTCGCGCCGCTCGCGCTCACACGATACGTGCCGGCGGCCGCATCATACGCAACCGCGCCATCGATCGCCGTCTCGCCGATATCGCCATGTTCGGTGAACGCGCCGAGCGAGACAGGCCCCGCCCCCGTCCCCGCCGCGCAACCATTCAAGACCAGCGCGAACGCCGCCGCGGCCAACACACGCAGTGCAGACATTTATTCCTCCCTCGGCCGCCCAAGTCAGCGCAAGGCGCTGCCCGGATCGTTTGTGAGCGCTAACATTATGGCCGCGGAAACGTCGCGCCGCAACGTCAAAGCGTCAGGCGGCGCCGGTGTCGAACTTGTCGCGCTTACGGACGCCAAACAGCAGCTTCTGCTCCAGCCGCCGCCGCAGCCCGGCATAATAGGCGTTCAGAAAATCGAAATCGGCCTCTAGCGGCGCGCGCTGCCACGCAATCTTGGTGCGGATACGGTCGGCCACGGCGAGCATCACTTCGCCATCGGCGCTGCGCAGCACGGTCTCCAGCACCTGCAGTTCCTTCACACCATAAACGCTGAACTGCGCCTCAGTGAACGCAAAACGCTCATCGCGCGCCTGCTCGCTGGCGAGATCGGGCAGCAGTTTCTGCTTTGGCGTTTTGAGCACCCATGTGCCCGCGATGAGATCGCCGGCGCGCAAGCGATCGCGGTTGAAGAACGGAAACAGCAAGAATATCCCGCACCAGATGACGCCGCAAAGCGCGATCCATGAACTCACTTGCTCGCCACGGCTGAATATCGACAGCAATATCGCGATCATCGGCAGATAGAGTTCAAGCTCACGCATCGCATTGCGCGCGACCACCGCGTCAGCGCGCAACGGGCCGCCTTCGCGCGACGCCACGCGCACGCCCATGATGCGCTTGCCGAAGGTGGCGCCGCGCGAACCGCACTCCATCAAAGTGAAATAGAAGGTGCGCAAGATGAACGCCAGCAACAGCCAGACCACGCCGACCATTTCGTTTGCCAACTCACCGCCGTCGCCAACGTGAAGCTGCCAAGCAGCGGCTGCGCTTGCAATTGAAACGGCAATCAAGATTCCTAGCATGATAGCCAAATCGATCAAAAGCGCGGTGGCGCGCTCACCAGCGCTGGCGAGCCGAACGCGAAGATCGACGCCCTCGGGCGTGACCAACGAACGAGCTTGAGGGTCCAGGCTCGCCTCAACCAACGCTCTTGCTCCTGCCAAACAGGTAGAAGTAGACGCCCCAAACGGTTGCGCTGGTCAGCGCAATCGCGCCGCGCACCCAGTCGAGCACGATGAGCTGGCGCCCGAAGCCCTCCAACAGTCCCGCGAAGAACAGCATCACCACGACGCCAATCATGACAACGCCGCCTAAACGGCCCGCGCGCGCCGCCGCTGCCATTCGAGAAAGCGCGCCGGGAAACGCAATCGACCACCCGATGCGAAAACCCGCAGCGCCCGCCAGACAGATCGCGAACAACTCGGTTACGCCATGAATAAAAATCCAGCCTGCTATCTCCAGCCCAAGTCCGCGCGAAACAAATAACGCGAAAATCGCCCCAAGACTGATGCCTGTGGAAATGAGCAGCATCGCCGTCGGCACGCAAAGCGCAAAGCCGAGCGCAAAAGCGAGCAGCGCCACTTGTGCATTGTGCGTGAACAAAAACGTCGCGAACACGCTAAGGCCGTTTGGGCCGTCAATAGGCGCGTGCAGGGATTCGTTCAGGGCTTCACGCGAAGCCATCGGGTCGCCGATGGCGCCCTCCGGCACGAAGGCGCGAAACCAATCGGGATCGTTCGCGACCAGCATATATCCAACGAAGACGCCGACGATCATGAGGAGGAGCGCCACGAGCGTTTCACGCCAGAGCTCTCTCACGGCCTGAGGCCAATCGCGCACGAAGAAGCTGCCGACGCGCTCCAACAAGCTCGTGCGCGCGCCATAAACGAAGAAATACGCCCGCGCGCACAAAGCTTCGAGATACTCGATCAGCGCTGCGTCAAGCGATGTCGCCCGCGCCACGGAGAGCGAAGAGAGAGCGGCGCGATAGAGCGACGGGATCGCCAGCATGTCCTCATCGCTGAGGCTCGTGGCCGAACGCCGCTCCACGCGCGCGAGCAATTCCTCCAGACGCCGCCAGGATTCCTCCCGTTCCTTGCGGAAGCGCAGACTGCGGAGCGCGCCATCGGCCATCAGATGCGCTCCTGCCGCCGCAATTGATCGTATGCCCGCACCAGTTCTGGCCCCAGCCGCTCCACCGGCGCGTTCACGATATGCGCGCCGAGGCGCCGCAGCCGCGCCAGCACGATGCTGCGTTCGCGCAGCAATTGATGCGCAATCACGGCGCGCGAGACATCATCCGAGCTTTCCGGCGCGCCTTCGCGGAGGCTCTCCAGCTCCTCATCGCGAAACGCCACGAACACCAGCATATGCCGCCGCGACAGCCGCGTAAGATTTTCCATCATCAGCTCGGCGCTGATGGTGTCGGCGAAATCGGTGAACACCACGACCATGGAGCGCCGCTGCAAGCGCTCGGCGAGCGTCGAGAGCGAAAGCGTGTAATTGGTTTCCTCGGTGGAATAGTCGAGCCGCGCCGTCAGCGCCTTCATCTGCGTGAACGCGCCTGCGCCGGAGACAAAGCCGGTCGCCAGATGTGGGCGCGCATCGAAGCCAAAGAAGCTCACGCGGTCCCCGAGCTTCAAGCTCACATAAGTCAGCATCAGCGAAGCGTTCAGCGCCCAATCCACACGCGGCGCGCCCGCCACTGGCTCGCACATCAGCCGCCCTGTATCGATCGCGAACACGATCTGGTGGTTGCGCTCGGCGCGCACTTCTTTCGCGAGCAGCTTGCGATGGCGCCCGCTCTGCTTCCAATCGATTAGCCGCCGATCCATGCCCGGCTGAAATTCGGTGAGCGCGTCAAACTCAGAGCCATCGCCGCGGTCACGCAGCGGCTTGATGCCGTGGATCATGGTGCGCGAGAAAAGTTTCTGCGCTTCGCGCTCGATCGCGCCGAGATCGGGCGTGATGGCGATCTTCGCATCGAGCGGCTCGGTGCGCTGGCGCCATGCGAGCCCCATCGGCCCGCGCCAACGCAGAAACGCGCTTTCAAGCCGCGCTTCGCCGCGCCGCACGGGCTCCAGCTCAAACGCCGCCGCGCCATCGCCTTGCGCGATTGCGGCGGTGCTGCTGGCGGGGCGCGCGATCAGCAGGGAATCCACCTCGAGCTGCACGCTCGCCGCGCGCGGTCCCTTCCCCAAGCCAAACGCCATCAGCACGCGCGCGGGAATATTGCCGCCGCCAATGCCCGCGATGCGCGGCGCATCGAGCGCGACCTTGAGCTTGGAGCCCGACGCCGCCAGCACCGAATCCACCACCACCAGCGCAATAATCGCGAGCGCCCACGCCGGACCAACGGGCCACAAGCCCGGCGTCGTCGCCGCGATCAGCAACGACAACGGCGCGCCCAGAGCGGCGAGCAAAATCGCGCGGCTGGTCGGCAAAACGCTCATCGCGGCGCTTGTGTCTGCTCTAAGATCGCCGAAAGCGCGGCATCCGTCGTGCGTCCCTCGATCTCCGCCGCGGGCGAAAGCAAAACGCGGTGCCGCAATGCCGGCAATGCGAGCGCCTTCACATCATCCGGGATCACATAGTCGCGGCCATCAAGCGCCGCTCGCGCGCGCGCGCCGGCGGCCAGCATCGCGGCTGCGCGGGGCGAAGCGCCAAGCTCAAACGCCGCGCCCTCACGCGTGGCGCGCACGATGCGCACCACATAATCGATCACCTCATCCGTCAGCCGCGTCTGCGCGGCCGCTTCCGCCGCCGCTTGCAGCTCGGCGCCGCTCGCCACCTTCTGTACGCCGAGGCTCACCGGATCAGGCGCGCGCGTGCGCATGCCGTGCTGCGCGACGATGCGGCGCTCTTCCTCGGCGCTCGGGTAAGCAAGGATATGCTTGAACAAGAAGCGGTCGAGCTGCGCTTCCGGCAAGGGATAAGCGCCCTGCTGCTCAATCGGGTTCTGCGTCGCAATCACGGTAAAGCGCGGCGAGAGCGCGTGGCGGATGCCATCGAGCGTCACGCCGCGCTCTTGCATTGCTTCGAGCAGAGCCGCTTGCGTCTTCGGCGGCGTGCGGTTGATTTCGTCGGCGAGCAGCACGTCGCAGAAGATCGGGCCTTTGGTCAGCGAGAACGCGTTGGTCTGAAAGTTGAACAGGTTCGAGCCCAGGATATCGCCCGGCATCAGGTCCGGCGTGAACTGCACGCGGCCAAACTGCAGATCGAGCGTGTGCGCGAAGCATTGCGCCAGCAGCGTTTTGGCCGTGCCCGGCGCGCCTTCGAGCAAGACGTGGCCGCCGGCGAACAAAGCCGTCAGCATCAAGCTCACCGTATCGGATTGCCCGATCACGGCCTTGCCCACTTCGGCGCGTATGCGATCCGCGAGCGCGCGGAGTTCAGCGAGTTGCACGGAGCATCTCCTCTTTCCATGAGTGTAATTTGCGCGCGGCGGTGAGCACCTGCGCGCCGGTTTCAGCAGCGGCCGCTTCGCTGGCCAGTTCGGAAAATTTCTGTTCAACGCCTTGCGCGGCGGCGACACGGTCGAGCACCGCCATGGTCTGCTCGCCCTCGCTGCGCCCAAGGCCGAAGAGATCGAGCAATCCCGCCCCCGTCATCATCGCATAGCCCCAGCCCATTTTGTGCTCACGGCGCGCCAGACGAATGAGCGCGGCGGAATTTTCCGCGAGCGCGCGTTTGCCCAGCGCAATAGCGCGGCGCGGCGGCGCTTGCGGCCCGCTCCGCGCCACCGCCCGCCAAGCAAGCAATGCGGCGGCGGCGGCGAGACTGAGAGTCGCGGCCAGAAAGGGCGGCTGAAACGCCAGGCGCAGCAAGCTGCGCGTGCGCGCAAAACCGTTCATCGAAACATCGAACACAATCGTTTCATTGTCGCCGCGCAAAGCGTCGAGCACCGCCATACCGACACGCGCATTGTCGATATCGGCAATGCCCTGCGTGTTCAGAAAATCTGGATCGGCCAGCACATAGACCGGCCGATCGGCCAGCTGCGCCAAGATCATCCGCCCGTCTTCGGCGACCACGACAGGCGTCAGCCCTTCGCCATAAAGCGTTTGCAAGCTGGTGACAGCGCCGGTCTGCAAGGTCTCGCCTTTCGGCCCAATCGCGCCATCGAAGCGCACATTGCTGCGCCCTTGCCCCTCCGCACGCGCAATGCCCGCCTTCGGCGCCACTTCGGACAACAGCATCGCAACGCTCGCGTCCGGCGCAATCGCGAGCCGCTGCACCCAGCCCGGATGATTGGGCGCCGGTATCACCGCCCATTTCGGCAAGACCAAAAGCACGCGCTGATGCGAGAGAGCGTCGAGCTGCTCGGCCGTCACCGGCGCTTCGGGCGCCAGCACCGTGAGCGCGGGGTCATCCAACTCGCCCGCCGGCTGGCGGCTCACATTCACGATCGCGCCGCGCGCCCGCGCCAAACGCGCCGCCGCCGCATAACCGACGGCAGAGCGCGACAAAGCATGCGCACGTCCATCGTCCCCGCTGGTGAGATCAGGCTCGAACGCCGAAAGCGCGAAGAACGACGAGAACGAGAACACGCCGACCAGCAGCAGCGCGATCACGACCTTGACCGAGAAGACGCCGCCCGCTTTCGGCGCCCGCGCGGGCGCATCGATCGGCTTCATCGTTTGCCGCCATCGAACGCGAAGCTCTCATAAATCTGGCGGCATTCCTGATATTGCGCCGCATTGAGCGCGCGTTCACCGAACAGGCTGAGCTCCACCGCCTGCGCGATGCGCGAGAACACCTCGCGCGCCCGCGCGGACATCCGCTCAAGCTGCGAAATCTCGCGGCTTGTCATCGCCACGCTGATCGCGACCGGGAAATTGCGCTGCACGTCTTCGATGCTGCGATGGAGCAGCACGCGCGCCGCTTCGCTGTACTTGCCTTCGCGCGCCAGCCGATCGGCCTCCTCCAAGAGCGCGCGCGCCTGCACATGCGTCGGCCGCACATCGACGACCTCTGGCTCGGCGGCGCCTTCGTCCTTCTTCTTGCGGCGCGGCAGCCGGCGCAGCGCCTCGCGCCCCACCACGAACAGCACCAGAGCCGCGAGCACTAAAACGCCGCCCCAGAACACATACTGAAGATACGGCGCCAGCGAGGCCAGCCAACGCCCAAACGGTCCAAGCCATTCCGGCGGCTCGGGCGGCTTAAAGTCCGTGAACTGAAATTGCAGGGTGCGATCGGCCAACATGGCCTGATGCGCCTCGGCGAAGCTCTGCCCGCTTCCTCCGGGGACCGCCTCAGCGCCCGTGCCGGTCGCCATGTCCGCCCCCGTCTCAACCCCCGCTTTCATGCCAGATCAGCCCCCAGGCGCCAACCGCCGCACGCGGCGCGGGCGCCCCGCCAGCCCACGCTCGCCCTGAAACAAAGCGAAAAATTCTCCAAATCGAGGCGGGAACCGGACCCGGCTACGGCGCGTTGGGAACCTCAGCGGGAGTGTGGGCGGACGGTCTCCCGTGATCGAACCATGGCTCCCTTGGGCGCGGCGCGCGCCGGCGGTTCGTAACAAAGTCCGTCTCGGCGTTGCGGGAGCGCGGGTATGGACATGAAGACGCAAGCGGTGCGGACCCGGAAAACGGAGGACGACGCCTCCCTTTCCAGCACATCGTCCGCTGCCCAGCCCGTCTCCACCGAAGATTTGCGCGATCTGCTTTACGCGCTGCAAGCCATGAAAGTGGGCGACTTTTCCGTCCGCCTCGCCGGCGACCAAGTCGGCATCGTCGGCAAGATCGCCGACACCTTCAACGAAATCGTCGCCGCCAACCAACGCATGGCGACTGAACTTGAGCGCGTCGGCGAAACCGTCGGCCGCGAAGGCCGCACGCGCCAGCGCGTGAAATTCGCGGCGCGCACCGGCGCCTGGGGCGAGATGGAAGGCTCGGTCAATACTTTGATCGACGACCTCCTCTGGCCCACCAACGAAGTCACGCGCGCCATCGCCGCCGTCGCGCAAGGCGATCTGCTGCAGACCGTGCGCCTCGAAGTCGATGGCCGCCCGCTCAAGGGCGAATTCCTGCGCTCGGCGAAAATCGTCAACACCATGATCCGCCAGCTTCGCGAGTTCACTTCCGAAGTGACCCGCGTGGCGCGCGAAGTCGGCACCGAGGGCAAGCTCGGCGGCCAAGCGCAAGTCCGCGAAGTGACGGGTGTCTGGAAAGACCTCACCGAATCCGTGAACTCGATGGCGGACAACTTGACCGCCCAGGTCCGCAACATCGCCGAAGTCACCATCGCCGTGGCGAACGGCGACTTGTCCAAGAAAATCACCGTCGACGTGCGCGGCGAAATTCTGCAGCTGAAAGAAGCCATCAACACAATGGTGGATCAGTTGCGCTCCTTCGCATCGGAAGTGACGCGCGTGGCGCGCGAAGTCGGCACCGACGGCAAGCTCGGCGGCCAAGCCATCGTGCCGGGCGTTGCCGGCACCTGGAAGGATTTGACGGACTCGGTCAACGCCATGTGCGGCAACCTCACCGACCAGGTCCGCAACATAGCGCAAGTCACCACCGCCGTGGCGCGCGGCGATTTGAGCCGCAAAATCACCGTCGATGTGCGCGGCGAAATTCTTGAACTCAAAGACACCATGAACACCATGGTGGACCAATTGAACTCGTTTGCTTCGGAAGTGACGCGCGTTGCGAAGGAAGTCGGCACCGAAGGCAAACTCGGCGGTCAAGCAGCGGTGCCAGGCGTCGCCGGCACCTGGAAAGACCTCACCGACAACGTCAACTTCATGGCCTCCAACCTCACCGGCCAAGTCCGCAACATCGCTGAGGTGGCCACCGCCATCGCGGGCGGCGATTTGTCGAAGAAGATCACCGTCAACGTCTCGGGCGAAATTCTCGAACTCAAAGAGACCATGAACACCATGGTCGACCAGCTCAACGCTTTCGCCGGCGAAGTGACGCGCGTGGCGCGCGAAGTCGGCACCGAGGGCATGCTGGGCGGGCAAGCGAACGTGCTGGGCGTCGCCGGCACCTGGAAGGATTTGACCGATTCCGTGAACTCGATGGCGTCGAACCTGACGGCGCAAGTCCGTAACATCGCCGACGTCTCGACCGCCATCGCCAACGGCGACTTGTCGAAGAAAATTACCGTCGACGTGAAGGGCGAAATTCTGCAGCTGAAGGAAACCATCAACACGATGGTCGACCAGCTGAACGCCTTCGCTTCGGAAGTGACGCGCGTCGCGCGCGAGGTTGGCACCGAAGGCAAGCTCGGCGGCCAAGCCGTTGTGCGCGGCGTCGGCGGCACGTGGAAGGATTTGACTGATTCCGTGAACTCGATGGGCTCGAACCTCACGGGCCAGGTCCGCAACATCGCCGAAGTCGCCACCGCCGTCGCCAAGGGCGACCTCTCCAAGAAGATTACCGTCGACGCCTCGGGCGAAATCCTTCTCTTGAAGGAAACGCTCAACACCATGGTCGACCAACTCAACGCCTTCGCGGCGGAAGTCACGCGCGTCGCGCGCGAAGTTGGCACCGAAGGCAAGCTCGGCGGCCAAGCCGTGGTGCCGGGCGTCGGCGGCACCTGGAAAGATTTGACCGACAACGTGAACTCGATGGCCGGCAACTTGACCGGCCAAGTGCGAAACATCGCCGAAGTCGCAACCGCGATCGCCAATGGCGATTTGTCACGCAAAATCACCGTCGATGTGCGCGGCGAAATCCTTCAGCTGAAGGAAACGCTCAACACCATGGTCGACCAGCTCAACCGCTTCGCCGGCGAAGTGACGCGGATGGCGCGCGAAGTGGGGTCCGAAGGCAAGCTCGGCGGCCAAGCGCAAGTGCCAGGCGTTGCGGGCACGTGGAAAGATTTGACCGACTCGGTCAACTCAATGGCCGGCAACCTCACATCGCAAGTCCGCAACATCGCCGAAGTCACCACCGCCGTCGCGCGCGGCGACTTGAGCCGCAAGATCACCGTCGACGTGAAGGGCGAAATTCTAGAGCTCAAGAACACCGTCAACACGATGGTGGACCAGCTCAATTCGTTCGCATCCGAAGTCACACGCGTCGCGCGCGAAGTGGGTTCGGAAGGCAAGCTCGGCGGCCAAGCGCAGGTGCCAGGCGTCGCCGGCACCTGGAAAGATTTGACCGACAATGTGAACTTCATGGCCGGCAATCTCACGGCCCAGGTGCGCAACATCGCCGAAGTCGCCACCGCCATCGCGGGCGGCGATTTGTCGAAGAAGATCACGGTCGATGTGCGCGGCGAAATCCTTCTGTTGAAGGAAACGCTGAACACCATGGTCGACCAGCTGAACGCCTTTGCCGGCGAAGTGACGCGCGTGGCGCGCGAAGTCGGCACCGATGGACGCCTTGGCGGTCAGGCCGTCGTGCCCGGCGTCGGCGGCACCTGGAAGGACTTGACCGATAACGTGAACCTGCTCGCGGCCAACCTCACCACGCAAGTCCGCAACATCGCCGAAGTCACCACCGCCGTCGCGCGCGGCGACCTTTCGCGCAAGATCACCGTCGATGTGAAAGGCGAAATTCTCGAACTCAAAAACACCATCAACACGATGGTGGACCAATTGAACGCCTTCGCCTCGGAAGTGACGCGCGTGGCGCGCGAAGTCGGCACCGAAGGCAAGCTCGGCGGCCAGGCGCAAGTGCCCGGCGTCGCCGGCACCTGGAAGGATTTGACCGACACCGTCAACGTCATGGCCGCCAACCTCACCGAACAGGTGCGCGGCATCGTGAAGGTCGTGACCGCGGTGGCGGACGGCGATCTGCAACAAAATCTCACCGTGAAATCGAAAGGCGAAGTCGCCGCGCTCGCCGAAACCATCAACAATATGACGCGCACGCTCGCGACCTTCGCCGATCAGGTGACGTCCGTCGCGCGCGAAGTCGGCGTCGAAGGCCGCCTCGGCGGTCAGGCCAACGTGCCGGGCGCCGCGGGCACGTGGAAGGATCTCACCGGCAACGTGAACCTCCTCGCCGCCAACCTCACCACGCAAGTGCGCGCCATCGCCGAGGTCGCGACCGCGGTGACCAAGGGCGATCTGACGCGCACCATCGAAGTCGATGCGCGCGGCGAAGTCGCCGAGCTCAAAGACAATATCAACACCATGATCGACAATTTGCGGCTGACCACCGACCGCAACACCGAACAAGATTGGCTGAAAACCAATCTCGCCAAGTTCACCAACATGCTGCAAGGCCAGCGCGACCTCGCCTCCGTCGGCCGCCTCATGCTTTCGGAACTTGCGCCGCTCGTCGATGCGCACCAGGGCGTGCTCTATCAGATGATTTCGACGGAAGGCGCATCAGCGCTGCGCCTGCTCTCCGCCTACGCAGACGACGGCGAGCTTAGCCATCCAGCGCGCCTCAAAGTCGGCGAAGGTCTCGTCGGCCAATGCGCCGCCGATAAGCGCCGCATGCTGATCAGCGACATCCCCGAAAATGTCGTGCCGATCCGCTCGGCTTTGATGCGCTCGCCGCCGCGCAACATCATCGTGCTGCCCGTGCTGTTCGAAGGCCAAGTGAAAGCCGTCATCGAACTCGCCGCCGTCGGCGCGTTCACAAAGCTGCAGACCACCTTCCTCGAACAGCTCACCGCCTCGATCGGCATCGTGCTGAACTCGATCGAAGCGACGATGCAGACTGAAAGTCTGCTGCAACAATCCCAACAGCTCGCCGCCGAGCTGCAAGCCCAACAGCGTGAATTGCAGCAAACCAACGAACAGATGGGCCAAAAGGCTCAGCAGCTTGCCGAACGCAACACCGAAGTCGAACGTAAAAACCAAGAGCTTGAGCAAGCCCGCCGCGCGCTCGAAGAAAAAGCCACCGAGCTTGCGCTTACCTCGAAGTACAAGTCCGAATTCCTCGCCAACATGTCGCACGAACTGCGGACGCCGCTGAACTCGATCCTCATTCTCGGCCAGCAGCTCACCGACAATCCGGACGGCAACCTCACGTCCAAGCAAGTCGATTTCGCCCGCACCATCCACGGCGCCGGCACCGATCTCCTCAATCTCATCAGCGATATTCTCGATCTCTCCAAGATCGAGTCGGGCACCGTCTCGGTCGATGCGGAAGAACTCTACTTCCAGAATCTCGTCGACCGCGTCGCGCTGCCGTTCAAGCACGAAGCGGAGAATCGGCAGCTTGGCTTCAGCACGCAGGTCGATCAATCGCTCGGCCGCAGCATCATCACAGACTCCAAGCGCCTGCAGCAGGTGCTGAAGAATCTCCTCTCGAACGCCTTCAAATTCACCGAGTCCGGCAGCGTCAATCTCAAGGTCTTCGCCACCGAAGAAGGTTGGAGCGCCGATCACCCGGTGCTGTCGCAATCGCCGACCGTCGTCGCGTTCGAAGTCTCCGACAGCGGCATCGGCATTCCGCTCGAAAAGCAGCGCATCATCTTCGAAGCGTTCCAGCAAGCCGACGCCTCGACCAGCCGCCGCTATGGCGGCACCGGCCTTGGCCTCGCCATCAGCCGCGAACTCGCCGGCCTGCTCGGCGGCGAAATCCAATTGCGCTCGACGCCCGGCGAAGGCTCGACCTTCACGCTCTATCTGCCGCTCTCCTATGTCGGCGCCACCGCGCCCGTCCGCGTCGCGCCAACAGCGCCCGCGCGTCCCCAAGCGCTCCCCACGCCCCGCCCTATCGAGCGCTTGCAGGACGACCGCGACACCGTGCAGCCCGCGGACGAAGTGCTGCTCATCGTCGAAGACGATCCCCACTATGCCAGCGTGGTCGCCAGTCTCGCGCGCGATCAGGGACTAAAAGTGCTGATCGCCATCACCGGCGCCGAAGCGCTCGAACTCGCGCGCGAATTCAAGCCGACCGCGATCTCGCTCGACGTTTTCCTGCCCGACATGCTGGGCTGGACTGTGCTCAGCCGCCTCAAACAAGACCCCACGCTGCGCCATATTCCGGTGCAGATGCTGACGCTCGAAGAAGATCGCCAGCACGGCCTTTCACGCGGCGCGTTCGGCTTTATGTCCAAGCCCACCGCCGCCGACGATCTCAGCGGCGCCCTCGGCCGCGTCATCGATTTCTCCAAAGCACGCAAACGCCGCCTGCTCGTCGTGGAAGACGATCCACCGAGCAAATGAGCATCCGCGAGCTCATCGCGCATGACGACGTGGAGATTTCCTCCGCCGGCACCGGCGAAGCCGCGCTCAAGACGCTGCGCGAAGACGATTGGGACTGCGTGGTGCTCGATCTGAAGCTCCCCGACATGACCGGCTTCGACGTGCTCGAACGCATGCGCGAGGAAGGCGGCCAGGACGTGCCCGTGGTCGTGTTCACCGGCAAAGAGCTTTCGGCCGAGGAAGACGCGCGCCTCCACTCCATGGCGCGCAGCATTGTCGTGAAGGGCGTCGAATCCCCCGAGCGCTTGCTCGATGAAACCGCCCTCTTCCTTCACCGCGTCGTCTCCGATCTGCCGGCGGAAAAGCAGCGTATGCTTGAGCGTTTGCACAGCTCGGACGAAGACCTCGTCGGCCCGCAGCGTGCTGCTGGTGGATGACGATGCGCGGAACATCTTCGCGCTTTCGAGCTTGCTTGAACGGCGCGGCATGCGCGTGCTCGCGGCGACGACAGGCCGCGAGGCCATCGACTTGATCGAATCGACCCCGGAGCTTGCGCTCGTCCTGATGGACATCATGATGCCCGAGATGGACGGCTACGAAACGATGCAGATGATCCGCGAAAATCCCGCCCATCGCCGCCTGCCCATCGTCGCGCTCACCGCCAAGGCCATGAAGGGCGACCGCGAAAAGTGCCTCGAAGCGGGCGCGTCGGATTATCTCGCCAAACCCGTGAACACCGAGCAATTGCTCTCAGCCTTGCGCATGTGGCTGCACCGCTAGGTCATGATTGTGCAAGACAGAGGCAAACATTCTTCTCGTCGACGATCAGCCCGCAAAGCTGATGAGCTATGAGATCATCCTCGGTGATCTCGGCGAGACCTTGCTCAAGGCGTCCAACGCGCAAGAAGCGTTGGAGACTCTGCTCAAGAACGACATCGCCGTTATCCTGATCGACGTCTGCATGCCCGATCTCGACGGCTTCCAACTCGCCCAAATGATCCGCGAGCACCCGCGTTTTCAAGAAACCGCGATCATCTTCATCTCGGCTATTCATCTCACCGAACTCGATAGCCTCAAGGGCTATGAAATGGGCGCGGTGGATTATGTGCCGGTGCCGGTCGTGGCTGGCATTCTCCGCGCCAAGGTGCGCGTGTTCGTCGATCTCTACCGCAAGACGCGCCTGCTTGAGCGGCTCAACAACGAACTCGAAGGCCGCGTCGCCGAACGCACGGCCGCGCTCGAAACCGCGATCGAACGGCAGGACCTGCTGGCACGCGAAGTCGATCACCGCGCCAAGAACGCGCTCGCCGTCATTCAATCCATCGTCACGCTCACGCGCGCGGAAACCAGCGCCGATTTTGCAACCCCATCTCGCAAGCGCGGCGCCCTTTAACCAACGAGGCGTAAAGCATGCGGAACAATGCGGATGCGCATGGCTTCTCTAGCCATGCCCCACACCGTTGACGCACGCGGCGCTTCGAGCGCGAAAAACGCGCACATGCCGCTTAATGAGTTCGAGCACCACATCATTTGCCCGGTTTGCGGCGAGGGCGTCGATTGCGCGGACGTAGCCGAAGTGATCCACCATGGCGACCGCTCGCACCGCCGGCCAATGAATGATCGGCGCGTGCGCCCGATCTAGCGCGCATGCCTCTTGGCGCGCCGACCGGGCTTGGCCGCGCGTGATTTTTCCAAAAGCAAGATGCCGTCCGCATCCTCGCCCTTGATGGGCGAGGTGGCCGCGACTTGTCCGCCGAAGCTTTAGCGAAGGCGGAAGCGGACGGAGTGGGTGGCGGCTTGGTTTTGCAAGAGTGGCGCAGCCACCCACTCAGTCATCGCGCGTTGCGCGCTGACAGCTCGCCCATCGAGGGCGAGCATGGAGGGCCGCTTTTAAGAGCTGTCTGCGAGCGCGGGCGTTTGCACCCCAAAGCGGGCCGCAAATTCGATTGCGGGCGGGGGCGGCGGCGATGAAGCACGCTCCCCGCAGGCCGCGTTCGAGGCGCGCGACGAGGCGCGTGATGTAGGCTTCCGGCGATGCGAGGACATCGCGCGCATGCTCAAGGCGCGCGATGAGACTTTTGCCGCGGAGACGCACGCCGAGCTTGTGCATGAAGGCGCGCACGCTCGCGGAGCGCGCGGCGCGGCGAAAGCCTGGCGGTGTTTGAGGCTGGACGCTTTGTGCTGCGCGCGCGCAAAGGTGTCGTGGCGCGTTCAGCGGCCAACAAGAGCACTATGGCTTCGAGATAATTCTCCGCCTTGCCTACGAGCGCCCGTAGCACGCGGCGCTTCGGCGCGCGCGCGGCCAGCGGCATGAGCGCCAGCACCAGACCCAGCAGGCAAAACCGCGCCATGGCGATCAGGTTTGTCTGGGGCTTGGTTGTGTGGACTGGAGGATTGGGGCCGATTGCATGGCTGCATTGTGCGGCTGGTCGCGGATGGGTCGGATAGATTTTTGCGGGGGCGCTGATTTGCTGGGGCTTTGCGTTGGTTCGGCGTGGATAGAAGTGCGCGCTATCCCACAAGGCGCCCATGCTCGCCCTTGATGGGCGAGCTGTCAGCGCGCGCATGCGCGATGACTGAGTGGGTGGCCGCTGACTGGGACCGCGCTGTCACCCACTCCGTCCGCGAGCTTCCGCCTTCGCTAAAGCTCCGGCGGACAAGTCGCTCGCGGCCACCTCGCCCATCAAGGGCGAGGATGAAGTGTGTGCTAGCCCGGCGCGCGGCTTGCAAAGAGCTTCAACGCCAGCACTGTCAGCGCAATCGCGGCGGCGACCGCGTTCCAGATCACGATCGCGGGGGATGCGCGCAGCACGCCGTAGCCCATCCAGAGCACATTGCCGGCCAGCACCATGGAATAGGTCAGCGCCGAGACGTCATGCGCGCGGCGTTCGCGGATGATCTTTACGGCTTGCGGCAGATAGGCGAACGAACCGACGCACCCGGCGACCAGGCCGAGCAGTTCGATGCTGTCGGTTTGCACTTTTATTCCTTTCAGTCATCGCCCTGGCGCGCACGTGCACCAGCGCTAGAGGGGTCATTCCCCTTCGTGAAACTTCGCGACAACCAAAGCTTCGATCGCGTCGAGCGCGGCTTCCGCGCCGGGGCCTTCGGCTTCCACTTCGATCTCGCTGCCGATGCCGGCGCCCAGCATCATGAGATCCATCAACGAGCGCGCATCCGCTTCATCTTCCTCGCGGCGCACGACGACGACGCAATCGAACGTCAGCGCAAGTTCGGCGAGCTTTCTCGAAGCGCGAGCATGTAGTCCCGCGCATATTCACGATCTGCAGCGTGCGCTTCAGCCCCATGCGCGTTTCCGTTTCAGCCGCCGCCCGCCAGTTCAACCGAGGCGACGCGGATATAATATTTGCCGGCTTCCTGAGCGGCGCGTGCGGCTTCGTTGAGATCGAGCCGTTCGCGCACTTCGCCAAGCTTCACCAGCATCGGCAAATTCACGCCCCGCGATCACTTCGATCTTGCCTTGATTGATGACGGAGATGGCGAGGTTCGAGGGCGTGCCGCCGAACATGTCGGTGAGAATGACAACACCCGCGCCATCATCGACTGCGCGCACCGCGTCGAGGATATCGGTGCGGCGCTCTTCCATATCGTCATAGGGGGCCGATGGCCACCGCGCGCATTTGGCGCTGGGTACCGAGCACGTGTTCCGCCGCGGCGACGAATTCGTCCGCCAAGCGGCCGTGGGACACAACCACGACGCCGATCATGCTTCGCTCCCGCCCCCGCCCGCACCGCGATCCCCCGCAGTTCGGCGCACTCTAGCCTTTCGCAGCTGCGAGAAAAGCCAAAGCTGCACAGCTGCGTCACTTTCCTCCAGTGGCGCGGTCTGTCCCCCTCCCCGCAAGGGGAGGGGTTAGGGGTGGGGGCGAAGCTCGCCCTCCCCCGCCGGCTCATTTTCGCTCCTGGCCACTCTGGCGGGATGGTGATTCACCCCACCCCCAGCCCCTCCCCTCGCGGGAGGGGGAGCGTCAGCGCGAACCGGCCAGCGGCAGCTCCACCACCAAGCGCGCGCCAGCGGGCTTGCCGGCTTCGCCGGGCACGTTTTCGTTTTCGGCGTAGATGCGGCCGTTGAGCGCGACGATGATCTGGCGGGCGATGGAGAGGCCGAGGCCGGAATTGCCGCCGAAGGCAGCCCCCTTGGGGCGCTCGGTGTAGAAGCGCTCGAATACAGTTTCCAGATTGTCGGGCGGGATGCCGGGGCCTTGGTCTTGAACCACGGCCCGGGCGAAGGCGCCGTCCTTGGTGCGGACGGTGTCGATCGAGACAGTGATGACGCCGTCAGCCTGGCTGAAGGAGCGAGCATTGTCGATCAGGTTGCGGAAGACTTGGCCGAGCGGTCCCTCCTGCCCCATCACGATGACGCCGCTGGCGGGGGTGCCGCGGAAATCCACGCGCGCGTGAACGGGTTCGTCCGGCGCGGGCGTGTAGGCCGAGGTGAGGTCGGCGAGTAGGCGCCCGAGATCGACCGGATCGACATCGCCGCGCGCGGTCTCCGCCTCGATGCGGCTGGCGCGGGCGATATCGGTCACGAGACGATCGAGACGCTTCACGTCCTGGCCGATGATGCCGAGCAATTGCGCTTGGCGCGCGGGATCGCTGATCGCGAGCACGGAATCCACCGCCGAGCGGATCGAGGCGAGCGGATTCTTGATCTCGTGGCTGACGTCGGCCGCGAAGCGTTCGTTGGCGTCGATGCGGTCGGCGAGCGCGCCGGTCATGGCTTCGAGCGAATGGCCGAGCGCGCCGATCTCGTCCTTGCGCTTGGTGATGTCGGGGAGTTGGAGACGCGTTGCGCCAGTGAGCCGGAGGCGATCGGCGGCGGCTGCTAGCCGGCGGAGCGGGCGCGCGATGAAGAGCGTCAGCAGCATCGAGGAGATGAAGATCACGAGCGTCGCGCTCACCACGAACGGCACCACCGCGACGCGCTCGGCCACCAAAATGCGCTCCACATCGGCGCTCTCGACCGTGACGCTGCCGAGCACACGGTGCACGCGCCGGATCGGGAGCGTGACCGAGACGACGCGCTCGCCATTCTCGTTGAGCCGCTGGCCGACCGCGATCTCGCCCAGCATGGCGCGCTGCTGCGCCTCCTGCAGCGTGATGGTCGGCCGCCAGGGTGTGAGCCGCAGATATTCGACATTTTGCGCGGCGCGTTCGATGGATTGGCCGATATTGGGCTCATCGCCCACCTGCGGCAGCGGATTTTCCTCGAGCCGATCGTAGAGCACGTCGGTATCGGCGACGACCGCGCCATCAGCGCTGAACACGCGGACGCGTGGGCCGACGCCGGCGCGCGCGCCTTCGGCCACCGGCGGCAGCAAACGGCGCAACACTTCGCGCACGGCGGGCTCGTTGATCGCGGGAAAGGGATCCCCCTGCACCGTGCCGGTTTCGATCAGGAGATTGGCGATCAGCTCGCCTTGCGTGCGCAAGTTTCGCGTCTGCGCCTGCGTCAAGCCGACGCGCATCTCCGATAGCAGCAGCACCCCGACCAGCAGGATGGCGAGCCCGACAAAATTCAGGACGAAGATCAGCCGCGCGATGCGCGACTTCAGATACGCGCGAAAGCCCCGATCAGGCTTCGTTGTACCGGTATCCGACGCCATAGAGCGTTTCGATCGCATCGAAGGTGTCGTCGATGTCCCGGAATTTTTTGCGGAGCCGCTTGATGTGGCTGTCGATGGTGCGGTCGTCGACATAAACCTGATCATCATAGGCCGCGTCCATCAATTGGTCGCGGCTCTTAACATAGCCAGGGCGCTGGGCGAGCGCCTGAAGGATGAGGAATTCCGTGACCGTCAAGCGCACCTGATCGCCCTTCCAGGTGCAGGCGTGACGGTTTGGATCGAGCGTCAGCTCTCCCCGCACGATCGGCTTTTTGTCTCCCGTCTCGGGGCCGGCAAGGCCCGCGCGCGTCCGGCGCAGCAGCGCTTTCACACGCTCATTGAGGAGCCGTTGGGAGAATGGCTTTTTGATGTAGTCGTCCGCGCCCACATTGAAGCCGACCACCTCGTCCATCTCTTCATCCTTCGAGGTGAGGAGGATGACGGGGAGGTTCGAGCCCGTGCGAAGCCGCCGCAACACCTCGACGCCGTCCATGCGCGGCATCTTGATATCGAGGATGGCAATGTCCGGCGGGGTCTCCGCGAGGGCCGCGAGCGCCGCGGTTCCATCGGTATAGGTGCGGACCTGATAGCCCTCGGCCTCGAAGAATATCTTCAAGGACGTCAGGATGTTCTCGTCGTCGTCGACCAGGGCGATGGTGGGCATGGTGTTCAAACGGCTGCGCCTTGCTGTTGTTTCGCCAGTCTTAGAGGGCATTGGCGCCGGAGGGAAGCTGGACCGCCGGCGCCCTCGCCGGCATAACCCGGCACTGGCCGGCGAGGGCGCCGGCGGTCCACGAGGAGCGCCCCTGATGAGCGAAATTTCCCGCCGCGCCACATTGGCCCTCCTCTCCGCGACGGCGCTTTCGCCGGTGGCCGGGTGCGCGACCGCGCCGGAGGCGGCGCCGGCGGATCAGAGTTTTGAGGGGTTGAGCGCGCGGGCGCTGGATGCGATGGCGCGGCAGAGCCCGGTTTACGCGACGCAACTCGGCGATCACCGGTTCGATGCGGAGCTGGACGATTTCAGCGAAGCTGGTCGGCGGAGCAGCGCGGCGACGCGGCGTGCGCTGCAGGCCGAGCTTGGCGCGATCGATAAGACGCGGCTCTCGGCGGCGGGTCAAGTCGATGCGTCGATGCTGGCCAATCAGCTGAGCCTTGATGCGTGGCGCGAGGAGACCAGCGAAGCGTGGGCGTGGGATCCGCTGCCGTACAACGAGGTCGCGGGCGGCGCGCTTTACAATTTGATGGCGCGCGATTTCGCGCCACTGCCGGAGCGGCTGAACAATGCGGCGCTCCGAATGCAGAAGCTGCCCGGCCTCTTCGCGCAGGCGCGCGCCAATCTTGATCTTGCGCGTGTGCCGCGCGTGCATGCGGAGACATTGTCGCGGCAGAACGCGGGCGTGGTGTCGATCGCGGAAGAATTGATCCTGCCGCATGCGGATGCGTTGGGTCCGAGCGATCGCGCGCGGCTCAATGCGGCGGTGGAAACGCTGCGCGCTTCGGTGGCTGAGCATCAAACCTGGATCGACGGCACGCTCGTGCCGGGCGCGCGCGGCGATTTCCGCATTGGGGCGCAGCGTTATGACGAAAAGCTCGCGCTGGCGCTGAATTCGACTTTGAGCCGCGCCGAAATCAAGACGCGCGCGGAGAGCGAGATCGAGCGGATTCGCGGCGAGATGGCCGAGATCGCCGGCCAGATCGTGACGCCGCCCGCGAACGAGCGTTGGACCGCGCAGCGCATGATCGCGCAGGCTTTGGAGCGCGCTTATGCCGATCGGCCCGCGCGCAATGAAGTGGTGCAGGTGTGCGAGGCGTCTTTGGCGCGCTGCACCAATTTCGTGCGCGAGCACGATCTGATGACATTGCCCGATGCGCCGGTGAACGTGATCCTGATGCCGGAATTTCAGCGCGGCGTTGCAGTGGCGTATTGCGACTCGCCCGGCGCGCTCGATCGCGGACAAGCGACTTTCTATGCGGTCTCCCCCATTCCGGACGATTGGACCGATGAGCAAACCGCGTCGTTCCTCAAGGAATATAACAATCACTCGATCCAGGAATTGACCGTGCACGAGGCGATGCCCGGTCATTACGCGCAGATCTGGCATTCCAACCGCTATCCCTCGACCTTGCGCGCGGCGCTTTCGTCGGGCGTGTTCGTGGAGGGCTGGGCTTGCTACGCGCAGGACATGATGATCGCGTCGGGCTCGGCGGGCGATGATTTGCTGGCGCGGCTGGTGAATTTGAAATGGGCGCTGCGCGTGGTCTCCAACGCTATCCTGGATCAGGCCGTGCATGTCGACGGCATGAGCCGCGAAGAAGCCATGCAGCTGATGACGGAAACCACATTCCAGCAGGAGCGCGAAGCGGCCGGCAAATGGGTGCGCGCGTCGGTGAGCTCAGCGCAACTGCCGACTTATTTTATCGGCTGGACGGAGCATCACGCGCTGCGACGTGAAGCTGAGCAGCGCTGGGGGACGAGCTTCACGCAGAAACGCTATCACGACACGGTGCTAAGCTTCGGCTCGCCGCCCGTGCGGCACGCGCGGGCGCTGATGTTTGGGGAAGCGATTGGGTGAGCGGGCGGGTTTTTCATTTCTGGCTCGAAGCGGACACCCGACGTTATCGCAAAAGAGACTTCGGAGCCATTCTTGCCGAATGAAGACAACTTTCGAGAAGTTCAGTTGCGCTTGCCATTTTTGGAGGCGTCACCCCGCTTTTGCTGCTTCGCGCGCTTGTGGTGGAGCGGCTCTGGGATCGACGCCATTGTTTGGTGGGAAGACGATGGAGTTCTGCGACTAAAATCGATGCGGACAGGGGAGGTTTCTGAGCGCACGGAGCCTAAGATGCTGCGCAGTGAGGAAATAAGTGCGCGAGCATTTGATTTGGCGATGTCAGAGTTTTCTCGTGCGGGCATACGAGAGCTTTCGGCGTATGGACCAGTGTTGTCGCATTATGACTGCTGGTATGGCCTTAAGAATGACAGCGGCGGTGCGGCAACCTGGTTCTTTGATCGCGGTGGTCACCATCCCGGCTTAGTCCAATTGCAGAATCGATTGCGCGGACAAGTTTCTGGCGTCATTTGAATCGCCGAACGTCCGCGACCCGTGAACAACAGACTCATTCCCTCATGCAATCGCAAGAAGTGACTCGTCCCTCGCCGCTCACTACGCGGACGCGGTTCTCGTCGCCGCGACCTGTGCGATCACGACGCCCGCCACCATGATCGCTAGTCCCAGCGCGCGCAGCCAGTCGATCGGTTTTTGTGGGGCGCCGAAGAGGCCGTAATGGTCGATGGCGGCGGATGAGGCGATCTGCGCGGCGACCACCAGCATCACCGCATTGCCGACTCCAAAGCGCGGCGCGAGATAGGTGATCGCGATCACGTAAAACGCCATGCCGGCGCCGGCGCTGAGCTGCAGCGCATTGGTCCCCGCGAACGCGCCGGGCGTGATGTGCGCGGCGCCGGTAAGAAGCGTGTAGATCAACACCGCGGCGAACGCGCCCCCGCTCACGATCAGGGCGGCCATCGACGGATTGCCAATCGTGCGCCCCATCGCGCCGCTGAGCGCGGCCATGATGGGAATGAGAATGCCGGCGATGAGGGAGAGCGCAGAATAGAATATGATGGGTTGGTTGTTCATGATGCGCCTGCAATCCGTTTGAGAACGAGCGTCACGTATGCACTGCTTTGTCGTTCGCCTAGTCGTCCTCGAACTTTAGCGCTTCGAGAAGTTGGCGTTGATCTACCACGCGCACGAGCACGACCGCGTCGGACTCAACGCGATAAAGTACCAGATAGCCCTCGACGGAGAGTTTGCGCGCCTCGGGTGCAATGCGCGGGATTGGCGGACCGAGATAGGGAAAGCGAGAGAGCCGCGCGCAAGCGGCCTCGATTCGGTCGAGCGCTCGGTCACCAAGTTCGGGGCGTTCGCGCCCGCGCCAAATCCAAATATCTATTAAGTCGCGCTGCGCCGCGATTGCCCAGCGCAGCGGCAGTGTCACGGCGCGCTGGCGATACGGCGCGCTTCGGCCTTCAGGGCCTCGAAATCCACCTCTCCGGCGACGCCGCTGTCGATGCCTTCACGCCAGAGGCGCTGCAGCGCTTCGTCAGGAAGGTTGGCGAGCGCTTGATCGGTCAGCCATGCGTCAACGGCGCTTTCCACAGCGGCCTGTACCGACGGCGCGCCGCCAGCGGAAACGGCTTCCTCAAGCGCCGCCGCGCGGTCTTCATCGACTTTGATCAGGGTCTCGTTCATATGCCGATCTTACAGATTTCGCCGCAAAAGTCACTCCTGACACCCATCCCCGGATTGGCGCGCAGCGGCAAGTCCGAGGCCCATAAACGCGAACGCTTGTGATTATGGGCCCCGGACTTCGCCTGCGGCGAATCCGGGGATGGGTAGGATGGGAGTCGCGTGGGTTAGCCACTCTTCGTCAGCTCCACGAACACGTCTTCCAAATCGGGCTCTTCAATCGAGAGATCCTTGATCGCCACGCCTGCCCTGCGCACGCGGTCGAGCATTTCTTCCACCGAGTGTTCGCCGGTGCGATACGTCAGCGCTAGCGCGCCCGTCGGTCGCATGGCGGTGGTGACGTCTTCGAAGCCGGCGAGCGGTAGGCCGAGCGGCGATTGGGGCGTTACGACCAAAGTCTTTTGATCGAGGCGGCCGATCAGTTTGTGTGTGGGTTCACACGCGATGACTTCGCCGTGATTGATGATGGCGATGGTGTCGCAGAGCTCTTGGGCTTCTTCGAGATAGTGTGTCGTCAAGACGATGGTGACGCCTTGCGCGTGAAGGTGGCGCACATGCTCCCAGAGCTGACGCCGCAGATCGACATCGACGCCGGCGGTGGGTTCATCGAGCACCAGCACGGGCGGCGAATGCACCATGGCTTTGGCGACCAGCAAGCGCCGGCGCATGCCGCCCGAGAGCGTGCGGGCGTATGCGTCCTTCTTGTCCCAGAGACCGACGGCGCGGAGGATTTCCTCGCTCTTTCGTTCAGCCTTCGGCACGCCGTAATAGCCGGCTTGAATCTCCAGCGCTTCGGCGGGCGTGAAGA
This sequence comes from Terricaulis sp., assembly GCA_037200505.1. Lineage (GTDB taxonomy): Bacteria > Pseudomonadota > Alphaproteobacteria > Caulobacterales > Aquidulcibacteraceae > Vitreimonas. The sequence continues at coordinate 106,175 of JBBCFZ010000004.1, read as the reverse complement.
ACGGGTCCATGTTGATTTCTTGCGGCACGATGCCGATGGCGCCGCGCGCATTCATCGTATCGGTCTCGATATCGTGGCCCCAGATTTTCGCGCTGCCGCCGCTCTTCACCACGAGGCCGCCGAGAATATTGATGAAGGTGGATTTGCCGGCGCCGTTGGGGCCGAGCAGCCCGAAAAAGGAACCGCGCGGGATGGCGAGGTCGACGCCCTTGAGTGCGTGCTTGGCGGGCGCCTTGCCCTGCCCGCGATAGGTTTTGTCGAGCCCGCGGGCTTCGATGGCGAATTCCGGCTGTGCTGTGGGGGCGAGCATGGGGGCCTTGGGGGTTGCGGGCGCATTGCACGGCCGCGCGATGCGCTTTAGGTACGAGCGCGCTGCCTCTGGTTCAAGCGGACGACGATGAGCAAATTGCCCGACAATCCCCTGACCGACCAAATGACGCCCGGCGATCCCAATGCGCGCCCGGCGCCTGAAGTTTTGGAAGTGACATCGCGGCGCGTGAAGTGCGATGGCGGCGGCGGCGCGCTGGGACACCCGGTGGTGTTTTACGACATGGGCGAGGAAGATTTCGTCGAGTGTCTCTATTGCGACCGGCGCTTCGTGCTGGCGCATGGCGCGGAGAGCGACGGGCACTGATCGCTTCCCCCGCAGCCTCAAAGTCGATCCGCTTGCGAGTCTCCCAAAGCCATGCATGATCGAGCGTGAGGGCGCTGATAGGGGGAATTGCTTCATGCGTTTTTTTGGAACTGTTGCGGCTGCCGTTGTTGCGGCGGCGTGCTTGAGTGTGTCCAGCGTTCAGCCGGCTTCGGCCGAGGCGGCGGTGGAATTGACCGGATCGGCGGGGCCGTTTTTCCAGCAGCGCGCCAAGGTTGCAGTGCCGGCATACCACGTCGTCTTCATCACGCAGCAAGAAGGCACGGCGGCGGGCAGCATGGAGGCGCGCGCGCGTTTGAACACGCGACTTGTCGGTGTCGATGAAGCGACGATGCGACGCCTCGCGAACGAAGCGCATGCCGATTTCGTCGCGCAATTGCAGGGAGCGGGCATCGAGGTGGTCCCCGCCGAGCAGAATGCGACGATCGCCGCCGACGTGGAGAAGGTGCCGGGCAATGGCGATGTGCGCGATGCCGGCCGCGGCATCACGATCGGCCGCGCCGTTCGCCGCGGTTATGCCGCTTTCGGCGCCGACGCCGCGCCGCTGCTGGCGCCTTATCACAATCCCACCAGCCCGAACGGCACGCCGAACATGATTCAAATTCCGGGCGCCAGCAATAAACTCGGCCGCGCGGCGCGCGTGTTCGATGCGGTCGCGGTGGTCCCGGCGCTCACATTCGACTATGTGAGCATGGAGCTGACAGCACGCAGCGACGCGGCGAATGTCAGCGCCAATCTGGGCTTTGCGCTACGCGCGTCGTCCAACGTGGCGTTCGCCGGCCAGGGCAATGCGGGTCCCGGTTATTATCAAGGCATGCGGATGCGCGAAGACTACACCGTGCCGACCTCGTTCATCGCCGACGTCGCCACCGGCGGCGCGGATGTGAATGTGGGCACGCTGACGGCGCAGGCCGACGAAAATTATGTGATGCAGGATCGTGCGCGCGGCGATGCCGTCTATGTGAATCTTCCGGTGTGGGAAGGCCTGGTGCGCGATGCGTACAAGACATTCAACGCGGCGGTTGTCGCCGAGATCGTGGAAGCGCGCTCGTAAGAATTGGCGGGGCGGCGTTGCGTGTTTTGCGCCGCCTCGCCGTTTCCTCTTACTGCGCGCCGTAGCGCACCAAAGCGGCAATGATGAGTCCCGCGGGAATCAGCCAGCGTATGAGCGTCCACAGGCTGGTGGATTCGCCCTCTTTCAGAGAGCCCACGAACTTGCCGCCGGACACCTGGTTCGCCAGGCGCAGATCGCTCATCTCTAATTGTGCGACGATCTCGCGATACTTTTCCGCTTCCTCGGCGGGAAGCGTCCAGGCGCGGATGTCGAGGCTGTGCGTCATCTCGAACATGTGCGTCGAGGTTTGGCGCAGCTCCGCCTCGTAAGTGAGCACGGAGGCGTTGATGCGGCGCTTCCACGGCGTCACCGTCCACGGCACCGCGGTTTGCACCTCGACTTTGCGCGTGAGCTTGCCGACATGGCCGAGATAGATCGGGTGCTTGCGCGGGCCGGGATCGAGCTTGAAGAAAATCGCGCGGATGAAAAAATCCATCGTGTCGAAGCTGAAGCGCGCATCGCCCTGATTGGCCCACACGTCGGAGAGCGTGTAATCCTCGATGGTCGCGATCTCGTTCTTTGCCACATCGTCGCGCATGATCTCTTGCTTGACAGCCTTCGCTTTTGGCCAAGCGCGCTGCAAATCCTCGGCGTACATTTTGAAGAGGCCGACCTCGCCTTCGCGCGCGAAGCGCGTACGCAATTCCTCAGCGCGCCAGCCGCGCGAGGTGACGCGCCATTCGTAGCGGACGGGCGCGTCGGGCGATTCGCCCAGATGGATCCACTCATTGCATTCAAGATTGTGGCGATAGACTTCCGCGCCCATGGCTTCGAGCGCATCGGCGCCCGGCTTGAGCGGCAGCGCCCAGCCGAAGCAACTCTGGCTGATATAATCAAGGTCGCTGGGTTGCGGCGCGCAGGTCGGGTCTAGCCAATAGATCTTGCCGCCAACATTCGCGCGCACGATGCAATGATCGAAGGCAAGGCCCGACGGCAGCCATTGATCGAGCCCCTCGCCTTCGCGCGTGTTCACCAGCGCGGGGCATGCATCGAGCCCGAGGCGGCGCGCGATCGCGACATAGAGCTTCACCTTGTCTTTGCAATCGCCGTAGCGCGTCGTCCAGATTTCGCCGAGCGGGCGCGGCACGAAGCCGCCGTCGCCCATGGCGATGGCGAGATAACGGATCGAGCGCTGCACGAAGAGCAAGGCCGCCGCGGCTTGCTCGGCCTGGCTTGGCAGCGCCGCGATGCGCGCGATCTCGGTTTCCACCTCCGCCGGCAAGGCCGATTCCTCGACATAGCCGGGCGCGAACACGGCGGCGACTTCGGCCCAATCGCGCCATTCGGAAAACTGCACTTCCGCGCGCTGCAGCAGCCAAGGCGGCGCGAGCGGCTCGCCCTTGAAATTCTCGCGCTCAACCGCGCGCCAAGTTTGCGTGACGACGCCGTCCGCTTCGTGCAGCGTTGGCGCCGGCGGATTGTTCACGGCGTGGACGCCGACGGCGCGCGTCGCGGGGCGACGCAGGCGATGGCGCACGTCGACCACGCCGTGCGGCCACTCAAAGCCGATCCAGCAGGCGTGCCGATCGCCAAGCAGTGGGCGCATGCCATATGTGGTGTAGGCAAACTCCACAACATCGCCGACGCGCACGTCGGGGATGGTGAGATGCACCGAAAGGCGCCCGTCGAACTTGAGCTGCTCCAGATCGCGCTCGCGGCGCATCACCTCAAAGCCGGTGGAGAGCGTGTGATCGATGCTCTCGGCGCCGCGCAGCACGCGGATGAAATGCACCTCGATGCGCTCGTAATTGGGATCGAACACTGCATCGAAGCGCGCCACGCGCTCGGCGCCGACGCCCGCGAGCACGAGATCGGCGTGGCGCGAAAACCAGGCGCGGTCCGGCCCCGTGAGATCGACTTGGGTATCGTCCAGGAGCGTGCAGATGCCGCCCGCGACGAAATGCGGATTGGGCTTTTCGGGCCGCGCATAGGGCGAAACATCGGCCCAAGCCGGCGCGGGCGCGCGTGTCACGCCGTGCGCGATTTGCCCGGGCTCTACAGAAACCGCCTGATCCATCGCCCCGCCCCGCCGTCCGCGCCGCGCCCCTTTCGGACACGTTCACGCTCCCCATCTTCGAGTAACCCAGCGCCCGAACTGGCTCAATCGGCAATTGATTGTGGAGGTCCGTTTTCGGCAGTCGACGCGCGCCGTCCGCCGCTAGTATGAAGCGCCACCGGAGAGACCCATGCCCGCCAATCCAACAGCCGCCGCCGCCTTTCAGAAACTGCATACGGGGCCTGATGTGCTCATCCTGCCGAATGCGTGGGATGCGGCGTCGGCGCGCGTGGTGGAGAACGCCGGCGCCAAGGCGATTGCGACGTCGAGCGCAGCGGTGGCGTGGAGCCATGGTTACGCTGACGGGCACGATCTGCCGATCGCGCGCCTTGTGACCGCTATCGAAGAGATCGCGCGCGTGGTGCATTTGCCGCTGAGCGCGGATGCCGAGGGCGGTTATGCGGATGATCCGGCAGTGGTTGGCGAGAATATCGCGGCTTTGATTGCAGCGGGCGCGGTCGGGATCAATCTGGAGGATGGGCGCGACACGCCCGAGCTGCACTGCGCCAAGATCGCAGCGGCGCGTGACGCCGCATCGCGCGCGGGCGTTGCGCTCTACATCAATGCGCGCACGGATGTGTATCTGAAAAAGCTCGTGCCGGCCGAAGCGGCGGTGGCGGAGACCATCACGCGCGGACGCGCGGCGAAGGACGCGGGCGCGAGCGGCCTCTTCGTGCCGGGGCTGGTCGCGCCGAGCGATATCGCGGCGATCGTGGCGGCTGTGGACTTGCCGCTGAACCTGCTCGCCTGGCCGGGCGCGCCAAGCTTGGCCGATCTGAAGCGGCTGAAGGTGCGGCGCCTGAGCGCGGGGACGGCGATCGTCAATGTCGCGCTCGCGGCGGTGCGCACGGCGAGCGAAGCCCTGCTGCAAAAAGGGGATTCCGCCGCCCTGCTCGCGGCCGCCGGCGCACCGGTGAATTACAACGCGCTGATGAAACGCGAGGGCTGACCGCGCGCGCGCGAGCCTCTATGTTCGGGCCATGCCAGATTCAGCCTCCCCCGCCGCCGACAAAGCCAAGAGCGCATCCAGCGCCGCTTCCCGCCTCTTCCTGATTGACGGCTCGGGCTACATTTTCCGCGCTTATCATGCGCTGCCGCCTTTGACGCGCGCGAGCGATGGCGCGCCGGTGGGCGCTGTCGCGGGTTTTTGCAATATGTTGTGGAAGTTTCTGGAAGAGATGCGCGGCAATGATGCGCCGACGCATCTGGCCGTCATCTTCGATGCGTCGGAGAAGACGTTCCGCAACGAGCTCTATTCGGAATACAAGGCCCATCGCCCGCCGGCGCCGGAAGATCTCGCGCCGCAATTTCCGCTGATCCGCGACGCGGTGCGTGCGTTTGGCGTGTCATGCATCGAGAAGAACGGCTTTGAGGCCGACGATATTATCGCGACCTATGCGCGCCAAGCGGCTGCGGCGGGCGCGACGGTGAAGATCGTGTCGTCCGACAAGGACTTGATGCAACTGATCGTGGCGGGATCGATCGAGCTTTATGATCCGATGAAGCAGAAACCGCTTGGGGTTGATGCGGTGATGGAAAAGTTCGGCGTGACGCCGGACAAGGTGATCGATGTGCAGGCGCTGATTGGCGACAGCGTCGACAATGTGCCGGGCTGTCCGGGCATTGGGCCGAAGACGGCCGCTGAGTTGATCGGGACCTATGGCACGCTCGATGGCTTGCTGGCGCATCTCGACGAGATAAAGCAGCCCAAGCGCCGTGAAGCGCTGATCGCGAACGCCGACCAAATCCGCCTCTCCCGCACGCTCGTCACTTTGAAGGACGATGTGGAGATGGAGGAGAAGTGGGAAAATTTCGGCGTCCGCGAGCCCGCGACCTCCACGCTGTTGCAATTTCTCGACGTGATGGAGTTTCGCACTTTGGCGCGGCGCGTCCGCGAGAATGTCGCGAAAGAAACGGGCGTCGAAGCGCCGCGCCCTGAAAGCGCGCCGGAGGATGAGCCGCCGTTTACGCATGCTTCTTATGTCTGCGTGCGGGAGCTTGGCGAGCTGCAGCGCTGGATCGGGCGCGCGCGCGATGCGGGCGTTGTGTCGCTCGATATAGAAGCGGACGCGTTCGATGCGATGCGCGCGAACCTCGTCGGCGTGTCGCTCGCGATCGGCCCGAACGATGCGTGCTATATTCCCCTCGCCCACCGCGCGATCGATACCCGCGCGGGCGATCTTTTTGCGTCGGAGGAAACGCCGGCGCCGGTCGCGGTGGATATGGGCGTGCAGATCCCGCTGGCCGATGCACTCGCCGCGCTGAAGCCGCTGCTGGAAGATCCGAGCGTGCTCAAGGTCGGGCATAATATCAAATATGATCTCTCGGTGCTGGCGCGGCTCGGCATCGCTGTGTCGCCGATCGATGACACGATGCTGATTTCGTATGTGCTCGCGGGCGGGCTGCACAATCACGAGAGCGACGATCTCGCCGAGCGCCATCTCGGCCATAAGCCAATGAAGTACGAAGAGGTGATCGGCAAAGGCAAAGCGCAGGTGAGCTTCGCGCAAGCGCCGGTGGATCGCGCGACGTGTCTCGCGGCGGAGGATGCGGATGTTTCGCTGCGCTTGTGGCGCCGGCTGAAGCCGCAGCTCGGGCGCGAGCGTTTGCTCAGCGTGTATGAAACTTTGGAGCGGCCGCTGCCGATTGTACTGGGCGAGATGGAGCGCGAAGGCATCAAGGTCGATCCTGCTGTTCTGGTGCAGCTCTCCGCCGATTTCGCGGAACGCATGCTGGCATACGAAAAAGCCGCGTACGGCTATGCGGGTCGCGAGTTCAATATGGGCTCGCCGAAGCAGCTCGGCGATATTTTGTTCGGCGAGATGAGTCTGCCCGGCGGTACAAAAACCAAGACCGGCGCGTGGTCGACCGATGCGAGCGTGCTCGAAGATCTCGCCGCGCAAGGCCACGATCTGCCGCGCGCGCTCTTGGATTGGCGCCAGCTTGCGAAATTGCGCTCGACTTACACCGAGGCGCTCCGCGAAGCGATCAATCCGAAAACCAAGCGCGTGCACACGAGCTACGCCATGGCCGCGACCACGACGGGGCGGCTCTCTTCGAACGATCCCAATCTGCAGAACATCCCGATCCGCACCGATGAAGGCCGGCGCATTCGCGAAGCGTTTATCGCCGAACCTGGGCATGTCCTCGTCTCGGCCGATTATTCGCAGATCGAGCTGCGCCTGCTCGCGCATGTCGCGGATATTCCGCAACTGAAGCAAGCCTTCGCGGACGGCATCGATATTCACGCCAAGACGGCGTCGGAAATGTTTGGCGTGCCGGTCGAAGGCATGCCGTCCGATATTCGCCGGCAAGCCAAGGCGATCAATTTCGGCATCATCTATGGGATTTCCGCGTTTGGCCTCGCGCGCAATCTCGGCATCGAGCGCAGCGATGCGGATGCCTACATCAAGCGCTATTTCGAACGCTTCCCGGGTATTCGCGCTTACATGGATGAGACGAAAGCCTATGCGCGCGCCAATGGTTACGTGAAAACGATTTTCGGGCGGCGGATTTGGGTTGCTGGGATCAAGTCAAAGACGCCGGCGGAGCGCGCGTTCGGTGAGCGCCAAGCGATCAACGCGCCGCTGCAAGGCGCCGCGGCGGATATTATTCGCCGCGCGATGGTGCGCCTGCCCGGCGCGATCGCGCGCGGGGGGCTGAAGGCGCGCATGCTGCTGCAGGTGCATGACGAACTGGTGTTCGAGGCGCCCGTGAGCGAAGCGGATGCGCTGTGCACGCTGGCGCGCGAGGTGATGCAGGCCGCGCCCGATCCAGTGGTGCACCTTTCCGTGCCGCTGATCGTGGAAGCCGGCGCCGCGAAGACGTGGGCGGCGGCGCACTAAACTCCTTTTCCCTCCCCGCGAGGGTAGAGAAAAGGAGTTTAGTTCGCGACGGGTGGGGCGAAAGCGCTGCGTTCTGAAAATTTAGTGCTGTCGCCCCACCCGTCGCCGCTTCGCGCCGACACCCTCCCCTCGCGGGGAGGAAGTGGGTGTTTAGTCTGGCCGCAGCGCCGTCACGCTCACCGCGAGCAAGCGCGCGCCGTCGGGCACGCAATGTTCGTCGATGATGTTCCAGCCTTGCGACTTCAGCAGCGCGACGGCGCGCGTGATGCGCTCCATGCCGCCAGCGGCGCCGGGAAAATCGGTGCGCCCGCCTTCGCGCTCGGCGCGCTGCGTAATCACGAAACGACCGCGCGGCGCGAGCACGCGGGCGATCTCGCGCACGGCGCGCGCGGGATCAGGCCAGAACTGATAGCTGTTCACGGCGAACGCTTTGTCGAACATGAGATCGCGGAACGGCAGATCGTGCGCCTCGGCGTGCATCACGGCGGCGCGGCCACGCAAGATCGAGCGATGCACGGCGTGCGCGGCGGTGTGCACCGCGCATCCCGAGCGATCGACGCCAGCGACAAAGCCCGTGCGCCCGACGAGGTCTCGCGCGCGGCGAAGGCCCATACCGGGGCCGCAGCCGATCTCCAACACGACATCGCCCGCTTTGACATCGAGCGCATCGAGCGCGGCTTTGTTCTGCCTGCCATTCGTGAGCGCCATCGCGGTCAACGCGGCCATGCCGGCAAGGCCCGTTGGATTGGCCCATTGCTCGGCGTGGCATGAAGGCGAAGCATTGGAATTGGCCGCCATTGACGCGCGCATGCTTGCCCCCATAATGACAAGCAACCTGTCAAATATGACAAGCGGATTGTCAAGTGAAAACCAGTACGGACAAGAAGATTGCAAAGCCCGCGGGCGCCGAGGCAATGCTCGATCTCTCGGTCGCGGTGATCGAGCTTTATTTCAGGCTCGAAGCCACCACGCAGGCCATTGCGGGCTTCGCGCATGCGGGCGGCGAATGGGGCGTGCTGCGCTCGCTGATCGACGGCGGCCCGCAGACCGTGCCCGACATGGCGCGCGCGCGCCCTGTGTCACGTCAGCACTGCCAGACCATTGTGAATGGCCTGGAGGCGCAAGGCTTGGTGGAGTTCATCGCCAATCCGAAGCATGCGCGCTCGCAGCTGGTGCGCGTCACGCGCAAGGGCCGCGCTTGGTACAAAGAGATGACGGACCGCTTCCTGCTGGCCGCGGGGCCGTTCGGGCAGCATTTCGAGGCGCGTGAGGTTGCGAGCGCGACGGGGCTGTTGCGGAGCGCGCGGGAAATACTCGGGACGTAAGGACCGCCGGCGCCCTCGCCAGCAACCGACCCATCAACGGCGCCGTTGATGCCGGCGGGGGCGCCGGCGGTCCAAAAAAAACGGCCGACGATGGCTTACACCATCGCCGGCCGTTTCTCCGCGTGCGTCCCCCGACGCTGCGTTTTAGCGCATCACGGCTTGCTTCATCACCGACGATTGGCGGAAGGCCAGCTTACGCGACGCCTTGATCTTCACCGGCTCGCCGGTTTGCGGATTGCGGCCCATGCGGGCCTTGCGGGCGCGGATCAGGATCATGCCGAGATCGCCGATCTTCACCTTCACGCCCTTCAGGACGTGGGCCTTCACGACGTCGATATAGTTTTCGACGAAGGTCTTGGCTTCCGACTTCTTGAGGCCCGTATGATCGGCCACGGCTTGGAGCAGCGCGCTCGCCGTGATCGTCTTGCCGGGAACGGCGGTCACTTTGATCGCCTTCTTCGCGACAACCGGCGCCTTGGCGGCGGTTTTGCGCGTGGCCTTCTTCGCCGCCTTTTTCGCGGGCGCTTTCTTGACGGCCTTTTTCACTGCTTTACGTGCCATTTTTTATTCCCCTATTTCGAGATTGTGCTCGCGTTAAACTTCAAGAACCGCGGGTAAGAGATTGGTGTTTCGCGTTTTTTCCGACCTGCAGCTGCGTCTTGAATGCCAGCCAAATCTTGAGAGAACGTGACCGAAAAAATCATCGGCCACGCAAAAACCCGCATAAATCGCGCATTTTCGCGACTCGGGGCCGATTCCCTCGCATTTCGCCGAGAGAGTCGCAACGCTAATTGCCGTTATTTATGTGGGTTTTCGGTGGTGTTGCCGGAATGAAACGTCAAAAACGCCGGTTTTTCCGGGTTTTTGGTTATTTGAAGCCCATGCGGATTGCGCCATCGAGACGCACGTCCTCGCCGTTGAAGTAGGGATTGCGAATCATCTCGAGCGCCAAAGACGCATATTCGGCGGGGATTCCGAGCCTTTTCGGGAAGGGCACGCTGGCCGCGAGGCCCTCCCTCACTTTCTCCGACGCCGCGAGCATGAGCGGCGTTTCGAAAGTTCCCGGCAAGATTGTGTTGATGCGAATGCCTTCGCTGGCTAGATCGCGCGCGATCGGCAACGTCATGCCGACAACACCGCCTTTCGATGCGGAATAAGCGGCTTGGCCGATCTGGCCATCTTCGGCCGCGACGGACGCGGTCATCACCATCGCGCCGCGCCCATCGCCCTCGAGCGGATCCAGCGTCAGCATGCCGGCGGCGGAATGCGCCACGCAGCGGAAGGTGCCGACCAGATTGATCTGAATGGTGAGATTGAAGAGATCGAGCGGAAAATGGCGGATTTCGCCGGTGTCGCGCGCACGGCCGGCGGTCTTGGTGGCGCTGCCGACGCCGGCGCAATTGACCAGGATGCGCTCCTGGCCATTGGCCGCGCGCGCGGCGGCGAAGCCCTCCGCGACGCTTTCATCGCTGGTGACATCGACCTTGCAGAATTCCGCGCCGATTTCGTCCGCCGTGTCGCGGCCGCGCGCTTCGTCGCGGTCAAACAGCGCGACCTTCACGCCGTGCGCCCGAAGCGCGCGCGCCGTGGCGGCGCCCAGCCCCGATGCGCCGCCGGTGATGACCGCGGCGATGTCCGATGAAAGCTGCATCGCCCTCTCCTCACCTTGAAGGCGCGCATCATCGTGCGCGGGCGGCGCGATGTCGATGCTGACGCGGCGGCGGCCTAGTCGTTGCCGTTCACGCGCAGACGCGGATGCTCGCGCGGCTCACGCACCGGCGGCGGCGGCGGTGGCGCAGCCGCAGGCGGCGGTGGCGGGGGCGGCGGGACGTAGACTGGCGGCGGTGGTGGCGGAGGTGGCGCGACGCTCACCGGCGCAGGCGGCGGCGGTGGCGGTGGCGGCGCAGCATAAGTCGGCGCGGGCGGCGGTGGTGGCGGCGGTGACGGAAGCGGCGTCACGGGCAACAGCGGCGGACGCGCGCCGCCGTGCATGCCAGGTCCGGGCGTTTGCGGTCGTGGCGTGCCGTGCGGTCCGCGCGGTGGTGGTAGCGGCGGCGGAGTCACCGGTGGTGGTGGCGGCGGATTCACAGGAGGCGGCGGCGGTGATGGCGGACTCACCGGCGGCGGTCGTGGAGTCACCGGCGGCGGTGGAGTCACGGGCGGCGGGGGTGGCGGCGGTGTGACGACGGGAGGCCGCGGCGGGCGCGGTCCGCCGTGCGGACCTGGTCCGGGATTTTGCGGTTGCGGCGTTCCGTGCGGCCCGGGAGGCGGCGGGCCAACGGGCGGCGATGGCGGCGGCGGCGGATTGTATGGCGGCGGCGGAATATAAGGCGGCGGATTATTGTAATGCGCGCGCAGCTCATCGATGCGGCGCGCGGCTTCGTAACGGAATTCGCCGTCGGGGTAAGTGGCGCGATAAGCCTCGTAAGAATCTATCGTATCGCGCGAGCGCGCACGCTCGAACGCGTAGCGGTCGTCGCGGCGGAGCTGATCGATGGCGCGCTCGGCGTCGCGCACATGCAGGCCGTAGGGATTGTCGCGGATATAGGCTTCGAGATCGTAGAGACGTCCGCGTGAGCGCGCGCGGCGCCAGGCGTCGTCATCCTGCAAACGGAAATCGTCGAGCGCGCGCTGCGCGTCGTAGGCGTACTGGCTTCTGGGATAGGCGTAGAGGAAATCGGCGTAAGCGGTTGGCACGCCGGCGCGGCGCGCGCGCAGCCATGCGCCCTCTTCGGTGGTCCAGAGATAATCGAGCCGCTCGCGCGCTTCTTGGTTGTGCGCGCCGCCGGGCCAGCGCTGCAGAAAGCCTTCATAATTCTCGATGCGGTCGATGCGCGCCGCTTCTTCCCAATGCGCGCGCTCTTCAGCGGCCAGACGCGGCGCGGCCAGCACGGCGGCGCGTGACCGCGCTTCGGACGCATGCGCGCTCCAGCTGTGACGGTCGGCGTATTCGACATAAGCCTGCTCGGTGTTCACCGCGACGGCGCGGGCCCAAGCCTGCGCGTCTTCCAGCGCGAGTTCTTCCAGGCGCACGCGCGCGGCGTTGGCGTTGGGGCCATCGGTGTAGAGGCGGAGATAATTCTGATAGCCGGACGGGGTGTCGTACGTGCTCGCGGCGGTCCAGGCCTTCAATTCCAGCTCTTCAGGCGTCGGCGGCGTGACGCATCCGGCCATCAGCGCCAGGACAGAGGCGGCGGCCAGCGCCTTCAAGCGCCAAAACGAAACCGGCTCACCCATGAAGCATTCCCTCCGTCCCTTTCCTTGCTGTAACACATTGACCTGAACGGCGGCAGAATCGGAAGTGGGCGGCCATGCATTTCGGCGTTTTATTCTGGCCGCTGGTAGCGCTCTCGGTGGCGGCGGCGGCGCTCTTCGGACTGGTGTTCGAGAAGCGCAAACCGAGCTTTCTGCGCGCGGGCGTGAAGACCGTTTTCATGGGCGCGCTGGCTTTGGCGTTCGCAGGAGGCGCGCCGCTCCCCTTTGTGATCGCGCTGGCGGCGGCGGCGCTCGGCGATTTTTTTCTGGCGTTCGACAAGCCTTGGGTGCTGCCGCTCGGGATGCTGGCGTTTCTCGCGATGCAGCTTCTCTACATGGTGTGCTTCTTCGCGATGTGGATGTTCTCCGGCGACAACGCGCCGCTCTATCCGCGCTACGTGATGATGATCGCGATCGTGGCAATCGTCGCGGCTTATCTGATCTGGTTTTGGCGCGAGCCGCGGCCCGGCCGCAATCCGCTGCTTGCGATCGGCGCGGTCGTGGGCGCGTTCGCGATTGGCGCGGCGCCGTTGGTGATCGCGGGCGCAGGCTATCTCGCGACCATCGATCCCGACGTGCTGGAGCCGAAGATCAATTGGCTGCTGGTCGGCGCGGTGTGGGTGTTGAGCGCGGGTTTCATCTGGCTCCGGCGCGATCTTGGGCTCGTGAAGCTTGCGGGCATGATCTATGCGGCGGTGATCGTGCAGATGGGGCTGCTGTCGTTCTGGCTGCCCTGGACGGCGTGGCCGGCGATGCTGGGGGCGCTTTTGTTCTTGATCTCGGACGGCGTTCTCTCCGCCGAATTGTTTCGCCTTTCGCCCGAAGCGCCGGCGCGCAAAATCACCGGACCTGTGGTGTGGTGGACCTATGCGTCTGCGCAATTGCTGATCGCGTGGGGCCTCGCGCGCAGCGCCGGCATGGCGTAAGGAGCGGCAATGAAGGCCAAAATGCTTTGTCTGGCGCTGCTTGCGCTCGCCGCGTGCAGTCCCGCGCCGGCGCCGCCCGCGCCGGTTGAAACAGCGCCCGCCGCGATCGATCTTGCGGCGCTCGAAGGGCGCATCATCGCGCGCGGCGCCGCTCCCGATTGGCGCTTGGAAGCCGATCCGGAGATTGGCGTCATTCTCACCACGCATGGCCATGAGGATACGACCTCGGCGCTGTTCGCCGCGCCGCAACGCTTCGGCGAACGCGGCGCGCAACTGATCAGCGGCGATATCGTGCTCACCTTGGACGACGCGCCCTGCACGCTCGCGGGCGCGAGCTATCCCTACACCGCGACGGTGAAAGCCGGCGAAGCCGACGATGTGCTGAGCGGCTGCGCCTTCGTGCGCTGGGACGCGCAGCTCATGGCGCTTCTCCCCGCGATCGATAGCTGCCTCTCGGAAGTCACGGAAGAAACGCCGCTGCGCATCAGCTACGCCGCGACGCAAAGCGATGGGCGCGTGCTGGTGCGCGTGCGCAATGAGAATGGCGGCTATGATTGCCGCGTGACGCCGGGCGTCGGCGATCCGATGCCGGATATCGGGCCCTCCGATCCCGCGCTGCTAATCGGGGGCGACGGCGCGGCGATCTTCGTCCGCGCACCGGGGGAAAATCCGGGCGGGCAATGCTACGAAGCGCCCGAAGTACGCGCCGCCGATGGCGCGCTGCTAGGCTGGATGGACGATCCGGAAGGGTGTTGAGGCGGCGGTCGACGTCGCATGGGAGCGCCAGATGACGTGGTCTCTACGCACGCTCGTATTCTGTTTCGCACTGTTCGCAAGCACGGCCCATGCGCAGGTCTCGGTCAATCCGTTCGCGACCGCCCCAGCCTTGCGCGCCGAACGCGGCGAAACGCCCGACGCGCATTACCGCGCACGTTACGAAGTGATTGGCGGCGAGACGCCGGAGCTTGCGATCACCGCCGCGGACGATTGGGCGCTGGTGGAAACGAGCGACGGCGCGCGGCTGTTCGATTTTCGCCTCGGCCGTATTCTTGAGCTTCGCACTGCCGAAAGCGCATTCATCTCGTATAATCTGGCCTCGCACGTCGCGTTTCGCGTGATGGAGCGGCAAAACCGGCTCTATATCGCGACGGTGATCGCTCAGTTATCGCCCACCATGGCTGGCGATGGCTGCGACGCCGAAACCGAACTGGGCATCGTCATTCCCTCCCTCAGCGACGCTGGCGCGGCGGCGCTTCACCGCGACGGCGCGGTGCAATCGCTCCAATGCAATGGCCGCATCGTCGGATCTTTCGAAATCGATGATGGAGCGGCGCCGCCCCGCGCCTTTTGGCCCGCGCTTCGCGCCACAATGACGGTTCACCCTGCGCTCTATGCCGCCTTGGTGGAAACGGCGCACGCGCCGCGCCGCTTGGAGGCGACTTATCGCTTCGGCGGGGGCGACACGGCGACGAGCCACACCTGGCGCCTAATCGCCGTTGAAAGCGTCAGCACGCCCTATCCGCTGGACGCCGCTTTCGCGAATATCACCGCACAGACGATGGACAGCGAAATCGCGCCAGGGATTGGCGCAGTCGCGGCTTCGGCAATCGATGGAAGCGCATTCGGCGGCGCCTACACATTGGAGCGCTGGAACGCTTATGTCGCGCAAACAGGGCGAACAGATGGACCGGCGGCGGCCGCTCTATTGCTCAGCGTCTCCCTGAACATGTTTCCCGACCTCGTCACGGCATGCACATCGGGCGCCCGCCACGCGGCGTGCGAGCCCATCCGCAATTTAGGCAATCTGGTGCAATCCGATGTCGCTGTTCGGGCCATGCGCGACATCATCGTCGCGGAACAGGACGGCGACCCCGCAGCGGCCGTGCCTGCGATGCGCAGCGTCCAGGGCACGCGCTTTGCGAGTCACCCAGCGCTTGGCGCCTCATATGCTCTCGCCCTGATCGGCGGCGGCGACGCGGTGCTGCGACAAGCGCAGGCGGCGGGCTTGCCGTCCGATCCCACGCCGCTGCAGATCGCGGCGCTTCGCGCCTACCCATACGCAGCCGGCTATTGGACCGATTTCGGCGATCGGTTCGCCGTCAATTATCAATATCCGCAAGCGTATTGGCTCTATGACGTGGCGGCGTCGCTGCCCGTGCCGGCCGCGCATCAGGGGCCGCCGCTGAGCAAGCAGCAATTCCTGGCGCGGTTGCGGCAAGATTTTCCCGCATTCTTTCTGGCGCGATGATGAAAGCTCTCACGCATGGCCGCTAGTGACGCACAGCCGCGCATTCCTTCCGCTGGGCTCGCTGTTGGCGAACGCTTGCAGGCGATCGACGTGTTGCGCGGGCTGGTGATCTTGCTGATGGCGCTCGATCATGTGCGGGATTATTTTCACAACCAAGTTTATCTGTTCGATCCGCTCGATCTCGATCAGAGCTATCCCCTGCTTTACGCCACACGCTGGATCACGCATTTCTGCGCGCCGACCTTCGTGTTTCTCTCCGGCGTTTCGGCGTTTTTGCAGAGCGCGAAAGGTAAGACCGGCGGGGCGCTGTCGCGCTTTTTGCTGACGCGCGGTCTTTGGCTGGTGTTTCTTGAACTGACTTTGGTCAATTTCGGTTGGACGTTCACGCCGACCGGCATGGTGCTGATCCAGGTGATCTGGGCGATCGGCTGGTCGATGGTGGCGCTGGCGGGATTAGTGTTTCTGCCGCGCGTGGCGGTGCTGGCAATCGGCGTGGCAATCGTGGCCGGACACAATCTGCTGGACCCGATCCAGGCGCAGAGTTTGGGCGCGTGGGCGCCGGTCTGGTATTTTCTGCATCAGCAAACGCCGGTGATGATCGGCGACCAGTTTGTCGCGCTGCTGGCTTATCCGCTGCTGGGCTGGTTCGGCATTATGGCGCTGGGCTATGGGCTGGGCGGCATATTCATCGAGCCTCCGGCGCGGCGAGACCGCACTTTGATTTTGCTCGGCGCGGGCATGCTGGCGCTCTTTGTCGCGCTGCGGTTCGGCAATTTCTACGGCGACCCGCAACCCTGGACGGCGCAGGGCGATACGGCGCGCGATGTGATGGCGTTCTTCAATGTGCGCAAGAATCCGCCGTCGCTCATGTATGTGTGCGCGACTTTGGGGACAGCGCTGTTGCTGTTTCCAGCGCTGGCGCGCTTGCCTAAGACGATCGCGAATTTCTTCGCGGTGTTTGGCTGCGTGCCGTTGTTTGCCTATGTGCTGCATCTTTACGTCATGCATGCGCTGGCGATTGGCGCGGCGATCGCGACGGGCCGTGATGCGGGCTATCTCATCGACCCGATCCGCAAGATGATCTTCGACGCTGAGGCGTTCGCCGGAACGGGCTTTTCGCTGCCGGTGGTTTATCTGTTCTGGCTTGCAGTGATCGCGATCCTCTATCCGCTCTGTGTTTGGTTTGCGGGCGTGAAGCGGACGCGGCGCGATTGGTGGCTGTCTTACATGTGATGGACCGCCGGCTTCCAGCAGACAGAAGCTGCCGGCTGGAAGCCGGCGGTCCTGTTATTCCGAAAACCTTGCGCCTGGAAAAATGAAGCTGATCCATTCGCGTTGCGTGGAGATGCGGGCGAAGTTGGAGGTGTCTTGGTAATCGGCGCCGGGATCGCCGCTGGAGTTTACGCCGACAAGGCGCCAGCCCGTGTCAAACTGGATCCAGAGCGAGCCGCCGGAATCGCCGGGCGCGAGCACGCCTTCCAGCGGCGAGACGGGCGCCACATCGCCCCAGCGGTTCTTGCCGACGCCATCGGGCTGATCGAGATCGATCGAGAGTGAATTGCCCCAATCGGCATAAGGCTCGGAGAAATCGATGGCGGAGACTTGATCGACGACATTTTCCGCCGCCGCGCTGTGATCACCGTGATGGGCGCCGAAGCGCCAGCCCCAGCCATAAGGCGCAACGCCGCGCGTGCCGTAGCCGACCAGCACGCAACGCTTCCCGCTCTCGGCGTCGCCGCTGTAGAGGATGGGCGCATCACCGGCGTCGGTGATTGGGCCACTCAATTGCAGGATCGCGAAGTCGTAGCCGCCCCCGCGTATCGACGTCGTTGTTCCAGCGTGGGTGAAACCAGACACGCACGCCGCGCAGCACCGTGCCGCCCGCGGTGCGCACGAGCGTGATTTTCGGCGTGGTGCCGTCGCTGAACACGTGGCCGGCGGTGAGGATCATCGCGCGGCCATTGTGGTTGCCGATCCAGACGCCCGACGCGACGCCGTACTCCTTGCCGCCATCCTGGCTGAGCGCGACCATGGCGCGAAACTGAGGTTCGGCGGCGAGCGCTTCGTGCGCGGAAAAGCCCTGGTCCCAATGGGATTCAGAGCCGCCATTAGCGCGCCAGGTTTGCTCAACCGCGACAACGGCGCCGGCGGGCGATGCGCAGGCGAGCGCCAGCAATGCAGCAATCAGAAATCTCAAGCGCGTCCCCCGCCCCATCCCTTTGTGAAGGGTATCAACATCGGCACGCGCTGACGATAGGCGGCATACTCGGCCTCGCCCAGCCCCGCGATGAGAAAGCGTTCCTCAAGCTGCGCTTTTAGCCAGAAGCCCAGCGTCATCAGGCACGCGCCCGCAAGCATTTCCCAATAGCCCGCCGCAATGGCCGTCGCGAACGCGGAGGCCAGAAGGCCCGTATAGATCGGGTGGCGCACGAAGCGGTATGGGCCGGTGTCGATGACGCGGTGATCTTGCTTGCGCGTGACCGTGCCTGACCAGAGCACGCCGAGATGAAGCCGCGCCCACCAGGCGAACGCAAAGCCGCCGAGGGTGAGCGCAAAGCAGAGCCATACCGCCCAAAGCTCAAGCCGCCACGCGACGCCCCAGTCCAGCCGAAGCGCGCGGGCCATCATGAGGAAGCCGATGATGGTGATGATGCGGTTGGGCGCTTCGGCGCCGAGACCGGGGCGCGCTGTCGTGCGCGCGCTCCACAGCGCGGCGACGAACCAGGACAGCGCCCACAATCCCCACGCGCCGACGAAGAGATGGTAGAAATCCCAGTATCGCAGGCTGAAGCTCAATCCATCACCACGACGAGTTTGCCGGTGGATTTGCGGTCCATGAGCGCGCGGATGGCGTGGCCGCCATCTTTGAGCGCATAGCGTTGCGAGATGCGCGGCTTGATTTTGCCGGCGGCGTAGAGCGCGAAGAGTTCGCGGACATTTTGCGCGTGAAGTTCTGGCTCGCGCGCGACCGAGGCGCCCCAGAACACGCCGACGATCGAGCTGCTCTTCAACAAAGTGAGATTGAGCGGCGGCGTTGGGATGCCGGCGGGAAAGCCGACGACGAGATAACGTCCGCCCCAATTCATCGCGCGCAGAGCCGGTTCGCAATAGGCGCCGCCGACTGCGTCGTACACAATGTCTGCGCCGCCGCTGGTGGCTTGCTTGAACGCGTCCGAGAGAGCGCGGGCTTGTTCTTTCGCGAACGCGTCGGGCGGATAGATCACCGTGCCGTCGGCGCCGAATTCGCGCGCGAACGCGGCTTTTTCCTCCGACGACACCGCGCCGATCACGCGCGCGCCCATCGCTTTACCCAGCTCGATTGCGGCGACGCCGACGCCGCCCGCGGCGCCGAGGATGAGCACGGTCTCGCCGGCTTTGAGCAGGCCGCGATCTTTGAGCGCATAGTATGAGGTGCCGTAGGTGAGGATGAAGGCGGAGGCTTCGTCGAACGGCATCGCGTCCGGCATCGGCAGCACACGCGCGGCGGGGCGCGGCGATCTTCTCGGCGAACCCGCCCCAGCCGAGCGAGCCGATGACGCGGTCGCCGATTTTGATGTTGGTGACGCCGGGGCCGACGCTTTCCACCACGCCGGCGATCTCGCCGCCGGGCGCGAAGGGGCGCTCGGGTTTGAACTGGTACTTGTCCTCGATGATGAGCGCGTCGGGAAAGTTCACGCCGGCGGCTTTGACCGCGATGACCACTTCGCCCTCCCCCGCGACGGGATCTGGCGTCTCTTGCAGGACGAGGCTTTCCGGCGGGCCGGGCGTTGTGCTGAGGAGAGCTTTCATGCGCGCACCTTAACGCACGCGCGACGCGCAGCAATCGCACGCGATGCGTGGGCCTCCCCTCCCCGCGAGGGGAGGGGTAAGGGGGCGGGGTGAATCACGATGATTGTCGATGTGCGTGACTGACGACGCACACACGACGCTGCAGCCTGAAACTTGGGAGTTTCGCCCCACCCCCTGCCCCCTCCCCTCGCGGGGAGGGGGTTCTGCGGCGGCACTTGCCGAGCGCGCCTTCACGCGCAATGTCTTCTCTCATGACACGCACCGGCTATTTCATCCGTCTCGGCATCTCCATCGCGCTCGACATCGCGGACGCGAGCTTCGGGCGCATCCCGATTTTTGGTTCCGTGGGGGAAGGGCTCGGCGCGGGGTTGATGTTCGTGCTGTGGGGGCCGGCGGGGCTGGCCTATGCGTGGGAGCTGGTCGACGTGACCGAGCAGATCGACGGCTTTATCCCGACCGCGACTTTGATCGCGCTCGTCGTCGGCTGGCGTAACGGGCTGCTGACAGGCAAGCCGCGCGGCGGCGATGTGACGACGCATTCGTGACAGCGATCTGGTCTCTTGCACTGCATGGAGGCGCGGGCGCGATGCCGACGCGCGATTATGCGCGCGAGGAAGCGCACATGGCCGATTTGCTGGAGCGCGGCGCGGAGATGCTGGCGCAGGGCGATGCGGCGCTCGATGTGGTGACGGCGTTGGCCGAAGCTTTGGAGGCGAGCGGGCTGCATGTCGCCGGCAAGGGCGCGGCGGCGAACGCGAGCGGCGCGTGGGAGCTCGATGCCGCTGTGATGGATGGGCCGACGCGGCGCGCGGGCGCGGTGGCGGCGCTGCAAGGGTTTGTCTCGCCAATCCGCGTGGCGCGCGCGGTGATGGAGGAGACGCCGCACGTGCTGCTTGTGGGCGAAGGCGCGCGTGCGTTTGCTTCGGCGCGGACGTTCGAGCGCGTGGATGATCCCGCGCATTATTATGAGCCGGCAGCGTCCGGTTTGCCGGGCGCGGGTACGATCGGCGCTGTCGCGCGCGATGTGCATGGCGCGCTCGCGGCGGCGACCTCGACCGGCGGCACGCATGGCAAGCTGCCGGGGCGCGTCGGCGATAGCCCGATCATCGGCGCGGGTTGCTGGGCGGATGATCGCGTCGCGGTCTCCTGCACGGGCGTCGGGGAATATTTCCTGCGCACCGCCGCCGCGCACGACATCGCGGCGCGCATGACTTATGCGGGCGCGCCGCTGGGCGCGGCGTGTGACGCGGTGCTGGCGGAAATCCTGGCGCTCGGCGGTGATGGCGGGCTGATCGCGGTGGACGCGGACGGCAATGTCGCGACGCCGTTCTTGAGCCAAGGCATGAAGCGCGGCGTGGTGACAAGCGCGGGCGTTCGGGAAGTGCGGACGTTTCGGTAGGCGCTCCCCATGCTCGCCCTTGATGGGCGAGCTGTCAGCGGGCAAAGCCCGATGACTGAGTGGGTGACAGCGCCGGCTTGCAAAATCGAGCCGCCACCCACTCCGTCCGCGAGCTTCGCTCGCGGCCACCTCGCCCATCAAGGGCGAGGATGAGGCTTCCCGAGACGGCGCCGTGATTGACGCGTACAATATCGGGAGTTTCTCCGGGAGAGTGACATGCGCCTCTTGCTACTCATCGCCGCGTTCGGCCTTGCCGCGTGCCAGCCGAGCGCGGACACCGCGTCCGCGCCGCCGGTGGCCGAAACGCCTGTCTCATGCGCCGAGGCCACGCCGAGCGGGGACGCGCTGGCCTACACCTGCGCCAACGGCGTGACCTTCACCGCTGCTTACGACGCGGGCTTCACCTGCGCGATCGTATCGGCAGGCGGGGAAACCTATCGCCTCCCCGCCGTCATCGCGGCGTCGGCTCGCGCTACACCGATGGCGCGGTGGAATACTGGGAGCATCATGGCGACGGGATGCTCGCGGGCGCGCGGGCGGACCGTATGAGGAATGCAAGACGCCTGTGCCGGCGGAGTGATGCTCCAATGCTCGCCCTTGATGGGCGAGCTGTCAGCGGGCGAAGCCCGATGACTGAGTGGGTGACAGCGCCATTCTCGCAAGATCGAGCCGCCACCCACTCCGTCCGCGAGCTCCGCTCGCGGCCACCTCGCCCATCAAGGGCGAGGATGAGAGTCGCCGTGAGCGCAGGCCGTTTCACTCGTACCGAGCCAAAGTATCTCGCGTCGATCGGTGAAGAGAATTCGAACACACTTGCCAGTGAGGTCTGGACCTCCTTGACCCGTCGAGTGATGAAAGCTTGGCGAAGACCCGACTCCTCGAAACGAAAAGTAGTGACCATCGACCGAAAATGTTTCAGACGATTTCCCCAAAATAGTATCGCCATGAAAATTTTCGACATGCCTACCACCGCCCGATACTCTCCTCTCGCCATAGCGCCACGCATGCGAAAGTAATCCGTCCAGCCGACACTGAAGATCAATCCGGCAATTAGCCCTGTTGCCAACGTTGCGTACATCGCGATTCGCCGCTTCGTAGGATCGTCACCCAAACGCCAGCCCAAGATTCCCCATGCGATCGAATAAGACAGCGGCACAAGGCTGAGCATCCAGCTCGTGTAGATGTCGCGCGACACGTCAAATACCACTGAGAATTCCGCCGTCATTCTGGGGTCTCGACGCCTCCCGCTCCATCATACCAGACGTTGCGCGTGCGCGCGCAGCCGTTTACGGAGAGCGATGCGCCATTATTTCGGCATCGGGGCGGAAGAGATTTCCAAGCCTATGAATCTGGGCGCCCTGATGCGCACGGCGCATGCGTTTGGCGCGAGCTTTTTCTTTACGGTGAATGCGTCGCCCAAGCTGCGGGAGGCGTACAATTCCGATACCTCGCGCAGCTTCGATCACATTCCGTATTATCCGTACGAAAGCGTCGAGGCGCTGCTTCTGCCGAAGGGCTGCGCTTTGGTGGGCGTGGAGTTGACGGACGATGCGGTCGATCTGCCGGCGTTCAAGCACCCGAATGCGGCGGCTTATGTGCTGGGGCGCGAGCGCGGCTCGATCTCGCCGGCGCTGCTCGAACGCTGCGCGCATGTGGTGAAGATACCGACCAAGTTTTGTCTGAATGTGGGGCTTGCCGGCGCGCTCGTTATGTATGACCGCATGATTGCGATGGGCGGCTATCCGGCGCGCCCGCTCATGCCCGGCGGTCCGCCGCCAGACATGAGCGATGCGCCTAAGTCAAAGCGCTGAAGTTCAGGTGACGGTTTCGCCGCGCAGGCGCTTCAGCACCGCCAATCGGCGAACGCGAACCAGACCACCACGACGAGGTTGGCGATCGGCACCAGCAGCAGCAGCGAAAGCGCGCCCGAATAGCCGGCTTTCGAGAAAATCTTCCAATAGCAGAATATCGCGAAGGCGATGACGACGAGCCAGATCAGCATGAAGCCGCCCATCATGCCCATGATGGCGGCGGTTGGATCGCCAGAGCTCGCATAAGGATCGTTCATTGTTACTTCCCTCCCTCTCAATAGGGCGAGGCTAGCCCGCGTTTTCGATGGGTCAAGCAAAGCCTCGATGACGAGAGGTGCGATTTTGTTCGTTCCGGCCTTGAAGCGGACGCTTCTAGGTCCTCATAAGAGGCGATGACCCAGGACGTTTCCAGTTTGTCCCTGCCCTCTCTCGTCGGCCTGACGCGGGACGAGTTGGGCGTGCGGCTGGTGGAGATTGGCGTCGCGCCGGATAAGGCGCGGATGCGCGCCGAGCAGCTCTGGCGCTGGATCTATCATTATGGCGCGCGCGAATTCGCCCAGATGACGAATGTCGCCAAGGAGCTCCGCGCCGCGCTTGAGCGCCATTTTAGCTTGGCGCGGCCTGAGATCGTCACCGAGCAGATCAGCACGGACGGCACGCGCAAATGGCTGATCCGGCTTGCGCCGGGGATCGAAGCCGAGAGCGTCTATATTCCGGGCGTCGGGCGCGCGGGGGGCGCTGTGCGTGTCGAGCCAAGTCGGCTGCACCCTGACCTGCACCTTCTGTCACACCGGCACGCAAAAGCTGGTGCGCAACCTCACCGCCGCCGAGATCACGGCGCAGGTGATGATCGCGCGCGATGCGCTCGGCGAATGGCCGACCTCGAACGAGGATCGCCTGCTCACGAACATCGTGTTCATGGGCATGGGCGAGCCGCTCTATAATTTGGACGAAGTAGCCAAGGCGATCGACATCATCGCGGACGGCGACGGCATCTCGATCTCGCGCCGCCGCATCACGGTGAGCACGGCGGGCGTGGCGCCGAAGATTGCAGAGCTTGGCGAGCGCACTGGCGCGATGCTGGCGATCTCGCTGCACGCGACGAACGATGAGCTGCGCAATCAGCTCGTGCCGCTCAACAAGAAATATCCGCTGGCCGATCTCTTCGCCGCGATCCGCGCTTATCCAAGTCTCGGCAACGCCAAGCGCGTCACCTTCGAGTATGTGATGCTGAAAGGCGTGAACGACACCTTGGCCGAAGCGAAGGCTTTGGTGAAATTGCTCGCGGGCGTGCCGGCGAAAATCAATCTGATCCCGTTCAATCCCTGGCCCGGGACGGCCTATGAGTGCTCGGACTGGGATACGATCGAGCGCTTCGCGGCGGTGCTCAACAAGGCCGGCTATTCAAGCCCGATCCGCACGCCGCGCGGGCGCGATATTCTCGCCGCGTGCGGGCAGCTTCGCAGCGAGAGCGTGAAACTGCGCGCGAGCGAACGCGCCAAGGCCGCATCGTAATGCAACCGACTTTGAGCACGGATAAGATCGTTCTGCGCCCGATCGCGGTGACGGATGCGGCGGCGCTGTTCGACGTGCACCGCGATCCCGAAACGCACCGCTTCTGGTCCGGCCCCGCGCATGAAAGCGTTGAAGAAACGGCGCGCAATATCGAAGCGACGCTGAAGCGCGACGATGTGCAGGTGTGGGCGATCACGACCGATGGCGGCATCGCGCTTGGGCGCACCGGTCTTATCCATCTGCGCGAAGGCGTCGGCGAGATCGGCATTATTTTGCGGCGCGATCTGCACGGACAAGGTCTTGCGAGCGCAGCGTTGGCGCTAGTGATGGATTATGCGTTTGGCGATGTGGGGCTGCATCGGCTCACGGCGGATATCGATCCGGACAATGTCGGCTCGCTCAATTTATTCCTGCGCGCGGGCTTTCAACGCGAAGGGCTGCTGCGCGGCAATTGGAAGACGCATATTGGGATTAGAGACAGCGTGATTTTGGGGAAATTGCGCGGGGGACGGCGCAGAATAGGGCGACTCTCCTCCCCCTTGCGGGGAGGAGATGGAGGTGGGGGGTAGCGGCAGTGCTCCATCAGGAGAGCACACCGCCCACACCCCCACCCTGCCCTCCCCGCAAGGGGGAGGGTTCGCCTTGCCTGATCGTTTCGCGCGCGACACGCAGCCTCGAAGCGCGCCCTCCTCCGCGACTCATGCTAAGCGCGGGGCCATGTTTCAGATCACATCCCAAGCTATCGCTATCGTGCTCGCCGGCGCTTCGCTCGGCTACATTGCACTGTTCTCGTTCGTGCTCTCGCCGGTGGCGTTCAAGAACATGGATGCGGGACGGGCCGAGCGGCTGGTCAAGCATGTGATTCAAGTCTGGGCACGGGCTGCTCGCGTTTATCGCGCTGGCATCTGGCGTCGCGGCTCTGCTCTCGGGCGCGATTGCGGGGGCTTCTGTCGCGGCGATCGGGGGCGTGTTTGCGCTCTGCTGCCAATGGGCGCTCGCGCCGCGCGACGACAAGCCGATCCAAGGCCACCGCGTGCTGAAGACGGCGCGGATCGTTGCGTCGGGGCTGACAGCGGCGATCGCGCCGATTTTGATCGCGTCGATCGTGCTGACGGTTATGGGCGTTTAGCGCTCACTCGCTTTTCCAAAGACCACCACACCCATTCCCGGGTCGGCGCGCAGCGTCGAGCCCGGGACCCATATGCACGACGCTTTACGCGCTCGCACGCAATAGCCAACTCTTGAAAATCTGCGCATATGGGTCCCGGACTTGGCCTTTGGCCAATCCGGGAATTGGAGAGAGTGGTGCGCGTGGCGCGCGGAGCGTTAAGCCGCCGTTCGCTTCGCCACCGGCGCTTTGCCCGCGTTTTTCGCGCGCTCAATCCAATCAGCGACATCGTCTTCCGTTGGCGCGGGCGCGTTGCCCCAGGCGCGGGCGCCTTCTTCCGAGAGGCCCCATTGCGCGACGGCTTCGGTGAGCGCGGCGGGATCGTATGCGACGAGTGCGGTTGCGTCGCGAACGCCGCACGCGACCAGCGCTTGGGACTCGCGTGAGCGAAGGCCCGGCACGGTGCAGGCGAGCAGCGCTTGCGCTTGCCAGTCGCGGATCACTTGCGCGGAGATGTGACGCGCGGCGAGCTTGTTCTGGCCGGTTTCCGGCGAGAGCGCGAGAAGATCGGCGACAGTTTTTACGCCGAGCAATTCCAAGCGCTTTGCGGTCTTCGGCCCCGATCGATGGCGCGTCGAGCACCGGCGCTTCGCCATCGAGCGTGAAGCGCGGGTTCGGCGCTTTTTCCGGCTTGGGTTGCGGCGGCGGCTTTGGCGCGGCGGCTTTTGGGAGCGCGGCAATCTTGGGCGCGGCGGCTTTCTCTTCGGCTTGGCGCGCTCTGGGGTCCCTGCGCCCGTCTTTGCGCCGGTTTCGCGCGGCCAGCGCGCATCAATCGAAGAGAGCGGCGTTTTCAGCACTTCGTCGGCATAGAGCGCACGCACGACCTTATCGTCTTCGCCGAGCGTTTTGCGCACTTTGCCGGTGCGGCGGAATTCTTCGTATTGCGCGGCGACTTCGCGGCGCGCGGCGGCGTCTTCGATCTTCGCCAGCACCGCCTGGATCGGCATTTCGAGGCCGAGCAGCACAGCTTGCAGCGTGCCGTCGATTTTCGGCGGCTTTACCGCTGCTTCCGCGAACGCTTTATCCAAGATGCGCGAAAGCCCCACGGCGGCGTGCGCGACAGCTTTGCGATCACGTCCTTCAGTTCTTGATCGAGGCCGGCCGGGCGGATCTTTTACGCCCTTTTCGAAATCATAATGCTCGATGATGGTCTCGTAGTGCGGGTTGGACGCGAGCGCGCCGTTCTTGACCATTTGCGCGAGCCAGTTGGCGCCGGCGGGCACTTCCATATCGGGATAGCCGCCGAGATCGGTCTCAATGATTTTCTGGAACGTCGCGTAGGATTTGGAGAAGCTCCACTCCACGGCGCGGTGGATGACGCCCTCTTCCTCGGTCTGGTGCGTGTGGAAGGGCTGGATTGGGTCGACATAATAATGGCTCATCACGCCGGCGGACCATGCCGCTTGCGCCCAATCCTTTTGCGCCAAGGAGCGCACGGTGCGGCGATACCATTCCTCGCACGCTTCCACTGCGCCGCCCCAATCGTTATCGCGCACATGGAGGACGTGGTTCTTAAAGTCCTTGAACACTTCATCGGGCGCCTTGGCGCCTTTGAGATATTCGTCGTGGAAATGCAGCAGCAGGTTTTGCCATTGCTCGGCGTCGGGCGACTTCAGATGCCGCAACGCATCCAGCGCCAAGCGATGGTGATTGGAACGGCAACGGCTGGCGAAAACCACCGCGTATAAGAGAGACATCGGCCCGCCTCAGGTCTGAACGTGAGGTTAAAGCGGTGGCCCGAATCCCTTACCGGCGCGTTAACGACGCTGGTCGACGCGGACCAGATCCCAGTCCTCGCCGAGGATGCGCATCAATTCCTCGTGGCGCCCCTCGATGGCGTCGAGCGACCATTCCGCGATCGGCTCGATATCGCGCGTCACGGCATGGATCGGCGCGGTCTTGGTGTTGAAATAGACGTCGCGCTTTTCGGGATAGGATTTGTTGTCGGCGCGCTGATTTTGCCGGCGCGTGATGAGCACCAGATTGCCGAGCAGATTGGCGGCGTCCTGGCGGAGCACGCGGTCGGGAAAGCGGGTATCCCAATAGGGCCCCCCGCCTGCCGGCAGCACATGCTCGACCGTAATGTCGCTGCGGCGCGAGAGCACTTTGCGCTCGCCGAGCGCGGCCTCGATGCGGATCATCAACATGCGGCGCTGGCGATCGATCTTGGCCGAGCGGTTGAGACGAAACACAAAATCGTTGCGCTCGCCATCGCTGAGATCGAGCGCGCCGCCCGGCTCATAGACCGCCGGGTCGCCGACTTTTTCGAGCGCGAGCGAGAAGCGATCCTCGCGCACCGTATTGTCGATCACGGAAAGCTCGCAGCCGAACACGAAGCGCTCCAGCGCCTGGAAGAAGCGCAAGGCTTGCTCGGCATTGCCGCGATGCTCGGTGAGGAAGACCAAAGCGGCGCCATCCAGCGCGTCTCGGTGAGCTGCAGCATGAGCTGAATGCGGCGGCTCACATCAAAGCTCGCGCCGCCGAGATCGATCTCGCCTTTCAGAATCTCCTTCAAGCATTCGCCGTAGCGCGGCAGCTTCTTGACCAAAAATTCGCGCACGCCCGCCGGCGGCCTCGACCTTGGTGCGGAAGGCGCCGAGATCGCCGGGTGAAATCAAATGCGCGCCGGTGAGCAGGAACGGCATTTGATTGATCAGGGCGGAGAAATCCTCACGCCCGAGATCGATTTCCAACGCTTCCCATTTGCGCGCGGCGGTCGTCGGCGTCCTTTTCACTGAGGCCCGAATTTTCGAGCAGATCGCACTTGATGTTGTCGGCGGCGGAGAGATCCTGGCCGGTATTGTTCATGGCGTTGTAGATGCCGGCGGCGGCGCCGCGTTCGTCGGCCTCGACCACATTGAACGTGGAGCAGCGCAGCACGAAGCTCATGAAAGCGTCGAGCTTGTTGTTCTCGATGCCATCCAATTCCGCTTCGATGGTCGCGGCGGCGGCGCACATCAGATTTTGCGAATCGATCGCCGTCTCCTCAAGGCGCGCCATCGCCTTCATATTGTTGGGCTCCTGCACATAGCGGCGATAAAAGCCGGCATCCGCTTCGCGCAGCATGAGCCGGGGGCGCCCGCCCTGCTCGTTGAGCATGACGAGGCCCTGAAAATGCGCGGCGCGATGCGTGATGCGGTCGCGTACGAAAGCGATGATCATGGTGAGGGTCGCGAGGCGCTGCTGGCCGTCGGAAATTTCCAGCTCGCCCTTCTTGTTCTTCACCATCACGATCTGACCGATGAAGTAGAAGGTCGTTCTGCGCTCGAACGCGCGCCACAGATCCTGGATCAGCTGGCGGACCTCATGCTCGGTCCAGGTATAGGGCCGCTGATAGCGCGGCACTTTCAGCGTGACGCGCCGCGTCAGCACGCCCGCGAGATTGACGATCTGCGAGGCGAGCCCAAGCGGTGTCGCGCCATAGTCCGAAGGCGACGGCATTCGGTGTTTCCCCCACGTGATTTTGAAAGGACGTTAGCGTTCGTCCATGTTGACGCAACGAAGCTGTCACAACCGGATGCGCACAACGTCGCGGCGTTTCTCAAACGCCACATGCTTACGCAGAGGCAATGTCCGTGACGGGCGCGGCTTCGAAGTCGGGCGCCGGGGAAATGGACGCCGTGACGGAAAATCCGCGCGCCTCGAACGCCGCGGCGAGCGACGCCGCGCCTGGCGCATCGGTGAAGCCGGCGCGCCGCGTGCGCACCTGCCCGGCCGGCAGGATCAGCACATTGGCGAGCCGCCGCGCGATAGCGTCGCCGGAATCGAGCCAGAGGCAAGAGCGCGGGGCGGCAGCCGCAAGCTCTTCCAGCAACAGCGGAAAATGCGTGCAGGCGAGCGCGACGACGTCGATCTCGGCGCCGCCGGGCGCGTCGAACAATTCGGCGAGGTCGGTCCGAAGCGCCTCGGCATCGACCGGTTCCCCCCGCAGCTTTGCTTCGGCGGCCGCGACCAACGCCGTCGAACCGTGGCGCACGACACGCAGATGAGACGCGAAACTCGCAATCAAATCATTGGTGTAGGTTCGCCGCACGGTGGCGGGCGTGGCGAGGAGCCCGATCACGCCCGCTCTTGGTGGCGGCGGCAGCCGGCTTGATGGGCGGCACGACGCCGATGACGGGGATGGCGAGGGCGGCGCGGGTTTGATCGAGGGCGATGGTGCTGGCGGTGTTGCAGGCGACCACGATGGCGTCGGGCGCCCATTGCGACGCGAGGCGCTTCAGCAAGGCCGGCACGCGCGTGGCGATTTCTGTGTCTGATTTCAAGCCGTAAGGCAGCCAGGCGTTGTCGGCGACATAGTCGAGCTCAAGCTCAACGCCGGAGCGGACGATCGCGTCGAGGACGGAGAGACCGCCTACGCCGGAATCGAAGACGAGGGCGCGTTTCAAAGTGTAGCCAGAAAAAGTGACTCTCCTCCCCCTTGCGGGGGTGAGGCCGTGAGCAATCGATCCGGGGGATCGATTGTGGGCCGAACGATGGAGGTGGGGCTGCGGGCGGTGTTTTTTCCGGAGAGAGCGCCGCCGTTACCCACCTCCCTACCCTCCCCCGCAAGGGGGGAGGAGCGCTTAATTCGGCGAGCACTCATTCCAGCAGCCCCGGCGCGGGCTCAGCCAGCCCATACAGCGCCGCGGGCTTGCCCATGTGAATCGCCCACATCTGGTCGCCGTAGGAATAGTGCCACCCACTCATCCGGGTGATTGGAGAAACCCGCTTCGATCATCAGCCAATAGAGCAGCCGCCGATTGGCCCGCGCCTCCTCGTGCGAGAATGAGAAATCATCCGTATCGCGCTCGAAACGATCCGTGCCCGCGAGCGATGTCGCGTCGTCGAACAGCGAGCCCATCCACAGCGGCGCGCCATCATCCCACACGATGGTGAGATCGACCGCGCCGCCGGTGGCGTGCGGCGCGGGGCGCAAGGGATTATCGGTGGGCGCGGCCCCAGTAGCGCTGCACCTCGGCGCGCACTTCGTCGTCGCTCAAATCAGGCCGGCGGCGACGCACTTCGCCGGGCATCCACACATCATGGAAATAAGCCTGCACCGCGCGCGGACGCCACGCATCATGGAGGTAGAGCTTGAGACCTGCCGGAATTAGCCGGGCATTGACGTCTTTTAACAGTGCCCCAACAGAGCGCCGAACCAGCAATTTATCCACCGCGCCGTCGGCGCGCGCCCAATAAGGCGGGTTGCGTTCGCTTGCGTAATAATTTTGTCCCGCTAGTCCGAAATCTCCAGCGCACACAAGCGGTTCGGCGTGTAATTCACCGCTATCTTCAATCGGCCAATCCCGATACCCCTGCTTCATCGCCCTCGATGATTCGAGCGCTGGGATGGGTCTTTGCCGAAGCTCGTCGAGGTCGCCGAACATTTGTGTGGAAACTAATCCTTAAGCTTATTTGCTAGAATCGTGACTTGGGTTAGTGACGCTGCGGTGGGGTTGAGGTCAACAGAGTGCGCGGCGCGGCAAGTCCGCAGCGTGCTAACGGAATTGGGGTCGTAAACATGAACGCCGTAGGCAAATCCTCCGTCGTCTTCGTGACGCTCTCCGGGCTCTTCTGGGGCGGCTGGGTCGTTGGCTCGCAGACGCCTGAAGGCCAAGAAGCTCTGGCCAAGGCTTACGCAGCCTATACCGAGCAACAAGCCACCGCGAACGAAGATCTGTTCGCGCCAACCGCGCTGCGCGCGATCGTCTGCGGCGCTGGCGCGGGATCGATGGGCGCGAGCCGAAACCTTGCCTCGCCGTCGTGGCCGCTGGCCGCTTGTTCGTAGTCGATGCGGGCTCAGGCGCTGCCGCCGCGCTGGATCGCCGCAATATCCCGCTGGGGTCGCCTCGAAGCTGTGCTGCTGACCAGCGCTGGCTCGGCTGAATCGGCTGACCTTGACGAAATGTATGCCGACGCCGCGCGCAACCGCACCTCCGCGCTGCTGCCGGTCTATGGCCCCGCTGACACGCAGCGCATGGTCGAGGGCTTGAACGCCGCCGCTGGCTTCGACGGCGCCGAGCAAGGCTTGCAAGCTTGGGGCCCGTCGCCCGAGCCGGGCCGTTCGGTCATCGTGTTCGAGGGCGAAGGCCTGGTCGTTTCCGCCTTCACCACCGCTGAAGATGCGTTCGCGGGCCGGGTTGGCTATCGCTTCGATTATCATGGCCGCTCGATCGTGGTCGGCGGCGATGGCCGCGTGGTCGGCGCTGAAGCCGCCGCGGATGCCGATGTCGTGCTGCAAGGCGCGCAATCGACGGCTTTGGCGCAGTTGCATCACAGCGGCAGCGCGACCGTTACCGAAGCTGCAAACCAAGCGCGCCAAGCCAATGCTGGCCTCATGGTGCTCACCGGCGGCGCGGACGACAGCGTCTCCGCCTCGATCCAAGTCAGCGAAGCGCGCGCCGCGGGCTTCAACGACGTGATCGCCGGGCGCATGGGCATGCTGCTCGAGCTGCCTTTGGCCAACACGGAAGTGAACGTCCGCCCGCTTTAAGGCGCTCGCTGCCCTCGCCTCGCCACAGAGCCTCCGCTAGATAGCGGCGCTCATGCGCTGGACCTTGCTCGCCCTTTGCCTCGCCTTCGCTGTCGCCACGCCGGCGGCGGCGGATCGCTTTGCGCTCAAATACAGCGCGGCGGGTCTGGGGCTCTTGCCGCTGGGCAATGTCAGCATCGACGCCGATGTGTCTGAGGACACTTACGACATTGCGACGACGCTGCAGTCGGGCGGGCTGCTGAACCTCTTCGAGCGCACCAATATCGAAGCCGCAGCGTCGGGCCGCATCGAGAACGGCGTGGTGCGCTGGGAGCGCTACGACCTCGATCATCATTACAGCCGCAAGCATCGCCAGATCATGATGCGCGCCGATTCCCTGGGCGTGGTGACGGCGGAGATCACGCCGAACTATCGGCTCTGGGGCCAGCCGCCGGCGAGCGATGCACAGAAGCAAGCCTCGCGCGATCCGCTCTCTTCGCTGATGCGATGGCGGTGGATGTCGGCATCACGCAACGCTGCGCGGGATCGTATCCGACGTTCGACGGGCGCTTCCATTATTGCTGGAACTCAGCGGCGGCGAGATCGAGCGCTATGATGGCGGCGGATACGAAGGCCCGGCGCTTCGCTGCACGATGGCGTATGTGGCGGTGGCGGGCTTTGAAGAGCGCGACAATGGACGCCGTCGCATTCCGCGCGGCACGGTGTGGTTTGCGCTCGCGGAGAATTCGCGCTTTGCGCCGCCGGTGCGCATCACCACGCCGCTCGCGGCGGGCGGGGCGACGATACGGCTGACGGAATGGCGGCGCTCGGTGGTGACGATCGAATCCGATCCCGCTGTCACGCCGCCGCCAGAACCAAGCGCCGCGCCTTGACCGCACGCCGCGCCGCCGCAGAGCTTTTGGTCGCCGTCACAGAGCAAGGACGCGCGCTGGAAGACGCGCTCGCCACTGCGCCGAGCTTCACCGCGCTCGCGGGCCGCGATCGTGGTTTCGCGCGCGCTATTGCTGCTGCAACTTTGCGCAGGCTTGGGGGCATCGATGCGGTGCTGGCGCGTTTTCTGGAACGTCCGCTGCCGCAATCGGCCGCGCATGCGCGCGCTTTGCTGCGCACGGGCGCGGCACAATTGCTGGTGCTGAACACGCCCGCGCATGCGGCTGTTGGTGAAACGGTGGCGGCGGCGTCTTCGCTTGCGCAAGCGCGGCCGTTCGCGCGGCTGATCAATGCGGTGTTGCGCAAAGTGGCGTCGCAGGGGGCGGAGATCCTCGCGGCGCAAGCGCCTGGCGCGGACTTGCCGCAATGGCTCTTCACGCGCTGGCGCGCGGCTTACGGCTCGGAGAGCGCGAACGAGATCGCGAACGCGCTGCAAGTCGAACCGCCGCTGGATTTTACGGTGAAGACGGACGCGCAAAGCTGGGCCGAGCGCTTGCATGGCGACGTGACGCCGACGGGCAGCGTGCGGTTGGTGGCGTCAGGCGTCGACGCCCTGCCCGGCTTTGAAAACGGCGCGTGGTGGGTGCAGGACGCGGCGGCCGCGCTGCCGGCGCGCTTGTTAGGCGATGTGCGCGGGCAAGACGTGCTCGATCTCTGCGCCGCGCCGGGCGGGAAGACGCTGCAGCTCGCGGCGGCGGGCGCGAATGTCACCGCGCTCGATCGCGCGGAAGAACGCTTGGCGCTGCTGAAGCAAAATCTCGAACGCACGGGGCTTAGCGCGAAGATTGTGTGCGCGGATGCGGTGTCGTGGCGGAGCGAGAAGCGCTTCGACGCGATTCTGTTGGACGCGCCGTGCACATCGACCGGCACGCTGCGGCGTCATCCCGATGTCGCGTGGTTGCGGCGGCCGAGCGACGTACAATCGCTCTCGGCGTTGCAAACGCGTTTGCTGAATGCGGCGGGTGAATTGCTGAAGCCGGGTGGACGGCTCGTGTACGCGGTGTGTTCGCTGGAGCCGGAGGAAGGCGAAGGCGTTGTGGCGCAAGCGCTGGGGAGTGGTTGGCGGCGGGAGGCGATTGGGCAGGAGGAGATTGCGGGCGCGGAGGCGTTCGTTACGCGTGATGGGGATTTGCGGACGCTGCCGTCGCAGTGGAGCGGGATTGGCGGGCTGGATGGGTTTTTCGCGGCGCGCTTGGTGCGCGCGTGATCGGACCGCCGGCTTCTAGCCGGCATCGCCTGTCTGCCGGCTGGAAGCCGGCGGTCCAATTTAATTCAGTCATTCCGGGCGAGCGGAGCGAGACCCGGAACCCAGGGATCGTAGAACTGCGTGTGTGCCCTGGGTTCCGGATCACGCTTCGCGTGTCCGGAATGACTGAGTGAGATGAGGGCGAGCGGCGAGAGCTAAACGCTCAACGCCGCCTGCGCCAGCGTCGGGTAATCCGTGTAGCCTTCCGCGCCAGATACATAGAATGTCGCGCTGTCCCACGCATTCAGCGGCGCCCCCGCCACAAACCGCGCCGGCAAATCCGGATTGGCGATGAAGAGTTTGCCGAAGGCGACGGCGTCGGCGTCGCCGCGCGCGAGGATGGCTTCGGCGCTTTCATGCGTGAAGCCTTCATTGGCGATCAGCGGGCCGCCGAAGGCTTTTTTCAGCACGGGCGAGATGCTGTCTTCGGCTTCGCGTTCGCGCGTCGCAATGAAGGCGAGCTTGCGTTTGCCGAGTTCTCGCGCGGCATAGGTGAACGTGCCGAGGCGATCGCTGTCGCCCATGGTGTGCGAATCCATGCGCGGCGCGAGGTGCATGCCGACGCGGCCCGCGCCCCCACACTTCAATGCACGCATCGGCGACTTCGAGCATCAGTCGCGCGCGGTTTTCGATGGGGCCGCCATAATCGTCGCCCCGATGGTTCGAGCCGTCCTGCAGGAATTGGTCGATGAGATAACCGTTGGCGCCGTGAATCTCGACGCCGTCAAAACCCGCGCGCTGCGAATTCTCGGCGCCCTTGCGGTAGGCCGCGATGACGCCCGGAATTTCGTCGCGCCTCAGGGCGCGCGGCGTCACATATTCCGTGGGCGGACGCACGAGGCTGACATTTCCCTTGGGCGCGATGGCGCTTGGCGCGACCGGGAGTTCGCCACCCCAGATAAAGCGGATGAGAAATGCGTCCGACATGCCAGAGCTGAAGCAATATCTGCCCGCCCGCGGCGTGAACCGCGTCCGTGATGACGCGCCAGCCGGCGACTTGCTCCTCTGACCAGATGCCGGGCGTATTGGGATAGCCGACGCCCATCGGCGTCACCGAAGTGGCCTCCGTGATCTCAAGCCCTGCCCCGGCGCGCTGCACGTAATAATCACGCATCAGTGCGTTGGGCGTGCGCGCCTCGACGGCGCGGGTGCGGGTCAGCGGGGCCAGAATGATCCGGTTGCGCAAGGAGAGGTCGCCGAAACGCGCCGGCTCGAACAATTTTCCCATGGGGGCCGCCATCCTTCAGCCAAAGCGCCGTGGAACCCCATTTGGGAGCGCTAACGGCCCCGCGCAAGCGGGCGCCCATTGCGCCAAAGCGC
This sequence comes from Terricaulis sp., assembly GCA_037200505.1. GTDB lineage: Bacteria > Pseudomonadota > Alphaproteobacteria > Caulobacterales > Aquidulcibacteraceae > Vitreimonas. Next base: position 71,101 of record JBBCFZ010000004.1, on the reverse strand, counting down.
GCACGCGGGCTAACCACCAAGCATGGCGCGAACCCTCATCGCGCCGTCGATTCTGGCGGCGGATTTCGCAAAATTGGGCGAGGAAGTTCGTGCGGCCCAAGCGGGCGGCGCGGACATGATCCATGTCGACGTGATGGACGGGCATTTCGTGCCCAATCTGACCATTGGCCCGACCGTGGTGAAGGCGATCCGGCCGCACGCGACCGTGCCGCTCGACGTCCATCTGATGATCTCGCCGGTTGATCCCTTCATTCAAGCTTTCCGAGACGCCGGCGCCGATATCCTCACGGTGCATCCGGAAGCTGGGCCACACGTCCACCGCACCTTGCAAGCGATCAAGGCGTCGGGCGCCAAGGCTGGACTTTCGCTCAATCCCGGCACGCCGGTCGATGCGCTCGACAATCTGATCGATCTTGTCGATCTGGTTTTGGTGATGAGCGTGAATCCTGGTTTCGGCGGTCAGCACTTCATCGAAAGCCAGCTCGAAAAAATCGCCGCCGTGCGCGCGCGTATCGAAGCGAGCGGGCGCGACATTATTCTGGAAGTCGATGGCGGCGTGAACCACGAGACGGCGCCGCGCGCGATTGCGGCAGGCGCGACGGCGCTGGTGGCGGGCACAGCCGTCTTCTCCGGCAATCCCGCCGACTACGCGGCCAATATCGCGCGCCTCAGAAGCTCGGGCTAATTGTCAGCGTCGGACGCTCCTCCCCGCCGCAGCGCCGGGCGGCCAAGCGCCGGGAGCGAAGCATGGCGCGCCAATCCGTTTCACCGCATGCGGCTCGGCGATTCCGCACCGAACCGTGTCGCCGCTTGGGGGCATGATCCGCGCGCGGGCGATGCGGCGCGCGGCGCTGAACTTGCGAAAGGCGTCTGGCGCATCGCGGCTGAGCGCATGGCGGGCGAGTACGCGGTCCCCTGGGAGCGCCCGCATCCGTCGCACCATTTCACCGCGCGGCTGCACGCCTTCGCGTGGCTGGTCGATCTTGCCGCCGCGGGCGCGGATGCGCGCATTGTTCAGCTGATCGAAAGCTGGGTCGGCGAGCACGGCGATTGGGACGAGCTTGCGTGGGATCCAGAACTCACCGCCGAACGCCTGTTCGCGTGGCTGTGCTGGGGACGGCCTGCGTTCGAGCAAGGGCGATCCGGCGCGGCGCGTGGCGTTGTTGCGTTCAGCGGCGCGACAAGCGCGCTTACTGCTGCTGGCGGAAAACGAGTTGAGCGATCGCCATGGCGGCGCGATCAAGGCGGGGCGCGGCGCTCGTGCTCGCTGGCGCCGCCGGCTTTTCCCGATGCAAACCGCCTGATCGAGCAAGGCGAGGAAATGCTGCTGGAGGCGTGCGCCAAGCAGTTTTTTACCTGATGGCGGGCATCAATCGCGTTCACCCGAAGCGCTCGCGGAAGCGCTGTTCGATCTCATCACGGCGCATGATGCGTTGAAGGCGCATGGCGAGGTCTCCCCTGCCTTGAGCGATGCGCTGCCGAAGCTTGCAAACATGGTGCGCATGTTGCGGTTGGGTGACGGCGCGCTGGGCTGCTTTCAAGGCGGCTCGGGAAAATTCGCGCGTCTCGATCGAGAATGCGTTGGCCCGCACGCCTGGCGAAGCGCGCGCGTTTCAGTTCGCGACGCACTCGGCGTTTCAGCGGCTGGAAGCCAAAGAGCTGCGCATTCTGTTCGATGTTGGCGGCGCGCCGCCGCCTGCGTTTTCCGAGCGTGCGCATGCGGGCGCGTTGGCGTTCGAGATGTCGAGCGGGCGCGAGCGGCTGATCGTCAATGTCGGCGCCGCGCGCGAATTGGAGCCGGCCGGTCGCTCCGCCGCGCGGGCGACCAATGCGCACTCAACGCTCGTTGTCGCGGATGCACTTTCCGCGACGTTGGATGAGCAGCGGCGCGGCAAGGGCCCGGCGCGCCTTTCCGGCCCAACGCTCGACGATGTGCGCCGCTCGTCCGATGAAAGCGGCATCACCGCGCAAGGCCGGCACGACGGCTATCGCGCGCAATTTGGTTTGCTGCACCGGCGTTATCTTTTCATCGATCACGCGGGGCGCAATCTCCGGGGCATCGACGAGTTGATGCGGCCGGTGAAGATGAAGGGCGCGGCAGCGAAGCAGCCGATCCCATTCGTGGCGCGCTTTCATCTCCACCCAAGCGTGCGCGCCACTTTGATCGAGCACAAATGGCGCTGCTCGAGACGCCGGGCGGTCAGCGTTGGCGCCTCCGCACCGATGCGCCCGATATCCACATCGACCAGTCGATCTATTGGGCCGGCGCGGTCGTGCCGCAGGACACCACGCAAATCGTGCTCACCGGCGCGGCGGACCCGCTCGGCCATGGCCTCGCGCCGCCAAACCGCATCCGCTGGGCGCTGGCGCGGGCGGATTGAGGCGCGACATGCTAGATAATGATTCCCGATCCACCCACTTCTCCTCAGTCATTCCAGGCGAGCGGAGCGAGACCCGGGAATCCAGGGATCGTAGAGTTATGTGTTGGCCCTGGATTCCGGATCACGCTTCGCGTGTCCGGAATGACTGAGTTATCAAGGTTTGAAGCATGAGACCGATCAAGCGCGCCCTCATTTCCGTTTCCGACAAAACCGGGCTCATAGAGACAGCGCGCGCGCTCGCGGCGCGCGGCGTGGCGCTCGTCTCCACAGGCGGCACGAAAACCGCGATCGCGGATGCAGGGATCGCGGTGGAAGATGTGAGCGCCGTCACCGGCTTTCCCGAGATGATGGACGGGCGCGTGAAGACATTGCACCCGAAGGTGCATGGCGGCCTCCTCGCATTGCAGGATCATCCAGAGCACGCGGCGGCGCTGAAAGAGCACGCCATCGCGCCGTTCGACCTGCTCTATGTCAATCTCTATCCGTTCGAAGCGACGGTCGCGCGCGGCGCGGATTTCGATACGTGCATCGAGAACATCGATGTCGGCGGGCCGGCGATGATCCGGGGCGCCGCGAAAAATCACGGCTTCGTCGCGGTCGCGACGGATGCGGACGACATGGCGGAAATCCTGGCGGCGATCGAAGCCGATGGCGGCACTTCGCTCGCCTTGCGCAAGAAGCTCGCGGCGAAAGCTTATGCGCGCACGGCGGCCTATGATGCGGCGATCTCGACCTGGTTCGCGGCGCAGAATGGCGAAGACGCCCCGCCCTGGCGTGCGCTCGGCGGCAAGCTGCAGCAGAAATTGCGCTACGGCGAAAACCCGCACCAGAACGCGGCGTTTTACGTCACCGGCGAAAAGCGCTTCGGCGTCGCGACCGCCAAGCAGCTGCAAGGCAAAGAACTCAGCTACAACAATCTAAACGACACCGACGCGGCCATCGAACTGGTCGCGGAATTCGATCCGGCGGAAAGCGCGGCGGTCGTCATCATCAAGCACGCCAATCCGTGCGGGCGTCGCGCTGGGCGGGAGCTTGATCGAAGCCTACACGCGCGCGCTGGCGTGCGATTCAGTCTCCGCGTTCGGCGGCGTGGTCGCGGTGAACCGCAGGCTCGATAAAGCCGCCGCGCAAGCCATCGCGGACATCTTCACCGAAGTCGTGATCGCGCCTGAAGCCGATGAAGACGCCATCGCCGTCTTCGCAAAGAAGAAGAATCTACGCCTGCTGATCACCGGCGGCCTCCCCGATCCCGCTGCGCCGGGCCTTGCGATCAAAACCATCGCCGGCGGTTTTCTCGCGCAGAGCCGCGACAATGGCCGCATCACCGAGGCTGATCTGAAGATCGTCACCAAGCGCAAGCCCGGCCGCCAAGAGATCGCTGACATGCTGTTCGCGTTCCGCGTCGCCAAGCATGTGAAGTCGAACGCAATCGTCTATGCGAAAAATGGCTGCACCGCGGGCATCGGCGCGGGGCAAATGAGCCGCGTGGATTCGGCGCGCGTGGCGCGGCTGAAAGCGGAGGACGCCGCGCACGCGGCGGGCTGGCCCGACCCGATGACGGTGGGTTCGGTGTGCGCGTCCGACGCGTTCTTCCCCTTCCCCGACGGTTTGCTGCAAGCGGTGCAAGCGGGCTCGGTCGCGGTGATCCAGCCCGGCGGCTCGATCCGCGACGAAGACGTCATCAAAGCCGCCGACGAAGCCGAGATCACGATGGTGTTCACGGGGATGAGGCATTTCCGGCACTAGCAATCGCACAGCCTTGATCTCGCCTTAGGCGTGCTGACAGTGCGGGCATGAGCAAATGCGCCCCTGTTTCACCGCGCGCATCCGGCGCATGCTTGGCGCGCTTTTGATTGGCTTGGGCGTTTGCATGCTCGCTCCTTCTGCTGCTTCCGCGACAACTCTTAGCGAGCGCATCACGCAGCTTGAGCCGCATCTGAGCGTCGCGCGACCGAGCGGCGATGGACCGTTCCCGGTGGTGCTGATGCTGTCCGGGTGCGGGGGGCGGCGGCCATTTTTGGACACATGGTCGGCGCGCATTGTGAGCGATGGCGCGGCGGCCGTGATCGTGGATTCGCATGGCGTGCGCGGCATTGGGCGGCTCGCGGCGCTTTCGACAGTGTTGTACTGGCGCTCGCATGCAGGGACGCGAGCGCGCGGGCGATTTGTATGCGGCGTTGGCGTGGGCGCGCGCCCAGCCTTGGGCCGATAAGGAGCGCATCATCGCAGCAGGTTGGAGCCATGGTTCGTGGACCATCATGGACGCACTCGCGCTGCGCTCCGGCGCAGAGATGCGGCGCGCGACGGGGATCACGGATTTGCCCGACGAGCCGCTAGAGGGATTGGCGGCGACGTTTCTGGTTTATCCTTATACTGGTGTCGGTTCGCTTGCAGGGCGGCGCTGGCGCGTGACGCCGCGCTCGGTCGCGATCGCGTGCGGGCGCGATTTCATCGTGGGGGATTCGCGCGGCGTGCTGCAACGCCAACGCAATCACGGCGCGCCAATCGAGATTCATTTTTTTCCGGGCGCGACGCATGCGTTCGATGAAGCCGACGCCAATGATCCGCGGGTGCGCTACGATCCGCTGGTCACGCGGCAAGCGGGAGACGCTGCTGGGCGATCTGATTGGGAGTTTGCGTTAGAACGGACCGCCGGCGCCCTCGCCGGCAACAGTGCAGCCGGCGAGGGCGCCGGCAGTCCATGTCATCGCAGCGCGCTCGCCAGCGCGTTCACTTCGGCGGCGGCGATCATCACTTTCGCGAAGGTCCACGGGCCTTGCGCTTCGAGTTCGGCGAAGGCGGTGCGCGGCGTTTGCGCGATGGCGCCGAGCGAGGAAACCCAATCGCGCGTCGCGGAAGCGGCCCATTCGGCGCTGGCGTCGGCTTGCGGCGCGCCGATCGCGGCGGCTGCGGCAGACGCGAGCAAACGCTGGTCTTCGTACAAATCTTCCGCCGCGCGCCGCAGCACGAGCCGATCCCAGTGCTGATCGAGCGTGAGGCTGGTTGCAGCGGCGCGCAAGTATCGAGGCCGAACACGGCGCCGACGGCGCGGTAGAGATACGCGGCGGGCGCAATCGGCCAAATGCGCGAGCGCGCGAGATCGGCGATGTCGAGCGCGGCGGACAGCGGCTGGAGCAGCGCGGCCTCGGCGGCGAGATCGTCCGGCGCGCCGGCGGCGCGCAAGGCGGCGCCGCGCGCGTCGGCGCGGGGTGCGGTCGGCTTCGCTGAGATCGTCGCGCAAGGGTCGCACGCTGCTCCGTCACGGCGTCGCGATAAGCGGCGACAATGGCGTCGATCGCGGGCGCGCCTTCGGTGCGCCCAAAGCCCGCATGGCGCGCGAGATAGACCGCGAGGCGCCGCAGCGCGTTGGTAATTTCCTGGTGCAGCGCGATCTGCGCCCCCGGCGGGCGCGATATTGTCGAGCGCATTGATGCGTTGGGCGAGCGCGTCGAAACCGAAGATGCGCCGGCTCGCTTCGAACGAGCACGCCACGGCGACCGGATCGACGCGCGCGATCTCGCGCACCCGGTCAACGAAGCTTGGCCCGCACATATTGACGACATCGTCCGCAAGCTTGGTGGCGATGATGTCACGCCGCAGGCGATGGCGCGCCATTCCTTCTCATGGCGCCAGATTTGCGGCGGGAAATAGGTTTTGAGCGGCTCTTCGAACGCGGGATCGTCTGGCGCGGTGCTGGCGACGAGTGCGTGTGCGTCCGACAGATCGATCTTGGCGTAGGCGATGAGCTTGGACAGCTCCGGGCGGGTGAGGCCGCTGCCGCTGGCGCGCAGCGAGGCAAACTCCTGCGCGCCTGGCAGGCCCTCAACGGCGCGCGAGAGTTTGCCGGCGGCTTCGAGGCGCTGCACGAGGCGTTCGTGGCTGTCGAGATCGGTGCTGGCGCAAGTTTGCGCGAGCGTGAGCGCGAGAGTCTGGTCGTAATTATCTTCCAGCACCAGGCGCGCGACATCGTCGGTCATGCTCGCCAGCAATTTGTCGCGCTCTTTGGCTTTCAGAGTGCCTGAGCGAATGCTCTCGGCCAGCAGAATCTTGATATTCACTTCGTGGTCGGAGGTGTCGACGCCGGCGGAATTATCGACTGCGTCCGTGTTGATGCGCCCGCCGCGCACGCGCGCGAAGGCGATGCGGCCCTTCTGCGTGACGGCGAGATTGGCGCCTCGCCGATCACTTGAGCTTGCACATCCTCGCCATCGACGCGAAGCGCGTCATTGGCTTTATCGCCGACCCTCGACATTGGCTTCGCTACGCGCCTTGACGTAATTGCCGATGCCGCCGAACCACAAGAGTTCGCACGGCGCTTTCAAGAGCGCACTGATCAGTTCAGCGGGCGTGACTTGTGCCTTCGTAAGGCCAGTGAGCGCGGCGATTTCCGGTGTGATGGCGATGGATTTCAGGCTGCGCGAGAATATGCCGCCGCCTTTTGAGATGAGCTTCTTGTCGTAATCGGCCCAGCTTGAACGCGGTTTATCGAACAGGCGCTTGCGTTCGGTCCACGCGGCTTCGGTGTTAGCGGGCGCGGGATCGATGAAGATGTCGCGGTGATCGAAGGCGGCGAGCAATTGGATTTGATGCGAGAGCAGCATGCCATTGCCGAACACATCGCCCGACATGTCGCCGACGCCGATCACGGTGAAGGCCTGCGTCTGGATGTCCTTGCCGATTTCGCGGAAGTGGCGCTTCACGGCTTCCCACGCGCCCTTGGCGGTGATGCCCATTTCCTTGTGGTCGTAGCCGACAGAGCCGCCGCTCGCGAACGCGTCGCCGAGCCAGAAGCCGTAGTCGGCGCTGATGGCGTTGGCGATGTCGGAGAAGGCGGCGGTGCCTTTGTCGGCGGCGACGACGAGATAGGGATCGTCGCCGTCCCAGCGCACGACATGCTCGGGCGGGCGCACGCTTTCGCCTTCGAGATTGTCGGTGATGTCCAAGAGGCCGCGCAGAAAGGTGCGGTAGGCCTCGATGGCGCAGTCGCGATAATTTGGCGCGTCACGCGATGGCAGGCGTTTCGGGAAGAAGCCGCCCTTGGCGCCGACGGGCACGATGATGGCGTTCTTCACTTGCTGCGCTTTGACGAGATCGAGAATCTCAGTGCGGAAATCGTCGCGCCGATCGGACCACCGGAGGCCCCCGCGCGCGACCGGCCCCATGCGCAGATGGACGCCCTCCACTTGCGGGCTCGCGACCCATATCTCGCGATAGGGTTTCGGCGCCGGCAGATCGACCAGCGCGCCGGATTCGATCTTGAACGACATGTAGGGCTTTGGCGCGCCATCGGCGCCGGGTTGGTAATAATTGGTGCGCTGGATCGCGGCGATCAAAGCGGCGATGCGGCGGAGTACACGGTCTTCGTCGAGGCTTTCGACGTGCGTCAGCGCGGCCTCGATGCGTTCGGCGATTTGCGTCGACCAATCGCGGCGCGCCTCGATGGTTTCGGGCAAGCTCGGATCGAAGCGCACGCGGAAAAGCGCGAGCAACAGCGCGGCGGTTTCTGGATGCGCGGCGAGCGCGCCTTCTTGCACAGACTGCGATGGATCAAGCCCGGTTTGCTGGCGATAGCGCGCGAAGGCGCGGAGCAAAGCCGCTTCGCGCCATGCGGCGCCTAGCTTTAGGATCAGGCGATTGAAGCCGTCGTTTTCGGCCTTGCCGGTCCATACCGCGGCAAAGCCCTGCTCGAACGGCGCGGCGCTCAAGCCCAGATCGATCGGCGCCCCATCGGCGGCGCGCGCTTCGAGATCGTGCACGAACACCGTATGGCCGGCGCCGCCCTCTTCGCGAGGCGCGACCTTCAGTTCGAAATTCTGCTCGGACTCAACGAACAGCCCCATATTTTCGAGGATGGGCACTGTCGCCGAGAGCGCGAGCACATCGCCGCGCGCGTAGAATTTGCAGCGGAGCGTGGTGGCGGGATCGTCGGCGTGGCGATAGGCGCGCACGCGGACGGTTTCATCGTCATTGGCGCCCAGGATTTCCGCGATATCGCCGAGCGCTTCCTCGACATTGAAGCGTTCACGGTACGCGGCGGTGAAGGCGCCTTCGAAGCGGCGGCGCACCTCATCGCGCGCGGCGGCGTCGAAGCGCTCGGAGCGCATCAGCGCGACGTCGAATGCATCGTCCCAGGTGCGGGTGAGCGCGGCGACGTCGGCGTCGAGCTGCACTGGGTCAGGATCGGGACGGGTCTTGTCGATGTCGCCCAGCACGAAGTGGACGCGCGCGAGCGGGCCTTCGCCGAGTTGCGGATAGAAGGCTTCGACATGGCCGCCGAAAGCCTGCTCCAAGCGTTCGCCGACCATGGCGCGGAGATTTGAGTTGAAGCGGTCCTTCGGGAGATAAGCCAGCGCCGAGACGAAACGGTTGAAGCGGTCGCGGCGGGTGAAGACGCGCGGGCGTGGGCGGTCGAGCAGATGCAAGACGCCGCGCGCGGTGTGCAGCAGGTCCGCGCGTTCGGTCTGCCACAGTTCTTCGCGCGGATAGCTTTCGAGGATGTGGCGCATGGTGTTGTAGTTGTGGCCGCCGGGGGCAAAGCCGCTTCGCGCAACACCCATTCGAGCTTGCGACGCAGCATTGGGATGCCGCGCGTGGGTTCGGTGAAGGCTTCGCTGGTGAAGAGGCCAACAAAGCGCGTCTCGCCGATCACTTCGCCCTCGGCGTTGTAGCGCTTCACGCCGACATAATCGGCGGCGGTGCGGCGATGGACGCGCGCGCGCAAGGTGGACTTGGCGACGATCAGTGGCGTTGGATCCTCCAGCAAGCGCTGCAAGGCGGGCGTCAGCACGAAAGGTTCGGCTGAGGTGCGTAGCACATAGCGCTCGGGATCGCGGAGCACGCCGAGGCCGCTGTCTTCAAGAATTTCGGGCTCGTCCGCGACGAAAGCGCCGCTGGCGTCGCGCGCATAATGATAATCGCGCGCGCCGATGAAGGTGAAGCGTTGGCCCGCGAGCCAACGCAGCAGCGCGACCGCCTCTTCAACTTCTTCCGGCGGCGCCTGCGTGCAGGAGCGGCTGAGCTCTTCGGCGCAATCGAGCATGCGCTGGCGCATCGCTTTGTGATCGGCGACGCTGGCGCGCACATCGGCAAGCGTCGCGCGCACGCCTTCATGCAAAGTGCGCGCTTGGGTCTGCGTGAGCGGCGGCACATGCACTTGGATCAGCGAGTCGCGGCCGCCGCCATGCGCCGCCGGCGCGATCGGGTGAAACATCGCGAGCGCCGAGACGCCTTGATCGGACAGCTCGCCCAAAACGGAATCGACCAGGAACGGCATGTCCGGCCCGGCTATCTCCAGAATATCGCGCTCGATGGCGCGCCCGCCGGCGCCAATGCCGGGACGCACGCGCACGGCTTGTTCTTCCGGCGCGCGTTCCCCGCGCCACAGCCAGAAATCGTGCGCGAGCGCGGCGAGATCGTCGAAGCCGAGATCGCCGAGTTCATCCAGCGACGCGTCTTCGTAAAGCCCGCGGAGAAACAGCTCCGCCGCGGGGCTTACGCGATCCTTGGCGCGGAACGCCGGCCACGGTCCGCGCGTCGCGCGTGTCACAAATTCGTCTGCGGAAATGGCGAGGTCCCCGCGCGCTGCGGAATCCATGGGTGTTCCCTTTTGGCGGACGGCGCGAAACTAACCGGCCCGGCGCAGAGCGCAACTGGCGGCGGGCGCTGGCGCACCCTAGGTGTGAGCGTGAAGCTGGAGCTTATGCCATGAAAACCATCCTGATCACCGGCGCCAACCGCGGCATTGGCCTTGAACATGCGCGGCGCTTCGCCTCACGCGGCGTCAAGGTTTACGCGACGGCGCGCGCGCCCGGCGATGCGCCCGATCTCGAGGCGCTGGCGCGTGAGGCCGAGGGCCGTGTGGTCGTGCTTGGTTACGACGCCGGCAAGGCCGATGCCGCGCGCGCGCTGAAAGCGGAACTTGGCGACGTGGCGCTCGATCTCCTGTTCGCGAATGCGGGCGTGATGGGCGGCAAGCGGCAGAGCTTTGGTTCGGTGGATATCGAAGAAGCGATCGATACGCTGCGGGTCAATGCGTTCGCGCCGCTGCAACTCGCGGAGACCTTCGCGGATAATGTCGCGAAGTCCGAGCGCAAGCTGATGGCGTTTCAATCGAGCCTGATGGGCTCGGTCGGCGACAATGGTTCGGGCGGCTATTACGGCTACCGCATCGCCAAGGCCGCGCTCAACATGATCGCCAAAGGCGTGTCGAACGATCTGCGCGGACGCGGCGTGATCGCGGTCGCGCTGCACCCCGGCTGGGTGCAGACGCGCATGGGCGGCGCCAGCGCGCCGGTGACAATCGAACGCTGCGTCGAGGGGCAGCAAGGTTTGTTGGAGGGGGCTGACGCTCGCGCAGAGCGGGAAATTCTTCAATTATGATGGGCGCGAGTTGCCTTGGTGAGGCCGCATCCGGCGGCCTTCCAACCCGGCAAACAACTCTCGTTCATTTATGAAGCGCGGGAAGCGGCGCCAAGTTGCATCGCATCTGCAAACGACCCTTGAGGTCCTTCATCGCTTCTTGGACTCGTTGTGCGCGCTCCAGGGTGTTGTGATCGTCGAACCATATCGGAGCGCCATTTGGACCGTACAGAATCGAAAAGATGTTCGAGGCCAGCATCAGCTCCTCCACCAGCGCATCCATATGCCTTGCGACCGTCCGAATCTCATCCAAGTTCATTGGCGCGACCTTAACTGACGCCTGGCGCTGTTTACTTGTCCCCAATTCTAGTTCGTAGTCGGGGATCATGTGAACGAGACGATCACGCCGCTTCTTAAGTCCTTTCGCATGACCGAGGAGCGCGAGCATCAACGTGCAGTCGGCGTCCTCCTTTCCGAGATCGTGCTCCAACCGAAGACGGATTAGTTTTACCTTGCCATCGATGCTGCCAAATTCTGTGACGAAATCTGCCTGTATGAAGTCGGGGATTTGCAGGCAAAGGCACACGAAGTGATCAATGAGGCTTTCCGCTTCGTTCCAGTGCAGCGCGCATTCACCGATCGCCTGCTGATACTCACTGGGGGACGGTGTCTGTGGCATGACCGACTCGCGCAAAACCATTCGGTAGAAGCGTAGCGGATCAGGAATCTAAGCAAAGCGGCGCCGCCGGGCGGGGACAAGCTGCCCGACGGCGCCTGCAGGCCTCGCAGCAGGCTGGGTGGGGGACGCACGCGGAGGCCTGTTTCCGAAGAAGCATTCCGAACCCCGCGATGAAGCCCCCCAAGAGCCCACATGTTGCGGATCGGCGCGCAAAATTCCACGAACTCGATCTAGTCGAGAACGCGCCGGAGATAGATTCGATTCTGCACGTCTCCAGCCCCGGCGACGTTCATAAAATCGATACACCTTCACAAGCGATTCGCAAGATGCTTTCAGCCCGTTTCGAGCGTGGCTTCGACCTTCGTCGGCGTCGCAGGCGGATCAGGATCGTGCGGCGTTGGTTTGCCATCGGCGGATAACAAAATGGCAATCCAGCGCGTCGACTCAAATTGTGCGAGCACAATCATCAACATGACAGTGAGCGGCGCCGCGAGAAACGCGCCCGGTATGCCCCAGATCGCGCCCCAAACCGCCAAAGCGAGCAGCACAACGAGCGTCGCGAGGTTCAATGACTCTCCTGTCATGCGCGGCTGGACGAAGTTTCCGATGATGAATTGCCAGACGCCGACGCCGAGCGCGACGAACGCCACTGGCGCAAGCGTCGGGAACTGCACCAGCGCGAACGCTGTCGGCAGCGCGACGGCGACGATGGAACCGATGGTGGGGATGAAGTTCAGGAAGAAGATCAGGAACGACCAGAAGAGCGCATTATCCAAGCCGATGGCTTCGAGCGTGATGAAGGTGAGCACCGTGATGATGAGGCTCGCGACCGTTTGCACATAGAGATAGCGCTCCATCGAGCCGCGTATGGACGCCACCATCTCGCGCACATTCTGGCGCGAATCATCTTCCGTGAAGATGAGGTCCATCTTGCGCGAAAGACTGCCGACGGCTGGGAACATGAAGCCCAAGAAGATCAGGATGAAAACGGTGTTGGAGAGGAGGTTCTGCAGCGCGGACCCGATCTCCCCGACCAGCAGCGCGGGATCGACGCGCGCGAGCAGATCACCGACCGTGGGCGGCACGCCTGCGAGCCCGAGGCCCACATAAGCATGCGCCACGATCTCATCGAGGCGCGCGCCGTAGCCTTTCGCGTTGGACGCGAGCGAGCCGATATTGCTCGCCATCACATAGATGATCAAACTCACCAGCCCCAGCACGATGACGATCGCGAGCGGCAGCGGCAGCCAGCGCGGTATTTGGGGGACGTAGCGCTTGATGCGCAGGCTGAGGCCGTGGATCGTCAGCCAGAGGATAAAGGCCATGGCGAGCTGGGTCAGGGGCTCGCGCAAATAGTAGAGACCGGCGGCGATGACGCCCGCCGAAATGATCCAAAGCGCCCCGCGCAGCGACAGATCCATGACTTAGCCCTTTTCTCCCCCACCGCTCTTGCGTCCGGGGCGCGCGCCGCGCAAGTCCGGACACTTGGCCCGAGAAACCGCCTGGGCCAAATTGCCCGCGACTCAGCATCTCAGGAGGGCCAATGGCCGCCAGCATTCCGATCGGCGTGAGCCCAGAAGGGCCGCAGAACCTGGCGCTCAAACGCGCCAACCGCCACGGCCTGATCGCGGGCGCGACGGGAACCGGCAAGACCGTGACGCTGCAAGTGTTGGCCGAGGGTTTCGCGCGCGAGGGGGTGAATGTGTTCGCCGCCGACGTGAAAGGCGATCTCTCGGGCATCGCTGTGCCCGGCAATCCGCCGCCGGCCTGGGCCGCCTCGCGCGCGACGGAGATGGGCATCACGCTGACCCCCGAAGCGATGCCGGTGGTGTTCTGGGATGTCTATGGCGAGCTTGGCCATCCGGTGCGCACCACGGTGACCGAGATGGGGCCGGTGCTGATGTCGCGCGTGCTTGAGGCGAGCGAGGCGCAGGAAGGCGCGCTGACGATCGCGTTCAAGCTGGCGGACGATTGGTTCAAGCAGGGCAAGCCCGAGGGCTTGCTGCTGAACCTCGCGGATTTGCGCGCGCTGCTGACGCATCTCAGCGAAAACGCCGAGGACATCGGCAAGAAATACGGACTAGTGACGCCGCAATCGATCGCGGCCTTGCAGCGGCGCTTGTTGCAGCTCGAGATGGACGGCGCTGAGCGCTTCTTCGGCGAAAAGATTCTCGCGCTCGACGATCTGATGCGTCCGCGCGCCGACGGGCGCGGCACGGTGAACGTGCTCGCGGCAGAGCGCCTCGTGCAAAGCCCCCGGCTCTATTCCGCGTTTTTGCTTTGGCTGATGAGCGAGCTTTGGGAAGAACTTCCCGAGGTTGGCGATCCCGATAAGCCGAAGCTCGTCTTCTTCTTCGACGAAGCGCATCTGCTGTTTCGCGATGCGCCGAAGGAATTGATCCAGCGCGTCGAGCAAGTGGTGCGGCTGATCCGCTCGAAGGGCGTCGGGATTTATTTCGTGACGCAATCGCCAACCGATGTGCCCGATATGGTGCTCTCGCAGCTCGGCAACCGCGTGCAGCATGCACTGCGCGCTTACACGCCGACGGATCAGAAAGCGGTGCGTGCTGCGGCGGCGTCGTTTCGCGCTAATCCGGATGTGGATGTGGCGAAGGAAATTCAGGAGCTAGGCGTCGGCGAAGCCCTGGTGTCCACGCTCGACGAAAAGGGCGCGCCCACGCCGGTTGCGCGCACGAAGATACGGCCCGCCGAACAGTCAAGTCGGGCCTGTGCTGCTCGCGACGCGCACGGAGATGATCGCGGCGTGCGATTTGAACGAACCCTACATGACGCTCATCGATCAAGTGAGCGCGCATGAGATTTTGAGCGAACGCTCGCAGCGCGCGGCGGAAGCTTCGGCGGCGGAAGAAGCGCGAGAAGCGCAGGAGAAAGCAGCAGCGAAAGCCGCGAAGACGCGCGCTCGCGCGCCTGCGCCGGCGCCGGCGCCGACATCGCGGCCCGCGCCGCCTGCCCCCGCCGCCCCCCCGCGCGCAGCCGTTCGACGTCGCGCACCACGGCGACGGAGCGCGTCGGCGGCCGCGTGGCGACGGGCGTGCTGAACACGATCGCGCGTGAGTTGATGCGCGGGATTTTGGGGACGCCTCGCGGCGGCGTTAGTGCGCGGAGACGACAATTTATCTCAGTCATTCCAGGGCGGCGGAGCCGAACCCGGAATCCAGGGATTGTAGAATTCAGTGTTTGCCCTGGATTCCGGATCGCGCTTCGCGCGTCCGGAATGACTGAGGGTTCGGTGGGTTGAAGGACACAAACATGCACACACGCACATTCCACGGCGGCCGCGCGGTTTCCGAAGTCGGACTCGGCGCGTGGCAATTGGGCGGCGCTGATTGGGGCGATGTGTCCGATGAGCGCGCGTTTGAGATTTTGGACGCTTCCGCCGACGCCGGCGTGACGCTGATCGATACGGCGGATGTGTACGGGCTTGGCCGCTCAGAGCGCTTGATCGGCCAATGGCTCGCCAAGCGCGCCGATCGCGAGCGCTTCTTTGTCGCGACCAAGATCGGCCGTTTTCCCGAGCCGGGTTGGCCCGCGAATTTCAGCGCCGAGCATGTGCGCGCGCATGTCGAGGCGTGCCGCCAGCGGCTGGGCGTTGCGGCGCTTGATCTGGTGCAATTGCATTGCGTGCCGTTGGAGGCGTTGCGGAGCGGCGTGATGTTTGGCGCGCTGCGCGCGCTGCAGAGCGAGGGCAAGATCAGGGGCTGGGGCGTTTCAGTGGAGACGGTGGAACAAGCCGACTATTGCCTCGGTGTCGACGGCCTCGCCTCGCTCCAGATCATCTTCAATATTTTGCGCCAGCCGATGGCGGAAAAAGTCTTGCCGACCGCGAAGGCCAAGGGCGTTTCGATCATCGTGCGTCTGCCGTTGGCGAGCGGCCTGCTCTCAGGGCGCATGAAGGCCACGCAGAATTTCGCGAGCAATGACCACCGCAATTATAACCGCGACGGCGGCGCGTTTTATGTCGGCGAGACGTTCGCCGGCTTGCCGCTCGAAAAAGGCGTGGCGCTGGCCGAGAGCATTCGCCCGCTCGTGCCGGAGGACCTTACCATGGCGCAGTTCGCGCTGCGCTGGTGCCTCGATCAGGACGGCGTGACCACGATCATCCCCGGCGCCACCTCACCCGAACAGGCGCGCGCCAATGCGGCGGTTTCCGATCTGGCGCCATTGCCGACGGAAAACACAGCGACTTTTAGCCGAGTTTTATCGGAACGACGTCGCCGCCCACATTCGCGGCGGCGTTTAGCCCACGATACCCTTCTTCCATTCCGCGTCGCGGCGCGGCAGCGCGAGATAGGCTTCCGAGCGCATTTCCATCAGACGCGAGGCCGTGCGTTCAAACTCGAAGCTCTGATCGCCGGCGGGATAGAGGTTCGCGGGCTGCGCTTCAGCTGAAGCGACGAGCTTGGTCTTCGCTTCGTAGAGCGCGTCGACAAGCGTGCGAAACCGCGCCGCTTCTTCGCGCTTCGACGGGCTGAGCTGCGGGATGTTTTCGAGCAGCACGGTGTGGAAGCGCTCAGCCAGTTCAAGATAATCCGCTGCCCCCAAGGGCCGCGCGCACAATTCCTCAAAACTCACGCGCGCAACACCCGCCGCTTGCCGCGCCACCTGCAGCGCACGGCCATGCACGTCGAGCACGACAGGATGAGGCGCAGCGCAATGCGTGAGCCGGTCCCAGGCTTTGTCCATCGCTTCGTCGGCCGCCGGCCCGAGCGGCGCGTAATAAACCGGCGCGGCCATCAGGCGCTCAAGCCGATAATCGCGTGGCCCCGAGAGTTCGACCAGATCAACGCGGGGCTTTGATGAGATCGATAAAAGGCGTGAAGAGCTGGCGGTTGAGGCCGTTCTTGTAGAGATCGTCCGGCGGGCGATTTGAGGTCGCGACGATCACGACGTCGAGCGCGAACAGCCGCTCGAACAGCCGCCCAAGGATCATCGCATCGGCGATGTCCGTCACCTGCATTTCATCGAAGCACAGCAGACGCGCCCCCTCCGCGACATCTTTCGCCGCAAGCGTGATGAGGTCGTCGTGCGCCAATCCGCGTTCACGCGCCCCGCGCATGAAAGCGTGCCGCGCCAGCATGAATTCGTGGAAGTGGACGCGGGCCTTTTTTCTTCACGGGCGCCGCCTCGAAGAAGAGGTCGAGCAGCATCGACTTGCCGCGCCCCGACGGCCCCCAAAGGTAAAGTCCACGCGGCGCGCTGCGTTTACCAAACCCAGCGCTCGGGCGACCAAGTTTCCAACTCGCGCGCGAGTTCATCGAGCCGTTCAGCGGCGTTCCTGGTTGGGATCGGCCGCCAAAGCGCCGCCGGCCACGCGCTGACGGTAGACGGCCAAGGGCGATGTCATGAAGCGCGGGCGATCAGGCTTCGGGGCCGAGGTCGGCGCGGACCAGTTTGGAGGCGTGGGAAATCACTGCCGAACGCCGCGCGCCACTCCCCGCTCGAGCGCCAGATCAGAGCCGGCAAGCGCATGTCCGCGCCATTGGCTTCCGCCACCGCCGCGATGGCGCGGTGCCGCGGGCCGTTGCCGCCGGCGCGGAGCGTGATGACGCGAACGTCAAAGCCCTCGTCGCGCAGTTCAGCCAAGTCCTCGCGGGCAAAATCGGGGCAGTCGGCGCAATCGGGCGCGGTGAGCGCCCAGATCACCGGGCCTTCCCCGCCGATCGAGACCGCCGGGCTGGAGATCAGGGTCGCCTCCAAGCGCTCGGCGCCGGCGCGCAGCGCCACAGGGCCTTGCTCAAGCGTCGTGGCCAGGAAAAGCAGGCTGATGCAGGCGGCCACCCCGGCGCAAGCCGACAGGCTCGCCATGGCGCCCAAGAGGCGCGGCCTTTTGATCTGGAGTGGTGAACGGTTCATCCTGATTTCGCGCCATGCCACCGCGGCGATACCAAGCCCCT
Organism: Terricaulis sp.; assembly: GCA_037200505.1. Lineage (GTDB taxonomy): Bacteria > Pseudomonadota > Alphaproteobacteria > Caulobacterales > Aquidulcibacteraceae > Vitreimonas. The sequence goes on along the minus strand of JBBCFZ010000004.1, from coordinate 53,768 downwards.
TTGCCGCGCCGAAGGCAAGCGGCTTTGCCTGAGACTTCGGCTCGTGCTTCTTTTTGCCCCGTCCGCGCGCGAGTCGGGCCCAAGAGAGATCGATGGACAGCGCCGCCTCGCCCCCTTCCGGCCTCCAAGCACATCGTGGATACGCTGATCGAGGAGCGGGCGCCCAAGCTTTCGAACGGGCCGCTCTGGCCCTACGTCCGCCCCGTGCTCTACGCGATGTTGAACTACGCCAAGGCGCGCAGCATGGCCGACAGGATCGGGCCGATGAGCGGCGCCGACGCGCTGGACTACGTCCTCAAAGCTGCTGAGCGTGAAGCTCGACATGACGGGCCTTGAGCGCATTCCGGCGACCGGCTCGTTCTTCGTGCTCGCCAATCATCCGACCGGGATTACCGACGGCATCGCGGTTTATGACGCGATCAAGCGCGTGCGGCCGGACGTGATGTTCTACGCCAATTCGGATGCGCACCGCGTCTGCCCTCGTTTCTTGGAAAATCTCATCCCCGTGGAATGGGTGCTCGGCAAACGCACGCGTGAGCGCACGCGCACCACCTTGAAGATGACCCGAGCAAGCCGTGGGCGAAGGCCGGCCGATCGTGATCTTCCCGGCGGGACGGCTCGCGCGCCTGCGCAGCGGCGTGCTCACCGATCCTGAATGGATGGCGACGGGGACGAGCCTGGCGCGCAAATATCATGTGCCGGTGCTGCCGCTGCATGTGGCCGGACCCTACGCGTTTTGGTTTCACAGCTTTTCGGCGCTCTCGCCGGAATTGCGCGATATCACGCTATTTCACGAACTTTTGAACAAGCAGGGCAAGACCTACAAGCTGACCTGCGGCCCGCTGATCAGCCCCGAGCAGGTTGCGGCGAAGCGGTCCATGTCACGCGCTGCATCAAGTTTATGTCGAGCGCGTGCTGCCGCATGCGCCCGATATTCCGTTCGATCCCGAAGGCCCCGCCTGCGCGTGGCGCGATCCGCCGAAACCGGCGCCGGCGGCGACGCCCTAGTCACGACACGATCCCCGGCGCAGGATCGCCCCTCGCGTCACGGGGAAACAGCATGCGCTCGCTTTGGATTTGTCTCGCCGCCACGATGTTGGCGCAGCGCCCGCCTGGGCCATTCCGTTCTTTCCGCCGCCGACACCCGTCTATGAAGCGCCGATCGACCGTGCGCTTGCGAATGTCGGAACGATGCAGCACCTCGAACCGGCGCAGCGCGAGCGCTTGCTGGGGCGCTTGAACCTCCTCGCCTATGCACGGGGCGACGCCAATTTCACCTATATGCGCGACAATAGTGAACTGAACGAACCGGGCAGCGTACGCTGCACCGAAGCGCCGCCCGGCATGCGCAGAGACGCGCCGACGCCATCTTCGCGCCGGAAGATCTGTGCGCGGTTTACACGTTCAATATGGGTCCGCAGAAGGAATTGCCGACACGATCACAGGCGAAACCAGCACCGCCGCGCGTGCGCGGCTCGATGCGGCCGAAAGCCATTATGCACGCGCGCTGCAGCTTGAATCGCACCAATCTGCGCGCACGGCTTGGACACGCCTACGCCTTGGATCGCTTGGGCCGCATCGGCGATGCGCGCGAGGAATTGCGGCGCCTGGTGAAGCTTGGTCTGCCGCGTTTGCAAGAGGCGCGCTCCGAGTGGGGACGATCACGCGGTCCTGACGGAGACCGCCGACCATCTCAGCCATCTCGCAACGTCTGGGAGCGATCGGCGCGCTGTCGCCAGATTGCGCACCCGCCTCCACGCCAGTCAGCCGATGATTTATGTGACGCCGATCGTCGTGCCGCTGACGGCGGGCGCGTTCGATACGCTGACGAACGACGCCTCCTCCGTGGCGTTCGATTTCGCCGGCACCGGCGATGCGCGCGCGCAAGGTTGGCTCACGCAGGACGCCGCATGGCTGGTCTGGGACCCAAACGGCCGCGGGCGATATCCGCTCGGGCTTCGACATGATCGGCGCGCGCACTTGGGCCGTGTTCTGGAGCGACGGCTTCGAGGCGCTGCGCGCTCTGGACGATAACAGCGACGGCGAACTGACAGGCGCTGAGTTGGGCGGACTGGCGCTGTGGCGGGATGCGGATGGCGACGGCGTGAGCGATGCCGGAGAGGTGCGCGCAGTCGGCGCGCATGGGATCGTGGGGCTGGCGGTGCGGGGTGAAGCGGAGCGCACTGGACTGCTGGCCGCGCCGGGCGGCGTGCGGGCTGGAGAGCGGCGAAACGCGCACGCTTTACGACTGGACGCCGGGTCTACGGGAGACAGACCCAGTGTCTTAGCATGGGGCTTGACCCCAGCCTTTCGGCATGGTACCGTTTCCCATGGGAGAAATGCGCAAAATTACGGTCGATATCGACGACAAGCGCCTCGAAGCCGCGCGGGCTGAGGGCGCCGGCGTCGCCGAGACAGTCCGCGAAGCCATCGATCTCCTAGCGAACAAGCGCGCGTGGGAAAAACTCGCGGCGCTGCGCGGCAAGGTAAAGTTTGATCTGACCTGGCAGGAATTGCGCGGGAAGGACGAAGAGTGATCGCCGTCGATTCGAGTCTGCTGGTTGCGTGGCTCGACCAAGTCGATAGTCCAGAAACGAGGCGGCTGAACGAATTGGCGGACTCAGGCACAGGTGTGCTGGCGCCCGTGACGATTACCGAACTGCTTTCCGATCCGCGCGGTCGAACCATGCTCAACTCGGCATTCGCCAGCTTTCCAGTCATCGCCCTCACCCAGGGTTATTGGGAGCGCGCTGGCCTTTTGCGCGCGCAAGTGCGCCGCGCCAAACGCAAGGCCGCTCTCGGCGACGCCTTGATCGCGCAAGCCTGCCTCGATGCAGATATTGCCTTGCTAACGCTTGACGCTGACTTTGAAGCGTTCGCGAAAATCGGCGGCTTGAAGCTCGCCTAAACTTTCCGCTCCACCATCGTCTTCTTGATCTCCGCGATCGCTTTCGCGGGATTGAGCCCCTTTGGGCAGACTTGGGCGCAATTCATGATGGTGTGGCAGCGATAGAGCTTGAACGGGTCTTCGAGCGCATCGAGCCGTTCGCCTTGGTGTTCGTCGCGGCTGTCGGCGATCCAGCGTTGGGCTTGAAGCAAAGCGGCGGGGCCGTAGAAGCGGTCGCTGTTCCACCAATAGGACGGGCACGAGGTCGAGCAGCAGGCGCACAGGATGCACTCGTAAAGGCCGTCGAGCTTTTCGCGCTCTTGCGGGCTTTGGCGCCATTCGTCTTGCGGTTCGGCGGTGTTGGTTTGGAGCCATGGCTCGATGGCGGCGTATTGCGCGTAGAAATTGGTGAGATCGGGCACCAGATCTTTCACCACCGGCTGGTGCGGCAAAGGCGAGAGCGTGATCGTGCCCTCTGGCACTTCGTCCATGCCCTTGGTGCAGGCGAGGCCATTGCGGCCCGAGATGTTCATCGAACACGAGCCGCACACGCCCTCACGGCATGAGCGGCGGAACGCGATCGTCGAATCCATCGTGTTCTTGATCGCGATCAGCGCGTCGAGCACCATCGGCCCGCAGGTCTCGAGATCGAGTTCATACGTATCCCAGCGCGGATTTTCGCCTGTATCGGGATCGTAACGGTAAATCTTGAAAGTCCGGATGCGCTTGGCGCCTGCCGGCGCCGCATGGCGCTTTCCAGCGCGGACTTTCGAATTGTTCGGCAGCGTCAGTTCGACCATGAGCGGGACGAGACTCCTTTGGCGGCGCGAACGTGGCGAGCGGCGCGGCGCTCGTCAAGCGCCGCGCCGCCCTGCCCGTCAGTCGGCCGCGGCCGCCCCGCCGCGCCCGTACCAGTCGATCCGCCGCGTCGCGATCATGGTGGCCGCGATCACGGTGAAGCCGACCAGTGAGCCCGCCAGCAGCGCGAAGTCTTCCAAGGTCATCAGCACATACATCGCGCCATAGAGCGCGCCGAGCCCAAGGAAAGCCCGCACGCCGACGCCCGCCGAGCGGAAGGTCGCGCCGGCATAATAGCTGAGCAGCAGCACCGTTGCGCCCGCGCCGATGCCGAAGGCGATCGCAAAGCCGATCAGCTCGGTGAGTGAGAGCAGCAAGAGGTAGAACATGCATTGCGCGAGGCCGACGAGCACATATTGCGCCGGGTGCGCCTTCTTGCCGCTGACGGCTTCGAAGATGAGCGTCGCGAGGAAGACGATGCCGATGAACATGATGCCGTAGCGGATCGCGCGCACCACGCCCTGATAGATGTCGTCCGCCGCCACAAAGCTCACCGCCATGTCGCGGTTGCCGGCGTCGCCCAGATTGAAGGCAGCGAGATCGGCGGCTTTCGGGATGCCGCGCGCCACGAACGGCACGCGCCAGGACGCGGTGAAGCCGTCCGCGTCGGGCTGCAGCGCTTCATCGCTTTGGAAGAAGCCCTGCGCGCTGACATCGCGGCGGTCGCCGTGGATGGAAGCGGTGGTGTCCTGCGCGAAGGCGGCGATGGCGAAGCGCTGCGCGCCGCCCAGCACGAGGCGCGTGTCGACGGTGAGTTCGCGCGGGCCGCCGGTCATGGGTGCGGCGGCGGCGAACACTTGGTAGCCGCCGAACGGATAGATCGGCTCGATCACACTGGCGGCGCGCGCCGGATCGGTCGCGGGACGCGCGATGGTGATGGCGGAAAGCGGCTCAAGCGTCGCCGTGCTTCCGTCAGCGAAGCGCACTTCGGCGGCGTCACGCACCGCGCGGCTGTCGTTCACGAACATGGCGACGCGCGCGCCTTCCCAATTCAGTTCGTAAGATGGATCGATCGTCTCCATCGCGGCGACCGGATCGAACTCGGCGTGGAAATCGGTGGTCGCGCGGTAAACCGCCGCGCGATAAATGCCAAGGCGACGTTCGGTGACGGCGAGTGCGGAATTGGCCGTGCCGGTTTCGGCGAAGATGACATACTCACCGCGATCAATGCGCGTCTGCGCGCGCCCCATCGCATCGGTGATCTGTACGGCGCGTTGATACGGCACCAGCAGCATCGGCCCGCCGACGACTTGGGCGCCGCCCGCGCGGTCACCGAGTTCAGTGGTCACTTGGTTGGCGCGCAATTGGCGCTCGGTCACGATGCCCCACACGGTCAGCAGCGGAATGCCCATGGCGAGCACAAGCAGGCAGACCAGCAATAATTTCAGCCCGAGCGACCCTCGTGGAATGAGGCTCGACATTGAATTTTGTGACATGGATAAAACGCCCTCCCGATGGTTTCGGCGGGCGGACATTAGGGCGCGATGCGGACGCGATCGGGGCGGGTTTCCCGAGATTTTGTGCAGAGCCGGGCGGGCTTTTGTGCAGGCCTCGGGTTACGGGCCGGGCGGGACCACTTCCACCGAAGAATCGATGGTGGTTTCGGGCGGTTGCCAAGTGTCTGGCGGCGGCGGTTCGGGCTTTTCGCCCCACGCAATCACGAACGCTGCGGCGCCGGCGGCGGCACATGCAAAGCCGAACAACAGCACCGTCCAATCATAGCCGGCCGCAATGGTTGCGGGTTCCGCGCCAGCAGCGACTGCGCGCTGACGGCGGCGTTCGATTAGAATGAAACCGAGGATGAAAACAAACGGCAGCGCAAAACCCCACGGCGCCGCGCGCGGCATCCAAGGCCCAAGAAAAAGCCCAAGCGAACCGACGACCAAACCGCCTAGCACCAGAAACTCCGCGAGCGCCTGCCCGCGATCGCCCAACGCGCCGCGCAACCGCCGACGCCGCGCGCCCATCTCGTTGGTCATGGTGGAGAAGAAGTCGCTCATGCACGCGAGATAGCGCATCGCGCGCGCCGGAGCAAAGCGGATGTACTGGCGGAGATGGAGACGCTGAAGGGGTGGTTGAAGCAGAGCTATGTGGCGGTGGCGCCGAAGAAGTTGGGGCGGATGGTGGGGTGACGTGGCAGCGCTAGAGGCTACCTATTTCGAAAGGGCGTTTTCGAAATTATCACCTGCCCGGAGGCCGCGTGCTCTCCGCAGAAATAGTGTAACGATGCAAGCGCAGCATCCTTGTTAGCTACGGCCGGCCCAACAACTGTAGCAGCGAGCGGAATGCGCGCATACTTGTCATTAGCTCGCACGGACAATTCGACGTAAGGCACTTTCAATCCATTCGAGTCGCGAAACCTGATTGGCAACTCACGATCGTCAGGGCTTCGATATCCGTTATCTACCACGACGCGCCATTCTCTCTCTTCAGAGAACCTTTCGTCCTTCATCAACGTGACGATAACGTCCAAGTCCGTTGCAAAATAATACTTGAGAATGCCCTCGTTGTCGTTCGTCAGCATCAAAAGAAATGCCTCGGTCAGTTGCTCTATGCAGAATTCTTGTTCTTCAGGATCATATGTCACGCGAGAGAAACTGGTGCGCGCCGAACGCATCAACTCCGTTGCGGCCAATTGATTCATGCGAAAAACCAACAACGCACCATGCCCGCCATCAGCATAGGCTCGCCATTGCGACAAGGCCCCGTCGAGTTGCGTCCGCTGCGCACTGCCTCGAACCTCGGAAAGGCAAAAGACAAAGATGTCGTCCAGTCGCTTCCGACGATACCAGGCGAAGTCAGTTAGTATTTTCCTGGTCTGCGCGCTTCGCTTCTTCATGCGTCTAAAAACGCTTGAAATGCGTGCCTCCCCGTAACTGCGCTCGGTTGAATCGTTCAGGCAACTGCAGTGTGTCAATCGCACACGGCCTGTTTCGATTATAGCATATGCGCCAGACAGCGAAGTAAAGTGCCCCAAGACCTCGGGAGGGTCCGAGGTTTGCCTTTTGAGATACGCCTCAAGAAAGCCCAACATACGCTCGGCCAGCGTTACTCCTCCCCAAACAAGCCTACCTGCTGCGGTCCCATCGGTGGCGGCTTCTTCCCCAGCCGCTCATAGGCGCGCGGCGCGGCGCATCTTCCGCGTGGGGTGCGCATGACGAAGCCTTGTTGCATCAAGAAAGGCTCGATCATGTCTTCGATGGCGTCGCGCGCTTCGGCGAGCGCGGCCGCCAAAGTTTCTACGCCGACGGGGCCACCGCCGTAGGTTTCCACGAGCGCTTTGAGATAGCGGCGGTCGAGCATGTCGAGGCCGTCGCTGTCGACTTCCAGACGTTTCAGCGCTTTGTCGGCGAGCTTCGCGTCGATTGCGCCGTCGTCCGCGTCGGCGAAATCGCGGACGCGACGCAGCAAGCGCATCGCCACGCGCGGCGTGCCGCGTGCGCGCTTGGCGATCTCTTGGGCGCCTTCGAGCGTCAGCGGCGCGTTCAGTTTTTCGCCGGCGCGCTGCACGATGCCGGTGAGTTCGTCCGCGCTGTAAAATTCAAGCCGCACCGGAATGCCGAAGCGATCGCGGAGCGGCGTGCCGAGGAGCCCCGCGCGCGTCGTGGCGCCGACGAGCGTGAAGGGCGAGAGATCGATGCGCACGCTGCGCGCGCTGGGGCCTTCGCCGATGATGATGTCGAGGTGAAAATCTTCCATCGCGGGATAGAGGATTTCTTCCACCGCCGGCGCGAGGCGATGGATCTCATCGATGAAGAGCACGTCGCGCGGTTCGAGATTGGTGAGCAGAGCCGCAAGATCGCCCGCGCGCGCGATCACCGGGCCGGAGGTGGCGCGAAAGCCGACGCCCAGCTCGCGCGCCAGAATTTGCGCAAGCGTGGTTTTGCCGAGGCCCGGCGGGCCGAACAGGAGCACATGGTCGAGCGCTTCGTTCCGGCCGCGCGCGGCGTCGACGAAGACTTTGAGATTGGCCTTCGCCTGCGGCTGGCCGACGAATTCGTCGAAGCCCTGCGGACGCAGCGCGCGGTCGGCCCCTTCTCCGGGCATGCGGGCGGGCGAGACGAGGCGTTCTGCTGAATCAGGCATGGGGCAAGCCTTAACGCGATTCGGGTTCGCAAATCGTTCTCATGGCGCACGTGCATTGCGGCGCATCACGAGCGCAAGCGCTAAGGCCGCGACCGCCGCGATCCAGATGCTGGCGAGCGCGAGGTGCGCGTGGGCGATGGCGCCGCAGATCGCGCCGACGACCAGGCCGCACCATAAGATGAGATACGGCGCCCAATCGAAGCGCGGGCCGCCGGTGAGCGCGCTCGCGAGGCGTTGGCCGAGTTTGACGAGCGTGCCGGTCATGTAGGTGACGCCGATGCTGACTTCGCCGTCGCGCTGAAACACCGCGTTTTCCGCGCCCATGGCGATGGCGAGCAAGGCGATCGCGGCGGCGTTCATCTGCGCGTGCGCCAGGAGCGCGGCGCAGGCGAGCAGGATCGCGACGACGCCCATCACGCGCTCCGGCGCGTGCGCGGCCGAAGAGGCGCGGCTCGCCAATGTGCCGACGATCACGCCAAGCACGAAGGATGCGATCAAACCGCCCGCGATCAGCGCTTGCTCCGGCGCGCTCACGAGCCCGACGCTGAGCCTGGTGGAATTGCCGCTCATGAAAGAGACGAAGAAGCCGCCGAGTTGCACGAAAGCGATGGCGTCGACAAAGCCGGCGATGGCGGAGAGACACGCCGCCAAGATCCAATCGCGGACGGAATGACGGATCATGCGCCCAGCCGCGATTGCGCCCAAGCGCCGGCGACGAGGATTTTCGCGTCTTCGTAGGCGCCGAGCTTGATGCGTTCGAGAAACACGCTGAGCGGCTGTTCGATGCGGCGGATGTCTTCGTGCTCATCGACGCCGCGCGCTTCGGGCGTGACAAGGTCGGCGGCGAGCACGGGCGCGTAGAAGAGATGGATCCGCTCGGTGGAATAGCCGGCGCTGGCGTAGAACGAGCCGATCGGATCGAGCGCGCGCGGGCGATAGCCGATTTCTTCTTCCAGTTCGCGGCGAATGCATTGCTCTGGCGTTTCTTTGCCATCGATCTTGCCGGCGGGCAGTTCGATCAGCCAGCCGCCGCCCGCGACATAAGCCGCGGCGCGGAATTGTTCGCAGAGCACGATCACGTCGCGCTCGATATCGTGCACCAAAGCGGCGGCGCTGTCGGGACGGAGCACGATTTCGCGCTCGACGGCCTCCATGCTCTCCCCGCTGAAACGCGGCGCATCGAATTTGAGGTTGATCAGTTTCAGCGCGCCGTCGTGCAGCGATGTTTTGCTGTGCACGTGAACGTCGTCGCGCTTCATGGCGTCCGGTTTCATGGTGTCGCTCCTAGCGGCTGACCTCCTTTAACGCAGCACGGATGAGTTCTGGCGCAGGCGATTCCGCGTCGATGGTTTTCGCGGCGGCCGCGACCGCGCGCGAGGCGCTCGCCTGATCGATGCCGAGATTGACGAGGGCCGATACCGCCTCCGCGCGCGCGCCATTAACCCCGGGCGCGCTTGGCTCGCGCGGCGCGGGCATGGCGCTGAGCGAAAGAAAGCCGCGCGGCGCGGGCTTGCCCGCAAGCTCACCCACGATACGCGCCGCGAGTTTCGGGCCGACGCCATTGGCGCGCACGATCGAGGCTTTGTCTTGCAGCGCGACGGCGTCGGCGAGTTCTTCAGGCGTCAGCATGTCGACAATGCTGAGTGCGACCTTGGCGCCGACGCCCGGAATGGTTTGCAGATGCGCGAACCAGGCCCGCTCTTGCTCTGAGGAAAAGCCGAACAGACGGATCGCATCCTCGCGCACATGGGTTTCGACATGGAGCCGCGCTGGCGAACCGACAGCGAGCCGCGCCAAGGTGCGCCCGCCCGCCTGCACCACATAGCCGACGCCGCCGACCTCGATCAGCGCGCTGTCCTCGCCGATTGCGCCAACGACGCCCTGCAATGATCCAATCATGGGGTTCTCCCTCGCCCTCGGTCGTGGGCGGATTCGCGGGCGCTGGAAAACCGCCGGTTGGCTTACATTAAGCGCGGCTCATGCTAGAGATTCCCCTTAGAGGGATGTGGTTATTGCGATTGCGTCGCAAGTACGCAAACGCATTGCGGGGGATGTGCCGATCATGCCGAAGAAGCCTTTGAATAGACGGTCGTTTTTGAGCCGCGTCGCGGGCGCTGCGATGGCCGCTGGCGGCGCGGCGGCAGCCGTTACCGGCACGGCCAACGCACAGAATTATACGGGCCGCAGCGATCAGGATTCGGGCTCGAACGCGGACCGCTCGGGCTATGGCCGCACCGGCGTCACCGATTCCGATACCGGCGCCGGCAGCGACAGCCCCGGCTACGGCCGCAGCGCTGGGCGCGCCTATACCGGCGTCAGCGACAACGACCCGACCGATCAATCGGGCTATGGCGGCGGTGGCGGCGGCGTCCGGCGCGCTTATACGGGCGTCACCGACAATGATCCGTCCGACGGCTCGGGCTATGGGCGCGGCGGCGGCGGTACGGGCATCACCGACAGCGATTCAAGCGACGCGGCAGGCAATGGACGCGGTTCACGGCGCCCCTACACCGGGCGCTCGGACAGCGATCCGACGGATGGCGTCGGCTACGGCCGGTAATCGCACATGGGCCATCGCCAAGGCTGGCTTGACGATCCGCTCGGCGCGCTGATCGGCGCCGAGCGCGTCGCTGATTTTCTCGCGCGGATATATGAACGCGAAGCGCTGGTGGTTGCGCACGGCGAGCCGGCGCGGTTTGCCGATTTGCTTTCGCTCGACGATGTCGACCGCATCGTGACATCGACTGATCTGCGCGAAGGTCAGCTCGATCTCGCCGACGCCTCACGCGACCTTTCGCGCGCCGATTATATCGACGGCGGGCTGATCGATCGCGGCGCGGTTGCCGAGCGCCATCGCGCGGGCGCGACGATCATTCTGCAGCAAGCGCATCAGCATCAGCCGATCTTGGCGCGCTTTTGCCGGGCGCTGGAGCATGTGTTTTCCGCGCATGTGCAGACCAATATTTATCTGACGCCGCCGAACGCGCAGGGCTTTCGCACGCATTTCGACAATCACGACGTGTTCGTGATCCAGATTTCCGGCGAGAAGCTGTGGCGGCTCTATGACATGCCGGTGGAGACGCCCTATCGCGGCGAACAATATCGCAGTGGCGAGCATGCGACGGGCGAACTCAGGCAAGAGTTTCTGCTGCGCGCGGGCGATTGCGCGTATGTGCCGCGCGGGCTGATGCATGACGCGCAGACGTCCGGTTCTGAGCCTTCGCTGCATGTGACGGTGGGCCTGATCACGCGCACCTGGGCTGATCTGATGTTGGAAGCGGTGTCGGAAGTGGCGCTGCGCGAGAAAGCATTTCGCCGCTCACTGCCGCCGGGCTTTGCGCGCGCGGGCTTTGATCGCGCGGCGGCCTTGGCGCAGCTGAAAGGACTTATCGAGACGGCGTCGCGCGAAGTCGCGCTCGATCCCGCGCTCGATCTGATGATCGACACCTTCATCCGCTCACGCGCCGCGGACAATCGCGCCGCGATCAGCGAAGCGAGCCGCCCGGTGCTCGCGGAAGACCGCTTTTGCCTGCGCGCACATTCTCCGTTCCGCCTCGCCGAGGACGGCGAGAAAACCATTGTGCTGATCGCGCCGGGCGGCGATTTGAACTTTCCGATCGAAGCGCGCGCCGGCGTTGAGCGCGCGATCTCTGGGGCTGCTTTCTCAGTTGACGACGTGATCGCGGAAAAGCCGGAGGCTCTTGTGCTGCTGTTGCTTGCGCACGGTTTGATCGAGCGGGTTTAGCCGCCTGCTCTGCGCTTAAAACCACAATGGGCCGCGTGACAGAGCGCCACGCCGAGCGCGTCGGCGGCGTCGGCGGTGACATCGCCTGCAGTCGGCAGCAAACGGCGCACCATGAACGCGATTTGAGTTTTGTCGGCGGCGCCGGAGCCGACGACGGCTTTCTTGATCGTGGACGGGGAATATTCCGCGACAACGATGCCGCTGCGCGCCGCCGCCGCGAGCGTGACGCCGCGCGCTTGGCCGAGCGTGAGCGCGGCGCGGGCGTTGGAATTGACGAAGGTTTCTTCCACCGCCGCTTCATGGGGATTGTGTTCGGCGATCACGGCGCCCAGTGCTTCGAGCAATTCGGCGAGGCGCGAGGCGAGTTGCGCTGTTGCACGCGGGCGGATCACGCCGTGCGCGACGTGACTGAGGCGCGAGCCTTCGCTCGCGACGAGACCCCAACCGCAATTGTTGAGCCCGGGATCGATGCCGAGGATCAGGATGGCGCTCATGATTTTTGGACCGCCGGCGCCCTCGCCGGCACAATCGCAGCACAAATCGAAGAATGCCGGCGAGGCGCCGGCGGTCCATATTGCGACATCAGCTGATCCTCTTTGCGCGCGCGTCCAAGGCGAGACGCGCGGCGACGGCGACATAGATGGTCCAGAACAGATCGTTGGCTTGTACGGCGTGGCTTTCGCTCAGGGTGTAGAGCGCGAATGCCGCGAGAAACGCCGGCGCCCAGAGGCCGGCTATTCTGTCCATCACGCTGCGCGCGCCGCGATAGAGCGTCGCGATGAATTGCAACGCGAACAGCGCAACGCCGATGCGACCGAGCCCGAGCGCGAGTTCGAGCCAGCCATTGTGCGCGGAGGCGACTTCCCAGCGCACCGCTTCGCGGATCCAGAACGCGGGGCCGTTTTCATCGAGCCAGAAGGCGTAATAGCCGTAGCCCAGCCATGGCCGCGCATCGACGGCGGATGCGGCGGCATGCCAGATATCGGTGCGGCCGGTGAAGGTGAGGTCGCGGCCGAAGGCGGCGACGATGGCTTCAGGCGCGAGCAGAAATGCGCTCGCGGTGATGATGACGAGCGCGCTTGCGCCGGTTGCGATGACGATGGCGTAGAGCGGTCCGCGCCTTATCAGGGCGCCCGCCGCGATGACGGCGAGGCCAATCATGCTGGCGAGCAAAGCGGTCTTCGACGTGGAGAGCAGAACGAGCAAGAGCGCACCAAACGCGGTGGCAAGCCAGAGCTTACGGCGCTCAGGCGCGACGATGGCCGCTGTCACACCGATCGGCACGCCGAGCGCCATGAGGCCGCCGAGCGTGTTCTTATGCGTCCAGAGCCCGCTCCAGGCGCCGGGATGCTCGAACGGCATGATGCCGACAGACGGCGCGATCAAAGTCGTCGCGAACGAGCCGATCACCAGTACCACGAACGCGCCCGCGATCACTTGCACCATGCGCGCCCAATCATAGCGCCACGCCAGGTAGAGCCCGAACGCCATGGTCAGCGCGAGCCACACTGAGCGCCGCAGCGTGCCGCCGCTATCGATCGACCAGGTGGTGGAGACGAAGGCGAGCGCGATCAGCGCCATCAAGAGCGGCGTCGCGAGCGCAGTGGTGAGCGCGGCGCGGGTTTGGCGGAGGATGGCCCAGAGCAAAAAGCCATAGACCGGCAGGAAGAAAATGCGCGCATAGCCTGGCGGTTCGGTGAGGCCCTGGCTCTGCGCGATGGCGGCAAACAACGGCTCGCTGAATTGCGCGAGGCAGAGCGCCGCGACGCACATTTCCGCAGCGCCCGCGTCGCTACGCGTGCGCGGTTTTGCATCGGCCGCGAAATCAGTTGGTGCAAAGACGTTCGCCATCCTTGCGGGCTAGCGCCTTTGCCTTGCCAAACACCTAACCGCGCTTCACGTTCGCCGAAACGAGATGGATGGGACTCTGAGATGATCCGTTGTTTTCAGCGACTTGGGCTCACCCTCCTCGCGGTCGCCGCTTTTGCAGCATTCAGCGCGGCGCCCGCTGCCGCACAAGCTCCGCCCGACGATCCGGCTGGCCGCGCCCAGGCGCGCGAGATTTACAGGCGCATCATCGCGTTCGATTCAAGCATAAGCGGAGGGCAGACGCCGGCCATGGCTGCCTATCTCGCCGAACAATTCCGCACCGGCGGCTTTGCCGCGGAGGACGTGCATCTCCTGCCGATGGGCGCGACCGCGGCCTTGGTGGTGCGCTATCGCGGCGATGGCACGGGCGGACGCCCAATCGCGCTGCTGGCGCACATGGACGTGGTCGAAGCGCTACGGTCCGACTGGGAGCGCGATCCTTTCACGCTGGTGGAGGAGAACGGCTATTTCTACGGGCGCGGCACGCTCGACATGAAGGGCGGCGTCGCGATCCTGACCGCGACTTTCCTGCGCTTGCGCGCCGAAGGCTTTGTGCCGACGCGCGATCTCATCATCGTGTTCACTGGCGATGAGGAAACTTCCGGCGACACTTCGATCGCGCTCTTGCGCGAGCATCGCGAACTCGTGGACGCGGAATTTGCGCTCAACGCCGATTCCGGCGGGGGCGTGCTCGATGAAACGACTGGCGCGCCGATCTCGTACGCGCTGCAGGGCGCGGAGAAGACGTTCGCGAGCTTTACGCTCACCGCGCACAATCCGGGCGGCCACTCCTCGCAGCCGCGCGCGGACAACGCGATCTACGATATCGTCGGCGCGCTCACGCGCGTGCGGGGATACGCGTTTCCGGTGATGTGGAATGACATCACGATCGCCTCCTTCCGCGCCAAGGGCCCGGCGACGGGCGGCGCGCTTGGCGCGGCGATGTCGCGCTTTGCGGCCCATCCCGGCGATCGGCGCGCGGCGGCGATATTGTCTGAGCATCCCTCGCAGATCGGGCAAATTCGCACGACTTGCATCCCCACTCTGCTGCAAGCGGGGCACGCCGATAACGCGCTCCCGCAAACAGCGGTCGCGACGGTGAATTGCCGGATTTTTCCGGGCGTCGCGATTGCGGACGTGCAAGCGCAATTGCAGAGCCTCGCGGGCGCGGGCGTCGTGGTGGGGCCAGTGGACGATTACTGGTCGAGCGATGCATCGCCCTTGCGCGAAGACGTCGTGGCGGCGGTGACGCGCGCAGTGCATGAGCGTCATCCGGGCGTGCCGATCGTGCCGTCGATGGCGGCGGGCGCGACCGATGGCGTCTTCTTCCGCAGCATGGGCATCCCGACTTACGGGACGGGCGAGTATTTTCTAAAGGACAGCGACGACTTCTCCCACGGCCTCAACGAACGCCAGCCCGTGGAGAGCTTTTACAACGGGCTCGTGCACTGGCGCGTGCTGATCGACGCACTCGCGGGACGCGGCTGATTAGGCCTTGTTGCCGCGTATGAGGCCAATGCCGGTCGCGATCAGCCAGAGCGTGAGGCCGAGAAAGCCGCCGATGGTGGCGAGGCTGAACAGCTCGCCCGATTGACCGAGCGCGATGGCGAGCCCCTCGCCCGTGCCGATCAGCACGGCGATGGCGGTGATGAAGCCGAGCACGGCGCTGATGCGTTTGCCCTCGCCCCATTGCAGCGACGCCAGCATGCCAACGAACATCACCATCAGCCATTGGCCAAGATGTTCGCCGATGGCGACGCCGCCATATTGGTTGAGCACATCGAACGCGCGCTCAGCGGCAAGCTTTGCATTGGGCGTCGCGGCGGCGTCGGCATGCGTGCGCGCAAGGCCCGGGATCACGAACACCCAGCGCCAAAGACCAATCGCTTGCGCAAGGCCCGAGAGCGCGCCCGTGAGCGCTGCGCCAATCGCGAGCGCGGGCCGTGCCGCGACACGCGCGGGCGTCAGCGACAGCGCGATCGCCATCGGCACGAGCGCGAGCGCCGAAAGCGCAAAGCCGTGCCAAGTGAGAATGAGGCTGGGGCCGCCTGCGGCGAAGAGATCGAGCGCCTCGCCGGCGGGGCGGCGCAGCACGTCAGGGTAGTCATAGGTGGCGGCGAGGATCGAGAACGGGACGTTGAAAACGATCGCGAGTAAAATCGCGCTGATGCCGGTTACCGGCCGTACGTTGGTCATGATCTCCCCCCGGAGCAGTCAACCCAAACACACGAACGGCGTAGGGCCTGGAGGGAACCTACGCCGTGGTGTGGATTGAGTCTAAGTCGTTTCGCGGGCGCCTAAGCGCTCGCGGCCTGCACATCCCCGTGGCAGTGCTTGAACTTCTTGCCAGAGCCGCACGGACACGGCGCATTGCGCGAGACTTTGCCCCAGGTGCGCGGATTGTGGCGGTCGAAGCCGTCAGTGCGTGTGGGGTCGCCTTCCATCTCGTTCTCGCCGGTGAGCGGATTGCGATGGACCTCGACCACGTTCTGCGGGACTGGCGGGCGCGGCGCGACGTCTTCGCCGGCTTGGCCGATCTGCAAGCGCATCAGCATGCGCGTGACCGTGGTGCGGAGATCGAGCAGCATGCGCCCAAAGAGCGTGAAGGCCTCGGTCTTGAACTCGTTCAGCGGATCGCGCTGCGCGTAGCCGCGCAAATGGATCACGCTGCGCAGATGGTCGAGCAAGCTCAAATGCTCGCGCCAGCGCATATCGACGACCGAGAGCAGCACTTGTTTTTCAACCGCGCGCAAACGCTCGGGGCCGAGGAGCGCGGCCTTCTGCGCGTAGGCGTGATCGATCTCGCGCACCAGGCGCTCGACGATTTCGTCCTGCGCGATGCCCTCTTCGGCGGCCCAGGTCGCGAATGGGATTTTGAGGTCGAAGATTTCTTCGGACTCGACCGTGAGTTCGGCGATGTCCCACTGCTCTGGGTAAGCCTTCTCCGGCATGTGCCGCGTGACGAGTTTTTCGGCGACGTCGTGGCGCATGTCCCGGACGATTGGCGCCACATCGGCGGTGCGCATGAATTCGATGCGCTGCTCGAAGATGGCTTTGCGCTGATCGTTGATGACGTCGTCGTACTTCAGAAGATTTTTGCGGATCTCGAAGTTGCGCTGCTCGACGCGGCGCTGCGAGGTTTCGAGCGCCTTGTTCATCCAGGGGTGAACAATGGCTTCGCCCTCCTGGATGCCGAGGCCGCGCATGATGGCGTCGAGGCGTTCGGCGGCGAAGATGCGCAAGAGATCGTCTTCGAGACAGATGTAGAATTTCGACTTGCCCGGATCGCCCTGACGGCCGGTACGGCCGCGCAGCTGGTTATCGATGCGGCGGCTTTCGTGGCGCTCGGTGCCGAGCACGTAAAGGCCGCCGGCGGCGAGCGCTTTTTGGCGCTTCTCCTCGATGTCGGCGGCGAGCTGCTTCTTGAGATTGGTGATCTGGTCCGGCGTCTCATCGCCCTTGGCGATTTGCTTCAGACGCATGTCGAGATTGCCGCCGAGCTGAATGTCGGTGCCGCGGCCGGCCATGTTGGTGGCGATGGTGACGGCGCCCGGCACGCCGGCTTGCGCGACGATGGTGGCTTCCTGCTCGTGATAGCGCGCGTTCAGCACCTGGTGGACGATGCCGCGCTGCTTCAGGAGGCCCGAGAGATATTCCGACTTCTCGATCGAGACAGTACCGACCAGAACGGGCTGACCGTTCTTGTGGGTCTCTTCGATGTCTTCGATGATGGCTTTGTATTTTTCTTTCGCGGTCCGATAGACCTCGTCGTCATCGTCGATGCGCTTGACGGGACGGTTGGTCGGGATTTCGACCACGTCGAGCTTGTAGATATCGCCGAACTCGGTGGCTTCGGTGGAAGCCGTGCCGGTCATGCCGCCGAGCTTGTCATAGAGGCGGAAATAATTCTGGAACGTGATGGAGGCGAGCGTTTGGTTCTCGGGCTGAACCTGCGCGCCTTCCTTGGCTTCAATGGCTTGGTGCAGGCCCTCGCTCAAGCGCCGGCCATGCATCATGCGGCCGGTGAATTCATCGACCAGGACAACTTCGTTGTCTTTGACGATGTAATCCTTGTCCTTGAAGAAGAGCTTGTGGGCGCGTAGCGCCTGATTGGTGTGGTGGACGATCGAGATGTTCGCCGGCTCATAGAGCGAGCCTTGCAGCAGGCCGCGCTCGACCAGCATCTCTTCGATCTTTTCCGAACCAAGCTCGGTGTAGGTGACCGAACGCTGCTTCTCGTCGAGCTCGTAATAATCATCCGGCAAGAGCGGGATGATGGCGTCGATGCTCTTGTAGAGATCGCTGCGGTCTTCGGTGGGGCCCGAAATGATGAGCGGCGTGCGCGCTTCATCGATCAGGATCGAATCCACTTCGTCGACGATGGCGTAGCGGTGACCGCGCTGCACCATTTCGCCGAGCGAGTACTTCATATTATCCCGGAGATAATCGAAGCCGAACTCGTTGTTGGTGCCGTAGGTGACGTCCGAGGCGTAAGCTTGCCGGCGCTCGTTATCATAGAGGCCGTGCACGATGACGCCGACCGAGAGGCCGAGGAAGCGATAGATCTGGCCCATCCAATCGCTATCGCGCTTGGCTAGATAATCGTTGACGGTGATGACGTGGACGCCGCGGCTTTCGAGCGCGTTCAAATAGACCGGCAGCGTGGCGACCAAGGTCTTGCCTTCGCCGGTGCGCATCTCGGCGATCTTGCCTTGGTGCAGGATCATGCCGCCCAGCATCTGGACGTCGTAATGGCGCTGGCCGAGCGTCCGCTTGGAGGCTTCCCGCACCGTGGCGAACGCCTCCGGCAGGATGTCCTCGATCTTGGCACCGCGGGCGAGGCGGTGGCGGTATTCGCTGGTCTTGTTGCGGAGCGCTTCGTCGGAAAGCGCCTCGTATTGAGGCTCAAGCGCATTGATGCGCTGAACCGTGCCCCGCATCATGCGCACCTTGCGCTCGTTGACGGAGCCGAAAATCTGCTTGGCGAGGTTTAGCATGGCGCGTTTCGGACCTGATGCGCCGCTATTTCAGGGCGCGGAGCGGAGGGTGTTAGGCGTTGAGTTTGCTGGCTTATTTCTTGCCCCTCGCCACCGGCGCGCGTGCGAAAACACTCTCGACTCGTGCGCTCGCGAGACTTAAGAGCGGCCATGGGCGGTGTCAATGCGACCTCCGGGAAGCGGCCTGCCTGGCCTTGTGACAAAGAGCGGGTGAGGCATGGCGCAATATAGACGCAACGGGCTCGTGTTCGCGGCGCTTTGCGCGGTGGGCGGATTGGCTGTCGGCCTGGTCCTCAGCGGCTGCGGCCTGGGGCGCAATTCCGGGAGCGACGGCAGCGGGCTGACCGACCCGGTGGTGGCCGCGACCGTCAATGGCCGGCCCATCTATATCGAGGACGTGCGCGCCCATGCGGTGCAGCGGGGCATCCTCCAGGAGGGCGAGGACCTCGACGCCAATTCCGACGCTTTCTACTTCGCGCTCGAGGAATTGATCCAATTTCGGCTGTTCGCCATGGAAGCGGAAGCGCGCGGGCTGGACCGCGAGCCCGACGTCCGCCGCCGGCTGGAGAATGCGCGCGAGCGCGTGCTGGCCGCCGCGATCTATGAAGAGGTCGATGCGCGCGCCACGGACCAGGACGCGATCGAACGGCTCTATCGTGAAAACACCGCCCGTCTCGGCCAAGGCCAGGAAATCCATCTGCGCCACATCCAGTTCGACACAAGAGAGGCGGCGGAGGCGGCTAAAAGAAGGCTCGACCAAGGCGAACGATTTGAAGCGCTCGCTTTTGAGGTCTCGACCGATCGCGGCACGGCGCCCGATGGCGGGGACCTGGGCTTCCAGGCCGTGAACGACTTGAAGCAAGAAATCCGCGAAATGACCGACCGCACCAATGTGGGACAGGTCGCGGGGCCGATCCAAGTTGAGAACACCTGGCACCTCTTCCGCGTCGAGGATCGCCGCGAACGGGGCGTGCCGAGTTTGGAGACGCTGCGGCCGCGCATCGTGGAATGGCTGCGCTTCCAAGAGATCAGCGAGCTGCAGGAGCGGCTTGAAGGGGATGCGCGCATCGAACGTCTGCGCGAAAGCGAACCGGGCGTTGAGCCTGGCGGGGAAGTGACTGCGCCGGCCGATGATCCGGCTGTCGCTGGCGCGCCGACCACGCCCGACGCTGAAGCGCGCCCAGGCTCGCCCGAGCCGCCGCCCTTCCCGTTCCCGATGGGTCCGGGCGGCGTTTACGGCACGCCGCCGTCGGACACGCCGGCATCGCAAGCGCCCGCGCCAGCCGCGCAGACGCCGGCGCCAAGGCCCGCGCCCGCCGCGCCAGCGGTAACGCCCGCCGCGCCGCCAGTGACGCCCGCCGCGCCCCCGGCGACGCCGGCCGATCCATGAGCGGCGACAAGGTTTCGCCGCTCGCGCCGGCGCATTTTCCTGATCTGCCCGCAATCGTCGGCGTTGAAACGGCGATCGGGCGCGCGGGTTTTTACAAGCATGTTCGCCCCGATCTTCTGCTCGTGCGCTGCCCGCCCGGCACGCGCGCGGCGGGGGTGTTCACGTCGAACGCGGTTGGTTCGGCGCCGACCGATTGGTGCAAGCAAGCGATCAATGCGGGGCGCGGCAGCGCGCGCGGCCTTTTGGTGAATGCGGGTTGCGCCAATTCCTTCACTGGCGCGGAAGGTTATGCGGCGTGTAAACGCGCGCTGGTGGCGGCGGGGGAAGCGGCCGAGATCGAGACACGCGAAATGCTCGCCGCATCGACCGGCGTGATCGGCGTGCTGCTGGACGATGCGAAGATCAGCGCGGCTTTGCCCTCGATGAAGCTCGGCCCGGTGGATTGGCGCAAAGCCGCCGAAGCCATCATGACCACCGACACGTTTCCCAAAGGCGCGGGCGCGACGGCGAAGATCGATGGCGTGGAGGTTTCGATCGCGGGCATCGCCAAAGGCTCGGGCATGATCGCGCCCGACATGGCGACCATGCTGGCTTTCGTGTTCACCGACGCAGGCATTTCCGCGCCAATTCTGAAAACCTTGCTGCGCGCGGAAACCGAAGCGAGCTTCAATTCGATCACGGTCGATGGCGACCGCTCGACGAACGATTGCGTGCTGCTGTTCGCGACCGGCAAGGCCAAGACTTTACCCATCGCGGACACGCACGATCCGCGTCTGGCCGATTTCCGCGCCGCGCTCTCGCGCGTGCTGGCCGATCTTGCGATCCAGATCGTGCGTGACGGCGAGGGCGCAACCAAGCTCGTCACCGTGCATGTCACCGGCGCGGCCAGCGATGCGTCAGCCAAGAAGATCGCGCGCACGATTTGCGAAAGCCCGCTCGTTAAAACCGCAATCGCGGGCGAGGACGCGAACTGGGGCCGTATCGTGATGGCAGCGGGACGCGCCGATCAGCCGCTGCAACGCGATCTGGTGAGCGTGCGCTTCGGCGACCTCTGGGCCGCGCGCGACGGCATGATCGCGCCGAGCTACGACGAAGCGGCGATGAGCGCTTACATGAAGAATGCGGAACTAGAGATCACCGTGAATGTCGGCCCCGGCTCCGGCAAGGCGCGCATGTACACGTGCGATTTGACCAAGCGCTATGTCGAGATCAACGGCGATTATCGGAGCTGAGACGGAGGGTTCCCGCCCGGAACTGGCCGCACGCATGCGCCCGTTACGCGACTTATCCGCGAGTTTGCCGGTTCCACTCAATTGCTAGCTTTAAAGCCCCAAACTCGCCCCACACGGCGTTTCCTGCCCCTTTTGCGCGAACCGCCTCGCCAGAAATGGGAAATATACGCCCACTTTCAATGGTATAAGGATAATGTTAACTATCCTTAGGGGTGCTGACGGGTGGCGGAATTTCTCGTTTCAGGCCATGGGGCCAACAAAGCGGTGCAGCGGGACCTTTCCGCGGCGCTGAGCAAGTTGGGCGCACGCGTCCACCAACCCGAAACCCGACACGATCACCGCGCGCTCGTCGATCAATGCGACGCGGTTATCGTGGTGTGGTCCGCCAAATCAGTCGCGAACGATGTGGTGCTCGAAGATGCAAGCCTGGCCATGGCGCAAGGCAAATTGTGCGCGGTGAGGATTGATGGCGCGCGCTTGCCGCCAGTGTTTCAAGATTTCGCGGGCCGTGATTTTCAAGGCTGGTGCGGCGACGAAACCAGCCCGCAGTTTCGCGATCTCGCAAACGATCTGCATCGTTGCGTGCGTGCGCGCGGCGCCGAACAGCCAGAGCCCGAGCCTGAACCGGCCGTGAGCCTTACCGGCCAGCCGATGATGATCATCGTCAACAACAAGATGCGCGGACGCCCGGCGATTGCCGCTAACACACAAAGGCGCCGCGCGCGAAATCATGCGACAACACAGGCCGCGTGGATGGTGCGCCTGGCGCTCACGGCGCTCGCCGCATCGCTGCTGTGGGCGGCGACGGCGGCGTTCCCTAGCGCGTTGGCATGAAAGACGACGAGCTCTTATGGCGGCCGTCGGAAGGTTGGGCGATCGGGCTCGACTTCGGCACCGCGTTTTCGAAGGCCGCCGCGACCTTTAACGGCGGGGGCGGCGCGACGCGCCTGCGCAAGATGTTTCCGCTGCACATCGGCACGATCGCGGGCGCAACGCATCCGCTGATGGCGCCGTCGGAAATGTTTCTGGATCGCGGACATATCCATCTCGGCCCGCGCGCGTTCGAACGCTTCATGGCGGTCGGCGACGACAGCCGGGAGATGTTGCAATCGTTCAAAATGGTGCTGGGCGCCTATGATTTCGAGGACGTGCTCGATTGGCGCCTGCCCAAGGCGATCGACCCGGACCGCGGCTTCACGCGCGGCGATCTCATGGTGGTCTATCTGGCGTATCTGCTGGAACTGATCGAGCGCGCGGCGCCTGAAGAAATCGGCTCGTTGTTCGACGCGTCTTCTTCGGTGCGGCTGCGCTATTCGCGCCCCGGCTGGATCCCGAGCCGCGCCGAAGCCGCGTACGCCGCGATGGAGCGGCTCTTCCAATTTGCCGCGCGCGTCCGCTTGGAGCTGGGCGACGAATTGCTCGCGCCGGAAGGCTTAAGCTTTATCCGCGCGCGCGAGGCCTTGGGCAAAGCCATCGCCTCGCAGGATCATTTTCCTGGATTCGACGGCGCGATCTATGAGGCGAGCGCCGTCGCGGCGTGCCATTTCATCGACCCCACCGTCCCCGATCACATCTTCGTCGCCGATATCGGCGCCGGCACCACGGACTTCGCGGGCTTCATCCGGCGCGGCAGCGCGGACAAGCTGGATGTCGTTGTGGAAACGCAGCGCACCATAACAGTGGCCGGCGATATGTTTGATCGCGCGCTGATGAATTTGTTTCTGAAGAAAACGCGGCGAAAAGATGAAAACGTGCTGTGGCGCGCGCTGCTGCCCCATATCCGCGCGCTGAAGGAAGAATTGGTCACGACGGGAAAGACCAAATTTCGCTTTGGCCGGCGCGTGCTGAAATGCAAGCGCGCCGAGTTCGAGGAGGACATGGACTACCGGACCGCCGCCAATGCGATCGCGGAAGTGCAGTACAATTGCATTTCGCAAATGGCGCAAGCGGTGAAATCCGAGCGCGGCAAGCGGATCGGCATTGTGTTCGCCGGCGGCGGCTCGCATCTACGGTCGACCGCGGCGATGTTGAAGCGCATGCGCAAAGTCGCACGCGGGGTGAAGCTGCAAGTTCTGCCGACGGCGCCCAAATGGGCGAGCGATTTGAGCTCGCAGAGCGAGTTCAACGCCATGTTTTCACAGATGTGCGTCGCCTTCGGCGCTTCGATGTCGATGCCGAACCAAGTGCGCGACCGCGCCGCGAAATCACGCGCGGCCGCGGTGGAATGGTGAGGGTGTGGGCTTAGGCGCTTACTCGTGCGACGCGGACAAGTCGTTTTTGCCTTGATTGCTTCGCCCGTTACCAACACAGCTTGGGAGCGGAAACGATGAGCGCTCCTCGATGACGAAGCTGGACAGAGTTCGCGCCGTGTTGCGCTTACCGCGCGATCCTACGCATTGGTCGGCGGCCGACTATGCACTGGGCCGCGACCGCGACGCTTTCCTCGCGATCGACCAGGGCCAAGAGCCGGACGTTACAGCGGAGAATTGGGCGCATCTCTTTGGCGATGCGTTTCCGATCGAGATCGACATTGAAGACGCTGACAATGGCGAAGGCTTCGTGGAGATGATCCGCTATGCGGGCCGTGCGCTGCAAACGCCGCTGACATACAGCCGGGCCGATGGGATCATCACGGTGCTGACGTTGAACGCGCTGCTCGGCGGCGATGTCGTGATCCGGTTTTGCAAATACGAAAGTGGCAGCAGCGTGTTGGGCTTCCTGCCGCTGACGCCCGCGGATTGGGCGACGCTCGATTCGGAGTTTGGCGCGCGCTTAGTCGCGGCCGTGTTCTCGCCGCTGCCGCAAACGTGGCCGGCCTTTGAAGAAGAGTTGATCCGCTTTGAAGGCGCGGATCGCGCGACATTGCTTTCGTAGCAATTTAAGGCGCACCCCGCCGGGCACGCCAGCGGTTCTGACCCCAGCGCCACATCATCGATCCACAAGGTGCGCTCGGGATCGTCCTGGTAGGATTCCCAGCCGAGATTGATGCGGTCAAAGGCGGGCGATTGCCAGGGATAGTCCGCCGGCTGATGCACGCAGCCCTGCCCCACGCCTTGCACGGTGAGTTCTGAAACCGGCGCGCCATCGAGCCAGAAGCGCATCTCGTTGCGCGCGCCGTCGAACGCGAACGCGACGCAGGCCCAGCGATTGGTGGGCATGAGATCGGTTTCGGCGGCGTGGCGCCAGCAATCGGTCTTGGGGCCAACGCCGCTGCCGTACCATTCCGGCGTTTCGAAATTCGCCATGAGCTGACTGCCGGCGAACTCGCCGTCTTCGGCGAAGATCGGATGCTGACCGCCATACCTGAGTTCGATCTCGTCGCCTGCGGCAGAGCGGCCACGCGCTTCGATCATGGTCCAATGCACATTGGTTTGCGGCGCGGATTCCAAGAACACCATCATGCGGCCGTAGAAGGTGTTGTTCGCTGCGGGAAAGAGCGGCGCGCCCTCGCGTGCGATGAAAGCGCGGCGATCGCCGCCGGAGGTGAGACGCACGGCCTGGCCGCCGCTGAAGGCGCGCGCGGTTTCGACCGTGGCCGCGCCGTCGTCGAGATCGACGATCCAGTCGCCAGCAGGCGGGGCGCCGGCGGCATAGGATTCAAAATCGTCGCAAATCGCGCCGGGCGGGCATGCCGCTTCGGGCGCGGGCGCTTCGACTGTCGCTTCCGGCGGCGTACAGCCAACACTGGCCAAGACCGCAATCACAAATGCCAGGCGCTTTATCATGGCGCTCCTCCCCCGGCGCGATCCTAGCGCGGCGGCTCGATAGCTCCAACGCAATCGCAATTTAGGCTTGCGGCGCCGGCGCGGCTCCACAACAACCACCCCATGCGCAAGACTCAGATCGTGATCGTGGGCGGCGGCGCGGGGGGCCTTGAGCTTGCCGCCAAGCTCGGCGCGCATTTCGGGCGCAAGAAGCACGACATCATCCTGGTCGAGAAAAGCCGCACCCATATCTGGAAGCCGCTGCTGCACGAGGTGGCGGCGGGATCGCTCGACGCCAATCTCGACGAAGTTGGCTATCGCAGCCACGGCCACCGCTGGGGCTATCGGTTTTTCTGGGGCGCGCTTGAGAGCATCGACCGCGATGCGCGCGAAGTGATCGTGGCGCCGGTGCTGGATGAAGACGGCAGCGAGATCATCGAGCGCCAGCGCATCCGCTACGATTATCTGGTGATGGCGCTGGGCTCGGTGACGAACGCCTACAACACGCCGGGCGCCGATAAGCATTGCATCTTTCTGGACGACCGCGATCAGGCCGATCGCTTTCGCCTCAAGCTGCTCAATCATTGCCTGCGCGTCTCGCGCGCCATGAGCAACAATCCCGCGAGCGACGCGCATGTGCGCATCGCGATTGTCGGCGGCGGCGCGACGGGCGTTGAGCTAGCGGCGGAGCTTTACAACGCGGCGGCGGGGCTGAGGCACTACGGCCTCGAAGTGTTCGATGAGAGCCGGCTTGAGATCACGTTGCTCGAGGCTGGCCCGCGCATTCTGCCCGCGCTGCCGGAGAAACTCGCGGAGGCCGCTCATGAAGAGCTGGAGCGGCTGGGCGTGCGGATTGTCACGGGCGCGCATGTTTCCGAAGCGCGCGCGGATGTGATGCTGACAGCTGAGGGTCTTTCAATTCCCGCCGACCTCAAGGTCTGGGCGGCGGGCGTCAAAGGCGCGGACTTTCTGAAGGGCATTGGCGGGCTTGAGACCAATCCGAACAATCAGCTCGTGGTGAAACAGAATCTTCAAACCACGCGCGATGAGCGCATCTTCGCGCTGGGCGATTGCTGCGCCTGCCCGCAGCCTGGCAAAGAACGCCGGTGCCGCCCCGCGCGCAATCGGCGCACCAGATGGCCGACACCGTGTTCAAGAACCTAAAACACGCCATGGCGGGCGAGCCGCTTACCGATTTCGTCTATCACGACTACGGCTCGCTGGTGTCGCTTAGCCGCTTTTCCACCGTGGGCAGCCTGATGGGCGGGCTGATCGGCGGCAAGCTCGCGATCGAGGGGCGCATCGCGCGGTTCGTTTATGTGTCGCTCTACCAGATGCACCTGCTCGCCATTCACGGCTGGCTGCGCGGGCTTGCGCTGATCGTGGTCGGGCACGTCAATCACGTCATTCGGCCGAGGCTGAAACTGCACTAACGAGTGCCAGTATAAAGCTCCTATGATGTGGCAAGCTCGGAGTGCCTGCTATGCGCCCATTACTGGTCGGACTCTTCGCCGCCGTCTGTGTGCTGGCGGCCGCAACCGACGCGCTGGCCTGTCGGATGAGAGTGCCGCGCGCAGATGAATTGGCTCAAAGGGCGATCGTCCTGGCGAGTGTAAGTCACGCAGAGCGTGTCGAGGCGCCGGGCTGGAACACTTGGCGGATTGTTGCGGAGAACACATCGGACATCGAACGCGCCGAAGGGCGATCATTGTTCGAGTTCACGGTCACCCTGAGCAGCGACGGCTGTGGCCAGACGCCTCTGCCGCCCGTGGGCGAGCGATGGGTTCTGTATGTCGATCAGGTCGGCTCGACTGAAGTTTTGGACGCTTTTCCACTCAGCTATGTGAGAGCCTATGACGCGCGTCTCGCCGATGTCCGCTAGCTTTCGAGCGCTAAAGGCTTAGTGACCGCGCTGTCCAAAGGGAGAGATCAATGGCGGACATCGAGAAAGCGGTGGCGACGCAGCTCGCCAATATCGAAAAGAAGACCGGCAAGACGATGAAGCAGCTGGTCGCCGCGGCTCAGAAGTCGGGTAAAACCAAGCACGGCGAAGTTCGCGAATGGGCGAAGGAAACCTATGGGCTGGGCTATGGCGACGCCAACGCGCTCGCGACCGTCGCGCTCAAAGGCGATGGCGCGGCGCCGCCAAAGGCGCCCGCGAGCGATGATGCGCTCGCGGAGATTTATTCTGGCAGGAAGGAGCATATGCGCCCGATCCACGATGCGCTAATGAAGGGCTTCGCGAAGTTCGGGCAATTCGAGATCGCGCCGAAGAAGGGCTATGTCGCGCTCCGGCGGAAGAAGCAGTTCGCCATGCTCGGCCCCAAGACCAATGAGCGCTTCGAGCTTGGGATCAATTCGAAGGACGAGATCAAGGGACAAGCGCGTCAAAAGCTGTCCCGCCCGGCGGCATGTGCCAGTATGTCGTGCCGCTGACGAGCGCGAAGGAAGTCGATGCTTCGCTGATCGCCATCGTGAAGCGCGCTTACGATGCGGCGGGCTGAGCCTTCGCAACGCTTTTTCAACCATGCCGATTCACGGAATTCTTAATGACAATCGGCGATAAAGTTCCCTCTCCGCGTCGCCTCCTTCTGGTGGCGGGCGGCGGCGATGTTTGACGCGGAGGGCCGCGTGCTGATCGCTCAACGTCCGGCGCATAAATCGCTCGGCGGCCTCTGGGAGTTTCCCGGCGGCAAAGTCGAGCCGGCGAAAGCCCGGAAGCGGCGCTGGTGCGGGAGCTGGAAGAGGAATTGAACGTGAAGGTCGAGCCCGATTGCCTGGATCCGTTCGCGTTCGCGTCGCACGCCTATCCGGATTTCCATCTGCTGATGCCGCTCTATGCGGTGAAGGATTGGAAGGGGCGTGGCGATGCCGCGCGAGGCGCAGCGTTTGGCGTGGGTCAAACCCGCCGAGCTCCGCACCTATCCGATGCCGCCCGCCGACGCGCCTTTGATCGACCAAGTGATCGCGAAAGCGGCCGGGTGATCCTGCGCTTTCTCTCCGACGATCGCGGCGCGACCGCGATCGAATACGCGGTGCTCGCCGCGATGATCACCGTCGTGCTCGTCGCCGCGATCGCCGCAATCGGGGATTCTGTGATCGGCATGTTCACAGGATTGCAGGCTGGGTTTGCCGGCGTGAATTGAGCGCGGAGAGCGCTCGTTATACAGTTTTGATTTCACTCGGATTTGTTTACAGGTGTTCTGACAGTCACCTTGGGCGGACGCCCAAGATTTTACGTGACACTCGCCACCGTTGAATCATACAACATGTATTGCTTGGCGATTCGGATATCCCCAAAAGCCCGATGGGTGTGGAGGGGATGGGATTCGGACCCACGGTACCCTGGCAGGGGTACACCGGATTCTAAGGCCGGCCCGCTATAAACCACTCGCGCACCCCTCCACAGGGGTAAAAACGGCCGCTGGTAATGGTGGCCGATTTTGTGCTTTTGATATTGTTCGCGCGTTGCGGCAAGCAAAGTTCAAGTCGGTCTCATTAAGATTTGTACATTTGACTCCCGCGGCCGAGTCGGTAAGTGTCGGGCAGCGAATCGTTGAGTCGGCGTTACCTGAAATGCAAGCAGGTTTCACAACCAAATATTGCGTTTCACGTACAGATATATCCCAACCAGCAGGCCAGATACTTTCTGGCCTTGAGACCGACTCGCCTCACGCGTCCAGCTCAACATCCCAATACAAATAATCCACCCAGCTCTCGTGCAGATGGTGCGGGGGGGAAGCGGCGGCCGACGTGTTGGAGTTCGTGCATGCTGGGGCGGCGCGGTTTCCTGTGCGGGCGCATGCCGCTTTCGCGGACGAGGCGTCCGCCTTTGCGCAAATTGCACGGCGCGCAGGCGGGTGACGATGTTGTCCCACGTGGTGCGCCCTCCCGCGAGCGCGGGATGAGATGATCGAACGTCAGGTCCTCGCCGGTTGCCGCAATATTGGCAGGCGAAGCCGTCGCGCAGGGAAGAGATTGAACCGCGTGAACGCCGGCGGGCGATCCTGGCTGACATAGTCGCGGAGCGAGATCACCGACGGCAGGCGCATCTCGAACGAGGGCGAGTGCACGACATGATCGTATTGGGCGACGACCGTCGACGCGCTCGAGGAAGACGGCCTTCACCGCTTCCTGCCAGGGCCAGATCGACAATGGGAAATAGGAGAGCGGCCGGAAATCGGCGTTCAGCACCAGAGCCGGCAGCCGGCAAGGGGGGCGCTCACGACATTCACGCCCGGCATCCCCGGAGGGGCCGGACAATCGAGAGAGCGAAGATCACCTGATCTGGACTGAAGACGCGTCTCCTTGGATCGCCACAGGATAACGCGAACCCCGCCGCGACGCGAGACGAGCTATAACTGATTTGCGGCGACAGGTTCGTGACAATGGCGCCACGGCTGACGGCTTCTCACCGTGCGGCCAAAATTTTCTGCGCTTTCAAATAGGTAGCCAGGAATGCGCCGCCCAGTTCGAGGCCGTCCGGGCCGATCGAATGGGGAATGCCGTAAGAGACATGCCACTGCGCGGAGAGCCCGGCGGCGCACAGCGCCTCGCCCGATTCGAACATGGCGGGTGATCGGGATGGTCTGATCCTGGTCGCCGTGGATGAGCAGGATGGGCGGGCGGACTTGGTCACTTCGTCCTTGAGCTTGCGACCGCCCACCAGCACGCCCGAATACCCGAGGATCGCCGCCGGCTGAAGCTTGCGCGGAGCCCGGCATAGAGCGCCATCATCGCGCCTTGGCTGAAGCCGACGAGCGCCAGGGCGGCTGTTGTCGAGGCCGTAGCGCTCCAGTTCGCGGTCGATGAAGCGGTCGAGCGAGCCCGAGGCTGCGCGGGCGCCGGATTCCATCAGGTCCGGATTGAGCTGCGTGATCGGAAACCACTGATAGCCGCCCGGCGCTTGCGGAACGCTCTCGATCGCGTTCGGCGACACGAACGCCGCGCCCGGAAGCGCTTTGGCCCAATAGGGCGCGAGGCTGATGAGGTCGGCGCCGTTCGAGCCGTAGCCGTGCAGCTGCACCACGAGCGCATCAGGTTTGCCGCCGCGCGCAGGGGGCATGCGCGGGCCGTCGAGGATCACGTTCATGGGCTGAACCTAAGGGGCGTCGCGGCTTTGCGCGAGAGGCGGAATGGCGACCAATCTCACGCGCATGGATTTCGTCACGCGCTTTGCGCCCTCCCCCACCGGGCGCCTCCATCTCGGGCACGCCTTCTCGGCGCTGACGGCGTATGGCGCCGCGCGCGCTGCGGACGGGCGGTTCCTGGACGGGCGGTTCCTGCTGAGGATCGAGGACATCGATCAGGGACGCGCGCGGCCGGAGTTTGAGGCGGCGATTCTGGAGGATTTGGCGTGGCTGGGATCGCGTGGGAAGAGCCGGTGCGGCGCCAGTCCGAGCATATCGCCGAATATGCGCGCGTGCTCGATGGGCTGATCGCGCGCGAGCTGGTTTATCGCTGCTTCCTCACGCGGCGTGAGATCGCCGAAGCGAGCGCGAACGCGCCGCACGAGCTCGGCGAAGTGTTTCGCGGCGAAGCGCTCGCGCCGGAGGATGAAGCGGAGCGGCTTGAGCGCGGCGAGGCGTTCGCATGGAGGCTCTCGCTCAAGAAAAGCGCGCGCGGCTTTGGGGCCGGCTTATTTCGCTTTGGTGTTCGAGGATGAAACGGGGCTGGTGCGCGCGACGCCGGAGCTGCATGGCGACGCCGTGCTGGCGCGCAAAGACGTGCCGACCAGCTATCACCTCGCCTCGGTGTGGGACGATGCGGCGCAAGGCGTGACGCACGTGATCCGCGGCGAGGATTTGCGCGAGCGGCGCATCTTCATGTGCTGTTGCAGAAACTGCTGGATCTGCCGCAGCCGGTGTATCGGCATCATGCGCTGATTTTGGGTGAGGATGGGAAGCGGCTGGCGAAGCGGGATTTGCGGCGACGCTGGCGGCGTTGCGGGAGGCGGGGAAGAGCGCGGGGGATGTGCGAGGGATGTTGAGGGATGGGTTAGTGGAGTGGGGATGTCCGCATTTGGCCCACATCTGCCGCTGGCGATAGGTAGGCGTCAGCTAGCGCAACTCGCACGGACAAGAAATACGCGCCTCGTGCAATCCCGTGTCGGAATCGTGGAAACGCACCCAATTTTCTGCGACCCATTGAGCTTTGTCGTTCGGCGGCGAGAGGAGGAGTAAGACAATGGCCACCCACGAGAAAGCGCTCGATAAGATGCGGGAGATCTGCCTTTCCTTACCCGATACCCCGCGAAGGCGATCACTTCGGGGAGACCGCATTCTATGTGCGGGGCAAGCTCTTCGCGACCTGCGGAGCCAAGCATGGCGTCTGCGAAATCACGTTTGGGCTCGAGCCGGACCACGCAGCGGCGCTCCTTGAAATGACCCTCGCTTCAAGCCGTACTCCAGGGATAAACGCGGCGTCGTCCTCGACGCGGCGCAAGTGAAGCGCTGGAGCGAGGTCAAGGAGCTCATCCTCGAGAGCTACGAACTCGTGAAGCCGCCAAAGGCAATGAAAGCGGCCAAGAAGTCCACGCCGGGCAAGCGCACCCGCCGGTGAGGCGCTCAGGAATCCGGGAGATGCGTCCGCATGGGAGCGCCGGCGCCTAGATCGGCGCAAATTCAACGATCGCGCCGGACGCGCTCATTGTGCCGGGCTCCCGACTTCCCGGCTCTCGCGGATCGATCAGCACCCGTCGCCGCTGATCTAAGGTCCAGGCGTCGCCTTTCGGCGACCGCGTGCCGGTTTGGAGAACAGGGCACGAAAGGCTGGATTGAGGCGAGCACGCCGTTCGCTATCCGAGATCGCGAAGAAGGCCGCCGCGAAGCGCTGGACGAAAACGACTAAGCGCCTTCATCGTTGCCCTTCGGCGCACGCCCAAGCCAAGACGCGGCCGCGTACAGGCAGACAAGCCACGCTACTATTATGATGACTTGCACCTGCTCTGGCAGATCGACGAGCGGCGTGTTCGGCCACAGCAAGCCCGCCCCAAAACCAGCCCATAAGTAGGACTGTGAGCTTGATCAGCCCGCGCCCGGCGGGGGTCGAATTCAGCGAACCCATGACCCCCATACTTAGCTGTTGTGGTTCAAAGGTAATCATCGTGATGAATGGCTTCCTTTGGCGAAAACCTGACCCCGACTGCTCCGTTATACCCGGGACCTAGCGATCGTGGAGCTCAACGTTTGTCCCTTGGGTCCCGGGTCTCGCTCCGCTCGCCCGGGATGACGGGCGCATGCGTAAGCAGAAGTCTAACCGCGCATTAACGCCATCGCCCTAAACTCCCGTCCCCAGGAGTTTCACGCCCATGTCGTCCATCGTCACGTCCACTTCGCGCCGCGGCGGCGATCATTTTGAGCCGGAAGCGCAGCTTGATCCGCATGAGCAGCGGCGTCTGCGCGGCCATCTGGAGCAGATCGATTATGCGGCGTTCGCGGCCAAATCGCGAGACGCTCGCGAAGGCTTTAGGCGGGATCGATATCCGCATGTTCGAGCGCCTTGCGGTTGCGGCGGCGCAAGCACGTGCGCGCTGGTCGGCACGGCCATCACGATCGCGGGGCCGAACCAATCGCCAACGCCCCAACAGGTCGCGCAGCTCACGATGTTGCGGCAGGCTTACGAGGAATTGACCGAAGCATACGAAGGCCTGCGGCGCATCGTTGAGCGCGCTTATGTGAGCTATCAGCCTAAGGCGTGAGCGGCGCCGGCCGATCGCCAAACGAGCCGACCACGCGCTCCATCCACGCGCCCAGCGCGTTCCCAGCGCTCGCGAGAATCTTCGAAGCGCCCAAGGCGAACCACCACGATATCCTTCGATGGCACAACCACGATCAACTGGCCTTCATGCCCTGCGCGGTGAAGGCGTCGTGCAAGGTCTGCTCATTCACAAGCGAACGCATCGGCGTCCCTTCCGCCGTTTGCAGCGCCAGCCACCAGTGCGCGCCGTAAACATCGGTTGTCGCATCCGGCCCCGGCGTGCGCGCGAAATCGACCCAGCCTTCCGGCAAGACGCGCGTGCCGTCCCACACGCCGTCGCGCAGATAGAGCAAGCCAAAGCGTCCGAAATCGCGCGCCGTCGCGTAAATTTGCGAGCTGCCATAAGCGAGCCCTCGGGCATCGAACTGCACCCACCGGATCCATGCCGATGATGTTGAACAAGGATTGGCCCATCCAGTCGCGCATGCGGCTGCGGCGCTCGTCGGCATTGCGGGCGTTGGGCGCGATGATGCGCGTGAGCGCGTCGGTGAGGAGCACCGTGGCGCCGGAATTATAATTCCAGTGCGTGTCGATCGGATGGATGATCGGTTGGTTTGCAGCAAAGCGCGCGGTGTCGCTGTGGCCGCTGCCGTAAAGCATGAGCGCGGAAATCGTTATCGAGCACGCCTTCCGCGTTGATCTCGCTCCAGCGCTGGCCGTCCGTCATGGTGAGAAAGCTGCGCCATGTGATCGCGGCGCGCGGATCGTTCGCCTGCCAGTGCGGACTGCTGAGCGGGGTGTCGATATCGACGCGCTCCTGAAGCACCGCCGCGCCGACCAAAGCGTGCGTGATGGATTTGGCCATCGACCAGGAGATGAGCCGCGTCTCGGCTGAATAGCCCTCACCATAGCGTTCGAACACGATGCGCCCGCCCTGCACGATCAGCACGGCGCGCGTCTCGCCGAGATCGGGATTTGGGCCGGCAAAGGCCTCGGTCATGGCGAGGTCGAGCGTGCTTTGGTTGACGTCGTTGGCGAGCGGCGCGGTGCTCCATTCCCGCGTCGGCCACGACGCGCCCACGGGCGCCCACGGGCTGGGCCGGCAGCGGCGCAAGCTGAGCGAAAGACGGTCCTGCCGCCACGCACGCCAGAGCCGCCGCTAAAATCGCGACGCGCAGCATGATTTTCTCCCCCGCTTGTGCCTATGCTGGCTGATCATAGGGGGAGGACGGCGTGAGCGGCAAAATATTGGCGTTGGATAATCGTGCTTGGCGTGATCGCGCTGATCGGGGCCGTCGCGCTCGGGCTGCGCGGACCAGTGGCTTATGCGCGTGTCGCGACCTCTTATGCCGCGCAGCAGACCTGCGCTTGCCTCTATGTCAGCGGGCGCGCGATGGCGAGCTGCCTGAGCGACTTTCCCGAGGACGCCGTTTCTCAATGACCATTGTGACCGCCGACGACGGCGTCGCCGCGCACACGGTGCGCGTTTCGGCGGCGGCGGGATTGATCAAGGCAGAAGCGGCCTACGACGCCGGCTTTGGTTGCCATCTGGTTGACTAAAACAGCAGCCCGGTCGGCCGCCAGATCGGCTTGCGCATAGTCGCCAGCACAAGGCCCACGCCCGCGCGCACCGCGACCCAGATCAGCACAACCACATGCACCACCAAAACCCACACGGTGAGCAGCGGCGCGATCAACAGCACCGCGGTGCTGAGAGTGAAGATCGCATAACCAATAATGATCGTACGCAGCGCGTGCTCGTGATGCGTGCGTGCCCACGGCATGGGCTCAGCGCGGTTGGCGAGCGCGATGAGGAACGCGGCGATGGCGATGCCGAGCGCGATATAAGACAGCGGCGGCGCGGGCAGCAGAAAGACGCGGCGAACGCGACGATCGCGAGCGCCTGCACCAAACGGCCTTGCCGCGCGGCGTCTGCAGGCTCTTGCCGGACGATTGCCGCGGCGACGGTCGGCGCGGGCGGAACGGCGTGACATTGTCGTTGCGGGACATGAGACGCGTTCTAGGCGCACGCGGCGGCGACGCCAAGCGCTCTAAAGATTGAGCAGATGGGATCGCCGCCCTGCGCCGCGATATTGTTGGAAACCGCGCGTTCTTCGGCAAAACGCGGCAGATAAAACGGCCCGCCCGCCTTCGGGCCGGTTCCCGAAAGCCCTGCCCCGCCGAACGGCTGCACGCCGACAAACCGCGCCCACGATCGAACGGTTAATGTAAACGTTGCCCGCCGGCACTGCCGCCATCACCGCGCTCGCAAAACTATCGAGCCGTGGAGTGCACGCCAAGCGTCAGGCCATAGCCCTTCGCCGCAAGCTGCGCGCCGATCTCCGCGACGTTTGCCGGATCGTAGCGCAATACGTGGAGGATCGGGCCGAACACTTCGCGCTGCATGAGATCGAGGCTAGGGATTTCGATCACGGCGGGGCCGAAGAAAGTGCCGCCGAGATGGGCGACGTCGATTTGCTTCAGCACGCGCGCTTCGCGGGACATGCGCTCGAGATGTTTTTCGAGCGCGACTTTGGCTTCGGCATCGATGATCGGGCCGATATCGGTTTTGGGGTCGGTGGGATCGCCGATGACGAGCGCATCCATCGCGCCGGTGAGCGTCTCCAAGATCGCGTCCGCCGTGTCGTGCGGCAAAAAGAGAATGCGCAGGCTGGAGCAGCGTTGGCCGGCGGAATTGAACGCCGAGACGATCACATCGTCGACGACCTGTTCTTTGAGCGCCGTGGTGTCCACGAAGAGCCGTTGAGCCCGCCCGTCTCCGCGATCAGCACCGGGATCGGGCCATCGCGCGCGCGAGGCTGCGATTGATCTTCCACGCGGTTTCGGTCGAGCCCGTGAACGCGACACCCGCAATGCGCGGATCGGCGACGAGCGCCGCGCCGGTTTCGCCGTCACCAACGACGAGTTGCAGCACGTCGCGCGGCAGGCCGGCGGCGTAGAAGAGGTCGACGGCGGCGCGCGCGATCTGTGGTGTCTGCTCGGGCCGGCTTGGCGATCACGGCATTGCCAGCGGCGAGCGCGGCGGCGAGCTGGCCGGTGAAAATCGCCAGCGGGAAGTTCCACGGCGAAATGCAGACGAACACGCCGCGCCCGTGCAGCTCCAACGTATCGGTCTCGCCGGCGGGGCCTGGGAGCACGCGCGGGCCGGCGAACAGGCGCTCTGCTTCGGCCGCGTAGAAGCGGCAGAAGTCCACGGCTTCGCGCACTTCGTCGATGCTGTCCTGCAAGCTACGGCCCGCTTCGCGTGCGAGCAGTGCAACGAGTGCGTCGGCGTCAGCTTGCAGTGCATCGCCCATGGCGCGGAGGATCGCGGCGCGTGGCGACGCCGCCGAGGGCGTTCCAGTCGCGATGTGCGGAGAGCGCAAGGTTTAGCGACTCTCCTCCCCCTTGCGGGGAGGAGATGGAGGTGGGGGTGCGGGCAGTGTTCTCTCCAGAGAGAGCGCCGCCGTTACCCCCCCTTCCTACCCTCCCCCGCAAGGGGGGAGGAGGCGCTTAACGCGGCGCGTTCCGCGGCAATCGACAAATCTCGCCCCGTCGAATTTCTACGGCTTGCGCCGAACAGTAGCGGCGGGGCCGGCAGGCGCTTGTGCCTGTGAGGATTTGCTTCGAGCGATGCCAGCGGATCGGCGGCGACGATGTCGGGGGAGACATCGTCGTCCAAGAACGAGTGCACGAAGCTGGTGTTGGCGCCGTTCTCGAGCAAACGCCGCACAAGGTACGGCAGCAGCTCCTCGTGTCCGCCAACTGGCGCGTACACACGCACGGCGCCGCGTTACCGAGCGCCGCATAAAGCGCCTCGCCCATGCCGTGCAAGCGCTGAAACTCGAACGCTTTAACGCCCGCCACATCGGCCATGCGCTTCACCGCCGCCACCGTGTGCGCGTTGTGCGTGGCAAATTGCGGATAGATCGCATCGGCGGCCGCAATCAGATCCCGCGCACAGGCGAGATAGTGCGCGTCAGTGGCGGCCTTGGTGGTGAACACTGGAAAATCCGGGCGCCCCGCCATTTGCGCGCGCTTGATCTCGCCGTCCCAGTAAGCGCCTTTCACCAGGCGCACCTGAATCGGCGTCCCGCGTCGCCGCGCCAGCGCCGCGAGCTTCGCGATCACAGCGCGCGTGCGCTTTTGGTAAGCCTGCACCGCGAGCCCGAGGCCCGACCAGCCCGCGAGCGAAGGCTCAGCAGCGAGCCGTTCGAACAATTTGAGCGAGATAACCAGGCGATCGGCTTCCTCGGCGTCGAGCGTGAGGCCGATATTGTGCGCCTTGGCGCGGCGCGCGAGGTCCAAGATGCGCGGATAAAGTTCGGCGAACACCCGCGCCTCTTGCCGCGCTTCGTAGCGCGGATGGAGCGCCGAGAGCTTTACTGACACCGCCGACGGCATGCGCAGCTCGGCCACCGAAGCATCGGCGCCGACCGCATCGATCGCATGCGCGTAAGCTTCGGCATAATTCACGGCGTCGGCTTGCGTTCGCGCGCCCTCGCCCAGCATGTCGAAGGAGAATGCACTCGCGCTGCCGGCTCGTTGCATTCCAGCGCCGCGCTTCAAAGCAGATTCGATTGTGCGCCCCAGCACGAACCTGCTCGCCCAGGAATGCGCATCGCCTGCATGGCGGCGGTGCGCACCACCGGCTCGCCCGCGCGAGAGACGAGCCGCGCCAGAAACTGCCCCGGCTCTTCCTTCACATCCTCCGGCAGCGCCACGAAACGCCCCGTGAGCATCAGTCCCCAGGTGCCGGCATTGACCAGCCAGTGATCCGATTGCCCCAGATGCTCGCGCCAGCGGCCGGTGCGGATTTTTTCCGCGATGAGTTTATCCACCGTGTCTTCGTCGGGCACGCGGAGCAAAGCTTCCGCGAGGCACATGAGCGCGAGGCCTTCGGCGTTGGAGAGGCCGAACTCTTCCAGGAAGCTCTCCATCACGCCCTTGCGCCGCTTTAGCGCCCGCGCCTCCACCACGAGGCTCCGCGCCGTGGCTGCAACGCTGGCGCGCGCGGCGGCGTCGAGCGGCGGATCGGCCAGCAAAGCGGCGATCGCCGCGCCCTCGTCCTGATATTTCAGCGCGTCGAGCGCGTCCCAATCGGTTGTCATGCTCATGCCCGCCATTTGCGCGCCGCGCGCCGGCTCGGCAAGGCCCCCAGCCCTTGCGCTTGGCCCCTCGCATGGCGATAACCCGCGTCGTGAGCACGGAAGCACAAGAACAGACCGCCGCCGAGCCTGCGTCGGCGCCATTGGCCCAGCGCATCATGCTCGTGACCGACGCCTGGGAGCCGCAGGTGAACGGGGTCGTGCGCACGCTCTCCAACACCATGCGCGAGCTTGAGGCGATGGGCTGCGAGATCGAGGTGGTGGCGCCCTCCGATTATCCGCGCACCGTGCCGCTGATCACCTATTCGGAAATCCGCCTGGCGCTTGGCGCGCGCGACGATGTGGAGGAGCGCTTCCTCGCCTTCGCGCCGGACGCTGTGCATATCGCGACGGAAGGCACGCTTGGCTGGGACGCGCGCGCGGCCTGCCTCAAGCACAAGTTTCCGTACACAACGAGCTATCACACGCAATTTCCCGAATACATCACGGCGCGGTTTTCCTGGATCCCGCTCTGGGCCGGCTATCGCTTCATGCACGCGTTCCACGATAAATCGGGCCGCGTCATGGTGGCGACGCCGACCATGATGGATTTGCTGAAGAAGCACGGCTTCAAGAATATCGCGCCGTGGAGCCGGGGCGTCGACACCGAGCTTTTCCATCCAAGCAAGCGCGGCATCGATGGCGGCGTTTATAAGGATTTGCCGAAGCCGGTGTTTGCTTATGTGGGCCGGGTTTCAGTTGAAAAGAATATCGAGGCGTTCTGCGAGCTTGATCTGCCGGGCAGCAAGGTCGTGGTCGGCGATGGGCCGGCGCGCGAAGAGCTGATGGCGAAGTATCCGGACGTCGTCTTTCCGGGCTCCAAGTTCGGCGATGAACTGGCGCGCCACTATGCCGACGCGGACGTGTTTGCGTTTCCGAGCTTCACCGACACGTTTGGCCTGGTGATCCTGGAGGCCATGGCGGCGGGCACGCCGGTGGCGGGGTTCATCGCGCCGGGGCCGCAGGACATCATCCCAGGCACCGGCGCTGGCGCGATCAACAACGATCTGGCGGTGGCGTGCTTGGAAGCGCTGAAATGCGAACGCATTGCGGCGCGTGCGCTCGCGGAGAAATATTCCTGGCGCGCTTGCGCGGAGGAATTTCGTCGCAATCTGGAGCCGCTGCCGAAGCCGGAAAAGCGGCGCTTCTGGCATCGCCTGCGCGATGTGCGCGAGCGCGCGCGGGCGCGCCGGCTGGCCAAACGTGAAGCGAAGCAAGCCCGCTCTTAGCCGCGCGTGACCAGATGGTGCGAAATGCGGCTGGCGACATTGAGCGTCAGCACGCCGAACGTGATGATCAGCGCGCCCGTCCAGGCCAGATCAACCCATTCCGCATAGGGGCTCGACGCGAAGCGGTAGATCGCGATCGGCAAGCTCGCCATTGGATGGAAGAGATCTTGCGTCCAGTTGAAGCTGCCGAGCGAGGTGAAGATCAGCGGCGCCGTCTCCCCCGAGATGCGCGCGACCGCGAGTAGGATACCGGTGAGGATGCCGCCGAACGCGGCCGGCACGATGACACGGTTGATGGTCGTGCTGTCGCGCGCGCCGAGCGCGATCGAGCCTTCGCGGTAGCTGTCGGGCACCAGCTTCAGAATATCTTCCGTCGTACGCGCCACGACCGGCATGGCGAGCAAGGCCAGCGCGATGGAGCCTGCCAGCGCGGAGAAATTGTGCATCGGCACGACGACGATTTGATAGACGAAAAGGCCGATCAGGATCGACGGCGCGCTCAAGAGAATATCGTTCACGAACCGCACGACCGACGCGAACTTGCTGTTGCGCCCAACCTCCGAGAGATAGATCCCAACCGCCATGCCGAGCGGCGCGCCGATCAGGGCGCCGAGGCCGGTTTGGATAAGGCTTCCCACGATGGCGTTCGCGAGGCCGCCGCGCTGGCCGGGCGTGCGCATCGGCTCAGTGAAGACGTCCAGCGAAAGGCCCGCTAGGCCGCGCGAGATCAGGGTGTAGAGAATGATTCCCAGGATCACGAGCCCGATGAGGGCCGCAACGGTGCAAAGCCCGCCCATGACCGCGTCTCCGACGCGGCGACGGATATAGTTGGCCTGGTTGTTTGGGCGACTGATGGTGCTCACGCCATTCTCCCTTGCCGAAGCAGCAGCCGCGCGAAGGCGAGCACGATGAACGAGACGACGAAGAGGATAAAGCCGAGCGCGAAGAGCGCGGCGAGCTTCATCGAGCCGACATCGGCTTCCGGAAACGTATTGGCGACGATCGAGGCGATGCTCGCGGTCGGCGCGAAGAAGCTGTCGGGGATGCGGTTGGCGTTGCCGATCACGAAGGTCACGGCCATGGTTTCGCCGAGCGCGCGGCCAAGTCCCAAAAACACCGCGCCGAACAAGCTGCCGCGCACGGCCGGGATCACGATGCCGGTCAGCACCTCCCACCGCGTCGCGCCCATGGCGTAGCCGCCGTCCTTCAGAAGCTGCGGCGTGGTGAGCAGCACATCGCGCGTGGTGGCGGCGATGAAGGGCAAGATCATGATGGCAAGCACGATACCGGCGGTCAGGAGCC
This sequence comes from Terricaulis sp., assembly GCA_037200505.1. Lineage (GTDB taxonomy): Bacteria > Pseudomonadota > Alphaproteobacteria > Caulobacterales > Aquidulcibacteraceae > Vitreimonas. The sequence goes on along the minus strand of JBBCFZ010000004.1, from coordinate 13,624 downwards.
CGACCCCGACAGGCGCGCCCTGAAACCAGAACCAGAGCGGGTTATCCTCAGACGGCAAGATCGGCAGCCACATGAAGTGCTCGGTGAGCCAGGGTTGGATCGTCTCCGACATCGCCGGCGCGAGCACGAAGAAGCCCCACATGCCGTAAACGATGCTGGGAATGGCCGCGAGCAATTCGATCGCGACGCCGAGAGGCTGGCGCAGGCGCCGCGGGCATGTCTCGGTGAGGAAGTAGGCAATGCCGAAACCGAGCGGCCAGGCGATGGCGAGCGCGACCGCCGAGGACGCCAAGGTGCCCATCACCGGCGCGAAGGCGCCGTAGAGATCGCGCACCGGGTCCCATTGATCGGTCCACAGGAACGGCAGGCCGAAGCGGTCGAAGGCGTGGCGGCCGGAAACGAAGAGAATGATCAGAATTGCGCCAAGCGTCACCAGGACGATCATGGCGGCGAAAAACAGCACCGACTTAAAAAATGCTTCGCCCGGGCGAAACCGGCGCGATCCTTCAAAGGGGAGTGCGGTCATGGGACGAACCTAAAACGCGGCAATATCGAGAAAGCAAGGGGCGGGACCGATGGCCCCGCCCCTCTCTATCAGTCAGTCCCGCGCTTAGCGCGCCGCCGTCCACACCGGGCGACCGCCCGATTGCACCTGCGCCCAACGCGTGCGCACTTGGGCGCGAACCGCTTCGGGAAGCATGATGTAGTGGAGTTGGTCAGCCGCGGGCTGGCCATTGCGGAACGCCCAATCGAAGAAGCGCATGACTTTCAGCGATTGATCGGCGTTCGACGGGTTCTTCGGCAGCAGGATGTAAGTCGCGCTGACGATCGGCCAGTTGGTCGCGCCAGCGGTGTTGATCATGCTGGCGGCCATGTTGGGCGCATGCGCCCAATCGGCGGTCGAAGCGGCGGCGAGGAAGGCGGCGCTGCTCGGACGGACCCATTGGCCATTGCGGTTTTGCAGTTGCGGCGTTTGCATGCCGTTTTCGGTGGCGTAGGCGTATTCGACGTAGCCGATCGCGCCGCGCGTGTTGCGGATCGCGCCGGCGACGCCGGCATTGCCCGGCGCCCCGATGCCCGCACGCCATGACACCGAAGAGCCGGCGCCGATGGTGGTGTTGAAGGGCAAACTCACGGCGCCGAGATAGGTCGTGAAGATGCTGGTCGTGCCCGAGGAGTCAGCGCGATAAACCGGCGCGATCGCGAGCGCCGGCAGCGAGACACCGGCATTGAGCGCGGCGATGCGGCGATCGTTCCACAGGCGGATGCGGCCGAGATAGATGTCGGCGATGACCGGGCCAGTGAGCTTCAGCGCGTTGCCGTCAACGCCCGGAATGTTCACCGTGACAACGACAGCGCCGATGACGGCCGGAAACTGCAGCAGATTGTTGCTGGCGAGACGCTCTGGCGCGACCGGCGCATCCGACGCGCCGAAATCGACGGTGCGGTTGATGATTTGCGTCGTGCCGGCGCCCGAGCCGATGCCTTGATAGTTGAGCGTGTCGCCGCCTTGGGCGGCATATTGTTCAGCCCAGCGCTGATAGACGGGTTGCGGGAAGGTCGCGCCCGCGCCGGTGATTTCGTCCGCGGAAGCGGCGGCGAACGGAGCAAGCGCGGCGAACGCCGCGATCGCGCCGATGACCGTGCGTCGCATGTTGAATTTAGTCGATTGCATAACTCAGACTCCTGACTCGAATGTCCCTGCGTTTAGCTTCCGCGCGGAGGTTTAGCCTCCGCGCGGAGAAGTGCGTGCTCTTACCAATCGAACTGGGTGCGCAATGTCACCGCGTCGATGGTGTTGTCGAGGCGCGTCGGCGCGGCGGCGGCGTAATCAACGTCCGTGCTCGAATAGTTGAGCTGGAACTTGACGTGGCCGACTGGGACCCAGCTGGCGCCGACCGTGTAGGCGGTCGTTTCGTTGCGGTTGGCGCCGAAATTGGCGTCGGAGAGATCGAGGCTTTCATAGCGCGCACTCAGCATGATGTGGCCGATACCGCCATCCGAACCCAGGGTGCGGAACGGGGTGACCGCGCCAAAGCTGCCGTCGGCGGCGTTGTAGCGGCGGCTCTCGCCGGTCGGAGACCAGAAGAAGTCGACATAATAGCCGGTGATGTCGGCGTCGCCCAGTTGGGTCGCACTGCCCTTGAAATCGCGCGTGGCGATTTGGCCGTACTCGCCGTCAAAGCCGAACGCATTGTGCTGGTAGGCGAACTCGGCGCCGAGATAGGTATCGCCCGCCGCCGCGCCGACGCCGGCATTGTTGCTGGCTTTGTTCGACAAGGCGCTCGGGCTGTAGGCGATCGTGCCGTCCAACGTGTTGGCGTTGCCGTCGCCATTGTTGCGGTAGCGGGCGTTGACGCCGAGATGGAGGAAGGTCGTGCCTTCCGGCGTGGATTGATAGATCGGCGCCCAGGTCGCGCGGGAAATGCCGAAATAAGATTCGCTGCCGTTGGAAGCGGTGTCGGCGGTCGAGAGCGCGTCATTGCCTTGAACCGCGGCGCCGATCGACCAATTGCCGCCATTGGTCAAGAACGCGATGCCGGGGCGCTTGCCGAAGCCGGCCGCCGTGATCAGGAACGAGCGTTCGTTGAACGGGATGTTGAGCGAGGAATCGCGGTCTTCCATCGGCGAGACGGCGTTGCTGTTGCCAAAGAACAGCGAATAATCCGCGCCGGCATATTCGAGATAGAAGTCATCGACATTGGTCGTGCCGCCGACAGCGAAATCGAATTTCGCGTTATAGCGCCATTGCTCCGTCAAACGGCCGTCGACGCCGATGAAGGCGCGGCGGGCATAAGAGCGGACGCCCGATTCGAACGCGCCGCCATTGTTGGCCGCATAGTCGGCGTCGGTGTAGGCGATGTCGTACATAAAGCGGCCGCTGACATGGAAACGGCGATCTTCTTCACGCGTCTCCGGCGAGCCGTTCCAGCGCGTCGTGACGGTGGGCGCTGGCGCAGGCGCGGCTGATTGTGCATTCGCCGAGCCTACGCCGACAGCCATGCCGGCGGCGCCGGCAAGCGCGGCCAAGGCGACGCTGGTGAGTGTCTTTAGTCTGAACATGGAAAACCCCCTGGAGAAACTTCAGGCAGCCCGCGAGTGAGTCGCGTGGCTGCAAGCCGGGGGTTAATGACGGGCCGTGAAGCGCACGCGACGCTTTCACAACGCCGACGCGACAAGTCCATTGCGGTTTTGTGACGTTGCGCCGGCGCATCAACGCCGGCGCGGCATACGCCTCACGCGCTAGTGTGCACGCTGGGCAAATTTTGCCTCTTTACATTGGGGAACACGTTACCTATTTCGCATCGTTACCCGGCGGACCTGGAAACAGCGTCCACTAACGCCCCCTCGGCCCAGGCCACGATGGGGAGATGGTGAGGAACTCTCACTCTCTTCCCGGCGTAAGCTCCCAAGGGCGGACCTGACATCTAAGCATGTCCGACTAACGCCGGCCTGGGTTGAACAAGTCGCTCCACGGAAGTGGTGCGCACTGAGTTGGGAGTTGCCGGATGGACTTTGTCCCTTCGCCTTTCGATCTGGTTCAGCGCGGCGCGCCGGAAAATCCGGTTGCGATCGCGCGTCCACATCGTGTGGCCGCCGCCGCGGATTGGTTTCGCACCAATTTTCCGGGCGAGATTTTCTATGCCGTGAAGGCAAATCCGGCCCCTTGGGTGCTGGACGCGCTGTGGGCCGCGGGCATCCGCGGCTTTGATGTTGCGTCCGAAGCCGAAGCTGAACTCGTCGCGACGCGCTTTCCTGGCGCGCAGCTGGCGTTCATGCACCCGGTGAAATCGCGCCGCGCGATCACGCGCGCCTATCACGAGTTCGGCGTGAAGACGTTCTCGCTCGACTGCGAGGACGAGCTCGAAAAAATCCTGATCGAAACCGGCGGCGCCAAGGATCTGACCTTGATTGTGCGCTTGGCCGCGGCTGGCGAAGGCTCGGTTTATCCGCTGGCGCAAAAGTTCGGCATCGCGCCGGCTGAAGCGGGCCCGCTGCTCCGGCGCACGCGCGCGGCGACTGAAGAAATGATGGGCGTGTCGTTCCATGTCGGCAGCCAGTGCATGCGGCCGGACGCGTTCCGCACCGCCATGCTCGACGCCAGCCGCGCCATCGTGCATGCGGGCGTGGTGGTCGACATCGTGGATGTCGGCGGCGGTTTCCCGGCGATCTATCCCGGCATGACGCCTCCGCCGATGAGCGAATATGTCCGCATCATCCGCGAGACCTTCGAGGAAATGTTCGTCGCCCAGAACGCCAAGCTCTGGGCCGAGCCTGGCCGCGCCCTGGTGGCCGAAGGCTGCTCAGTGATCGCGCGTGTTGATCTCCGCAAGGGCGATGCGCTCTATCTGAACGACGGCGCCTACGGCAACCTGTTCGACGCCGCGCACGCCAACTGGCCCTATCCGGTGAAGCTGCTCCGCCAGCCGCCCAGCCGCGGCAAGCTCGCGCCGTTCCGTTTCTACGGCCCGACCTGCGATTCCATCGACGCCGCCGCCGGCACCTTCATGCTGCCGATGGATGTCCACGAAGGCGATCATATCGAGATCGGCCAGCTCGGCGCCTACGGCGTCGCCATGGGCACGCGCTTCAACGGCTTTGGCGACACCGTCACCATCGAAGCCAAGGACGCGCCCTGGCCGACCATGTTCGGTGCGGAAAAGGCAGCTGAAGGCGTCGTGACGCTCGACGGCCGCAAGCCGAAGCCACGCGGGAAGCGCTAAGCTCCACTCTCACGCACCGTTCCCCGGATGGATGCGCAGCATTCAATCCAGGGTCCATGTCTCCGCGTGTCGTGGAAATGGACCCCGGACTTCGCTGCGCGAATCCGGGGAGCGGTAGAGGGACGCCATGACCATCACTATCCGCCCCTGCACGCATGAGGATGCGCCCGCGCTCGCCCTCATCGCGCAGACCACGTTCTTCGAGACGTTCGCGGAGGTGGTGGCGCGTGAGCCGATGATTGCCCATTGCCGCGATGCGCTCGGCGTGGCGGCGCACGAGGCGTGGATCGCAGAGCCAGATGCGCGCCTTTGGCTCGCCGCGCTTTCGCACAATGCAACGCCGGTTGGTTATGCGGGCTTAGCCGCGCCAGATATCGTGGGCGTCGCGCTGCTACCGGGCGATATCGAGTTGAAGCGCATTTATGTGATGGCGCCTTATCTCAACCGGCCGATCGGCGTCTTACTTCTGCAAGCCGCGCTCGCGGAAGCCGCGGCCATGGGCAAGCGGCGCATGCTGCTGGCGGTCTACGCCACCAATGCGCGGGCGCTGGCCTTCTATCGCAAGCATGGCTTCACGCAGATTGGCGCAAAGCCCTACATAGTCGGCGGCGCGCCGTATGAACTGCTGATCTTCGCGCGGCCCTTATGACCATCGCCATCCGCCCCTGCACGCCGGACGATGCGCCGCGCCTCTCGCTGATTGCGCGCGCGACCTTCCTGGCGACCTACGCGCACATGGTGGCGGGCGCGGATATTCTCGCGCATTGCGCCGAGAAGCTGAGCGCAAGCGCATTCGCGGCGTGGTTCGACGAACCCGCAGTGCGCCTCTGGCTGGCCGAAGCGCCGCTGGGCGCGCCGGTTGGCTATGTCGCGCTCTGCGCGCCCGACCTGCCCGTCGCGCTGCAAAGCGGCGATCTCGAACTCAGGCGCATCTATGTGCTGCAAGGCATGCACGGCTCCGGCGCGGGCGACGCCCTGATGAATGCGGCGTTGGAGTATGCACGCGTGGTTGGCGCACCGCGCGTTCTGCTGGGCGTCAACCGCGAAAACCACCGCGCTTTGGCGTTCTACGCCAAGCATCGTTTCACGCAGGTGGGAACGCGCCAGTTCAAAGTGGGCGCGAGCCTCTATGATGACTTCGTGCTCGCGCGCGTTTTGGGCTAGTCTCGCGCAAATTACTTGCATTCCAGCGAGATTGCCCTATCTGACGCCGCGATCGCGTGTCGGCGGAGCGTCCGCGCGGTTGGCCGCCAAGGTCTGACGACGCCGCCCATAGGAGCACTCTCCATGGCTGACGCCAAAATCGACTCCAACCGCAAAGCTGAACTGCTGGCCCACCCGGTTGAGCACATCGACATCGCCAGCTTCGACGCGCGCCCGATCATCGATGCGTGGCGCAAGATGAGCTTCACCTCGCGCGACGCCGCGCGGGCGGCTGAAATTCTCAACATGGCGCTCGAAGATCAGAAATGCTCGACCTGGCTCATCATGGCGGGCTCCACGGGCGCGGGCGGGTGCCTGCATGTCTGGCGCGACATGGTCGAGTACAACATGGCCGACGCCATCGTCGCCACCGGCGCCTCGATCATCGACATGGATTTTCTCGAAGCGCTCGGCTTCAAGCATTATCAGGCCAAGGAAATCCCAGACGATAACACTTTGCGCTCGCTCTATATCGACCGCATCTACGACACCTATATCGATGAGGAAGAGCTCCAGCACGTCGATTCGACGATCTACGATATCTGCGAGACGTTAGAGCCGCGCCCCTACACGTCGCGCGAATTTATCTTCGAACTCGGCAAATGGCTCGCCGCGGGCAACGCCAAGAAAAAAGACTCGCTGATCCAGCGCGCCTACGAAAAAGGCGTGCCGATCTTCGTGCCGGCGTTCTCCGATTGCTCGGCGGGCTTTGGCATCGTGAAGCACCAGGTCGAGCGCCGCAAAGCCAAGAAGCCCTATGTGACGATCGACAGCGCGGGCGACTTCCGCGAACTCACTGAGATCAAACTCGCGGCCGGCACCACCGCCCTCTTCATGGTCGGCGGCGGCGTGCCGAAAAATTTCGCGCAAGACACCGTGGTGTGTGCGGAGATCCTCGGCCACGACGATGTCGAAGTGCACAAATACGCCGTGCAGATCACGGTCGCCGACGTGCGCGACGGCGCGTGCTCTTCCTCAACGCTGCGAGAAGCGGCGAGTTGGGGCAAGGTCAGCACCGTGCACGAGCAAATGGTGTTCGCCGAAGCGACGTCCGTTGCGCCGATCATCGTGAGCGATGCGTATCATCGCGGGCACTGGAAGAAGCGCGAAGCGCGGAACTGGGCGAAGTTGTTTGCGTAAGTGCGCCTCCCACTCTCCCTTGCGGAGAGGGGGAATGAAAACACTGAAGCCGCTCCGAAAGGAGCGGCTTTTATTGTCAGCCGCCCCCGCCTGCGTTTAGATGCCCTCGGGGGCCGCATGATCTTACGCCGCATCATCGCGCATTTTCGCAAACAGGCATGGACCGCCATCGCAATCGATTTTCTGATCGTTGTGCTTGGTGTGTTCGTCGCGACGCAGGTGACGAACTGGAACGAGGAGCGCCAGGCGGCGGATCGGCGCGATCAGATCGTGGCGCTGTTGGTCGCGGACTTGCGCGATGGCCAGGGTGCGCAAGCTGGATTTGAACGTGATATCGAAGCAGGCGTTGCACGCTGGCAGGAGGCGTTCGCCGCCGGTAATTTGCAGCCGCCATATTTTCTGCGCATCGAAGGGTCTGATACGGCGCCCAGGACATGGGAAACGCTGCAGCGGATGGAGCTCGGCGAGACGTTGGATCCGGTGACGCTATTTGATCTGGGCTTCTATTATTCTGAGCTCGACGGCGTTGGCGTGAAATACGTGCGCTACGTGACGTTCGTCGAGAACGAGATATTGCCTAACCTGGCGCGTGATCCGTCGTTCTTTTTCACCGCGGACCGTTCAGCGCTGAAGCCTGAGTACGCGGCCAACGTCGAGCGCGCGCGGGACTTCGGGCGTGAAAGCAGGCGGCTGCGGATCTGGTCGGCATGCCTCGTGTACCGGCTTGAGGCGCGGCGGACGTTTGAGCAGAGCTGCCGGCGCGCGAATTACAGGCTTGAGGGTATGCCGCCTGCAGAGGACGTCGCGCCATGATCCTCCGCATGGAAGAACGTCTCCAGTGAACGGCTCTCTAACGCGATGCGCGAAACCGGCGCGATGACGTCCTCAAGAAATTTCCGTTCGAAGCGCGGTTAGCTTCTTTCGGCGCCAGGACAACTGAGCCGAAGCGAGGATTTTGGCCTTTTAAGTGAAGCGCTCGGCCGCCCCTAGGTCGCCTTCGCTTCAAACACCGCCAATTGCGCCGCGAACGCGCGCTGATACGCCGGCCGTGCTTCGCCGCGCGCGACATAAGCGGCGAGATTTGGGTAGTCTTTCAGGATGGCGGAGCTTGCCAGCCTGCGCAGCGTTTGCACCATCAAGAGATCGCCTGCACTGAAGGCGCCGTCGAGCCAGTCGGCGCCGCCGAGCCGCGCGGAAAGGTCGTCCAGGCGGCCGCGGATGCGATCTTCGACCAGCCGCAGGCGTTCCTTATGCCAGCCCTTGTCGCGCTCCAGGAACAACGCGGCTTCGCGTTGCACGATCACTAGCTCCACCGAACTTGCGGCGGCGAACATCCATGTGATCGCGCGCGCCCGCGCGTTGGCGTCCTCCGGCAAGAGGCCGGCATGGCGCTCGGCGATATGGAAGATGATCGCGCCAGACTCGAAGAGCGCCAGGTCGCCTTCTTCATACGTCGGAATCTGCCCGAACGGCTGCAGCGCGCGATGCGCCGCCTGCTTTATCGTTTCGAACGAAACGAGGCGAACCTCGTAAGGCTGGCCAACTTCTTCGAGCGCCCAGCGCACCGGCATGTCCCGCGCCAGTCCTCGGCCGCGATCGGGTGAGCTTTCGAAGGCGGTGATGATGATGGTCATTGTGCGCGCTCCAGCAATCACGGCAATTGTGGTAGCGTCTCCCGCGAAAGCGCAAGGGCGGTGAACGCATGAGCACGAACGATACTTATCTCGCGGTCTTCCTCAGCAACAAGACATCGCTGCGTTGGCAGGCTTGGTATGCGATGTCGGATGAAGAACGGCGCGCAACCGACGAGAGAGGGCTGGCCGCATTGAAGGCCTGGGACGAGGCGCATCGCGGCGTCATCGTCTACCAGGGCGGGCCGCTCGGCCCCACCAAGCGCACATCGCGCGATGGCGTGGCGGACGTTGTGAATGAGCTCACCGTTTTCGTCGTGGTGCGCGCGCCGTCTCACGAAGCCGCCGCGGCGCTGTTTCAAGGCCATCCGCATTTTACGATCTTTCCGTGTGACGGCGTGGACGTAATGCCGCTGCTCTCTGCCAAGCCAGACGCATAGGCGGCGGCTGAGCGTAAACACCAAGGCCGCCCCAAACGGAGCGGCCTCTTGTTCTTCCAGCAATCAGACGCGCGCTATGCGCCCTTTGCATTCTGCAGAAACGCCTCGCTGTGCGCGTGACATTCCCAGCCGTCCTCGCCGCGAATCCAGGTTGAGCTGTCGGCGGCGCGCAATTCTTGCTGCTTGCCGTCCATGGTGACGTTCTGCGTCACCTTGTAGGCGATGATCGCGACGTCGGGCGCGGGCGTGATGACTTCGACATCGTCAAACGTGTAGGAGTCGAGCGTCCAATTGCCCTCCTCCGTCATCTTGCCCATCTTGTCTTTTGCGATCGTGGTCACGCCCCGCGCGCCCGTCGTCAGCGAGAGCTTTCCGGCGAGCTGCGATGTGCGCGCGCCGTCCTTGCGTTTCATCGCGTCCCAATAGTCTTTTTCGAGCGCGATGATTTCGTCCTTGGTCGCAGTTTTGCCTGCCATGATGGGATCTCCTGAACAATCCTTTGAAACCCGCGCGCATTCCGAAGCGTTCCCGAGTTCCACTCGCGAAACCGAGCACCTCAACTAGTTTTCCAGCCGCGCCGCTCGGCCGCGAAGGAACGCCAGCACGGTGGGATCGCTCTCGCGCGCGATGGCTTCAGCGTAGGCCGCGAGCGCGGCTTCCTTGCGGCCGAGCTTGGCGCAGAGATCGGCGCGCAGCGCCCAGTAGGGTTGGTAGGTCAGCATGTTCGGGTGCGCGAGTTCGAGCGCGTCCACGAGATCGAGCGCCGCCGCGGGTCCATCGCGGTGCGCCAGCGCGGCGGCGTGATTGAGCTGCGCGACGGGCGAGCGCGTCAGGAGCGCGAGGCCTTCATAGAGCGTGATGATCGCGTCCCAATCGGCAAAGCCGCGCTTGCGGCGCACGGCGTGCGCGGACTGGATCGCGGCTTCGAGTTGAAAACGCCCTGGTCGCTCAAGCCGGCTCGCGGTCACCAGGAGCACATCCGCTTCGAGAATTTGGTCGGCGTTCCAGAGCGAGACGTCCTGCTCTTCCAGCGGAATGAACTCGCCGCCGGCCCCACGCCGCGCCGCGCGGCGCGCTTCGAGATGGAGCATGAGCGAGAGCAGGCCAAGCGCTTCTGGCTCTCGCGGCGTCTGCGCGGCGAGCACGCGGCCAAGCCACACGCCCTCCTCCGCAAGGCCGCGCCGTTCGGGATCGGCGCCAGTCGCGTCCGTCCAGCCGACGCCATACGCCGCATAGATCGCATCGAGCACCGCCGCGAGCCGCTCGGGCCAAAGCGCGGGCGGCGGGATTTCGAACGGCACGCCGGCCTCGTGCAATTTCGCTTTCGCGCGCACCAGGCGCTGGCCCATGGCTTTCGGTTCGATGAGGAACGCGGCGGCGATGCGCTCGGCGGAAAAGCCGAGCACGGTTTGCAGCATGAGCGGCGTGCGGATGCTCTCTTCGATCGCGGGATGCGCGCAGGCGAACATGAGGCTGAGACGGCGGTCGGGCGCTTGACCTTCACCGACCTCCGCTTCGATCTCTTCGGCCGCCAGCGCGAGATCCGCTTGCGCTTCGCTAGCGGTGCGGGCGCGGCGTGCGCCGTCGATCAGCTTGCGCTTGGCCGCCGCGAACAGCCACGCCTCGGGCTTTTCCGGCGCGCCGATGCGCGGCCACGCCGTCAGCGCCGCGGCGAATGCGTCAGCGAGCGCGTCCTCCGCCGCGGCCACGTCGCGCGTGCGCGCAGTGAGCAAGGCGAGCAAGCGCCCATAGCTCTCGCGCGCGATGCGTTCGGCAAGTGCAGCTTCGTTCATGCGCCCAGAATGGCGCAGACGATGGCGGAGTTAAACGGCCCTCGTTGCGCGCCAAGTAGGGCGGGCTCTCCTCCCCCTTGCGGGGAGGAGATGGAGGTGGGGATGCGGGCGGTGTTCTCTCCGGAGAATGCGCCGCCGCTACCCCCACCCTACCCTCCCCGCAAGGGGGAGGGTTTTTCCAGCGGAGTTTAACGCACCACGATCGGCCTCACCTCGACGCCGCCATACATCGCGCCCGGGCATTTTGCCGCCCAGTCGAGCGCTTCGGCTTCGTTCTCGACGTCGACTAGATAATAGCCGCCGAGCGATTCCTTGGTTTCGACGTAGGGCCCGTCCACCACATTGCGCTTGCCGTCGCGCACCGTCAGACTTTTCGCGGTCGCGACGGGATGGAGTTCGTCGCCGGCGACCAATTTGCCGGAAGCTTTGAGCGCCTTGGTGTAAGCGTAATACGCGCTCATCACTTCGGCCGCCTGTTCGGGCGTCAAGTGCGCCCAGGCTTTTTCATCGCCGTAAATCAGGATCATATATTGCATCGTTTCGCCCCGTCCTTGAACGCGGGCCGTCCGCCCGCTCCCCCATGACGCGCGGGTCCGGCCGATTTCGACATGGCCTCATGCCGCCTTGGCGGAATCTTTCACAAGCCCCAGCCGGATCAGGCTTTCGGCGCACGCGACAATGGCTTCTTCGTTCGAGCGCGGATTCCAATTTAGCACACGCTTGGCCTTGGCGTTCGACGCATTCTTGGTCTTGCCAAGCTCCGGCACGATCTGCGCCACGGCGGGATCGGCGAGCGCGGCGAGGCGCACCAGGAAGTTCGGCAATTCCTTGGTCGGCACGCGCTTGGCGGCGGCGCCCATGCGGTCACGCAGGATAAGCGCGATCTCGCGCATGGTGAGGAATTTTCCGGCGACCGCGAGGAAGCGCTGCCCCGCCGCTTCCGGGCGCACCATGGCGCGGAGATGGAGATCGGCCACGTCGCGCACGTCCACGATGCCGAAGCTGAAACGCGGGCAGCCCGGCATCGCGCCGTCGAGCAGCTTCTGCACGATCAGGATCGAGGTGGAATAATCCGCGCCCAGCACGGGGCCGAGCACGCCAACCGGATTCACCACCGCCAATTCCATCGGCGCGCCTTCGGCCTTGATGAAATCCCAGGCCGCGCGCTCGGCTAGTGTTTTGGATTTGGCGTAGGCGCGCATGTCGCCGCCATCGATGACGCTCCAATCCTCCTCCGTGAACGGACGATCCAGCGGCGGATGGCCGTAACCGATCGCGGCGAAGGATGATGTGAGCACGACACGCTTCACGCCAGCGGCCTTGGCGGCGCGCAGAACGCGGAGCGCACCCTCACGGGCGGGGCGGATGATCTCGTCTTCATGCTTTGGGGCGGTCGCCGGGAAAGGCGAGGCGACATGGAGCACATAATCGCATCCAGCAACCGCTTCGGGCCAGCCGGCGTCCTTTTCGAGGTCCGCCGCGACGAAGCTCAGCTTATCGCCCGCATCCGCGCCATTGGCGGCGAGCGTCGCGCGCACTTCAGCCTCGCGCTTCAGATTACGCACCGTGGTGCGGACGCTGTAGCCGGCATCGAGCAATTGCACGATGCAATGGGCGCCGATGAAGCCTGAGCCGCCCGTCACTAGAACCAAGCCGTCGGTCATGCTCGCATCTCCTGCGCGGGATCGCTGTCCGCTTGGCTAGGAATGTACCCTTCCCGCGCCCAGGGCAATTGCGCTTAAGAGGCGGCGACGCCGTTGCGCGGCGCGACGCGGTCGACGAGAGCGTCGAAGGCTTCCCAAAATTGCGCGCGGACTTCGTCCGTCTCCATCAGGATTTCGTGCTTGGCGCCGGCGATGGTGACATGCGTGACATCGCTCAGATGCGTGATGACCGCATCGTGCGTCTTGTTGTCGACCAGCGATTCCTGCGCGGCGCTCAGCACCAGAACCGGCAAGCGCAAATGCGCCAGGGCGTTGGGTTGCGCGAACCCTTCGGTCGCGGCGGTCGCGGCGCTGACCCAGCCGATGGTCGGGCCGGCCAGCGCTAAAGCCGGCTCTTCCGCGATCAGGCCTTGCCCGCGGGCATGGCGCTCTTTGTCGTTGGTGACGGGGATTGCGCTTGAAGTTTTCGCGCTTCCATTTCTGCTCGACGCCCGGCGCGAAATTGCCGCCGGCGCCCAGCGAACTCATGAACGCCACATATTTCTTGCCGAGGTCGCCGAGGCCCGCGATACCCCACATGGGCGCTGAAAACACCGCCGCTTCCAACTCGACACGGCGCGTTTGAAGCGCGCGCAGCACGATCGCGCCGCCCATGGAATGCGCCAGCGCGATATGCGGATGGGGGAGCTTGCCGGCGAGCAAACGAAGCGCGGTTGCGAGATCGTTCACCGGATCGTCGAACGAGGCGAAATGGCCCTTCAGTGAATTGCCAACCTCGCGGCCGGAAAGCCCCTGCCCGCGCCAATCGATGCAGAACACGGCAAAGCCGCGGCCCTGCAATTCGCGGATCACTTCGAAATACTTTTCGATGAATTCGGTGCGCCCCGGCGCGACGATGATCGAGCCGCGCGCCGGACCATTGGTCGAGGGCGCCGTCAACGCGCGCAAGCGCACGCCGCCGCGTCCCTCAAGCCAATGCTCTTCCGCGCCTTCCGGGATTTCGTTGCCTGGTACGCGGACGAAGGCCAT